>CAZMOZ010000005.1:0-262718 GCA_964568145.1 uncultured Verrucomicrobiota bacterium
TCGCGACGGTGTGGGCGTTCTCGAAGGTGTTGCGGCCGACTTCGCTGATGATGCCCACCAGGTGAATGACCGCGTCGCAGCCGGGCAGCGCGCGCTGCAGCGAAGCGGGGTCGAGGACGTCGCCGGCGACCGTTTCGGTGCCAAGCCGCAAGGCCAGCTCGCAGGCCCGCGGCGAAGCCGGGTCGCGCACCAGCACCCGCGCGAGATGCCCGGCTTCGCCCAGCGCCGCCAGCACCGCCTGGCCGACAAATCCCGTACCGCCGGTGACGAAGATCTTCATGGCCCGTCAATCTAGGTATCGCGGACCGGCCAGTCCACAGTCCTTCAACCAAGAACCAAGAACCAGAATAGCAGGGCTCGACGGGCCTCGCCCCACTACTGGGTCGAAGGTCGAAAGTCGAAAGTCGAAGGCCAGAACAACGAACCAAGAACCAAGGACCAAGGACCAATTCAGTAACCGCCGGCGCCGATTTTGGCTTCCTGGAGCGGCGGCGGGGCGCCGGCCTTTTCAGCCGCTTCGCGGCGCCGGTATTCGTCCAGCAGCGCGGCGGTCACGCTGGCGCCGCAGCGCGTGGCGCCCAGATCGCGCACGCGGATGAGGGCATCGAGGTCGCGCACACCGCCGGCGGCCTTGACCTGGACCTTGGGGGAGCAAGCCGCCCGCATGAGCGCAAGGTCGTGCTCGGTGGCGCCGCGGTAGTTGTAGCTGCCGTCCGGCTGTTTCACGAAGCCGTAGCCGGTGGAGGTTTTCACCCAGTCGGCCCCGGCCTTTTCGCAGACCTGGCAGAGCTTGCGCTTGAGGTCGTCGCCGCTCAGGCCGGCGCCGCCTTGCGTGAGATAGTCGTTCTCGAAAATGACCTTCACCTTCGCGCCGTGGCGATGGGCTTCGTCGCAGACCGCCCGCACGTCGCGCTCGACGTAATCCCAGTCGCCGGACAGCGCCTTGCCGAGATTTATGACCATGTCAATTTCGGCCGCGCCGTCGCGGCAGGCGACCTCCGTCTCGTAGCGTTTGACTTCGGTGGCGGAGTTGCCGTGGGGAAAGCCGATGACGCACCCGACAAGCACGCCCGTGCCGCGCAGCAACTCGGCGGCGCGCCGCACAGCATAGGGCTTGATGCACACGGAGGCGACGCCGTAGCGCGCGGCAAGCCGGCAGCCTTCGTCCAACTCCGCATCGGTGAGGGTGGGATGGAGCAGCGAGTGGTCCAGCATTTTGGCCAGTTGCTCGTAAGTGTATTTCATGGCGGGCAATTATCCGGGGTTCGGCTTGGCCGGCAATCCGGGAACGTTCAGCGGCGGATCACCTGAGTCGCCGGCGTCAGTGGCGAACGACCGGCTGGCTCACGTCTTGAGCAGCTTGATGACCCGGCTGCGCTCGGCGCGTTTGCGTTGGTTTTCGTCCAGGATGCGCTTGCGCAGGCGGAGGTGGAGCGGCGTGGCCTCCACGTATTCGTCGGGGCCGATGTATTCGAGCGCGCGTTCGAGGCTGAGCCGGAGCGGCGGGTTGAGCTGGATGCCCTTGCCCTCGCCCTGGGAGCGCATGTTGGTGAGGTGTTTCGCCTTGCAGGGGTTCACCGGGATGTCGTTGTCGCGGGCGTTCTCGCCCACGATCATGCCGCGATAGACCTTCTCGCCCGGCTCGACGAACAGGCGGCCGCGCTCCTGGTTCATGTTCAGCGCGTAGGCGGTGGCCACGCCGTCCTCGATGCTGACCAGCGAGCCATTCTTGCGCGCGGGAATCTCGCCGCGGTCCGGCCCGTACTCGTGGAAGAGGTGGCTCATCACGCCCAGGCCGCGGGTGGTATTCACCAAGTCGGTCTCGAAGCCGATGAGTCCGCGCATCGGGATCAACGCCTCGATGGTGACCTGGTCGCCGTGGTGGTGCATGTGTGTGATCTCGGCCTTGCGGAAGGCCAGGTTCTCCAGGATCGCGCCCATGAACTCCTGCGGGATTTCCAAGAAGAGCCGCTCGATGGGCTCGAGCAGGTTGCCGGCGGCATCCAGCTTGTAGAGCACCTCGGGCCGGCTGACCAACACCTCGTAACCCTCGCGCCGCATCTGCTCGACGAGGATGGCGATCTGCATCTCGCCGCGGCCAGACACCTCGAAAACCTTCGGGTCGGCGGTTTGCGCGATCCGCAAGGCGACGTTGGTGCGGACTTCCTTCTGGAGGCGTTCCCAGATGTGCCGCGCGGTGACCAGTTTGCCGTCCTGGCCGGCCAGCGGGCCGTCGTTCACCGCGAACTCCATCTGGATCGTGGGAGGGTCAATGGGGATGTACGGCAGCGCACCGCGCTCGGGCTTGTCGGCGATGGTTTCGCCGATGAAGACATCCTCGAAGCCGGTGATGCCGATGATGTCGCCGGCGTGGGCCTCCTCGATCTCGATGCGTTTGAGGCCCTCGAAATGGTAGATCATCGTGATCTTGCCAGGGGTGACGCGGCCGTCGCCGTGCAGGCAGCAGGCGGCGTCGCCCAGCTTGACCTTGCCGGAGACGATCTTGCCGAAGGCGATGCGGCCGAGGTAGTCGCTGTAATCGAGGTTGGCGACGAGCACCTGGAAGCCTTCCCCCGCCCTGGCCCGGGGCGGGGGAATGTGCTTCACGATGGTCTCGAAGAGCGGCTCCATCGTGCCGCTGACGTGCTCCAGCTCGAGCTTGGCGAAGCCGGCCTTGGCCGAGCAATAAACGAACGGGAAATCGAGCTGCTCGTCCGTGGCGTTGAGGGACATGAACAGCTCGAACACCTGGTCGAGCACCTTCTTCGGATCGGCGTTCTCCCGGTCAATCTTGTTGATGACGACGATGGGCTTGGCGCCGGCCTCGAGGGCCTTGCGGAGCACGAACCGCGTCTGCGCCTGCGGGCCCTCGGCGGCGTCCACCACCAGCAGCACGCCGTCAATCATGTTCATGATGCGCTCGACCTCGCCGCCGAAGTCCGCGTGGCCGGGGGTGTCCACGATGTTCACGTGGTAGTTCTTGTATTTGAACGCGGCGTTCTTGGCGCGGATGGTGATGCCCTTTTCGCGCTCGAGGTCCATCGAGTCCATGATGCGCTCTTCGCTGGCCTTGGCTTCGTTGGCGCGGAAGGTGCCGGACTGCTTGAGCAGGCAGTCCACCAGCGTGGTCTTGCCATGATCCACGTGGGCGATGATCGCGATGTTGCGGATGTGTTGCATCAAATGCGTCTGCTGTTCGCGCGGCCCGGCTGGCGCCGGTGGGTCCGGCCTGGTCGCAAGCGGGCCAGTGTGCCACGCGCGGGGCGGGTAGCAAGCGCGGCGTGCGGGGACTCGTACGGCGCGGCAGGCGTGACGAAGCCGCGGCGGCGGCGTATCTTCCCCCCGGTTGGGGCAGGTCATAGCGGCTTTAACCTTCACTGCCATGAACACGATACTCCTCGAACTGGCCATCATCCTGGTGTTGTTGCTGGCCAACGGGGTCTTTTCCATGACCGAGATCGCCGTGGTGTCCGCGCGCAAGGCCCGACTCCGTCAGCGTGCGGACACCGGAGATGCGCGGGCGCGGGCGGCGCTGGATCTGGCGGAAAACCCGAACCGGTTTCTCGCGACCATCCAGGTGGGCATCACACTGGTAGGGGTGATGGCGGCGGCGTTTGGCGGCGCCACGGTGGCGGAGCGCCTGGCGTGGGTGTTCCGGCAGGTGTCGTGGTTGCAGCCCATCGCGGAACCCGCAAGCCTCGGCCTGGTGGTGGCCGGCATCACCTTCGCGACCCTGGTCGTGGGTGAGCTGGTGCCCAAACGGCTGGGACTGGCCAACCCGGAAGGCGTGGCCGCCGCGCTGGCCGGGTCGATGCAAGCCCTGGCGCGTCTGGCGCGCCCGCTGGTGGCGCTGTTGAGCGCCTGCACCGAAGGCGTGGTGCGGCTGCTGCGGGTGAAGCCGCCGACCTCCGCGCCCGTCACCGAGGATGAAGTGCGCCTGCTGGTGCGGGAAGGGATGCGCGCCGGGGTGTTTCACCCCAGCGAACCGGCCATGGTGGAAGGCGTGCTGGCGCTGGACCACCTGCCGGTGCGGCAGTTGATGACCCCCCGCGCCAAGATCATCTGGGTGAACGTGGACGACCCGCACGACGCCATCTGGCACAAGATCGTGGTTAGCGGCCACACCACCTTCCCGGTTTACGAGGGCCACCGCGACAACGTGGTGGGCGTGGTGACGGTGAAGGCCATTTACGCCAACCTCGCCGCCGGCATCCCGCCCAAGGTCCGGGACCTCATGACGCCGGCGCTGGTGGCGCCGGGCTCGGTGTCCGCGGCGGCCCTGCTGGACACGTTCAAGCGAACCGGCAAGCACCTGGCGCTGGTCACCGACGAATTCGGCGGCATCGTGGGCCTGATCTCGCTCCACGACATCATGGAGGCGATCATCGGCGAGCTGCCGTCCCCGGACGAGCGCCTCAAGCCGGCCGCGCAACGGCGGGACGACGGTTCCTGGCTGGTGGATGCCGCCATCGAACTGGACGACTTCGCGCGGATCGTGCCCGAATTTGCGCTGCCACCCGCCACCGAACGGGACTATCGGACTTTCGCCGGCTTCGTGTTCCAGCAACTCGGGCACGTCCCCGCCGAAGGCGAAATGTTTCGGTGGCACGGGTACGACGTGGAGGTCATAGACATGGACGGCCACCGCGTGGACAAGGTGCTGCTGATGCGGGCGCCGGCGCCGGGCAAGGCCGAAGCCCAGGCGGCGGCGTGACGCGGTTTTGGCGGGGCGGCCGCGCGGCTTGCCCGAGGCAGGCGGGCGTGTTATAGCCTGCGGCCATGAGAATCGCCTTTGCCCGGCCGGGGCGCCGTTTTCGGGATGACCAGGACAAGACCGGGGTCTTCGAGAGAAGGCGGGCGCGGAGCGGGCAACTGGTCTGGGGACTCGCACTTGGCTTGCTGCCGGGCTTCGAAGCCGGCGCAACCGGCGTGGATCTGCTGCGCGGCCAGCGTCACTACGAGGCGGCCTGCGCGGCCTGCCACGGACCGACCGGCCGCTACGATCCCGCCTTGCCGGGCGTGAAGCTGCTGGACCCCAAACCGGCCGACCTGAGCGACCCGCTCTTCAACAGTCGCGAGCCCGGCGGCGACTGGTTCATGGTTATCAAGCACGGCGGCGCGCCGATGGGCTTCTCCGCCTCAATGCCGGCGTACCGGGAAGCGTTCACGGTCGCGGAGATCGAGGAACTGGTTGCCTACCTGAAGACCCTGCCCGGGCCGCACAACTACCCGCCGGGCGACCTTAACTACTTCCGGCCGCTCCGGACCAAGAAGGCATGGCTGGAGGATGAGGTGGTGCTCCAATCCCGTTTCGCCCGCCACGACCGCGACGGCGACGACGTGGCGCACACCGCCCTCGAATTCGAGAAGCGCTGGTTTGCGCGCTGGCAGACCGAGTTGAAGCTCTCGCACGAATTTGAAGGCTCGCACGGGGACTGGGACGAATTCGAGGCCGGCGTCAAATACGCCTTGTACGACAACCTGGAGCACACGTTCCTGCTTTCCGGCGGAACCGACCTCGCCTTCGCGCTGCGGGGCGACGCCAGCATGGAATTCATTCCGTACTTGGCGGCGGCCAAGGGCTTGGGCGAGGCGTTCACGCTCCAAGCCAGCTTGAAGAGCCATCTGCCGCCCGAGGACGCTTCCGAAGGCGACGTGGAACTGGCGGCTATGGTGCATTGGATTCCGACGCCCTGGCCGCGCGGCATTTTTCCCGGGGTGGAACTGACGGCCACGGCGCCGTTCGAGCCGGGCGAGCGGGATGCGCTGCAATGGACCGTGCTACCGCAGTTAAACTTCGGCCTCAGCCGCCGGGGCCACGTGCGGGCCGCGGCCGGGGTGGAGCTGCCCTTGAACGATCGCACCTACGACTTCCGGCTGCACTTCTACCTGCTGTGGGATTTCGCGGACGGGATGTTCTGGGAAGGCTGGCGCCGGGGCCGCACCACGGCGACCAGTGACTATGAGTGACCGCCCGCCTTGCGACCACAAGCAAGAGCCCCGCGTGGGGCGGGGCTTGAACTTGGAAGCCGGGAACGGACGGCGCGCTTGCGCGCTCAAGGCTTCTTCTCTTCCAACGCGCCGGGCGGGGCCTTGGCGTTGAGGTCGGTGAGGACCTCCTGGGTGAGGTCCGGCAGGCCGGCGTTGTACATGACGAACGGCACCTGGTTGGACTCGGCGGCGGTGTTGAGCACCAGGTTGAACCCGCCCGCCCGGGCCCTGGCGTCCACCAGCTCCCGGATGTCCCGGAAGATGTTTTCGCGCAGGCGCTGGATCTGGTCCGCCAACTGGGTGCGGAAGTTGGTGTCGAAGTCGCGCACGCTGCGCTCGATTTCGCGGATTTCCAGGAGCTTGCTGTTGGCGGCGTCCTTGCGCTTCTTCTGCTCCTCCTCGGAGACGGCGAGGTCGCGCGCGCTGCGGTCCAGGTCGCGGTACTCGGTGTTCAGCTTCTCGAAGCTGTCGAGCATCTTCTTGCGCTCCTTCTCGTACTCGGCCTGGCGCTCCTTGACGGTGACATCGGACTGCTTGGTCTTCCAGTAGCCGTCGAACACCGTCTTCATGTTGATGACGGCGATCCGGGACTGGGCCTGGGCGGAGAGCGCGGCGAGTGCCAGGACCAAGCCGGCCAGGAGGCTGCGGGTGTATGTGTTCATAGGTTTGTCGTGTGTGCGGTCGCGGTTGGAAAGCGGCTAGTAATCGCGGGTGTAGCCCACGCTGAACTGGAAGCGCCCTTCCCCGTCCACGAACGGATCGTGCGTGATGGGGATGGCGTAGTCCAGCCGGAGCGGGCCCATGCCGGGGATGTTCAGCCGGACGCCCACGCCCCAGTTGTCCGTGTAGGCGCCGTAATCCGGGCCGGCGGTCTCGAAGCTGTAGGACCCGGGGTACACGTTGCCGATGTCATAGAACGCCGCCAGGCGCAGGCGTTCAATGATGGGGATGCTGTACTCGACCGACCCGAACCAGAACGTGCGCCCGCCGATCGGCTCCTCGCCGGTCGAATCGTACGGGCCGACGCTGCGGAACTCGTAGCCGCGCAGCGTGTACAAGCCGCCCAGAAAGAACCGGTCGAACAGCCGGACGTGGGTATCGAAGCCGTGATTGTCCACCACGCCGATGCGTCCCATGACTTCGAGGACGTGCCCCGGGAACAGGCCGCGGAAGTAGTGGCTGGTCTCGAGTTCCAGCTTGTAGAAGTCGGTGTCGCCACCCAGCGGGCCGCCGGCGATCTCCGCGCGCAGGGTGGTTTGCTGGCCGCGGTTGGGCAGCAGCACGCTGTTCCGGTTGTCGTAGGTGATCGCGCTGATGAGTTTGGACGCCAGCGAGTAGCCTTCCTCGGCGCGGATTTCCGGCGGCACGGGGTCAATCTCGATCGGCTCGCCGTCCGGCCCGGGTACGGTCACGACCGGGGGCATGTCCACGATGCCGATGTTCTCGAGCGCGTAGCCGAGCGTGCCGCGCCAGAAATCGTTCCAAAGCGTGCGCGTGAGCGTGACGCGGGCGCCGCCCTGGATTACGTCGTAGATGTCGCTGTAGTACAGCAGCTCGCGGTAGAAGAAGTCCGTGGCCAGGGCCAGCTTGCGGCCCAGGAACCACGGCTCGATGAAGGTCAGTTGGAAATCGCGCCGCTGGGTGCCGACGGCCAGCCGCAGCCGGATCTTCTGGCCGCCGCCGGTGCCGAGGAAATACGGCGGCTTGAACAGGTCGTAGTTGCCCTGGCTCAGCTCGAGGAAGCCGGTCAATTCATCCAGCGAACTGAAGCCGGCGCCTACGCGCACGTCGCCGGTGCTCTTTTCCTCCACGCCGATGACCAGATTCTTCCGGTCGGGCACGTCGGTGGGCTCGGGCGAGGCGTCCACCTTACTGAAATAGTTGAGGCCGTAAAGCCGGTTGGTGCTCAACTTCACGCGCACCATGTCGAAGACCTCGCCGGGGTTCACCGCCAGTTCGCGCCGGATGACCTTGTCCCGCGTCTTGGTGTTGCCGCGGATTTCGATCTTCTCGATGTAGGACTTCTGCCCCTCGTTGACGCGGTAGTTGACGTCCATCGTGCCTTGGGCGGTGTTCGGCATCAGTTGGGGCGAGACGGTGGCGTCAATGTAGCCGCGCGCGCCGTAGAAGTCCTGCACGCCCTCCCGGTCGCGGGCCAGGCCCTTGGGCGTAAAAACGGCGCCCGGCCCCATGCTCAAGCCGCGCGCAACCTTCTGCCGCTCGCGCGTGTACATGCGCGTGCTGATCTCGTCCGACGGAAAGAGCTTGTTGCCGGTGAAGTCCACCGAGCCGACGCGGTACTGGGTACCCTCGTTGACGAAGAATTTGACCACCATCCATTTCGGGTCCACCTGCTCGAACTGGATGTCCCGGATCTCGAAGTCAATGTAGCCGGCGTCCCGGTAAAACTCGGTGAGGCGCTGGCGGTCCTCGGCGAAGACGTCGTCCTTAAGCTTGCCGCTCCCGGTCAGCCAGGAAAACATCCAGTGGCGGCGGGTCTTGATGACGCCGCGCAGCTTGCGCTGGCTGAAGGCCTGGGCGCCGATGAACTGCACGTCGTCAATCTTCACCTTCGGCGCCTCGGTGATCTCGAACGTCACCGTGCCCCGGCCGAGGTTCGCGTCAATGACCGGCACGTACTTGACCTGGGTGCGCTGGTAGCCGGCCTTCTGGTAGAGTTTGAGGATTTCCTGGGTGTCGTTGAACAGCTTCCGCTCGTCCAGCGGCTCGCCGATCTTGGACGTGACCTTCCGGAGCAGCTTCTTGTTCGAGTACTTGGTGTTTCCGCGGAACTGGATCTGGGTGAGCGTTGGTTTGCCCTGGACGCGGAAAACCAGCTTCATGCCGTCGTCCACCGGTACCTCGTCCACCCGGATGTTGTAGAAGTAGCCGGTGCCGTAAAGGCTCCGCACGTCGTCGTCCACGCTGGTGCGGTTGTACGTCTCGCCGGGCCGCGCGCGGATGCTGGCACGGATCAAGGCGTCGCTGGCGGCGGGCGGGCCGATGTGCTCGATCTCGATGGCCTTGATCACCTGGCCGGTCTGGCCGCGCAGCGTCGGCGCGCACACCGCCAGCAGCACGCCAGTCAACGCCAGGTGAATCCAAGCGGGTAGCTTCATGCCGTGGTCTCGGTTTCACCCGGCACGTCGTCCAGATGCACGTTCGCGGCGCTCTCGAACCGGGTGTAGGGCTTCATGAAGGTCAGGTGGATGTCCCCGGTGGGACCGTTCCGCTGTTTGGCAATCAGGAGATTCACCGGCACCGCGTCGTTGTTGGCCGCCGCGTCCTCGTCCTCGTCACCCGAGGCCGGCTCCCGGGGGTCCTTCGGATTGGCTTTGTACAGCAGTCCCACCACGTCGGCATCTTGTTCAATGGCCCCGGATTCGCGGAGATCGGACAGGCGCGGCTTGCGGGTCTTGTCGCGTTCCAAGTCGCGGTTCAACTGGCTGAGCACGATCACCGGCACGTCCAGTTCCTTGGCCAGGCTCTTCACCCCGCTCGAAATCTCGGCGATCTCCTGCGCCCGGTTCGGGTCCCCGCGGCGCACGGAAGCAGACTGGAGCAACTGGAGGTAGTCAATCACAAACAGCTTGATGTCATGGCGTTCCTTCAACCGGCGCGCCCGCGCGCGCAGTTGCAGGATCGTCAGCCCGGCGGTGTCGTCTATGAACAACGGCGCGCTGGCCAGCTTGCCTGTGGCCTCGGAGATGCGCTGGAAGTCCTTCTCCTCCAGGCCGCCCTCGCGGATGGTGTGGTGGTTCACCCGCGCCAGCGAGCAAAGCAGGCGCATGACCAGCGCCTCGGCCGTCATTTCCAGGCTGAACACCCCCACCGGCTGGCGCAGCACCGTGGCCACGTGCTCGGCGATGTTCATCGCCAGGCTGGTCTTGCCCATGCTGGGCCGGGCGGCAATCACGATCATCTCGCCCGGCTGGAGGCCGTTGGTCTTGCGATCCAGATCGGGGAAGCCTGTGGCCAGCCCGGACAACTGGCCGCGGTTGTTGAAGAAATACTCGATCCGGTGCATCGCCTTGTTCACCAGCTCGTTAATGGACTTCGAAGTCGCGGCGTTGCGCTCGTGGTTCACCGCCAGCACCTCCGCCTCCGCCCGGTCCAGAAAAGCGCCGACGTTCGAGCCTTCCTCGTACGCCTCGCCGACGATGCGTGTGCAGGTGCCGATCAGCCGGCGCAGAAGGTACTTTTCCCGCACAATGGCCAGGTAGTAACCCAGGTTCGCCGCGGAAGGCACGGCGTCCATCAACGCGCTCAAGTAGGCGTATCCGCCCACCGTCTCGAGCACGCCCTTGTCCTGCAGGCGGGCGCCCAGGGTCACCAGGTCCACCGCCGCCTGCTGGTCGCACAGCTCGACGATGTTGGCGAAGATCACCTGGTGACGCGGGTCATAAAAGAAATCCTCGCCGCGCGTGAACCGCTCGAAGCACGCCCCCACGCCTTCCCGCGGCGACAGCAGCACGCAGCCCAGCACGCCCCGCTCCGCCTCCACCGAGTGCGGCGGGATGCGGTCCAAGCGCGGGTGGTCGCCGCGAGCCGGCTTCTGGCGGCGCGGCCGTTTCAAGTCCGGCGCGGACTGGCCGGTTGCGGGGTCGGGGACAGTGTCAATCACAGCCTGAGCAAACCAAGGAGGCGGTGCGGACGCAATGCCGCGTCGCGAAAACTTCTTCGCCGGCTTCCACCGGCTGTTCACCGCTTGTTCACGGGCGGGCTGGCGCCGGGTGTGGGGCCGGGACACGGCGTGGCGGCTTCAAGGCCGAGCTCACACCGAATTGCAAAGGAGTGTCCGCCAAAGTGGCGACCGGACGCCCAAAACGACCCCTTGCCGCAGAACCCGCCGGGGAATTTTCCCCCCGGCGATCCCGGCGCGACCGCTTCTTTTCTTCCTTGCGCCTTGGCGGGTTTGGCAGCCTTGGTGGCTGGCGGGCTCAAACCAGCGGCCCCAGCCGGACCGGCCGCAACACCGGCTCGCCCGCCGCGCGGGAAGCCGCCAGGTCCACCGCGAACTCCGCCACCCAGTCGTTGTGGCCGGCCGGGTCCACCAGCATCTGCTGCACGCGCCAGGTCTGCTGGTCCGCGGACGGCGTGACGTACGTGTGGCGGACATTGCGCGCCTCCGGCGTGAGCAGCAGCCGCTCGTGTCCGGCCAGGTAGGCGTCGAGGGTTTGCGCCAGGCGCTCAGCGGTCCAGTCCTGTTCTTTTGAATCGGCGAGCGGGCGAACGGGCGAACCGGCGACGCCGGCTTCTGGCGCCGTCTCGCCGCTTTCCCGGTTCTCCGCTTCAGTCAACAAACCCAGCGCCGCCTCGAACTCGCGATTCACCAGCCCGCGCAGGAACGTGAAGATGCGGTTGCGGATGGCCGCCGTGAACGCCTTCGTGTCGCGCGTGATGTCTGCCGCCGCTTCCTCCGCGCCGGGCAGACGCATGGTCAACCCGGCATCCTTCGCCCGCTCGGCGGCGATGCGGCGCTCGTAATTCGGGTCGCGCATCTGCTCCCACTCGTCGAGCAGGCTCGAGTCCACGGCGCGGATCATGGTGCCGAGGTAAAGCTCCATCTCCCGCACCGCGTCGGTCTTGACGGCGTCGGGCACGGTTTGTTTGAGGACTTTATAGACGCTGTTCAGATGCCGCAGCAGCAGTCCCTCGGCGCGCTGGAGTTCGTAGTCACGGATGTAATCGGCAAACGAGCGGAAGTTCTCGAACATCTCGCGGGCGATGCTCTTGGGCCGGATGTTCTCCTGGCCGACCCACGGGTGTTTGTCCGCGAACGCGTTGAAGGTCGAGTAGATGAACTCGCGGTTGGGCTTGGGGTGTTCGAGTTCCTCCAGCTTCTGCATCCGCTCCTCGTATTCGATGCCTTCGGCCTTCATCGCCGCGACGGCCTCGCCTTTCACCTTGTCGAGCTGCTTGCGCAGGATCAGGTCCGGGTCTTCCAGGATGGACTCGGCCAGCGTGAGCAGTTCCGGCGCGTAGTTGGGCGACTCCGGATCCAGCAGCGGAATCGTCTCGATCAGGTACAGCGACAGCGTTTGATCCATCGAGAAATCGTCCTGCAACTTGACGTTGACGCGCAGTTTGCGCGCTCCCTTCGTAGCAGCCGACGTAAGGAGGCTCTGACTTGATTCCGCGTTCCGCACTCCGCGTTCCGCATTTGGAGTTTGAGCCTCCTCACGTCGGCTGCTACGAGGCTCGATGAACTCCACAATCCTCCGCTCCACCAGCGACCGAAACAACTGCCACGCCCGCTTCCGATGCTCCTTCTTCAGTCGCGGCGAATCGTGGCAGTCGCGGATCAATTGCTGCATCGCGCGGCAGCCGTCGCCCTCGCGGCTCAGCACGTTCAGCAGCAGCCCGTGCGAGACTTGGAAACGCGACGTGAGCCGCTCGGGCGGCGACGCGATCAAGCGCTGGAACGTCTTCACGTCCCAATTCACAAAGTTGTGGTCCGGCGGACGGCGCTTCACGATCTTCTTCCCGTCGCGCACGGCTTTTTCTTCGAGCTTGAGATTCTCGATCACGTGCTCGGGCGCCTGCGCCACCACCCAGCCTTTGTCGTCAAAACCCTTTCGCCCCGCCCGCCCGCTGATCTGATGAAAATCCCGCGCACTCAGGATGCTGGTCTTTTGCCCGTCGAACTTGCAGAGCCGCGTGAACAGCACCGTGCGAATCGGCACGTTGACGCCCACGCCCAAGGTGTCCGTGCCGCAGATGATTTTCAGCAACCCCTTCTGCGCGAGTTGCTCGATCAACACGCGATACTTCGGCAGCAACCCCGCGTGATGAATCCCGATTCCGTGCTTGAGCCACTTGCGGATTTCCGGGCCGTAGGGCGAGTTGAACTTGAACCCCGCGATTTCGTTTGCGATTTGGTGCTTCTCTTCGCGCGTGCAGACGTTGATGCTCGTGAAATCCTGCGCGCTTTGCGCCGCGTCCGCCTGCGTGAAGTGGACCACATAGACCGGCGCTTTGCCCTCGGCGACGAGATTCTCCAGCGTCTGCGCCAGCGGAATCTCCGAGTAGGCAAACTCCAGCGGCACCGGTCGCTCGGTGGACTTCACCGCCGCCGTGGCGCGCCCGGTCAGCCTCGTCAACTCCTGCTCGAAGAACTCCGTCTCGCCCAGCGTCGCGGACATCAGCAGGAACCGCGCTTGCGACAACGTGAGCAACGGTGCCTGCCACGCCACGCCGCGCTCGCGGTCGGCGTACCAGTGGAACTCGTCCATCACCACGTCGTCCACGTCGGCGTTTTCACCATCGCGCAACGCGATGTTCGCGAGGATTTCGGCGGTGCAACAAAGGATGGGCGCGTCGCGATTCACGCTGGCATCCCCGGTGGACAGGCCCACGTTGTCCGGCCCGAACTCGCGGCACAGGTCGCGCCACTTCTCGTTCACCAGCGCCTTGATCGGGCAGGTGTAAACCGAGCGCCGCCCCCGCGCCAGCGCCGCGAAATGCAGCGCCATCGCCACGAGCGATTTGCCCGACCCGGTGGGCGTGTTGAGGATGACGTTCTTCCCCTCGAACAACTCCAGCACCGCCTCCTCCTGCGCCGGGTAGAGTGTCAGCCGCCGCGCTTCGACGTATTCCAGGAAGCGGCCCAGCAGATTGTCGCTGCTGAGGTTCTCGTCGCGCGGCAGGAGGTCGTAAAGCGTGGCGGCCATCTGCACGGCAGACTACGCGCTTTGGTTTCCTGCCGCCAGCGCGCACGCAGCCTGCGTCTGGCGGCAACAGCCCAGGGGGCAAGACAAGCTGCCGGCGCGCGGCTGTGTCCTTTGGACCAGCCGCGGCGGATCAAGACCACGGAATGCTGCGGCTGGTCGGAACGACACAGCCGCGCTCCGGGAATCAGCGGGGCGACAACTGCTCCAGCAGCAGGTGCAACTCGGCGGCGTCGAAGTAATGCACCACGGGATCGGCGGCAAGGGCGGCGGTGCGGTCGCCGGCCAGGATGGATTGGAGTTTGGCGATCAAGGCTTTCAAGTCCGGCGGCGCTTGGGGATGGGCGGCGAACTGGCTCAGGGTTTCGCCGGCCTCGCGCGGTTGGTTCTGCTGGATGGTGCGCGCAACCAGTTCGAAGAGTTGGGCGCGATTGCTCTGGCTGACGCCGCCGGTGCGGCGATAGGCCAGATAGGTCTGGAACGCCTGTTGCCGGGCGGCCTGCGCGGCGGCGGCATGGCCGGTAGCGCGCTCAAGGTGTTCCAGGATTGCCCAAGTCTTCCACGGCTCAGCGGCGTGGCCGTAAGGTTGGTTGCACTCAATCGCCCGCTGGAGTTCCTGCCGGGCGTCGTCGTAGCGCCGAAGCTGGACCAAGCGGATGGCCAAGTTGCTTCGAGCCACGCCTTCCTTGGCTTGGTCGTTCAGCCGGACGCAAATCTCGGCGCATTGCCGAAGGAATGTCACCGCCTCCTCCAACCGGCCCGTCGCGCCATAGACATTTCCCAATTGTCCGAGACTCGGTGCCTGCCCGGCAAGGTCATTCTCACGCACCTTGATCGCCAGCGATTGGCGGTAGGCCTGCTCGGCGGGTTCAAACTGGCCGGCTTCCTCATGCACCATCCCGATCTGGTGCCAGGCGGTGGCCACCATGCGTGGTTCACCTAGCGCCGCGAAGGTGTCGCGCGCTTCGCCATAGATTTCGAGCGCTGCGGCATGACGCTTCTGTCTCAACAGCACGGTGCCGAGTTGGAATTTGGCAGTGGCTATGTCTCTTTGGCGATTGGTCACTCGGTGGCGCTTGATGACTTCTTCATAGGTCGCTGCGGCCTCGTCCAAGCGGCCCAGATCCATCAAGCAGTTGCCGGTGAAATGGATCGTCGCGGCAGCCATTCCCTCGGCACTGGCATTGCCGGCGTCGGCCAGTTGTTGGAACCGGCGTTGCGCTTCCGCCAGCGGCGCCAGGGCGTCCTCGGCGGCCCCGCCCCTCTCCAGCACACACCCAAGCCGGAGATACGCTCCTGCGAGATCGTAGGCCGCTTCGGGATAGGCGGTCTCGCCGGCGGCGCGGCACTTGTTGAGGAGCCGTTGAGCGACTTCGTGCGCGCCGGGCAGATCGCCGCGTTCCAGCAACCGCTCAATCGTGGCCGACTCGGTCGTGGATCGGGCGTGACTCCAGTTGCCGAGATGCTGCGCGGCCTGTTCGCGCACGCGCGTCGCCACGGCCAGCACCTGGGGTTGGCCGAGGTTGGCGACCAACTGTTCCACCTCTTGAGCCAGGTCCACGACGCGTTCCGGCGGCCAGGCGGGGAGCGCAGCCGCTTCGGCTGCTCCGGTCGGCGCCCTCGCCGACCGGCTTGCGGCGCCCGTGGAGGGTTTGGCGAGAGCGCTAAACCCAGCGCCCGAGGCGGGCGCGCTCCCCACGCCAAACAGAGATTCGCTCGGAGCGGGCGGTAGGGCAGCAGAAACAAGCTCCAGCATCGCGAGGAGGTTGGGCAGCTCCAGCCGCGTCAGGTGCGCAGCGACGTGGGCGTTCTTGTCTTGGTCTTGGTAGAGGTAGCCGGTCAGTTGGGCCATCGCTTCGGCCCAGCGCGAACGGAGGGCGTCCGCTTCGCCAGCGGTGAGTTCGCCCAGCAGATACGGCGGCAGGCCGGGATCGAGTCGCAGGTGCCCGCCGCCCATGTCTTCGCCCAGGCCGACTTCGATCAGTTCGCTGGCCAGTTGGCGGGCCGCGTCCGGTTCCAGGCCGGTGAGCATCCCGAGAATCGCCAGATGAATTCCGCCTTGGCATACGGCCAGCACTTTGGTGTGCTGGCGCGAGGCGGGCGGGAGCCGGCGCAGGGAAAGTTCGACGCTGGCGTAGAGCGAATTCTCGCGGTCACCGGGATGTTTGTGTTCCAGGTCGGCCATGAGCGCGCGGAGATTGTCGGTCGTGGCCTTGACGCCGCGGCGGGCGACCTCGCGGGCGAGCAACACCAGCGCGCGGGCGTGGCAATGCACCGCTTCCACCAAGTCCACGATTTCTTGCGGCGTGCGGCCGGGATCGCTGCTCTCCGGCACGAGTCCTTCTTGGGCCATGACCTGGCTGACCAATTCGATGGCGTCCGCCCGGTCCAGCGCGCCCAGTTCGCGTTCGCGTCCGCGCGCGTCGAACGGCGCTGGCAACGGCTCGCGCGTGGTGAACACCAGCCGCGTGCGCGGGTCCGCGTCGAGAAGGCGCTGGCAGAGGTTGAAGATCTCCTCGTAGCCGCCGACTAAGGAGGCGGATTCCCCTCAGCCGGCTTGGTGTCGCGCGCATCGGACCGCCTCCTTACGTCGGCGGCTACGGGTTCGAGCACGCGCTCGCAGTTGTCCAGGACGAGGATCGTCGGGTGGTCGCGCAAGGCGCGTTCGATGGGCTGGAACGCTTCGTCCAGATTGCGGTACTGGGCGACCGAGTAGTTCTTCTGGCCGAGGAGTTGATGGCCGATGGTGTCGAGCACGGCGCGGGCGTCGCGGTGTTTCTCCAGGCTGACAAACACGGCGCGTTCGAAGCGGGCGGTGCGCGTGAGCCAGCGGGCCAGTTCGGCGGCCAGCGTGGTTTTGCCCTGACCGCCCGTCCCGCGCACCACGGCCCAGGGCTGGCGATGCAACAGGCGTTCGAGCGCGAGCAACTCCCGGCTGCGGCCCTGGAATTTATGCGGCGGTTCGTCCGGCAAAGCGCCGAGGCTGAGCCGGCGTTTCCGCGCTTCGAGGTGCTGGACCTCCCGGCCGGGAATTTTCGTGATGAGCTGCGGGTCGTGTTCTTCCTGGTAAATGACCGGCACAAACCAGTCCTGCAGCCGCAGGTCGCCCGCGCCCATGATCTTGCCGCGATAGGTGTCGTCGTGGAGGGCGCGCTGGCCCGCGAGCATGGCGCGGCCCACGCGCGCGCCGTGGGCCAGCTCGCCGTAGAACGCCTGCACAAAACGCCGCGCCGTCTCCACCAGCACGCTGTGGCTCATGGCGACGACGGAGGTGACGCCTTCTTCGAGCAGGCGCGCGGCGACGGACGCGGTCGGGTCCAACTCGGACACGGCGGTCTGGCAGGCTTCGAGGAAGACCAGCGGGATGCGGTGCTGCCGGAACAGCCCCGCCAGCTTCGCCGCGTCAATGAACTCCGTCGTGCGCCGCTCCAGCTTGTCGGCGTCCCGGGCGTCTTCAAAACACAGCCCGCCCAGGCCGAGCCGTCTGTCATAGACGCCGTGTCCGTCGAAGTGGACGACATCGAACGACTCGTTGCGGTCGGCGGCTTGTTGCAGGGCTTGGTTCAGCGCGGCGTAGGTCGGCGGCGCGAGGAGGGTGAGTTTCACCAATTCGCCGAGTTGTTCCACGGCCTCGACGAGCGGCCGGGCGCTGATGCGGTGGTCAATGTAGCCCACGTCGTGGCCCTGGCCGTCGTGTTCAGGCTGCGGACTGACGAGCAGGATGCGAATGGGCAGGGCAGTGGGGCGCGCCGGCTGGGACTGGCGATTGGGCAGCCGGCGGCGGACGCACACGGGGCGCTTGCCCTGGAAGAGCCAGTTCTTGCCGTCGTGGAGCAGTTCCCACGGCAACGCGAGGAGTTCGGTGGCGGCTTCGCGAGCGGTGGCTTGCGCGTCGGCGGCTGCGCCTTCGGGCAGGTCGCTGTCCACCTGGACGGAGAAACGATGTTCCGCGCCCTCGGCGGCGTGTTGCCAGGCGGCGAAAGGTGCGTTGGCCACGGCGGTTCCCAGCGCGGCTTGGAACAGGTCCTGCCCCCATTGCGGCAATTTCTGCTCGATGCCGTCGGCGCGCGTCTGGAACACGCCGACCGGCCAGAGGAAGAACTGTTCCAGATACCAGCGCAGGTCGTCGGCTTCGATGGGGCCGCGCGGGGCGGTGAACGTGAAGCGCTTGCTCTCGACGCGGCGCGCGGTGGCGTGCGCCGGCTCATAGATGAGCGTGGCCGTGGCGGTGACGCGGCGTTTGCCTTCGTGCGTGTCGAACTTCGGATCGGCGAAGGTGAGGATGAGTTCTTCGAGCGGCTTGGGCGCGGGCTGGGCGGCGGGTTCGCGGTCGGTGGGCAACGTTTCGCCGAGGGCGGCGAGGATGGCGGGCAGGGCGTCAGCCAGGCCGCCGGGACCGAGTTGGATGGGAACAGCCACCGGTTCTTCGTCGAACCAGTTTTCCAGCGCGGCGGGCGTGAGGCTGGGCAGCAGCAGCGGGATGACGCGGTAGCCATCGGCGCGGCGGCGCTTTTCCACGTCCAGTGCCTTCTCGATTTCGCGGCGCACCCAGCGGGAGTTCACGGTGTCGCGGCTGAGGACGACGATGACGTGACGGGCCGATTCGATGGCCTGCTCAATTTCACGGTTGAGCACGCTGCCACCGCGCAGGTTGCGCGAGTCCACCCAGACGGGATGCTGCTGAGCTTCGAGCGCTTCGCGGAGTTGTTGGACGAAGGTTTTGTCGGCGCTGGCGTGGGAAATGAAGACGGGGCCGTTGGGCGGTGGGGTGGGTTCCTTGGTTGCGGTCATGGTTTCACGCCGGCGTGCCGGACCAGTCCGTGGAAGGTGAACTCCCCGCGGTCTCCCGGAGCCGCATGGCCTGTCCACCAGCCAGCGGGTAACGCACCTGGGCGGCGTTTAATCGTTGCGGCAGTTCATCCATGTCGCGGGGTGTTCCGGGCCGGCTTTCGCAGCAACGCCGCCTTCCAGCGGTTCATCTCCGCGTGGCTGGCGAACCGCTGGCACTTGAACTTCGGCAGCGGCGGGCCGGGCGGCAGCGTCACCCCCGCGGGCTGTCTGGCCCACAGCTTCACCTTCGCGTGCCGGTCGTCACTGATCTTCACGCGCCCAACATAACCCGGGCGGACGGTGGTGGGGAAGCGTTGCTTCACCGGGGTTGGGCTCGGTGTCACGCCCCGGGCGAAGGCGAGTTTGAACCTTTCGCCGACGGCATTGTTCGAACCTTGGTCAGTGCGTTGTCGGCCATGAAAACGACCCGGGTGTTTGTGCCCTGGCAGGAAGGGTTGCACGCCAGAGCCGCCGCGCAGTTGGTGCGGCGGATTCGCGACCTGCGCTCGCGGGTGCGCTTCCGCGCCGGCCCGCGCGTCGCCGACGGCCGGAGCATTCTGTCCCTCCTCGCGTTGTGCGCCCCGCGCGACACAGCGATCGAGATCGAGGTCTCCGGCGACGACGAAGACGCCGCCGTCGACCTGATCGCCAGCCTGTTCACGGACGCGAAGCACTGTGAAGGCGTGGATGGCGAGGGGGATGATCAACCGTGCCGGCCGGAACGCACTCTCGGCGCCCGAACTTCCGCGGTGTCCAGGACCGGCGGAACTGGCTGAGTGTCCGGTGGACGCATCTCAATTTTGTGCCGGCCGTAGCGCCTGCCGGGGTGGCGGCCGGCTTCCAGCCCGGTGGCGGTGTATGGGCGGCACTGTGGGACGGTGCTTTTCGTCAAAGATTCCGGGCGGCAGGATGCCGCCCTCCACGGCAGCCAGGGATGGCCGCCGCCACCCCGGGCGGCGTCTGGTCGCTTCCACTGTCTGCAAAAAGTGCGACGAGCCCCGGTCCCATCCACCGGCCTTGAACCGGTATCGGCTTCCCGCGGCTGGCACACGCGACCGGAGCGGCCGTTCACCGCCCGGTGACCATCTCGGGTGCGGGCGGGTTGTTGTCCGCCGGTTCGAGGTGGACCAGCACGTCGGCCACGGCCGGGACATCCGCGCGCACGCGGTCCTTCACGGCGTGGGCGATGGCGTGGGCGTCGCGCACCGGCATCTCCGGCGCCACCTCCACGTGCATGTCCACGAAGTACTGCCCGCCCATCTTGCGCACGCGGCACTGCTCGATGCGCGCCACGCCGGGGATGCCGGCGGCGATGCCGCTGACGCGCTCGTTGAACTGCGGGTCCGGCGCGGTGTCCATGAGCTCGGCCAGCGTGCCGCGCAGCAGCCGCCAGCCGTTCCAGGCGATGATCCCCGCCGCCACGAGCGCCGCCACGTCGTCCGCCCGCGCGTAATCCGGCCCGCCGATCAAGGCGATGCTGATGCCGATGCCCGCCGCCAGCGAGGTGATCGCGTCGCTGCGGTGATGCCAGGCGTCGGACTTCACCGCCAGGTTGTCCAGGGAAACGCCTTCGCGGAGCACGAAGCGGAACAGGGTTTCCTTCACCAGCACGACCGCGATGAGCACGACCAGCGTGAACGGCGCGGGGGCCTGGTGCGGGTGGAGCAGTTCGACGACCGAGGTGACGGCGATCCACGCGGCGGCGACGAACAGCATGGTGGCCACGACCGCGGCGGCGATGGGTTCGGCCTTGCCGTGGCCATACGGGTGATCGGCGTCCGGCGGCGTGGCGGCCACCACCAACCCGCGCCAGACGATGAGCGAGCAGAGCAGGTCGGCAAGCGATTCGACGCCGTCGGCCACCAGCGCGTGGCTGTGGCCGAACACCCCCGCGACCGTCTTGCCCCCGGCGAGCAGGGTGTTGACGATCATGCCCAGGAAGGTGGCCCGCAGGCTGCGTTGAAGCCGGGTGCGCTGCACACGGCGAGTTAACCAACCGGGCGCGAATCTGGCATCTGAAAACCAGCCGCAGTAGCGGCAGGCATCCATGCCTGCCGTGAGCCGGGCTTCCAGCCCGGCGGAAGACAGTTGGCGTCGTCAGCGGGTGGTGTTTCCAGCCGTATTCTGGGCGGCAGGATGCCGCCCTCTACGTCAGGCAAGATGCCTGACGCCACGGCCGCATCGCTGTCGCCAGCGCCGTGGCGATTCACCTGTGTCAGCAGACGCAACAAGCGGCCTGCGCCACCCGCGCGGATTTCGCACTTCGGATTTCGGACCGGCTGGTTAGGCTGGGGCCGTGACCGCGTCGGATCGCGCCCGCGTGACGTACCGCCTGGAACTCCAGCGGGCCGTGGCCAATGGCGTGCTCGAAGCGGCCGGCAGCACGTTTCTGCTGCTCATCGCGCTGAAATACTTCCATGCGGGCGCCCTGGCCAAGGCGCTCGTGGCGGGAGGCGGCAGCGCGGGGCTGATGCTCACGCCGCTGGTGGTGTCGCAGGTGGCCCGCTGGGGCTGGCCCGCGGCCCGGGCCGCGGCGTGGTGCGCCTGCGTGGGCGCCGGCACGTTCGTGCTGATGGCCGCCGTGCCCTGGCTGCCGCTGTATGTCTTCGGCTCGATCGTGAGCATGGCGGCGGCGGCGGCGGTGATCCCGCTGCTCACCCAGATTTACCAGGAGAACTACCCGGAGGCGCGGCGCGGCAAGCTCTTCGCCCGTGCCGTGATGCTCCGCATCGCCGTCAACGCAGGCTTCAGCGAAATCGCCGGCCGCCTGCTGGCCGGGCACATCGCTTACTCGCGGGTGTTGTTGCTGGTCTTTGCCGCGGCGTTTGCCTTCGCGGCGTCGCGCCTGGCGCGCTACCCGTCCCGGCCGTTGCACAACGACGGCGGCTCGCACCCGTTCCGGGCAATGCGCCATGCGCGCGAGGACCGGCTGTTCCGGCACACGCTGACCGCCTGGATGCTGATGGGCTTCGCGAACCTGATGATGCTGCCGCTGCGGGTCGAGTACCTGGGCAATCCGCGTTACGGCCTGCAACTGGACGCGCGGCAGATCGCCTTCGTCGTCGGCGTGGTGCCCAACATCGCCCGCCTGCTGATGAGCCAGGTCTGGGGCTGGCTGTTCGACCGGATGAACTTCTTCTCGTTGCGTGTGGTGCTCAACGCCGGTTTCGCGCTGGGCATCCTGACCTTTTTCCTCAGCGACTCGATGACTGGCCTGCTGGCGGGTGCCATCGTCTTCGGCATCGCCAACGCGGGCGGCGACGTGGCATGGGGTTTGTGGGTGACCAAGCTGGCCCCGCCCGAGCGGGTGGCGGACTACATGTCCGTGCACACGTTCTTCACCGGCGTGCGCGGCGTGGTGGCGCCGGTGGCCGCGTTTTACGCCGCCAGGAGCCTGCCGCTGGGAACGATCGGCGCGATCAGCGCGGCGATGATCTTCGCGGCGAGCCTGCTGCTGGTGCCGGAAATCCGCTGGGCGCGCCAGGCGCGGCCGGGCGAGGTCCGCGGCGAACCGCTTTCCGAGTAAGCCGGAAGCTGCCCTGCCAGCGGGTGGCTCCCTGGCCGCCCGAGGACGCGGGAAAGAAAATGGTGGAGGCGAGGGGAGTCGAACCCCTGTCCCTGACACAAGCCCCAGCCGCGACTACATGCTTAGCCGGAGGTTCATCTCGGCCGCGGGAACGCCCTCCGGCGCGCTTCCCCGCCGCCCAGGCGGCATGAGCTTTTCTCGGGTCGCCGCGCGCCGTCTCCGCGTCAACCCATGCCTGCTGTGGCGTTCAGCCGGCGTAGCAGGCGTCCACCGGTGAACGTCGCGGCGATTTAGGCCGCGAGAGCCAACTCTTCGTTAGCAGTTTGTTTTGATGCGATGATTTACGAGGCCCACGCATCGTCCTCGGCATGCCGCCTCTGGCGCTCATCCCAGGTCGAAACCAGTACGCCCCCACCCAAGCGAACGTCATCATCGTGGACCCGGAACCTCCGTTGGTCAAGGGCCGGGCCGCCGTCCGTCCGCGCGGGAGCGCACCTTGATTTCGTGCAGGCCGAATTGCCTGCCGCAGTAGCGTCGGCTTCCAGCCGGCCGAGAGCCGGGCCTCCAGCCCGGTGGTGCGCGGGCGGCACCCTGCGGGAGGCGTTTCCGTCGTGGATTCCGGGCGGCAAGATGCCGCCCTCCACGGCGGCCAGGAATGGCCGCCGCCACCCCCGGGCGCTGGAACGGAACGTCCGTTCAGCAGCCAAACACCTGCCGGACGAACTCGCGGCTGCGACGATGGTTCTCCACCGCGCTGCGGGTGATGCGGGTGCCGTTCTCCAGCGCCAGTTCCACCGCGTACACCGGCGCCAGTTGCCGCTCGCGGGCAAACCGGGCGATCTCCGTGTAGTCAATGTCGCCCGTGTCGAGGTCCTCCCACCACACGCCGTCCCGGCTCTGGCGCAGGTGCCAGGACACCACGCGGTCCGCGTACTCGCGCAAGGCGGTCATGGGCGGCAGCCCGCCACGGTACATCCAGTGGGTGTCAATGTTGAAGCCCACCAGTTCCTTCGGGCTGTGTCGGAAGTTGTGGTGGAACTCGCGCGCCTGGTTGGCCAGCTCGGGGGTGTGGTGATGAATGCCCAGCTTTAGCCCCAGCGCCTGCAAACCCCGCCCCAGGTCCACCAGGGCGGCGGCCTGGCGTTTGAGCTCGTCCTCGGTCTTGTCGCGGCCGATCGGGTCTGGATTGCAGTTGATCACCTGGAACCCGGCCTCGCGGCAGGCCTTCGCCGCGGTCAGCAGTCGCTGGACGACCTCGCCGGCCTTTTCGTCGTGCAACCGTCCGCCGGTGTACAGCGCGACGGGCTTCAAGCCCTTGGCGCGGAGCCGCCCGGCGAACCGGACGTTCGCCTCGGGGTCGCCCGCGTCGAGAAAGCCCTCGGCGAAGTCGTATCCCGTGTCGCGCAGCGCCGACAGCACGTCGTCTAGGTGGTCGTTCAGGTTCTTGCCCTCGCGCTGGTAGTACTGGCCCCAGCCGTAAAGCTGCGAGCCCACCAGCGGTTTGCTTGGCGTCGAAGCCGCCCGGCCGGGCGCGGTGGTGGTGGCCGTGGCCAAGCCAGCGGCGAGGGTACGAAGGAAATCGCGACGCGAAGTGTGCATGCGCCCTGCCTACCATTGCGGTGCGGTCGGCGCAACGTTGGAACCACCGGCAAACGCAGGGAGCGCTGGCTTCCTTGCCGGCGGTTTGCCGCGAACGCGCAACTGGCGGCGGCGTCGCTCCGGCGCGGGATGGATTTTGTTGGAGCGTCCGTGGGTCCGGCGCTAGAACTCCGCGCCATGACAACACGCCTTTCTCGCCGCTCGTTTCTCAAGTCTGCCGCCAGCGCCACCGCCACGCTCGCCTTGCCCCAGCTTGTGCCGGCCCGCCTGCTCGGTGCCGACGCCCCGAGCCGGAAGATCACGGTCGGTTTCATCGGCACCGGCGACCACGGCACCGGCTGGAATCTCCGCCGCTACCTGACCCTGCCCGAGGCGAAGGTGCTCGTTGTCTGCGACGTGGACGGCGCCCGGATGAAGCGCGCCAAGGAGATCGTGGACGAGCAGTACCAATCCACGGACTGCGCCATGACGAAGGACTTCCGCGAGGTGCTCGCCCGGAAGGACATTGACGCCGTGATGATCTCGACGCCCGACCACTGGCACACGCTAATCAGCGTGCTGGCCGTGCGGGCCGGCAAGGACGTGCAGTGCGAGAAACCCACGCTGAGCATTGACGAGGGCAAAATCCTCATCCGCGAGGTGCGGAAGCACAACACGGTGTTCCAGACCAGCACCGAGGACCGTTCGATCCCGGTTTACCAGCGCATGGCCGAACTGGTCCGCAACGGCCGCATCGGCAAATTGCAGCGCATCGAGGTCATCCTGCCGCGCCAGCCGAACGTGCCCGGCGATCCCACGCCGCAGCCCGTGCCGCCGGACTTCGACTGGGACCTGTGGCTCGGCCCCGCGCCGTTTGCGCCGTACACCAAGGACCGCGTCCACTTCAACTTCCGCTGGATCGAGGATTACTCGGGCGGGATCATCTGCGACTGGGGCACGCACCTGTTTGACACCGCGCAATGGGCGCTGGACACCGAGCGCAGCGGGCCGGTCGAGATCGAAGGCACCGGCAACTACTGGACCGGCGGCTTGTACAACACGGTCAAGGACTACGACGTGACCTTCCGCTACGCCAACGGAGTGGTGATGACCTGCAAGCCCGGCAACCCGAGCATCAAGTTCATCGGCGCCGACGGCTGGGTGGGCAACACCGGCTGGCGCGGCGACCTGCAGGCCAGTGCCGACGCGATCAAGAACGCGCGGATCGGCCCGGACGAAATCCGCCTGTACACGAACCCCGAGGGCGAGCACCACGACTTCCTCCAGTGCGTGAAAAGCCGGAAGGACCCGTACTTCCCGGTGGACATCGGCCATCGCGTCTCCAGCGTGTGCCACCTGGCGAACATCGCCATCAAGGTGGGCCGCAAGCTCCGGTGGGATCCGGTCAAGGAGGAGTTCATCGGCGACGACACCGCCAACGAACTGCGCAAGGTCCACCCGATGCGCAAGCCGTGGACGCTGGAGGGGTAGGGCGGGCCGCAGTGGTGCAGGCGACCTCGTCTGGGTTCGTGCCGCGGGGCGACACCCGGCCGCGAAGTCCGAAGTCCGACGGTCGAAGGTCGAAAGCCGGTATCTGGCATCCGTCGTCCAACGAACCACGAACCAGAATTGCCAGGCTCGCCAGAATTTCGCCCCACCGCGTCAAGGCTGGACCGGCAAGAAACCTGGATGCGCTCCTTCGCGTCGCTTGGCTTGGCGGCTTGGCGGTCGTAGGTTGGCGGCATGAATAGCCGGCAGGTGCATCGTTTCCACCGTCGGGCGAAATTCACCGGCGCTGCGCTGGCCCTGGCCTTCCTCTTGGCCTGCTTGCCTGCGACCGGCGCCCAACTTTACCAGGTGGTGCGGGACAGCTCTTTCACCCCGGTCGGTGACGGGCCGAGCCTGCCTTTGCGCGGGACATTCCGGCTGGTGCCCCAAGTCAGCCCCTTGGACTGGGAGCAGTTCATGGTGGAACTGGTGCGGTTGGAAACGACGGTTGCCGGCGGCGCGGCACAGGTCTGGCGCGGCTCCGGCTTTTACTCGCGGGGCGGCCGCGCGGAGTTCACCCAGCGGCTCTGGCTGGACCTGAGCAATGGCGCCGACGCCGTCCGGTTCGATTCCGGCACCGTGCCGGCCGACGCCGGCTGGCCGGACTTGGATTTGATCCTGAACGCGCCCGGCGGCCAGGGGTCGATCCTGCGGCTCCAGGCGGTGCCGGAACTGGCGCGCTGGCATTACCGGTCCGTGGCCGGCACGACCTGGCTCGATGATTGCGCCGTGTGTGACCGACCGCCAATCCTCGTGCCGGTGGCGGGCGGCTTCGATCTGGTCCACACCGGGGGCAACCCGCTCTTCGAGCGCTATCACGTCTTGAACCTTCGCCTCAGCGATGGCTTCGAGCCGCCCGGCGTGGAAATCACCGGCGAAGGCGTGGTCGAAATCGGCGGCGAGGTCGCGATTCAACAACGCTGGACACTGCACTTGAACGCGCGCACGCCGGCCGGGACCCGCGCGGCCACGTTGCAGAATCCCAACCTTGCCCCGGCGCGTTTGTGGCCGATGCTGTCGGCCGAACTGGTCGAGGACGGCGGCACGGACTTCTCGCGCTTTTACCTGGCCCTGGCCGTTGCCCCGTTTCGGGAACTGTGGTTCACCACCACCCACGGCCTCACCTCCGGCACTGGCGGAGAGCCATTCAAGCGTGTAAGCGGCTCAGACCTGCTCAGCGATGCCGGCCGGGTGGTGGTGGCGGGCGCGACGTTGCTCAAAGGCGCCGGCCTGGCGCCGGAGTTGGGCATTGACGGCTTCGACGTGATTCCCGGCAGCGGCGGCAACGTGGCGTTCAGCATTGACCGCGCGGCGGTCAGCTCGTCGCTGGGCGAAGTCAGCGGCGGCGATCTGGTCACAAGCCAGGGACAGATGTTGTGGCGGAACCACGATCTGCTCGCTGCGTTCGGGTTCATGCCGCCGGTGCCGGACCTCGGCCTCGACGCGGTCTCTTTGCGTCCTGACGACGAATACTGGTTCTCGGTGCGCGAGCCGGCCTTCTCCGAAAAGCAGGGGCGCCTGATCGGCCGGGGCGATTTGCTGTCCAGCCGGGGCCAGGTGGTGCGTGCGCACACTGCGTTGCTGGCGCGGTTCAAGCCCGCCGAGCCGGACCGGGACCACGGCTTGGACGCGTTCTTCGTGTGGCCGTCGGGCGAGGTGTGGTTCTCGGTCGAGGAAGGCTTCCCGGACGGCGCGCTCGGGCCCATCACCGACGGCGACCTGCTGAGCGACCAGGGATACGTGGTGATGCGGAATCTGGATTTGGTGCGGGCGTTTCAACCGCTTGAAGACCTGGCGAACTTCGGCCTCGAAGGACTGCTGGTGATCTCGGACGCGCAGCCGGTCACCGGGCCGCCGAAGCTGAACCAGCTCAAGCGAACGCCCGCCGGCTTGGAATTGACCTGGCAGGGCCCGGGCCGGGTGTTCCAAGTCGAAGCCACTGGGCGGCTCGACGATCCGTTTGCGGCGCTTTCGCCGGTGTTGCCGGCGGCGGGCTGGACGGTTTCCTTGGAAGAGCCGGTCGCCAGCAGCGGCTTTTACCGGCTGCGCGCGTGGTGACTGTAACGACGGCGACGCGGGCAGAAAAAACGGGACGCCGACGCGGGCACAAAACCAGAAGCAACAAGCCCGGCCGGAGCCGGGCTGGCGCGAATCCGTGAAAGTGGCAGCCAGTGCTATTTGGCGGCCGGCGCGTTGGTCGCGGCGGTGGCCGCCGCCGCTTCCGCGGCTTTCTTTTTGGCCGCCTCCTCTTTTGCTTCCTTTTCCTTGCGCTGGATTTCCTCGGTAGACCGGCCTAACCGCCCGTCGGTCAGGCGGTAAACCCAGCCGTAGCTGTTGAGCAGGCTGTACAAGAAGCAGACCGCCACGATCACGGCGAGCAGCTTGGGCCAGACGGCCGGCCGCTCGGCGAAGGGGTCTCCCGCGCCTGCCACGGCACCCGGCGGCACGGCGGCCACCTGGGTGAGCGAGGCGCCGAACGGCACGTTCAGCCGGGCGCGCGCGTTCACGGCCCAGCCGTTGGCGTCCAGCAGTGGTCCCAGGTTGCGTTTCCGCAACTTCAGCCAGGCGATGAGCATGGACGGCCCGGAGACGAGCAGCAACAGTCCGACCACCGCGAGGCAGACCTGCCAGAACGGCAGCTTGAGCAGCCCGGTGGCGTAGCCGGCGATGGCGGCGAACGCCGTGCTCAACGCGCCGAAGGCCACGCCCAAGGCGGCCACGGTGCCGACGTCCACCTTCTTCGGTTCAGGCCTGGCGGCGGTCTTGTCCGCCTGCGCGGCGGCGGTGGCGGCCTGGGCCAGCTTGGCGTCGGAGGCGGCCTCCGCGGCGGCGGCGCGCTTGGCCACCTGTTCTTCGATCAGCCGGACCAGCTTTTTGTACGGCGCCCAGAACGCTTGGCGGATGCTGATCGGGTTGTCCACGATCTTGGTGATGGTGGCGTCCCAGTCGCGGCCTTTGCGGTCGTAAAACACGCCGTTGCGGCCGACCATGAGGTTGTCCGCGTCGCCGTTGGTGAACGCGGCCACGATCTGTACCTTCTCGCCGCTGCCTTTGCGTGTGCAGTCGCAGTAGGCGAGGTACGTCCCCGCCAGCGCGGCCAGCGCGGCGTGTTTGCCGGCGTCCTCGACACGCAGACACAGTTCGCAACTGCGCTGATCCAAGTACAGCGTGCCGGCTTGGAAGATCGCCGCCTCACTGCGATCGTAGAAATCCTTGAAGTTGACGAAATTTAGGCAGAGTAGGTGCAGGTCGCGGTGAAACCGGACCAGCTTTTCGACCGTGGCAATGGCCTGGACCTTGGCGTCCTCGGCCTTGTCCCGGGCGATCAGCCCGGCGAGCGTGTCCCTGCCGGCACCGGCGAGGATGTCCCGGACCCGCGCGATGCCGAGCTTTTCCACGCTGCCGGCGGGCTTGGCGGCCATCCAGGTTTCAAACGGGGCCAGCTTCGCGCACAGCTCCGCCCAGTCGGTTTCCGTGAGTTCCGCCTTGTCGCCGAGCAACGGTTGGACGGCGGTGGCGTGAAGCTGGGCGATGGCGCCGGCCCAGGCGGGGTTCACGCCGGTTTTCAGCGGCAAGGGCTTGCCCGCCGCCACCGTGGCCAGCGGAAAGCCGCTGACCTCCATCGCGGTGATGGACAGGTCTCTCGCGGCCACGGCGAGGTATTCCTTTTCCTCGCGGTTCAGCGCGGCTAGGGCGCGCGGGTCAAACGCGGCCAGCCGACAGCGGCCAAAGTAATCATCCACCTTGGTTTTGACGGCCTGAAGGGCGGCCACAGCCGCGGCGGTGGCTTCGCCGAGGGGTTTAATGCCGGCGGCGTTGGTTTCGGCCAGCTTCAACCAGGTGTCCCACGCGGCGCATTCCGCGAAGAACTGGTCCACCCGGGCCTGGCTGACGCCCGGTTTGCCGGAGCGGTCGGTTTCAGCGCCCAGGCAGGTGATGATGTCAGCCAGAAGCGCCCGCGTGGCATCGTCGGCGGCGGATTCGGCCACGATGATGCCGTCGCCGTTGAAGGCGGTCTGGGCGAGAATCAGGGCGGTGTCCGTGACCTCGGCCATGCTGATGGCCGGGGCGTCCGCCTTGCCGAGGTGCGCGAGAATCTGTCGCGCCGAGGCCAGCACGGTCTGGCCCTCGATGGTGGCGTCGTTGATGGCGTCCAGCGCGAGCGACGGGGAATGCTTGACGAGGTCGTCGGGATTCTTGAGCAGGCCGCCGGCCCATTTGAGGGCGGCGATCAGTTCCGGCGCGCGGATGCGGCCATCCTTGTCGGAGTCAATGAGCGCCAGGGTCTGGGGATCGAAGGCGAGGCCGGTGGTGGGACAGGCCAAGGCGACCCAGAGTTTCTGGTCGAGCTGGTCGAGCGCCAGCAGGTCGGCGCCGGTGTCGAGTCGGACTTGATCGAAGCCGCCGGCGCGGAAGAAACGCCAAGGGTGGGCAAAGCCCTTTGCGGAGGTCATGCGAGTGTTTGGGGTTGGGCTGTCAACTCTCTGAGGCGGCACAGTAGCCGGGCGGCGGCCGCGCGCAATGCCCGAATTGCGGCGGGATTTGGTGGGACGCGGCTCACTTTTGGGCCGGTCCGGCCTAGATGGGGTGGGGCGAGACTCCGTCGAGCCCTGATGGGTTGGTTCCTTGTTCTTGGTTCCTGGGTCGTGATTCGAGGCAAACGTATGCCGGATGCCTGTTGCCGGATGGCAGAAACCAGCCTTCGGATTTCGGATTTCGGACTTCGGATTTCGCGGCCACCGGTCGCGCCGGTGGGGCGAGACTCCGTCGAACCCTGACCTTCCCGGGCTGCGGTCGGCAGACCGCAGCCCAACGGGCGGGTCGCCCGCAGCACAGTCCAGGCAAGGTCGCCTGGGCGACTCCGGTCCGCTCGTTGCCGCACCAAAGTGAGACGCGCCCCTTTGGCGCGGGGCAAAAAACGGCGTGAGAATGTCAAGAAACGCCGAGCACCGGCCTCGGAGCGCCATAGGCTGGGTGGCGTTCAATGCACAGGACTTCCCGCCGATCCCGGCCCCAAGGCGTGAGCCGCGCGCTGCGCGGCTGCCTGCTGTTCGCCGGGTGCCCGGCCGCAGTGCTGGCCCGGATCGCGGCGATCACTGTGGAGCGGTCGCTGGCGGCTGGCGAGTACCTGTACCACGAAGGCTCGCGGGTCCACGGCCTTTACGTGGTGCGCTCGGGTGCGGTCAAAGTTCACCGCGTCAATGCCTTCGGCCGCGAGCAGGTGATCCACGTTTACCGGTCGCTGGAGTCCTTTGCCGAGGAATCACTGCTGGCCGCAGGCGGTCATGATGCCTGCGCGTCCGCGACCGAGCCCACGAAGGTGCTGTTGATCCGCCGAGCGGAATTCTTGGGCTTGCTGCGCTGCCAGCCGGAGCTGGCGCTGGGTGTGTTGCGGTCTTTGCACCGGCAGCTTCAGATTCTGGTGAGTCTGCTGGACGACCTGACGTTGAAGGACGTGAAAACCCGTTTCGCCCAATGGCTTTTGCAGCAGTGCCCCGACCCGGCGAGCCCGGAGCCGATCCGCATCCGGCTGCCTTCAACCAAGCGGGTGCTCGCCGCGGAACTGGGCACGGCGAGTGAAACGCTTTCGCGGACGGTGGCGAAGTTCCGCGCGGAGAAGCTCTTGAGCGTGCAGGGCGACGCCTGGATGCTCGACTGCCCGCGCACGCTCGCGCGGTGGTTGCGCCCCAAGGCGGTGGTTGAACCCGGCGCGGTGCCGGGTCAGCCTTGAAGGCGCCGGAAGACCGGAGCGGGCGGCGGTGCGGAGGGAATTAGTCCCGATTGGAAACGAACTTGACTAGATGCAGCGGTTCAAATACGTGCCTCGTATGTTTTCCGGCCCGCGAGGCCGGTTTTGTGTGTAAACTGACCATAGCCATCGAACCAAACCTATGCTGAGACGACAACTGATCCTCCGCCGGCTCCTGCCCCTGGCCGGTCTGGCCCTGGCCACGCTCGGGGCGCGGGCCAGCGAGGCCGACATCCAGATCCCCGACCTGAAGCAGGTGACCTTTTCCGGCCTGGCCGGGGTGAGCGGCGTCACGTTGATGTACATCGGCATCGTGATCTGCGCCATCGGGGCGCTGTTCGGGCTGGTGCAGTACAAGCAGACCAAGGCGCTGCCCGTGCATGAGGCGATGAGCAAGGTCTCCCACACGATCTGGGAAACCTGCAAGACCTACCTCATCCAGCAGGGCAAGTTCCTCACCATCCTGTGGGTTTTGATCGCCGCCTGCATGGTGTACTACTTCATGGGCCTGCAGCATGAGGGCTTCGGCAAGGTGCTGATCATCCTGCTGTGCTCGATCCTCGGCATCCTCGGCTCCTACGGCGTGGCGTGGTTCGGCATCCGCATCAACACGATCGCCAACTCCCGCGCCGCCTTTTCCGCCCTGAAAGGCCAGCCGCTGGCCACCCTCGGCATCCCGTTGCGCTCCGGCATGAGCGTGGGCCTGCTGCTGGTGGCGGTGGAGCTGTTCTTCATGATCTGCATCCTGGTGTTCCTGGGCGACCTTGCCGGCCCGTGCTTCATCGGCTTCGCCATCGGCGAGTCGCTGGGCGCCTCGGCGCTCCGTATTTGCGGCGGCATCTTCACCAAGATCGCCGACATCGGCTCCGACCTGATGAAGATCGTCTTCAAGCTGCCCGAGGACGACCCGAAGAACCCCGGCGTGATCGCGGACTGCACGGGTGACAACGCGGGCGACTCGGTGGGGCCGACGGCTGACGGTTTCGAGACCTACGGCGTGACCGGCGTGGCGCTGATCGCGTTCCTCGCTCTAGCGCTGGCGGCCAGCCCGGCCATCTGCGCCACGCTGATCATCTGGCTGTTCGTCATGCGCGCGCTGATGATCGTGACCTCGCTGCTGTCGTACTTCGTCAACGAGGCCATCAGCAAGGCCAAGTACGGCTCGCTGAAAGATTTCGACTTCGAGGCGCCGCTGACCCACCTGGTGTGGATCACCTCCGCGGTGTCCATCGCCATCACGTTCATCGCCAGCAAGCTCTTGCTTGGCGACTTCAAGGATGCCGCGGGCGCGGCCCAGCCGGCGCTGTGGTGGGTGCTCTCGGTCATCATCTCCTGCGGCACGGTGGCCGGGGCGTTGATCCCCGAGTTCACCAAGATTTTCGTCAGCACCACCTCGAGGCACGTGCGGGAGGTGACCAACTGCTCGCGCCACGGCGGCGCCTCGTTGAACATCCTGTCCGGCTTCGTGGCCGGCAATTTCTCGGCCTTCTGGATGGGCATGGCGATCGTGCTGCTGATGTTCATCGCCTACCTGGCCTCGCAGCATCCGGCTCTGACGGCGCTGATGCCGGCCAAGTACGGCTTTGCCGCGCCGATCTTCGCCTTCGGCTTGGTGGCCTTCGGCTTCCTGGGCATGGGCCCGGTGACCATCGCGGTGGACAGCTTCGGACCGGTGACCGACAACGCCCAGTCAGTCTATGAACTGAGCCGGATCGAGCGGCAGGAGGGCATCGCCGCGGACATCGAGCGGAACTTCGGCTTCAAGCCCGACTTCGAGAACGCCAAGTACCTGCTCGAGAAGGGCGACGGCGCGGGCAACACCTTCAAGGCCACCGCCAAGCCGGTGCTCATCGGCACGGCGGTCGTCGGCGCCACCACGATGGTGTTCGGCATCATCATCCTGCTCCAGCGCATGTTTGAGGCCGACCCCACCGGCGGGGTGTTCAAGCCGGTGGTCGAGGCGCTGAGCCTCGTGCAGCCGGAGGTCATCCTGGGCCTGCTCGTCGGCGGCGCGGTTATTTACTGGTTCACCGGCGCCTCGACCCAGGCGGTGGTGACCGGCGCCTACCGGGCGGTGGTGTACATCAAGGAGCACCTCAAGCTCGACGCCACGACCGCCTCGGAGAAGGACAGCAAGGAGGTGGTGCGCATCTGCACCGTCTATGCGCAGAAGGGCATGTGGAACATCTTCATCGTAATCTTCTGCCTGGCGCTGGCGCTGTCCTTCTTCAATCCGTATTTCTTCATCGGCTACCTCATCGCCATCGCCTTCTTCGGCCTCTTCCAGGCCATCTTCATGGCCAACGCCGGCGGCGCCTGGGACAATGCCAAGAAAATCGTCGAGGTGGACCTCCGCCAGAAGGGCACCGAGCTGCACGCCGCCACCGTGGTGGGCGACACGGTGGGCGATCCGTTCAAGGACACCTCCTCGGTTGCGCTAAATCCGGTGATCAAGTTCACCACGCTCTTCGGGCTGCTCGCGACCGAGATCGCCGTCACGATGACCAACCAGAACACCAAGACCGGCATCGGCATCGTGTTCTTCGTGATCGCACTGATCTTCGTGTACCGGTCGTTCTACGGGATGCGCATCCCGGAGGAAAACGCGGGCGCCAACGGCACGCTGGTTCTCCCGCACGACGTACACGGCGCCAAGGGTGACCTGCCCAAAAAGGCCTGACGCTCCGCCCGCAAGCTCCGCTCCGCACCGGCCACGAATCGCCCCGCGGTTCGTGGCCGGGCTGCTTTTGCCCTCCGAAATTGATTGGAGGGGTGGGCGTCGCGAGCACCAGCCTGCTTCGGCGCCACAGACGTGGACGCCAAGCAGCAGTGGTAGCAGCAGCCATCCTGGCTGCCGGTGAGGGCCGCATCCCGCCGCCCGGCAACAGGTGGCCGGCCCCTGGCTCAGTGGCTGACGGGCGCCGCTTCCCGGCAAAAGATGGCCTGCCCCACCGGGTGACCCTCCTGTGTGGCGTTGCGGATGTGGAGCCGACGGGCGGGAGCCCGGCTCACCGGCAGGCTGGAAGCCTGCCGCCACCCGGCAACCGCCCACGCTACAGCGTGTGAGGCCCGCTTTTACCTTGTTCGGCCCGCTCGGTTTCACCATCCTTTCGCGTCATGGCCGAGCGGATGATTTCCGGAGTGCTCAGCAAGCCGGACGCGGCGCTGGACGTCACGCTGCGCCCGTCGCTCTTTTCCGAATTCACCGGCCAGGCGCGGGTCAAGGAACGCCTCGAAATCGCCGTGCAGGCAGCCCGACAGCGGGGGGAGCCACTCGACCACATCCTGCTCAGCGGCCCGCCCGGCCTGGGCAAGACCACGCTGGCGCACATCATCGCCAAGGCGATGGGCGCCAATCTCAAGAGCACCAGCGGGCCGACGGTCGAGAAGGCCGGCGACCTCGCCGGGCTGCTGACCAACCTCGAGGCCGGGGACGTGCTCTTCATTGATGAAATCCACCGGCTTCAGAAAACCATCGAGGAGTACCTCTACCCCGCGATGGAGGACTTCAAGCTGGACATCATCATTGACCAGGGACCCAACGCCCGCAGCGTGCGCCTGAACCTGCCCCGCTTCACGCTCATCGGCGCCACCACACGCAGCGGGCTGCTGACCGCGCCGTTGCTGACCCGTTTCGCCGTGCGCGAGCGGCTGGATTACTACGAAGCCGCCGACCTGCAGCGCATCGTGCTGCGCTCCGCCAAGCTGCTGGGCGTGGAGATTGACGAGGCGGGCGCGTTCGAGATCGCCCGGCGCAGCCGCGGCACGCCGCGCATCGCCAACAACCTGCTGCGCCGGGTGCGCGATTACGCCCAGGTCCGCGGCAACGGCCGCGTGGACGCCGCGCTGGCCGACCGCGCGTTGGCGCTGCTGGAGATTGACCGCGACGGGCTGGACGACATGGACAAGCGCATCCTCGAGGCCATCCTCGTCAAGTTCGGTGGCGGCCCGGTGGGGATCGGGTCGCTGGCCGTGGCGGTGGGCGAGGAGCCGGACACGCTCGAGGAGGTGTACGAGCCTTACCTCATCATGGAAGGCTATCTCAAGCGCACCCCGCAGGGGCGCGTGGCCACCGAACTGAGTTGCCGCAAACTGGGCTTGCGCCTGGAGATGGGTCGCCAGGGCCGGTTGTTGTGACCCCGCACGGCCTAGCCCGTGAGGCGGCCGGCGCGGAGCCGGCCCGCCGCCTGCCGCGTTCGTTCAAGGACCTCACGCCGAGCAAGGCGTTTGATCCGCGCAGCTTCTTCCGCGAGGTGGTGTGGAAATCCCTCCGGACCCGGCGGCGGGGCGAGCACCGGCTGTTCCTCTCGCCCAAGCTCAATCCCGGGCAGGTCGCCATCACCTGGATCGGCCACGCGTCGTTTCTGATTCAGTTCAGCGACCTGAACGTGCTCATTGACCCGAACTTCGCGAACTGGCTGTTCCTGCTCAAGCGTCTGCGCCGCGCCGGGCTGCACCTCAAGGACCTGCCCGCCGCCGAGGTGGTGCTGCTCACGCACGCGCACTTCGACCATTTCCACAAGCCCACGCTCCGGCGCCTGCCCTCGCCGCGCATCGCCGTCGCCCCGTGGGGCGTGGCGGAACTGACGCGCGGCCTGGGCTTCGACCGCGTGCTCGAGCTGGAATGGTGGGAGACCTTCCAGCGACGCGGCCTGCAAGTGACGCTCACGCCCTCGAAACACTGGGGCGCGCGCACGCTGGGCGACCACCACCGCGGCTATGGCGGCTTCGTGCTCGAACACCAGGGCCGCCGCATCTACCACGCCGGCGACAGCGCGTACTTCGAGGGCTTCAAGGAAATCGGCCGCCGCTGCGCGCCGGAGATCGCGCTGCTGCCCATCGGCGCCTACCACCCGGAGGGCCTGCGCAACGTCCACATGGGCCCCGAGGACGCTCTCCAAGTGTTTCGCGACCTGGGCGCGCGCTGGCTGGTGCCGATGCATTACGGCACGTTCCGGCTGTCGTTCGAGGACATGGAGGAGCCGCCGCACCGCCTGCGCGAGCTGGCCCGGCGCGCCGGGCTGGTGTCCCACCTGCGGATTCTCGAAGAAGGCGTGCCGCACGTGTTCTGAACCCGATAACCGCAGTTGGGCAGGCGGGACGCACTGCGCTGCGGCCAACTTCGGTTTTCAGGTTCACAGCAGCGGAGGCAACCAGGCGTGGAGCGAAACGGGTGAAATATGGTACGCGAGGCGGGGGTCGAACCCACAACCTTCGGCTCCGGAGGCCGACGCTCTATCCAATTGAGCTACTCGCGCACTGGACGCCGGGAAACTAGGCCGGCGCGGCACCCCCGGCAACAGTTTTGCGCGCCCGCGTCAAGCCGGGGGCGCAGCTCAATATCGTGCCGGCAGCATCGCCTGCCGGGCCGGTAGCCGGCCCCTGGCTCAGGGGCCGGACCCGTCGCCCCTCGGCGAGGAGCGACCTGCCCCCGCAGGCGGGAAGCCGCGTTCCCCTCTTACGCAGGCGCACGCCCCCGGAACTTCCGGCCGTTTCCACCGCCGGCAAAGCGTGAGATGCGCCCTCACCCCGGAGCGCGGACGTTCAACTCCGCGGTTAGGTGGGGGAGTTGGGGGCTGCGGCGCTCGCCCCGCCGGGTCATCAGCGACCCGTTTCACACCTGCGCCCAGGCCGGCGGGTCCTTGAGCCGGTAAAGCGTCTCGCCCGCCTTGGGCACCAGCAACACGCCGTCCGCCTCGCGGCCGGCAAAGTCCTCCAGCCGGATGCCGGCCGGGTCGCGGTAACCCAGGTTCACCGCGCGGCAGCGGGCCGCAGAGATCTGCGACGCCAGCGTCACGCGGGCGCGCGGCTTTTCCACGCCGTTCTCGAAGGAGCCCAGCCCGTGGACATGCGTCGAGTGCGCCAGCACGCCCCACGGCTTGTCCTGGAAACGGTTCCACTGCCTGAGGAAGAAATCCCGGCAGTGGTAGCCGACCTCCTCGATCCAGCGGCCGTGCGTGACGCTAAACTCGCGGATGTGCGGCGCGTAGATGATGAGTTCGCCGCCGTCGGCCAGCACCGGCTCGAGCTTGTACATGCATTTGCCGGCGGTCCACACCTCGTCGTACATCTCCGGCGCGCAGGCCAGGATGGTGTGGTACGGCCGGTCCTTGAAGACGATGTGGTGCTGGCGGGAGAGTTCGCTGGCGGCGTCCCAGGCGGACTCCGGCGTGCCGGCAAAGAGCCCCAGCAGCCCGCCGGCCGGGTCCACCACCAGCGCCAGGCAGTACTTGGGCACCGGCACCAGCGCAGCCGCGCGGTCCACCACCCGGCGCACCGGGGTCCATTTGTGGCCGATGATCTTCGGCGTGGTGATGACCGCCCCGAGCCAGTGGAAGAAGTTCAGAATTTTCGGGCCGCCCACGCCGGGGAACAGGTACTTGTTGCCGCCGGAAAAGCCGACCACCTCATGCGGGAACACCGGCCCGACAACGATAATCGTGTCGTACTCGAACAGGAGCTTGTTCACCTCGACCGGCACATCCATCGTGAAGAGGCCACCGCTCAGCTCGCTGATTTCGTCGGCCGCCAGAGTGCCGACCGTTTGCAACGCCGCGGGATCGTTCCAGGCGTGGTTGAAGAAGCGCACGCTGCCGTAACGGCTGCGACGTTCGGCGGGGGTGATCTCGAGCCGCTGGCAGATGGCCTCCTCGCTCAGGGGCGGGTGCGTGCCCAGCGCCACCAGCACGTCCAACGCGCTGGTCAGGCCGCCGAGCTGGCTGAACAGCGCCTTGAACACCAGCCCGATGGGCGCTGTGCGGGTGTGGTCGGGAATGATCAACAGCACCCGCTGGCCGCCGAAATCGCCGGAAGGGCAGGCGCGGGCCACGAGGTCGCGCACCTGGCCGGCCGTCAGGGTTTGCCCCGGAGGGGCGGTGAGTTGGACGTCTTCCACGGCGATCAGATGGTTTGGGCCAGAAAGCCGCCGTCCACGCGGAGGTCCGCGCCGGTGACGAAACTGCTGGCCCGGTGACTGGCGAGAAAGATGGCCGCGCCCACCAGTTCGGCGGCTTCGCCGAACCGCGCCATGGGCGTGTGCGCCAGAATCTGGCGGGTGCGCTCGGTGGGGGAGCCGTCGGCGTTGAAGAGCAGCGCGCGGTTCTGGTCGGCCGGGAAGAAGCCTGGCGTGATCGTGTTCACGCGCACGCCGCGCGGCGCCCATTCGCGGGCCAGGAACCGCGAGAGGCTCAGCACGCCGGCTTTGGCGGCGGAGTACGACACCACGCGGGACAGCGGCACGTGCGCGGACACGCTGGCGATGTTGATGATGCTGCCCCGGCCGCGCGCCACCATGCCGGGGCCGAACACCTGGCAGGGCAGCAGCACGCCGGCGACGAGGTTCAGGTCGAAGTTGCGCCGCCAGTTCTCCAGCGGGATGGCCTCGAAGGGATTGTCTGGCGTGACGGTGGTCTTGGGGTCATTGCCGCCCGCGGCATTGAACAGAATGGTGGGCGGCCCGAGCGTGGCGAGCGCGGCATCGTGGGCCCGCTGGAGGCTTTCGCGCTCGAGGGCGTTGGCCTGGAAAAATTGCGCGCCGCCGCCGCTGGCACGGATGCGTTGGGCGCGGGCTTCCCCGGCTTCCGGCCGCAGGTCCACGACAGCAACCTTCGCGCCCGCCGCCGCGAAACCCTCCGCCACCGCCCCGGCCAGCACGCCTCCCGCGCCTATGACCACCGCCACGTCCCCGGTCAGATCAAACAAGTCAGACATGCCGGGGTGAGTTTGCGCCCAAAGCGCGGCGGCTGACAAGGGGGGAAGGGCGCAAGCTCGTCACCGCGCCGCATGGATTCTGGGATCTGAACCCTCGCAGTTTTCCGGAGGGGCCAGTTCCACGAGCCCCAACTTCATTCACAGGGCTGCGGACGTGATTGTCCGCGCCTCAGCCAGGGCGTCACGTGACCCCGCCCGGCAGCGAGATTCCGTCCCGGCCGGGCGCCAATTGCGACGGCGCCAACAGGCTGTGGACATCCTGGCGATCCGCAAGGCAGGACGCACGGCTCAACGGCCGGCTGGCAGCAGGCGCTGCGGTCGCGGCTGCCCCGCCCGCAAACCCCGCTGGCCAGACGCATCCCGCCGAGCTACCCTTGCCGCCATGTTGGATTTGCCCCGCCCGCAGGTGATCTGCGTGCATGAAAGCGACCTCGACGGGTTCGTGTCCGGCCTGTTGCTGCAACGGCTGGGGCGCGCGCTTTTTGACGCGGACATCCCGCTCGAGGCCTTTCACAACCACAACTGGCGGCAACGGCCGCTGTCCGAGTCCTGCGCCTGGATCGCGGATTTCACCTTCGACGCCCGCCTGGATCGTCCCGGCTGGCTGGTGATTGACCACCACACGCTCGAGGCCGCGCCGCGCAAGGCCCGGCTCATCCACGACCCCGCCAAGTCCGCCGGGCTGCTGTGCTACGAACTGTGCCGCCAGGCGGGGTTGGCCAGTCCCGCCCTCGACCGCCTGGTGCGTCTGAGCAACGTGGCCGACCTGTTTCTGATGGACGAGCCGGATTTCGTGGAGGCGTGCGATTACGCCAACCTCGTCAAGAGCTACGGCTTTTGGAACCTGCACGCGCTGGTGGACGGCACGCTGGAGAGGCTGCTCGATCATCCCTTGCTCGAGGTGATGGCCGTGCGCCGCCGCATCGAGGACCCGCTCGGCTTTGAATGGAGCCGGGCGAACGTGGTCGAGCTCTCGCCCGAGGTGGGCTTCGTGGACACGGTGGTGGGCAACGTGAACCTGATCGTCCACCGCCTCATCCAGGAACAGGCCACGCCGTACCCGGTGCTGCTGACGCTGTTTCGCAAGGGCAACAACACCTTCATCGCCAGCCTGCGCAGCCGCCAGGGGGAGGCACTCAAGATCGCCAGCCGGCTGCAAGGCGGCGGACATCCCAACGCCGCGGGCGCCACCCTGCCGCGCTCGGTGGGGCGGATCGAGGACGCCGTGACCTTCCTGCGCCAGACGCTGAACCCGGCGCCGGCCACGGCGGCTGACTTGGCGGGGCTTGAACAAGCCTTCGCGAAGCCATGAACGCTTGGGCTTCGCTTGGGTGTCTTCGCCGGACAGTGGCGACCGCGCTGTCTCACGCAGGTGTTCTGGCGGTGTTGCTGGCGGCGGCCACGGGTTGCTCAAACTTTGGCCGCGAATGGAAGGAAGCCGCGCTAGAGCCGACGCCCGCTGCGGGCATCGCCGGACGCTGGGAAGGCACGTGGGTCAGCGACGTGAACGGCCACCGCGGCAGGTTGCGCGCGATCCTGACGCCGGAGACCGGAGCGAGTTATCGGGCGCGGTTTCGGGCCCGGTACGCGGGCATCCTGTCCTTCGGCTACACCGTGACGCTCCTGACCACCAATGACGCCGGGGTGGTCCGCTTTGGCAGCCAGGCGGATTTGGGCAAGTTCGCGGGCGGCGTGTACACTTACGCGGGGTACGCGACTCCGACCAACTTCTTCTCAACCTACAAGAGCAAGGGCGATCACGGCCGGTTCGAGATGCGTCGGCCGGCGAAGTGAGAATAGGGCGGCTCAGCTTGTTGCTGCCCTGGACATGACAGGGTGGGGCGAGGCTCCGCCGAGCTCGGCAATCTCCGGTTCGTGGTTCGTGGTTTGTTGAAAGCGGATGCCGGAGGCCGGATGCCTGATGCCGGATGCCGGTTTTCAAGTTTCGGACTTCGGACTTCGGTTTTCGCGCCGGTGTCGCCCGCGCCATGAGCCGCGCCCGCCCGGCGCGCTTGCTTCCGGGGGTGATTTGTGATCCGCTCCCGCCCATGCATCTGAGCGGCTTTCATCTCCGGTTTCCCCCGATCCTTGGCAGCCTGGTCGTTGCGGCCGCGCTGTCCCACCTCCACGCCCAGATCAAAATGGAAAAAATCAGCTACGGCGGCTGGCCCAGTTGCGTGCGGCTCAGCAACGGCCAAATCGAACTCATCGCCACGACTGACGTGGGTCCGCGCATCCTGCACTTGGCCCGGCCCGGCGGCCGGAACCTGTTCAAGGATTGGCCGGATCAGTTGGGCAAGACCGGCGGCAAGGAGTGGCGCATTTACGGCGGCCACCGGCTGTGGCACGCCCCGGAGGTCCGCCCCCGCTCGTACGCCCCGGACAACGACCCGGTGCAGGCGGACTGGGACGGCCGGCGGCTCAAGCTGACCCAGCCGGTCGAGGCCTCCACCGGCCTGCAAAAGGAGATCGAAATCACGCTGCGCGCGGACCAGCCGGCCGCCACGGTGACCCACCGGCTGTTCAACCGCAGCGTGTGGGACATCGAGGTCGCGCCGTGGGCGTTGACCGTCTGCCAGGGGCCCGGCCGGGCCATCGTGCCGCAGGAGCCTTACGTGTCGCACGCGGACAAGGTGCTGCCCGCGCGCACGATGACGCTCTGGGGGTACACGGACATGCAGGACCCGCGCTACACGTGGGGCGCGAAGTTTGTGCAACTGCGCAGCGACCCGGCGATCACCAAGTCCCAGAAAGTCGGCTTCATGAACACGCCGGGCTGGGCGGCGTTCGCGCGCGGTGACGAGGTCTTTCTGAAGCGCTTCGCCCACGACCCGCGGGCCACGTACGCCGACTTCGGCTGCAACACGGAGATATACACAAGCGGGGACATGTTGGAATTGGAGACGCTCGGGCCGTTGAGCAAGATCGCGCCGGGCGCCAGCGTGGAGCATGTCGAGCGCTGGTACGTGTTTCAGGCCGGCCTCGGAGACACCGAGGCAACCCTCGACGCGGCGCTCGCGCCGCTGCTGCGCCGGACAGAACCCGTCACACCATGAATGACACCGAGGCGGAGTCCGCTTCGCCGGCAGAGGCGGCGGCGTCGCAAACTCCCCGCACTTCGCTGGCCGGCCGGCTGTTTAACGTCCTGGCCGCGCCGGGCGAGGTGTTCGCGGAGGTCAAGACCGGCCCGCCCCGCGCGGCCAACTGGCTCGTGCCGACCCTCCTGTTGATTCTGGCGGGCTGGCTGGGCGTGTGGCTGATCTACAGTCAGGCGGCGTTTCGCCAGCAGCAGGACGAGGCCAAGCTCAAGGTGCTGCAGCGTCTGGTGGAGAAGGGCAAGCTGACGAAGGAGCAGTTTGAACAGGCGCAGCAGGGCAGCGGGGGCGGCAGCGCGGCCGGATACATCCTGGGTCCGGCGGCCGGAGTGCTGGGGCTGAGTCTGGCGTCGCCGTTCTGGGGGGCGTTTCTCATCTGGCTCATCGGCGCCAAGATTCATCGCGGCGGCTACAGCTACGGGAAGGCGCTCGAGGTGGCCGGCCTGGCCAACATGGTCGCGGTGCTGGGCGCGGTGGTGCGCACGTTGATGATCCTGGCGATGGGGAACCTCCAGGTCGGGCCCACGCCGGCCTTGTTCATCCGCGATTTCGACCCGTTCAACCTGACCCACACGGCGCTGGGGATGCTCGACGTGTTCGGGCTGTGGGTTTGCGCGGTGCGCGCCTCGGGCATGGCGCGCCTGGGCAACCTGGCCTTCGGCCTGTGCCTGACCTGGCTCCTGCTCATCTGGGCTGGTCTGAACGGCCTGGTGCTGGGCGCCATCTGGGCGTTCCGGACGTTGCTCGGGCTCTGACGGTGCAACCCGCCCGGCGGTTTTGGTGAAACATTTACGCGGTAGCGGTGTCTTAACTTCCAACTGACATGGCCAAGTCAAAGTCCAAGGGCAGGAAGATCCTGATCTTCTCGCTGATTCTCCTCGTGGTGGGCGGGTTGTCCGCCGCCGCCTTCCTGCGCAAGCGGGAGGTCATCATTACCATCCAGACCGAGAAGGTCACCCCGCGCAATCTCACGGAAATTGTCGTTGCCAACGGCCGCGTCCAGCCGGTGCTGTACGTCAAAATCAGCCCGGAGGTCAGCGGCGAGATCATCGAACTGCCCGTCAAGGAGGGCCAGCTCGTCAAGCGGGGCGACCTGCTGGTGCGCATCAAGCCGGACACCTACATCGCCAACAGCAACTCGGCGACGGCGAGCTACCGGGCGTCGCTCGCCTCCAAGGCCACCGCGGAGGCAAACCTCGCGCGCGCCGAGGCCGAGTTCCGCCGGCAGGATGCGCTGTTCAAGAACAACCTCGTCTCGGAGTCGCTGTTCGTGGACGCGAAGACCGCGTACGACGTGGCGCAGGCGCAGTTGCGCAGCGCCACCCACCAGGTCGAGATGTCCAGGGCCGCGTTGGACCGCGCCGAGGAGGACCTGCGCAAGACCGTGATCTACTCGCCGCTGGACGGCACGGTCATCCGGCTCAATTCCCAGAAGGGCGAGCGCGTCGTCGGCACCGCCATGATGGCCGGCACGGAGATGATGACCATCGCGGACCTCAACGAAATGGAGGCGCGGGTCGAGGTGGGCGAAATTGACGTTCCGCTCATCAAGATCGGCCAGGTCGCCAAGCTGGAGACCGACGCGTTCAAGGACCGCAAGTTCAACGGCGAAGTCACGGAGATCGCCAACTCCTCGCGCGGGCTGGTGCTCGGCGCGACCACCGGCGGCTTTGGCGGGCAGTCGCAGGAGGCCACCAAGTTCGAGATCAAGGTCCGCATCAAGGACAAGGAGGCCTTCCGGCCCGGCATGTCAGTGACGGCCGAGATCGAGACGCGCTACCGGACCAACGTGCTCACCGTGCCCATCGCCAGCGTGACCACCCGCCTGCCGAAGCCCACCAACACCGTGGCCAAGGTCGGCGGCACCAACTCCAACTCGACGGCTGGTACGAACGTCGCTTCCGCCAGCGACGCCGACTGCACGACTAACGCCCCCACCACGACTAACGCGACCGCGACCGCAACGGCGGGCGGCGGCACCAACGTCACCAGTGGCAGCCGCAAGCCCGGCGATGCGCCCAAACCGATCGAGGTGGTGTTCCTCCGCGACGGCGACGTGGCCCGGATGGTGCCGGTCAAGCGCGGCATCAGCGACGACACTTACATGGAAATCACGGAGGGGCTGAAGGAAGGCCAGGAAGTGGTGTCCGGCGGCTTCAAGGCCATCAGCCGCGACCTCGAGGACGGCAAGAAGATCAAGATTGGTCCCGCGCCGGGCGAGAAGGGCGGGCCGGACGAAATGAAGAACAAGTAGGCCGGTGTTCACCGTGACCGCCCGGCCGCCCCGCCGCCGCTTTCCAGCTCCGCAACCGCGCCCCGGATGAGCCTCATTCACCTCGACAAAATTACCCGTCGCTACGAAATGGGCAGCGAGACCATCCACGCCTTGCGCGAGGTCTCCGTGGTGGTCAATCGCGGCGAGTACGTGGCCATCATGGGACCGTCCGGCTCCGGCAAGTCCACGCTGATGAACATCATCGGCTGCCTCGACACGCCCACCTCCGGCATTTACGAGCTGAACGGCGTGGACGTGAGCGACATGGACGACAACCAGCTCGCCGAGGTGCGCAACCGCGAGATCGGGTTCGTCTTCCAGACGTTCAACCTGCTGCCGCGCGCCAACGCGCTGCACAACGTCGAGCTGCCGCTGATCTACGCCGGACTGCCGGCGGGCGAGCGCCGGCACGTGGCCGTCGAGGCGATGACCAACGTGGGCCTGGCCGACCGCATGACGCACAAGCCGAACGAAATGTCCGGCGGCCAGCGCCAGCGGGTGGCGATCGCCCGCGCCCTGGTCAACAACCCCTCGATCCTCCTGGCCGACGAGCCCACCGGCAACCTCGACTCCAAGACCGGCGAGGAAATCATGGGGCTCTTCGACGAGCTGTACCGCCGCGGCCACACGATCATCGTGGTCACGCACGAGGAGGACATCGCCCGCCACGCCCGCCGCATCCTGCGCCTTCGGGACGGCCAGATCGCCGCCGACGAGCCGCGCCCGCACTGACCGAGCCATGCGCCTTGCCGCCGAACTCAACGAATGCCTGCGCATCGCGTGGGACGCCGTGCGCGCGAACAAAATGCGCGCCGGCCTCACCACGCTGGGCATCGTGATCGGCATCGTCACGGTCACGTTGATGGGCACGGCCATCCAGGGCTTGAAGCGCAGCTTCACGCAGAGCGTCTCGATGCTCGGCACGGACGTGCTGTACGTCGAACGCTACGGCTGGTTCATCGGCTCGCACGCCGAATGGGTGCGGCAAAACCGCCGCCGGCAGATTGACATGGCGCAGTTCCGCGAGCTGGCGCGACAGGTGAGGCTGCCCCAGGCGATGGCGCCAATCGTCGGGTCCGGCTGCACCGTCAAGCGCGACAAACGCAGCGCCAACAGCGTGCGCCTGATCGGCACCACCGACGCCTTTCTCCAGACCGGCGGCATCAGCGTGGCGACCGGCCGCTTTCTTTCCGCGGCGGAGGCGGAGGGCGGACGGCCGCTGTGTGTGCTGGGCTCCCAGACGGCGACGAACCTTTTCCCGCGCGGCTCGCCGCTGGGCGAACGCGTGCACATTGACGGCTTTCCCTTCGAGGTGATCGGCGTGCTCGACAAGCAGGGCGAGTTCATGGGCGCCTTCAGCCTGGACAACCAGGTGATCATCCCGATCAGCCAGTTCATGGAGTATTTCTGGCGCTTCCCGGACATCACCATCCAGATCAAGGCCGGCGGCGTGGACCGCCTGGACGACGTCCGCGAGGAGATCCGCGGCGCCATGCGGCGCATCCGCCGCCTCGCGCCGGGCGAGGACGACGACTTCGCCATGAACGAACAGGACCAGTTCCTCAAGACCTTCAACCGTGTCGCCGGCATGATCGCGGCCGGCGGCCTGTTCATCACCGGCCTGTCGCTTTTTGTCGGCGGCATCGGCATCATGAACATCATGTTCGTCTCCGTGGCCGAGCGGACGAAGGAGATCGGCATCCGCAAGGCCATCGGGGCGAAACGGCGGACGATCCTGTTCCAGTTCCTCACCGAGGCGGCGATGATCTGCCTGATGGGCGGGGTGATCGGCCTGGCCATCGCCTGGCCGGCCACGTTGCTGATCGCGAAATTCATGCCGGCCACGATGTCCCTGCCGCTGGCGGGTCTGGCGCTGCTGGTGTCGGCGTTGACCGGCGCGATCGCGGGCTTCCTGCCGGCGTGGCGCGCCGCGCGGCTCAACCCCGTGGACGCGCTGCGCAGCGAATGACGCCATGACCGTGCCCAGCCGCCAGAAGCACCGCGCGCTCACCCGCACCTGGGCGGAGGCGAAGGAGAGTTTCTGGATGGCCATGAGCGCCATCAACGCGCACAAGCTGCGCTCCGCCCTCACGCTGCTGGGCGTGCTCATCGGCGTCTTCTCGATCGTCGTGGTCATGACCGCGTTGCGGCTGCTCCAGCGCAACGCCGAGAGCGAGTTGAGCCAGTTGGGCGTGAACACCTTTCAGATCCGCAAGTGGCCGGCGGTGGTGTTCGGCGACATCGGCGACTGGGAGAAGTACGCGCGGCGCAAGAACATCACGCTCGCGCACGGCCGGGCGGTGATTGAGCGCGCCACGCTGGCCCAGACCGTGGGCATCGAGCGCTGGGTGTGGACCGGCGAGGTCAGCTCACGCTACGACAAGTCGCCGCCAAACGTGAACGTCCTCGGCGCGACGCCCGGCGGCTTCGCCGCGCGAAACTGGGTGGTGGACCAGGGCCGGGCGTTGATCGAAGCGGACATTGACAGCTCGAAGGACGTTTGCGTGCTGGGCGGGCGCATCGCGAAACTGCTCTTCCCGTTTGGCTCGCCGCTGGGCCAGCGCGTGAAGATTGACGGCATCGGCTACACCGTGGTCGGCACGCTCGAGCCGAAGGGCGCCACGCTCGGCGGCGAGCAGGACAACTTCATCGTCATCCCGCTGACCACCGGCCTGAACCGGTACGGCCGCATCTGGAGCAGCCTTTCGATCCTCGTCCAGGCGCCCAGCCGCGAGGCTTACGAGGACACGGTCGAGCAGGTGCGCGGCATCCTGCGCGCCGTGCGCAAGGTCGAGCCCGGCAAGGAGGACGACTTCGAGATCTTCTCGAACGATTCGCTGATCGCGCAGTTCAAGAGCTTCACCCTCACCGTGCGCGTGGTGGTGGCGGTGATCAGCTCGATCGCGCTGCTGGCGGCCGGGATCGGCATCATGAACATCATGCTGGTGAGCGTGACCGAGCGCACGCGCGAGATCGGCATCCGCCGCGCCATCGGCGCCAAGAAACGGAACATCATGACGCAATTCATCATGGAGGCCGTGGTGCTCTGCGAGGTCGGCGGCGTGATCGGCGTCCTGCTCGGCCTGGCCGGGGGGAACTTCGCCGCGTACTACTTCGAGGTGCCGCCCATCGTGCCGGTGGACTGGGTGGTCTTCGGCCTCGTGATTTGCTCGGTGGTGGGCATCGTCTTCGGCACCTACCCGGCCTTCAAGGCCGCCAACCTCGACCCCATCGAGTCGCTGCGCTACGAGTGACCGGCGCGCGCGGTGGTTGCCAGGCCGCGCGGCGGGGCTAGCTTCCCCGCATGAGCAACGGTTCTTCCTTGGAACTCAACCGCGATTGCGAGGCGGTGCAGATTCCCGCGGGCAACGTGGTGGTCCTGCCGGCGGGCACCGCCGTGGACATCACCCAAAGCCTGGGCGGCACGTACACGGTGAGCGCGTTGGGCGGGCTCTTCCAGATCGCGGGCAAGGACGCCGACGCGCTGGGCCTTGAACCAGCCGCTGCCTTCGCCGCACCGGCCAGCGGTGTTCCTGCCGAACCCGTGACCGAAGACCAGGTCTGGGCCGCGCTGAAGACCTGTTTTGACCCGGAAATCCCGGTGAACATCGTGGACCTTGGACTGATTTACGATCTCACCCTCGAACCACTGCCCGGAGGCGAGGCCCGGGTGAGCGTGAAGATGACGCTCACCGCGCCCGGCTGCGGCATGGGACCGGTGATCGCCCGCGACGCCCAGGAGAAAATCCAGGCCATTCCCGGTGTGCGCGCGGCGCGGGTGGACGTGGTCTGGGACCCGCCCTGGCACCAGTCCATGATCACCGCTGAAGGCCGCCGGGTGCTGGGGCTGGAGTGACCCCGTTTACCTGACGCCAATTCGCGGGTTCAAGCTCGACCGTGTAAGCGGCGCGGGGGTGTTATTACGTCCACAAGACCGGAATCGGCGCCAACCACAGCCTGTCGCCAAACGGGACCATTTGATCCCCGGTGTAGAGCACCAAGCCGGAGCGAAATCGGCCGCCGAGCAGGTCGCGCAAAGCTTGGAGCGCGACGAAATCCGCCGGACCCACCGTGGCGCTGGCCTTGACCTCGATCGCCGCCACCGAACCGTCGGCCCTTTCCAGCACGACGTCCACCTCCACTCCGCGGATCGTACGGAAGTGACAAAGGACGGTCTGCGGATCTGTCCACGAAAGTTGTTTGCGAAGTTCGCCCACGACGAAGGTCTCCAGCAGGCGGCCAAACAGCGGACGATCTTCGCTCAGCCGTTGAGCATCGGCGCCCAGCAGGTGGCAGGCAAGCCCGGTGTCCACCAAGTGCAACTTGGGCGCTTTGATCAATCGCTGGCCCAAGTTGGGCGACCAAGCTGGCAGGCGCTGGACGAGAAACACGGTTTCCAGCAAAGCCATGTAGCGGTTCAAGGTCGTGTGCGGCAGGCGGGCGTCGCGGCCCACGTCGGCGAGGTTCAACAGACCCGACGCACGCGCTGCCAGCAGCTTGAGCAGATTCGGCAGGGCGTGCAGTGCTTCCACCCGCGCCAGATCGCGCACGTCACGTTGCAGAATGGTGGAAATGTAAGACGCAAACCAGGCTGCCCGGCGCTCCTCCGCGTCGCGCTGACAAGCTTCCGGATAACCCCCGCGGGCCAGGCGAATCGGAAGGTCGTCTGACGCGGCGGGCGGTTCCGTTTGATCTACGGAATCGTCGAAAAGCCGCCGCACAAACCCTTCGCGCCTGCCCGCCAGTTCGCCCGCGGAAAACGGAAACAGCGGGATGGCCTCCATCCGTCCCACCAGCGATTCGGACAGGCGGGGCATCGTCATCACATTGGCCGAACCGGTCAGCAGAAACCGGCCGGGCTGGCGTTTCCGGTCCACGGCGAGTTTGATGGCGGGGAACAGTTCGGGAGCCTTCTGGATTTCGTCGAGCACGACCGGGCCGGGAAGATTGCGGATAAACCCGGCGGGGTCACCAGCCGCCAGGCCGAGCGTGGTGGCGTCATCAAGAGTGAAGTAGCGCGCGCCGGTCTTCTCTGCAATGGCTTGAACCAGCGTGGTTTTGCCGGTCTGACGGGCGCCATTGATCATCACTGCCGGGGTATCCGCCAAGGCTTGGTGGACGGCATCTTCGATATTTCTCCGAATCACGGTAAAATATTCACCACTTCATGGTGATTTTGCAACGACCGTGTTACTTACTTGGTTTGGCCAAGCCAGTGCGTGGTTTCTTGCGTGGCCTCCTCGGTCAGGTGCGGTTCAATGATTGAACCAGACTGGGACTGAGCTGCGAAGACGCTTTTTGCACCGCCTGCCCCCGTTTTGAGTATCGAGTCTGTGAAGCGCCACCCGCGTCGCCCGCCTTCAAATCAGCTCCAGGTTGGTGGCGTCCATCCGCACGGCGGCCGCCTGGCCGATGAAGTCCAGGCGCAACAGCACTTCCACCATGCCTTTGCGGGATTCGACCCAGCCTTCGATGCCCTGGAGGGGACCCGATTTGATCCGCACCCGCATGCCCGGTCCGATGGTGGGCGCCAGCCGGACCTCCACCTCCTGATCCAGGGCGAACAGGATGTCCTGCAACTGCTGGTTGAACTCGGCCTGGTCCGGCACGTCCAGCAGGTTGGCCACGTAATCGCTCTGGTAAACCCGCTGCCGCTGCTGGGCCAGCAGCTTCAGAAACACGTAGCCCGGGAACAACGGCTTCAGGAAGACCACCTCCTTGCCGCGGTACTTCTTCACGCTCCGGTACAACGGCAGCGTGGTGTCGAAACCCTCCCGCGCGCAGTACTCCACCAGCTTCTTTTCGCAGCGCGGACGCGTGTGCGCCACATACCAAGGCAGGTCACTCATCGCAGCATCCAGTCTTGCGGGCGCCCACAGGCGGCGGCCGGCGCGCGGGACACTGGCAATGCCAATCGCGCCGGGCAAGCGCGAAGTCCCGTACCGCGTAGTGTCTCAGTGAACCCAGGTGGGGCGAGAAAATTCTCGAGCCCAACCGGCTTGGTGGATCAGGAATGCAGGGCTCGACAGAGTCTCGCCCCACCAAGGCAGACCGGTTGCCGGCCCGCCAACTTTGGTCTCCGACTCCAAGCTTGGAACTTGGAACTTGGGACGCGGGACCGCGGACTGAAGACTTTGGACTGAAAACCGAAGACTGTGGACTGAGGACTGTAGCAGTGCCCTCAACTCCGCGGATGAAACTTCCGATGCACCTCGCGCAGTCGCGAGCCGGCCACGTGCGTGTACACCTCGGTGGTGCTCAAGTTCGCATGACCGAGCAGTTCCTGGATCACCCGCAGGTCCGCGCCGTGTTCGAGCAGGTGCGTGGCAAAGCTGTGGCGCAGCATGTGCGGGGTGACGTTGCGGGAGATGCCGGCCCGCCGCACCCGCTGCTTGATCCGCAGCCAGAGCGTGACGTGGGCAAACGGCGTGCCGCGTCGCGTCAGAAACACCACGCCGGGCGAGCGCGGCCGCACCAGCGCGGGCCGGCCGGCGGCCAGGTAACGTTCCAGCGCCGCCACGGCAGGCCTGCCCAGCGGAACCACCCGCTCCTTGTTGCCCTTGCCGATGACGGTGACGAAGCCCGCCTCGAGGTGGAGTTGTTCCAGCCGGAGCTGGCGCAGTTCCGCCAGCCGGAGCCCGGAGGCGTAGGCCAGTTCCAGCACCGCCTGGTCGCACAAGTCGGCGGGCGTGGGCTCGGGCGGGAGCCGCAACAGCCGCGCGATTTCCTCGTCGGTCAGCGACTTCGGCAGCCGCCGCCACCGGCGGGGCAGGGTCAGGTGCTCGGCGGGGTTGGCCGGCAGCAGCCGCTCCCGCTCGCAGAAGCGGTAGAAGGCGCGCAAGGCCGCGATCTCCAGATAGACGCTTTCCCCGCTCAACCGCCGGGCTGAGTCCGGCGGAGTGGTTGCCAGCGGCCGTTGCCGTTCGTGCTGCAAAAAGGCCGTCAGATGTGCCAGACCGACTTCCCGCCAGTCCCGCAAGCCCTGGCGGGCCGCCCAGGCGACGAAGCGATCCAACTGCGCCTTGTACGTGCGCTGGGTGTGCTCTGCCTGACCGCGCTCGTGACGCAGGTATTGCAGGAATTCCTCGACCAAGGCTTGCATGAGCGGGCGCGGCAGGCGCCGTCGCGCATTCTGACGGCCGGTGGACGCGCGGCAAGCCGCGTCGGCGCATGAGGGTCGCCAGCCAGTCGCCGGCACCGCTCCGTTCCCGCCAGTGCAAATCTGCTTGTCAGCCAGCGGCCCCGCCGCAACTTTATGCCCCGCCGCTGGGGTGGGTCCCGTCTGACCAGGCTCAGCAAGCCGGTCCGCAATTGTCAGCATCGTCTGTCTATGGATGTCAAACTGCCGAAGCTGGGGGAAGGCGCCGAGTCCGGTGTCGTGGTCAGTGTCTTCGTAAAGCCCGGAGACACAATCGCGAAGGACCAGCCGATCCTCGAGCTCGAAAACGAAAAGGCCGTCGCCGCCATCCCCGCTCCCGCCGCGGGCACGGTCACCGAGGTGTTTGTGAAGGCGGGCGACAAGATCAGCGTGGGGCAGCGCCTGATTGCCCTGGGCGGAGACGGAAAAGGCGCGCCGGGCCCCGCACCAGCCGCCAAGGCCGCGCCCGCCGCCCCGGCGCCGGCGCCCGTTGAAGCCGAACCGGAAGCGCCGGCCGAACCTGCGGGCGATGAAGAACCGTCGCCTTCCGCCCCGACGCCGGCCGCGTCACCCACCATCCGCCGCCTGGCTAGGGATCTGGGCATTGACCTCACCCGCATCCGGGGCAGCGAACGCGGCGGCCGGGTGGTCATGGCCGACCTGCGCGCGTACATCCAGCGCCTGCAGCGCCTCGCCGCGCAGGCCAGCGCGGGCACCGCCCGCAAACCGCGCACGGCGGTTGAGCCGGTTGATTTCGCCAAGTGGGGTCCGGTCACCATCAAACCGCTCTCGCCTTTGCGCCAGACCATCGCGCGCCGGCTGTCCGAAAGCTGGGAGGCGGTGCCGCGGGTGACCCAGTTCGACGAGGCGGACGTCACCCGGCTCAACGAACTGCGCAAACAATACCAGCCGGCTTACGAGCCGAAAGGGATCAAGCTCACGGTCACGCCGTTGCTCATCAAGGCGCTGGTCAGCGTCGTGCAAAAGCACCCGACCTTCAACGCCAGCCTCGATGCCGCCGGCGAAAACCTGATTCTCAAGTCTTACGTCAGCCTGGGTCTCGCGGTGGACACCGAGGCGGGCCTGATGGTCCCGGTGATCCGCAACGCGGACAAAAAGTCGGTGCTCGAGCTGGCGCGCGAGCTGGACGAGCTGGCCCGCAAGGCGCGCGAGCGCAAACTCACGGCCGAGGACATGAAGGGCGGCACGTTCACGCTGTCCAACCAGGGCGGCATCGGCGGCGGGCACTTCACGCCGATCATCAACCTCCCCGAGGTGGCCATCCTGGGCGTCGGCCGCGCCGCGTTGAAGCCGGTCTGGCGGGACGGCCAGGTCACGGCGCGGACGCTTCTGCCGCTGGCGTTGTCGTACGATCACCGGGTCATTGACGGCGGGAGCGCCGCGCGGTTCATCACCGACCTGGTGCGGGAGATCGAGCAATTTGAAGAACACCTGGTGAAACTGTAAGCCACGATGGAACCCATCCACACCGAGATCGTTGTCGTTGGCGCCGGCCCGGGCGGGTACACCGCGGCGTTTTACGCGGCCGACCACGACCGCAGGGTCGTGCTGGTCGAGCGCGAGCCGCGCCTGGGCGGGGTGTGCCTCAACTGCGGCTGCATCCCCTCGAAGGCGTTGCTGAACGCGGCGCACGTCATCAACCAGGTCCGCGAGGCCGGCCATTGGGGCCTGAGCTTCGGCCCGCCCCAGGTGGACCTCGCCAAGCTGCGGAACTGGAAGGAATCCATTCTGCAGAAGCTCGGCAGCGGCGTGGCGCAGCTCGCCCAGCGCCGCCACGTGCAGGTGATCACCGGCCGCGGCTACTTCGAGGACTCGCAGACGCTCCGCGTTGAGACGCCCGCCGGCCAGCAGTTCATCAAGTACGAGCACGCGATCATCGCCACCGGCTCGAAGCCGGCCATGCCCCGGGTGTTCGACCTGGGCAACCCGCGCATCATGACCTCCACCGAGGCGCTCGAAATCGAGGACGTGCCCCCGACGCTGCTCGTAGTGGGCGGCGGCTACATCGGCATGGAACTGGGCACCGTGTACGCCACGCTCGGCAGCCAGGTGGTGGTGGTCGAGGCGGCCGAGAACATCCTCACCGGCGCCGATCCCGACCTGGCCCGGCCCATCGCCGCGCGCGCGGCGCAGCGCTTCAAGGAAATCCGCACCCGGGTCAGGGTGTTGGACATGGCCACCAAGGGCGCACAGATCAAGGTGACCCTCGAGTGGAATGGCGAACGCGTCGAGGAGCTTTACGACCGCGTGCTCGTTTCGGTGGGGCGCGTGCCGAACGCCGATGACCTCGGCCTGGAGAACACCCGCGTGACCCGCGACGAAAAGGGCTTCATCGAAGTGGACGAGTACCAGCAGACCCAGGACCCGCGCATCCTGGCCATTGGCGACATCGCCGGCGGGGTGCTCCTGGCGCACAAGGCCTCGCGCGAGGCGCGCATCGCGGTCGAGCGCATCCTCGGCGAATCCGCCACCGCGGAGGATTTCATCATCCCGGCGGTGGTCTTCACCGATCCGGAACTGGCCTGGTGCGGCCTGACCGAGGCCGAGGCGCGCGCCAGGGGCGTGCCGGTGGAAATTGCCAAGTTCCCGTGGTCGGCCTCCGGCCGGGCGCTCACGTTCGACCGGCCCGACGGCATGACCAAGCTGGTGGTGGATCCGGAGACCGAGCGCATCCTGGGTGTTGGCATCGTAGGCCACGGCGCCGGCGAACTCATCGCCGAGGGCGTGGTCGCGCTCGAAATGGGCGCCACCGCGATGGACCTGGCGCTCTCGGTGCATCCGCACCCCACGCTGTCCGAAACCGTCATGGAGTGCGCGGAGGCCTTTTACGGCTACGCCACGCACGCGCTGGTACGTCGGCGCCAGGCGGAAAAGGAAAAGGTCTGACCGACACGCCGCGCGGCGCCGGGTGGTCCAGGCCGTTTGACTGGACGGCCAGGACCGCCCGCAACCCGGCCGGGAAGCCCGGCCAGGCCGCCGGATTTTCAACCTTCGTTGCCTTATGCGATTGATCCAACGTGTCACCTTGATCGGGTTCGCGCTCGCCCTGCTGCCGCTTGCCGGCGCTTCCGCCGCCGAGGGCACCAACGCGCTGGCCGGCGTCACCAACGCCCCCGCCGCCGAACTGGCGGGCGGCGAGGTGCTCGGACGGCTCCTGAGCCGTTTCACCGCACTCAAGACCGAGGTGTTCGGCGAGCCGCTATGGAAGTACCTGGCTTCGCTGGCCTATGTGGTGCTGGCCTTTTTGAGCGCCTGGCTGGTGAACTGGCTGGTCACCGGCCGGCTCAAGGCCTGGGCGTCGAAAACCACCGCCCGCTACGACGACCTGTTGCTGGGCGTGGTGCGCGGACCGATCAAGGTGGTGGCGTTTGTCATCTTCCTGCACATCGGCCTGCGGGTCTTCGCCTGGCCGGAGGTGGTCAGCGACTACCTCTCCAAGGGCCTGCGGCTTGTCGTGGCCTGGTCGCTCACGTTCATGCTCGTCAAGGCGGTGGACTTGCTGCTGGTGTACTGGCGCCAGCAGACCGCCACCGCGGAGGACGCGTCGTTCGACAAGCAGCTCTTCCCGCTGTTGCGCCGGGTGGTGAAGTATTTCGTCGTCCTTGTGGCGATCTTGGTCACCGCCCAGAACCTCGGCTTGGAAATCACCAGCTTGCTGGCCGGGCTTTCCATTGGCGGCCTCGCGCTTGGTCTCGCGGCCCAAGACACCCTGGCCAATCTGTTTGGCGCCATCGCGCTGTTCATTGACAAACCCTGCGCTGTGGGCGACCGCGTCAAGGTGGAGAGTTTCGACGGCGTGGTCGAGGAAATCGGCCTGCGCAGCACCCGGATTCGGAACCTCGACGGCCACCTGGTGACGATCCCGAACAAGACGATGGGCAACACCCCCATTACCAACGTCTCCAAACGCCCGAACATCAAGACGGTGATGAACATCGGCATCACCTACGACACACCCGCCGAGCGCGTCCAGCAGGCCGCCGCCATCCTGAACGAGGTCTTCAAGGGCCACCCGATGACCGCCGACGCGTGGGTGAGCTTCAACCAGTTCGCTGACAGCGCGCTCAATTTCCTGGTCATCCACTGGTGGAACTCGACCGACTACAAGGCGTACCTGGGCGGCATGCAGGAGATGAACCTGAACTTGAAGGCCCGGTTCGACGCCGCCGGCATCAGCTTTGCCTTCCCCACGCGGACGCTGTACGTCAAGCAGGACTCCGACTGGCGCATCACCGGCGCGCCGCAGCCGCCCGGCCCGCTGTGAGCGGGCGCGGCAGCGCACCCGCGGCCGGGCGGAGGAAGCCTCCGCGCGGCCGGAGCTTATCGGCTTTACACCATTCCCTGAACATTTACACAGTGCAGCCCATGTTGGTCACCAAGCTCGAAACCCAGGCCGCCGGCGTGCGACTTCAGACGCCCCACAGCGCCGCCCGTGCTTTTGTCCCGGCCGTGGAGCGGGCGATGGAGCACGCGCGGCAACACCTGCTGGGCCGGCAACACCCCGACGGCTACTGGATCGGCGAACTCATCGTGGACACCACCATCATGTCCGACATGATCGCCTTCCGGCACTGGGACGGCAGCGTGGACCCGGAATGGCAGCGCAAGGCCGCCAACTACATTCTCTCCCAACAACTGCCCGGCGGCGGCTGGAACATCTACCACGGCGGCCCGGCGGAGGTGAACGCCACCATCAAAGCCTACCTGGCCCTCAAGCTGGCCGGAGTTCCGGTCACCGATCCGCGCATGCTCCGCGCGCGCGCGGTGGCGTTGAGCCTGGGCGGTGTGCCGCGCATGAACACCTTCTCCAAACTCTACCTCGCCTTGCTGGGCATGTACCCCTGGAAGTACGTGCCCACCATCCCGTGCGAGGTCCTGCTCATCGGCAAGTGGTTTCACGTGAACTTCTGGGACATGAGCAACTGGAGCCGCGCCATGCTCGTCCCGTTGGCCATCATCAATCACTTCCGCCCCACCCGGCCGGTGGGCTGCGACATCAAGGAGCTGTTCCCGGAAGGCTACCACGAGCGCGACCTGCGCCTGCCGCGCGATCCCTGGCCGTACTTCACCTGGCGCAACTTCTTCATCGCGCTCGACAAGCTCCACAAGTTCGCCGAGCTCTGGGCCCGCGCCGGCATCCATCCCTTCCGCCGCCGTGCCCTCAAGCGCGCCGAGCGGTGGATGATCGAGCGCTTCGAGGGCTCCGACGGCCTGGCCGCGATCTTCCCGGCCATCCTCAATTCCCTCATCGCCCTCAAGGCTCTCGGCTACCCCGCCCATCACCCGCTGGTGCTCCAGACCGAGGCCCACCTCAAAAAGCTCGAACACCAAAACGCCGAGCATGTCTGGATGGAACCCTGTCTGTCGCCGGTTTGGGACACCGCCATCGCCACCATCGCCCTGCACGAAGCCGGCGTGCCCACCGACGACCCCGCACTCAAAAAGGCCACCACCTGGCTCCTGAGCAAGGAAATCCGCTTCCGCGGCGACTGGCAGCACAAAAACCCCGCCCCCGTCGAGCCCAGCGGCTGGGTCTTCGAATTTGAAAACAAGTGGAACCCGGACGTGGACGACACCGCCATGGTCTTGCTGGCCCTGCGGCTGACGCCCTCCGACGACCCCGCCGCGCGCGACGCCGCCTACCGGCGCGGCTTGAACTGGATGCTCACCTTCCAGTGCCGTGACGGCGGCTGGGCCGCCTTCGACAAAGACTGCACCAACAACATCCTCGAAAAGGTTCCCTTCGCCGACCACAACGCCATGCTGGATCCGGAGTGCGCCGACATCACCGCGCGCATTCTCGAAGTGCTCGGGCACGAAAAGTATCCGCTGGACCACCCGCAGGTGGCCCGGGCCATCGAGTACCTCCGCAAACACCAGGAGCCCGACGGTTCCTGGTACGGCCGCTGGGGCGTGAACTACATCTACGGCACCTGGCAGGTGCTGCGCGGGCTTCACGTCCTCGGGCTCGACATGAACCAGCCCTGGCTGCGGAAGGCAGGCGCGTGGCTGGAAAGCGTCCAGAACGGGGACGGCGGCTGGGGTGAACGCTGCGACACGTACGAAGACCCGGTCTTCAAGGGCCGCGGCCCCAGCACCGCGTCCCAGACCGCGTGGGCCGTCATGGGCCTGTGTACCTTTGGCGATCCGAACAACCCGAGCCTGCTCCGGGGCATCGAGTATCTCACCCGCCGGCAGAAAGCCGACGGCTCCTGGACCGAGGACGAACCCACCGGCACCGGCTTCCCGCGCGTGTACTACCTCAAGTACGACATGTACCGGAACACCTGGCCGCTGCTGGCGCTGGCCACGTTCCGCAAGCTGGTCGCGGGCGCCGGCGGCCCCATCAACGGCGCCGCGTGCGGCGTGCCGACCCCGCAGGTCTTCGCGCCTCAGCCGGCACGATGTCCGTGAAGCGGGCGACGCGCCCGCCGCTGCGCGCACGGCTCGGGCGCTCCTCATGCCGGATCGAATTTCCCGTCAGGCGCATCTCACTTTTATGCGGTCCGGCCTTGACGTGGTGGGGCGAGACTCCGTCGAGCCCTGACCTTTCGGGACTGCGGTCGTCAGACCGCGGTCCCGCGGGCGGGTCGTCCGCGACACGGCCACAGGCGAGGTCGCCTGTGCTACTACGACCCCTCCGCTGCGGGCACGAAATTGAGATGCGCCTGTCCCATCCGGCGCAACGCGCGCAGCTTGCCCGGCGCGCCCGGCCGGCGCAAGCTGCGGCCGGTCACCTGCCATGCTCAACATCCACCACCTCGAACTGTTCTACTACGTCGCCCGCCACGGCGGCATCATGGCCGCAGTGCGGCGCATGCCTTACGGCATCCAGCAACCGGCCGTCAGCGCCCAGCTCATCCGGCTCGAGGCCGACCTCGGGCTGACGCTTTTTCAGCGCCGGCCCTTTGCGCTCACGCCCGCGGGCGAGGAGTTGTTCCAGTTCATCGAGCCGTTCTTCGGCCAGCTTGACGCGGTCGAGCAACGCCTCACCGGCGGCGCGGCGCGGCAGATTCGCATTGGTGCGTCCGAGGTGGTGCAGCGCGATCACCTGCCGGAAATCCTGCTCAAGATCCGTCGGCGCTATCCGGACCTGAAGCCTTACCTGCGCGAAGGCTACCAGCCGCAGCTCGAATCCTGGCTGCTCGCCCGCGAGATTGACCTGGCGATCACGATGATCGAAGGCGCGCTGCCGCCCGGCATCAAACGCGAGCGGCTGATCCAGCTTCACCTCGCGCTGCTGGTGCCCCACAACAGCCCGCTGCGCGGCGCCGACGAACTCTGGCGGCGGGACAAGATCGAGGATCTGCTGGTGACATTGCCGCCTTCCGAGGGCATCTGCCGCCATTTCCAGCGCCAGCTCGCCCGGCGCAAGCTCGAATGGTATCCGAGCCTGGAAGTCAGTTCGCTGGGCCTGGTGGAGGCTTACGTGGCCGGCGGCTTCGGCCTCGGGCTGGGCCTGCACATCCCGAAGATGCCGCCCTCGCCCAAGGTGCGCCTGATTCCGCTGACCGACTTCCCGCCCGTTGACGTGGGCGTGCTGTGGATGGGCCGGCGCACACCGCTCATGGATTGCGTGGTCGAGGAATGCCACGCCCGCGCCCGCTGGATGACCGCCTGAGCCGCAGCTTGGGAGGAACCACGAATGGACACGAATGCACCCGGCGCAGCTGGCGCCGACACCAGGATGGCAGCCGCTAGGAAGCGCGTCCCGCCAGCCCCGCCGCGGATTTTCACCTGAGAAGGAGCGCGCTTCTCCCTCTCCCCGGGGGAGAGGGTTGGGGTGGGGGGAAAGGAAACGCCGATCTTCCCGCAACCGTGCCAGTCACCGGGTTCTTGGTGCCGCGGGAGGGTGGGTTCCATGCGGGGCGCACATGCCCGCCGGATTTCTGATCGCCACCTCCCACCTCGAGTGGTTTCCATCCGCGCTACAACCGCGCGCGTCTTGGTCTTTCAGCAAAGCCGGGCCGCAAAGAGGCGCCAGGGCCGGAAGCGCTCTGCGCCTTTTGCGCCTTTTTGCGGCCATCCCTTTGAAAAGCGGCCTCGCCGCGTTGGGGCGATTCGTGTCCGTTCGTGTCCATTGGTGGTTCGTACCGCCTCAGGCATTGCGCAACGCGGCCAGCAGTTCGCCGCGCAGCGCGGTCTCGGTGGCCAGGGCGGTCCAGATCGCGCCGTTGACCAGGATGGCCGCCAGCGTGGCGCCGAGCGAAACCAGCGGCACGTCGGTCCCGGCCGCGATCACGGCCGGCAGCACCGCGAGCACCGCCGCCAGCACGCCCGCCGCCAGCCCGGCGCCCAGCAGAGCCAGGTGTTCGCTCACCACGAGCACCCGCAGCGCACGGCGGCGGAACCCCAGCGCCAGCAGCAAGGCCAGCTCGCCCCGGCGCTCGAAGACGTTGCGTAGCACCACCACGCCCAGGCCCACGCTGCCCAGCAGCAGCCCCAGCCCGCCCAGAACCTGGAACGTGCCCAGGTAAGTGTTCTGCACCGCGTTGAACGCGGCCAGCCGCCGCGCGGCCGGCATGACCTCCAGGCCGAGGTCGCGCAAGCCGCGCGTGAGTTCCGCGGCCACGGCGTCCGCCCGGTCCGGCGGTGTGTCCACGAGGAAGTACCGGTAACCGGCGGTCGAGGGGAAGCGCCGTACAAACTCCGCCTCGTCAATCACCAGGTTGCCTTGCAGGACCGAGTTCGCCACCGCGCCCACCAGGCGCAACTTGAACTTCCGCCCGCGCTCGTCGGCGTAATCTAGCGTGTCGCCCACCTTCCGGCCCAGCGCCCATTGGATCGAGGCGGCGTCGCCGATGGCGGGCACTTCGTCGTCGGCGAGACCGGCGCCGCGCTTGAGCGCCAGCCAGGGCTGTGCGACGCGCGCGCGGTCTGTGAGCTTAGCGAAGGTGAACGCGCTGCGCCCGGCCAGCAGTTCCGGCTTCACGCCCAGCAGCCGTGGCGTCTGGGCGCGGTTCAGGTTCAGGCAGCTTGCGTCGTCGCCGTCGCGCACCCGGAATGGCACGAAGGACACGCCGGCCAGCGTGTTCGAGTCGAGGCCGTACGCGTCCCGGCCGGCGGCGGCGTTCAGGTCCTGCACGACCGGCTGCGTGGCTTCGGCGATCAAGGCAAAACCGCCGGTGCCCGCGGCGCGTCGCTCGACGCCGCGCCTGGCATCGAGCCGGAACACGCCGATCGAGGCCACCAGGAAACTCCCGCACGCCAGCAGCCCCACCACTGCCAGGCTGCGACGTCGCTGCCGCGTGGCGCTCCGCACGCCCATGCCGCCCAGCGACAGGCGCGCGGCGGATTCGGAGACGCCCAGCCGCCGCAGCCACGCCGACACCCCCGCCAGCGCGGCCAGCAGCAACAGCGCGCCGGCGCCAAAGAACAGTCCCGCCGCGTTGCGTTCCGGATCGGCCAGCGCCCATCCCACCAAGGCCAGCGCAGTGACGGTGCAGACCAGCGCGAGCCCAAGCGGCTTTTTCCATGAAGCCGCCGCCGTCTGTTCGCCCAGGCCTTCCACGGCGCCTTCCGCCAGGAGTTGGCGCGCGGGCAACCGCACCTGCCGGCGCAGCGTGATCCACATGGTGAGCACCGCGACCGCCGCCGCCGCGCCCAGGCCGCCGAGCAGCGTGGCGGCTTGCGCGTGGTAGTTCAGCGGCGTGCCGCCCACGGCGTCGCTCCAGATCGTGGACAGTCCGTGCAACATGGTCCGTGCGTAGCCGCTGCCGCCCCAAGCGCCGAGCGCGCCGCCGGCCAGCGCGACCAGCGCGCCTTCGGCCAGCAGGAGCCGGCCGGCCTGGCCGGGCTTGAAGCCCAGCGCCAGCAGCGTGCCCAGCTCGGGGGCGCGCCGCTCGATGCTGAACTGGAAGAGCACCGCCAGCAGCAGCAGCGCCGCCACGATCAGGAACAGGCTGAATCCGAGAAAAAGCTGGCCGAAGTCCTGCGCCTGGTTGCTGGCCGCCAAGGCCTGGGCGCGCACCGGCTCGAACCGCAGGCCGAACACCGCCGGGTCGAGCGCGCGGGTCAGCATCGTGCTCAGCCCGACCTGGTAGGACGGCAGCGCCCGCGCCAGGGCAGTGCGGTCGGTTCCCAGCCCGGCCGGCAGGCGGAAGCGGATGGCGGTGAGGTTGCCAAACCGGTTTTCCCAAAGCCGCTGCCCCGCGGCCAGGCTGATGACCGCCTTGGGCGTGCCGCGGAACTCGCGCCAGTAGTCCTCGTCCTGGGGCCGGATGCGGGTGTTGTCAATGGGCAGGCCGGTGTCCCAGTCGCGGCAGTTTTCGGCGTCGGTCATGCCGGGGAAGTCCGGCATCAGATGCCGGTCGAGTCCGGGCGTGGTCATGGGTAGCACCGCGCGCACGCGGAACGTGGCGAACTTTTCCTCGAGCTGACGCATCGCGCCGACCACGTAATAGGTCAAGGTCAGTTCGTCGCCGGCCTTCGCCTGCAAATCGTCCGCCAGCCATTGCGTGATGAGGATTTCCTCGGCGCGCAGGTCCGGCGGCGCGAGCGGCGGGCCGGTGGCGGCGACCATCGAGTACGGCGCGGCGCGGTCGCCGACGCGCAGTTCGTTCACGAAATACGTCAACACGCCGGCGGGCACGACGCCGGGCAGCTCGCGCGGCAGGCGGTTGACCAGCGCGTTGGTGACGCCGGGGCCGCCGAAGACCGCCTCGTACACCGGTGGATCGAGGAATACGCGGCTGCTGCGCAGCTCGAGCACGCCGGACTCCGGCACATGCCGCCATTCGAGCTGGGCGTCGGCCAGTTGCCAGCGCTGCGTCAGCAGGCGCTCAAGCTGCTCGGTGAAGTTCACCGGCACGGCGCCGGACCAGACGACCACGTTGCCCGCCACGCGACTCTGTCCCGCGGCCAGCGGCTCCGGCTCGGCGGCCAGAAGGAGGTTCGCTCGGTAGGCGGCGCCGACACGCTGCTGCAAGGCGGCGAGCGACACGAAAGCGTTGAACGGCGCGACCTGGCTGGCTTGGAGGCCGAACCGCCCGAACTGCGCGTCGCCCGCCACCGCCTGCACGCGCAGCCGCAACGCCACCGTGGCGTCCTCCTCCGGGGCCAGCGGCGCGTCCGGCGAGAGCGCCTGCGGCTTTTGCACGCGCAGCAGGACGGTGTCGCCGGTCTGGACGCGGAGTTGCGCGGCCAGCGGCTGGTTGAGCACCACAGCGTCGGCGGGGATTTCGCCCCACGCGGGCGGCGCGGGCGCGAACTGCCAGAAGGCGGCGTCCACGCCGAGCACCTGGACGCGGTTGGCGCGGGCCGAACCGTCCGTGTTCACGGCCACGCCGGGCAGTTGCAGCGCGGCCGCCAGCACGGGCGGAGCGCCGGGCCGGACGAGGCCGGCCTGGGTCAAGCCCTGGTGCAGCGAAAGCGGCAGCGTGGTGGTGAACCGCCGGTCGCCCGAGGCGAGCGCCAACGTCGTCCGGCCCAGGCGCAGCAAGGCCAGTTCGCGCAGCGTGCCGCGCACCGAATCGCCCACCACCAGCGCGCCGACCAAAACGGCGGCGGCCACCGCCACGCCGAGCAGCGTGCCGAGGTGCGAGCGCGCGTGAAACCGGAGGCTGCGCAGGATCAGGCGGAGCTTGGACATGCGGGGGATTTCAGACGCGGGCCGGGGACTCACGCAAAGCGCCGTCGCGGAGTTCCATCACGCGCTGCATCCGCCGCGCCAGGTCGGGCGAGTGGGTGACGACGATGAGCGTGAGGTGCAGCTCGCGGTTCAGGTCGGCCAGCAACTGCGCGAGGTTTTCGGCGGAGGCGCGGTCCAGCGCGCCGGTGGGTTCGTCGGCGAGCAGAAGCTGGGGTTCGTTGATGAGGGCGCGCACCACCGCGGCTCGCTGGCGCTCGCCGCCGGACAACTGGCCGGGGCGGTGATGGAAGCGGGCGCCCAGGCCCACGCGCTCGAGCAGCCGCCGGGCGCGTTCGGGCGCGCCGTCGCGGAGCACCTCATTGCGCGCGGCCAGCGTGGGCACGAGCACGTTTTCGAGCACGGTGCACTGCGGCAGCAGGTGGTGCATCTGGAAGACGAAGCCGATCTGGCGGTTGCGCACCCCGGCCAGCGCGCGCTCGTCCAGCGCGGTGAGGTCGCGGCCCTCCAGGCGCACCACGCCGGCGGTGGGGCGGTCGAGGGTGCCGATGATGTTCAGCAGCGTGGTCTTGCCGCAGCCGGACGGCCCGACCACGGCCAGCGATTCGCCGCGTTCGAGCGTCAGATTGACGTTCGACAAGACCGGCGGTTCGGCGGTCTGGCCGGCGTAGCGTTTGGTCACGCCCTGGACTTCGAGCAGCGGAGTGGCGGTCGCCATCGCGCGCAAGATAGACCGCGCGGCGGGCGGGTAAAATCAAAACGCGGTCTTGCGGGCGGGCGGCGGAGCCACGACCTATCCAGCGGGAATCAGCGGCAAGCGTGTGCATTCGTGAAACGCCATTTCGATTTCGACATGCATGGCCGATGCTGATACTCTGCGCTTGTCGTAAAAACGGGGTGGGTGCCGCGAGCCGTGCTTGCTTTCGCATTGCCTGGGTTTGGCCGGGGAGGCTGGGCGAAGATGTCAGAGTCGCGGCGCCGGGCCGGAAAGGAAATTCCGCATCCGCGGATTGCGAGCCATGAAAAGGAACGTTTTGCCCTGGGGGCTGCTTCTGCCCCTCGCCGTCTCCGCCTTCGGCCAGATTCCGCGTCCGGGCATTGACTGTGGCTGCGATCGCACCGGCGCTTACGTACGGTCGGGCATTGCCAGCGTCGCGTGGAATGCCCTGCAGTCTCCGCGCGGCACCTTCACAGTGGAACCGTTCGCCGCTGGCAACGGCCTCGTGGTGCGCCAGGCGGGAAAGGAAGTCCTCACGTTCGGTCCTGCTTCGGCTGCGATCGGCTGGGGCTTCGGCCCGGATGAACGCGGGCTGGTGATCCACGCGACCCGGCCCGGCGAACCGAGGATTCCGTCGCAGCACTTCGTCTGGCTCTACAACCTCGCGACTCCCGCGCAAGCGGCCTGGGAAATCCAGACCACCGTGGGCGAGGCGATGTCGGTGTTCAGTCCGGCTGGGCGTTACCTGCTGCACGTCAGCCGCAGCCCGGTGACGGGTATGCATCTGTGGGCGGTGGAGGTCGGCAGTCTGACCGAGGTCTAGCGGCACGATTACCAGGCGGTGTCGCGACCCGGCGAGGCGGGGCAGCGATTCGGTCTGGCGGCGTGGGGGTTCAGCCCGGATGCGGAGAACGCCTCGCTGGCGTACCTGTTCAACGTCGAGAACGGCGTGAGCTTGAACCTCGTGAACCTGCCGCGCCGCCGGCAGGTCATCAACGGCTGGAGCTTCGAAGGCACGGCCGAAGTGCGGTTCAGCCCTTGCGGCGACCTGCTGAGCCTGGTGCGCTATCCCGCGCAGGCGGCCGAGGTGTGGCTGGAGCGGACCCTGGACGGCTCGCACGCGGTCAGCGGCGCCAGCGTGGCGAACTTCGGCTTTCTCGAAGCCCAACCGGACTTCCACGTCGCCCGAACCGGCAGCGGCACGGTCCACTTGCTGGCGAACGCCGCCGCTCTCGATTGCGTCGAGATTCCGCTCGACGCGCCTTACTGGCCGGATGGGGCGAAGCTGACCGCCACCGCGGTGCGGCCCACCAGCCTGCGCCTGGTCCGCCCCACCGCGCGCAGCAACGGCGGCCGGATCGTCGCCTACGAAATCCGGCAGGACGCGCCGGCCGAACAGGTCTTGGGGACGCTGACGCCCGGACAAACCGAGTTCACCGTGCAGGAACTGGCGCCGGAAACAGAGTATCGCTTCTCGGTTCGCGCCCGGAACGAGGCCGAGTTGTGGTCGCCGGAGCCGCTTACGGTCACGGTGAAGACCGCAAAGCCCAACGCCGCGCCCGCCTGGCCGCTCGACGCCCGGCTCGCCGCCGACCAAGTGCTGGAAACCTCCCTGCACCTCGAATGGCCGGCGGCGGTGGATGACGCGGCGGTGACGGCTCACCGCGTCTTCCAGGACGGTGCGGTGTTGGCGACCCTGGACGCGCAGAAGCGTGGTCATTACGTCAGCAACCTGGTCATCGGCCAAAGCTACGAATTCCGGGTGCAGGCTCGCGATGCCCTGGACCAGTGGAGCACCGACGGCCCGTGGTTGCGGATTGCGACGCGGGACGTCACACCACCGACCTGGCCCGCAGGTAGCCGGCTCTACGCCGCGGAACGCCAGACCCACCGGCTGGTCCTGGAATGGACGCCGGCGCAGGACAATGTCGAGGTGGACCGGTACGGCATCCATCTCATCGAGCGCGGCAGCGCGCGCCTGCACACACTCGTGGATGGCGGCACCACGAATTTCGCCCTGAGCTGCCTGTTGCCGGGACAGCGCTTCGAGTTCGCCGTCGAAGCGGGCGACGCCGCGGGCAACTGGACCACCGGCGGCCCGCGGGCCTGGTTGTCCACCGTGAACGGACCGAACGAATGCGTTGATGGACTGGAACTCGCCAGCGTCAGCTCGGGCGAGCAACCGACCCGGGGCGTGCTGGCTCTGGGCTGGGCGGACGACGGCCAGTACTGGCACACGGCCGACAGCGAAAGCCCAGCGCTCAGCGCCGATGGCCGTTACGTGGTGTTTCACTCAACGGCGATCAACCTGGTGGCCGGGGACGGCAACAACGCGCAACTCATCTTCCACGAAGGCGGCGGCTTCGATCAGTTCTGGTGCAGCGACATTTTTGTGCGCGACCGCTGGGCCGGCACGACCGAGCGGGTCAGCACTCGCGGGGGCGGCGGCGAAGCGGACGTGCCGGGCTCGAGCCACGACGCGGACATCAGCGGCGACGGCCGGTTCATCGTGTTCCGCTCGTCGGCGGCGGACCTCGCGCCTCCGGACCGCAACGGCAAGATCGACATTTTCGTCCGCGACCGCCGCCACAACACCCTCCGGCGGCTGACCAGCCTGGCGGGCGGCAACGAGGCCGACGGGCACAGCGGGCCGCCGCGGATCAGCGCCGACGGCGCAGTGGTGGTGTTCGCCTCGGACGCGGGCAACCTGACGCCCGACGACGCCAACGGCGTCGCGGACATCTTCGCGATCGAACTGGCCAGCGGACGGATCAGCCGCGTGAGCGTGGCCAGCGACGGCACGCCGGCGAACGCGGCTTCGTGGGGTGCCGCGGTCAGCGGCGACGGCCGGTTCGTCGCTTTCGGCTCGGATGCTTCAAATTTAGTGCCCGCCGATCAGAACAATGCCGCCGACGTTTTTGTCCACGACCGGGCGACTGGCCAGACCACGCGGATCAGCGTTTCCTCGACCGGCGGCGAAGCCAACGGCCATTCCGGCCGAACCACCGGTGGCGCCCGCGGCGAAACCCGGCCGGCCCTCAGCATCGATGGCCGTTTTGTCGCGTTCGACTCGGTCGCCAGCAATCTCGTGCCCGGTGACGCCAACGCCTGCCGCGACGTGTTCGTGCATGACCGCGAAACCGGCCAGACGACACGGGTGAGCCTGACCAGCGGGGGCTTGGAGGGGCCGCCACCGACGCTTACCCCCCTTCCGCAGTACGCGTTCAGTTGGGCGCCGGACATCAGCGGCGACGGCCGGCGGGTCGTGTTCCTTTCCAAGGCGGCGCTCGTGCCCGAGAAGCGCACCATCGTCACAGACGTGTTTCTGCACGATCGGCAGACGGGCGAGACCCGCCGCGTGAGCGCCTGCACCTGCGGCGGCGACACGGAGCCAAACCACGCCGGCGCCCGCGGCGTCGCCATCAGCCGGGACGGCCGCGTCCTCGCCTTCGATTCAGACTCGGCCAACATCAAGCCCGGCCTCCTCGACGCCAATTGGTCGCACGACGTCTTTGTTTTCGCGCCCGAAACGAGCGAGCCCGACCAGGACGGCGACGGCGCGCCCGACGCCGAGGAAATGGGCCCCGCAGGCAACGACCCGCTCCATGACGGCGACGGCGTGCCCGACCACCTGCAGGACCATGTGACCGCGCGCCATACCCGCGATGGCAGGCATTACTTCTGGTCGCGCGTCGTCGACCGCCAGGCCATCGCCGGCGTCACGCCGGTGGATCCGCCGGACCTCACCGGGCTGCCCGCAGGCGTGGCACTGCCGTTGGGCGCCTTCACCGTCCAGGCGTTCGGGGCGGTGGAGCCGGGCGGCGAAATCGTGATTCAGTTGGAGTTTCCGGAAGGCATCCCGTTCAACTCGTACTACAAGCATGGCGCCCGGCCCGACTCACCATCGCCGCGCTGGTACGAGTTCCTGTACGACGGCCGGACCGGCGCGGAGATTGACGGCCATCGCGTGACCTTGCACCTCGTGGACGGCGAGCGCGGGGATCTCGACCTGCTGGCAGACGGCAACCTGCTCGATCCCGGCGGGCCGGCGTTGGTGGGCGCGGCGCCAGCCCCCAAGTTGACGGTGGAACCTTCCCAGGTCGCGCTCGAAGGCAATGAAACGGAAACAGCCGTCTTGCTAACGAACTCCGGCGGTCGTCCGCTGGTCTGGGCGGTCACGGACGCGCTGCCGACGTGGTTGCGCGCCGGGCCAGCGCGCGGCGAACTCGAGCCCGGCCAGGCGGCCACGCTGACTTTGAAAGTGGATCGCAGCGGCCTCGCCGCCGGCGCGCCGAGCCACAACTTGCGCATTCACTCCGGCGGCGGCACGCGCGGGGTGGCGGTGACGCTCGAGGTGCTGTTCGCGCTCGATGCCAGAGCGGAACTCACCGGCCCCTGTCTGGTCCTGGCCTGGCGCTGCGAGCCTGGCGCCGCGTACCGGGTGCAGTTCACCGACTCCTTGTCCAGCCCGGACTGGCGGGACGCCAGCGAGATCATCATCGCCAGTGGCATGGGCGCTTCGTGGACCGATTGCCGCGGCCAGGCCGCCGGGCGGTTCTATCGCGTGGTGCAGGTGGAATAGACTGACCCGCCGAAGCGGTCTCCGGCTGGGCTGGGCTGGTTCGTGGTCGCGCCGCTTGACCCGAAAGCCGAAGTCGGCCGCGGCGCAGTGCGTGCCGCCCGCCCACTTGGGCTTGCGATCTCAATGCTTCGTGGGCCGTACCACCGTGCCGCCGGTCACGTAAGGGTATTGGTCGAACACGCCGCCCTGGCCGCTCGCGCGCGGGTCGGCGGTGCGTTTCAATTCGCGCGCGAGTTCGCCGGCGAGTTGCCGGCGCTGGCGGCTGTAACACGGGTCGCCGGCCACGTTGTTCATCTGCCACGGATCGGCCCGCAGATCGTAGAGTTCCTCGGCCGGCCGCCTGCCAAAGGCCAGCTCGAACAGCCGCCGCGCCGCCGGGTCGTCGCCGTGCTCGACCACCGCCTGTTTGCTCGGCGAACCCGCGATGTCGTTGGCTTGGTCCACGTCGCCGTAAATCGGCGGATCGCCCGCCGGCCAGCGATCGGGCTCGAGGTTACGCAGGTAAAGGAACTCCGGTGTGCGAAGGGCACGGACGGGATAGCCGAGGTCGCCCTCGCGCACGTTCGCGTGCCGCTCGCGGCCGAAGAAGACGCGGTCGCGGCGGCGCACGACTTGTCCGCCGCGGTTCGATCTCAGCAACGGCAGCAGGCTGCGGCCGGTCATCTCACGCGGCGGCGGGAGGCCGGCGGCTTCGAGAAACGTGGGCGCGAGATCGGTGAGGCTCACGAAATCGTCCACCACGCGTCCGCCCGGCACGCGCGCGGGCCAGCGAATGACCAGTGGCATGCGGGTGCCGGCGTCGTAACAGGTCGCCTTGCCACGCGGGAAAGGGAAGCCGTTGTCGCTGGTGATGACCACGATCGTGTTGTCCAGCTCGCCGCGTTCTTCGAGCAGCTTGAGCAGGGCGCCCACGTCGCGGTCGAAGCGCGCAATCTCGGCGGAGTAGTCCAGCAGGTCGCTGCGCACCGCGGGCGTGTCCGGCAGGAATGGCGGCACGCGCACATCTTCCAGGCGCGAGCCAGCCTTCAGACCGGAGCCGCGCTCGTAAGGCCGGTGCGGATCGGAGCTGCCAAACCAGAAGCAAAATGGCGTGCCCCGCGGCACGCTGTCCAGGAACGTGGCAAAGTCTTTCACCGGCGGACCGGCCGGGTTGTGCGCGCGGCCGTGAAACTTGAAGTCGCCCGGCCCCCAGCCCTTGCCCTGGAGGCCGACGCGGTAGCCCGCCCGCGCCAGCAGATCGGGATAGACGGCCGCGGTGTTTGGCCAGCGGCTCCAGAGATTGGCGCCTTCGCCCAGTCGCCAGAAATGCTGGCCGGTGAGCAAGGCGCCGCGGGACGGCGTGCAACTGGGCGCCGAGGTAAAGGCGTGGCGGAAGTTCACGCCCTCGCGGGCCACGCGGTCGAACGCGGGCGTGCGTGCGACCGGGTCGCCGTTCGCGCCGAAGTGATGCCACGAGGCGTCGTCAGCGATGCACAACAGGACGTTCGGGCGCGTGGCGGCGCGGACCGGGCCGGCCAGCAAGGCCACCGGGAGCACGAGCGCCAGCAGACGGAGCCAGGATTTCATCCGGCGAAGTCTGTGGCCGGGTCCGCGGCCGGGCAATGTGGATTTGGTTGTTGGTTCGTGGTCACGGGTTCGTGGTTACTGGTTACTGGAAAGCGGATGCCGGATGTGGGAGAAAGGTGCGAGGCCCGTGGCGCGGGGTGCGAGGCGTTTGGATTTCGGGTTTCGGATTTCGCTGCTGTCAGCCGCGTCAGTGGGGCGAAACTCTGGCGAGCCTTCTCTTGGGGCACGAGATTCGGGGTACCAAGTACGGGGGTTCTGGTTCTTGGTTCCTGGTTTTCGGCTTCGGCTTTCGACCTTCGGACTTCACGTTGATGGCACGAGACGCCTGCTCCTCTACCCGCCAAATGCTTGCAGAAATCCAGGCTGTGCTGTCACCGAGGCAACTTACGCGAAAACGCGCGCGAAGGATTTCGCCACCGGCGTCGTGTAACGGAGTGATGAAACGCAACTCGCAACGACCGATCATGAAACGAACCTTGATCTTCCTGCTGGCCTGGCACACGGCCGGGGCGTTGTCCGCTCAGCAAGTCAGGCCCGCCCAGCAAGCTCAGCCCGCCCCGCCGGTGCCCACCCGGTCCGCATCCGCCTTCGTGGACCCGGCCACAGGCTTGCCGCCTAAGGCACTCGACCTGATCCGCTTCGGCCTCGATTTCCCCGGCGGTTCGCCCGCCGAGTTCATCGCCGCGGTGTCGCAGGCGCGCGGCCGGGAGGTCAACGCCATCATCCCGCAGGATTACGAGGACACCCGCCTGCCGGCCATGCGGGTGAAAGACGTGAACATCGTCCAGCTTTTCCAGGCCCTGGAGGCCGCCAGTCGGAGAACCGTGACCGTACCGACTGGCCAGATGCCCGGCTCTTTTGGACCCCAACGGGCTTACAGTCAATTCACCACCAGCTTCGGCTTTCGCACCGAGGGTGAGCCATCCGACGATGCCATCTGGTACTTCTACCGGGAGGAGCCGGTCATGCCGTCCGAGCCGCCGCCCAAGCCCCCGGAACGCCGGGTGCGGTACTTCCAACTCGGCCCGTATCTGGACGAGTACAAGCTCGAGGACATCACCACCGCCATTCAAACGGGCTGGAAAATGAGCGGCCAGGAGGTCGAGCCGGAAATGAAATTTCACGAAAACACCAGGCTGTTGATTGTCGTGGGCGACGTGCAAGGCCTCGAGGTCGTTTCCCAGGTTCTCAGCCAGCTTGAGCGGGGAATCAAGGCGGTCAAAGCGCTCCCGCCGGCGCCCGCCCCGGCTGCCGCTGCGCCGCCTCCGCCGGCGAAGTAACCTCGTGTCGTGCCCGAATGCATTCCCAGCATGGCGTGGAGTGCAGAGTCGCCGCCGGTGACAGACGTGACAGCGGAGCCCGCCCCCGGGCCATCCGGGATCGCGGCACTCACGCGGCGGATGGCGGCGGGCGAAGAGGCCGCGTGGCGCGAGTTTCATGACGCCTACTTCGAGCGGCTCCGGCGTTACCTGCTCGTGGTGACGCGCGGCAACGAGGAGGCCGCCCGCGAGGCCTTGCAGGCGGCCTTGCTCCGCGCGGTGCGGCACATCCGGCGGTTCGACACCGAGGCGGTGTTCTGGAGCTGGCTCACGGTGCTGGCCCGCAGCGCGGCGGTGGACGAGCGGCGCAAACGCCACCGCTACCTCGCCTTCCTCGACCGCTTCCTCGCGTGGCATCACCGCGACGAACCGGCCGCGCCCGCGGACCCCGACCAGCGGCTCGCCGAGGCCCTGGCGCGGGCGATGCGGGCTTTGCCGGCCGACGAACGCGGCCTGATCGAGCACAAATACTTCGCCGACGCGTCGGTCCACGAGCTCGCGGCCGCCGCGGGCGAGACGGACAAGGCGGTCGAGTCCCGGCTGGGCCGCATCCGCCGCAGGCTGAAGGCGGCGATCTTGGAGGAGTTGAAGCATGAATCCTGACTACCGCGTTTTGCTGGACGACCTGTTCGCCGGCGATTCAACCGCGAATTTCCGCGAAGCCTCGCTGGCGGAAATGCTGCAAGGCGTCCAGCGTCGGCGTCAGCGCCGGCGCGTCCAAAACGTCGTGGCCACCGCGGCGGCGTTGGCGCTGACTACGGCAGGCATGTGGTGGCTGGCGCCGGAACGGCCGGCCTCGCCGGAGGTTTCAAGGAATGTCCAGCCGGGTCGGGCAGGCGAGGTTGCGACAACGGTGGCCACCATCAGGAGTCAGGCGGGCAAGGTGCAAGTCGTGGTCAGCGATCCCGCCAGCGTGGTCATCGTGCGGACGGGTGACCCGGCCGGGCGGTGGCGCGAGATCTCGGACGACGAACTGCTGGGCCTGTTTGCCGGCCAGGGCGCGGCCCTGGTCCGCACCGACGGGCACGCCTTCGTGGTGGCCGCAGGCCGGCGGGTGGGCGAGTCGCCCGAGCCGGTCAATTGAGCGGGCTCGTCCCGCAACTCCTCCCGGCCATCCCGAGAATTCCGCCCGATGGCACAAAGGCGCGAGGCATGTAACTCATTTAACCACCCCCTCTTCAACCGCCCCTGGCCGCAGCTTTGCCCCACCCAAGGCATGGCCTGACCCGCAGGGAATTGAGGCACGCCCGGCGCATGGTCGCCGTTGCCGGAGGGCGGGACCGCCAGTTTGCTGGCGGTTTCTCTGTTCTTTCTTCCCGCACTCGACCCCCGCGGCCGGCGTCCGCTAGACTCGCGCCATGATTACGCGCTATTCCCGCCCGGAGATGCGGGCCATCTGGACTGACGAAAACAAGCTCCGCATCTGGCTCCAGATCGAGTTGCTCGCCAGCGAAGCCTTGGTGCGGGAGGGCGTCGTGCCGGCCGCGGACTTCGCCCGGATCAAGGCCGGCTGCGACAAGTGGTTCGCCGACCTGCCCGGCCTGGTCGCCCGCCAGCGCGAGCTGGAGAAGACGCTCAACCACGACGTCATCGGCTTCACCACCGCTGTCGCCGAGGCCATCAACGACCCCGCCAGCCGCTGGTTTCACTTCGGCCTCACCAGCAGCGACGTCATTGACACCGCTTTCGCCGTGCAGATGGTCCAGTCGGCGGACATCCTGATCGCCGACGTGAAGAAAGTGCGCGAGATCGTCGCCCGGCGCGCGCGCGAATACCAGTTCACGCCCTGCATCGGTCGCAGCCACGGCATCCACGCCGAACCGACCACCTTCGGGCTGAAGCTCGCGCTGATGTACGACGAATTCGGCCGGGCGCTCGACCGCCTGCAACGTGCCCGCGAAGTCGCGGCCGTTGGCAAACTCTCCGGCGCCGTCGGCACCAGCGCGCACCTCAGCCCGGGCGTCGAGGCCTGGGTCTGCGAGAAGCTCGCCCTCCGCCCCGCGCCCATCGCCACGCAGGTGGTCCAGCGCGACAACCACGCGGAATTCCAGACCGCGCTGGCCCTGGTCGGCGCGAGCGTCGAGCGCTGGGCCGTCGAGTTCCGCCACTTGCAACGCACCGAGGTGCTGGAAGCCGAGGAGCCGTTCACGAAGGGCCAGAAAGGCAGCAGCGCCATGCCGCACAAGCGCAATCCCATCACCTGGGAACGCCTCACCGGTCTCGCGCGCGTGCTGCGCGGCAACGCGCAGGCGGCGCTGGAAAACGTCGCGCTCTGGCACGAGCGCGACATCAGCCACAGCTCGGTCGAGCGGATCATCTTCCCCGACTCCTGCACCTTGCTCGACTACATGTTTGGCCTGCTCACGCGCTTGATGGACGGCCTGAACGTCTATCCCGAGAACATGAAGAAGAATCTCGGCCTGAGCCTGGGCATGTGGAACAGCCAGACCGTGCTGCTGGCGCTCATCAAGAAGGGCTTGACCCGCGAAGACGCCTACGCGTTGGTCCAGCGCAACGCGATGAAGACCTGGGAGGTCAAGCACGCCGGCCGCGACGACGCCGACTTCCTCGAAGTCCTGAAATCCGACCCCGACGTGGCGAAGCACTTCAAGGACGGCGAACTGGAGCAGCTTTGCTCCCTGGAATTCCATTTCAAGGAAGTGAACAGCCGGTTCAAGAAGCTGGGGCTGTGAACTTTGGTCAAATCATGCTCAAGGAAGCCCCGCGCGGTCGTGTCGGCTCGAGCCGAACCGACCACTGGCGCGTGACAGACCAAGCTGCGGCCACTGCAAACCGAGACGGAAGCCGGGCTGGCCGCCTTCCCCCCGCCCTTCTCGCCAAGGCCTTCAAAGGAGAATTATGAGCAGCAGCATTGGAACATTGGTCGAGCGAATCGGGAATGACCTTCAAACACTCGAAGACGCACTGAAGGCTGGAGGAGAAATACGGACGAAAGTCCGATTCCCGCGCGGAGTGCTACGCACGGCCACCTATTTCCGCGAGAAATTTTGGTTCATCCGAAGCGAGAACCTGCGACGGAATATCGCCTACACGCTAATTCTCTCTGACGTTTATCGCTGGGTGCTCAATCGAAATGACCTGTGGGGAACGCCGAGGGAGATGTTGATCAAAGAAGGCGTGTGCCTTGTCGGAAGCCTGGCGGAGAGCATCACCAAGGATGCGCTGCGCGGCGTCTGCAGCAAGAACACAGGCTATAAGGCGCGGATCAAGAAGCTGCGCGAGTTGGATGCTATTGATGGCAAATTGCAAGCGAACCTCGAATGGCTGTGGGATTATCGGAATCGCGAGCATCTGTTCTTGGTCGATGAGTGGGAATATGGGCACTACAAGCTCCAGCATTATAACAAGGCGATTTTGACCCTCCGAGGATTGCGCGACGGCCTCGACAAATACTTTCGTGAACTTGAAACGCCATTTTTGAGCAACGCCGCATCGTGACGCGCCTCGACGCGCTGGAGACGAAGCAAACCGAGCTGCGCCGGCTGCAAACCGAGACGGAAACCACGCTGGCCGCCTTCACCCCCCCGCCCTCTTCGCCAAGGTCTCCGCGGCGAACTGTCAAGTCGCCGTTTGGAACTCCAGCCGGTGCTTGTTCCAGCAGACCTGAGATATCCCGCGCGCCGGGAACACGCGCCATTTACTTCGCCAAACCGGGGTTTTTCTGGCGGGGACCCCGCCCGTGATACGCGATGAGGAAATACGCCAGCACGCCCGTCATCGCCGCGGAGAGGCCGCCCCAGAATACCGGCCAATTCGGGCCGTCGGGCCGGGTGTTCACGGCAAACCACCAGCCGTTGCCCAGGTAGCCGATCAGGTAGCCCACGCCGCTGGTCAGCAGCGTCATCAACGCCTGCGCGCGCGCGCGCCAGGCCGGGTCCACGCGTGAGTCGAGGTAAATCTGGGTGGTGATGATCACCAGCGTGAACGAGCCGCCGTGCAGCGTGATGCCGGCCAGAATCCACACCCGTCCGTCCAGCGCGCACAGGGCGTACCGCGCCACGCCCAGGGCCAGGCCGGCGGTGAAAATCCACTTGAGCCGCCAGTTGGTGAACAACCGGGCGAGCAGGAACATCGCGAGCACCTCGGTGATCTGGCCCAGCGTCATCCAGGCGCTGGTGCGCGCCAGCCCCAGGTCCTTCAGGTGCGGCGGCGTGTACGGGTAATACGCGGCGATGGGCACCGCGAACAATGCCACCATGATGAAGACCACCCGGTGATCGTGATGTTTGAGCAGCGTCAACGCGTCGAGGCCCAGGCGTTGCCGGAGGGTCGGGCGCCCGGTGGACGGCGGCGGCGGCAACGATGGCAGCAGGTACGTGAAGCCGGCCAGCACCAGACACATGACCGCGCCGCCGTAACCGGCCAGGGCGGAGGCATCCGCGTTCATGGCGCTCACCACCCAGCAGCCCGCCACCCAGCCCAGCGTGGCCATGGCGCGAATGGGACCAAATTCGCGCCGGGAATCGCGCAGCCCGGACAGAATGATCGTCGAGCTCAGGCTGAAGGTGGGCGCGGAGCACAGCGCATGCATCTGGATCAAGGCCAGCACCAGCCACGCCGGCCACCGCAGCTTGATGGCGGAGGCGGCCACGGCCATCGCCACCGCCGTGGCCACGGCGAGACCGCGCAGCACGCGCACCGGCGCCATCTGGCGGTCGGCCAGCGCGCCAAAGATCAGCGGCGAGACAAACGCCGCCAGCGCCGAAGTCGCGAACGCGAAGGGTTTGATGGCGGCGAAGCCGTGGGCGTCCAGCACGGGGCTCAAGGGCACAAACCACATGCCCAGCGCCATCGCGTGCAGGAAATACAGCGCGATCAGTTCCGCCTTGTGCGTCTGCCGGGCGGTTGTGTGCACGGCTTAACCTCCCCGTCGCGGGCGCGTGCCGGTGGTCCCGGTCGGCCCGCGGCCAGGCGTGGATCGAAGTTTGTTGCCCGGGTTACTTGATCGGCAACAGCCGGGCGCCGGGGATTTTGAAGGCATAGGCGTACCGGCACGGCGCCTCTTCGGGGTTGAGCGCGGGCACTTCGATGGTGAGCGTCCGGCCTTCGCGCCGGGTCTCGAGCTTGCCCGGCACGCCGAGGAACGTGGCTTCCACACCCGCGGGCGCTTCGAGGTCGCGCAAGACCAGTTGTCGGCCCGGCCAGCCCACGGAGATGGCGTAGAGGGCGTCGGGTTTGCGGGTGAAGAAGACCTGTTTGACCGCCTGGCCGTCGGGCCGGGGTTTCTGGCCGACCATCTCGAGCAGGTTGTACTTCACGGCGAACTCGCCGTACTTCTGCTCGGGCACCCGGCCGGCGGTCCATTGACAGGAGCGCCCGGCGAAGCGCGTGCCGTAGATAGCCTCGCCGTTGACGCGCAGCCACTCGCCGATCTCGATGAGCCGCTGCTGCATGATCACGGGAATGCGCCCGTCGCCGGTGGGGCCGATGTCCAGCAGGAAGTTGCCGCCGCGGCTGACGAGGTCGCAGAGCACCAGGATCAACTCGCGCGCGGACTTGTAGTCGTCGATGCTCTCGATGCGGTTCCAGCCGTAGGAATAGGCCATGCCCCGGCTTTCCTCCCAGGGATGGGCATCGTCCTGGAGCCCGGCGGCGTACTCGGTGGTGTAATAGCCGCCGTGCTTGTGGCGGGTCTCCTTGCCCCAGCGGTCATTGATGACCACCTCCGCGCGGCAGGGCGACTCGTTGAAGAGCCAGGCCAGCAGTTCCTCGCTGCGCCAGTCCTGGCTGGGCATGTCCCACTCACCGTCGCTGAAGATGATGGACGGCGCGTAACGGGTGATCACGTCCTTGAACTGCGGGATCATGTGCTCGGTGACGTAACGCGGGCGGTCGGTGAGCCAGAGCGGGTTGAACCACTCGTAGAGCGAGTAGTAAAAGCCGAACTTGAGCCCGCGCCGGCGCACTGCGTCGGTCAGATCCTGCAACAGATCGCGCCGGGGGCCGGTCTCGACCGCGTTCCACGGCCGGCCCCAGGTCTTGCTGGCCTCGGCACTAGGCCAGAGGCAGAAGCCCTCGTGATGCTTCGAGGTGGGCACCACATACTTCGCGCCGGCGCGGGCGAAGAGGTCCGCCCACTCGTCGGGGTTGAAGTGCTCACAGCGGAACAGGGCGGCGAAGTTCTGGTACTCGAAGTCCGCGCCCCAGACCCGCTTGTGGTACTGCCACCAGGGGTTGTCGTCCTTCTTGTTGGCCATGTTGTGCCAGTACCACTCGGCGTACTGGCCCTTCACGCCCCAGCCGGGCACCGAGTACGTCCCCCAGTGGATGAAAATGCCGAACTTGGCGTCGAGGAACCATTCGGGCGTGGGCCGGCGGTCCAGCGAGGCCCAGCGCGGCTCGTAGCGGGGCTCGGCGGCACGGAGCGGTCCGCTCACGGCCGGCAACACCAAACACACCAAACCTCCAAGAAGCGGTCGAAGCGGGAGACACTTCATGGCTGGGTTGTAGCCGCCGGGCGGCGCAGCGTCGAGCCGAAAGCCGGGGTCGCGGTCACTTGGCGCCGGCCAGCACGGCCGCGCCCAGGACCTGGATTTCACGGCTTGTGCAGCCGGTAGAACTTCGCCGGCAGCGTGGCCTGGACGGTGACCGGATTGGTCGGGCCGCTGGGCGAGTTGATCCACGACCCGCTGGTCAGGCTCGGGCGCTCCTGCAAGACCCAGTTCGTGCCCGTGTCCGGTGCCCACCAAAGCGTGACCCAGCCAGGCGCGGAGTTGGTGACGTAAAGCGTGGGCGCGCCGGGCGTCTGCACTAGTTGCGGCAACGCCCAGAAGCCGCCGGTGAGGCTGAAGTGGCCGCCGGTCAGCGGCCCGCCGGCATCCGGCTGGCCGAGGGTGCCGGTGACGGCATAGACGCCACCGGTGCTAACGCCGCCCCCGCCGGCAATGGTGTGCCAGGGGATGGCGAGTTGGGCCACGGCCGGCAGGCAAAGACCGGCGCTCAACACGCCCATGGCAAAGAGCGCCCGCCAGGTTTTGGACTGCGCCGGCAGCGCGCAGCGACGACGGCGCTTTCGACCGGAGGTGTTCGACAGAAGGCAACAAAGGAAACGAAGCACAAAGCCTTCGTTCTCTTCGTTTGCTTCTGTTCGGGTCCGCGCCCACAGCGGTGTCGCGCTACGCTGGCCGCCGCACGCCAAGACGCTGCGCGTGGCACGTCGGCGGATTTCCGGGCTGGAGCTTCGGGGTTCGTTGGTCATGTGAGCTAGGGGTTTCGGGCTTTTCATTGGGCACCTCCGTTGAGTTGAGCGGCCAGAGCGCCGACCAATTGCTTGAGTTGTTCCAGTTCCGCCCTCAACGCCGCGTTCTCGGCTTTCAACTCCCGAATGCCTGCTTCGGACTTCGCACTTCGGACTTCGGCCTTCTCATTCAGCCCCTGGATGGCCGCCAGGGCCACGCCGTCGGCGTCCACGGTGGCGATGTGTTTGTCGTCCGCGCCCAAACCGAACGCGGCGTGGAAATCCTGCGCCACCGGCCCGAGATGCGCGACGCCCGGCTCTTGCTTGAAGTTCCAGCGCGCCAGGGGCAGGGCCACCACTTTTTCCAGCACCTCCCCACAGTCCACCGGCGCGAAGTTCTCCTTGGCGGCCCGGTCGCTGGTGGGATTGAACGCCGTCGCCGTCACCGTGCCGCCCTGATTCACCGTCATGAGCGGGGTGGACGTGCCGTTGGTCGAATACTTCGCCACCTCGAAGTAACGACCGCCCACGTCGTCGGGAATGCCAAGGGCCAGCCGGAAGGCTTCCATGAACAGCCCCCAGCGACCGTGCCCCTGCTTGGCGGCCGGGGCGGTGGGGCCGAAGGCATCCCAGCCGCGGGTGATGAGCGGGGTGTCGGCGGCGCTGAGGCTGATGCCGGGGCCGGAGCCGGTGTCCACGCGCACGCCGCCAGTGGCACGAAGGTTGAACTGGTTGGAGCGTGTCGAGGCGAAGTCGGTGTCGGCAGAGTCGGCCCAGACAAAGGCGCCGGCATGATTGGCCTTGGCGTGTCGGCCGGCAGCCAGCGAGTAGTCGCCGCTCGCGGTGTTTTTATAGCCACCCGACACGGTGGCCCATGCACCGCTAGCGGTGTTGGCGGAGCCGCCCGCCACGGTGGCAGCCGTACCGCTGGCGGTGTTCCACGCGCCGCCCCCCACGGTGGCCAAATCAGCGCTGCTAGTGCTGTACCAGCCGCCGGACACGGTGGCCAAGTCACCGCTGGCGGTGTTCCACGCGCCGCCCCCCACGGTGGCGTAATTCCCGCCCACCCGGTTGGGTTTGTCACTGCTGCCGCCCCCGGCAATGACTGCGCCGTAGTTGCCGTTGGTGATTACGTTGAAGGGCGAACCGCCCAGCACATTCGGACTGTTGGTGTGGGGTTCGAGCCGCAGCGCCCGTTGCCCGTTGACCTTGAACTCCACCGGCTGGTTGTCGCTGGTGCCCAGGAAATGCGTGCCGGGGGTGGTGCCCGAGTTGCCGCCCACCAGCCAAACCTGCTGCGTGCGCGCCACGCCGGCCCCCAGCCGCGCGTCGGGCACGGTGCCGCTGGTCAACTGGCTGGCGTTGAGACTGGTCAACCCCGCGCCGCCGCCGACAAAGGCCGTGGCAGTGATCGTGCCCGCCGCGAAGTCGCCCGCGGCGTCCCGCAGCACGAGGGTGTTGGGGGTGTTGGTGCGGGTGCCGGTGGTGGCGGCGTTGGCGACTTTGCCCGGGCTGGCAATCGTCGCCAGCTTCGTGTCGGCAATCGCCGCCGTGGGTGCAATGTCGGCGTTGACGATGGTGCCGTCGGCGATCTTGGCGGTGGTCACGGAGTTGTCAGCGGGGATGATTCCAGTCAACCCGGCGCCATTGCCGCTGAAGCCGGCTGCCGTCACGGTGCCGGCCTGATTCACCGTCATGAGCGGGGTGGACGTGCCGTTGGTCGAATACTTCGCCACCTCGAAGTAGCGACCGCCCACGTTGTCGGGGATGCCAAGGGCCAGCCGGAAGTTTTCCATGAACAGGCCCCAGCGGCCGTGGCCTTGTTTGCTGGCGGGCGCGGTAGGACCGAACGCATCCCAGCCGCGGGTGATGAGCGGGGTGTCGGCGGCGCTCAGGCTGATGCCGGGCCCGGCGCCGGTGTCCACGCGCACGCCGCCGGTGGCGCGGACGTTGAACTGATTGGCGGCGGAGGAGGCGAAGTCCGCTTCGGTCCAATCGGCCCAGACGAAAGTGCCGGGGTGCCTGGCTTTGGCTCGGTAGCCGGCGGCCAGCGACCCCGCGCCAGCCGCTTCGGTAATCGCGCCCATCGCCGTCGAGCCGACGCCGCTGGCGATGGTGGCGCTGCCCATTGCCGTCGCGTAGTCCCCGCTGGCGGTGGTGTAGTGGCCCATCGCGGTCGAGCCGACGCCGCTGGCGGTCGTGGCGACACCCCATTCCGTAAGCGTGGCGTCCAACTCGACGCGTTCGGCACCTTGCACGACCAGGTTGCCTACTACGTGCAGGGGCGCCGCGGGTTGCGTCGTGCCGATGCCCACCCAACCTGCACTCGACAGCCCCGCCTGCGCCGTGGCCAATTCGAGCACCGTCACGGCATGCGAGCCATACGCCGCGGCCACGAGGCGGCCTCCCGGAGCAAATTTCGCCGCGCCCGCCCCGTTCAGGTGGTTGAAACCACCCACACCCAGGCGCGCCACGGCCACGATCCGGGCCGCTGCGGGGTTCGACACATCGAACACCGTCAAGGCATGGTCGGTATGGGCTGTCACCGCCAGGAGTCCGGTGCCGGAAAAAGCCACCGAATACGGGGTGCCGAGGAAATCCGCGTTCACGCCGTCCCGCCATTCCCCGAGTTTCACCGGCGCGGCCGGGTTGGAAACATCCACCAAGGTTACAGCGGGGTCGTCGGGTGCGGCGATGGCGAGCAGAGGGCCTGAGAAGTCCAACGACCAGGCGCCGCGCAGCCCGGTATAGCCACCCACACCGTCGCGCAGTTCGGCCCGCTTGATCGGGTTGGCCGGGTTGCTGACGTCCACCAGCGTGACGGCGTGGTCGAATCCCGCGGCAATGGCCAGGAGGTTGCCCGACAGGGCCACGCCAGCGGCGGCCGACAGGTTGGTGAATCCGGACACCTCATCCTTGAGTTCCGCCAGCCTCACCGGCGCGGCGGGATTGGCGATGTTCACCAGGGTCACGGCGGAGTCTTTTGCCGCCGCGATGGCGAGGAGATTGCCGGAGACCGCCACGGAACGCGCACCGCTCAACTCGTTGAATCCCCCCACGCCGTCACGCAGTTCGGCCCGCTTGATGGGATTGTTCGGGTCGCTGACGTCCACCAGCGTGACAGCGTCGTCGTATGCCGCCGCGATGGCCAGCAGCCCCGGCTTCAAGGCCATGCCGAAGGCACCCGCGAGGTTGGTGAAGGCGCCGTCTCCATCTCGAAATTGCGAGAGCAGGATGGGCGAAGAAGCATTGGAGATGTCCATCAGCGTCACGCCACCAAATTCGGAGGCCACGGCCACCAGGCTGCCCTCGACGGCCAAGGCGACAGCGTTGTAGAGGTTCGTGTAGCCCCCGGCCTGATCCACCTGCACCGAAAGCGGCACGGGATGGAGGAACGGCTGGCCGGCGGCGATGTGCAAGCCGGCGGCGGGGGCGCTGGTGCCGATTCCCACCAGCCCGTTGGTGTTGACCTGAAGGGCGTTGAGCGGGCTGCCGTCGGGCGCGCCCAACTGGCTGACCGCCCCGGGGGCAAGCTTGCCCGCGGTGACCGCTCCATCCGCGAGCATGGCACTGGTGACCGTGCCGTTAGGAAGGCTGGCGGCCGATCCGGCATGGAGGGCATAGGGCGTGGGCGTGATGGGCTGCCGCGGCGAGAGGTTGGTGAACGCCCCGGCGCCAGTGGCGCGCACGGCGATCTCCAGCCACCGCTCTGCGCCGGTGAACACGCCCGCGCCGAAGTCGAGCGCCACCGTGAACAGGCCGTTGGTCACGCCCACTAGGCTGTTGGTGATCGGGCCGGCAACGGGGCTGCCCCCGCTGGCGTTCGCGTAAATCGCAAAACGGAGATCGTAAATCCCGTTGGCGGGCTGGCCGCCGTCGGTGAGTTGGCCCTGGTAGGTGAAGGCCGTGCCTTGGGTAATAGCCACGGTGGCGCTGCCGAGCAAGCTCAACAGCCCGACGAGACCGACGATGGTTTTGGTTTTCATAAATCGGGTTCCGCTTGGATGCTGGGGGGTGTTAAGCGAAGGATTGAAAGCCGGACTTCACGGCTTGCGCAGCCGGTAGAACCTGTTGCCGACTGGCGCCGGCTCGGTGAACCGGAGGCTCGCGCGCTGGTCTGATAGGGCGGCGGAATTTGGGGTCACGAGGCTTCTGACCCTGCGTTGCAAGGTGTAGCCGCCGGTGTAAGCCGGCGGACAAAGGTTGCCGCCGACGTGAGTCGGCGGACCAACGTCCGGCTGGCTAAAGATACCGCTGACGGGGCAAACCCCGCCCGTGCTCGTGCCCCGCCGTGGCCTCGGTCCACCAATCCAAGGCAACCAACCCCCTGCCCCTTGCCTGTACAGCGCCGACCGAAGACGGGGCCTCAGCCGCGTCACCAGTCGCTGCGGTTGTCTTCGCCGTCGCGGGGTCGTGGCACGCCAGATGGCTGGGAAGGCCAAGGAAGCAGGCTGGCAGGCAGGGGCGTTCGCTTGCGCGTATCTTTCCGCCGGCTCCACACCGCGCTGAAGCCAGAAAGCCTCCCGATGGAACTTCACCGGCATGGCTGCTTTAAGGTTGGGTGGAGCCTCCGTTGGCCTTTGTCAGCGTCAATGAAAAAATCTCAATGAGTCACCGAGTTGATGAATTTGATCTGACCTGTTGCAAGATGAGTTGCGGGGTCTGGCCGGCGTGGGGAAGTCCCAAGCTCAACCCTTCGGCGCCGCGGCCGTGACGGGCTGCGGTAACTCCCGTCTCCCGAAACTCCGGCCACCGGACCCCGGGTGCCGGACCCTGGCCCGCGGTGGACGTTGGGGGCCGCGGGTGCCACACTGCCTGCGTTATGAGTCTGAATCGTCGCGCCTTTCTCCGTGGCCTGGCCGCCGGTACCGTGGGCGGCCCGCTGGTGTTTCAACGTCCCGTTACGGCCGCCATCGGCCGCGAACTGGCTGCGGAGCTGGTGATCATCGGTGGCGGGACGGGCGGGTGCGCTGCCGCCCTGGCCGCCTGTCGGGCCGGGCTGCGGGTGGTGTTGACCGAGGAAACGGACTGGCTCGGCGGGCAACTGACCGCCCAAGCCGTGCCGCCGGACGAGCATCCGTGGATCGAGAGTTTCGGCTGCACCCGCAGCTACCGCGAGTTCCGCGACCTGGTGCGCGCCTTTTACCGCGAGCGCTATCCGCTCACCCCCGAGGCCCGCGCCCAACGCCACCTCAACCCCGGCAACGGCTGGGTCTCGCGGCTCTGCCACGAGCCCCGCGTCGCCCTGGCCGTGCTGGACCAGATGCTCGCGCCGCACCTCAGCAGCGGCCGGTTGACCGTGCTGCTCGAACACGTCCCCGTGGCGGCGGAGACCGACGGCGACCGCGTCCGCGCCGTGCAGGTGGAAGACCGCCGCACCGGCCGGCGCCGCGTGCTGAGTGCGCCGCTGTTCGCGGACGCCACCGAACTGGGCGACCTGCTGCCGTTGACGCGCACCGAGTACGTGATCGGCGCCGAAGCACAGCGCGAGACCGGCGAGCCGCACGCCCCCGCCGAGCCCGAGCCGGGCAACCAGCAGGCGTTCACCTGCTGCTTCGCGGTGGATCACCTCGCGGGCGAGGATCACACCCTCGAGCGGCCGGCGGAGTACGACTTCTGGCGCGAGTACATGCCGGAGTTGTCGCCGCCGTGGCCGGGACGGCTGCTGAGCTGGAAGACCAGCCATCCGATCACCCTCGAGCCGCGCGAACTGCCGTTCGATCCCACGCTGAAGGTGACCGGCCCGAACCTGTGGACCTACCGGCGCATCGCCGACGCCGCGAACTACGCGCCGGGCACGTACCGCAGCGGCATCTCGCTCATCAACTGGCCTCAAAACGACTACTGGCTGGCGCCGTTGCTGGACGTGCCGCCGGCGGAACAGGCCCGCCACGTGGCGCGCGCCAAACAGCTCAGCCTGTCGCTGCTGTACTGGATGCAAACCGCGGCGCCGCGGCCCGACGGCGGCGCTGGCTGGAAGGGCTTGCGGCTGCGGGCGGACGTGGTGGGCACGACTGACGGCCTCGCCAAGGCACCGTACATCCGCGAGGCGCGCCGACTCCGCGCCGAGTTCACCGTGACCGAGCGGCACATCGGCACCGAAGCGAGGCTGGCGGCCACCGGCCGATCACGCGACGAGGTCACAGCGGAGCCGTTCGCGGACAGCGTGGGCGTGGGCGCGTACCGGATCGATCTGCACCCCACCACCGGCGGGAAAAATTACCTCGACCTCAGTTGCCTGCCCTTCCAAATCCCGCTGGGCGCCCTGTTGCCGCGGCGGGTGGAAAACCTTCTGGCCGCTGCCAAGAACATCGGCACCACCCACATCACAAACGGGGCGTACCGCCTGCATCCGGTGGAATGGAACATCGGCGAGGCGGCTGGTGCGCTGGCGGCGTTCTGCTGTGCCCGCCGCGCCGCGCCGCGCCAGGTCCGCAACACCCCCAAGCTGCTGGCCGAGTTTCAGCAGGCGCTGCGCCAGCAGGGTTTCGAGCTGGAATGGCCGCGCGTGCGGCCGCTTTGATCGGCGGCGGTGCGCACCTTGACCCGTGCGACGGCCATCGTCCCGGCTCAATGTCCGCTGGTGAGTTTGACGCGGTTGAGCGACTCCGCCTTGCTCAGCCGCGGCCAGGCGTAGCCGTAAAACGCCACGAACGCGAAGCAGCCCAACGGCACGATGAAAGCCCGCGACATGTCGTACACGTCCGCCACGTAACCCATCAGCTTGGGCAGGATGGCCCCGCCCATGATCGCCATCACGATGAAGGCCGAGGCTTTCTTGGCGCGGACGCCCAGGCCGTTGATGCCCAGCGCGAAGATGGTCGGGAACATGATGGACATGAAGAAGTAGCTCAGAAACACGCCGGCCACCGAGAACCACCCCAGCTTGCCGAAGACCAGCAGGCAGACCAGCACGTTGATCACGCCGTAGGTGCCCAGCATCACGTGCGCCGGAAACCGCTTCAGCAACAGCGCGCCGGTGAAGCGGCCGAGCAGGAAGCAGATGAACCCCACCGACGCCAGCGTGGCGGCACCTTGATCGCTGATGTGCAGCGCACCGTCGCGGTAGCCCAGGTGCGCCGGAAAGGCGTCGCGCAGCAGCATCCGGTTCAAGCGGAACCGGTCCGCACCCCGCGGGTCGCCCGCCAGGAACCGCCGCGTCTCCTCGCTGAGCGGGACGCCGCTGAAGCGCTGCGCGTCATACAGCCGCGCCGCGGAATTCTTCGGCGCCGCCTCTTCGGACACAATCTTGTTCAGGTCCTGCACCACGCCGATGCGCAGCCGCGTCGGCACAGGCGCCGGCGGCTCGTAATGGTCCAGGGCCGCGGCGGTGTTGGGGTGAAGCTGGCTGCGTACAAACGCGGCGACCGGCTCCGACGGGCTCTTCAGCTTCGCCAGGAAGCCCGGGAGTTCCCGCACTTCCTTCGCCCCGTAGGTCGTTTTCACCTCGACCAGCCGCTTGACTACGCCGGCATTGGCGGACGCCGGGATGTCCGGCACCTGCGAGGTCATGTAATTGATGAAGAAGCTGAAGATGCCCGCCTGCGCCGCCACGTACAGGAACTGCGCCGCCACCGCGAGCACGAAATGCGGATGGGTCCAGATGGAATGCGAGACGTTCGGCGTGGCGTCGTCGAGGTGGTAATCATCCTCGGTCTTCACGTCCGGCACGTTGGCGAAGAAGAAGATCACCGCGAGGAGGATGACCACCACCGCCACGCCGGCGTAAGGAATCCAGAGCGTCTCGGCCCCGGTGCTGCGGCCGGCGGCGTCCTTGCCGTAAAAGAACAACCCGCCGGCGATCGGGCCGAAGATCCAGCCGATGCCGTTGCAGGACTGGGCGAGGTTGATACGCGCGGCGGCGTACCGCTTGTGGCCGAGCACCGTCGTGTACGGGTTGGCAATCGTTTCCAGGAACGTCAGCCCCGCGGCGATCAGGCAGACGCCCAGCAGGAACGCCCAGAACTTGGCGATGTGCGTCGCCGGGATGAACCACAACCCGCCCGCCGCCACCATCAGCAGACCGGCGATGATGCCACCCTTGTAGCCCAGCTTGATGGCGAGCCAGCCGGCCGGCAGCGCCATGAGGAAATAGCCCAGGTAGTGCGCGAACTGCACCCAGGCCGACTGTGCCAGTGTGAGGTTCAGCTCCTGCTGGAAGTGCTTGTCCATCACGTCAATCATCCCGTTGCAGAACCCCCACAACAGAAACAGGGAGCTGACGAGGGCGAACGTGACGGCCACATTCCGGCCGTCGGGCAGGATGAACATGCGGGGTTTGTCGGTGCTCATGGTGCTTGGGAAAATGCTCCGGGCGGCGCGAGATCGGCTCAAGCCCTGAAGGCTGGCATCGCCTTCGACGGCGGCCCAGGCCGCGTGGCATTGCGTTCAGCCACCGGCTGGAAGGCGGGGAAGACGATCATTGGCCGCGATAGATACGGAACCGCCGGCGGGCGTCAAGTTTGATGACGGGCTGCTCCCACCCGCTGGCGCATCTCACCTTTTTACAGCCGGTGGAAACGGCCGGACGCCGTCTGGGTAGTACCTTGGCTGCCGTAAAGGGCGGCATCCTGCCGCCCGGAACCTGCGACGGAGAACCCGCCCCTCGGATGCCACCCGCGCCCCGCCACCGGGCTGCAAGCCCGGCTCCACGGCCGGCTGGAAGCCGGCCGCCACCCCGGCAGGCGACACGCCCGCACGAAATTGAGATGCGCCCCCGCCACGCTGGCGCGGAGAGCCCGCCGGAGAGAGGCGAACCCTCATGATGCCAGGTCGGCAGCCGGCCTCTACCGCGCCAGCCGGTGGAAGTATGGACCGCCTTCAAAGGGCAGCCGGTATTGGAACCGGTCGCCCGCAAAGGTCGGTGGGCTGGCCAGCTTCCCACCGAAACTCCGAAACTGCGAAACTCCGAAACTCCGGCCGTCCGCCCCACACTCCCCGCTTGACCCTCCCAGCCGGTTCCGCCATAGCCTCTACGCGTTTGCGGAACTTTGGGGTATCGAGGGTTTAACCCGTGAACCACAGCGAATTCGTCAGCTTCCTCTGGGGTGTCGCCGACCTCATCCGCGACACCTTCAAGCGCGGCAAGTACCAGGACGTCATCCTGCCGCTCACGGTGTTGCGCCGCCTTGATTGCGTCCTGGCGCCGACCAAGGACAAGGTCCTTCAAACTCAGGCGCGCCTCAAGGGCAGGATGGAGAACCTCGAGGCGCAACTGTGCAAAGCCACCGGCCTGGCCTTTTTACAACACCTCGCGGTACGACTTCGACAAGCTCCTGGCCGACGCCCCGCACCTGGCCGCCAACCTGCGCAACTACATCGCCGACTTCAGCCCGAACATTCGCGAGGGGCAGCCGACCGCTTTCCTCAACCTCGTGGCTTGCCGATGGCCCGCCGCCTTCTGGCCCTCCCGATGAACCGTGGTCCGCAGCCTATCCCGCCTACCATGATCAGCGCCAGCTTCGACAGCACCAAGACCTCCCTCCACGACCTGCTCGTCCGCGCCGACCAGGGTCGGCTCCAGCTCCCCGACTTCCAGCGCGGTTGGGTCTGGGACGACGAGCGCATCCGCAGCCTCCTGGCCAGCGTCTCGGTCTCGTTCCCCATCGGCGCCGTCATGCTCCTGCAGAGCGGCGGGGAACACGTCCGCTTCAAGCCCCGCCCCCTTGCCGGCACCCATCCCCGCCTGCGCGAGGTCGCCCCCGAGACGCTCATCCTCGACGGCCAGCAGCGCCTGACCTCCCTCTACCAGGCCCTGATGAGCACCGCGGCTGTCGAGACCAAGGACGCCAAGAGCCAGCCCATCCGCCGCTGGTACTACCTGGACATGAAAAAGGCTGTCGCCAACGACAACGACCGCGAGGACGCCGTGCTGAGCATCCCTGAGGACCGCCGGCTCAAGGCCTTCGGCGGCGAGATCGTGCTGGACGTCACCACGCCGGAGCGCGAGTACGCCGCGGACCTCTTCCCGGTCAACCAGGTCTTCCGCAGCGCCGACTGGCGCTAGGCCTACAGCGAGCACGGGAACTTCGACCGCGACAAGATGCGCCTCTTCAACGAGTTCGAGCGCGAAGTCATCAAGCGCTTCGAGCAGTACCAACTGCCGGTCATCGAACTCAAACGCGAAACGCCCAAGGAGGCCGTCTGCCTGGTCTTCGAACGCGTCAACACCGGCGGCGTCGCCCTCAATGTCTTCGAGCTCCTGACCGCCACTTTCGCTGCGGACGACTTCCCGCTTCGCGACGACTGGAACAAGTGCGAGCAGCGGCTGAAGAGCCAGCGCCCGGTCCTGCGCAGCCTCCAGAGCGACGATTTCCTCCAGGCCATCGCCCTGCTCGTCACCCAGGAGCGCCGTCGCGCCGACCTCGCCCGGGCCATCCCCGCCCACGAGGTGGCCGGCATCAGTTGCAAGCGCAAAGACATCCTCAGGCTCGAAGTGGCCGACTGGCAGCGCCTGGCGGACCTGGTCGAGGAAGGCTTCGCCCGCGCCGCCCGCTTCCTGCACGGCCAGAAAATCTTCAAGGCCCGCGATCTGCCCTACCGCGCACAGCTTGTCCCCCTGGCCGCGATCCTCGTGGACCTCGGCCCGGATGGCGAGACCGAGGGCGCCCGGCAGAAGCTCGCCCGCTGGTACTGGTGCGGCGTGCTGGGCGAACTCTACGGCAGCGCCACCGAGACGCGCTTTGCCCGCGACCTGCCCGAGGTCGTCGCCTGGGTGCGCGGCGAAGCGGTCGAGCCGATCACGGTCCGGGAGTCGAGCTTCCAGGCGAACCGCCTGCTCACCCTGCGCACCCGCAACAGCGCGGCCTACAAGGGCCTCTATGCCCTGCTCATGCGCGACGGCGCGCGCGACTTCCGCACCGGCGAACCCATCGAGGACCAGACCTTCTTCGATGACAAGGTGGACATCCACCACCTCTTCCCCAAGCGATGGTGCAGGGCCGCCGACCTCCCCGCCGCCATCTACCACAGCGTCATCAACAACCCCCCCTGGCCGCCCGCACCAACCGCCAGATCGGCGGCCGCGCGCCGTCGGAGTACCAGCCCGCCGTGGAGAAAGCGGCCGGTGTGGATGCAGCGCGGCTGGACGAAATCCTGCGCTCGCACTGCGTCGAGCCCGCCCTGCTGCGCGGCGATGACTTCTGGGCCTTCTTTGCCGAGCGCGCCGAGGCGCTGCTCCAACGCATCGAGGCGGCCACCGGCAAGGACATCCCGCGCGAGCCGGCGCTGTTCCAGCCCGGCGCCCCCCTGCCCGCCGGCGACGAAGAAATCGAAGACGCCGAGGAGTCCGAAGGCCCCGAGGAACCCGAGCCGTGAAGCGGCTCCCCCTCTCGTCGGCCGCGTGGCCGCGCCGCTTGCGCTACCAACCCAGGTAACTGGCAGAAGACTGCCGCACCCCAGGACGCGGGCGTGCAGAAAGGCCTCCCTGCTGCAGGCGGCATCTGGTTAACTGCGCCGGTACGCTGCCGGATGGACCATCGCTGACCACGTCGGATTTCGGTTTTCGGATTCTAGAAAGACCGGGCGCTGCGAGCCCGAGTTCCCCTCTGCCGCCGGGCTGGTAACCCGTCGGAACGGGCAAATGGCCCGATCCACCCGGCCCTGCTGCTGTAGCGGAGATTTCTAGGCGGCCGGTGGCCGGGGCATCCTGCCCTGCATCAGGCGCGCGTTGAGCAGGCCAGAGGCCTGCACCACAAATGAAATCCGAAATCCGAAGGTCAAAGGCGTGGCGGGGCCAATCCGCAATCGTCAATCGGCCATCGCCAATTCTCCGGCCGACTTACTGGAGCGCGCGCCAGACTGCGGCCACCAGGGCGCAGACCACCACGCCGACCGCCACGGGCAGCAGCGTGGCCAGCGCCGTCCAGCGCGCGCTGCCGGTCTCCTTGTAAATGGTGTAGATCGTGGTGCTGCACGGGTTGTGCAGCAGGCTGAAGAGCATCAGGTTCACCGCCGTCAGCGTGGTCCAGCCGCCGGTCCGCAGCAGCGAGGCGAGCGCGTTTTCGTCGTCCAGTTCGAACATCACGCCCGCGCCGGCGCCCAAGTCCGTCATGCCCGTGACGGTCACGGTGAGCATGAGCACCGTGGGGATGATGATTTCGTTCGCGGGAATGGCGATGAGGTAGGCGAGCAGGATCACGCCGTTGAGGCCGAGCCAGAAGCTCAACGGGTCCAGCCACCGCACCGCGTGCTCCGCCAGCGAGGCGTCGCCCGCCCGCACATTGCCGGTGAGCCAGATCACGGCGCCGGCCGGCAGGGCAAAGACCACCGCGCGCCACAGCACGAAGATCGTCCGGTCCATCAGCGAGGTGTAGAGCGTCTGGCCGATCCGCGGCGGCCGGTACGGCGGCAGTTCGAGGCTGAAGGTGGACACCTCGCCGCGCAGGACGGTGCGGGACAGCAGCCAAGACATCGCGAAGGCCAGCGCCACGCCCAGGCTGGCCACCGCCACCACGGTCGCCGCCGCCACCAGGCCGCTCAGGTAGGCCGGCGCCAGCGCGCCGATGAAAACGGTGGCGATGAGAATTTGCGTCGGCCAGCGCCCGTTGCACAGCGAGAAGTTGTTCGTGATGATGGCCAGCAGCCGCTCGCGCGGGCTGTCAATGATCCGCGTGGACACCACGCCGGCGGCGTTGCAGCCGAAGCCCATCATCAGGCTCATGGCCTGTTTGCCGTGCGCGCCGGCGTGCTTGAAGAGCGCGTCCAGGTTGAAGGCCACCCGCGGCAGGTAGCCGAAGTCTTCCAGCAGCGTGAACAGCGGGAAGAAGATCGCCATCGGCGGCAGCATCACGCTCACCACCCACGCGGTGCTCAGGTACATGCCGTCCACCAGCACGCCGCGCAACCACCACGGCCAGCCCCAGCCCAGGGTGACTTCGCGCAGCCACGGATGAGCCGTGTCCACCAGCAGGCTGGCCAGGGCCGCGGACGGCACGTTGGCGCCGCTGATCGTGATCCAGAACATCAGCGTGAACAGCGCGGCCATGATGGGGAAACCCCAGACCCGGCTCGTGACCACGCGGTCCAGCCAGCGGTCAAAGGTCGGTTGCGCGGCCGCGCCGGGCTGGCTCACGGCGCGGGCGGCGATGCGTGTGGCGTCCTCGTAAATGGCCTCGACGACGTGTTCGTGGAGGTCGCCCGGAATGCGCTGGCGCCAGCGTTGGGCGGTTTCCAGGAGGTCTTGTTGAAGCGCGAGAGTCTGCGTGCTCATGGTGCAACAGTGGCGGGTTGCCGCGCGGCGGGCTGGTCGGTCGGCGCGGCGGGCGCGGGTTCGCGCAACTGGCCGAGCTCGCCCCGGCGCACGGCTTCGGCGATGGATTCGTCCCCGGCCAGCAGACGCAACGCCACCCAGCGCGCGTTGGGCAGGCCGGGGAAAGCCGCCTCCACCTTGGCGGTCACTTCTTTCAAGGCCGGATGCAAGGCCGGCGGATCGGCGGCCAGGCGGTGCGGCCGGCAGGCCACCCGGCCCGTGGCCACATCCGCGATCGCGCCCAGCAGCTCCGCGAGGCCTTCGCCGCCCCGCGCCGCGGTCAACACCACCGGCACGCCCAGGTCGCGCGCCAGTTGCCGGGCGTCCACCTCCAGGCCGTGCCGGCGCGCCTCGTCCACCAGGTTCACGCACAGCACGACGCGCGGCGTGATCTCCAGCACCTGGAGCACGAGATTGAGGTTGCGCTCCAGCCGCGTGGCGTCGGCCACGATCACCGTGACATCCGGTTGCCCGAACAGGATGAAGTCGCGGGCGATCTGCTCATCCACGCTGGTGGACATGAGCGAGTAGGTGCCGGGCAGGTCCACGAGTTTGTAGCGGTGGCCGTCGTACTCGAAGCCGCCTTCCGCGCGGGTGACGGTCTTGCCCGGCCAGTTGCCGGTGTGCTGGCGGAGACCGGTCAGGGCATTGAACACGGTGCTCTTGCCGGTGTTGGGATTGCCCGCCAGGGCGACCACGTAATCCCACCGGTCCGCCTTCACGCCCAGTTTCCGCAGCCGCGCGGCGCGGAACACGTCGCAGCGCGCGCACGCTTCGCTGGCGGCGACGGGGGAAACCGTGCTGGTCAATGTGTTCGTGTTCATGCCGCCATCCTCCGTTCAGTGGCCACGCGGACCAACCCCGCCTGTTCGCGGCGCAAGGCCACCACCGTGCCACGCACCCGGTAGGCGGTGGGATCGCCCATCGGGCTGACCAAATCCACCGCCACCTCCGTGCCCGGCACGAAGCCCAGATCCAGCAGCCGTCGGCGCTCGGGTCCGCGACACGCCGGCGACAGGCCCAGCACCCGCGCGCGTTCGCCCGGCCGCAACCCCGCCAGGAATTCCTCGCCGAGCAGGTCCTGCTGGCGCACCTCCGGCAGCGGCGCGACGCCGATGCTCTGGGCCGGCAAGGGCTCGATCAGATGCTCGGTTCCGTCCGCCCAGACTCGCAGGCCACGGTCCGACTTCTCGAGCACGCAGGCCTTCATGCCGGGCCGCAAGCCCGCGGCGGTGAGCTGGGCGTAAACGGCGGGTGGTTCGTCTTCGACGTGAGTGATCGTCACCGGCGCACCGACCACCGTTTCGCTCAAGCGTTGACCCGCCTCAGCCGGCAGCTCGGCCCCGGCCTGGGGAATGGCGTCGCCGTGCGGGTCGCGGATTGGATGCCCGAGCGCGGCTTCGAGGGCGCGGGTCTGTTGCGGGGAAAGCAAATGCTCCTGGCGCTCCGCGCGCTGGTGCCACTCGGATTCCGCCACGCCGGTTTGATCGGCCAGGTAGCTTTCCCAAAGCCGGTGGGCGCGGACGACGTGCAAGGCCAGCTCGCGGGCAGCTTCGGTGAGCTTCAACTGGCCGCCGGCGAACCGGACCAGCCCGCGCTTTTCCAGTCCCGCCAGCAACGCGGCGGCGCGCCGCTGGCCCAAGTGCAGGGCGCCCGCCAGGCTGCACAGCGTGGCCGGCTCGTTGTTGGCCTCGGCCTTGAGGATGTGCTTGAGCGCGTCTTCGCGGAGCACGCGCGCGGCCAGCGCCCGCGCTTCCCGCCCGCGCGCCAGCAGACCGCGTCGCGGCCAGAACACCAGCGCGGCGAGGCCGGCCGCCAGGAAGAGCCAGATTAAAGGGGTCATGGGGTCAGGGTGTTCACGTTGGTTTCACAGCCGCCAGGAAAGCCCCAGAAACGGGTTCCAGTCCGGGGCCGCTTCCGTGACGCCGACGTTCAGGCCGGCGTCGAGCTTGAGGTTGTCGTTCACCAGGAAATTCAGGCCGAAGTCGAAGGTGCCCTGCCAGGCGTCCGCGTCGTCCGGGTCCAGCAAGGCCCAAAACTCCACGTAGCCGCTGAAGCGGCTGCTCAAGACGACGCCCAGGGTGATGGAGTTCACCACCTCGAAGTGATGACCGCTGCCGTCCGCGTCGCCCACCCACAACGCGCCGGTTTGCGCGCCCAGTTCCAGCCGGTCGGCCAGCTTGAGATTCAGCGGGACGCCCACGCCGGCCTCCACCACCTCGCTGCCCAAACCATCTTGGGCGGTCGGTAGTTGCACGCTGGGCAGCAATGCCAGCGCGCTGCGGCCGCCGTCGTTGCCCCACAGATTCAGCTTGGCGCGCAAGGTCACGGGACCGAAGCCCTGGCGCAGGATTTCCCGGCTTTCGCCGTTCGCGCGTTCCACCTCCCGCACTTCCTGGTACGGCTCGACGCCCAGCTCGAAGTCGAAGTTGTGCAGGATGCCCAGCTTCGCCAGCACCGGGCCAATTCCCCATTCCTCGCGGATGAACTCGCGGCCGCCAGAAGTTTCCCTGTCATGCACGTAATGAAAATGATCCAGCTCCACCTGGAGATGGCCGGCATCCACCGTAAAGGGCGTTTCCGTCTTGTCCGGCCGGTCGGTGGACAGACTCCGGAGGCTGGCGCGGGGCGTGGGGTTCCAGAGCGTCCGGGTTTCCGCGCGGGCGGGCGCGGCGTCCAGGCAAAGGACGGCCCCGACGAAGCCGGCCGGGGCCAGGGCGGCGAGCCGTCGGCGGGTGTCCGGACGTGGCGGCGGCCATTTGTTAACACACACTAACATTGTGTGGCTACAATTACACCCGCTTAAGGGGACTGTCAAGTGGACCGCCGGCGCACTTTGCAGGTGACGCCCGCCGTCCGCTGCGCCAACTTGCCGGCCAGCCACTTATGGTCTCCCGCACCCGTCAGCACCGGCGTCGATCAACCCGCGCGGCGCCCTCCCGGCGCCCCAGCGTGAGCACCGAGGACTACCTCGAGCGCATCGGGGAACTGGTGGACAACACCGGCGGCGCGCGCATGGTGGACATCGCGCGCGTGCTGGGCGTGAGCCGGCCCTCAGTGACCGCCATGGTCAAGCGGCTGGCCGAGGCCGGGTACGTGGATTACACGCGCTACCGCGGCCTGCTGTTGACCGCCAAGGGGCGCACCGTGGCGGTGCAGATGAAGAACCGGCACGCCACGCTCAAGCGCTTTCTGGCCCTGCTGGGCCTGGACGAGGAAACCCAGGAAAACGACATCGAAGGCTGGGAACATTGCCTGAGCCCGCAGACGCTGGCGCAGGTCGAGGCGCTGACGCGGTTTCTGGAAGCGCACCCCGCCTTGCTGCGGGAGTTTCAGCGTCCCGGCTGAGCGGCCAGGGCAAGCGCGCCTGGCCGGGCCACCTGCCCGTGGTGCCGCCAGATCACCCGGTTCAGCCAACTTCGTCACTGACCAGTGACTACTGGCTATTGACTCCTGACTTCTGGCAGGCGGCCCGGACGGGATTGCTCAGGCTGGTTTTCCGCGAGGGCGCGTGCGCTCCCCGGCCAACTTTGGTTTCGGGCTTACTGCAGGCTCAACGGCAGGGCCTGCAGGCGGCGCGCGACTTCCGCGCCGATCTGGCTGGTGCGCTGGCTGGCAATGTCCTTGCCCAGCCGCACCAAGCGGGCCGGAGGCATGCTTTGCGCCAGCGCGCAGTACTGGCTGTTCACCATGATGCCCAGCAATTCTCCTGATTTGCTGAACGCCAGGTCGCCTTTCGAGGGCGAGAACTTGCCGAAAATCTTGCCCACCGGGCGCCGGTGCATTTTCAGGTAACGCGGCAGGCCGGGCACGAGCTTGAACTCGACTTCGCCGTAATAGCCTTCCTTGCCGCCCACCACCACGGCGTCCTGAAACTTGGCCGGATCCTCGGACACCGCGAACGGCTCCACCCCCAGCGTGCTCACCGCTTCTTCGTCCAGCGGTGCGACCAGCACGCGGGGGTCTGAGGCCACGAACGAAAGCATGGCCAGGGGCACGGTGGCGCCCCCGCGCCCGAGCGTGCCGTTCATCTCCTCCCAGTCGGGTCCGCCCAAGTAGGCCGGCAGCGGGGTGTCATTGATGTGGAAGAGCGCAAAGACGCGGTCGGCGTCGCGGAAGAGCACGACACGCTCAACCTTGGCGTCGCCGGACCGCACGCCCAGCAGGCCGGTGCGGGTCGCGCGGATGCTGCTGTCCACGCGGTTTTCCAAGTATTGCTTGTAAATGGCGTTGGGCGCGAGTTCGCGGTCCTGCCGGATTTCCTCGGCCAGGATCTGGGAACCCACCGCCAGGGTGTCGAGTCCTTTGGCCAGCGTGCTGGCGTGCTCGTGGAGGCGCTCTTTTTCCTGCGCGGCCACGGCGAGTTGCTGGCGGTTTTCCTCAAGACGCGCGCGGTACTGGGCGGCCTCGGTTTCCACCCGCACGAGGTTGGTGGCCAGGCGGCCTTTTTCATTCTGGGCGGTCAGAGCAATGTTCTGGAGGTTCGCGATCTGCTCCTGAAGGCGCTGCACCTCCGCGCGACGGGCGGCCAGTTCGGTCTGCACGGCCTCGGCGGTGGCGCGGGAGGTGTTCGCTTCGGAGGAGAGCTTGGTCAGGTCTTCCTGGAGGCGCTGCACGCGGGCTTGGGCCTCGCCGCGCTGGACTTCTAGCTGGGCCATCTGCCGCTGGGCCTGGACCTGGGCCTGTTGCAGGCGGTCCCGCTCCTCGGCGAGCAGGCGGGCTGATTGCTCGGCGGCGCGCAGGCTGGTCTCGGTTTCGCGGAGGCGCTGGTCCCGCTCGGCGAGTTCTTGCTGACGCGCGTCGGCCAGTTCACGGGTGCGATCCAACTGCTGGCGGAGCTGGCCTTGGGCGGCCTGTTCCTGGGCCAGGGCCTGCTGCAACACCTCGAGCATGTCCTGCACGGCCTTGACCTCGACGCCGATCTCCGGGCCGGGGTTGGACGGGCCGACTTCAAACGTCCGCTGCGAGCTGAACAGCGTCACCAGGCTGATCAGCAGGAAGTCCACCAGGACGACGAGGACGGCGCGGTTCATGGCGTGGCCGTGGCGGTGGCTTCGCGGGACGCCTCGAGGATCAAGGTGCGGCGGTACGTGCGCACGTGGATGATCTTGAGCAGCGAGGCGAACAGCACGCCGAAACCGGTGGAGGCGTAGGCGATCATCGGGCTGGCGGTGAAGAGGTTCAACGCCAGCAACACCAGCGCCAGGCCGGTGCCGCCCAGCCCGATGTACAGGCCGGTGTCGAAGAGGTTCTCCTCGTTGTCGAGCAGTTTGATCTTCAGCCGGCTGGGGATCTGCTGGCGCTTGATTTCGCGCAGCTTGATCAGGCCGACGATGTACACGGTCGCCTGCACCGCGAAGAACACGGCGAGCGCGAGCCAGTTGGCTTGATTGCTCATAGATTTCTTGGGCGGGGTCGTCGCGGTCTGCGCGACCATCGGAGTCTTGTTTTTCGCGAAAAGCCAGAGGGTCTCAGACGGGGCGGGTGTTTGCGCGCGGGCCAGCCCCGGTTCGCCCAGAATCAGCGCCAGCGCCACCACCAGGCCGGCCACGGTCTGCTGGCGGAGCGTGCGGATGCCGCGGACTTCCAACGGCCGTTCCAGTTCATCCCGCGGCGGGGCGAAATGCGGCACGGCGCGCGCGATCAGGAACGCCCCGTCGAGCCAGAGAAGGTATTTCAACAGCAGTGCCAGCACCGTACTTTTGGCGGCCAGGGCGACCACCCAGCCGTACATTGCGGCGGCGCCCGGCACGGCCAGGACCCAGTCCCGCCAGGCGGCGTAATAAACCGGCTCGCCGCGAGCGAGCAGCAGGTTCAACCCGCCCCGGCCAGTGCCCAGGGCGTACCGAAGATCGCGCAGACCCGTTTGGGGAAATTCCCGCAGGTACTCGCCGACGGCCGCCGGTTGCGCCGCGAGTTGCAGAGCCGAGAAGATGACCGGCAGCTCGCCCGGCGTGGCGGTGATGGCGCGGGTTAGTTCGCGCAAGCCGGCTAGGTCGCGCACGCCCGCCAGGAAGGCGAGCAATTGATCCCAAGACAGCCGCTTGGCGAGCGAGGTCAGGTTCAGGCACCACAGCTCGAGTTGGGCGGTGTCGCCGGTGCGGTTGGCGGTGACGGCGAGTTCTTCAATCTGCTGGCGCAGCGTCGGATGAAAAGCCTCGGCTTGGAGCAACAGCCCGGTGAGCAATACCGTCGCGTCCAGGGCATGACCGGACGCCGAACCCACCGGCGGGAACAACAAGGTGTTCCGGATCGCGCGCGTCCGGAGCAGTTCCTGGACGTCCACGCGGCGGAGCGGGCCCAGGTAACGTGCCATCGCCGTGCGTTGCGGCTCGGGCAGGATGACTTCGATGACGGTGTCGCCGGCGGGCGGCGCTTCGCTGGACGGCCAGCAGACTTGTCGCAGCAGCGAATCGCTGCGCCCCCACACCGCGGGCACCGGTTGTTCGGCGCGCTGGCGCTGGATCGCGTACAGCGTGGCTGTGGCTTCGGGCACCTCGGCGGCCATCGCGGCCTGCGCGAGCAACACGGCGGGGCCGAGCTTGTCCAGGCGGGCCAGTTGCAGCGCTTCAGCGACCAGGCCGGGGTCTTTCGCGCCGGCGTGCGCCACCACCGCTGAATCCACTGACCGCAGGTATGCGGGGACAAGCAAGGCACCGAGCACGGCCAGCAGGCCGAGCCCCGCATAAACGCTGCCCAGGAACCGGTTCACTTCAAGCTCTCCGCCGTACAAAACCCGCTCGCGGCGGGCGGTTTATCCCGCATCTGACGCCCGCGGAATCCGCTCCATTCAGGCCGAAAGCCGGAGTTCGCGACGGTACGGGCGACTCCGCCGGCAGAAGTCCGGTTTTCGGGTTCAGCGGCCCGCAGGGCGAACAGTTTGCTCCCGGCTACTGGACAGCGTCAAACCCGGAGGTTTCCGAATCAACGAACCCGATGAGCGTGCGCTCAGGCTTCAACCCGAAAACCGAAGTTGACCGCGGCGTCGGATTCCAATCCGGCTCAAATCCGGTCTTCGGGTTGAATTCAACGAACGCAGGCTCTGGTTTCGCCTTCCCTTCGGACAAACAAAAGCCGGCAGCCCAATGACGGACTGCCGGCGTTGTCAGCGATGTCCGCCGGGCAAGGCGCTGGATTCATCCCGGCGGACGGCGCGCGCTCAGTCGCGGTGCGGAGCGCAGAGAAGGCCGTTGTTGTACGCGTCGAGCATCAGGTAGATCGGCTCGCCCGCTTTCCAAGCCGTACTGCTGGCCTTGACCGGCTTGGCGTAAAACGCCGCCCACCAATCGTTGCCGGCCGCAATGGTGTCGGCGATGCAACTGCTGTCGTTGCCAATCATCACGTTGAGGGTGGCGCACACCAACGCCCGGAACAAGGTGTTGCGCTTGTCGCCGTCCGGCAGGCCCATCATGGCGATCGCCTGCTCCTTGGTGTAAGCGATCCCGCCGATGGTGATGACCTCGACCGGCCAGGCTTCCGGATGATTCTTCCAGTAACCAGGCGTGCCGGTGCCGGGATTCGTGGGCAGTTTGTACAGGCCGGCATCCCAAGTGAGGTCGTTTTCGCCTCCTTCGAGCGTCGTGCAGGCCATGGCGCCGCTGGTGACGTCAGCGTCGCTGTCGAGCGCATCGTCGCCTCCCTGATCTTGCGGTGAGAAGGCGTAGCCCGCCGGGGCGGTCACTTGCACGAAGTAATCGCCGGGAACCAGGTCGGAGAACAGGTAATAACCGTTCGCGTCGGTCGTCGTGGTGGCCACGAGATTGCCCGCGCAATCGAAGAGCTGCACGGTCACGTCCGGGATCCCCGGTTCGCCCAAGTCCTGGATGCCGTTCTGATTCATGTCGTGCCACACGAAGTCGCCAATGGACGCGCATTCGAACAGGACCTCGATGATCAGGATCTGCGCGGCCGTGGTGGTACTGGTCGTGTTCGGGGCGCAGCCTTGGAGCACCGGTTTCACGAAGAGCACGGTCGTGTCACCGCACCCGGGCGCGTAGCCTTCGCCGTTCGCGGCGGCGTCGGCCAGGATTTCATTCACGCGAAGCTGGCTCCAGGGGCCGAGCCCACCTGTGGACTGGGTATCCTCCAGCAACTGCCAGATTGCGCGTTGGACGTCGCCGAAAGTGTAGGTACCATAGCCATTGGGCGAAGTCTTCCCCGGATAATGCTTGTTCAGGATATACAGCACCAGATCGAGGTTGTCCGGGGCGTCCGGCCGGTCAAACAACCCGGCCACCGCTGGATCGCCGAGCGCATAAACCCGGGCGGTGTACAGCGTCCCCGGGGTGATTGTCTTGTCCAGATCAACGCACCAGGCATCAAAAACCGGTGCGCCAGCGGGCTGGATAACCAAGTCGAGATAGCTGGAGCCGCCGGCGACGCCGGGGTGGTTGACCGTGAAACAAACGGTGCTGGATGATTCCGCGGCCAGAGCCGTGCTCAGCGCGGCTGCACATACCACGCTCATCCCCATCAACTTGAGCTGGCTGAACATGTGATTTTTCATACCATTGATCTCCCTTGTAGTTGTTTGCTGTTGTTTGTTGTTACCTCCAACGACTTTTTTTTTACCTGATCCGATTTGACATGTCAAAAGTTTTTTCACTTGCCAGGACTTCAGAGCCTTACCCAATCTCGTGAGCATGAAAACCAAACAAATGCCTTGGTTGCCAATGAGTTGTGAAATCGTCTCTGGCTGGATTCATTCAACCTGTTGGTCAACAAAGCGTTTACACGCGTCATTCGCGTTTTCATGCGGTTTTGTCTTGTTGTTATGGGTCGCTGCGCTGTCCGTCTTTTAGACATACATGGCAAGACACAGCTTCACTATCCCGCAGATTTGAAGTCGTCAAATGCCTGGCTGACTGGACATGCGGCTGCGTGGCAGGCGGCGATTGAGCAGCCGTGACAAACGCCGGTTTCTCCACTTCGTGGGCTGGCGAGTAGCAAACCGGCAGCAGTGTTCAACGCAGTCCCGAGACCGCGCGGGAGGCCGGCAGTTCGCTCAAGCCAGCATACCGTTTGGTCTGCGACCCACCGCGAGGGCAATTACCCCCAGCCGATCATACGGCGAAGCGGTGAACAGTTGCTTTCAGTTCGGACTTTCCGCCGGGCGGGTCAGGGTCATCATCGTGGCGTGCTTTCTGACGCGCGTTCGATTCACTTTGTCGGCATCGGGGGCATTGCCATGGCCGCCACCGCCGCCGCCTTGAAAAACCGCGGTTGCGCGGTGACCGGCTCCGATCAGGAGATTTACGACCCCGCAGCCGCCGCTTTGCGCGCGGCGGGCATCACGCCGTTCACCGGCTACGCCGAGCGGCACCTTGATGCGCGGCCCGATCTGGTGGTGATCGGCAACGCGATTTCCCGTGGCAACCCCGAGGCTGAGGCCGTGCTGGCGCGGCGGCTGCGGTACTGCTCCTTGCCCGAGCTGCTGCGCGAGTTTTTCATCCGCGGGCGGCGTTCCGTGGTCGTCGCCGGCACGCATGGCAAGACCACCACCACCGCCCTGCTGGCCTGGGTGTTTGAATGCGCGGGCCGGACCCCCGGCTTTCTCATCGGCGGCGTGCCCCGCGACTTCCCCGCCAGCGCGCGCTTCACTGACAGCGAGTGGTTCATCGTCGAGGGCGACGAGTACGACACCGCGTTTTTCGACAAGCGCAGCAAGTTCATGCACTACCAGCCCGAGGTGGCGATCCTGAACAACCTCGAGTTCGACCACGCGGACATCTTCGAAAACCTGGCGGCGGTGCAGAAGACCTTTGCGCATTTCCTCCGGTTGGTGCCGCGCAACGGCCTGGTGCTTGCCAACGGCGATGATCCCAACCTCGCGTCGCTGCTCGACGTGGACTTTTGTCCCGTCACGCGGTTTGGGCTGGGTGAAGGCAACACGGCGCGCGCGCGGATTCTGGACTTGGGCGCGGAGGCCTGTGAATTCGCAGTGGGCGACACACGGTTTCGCGTGACGCTGGCCGGCGAGTTCAACGTTCGCAACGCGCTGGCCGCGGTGACCTGTGCCCGGCATTGCGGCGTGCCGGACGCGGTCATCCAGCGGGCCCTGGCCACCTTTGGTGGCGTGCGCCGGCGCATGGAGGTCTCGGGCGCGGCGGACGGTGTCATGGTGGTGGACGACTTTGCGCATCACCCCACGGCCATCCGCGAAACGCTGCGGGCGCTGCGGCTGCGCTTCCCGGGGCAGCGGTTGTGGGCCGTGTTCGAGCCGCGCTCGAACACCACGCGCCGCCGGGTCTTTCAGCGCGAGCTGCCGGAGGCGTTGGCCGAGGCGGACCAGATCGTGGTAGCCCAAGTCGCCGTTCTGGAGCGCATCCCACCCCAAGAACGACTCGATCCGCGCCAGGTCATGGAAGACTTGCGTCAGCGTGGCCGCCCGGCCGAATACCTGCCGGACGTGGCGTCCATCGTAGCGTTTCTAGAGCGAGCGACCCGGCCGGGCGATGTGGTGGCGGTGCTCAGCAATGGGGGTTTCGGCCAGATTCACACCCGGTTGCTCGCCGCGCTGCAAACCCGTGCGGCGACGCCGGCACTCGCTTGCTGAGCGCGGCGCCTTCAGGCTGCCCGGAGCCGGCCGGGAGCATCTCAATTTCGTGCCGGCGGCGAGCGGGCCGTGGTGGCCCAGGCGACCTCGCCTGGAGCCGTGCCGCGGGCGGCCCGCTCGCAGGGACCGCATTCTGACGACTGATGCCCCGGAAGGTCAGGGCTCGACGGAGTCTTGCCCCACCCTGTCATGGCCCGACCGGAACAAAAGAAGGATGCGCCCAAGCTGGCACGCGGCACCCGCGAGACTGGACAACCGCCGGGACGGGAGCCTATCTTGGCGACCGTCAGCCCATGAAAACGAGATTCCAGCGTCCTGTCCGGCGGCGCCTAGATAGTGGTGCAGCGGCCGGCGCATTTACCTTGATCGAACTCCTGGTCGTCATCGCCATCATCGCGATCCTGGCGGGCATGTTGCTGCCGGCCCTGGGCCGGGCCAAAGCCAAGGCGTACGCCGTGGGCTGCATCAACAACGGCAAGCAGCTCGGCCTGGCCTGGATGATGTACGCCGACGACCACCAAGGCCTGCTCGTGCCCAACGGCGACGGCGACGGCGAAGGCTGGGTGGGCGGCTGGATTCACACCACCGCCGGCCCGGTCAACCCGAGCAGTTGGACCAACATCAACCTGCTCAAGCCCCCGCGCGGCAAGCTCTACCCGTACAACGAATCCATCGCCATCTACAAATGCCCGGCCGACAAGTTCATGGTCACCATCGGCGGCAAGAAGTACCCGCGCACGCGCAGCATCTCGATGAACGGGTGCATGAACGGCAACAGCTGGCACACCGCGATCATTGACCGCAAATGGTGGACGTACCGGAAGATGGCGGACATCCAGCGCCCATCCTCTCAGTTCGTGTTCATTGACGAGCGCGAGGAAAGCATAGACGACGGCTACCTCCTGGTGCTGGTGGACCGCCCGCCCGAATGGGGCAACCTGCCCGCCTTGTACCACAACCAGGCCAGCGGGCTTTCGTTCGCCGACGGCCACGCGGAAATCAAGAAGTGGCAGGACTCCGACACCCTGGTCAAAGGCGTCAGCGGTGTGCGCAAGGCCCCGCGCGACACAGCCTGGATCAACGACCGCGCCACCACGCCGAAGTGAGCGCGGCGCCCGGCCCAGCCGGGCGTCCTCACGAGCGTTTCAGCGCCTCCAACTGGCGTTGCGCGTCCTGGACCACGGACTGATCCGTGGCGGTCTTGACCACCTCTTCCAGAACGGCTGCGGCTTCGGCACGATGCGCCTCGGGCAGGCGCGCGGAGATTTTCACGGCGACGGTGCCTGCCTCGTTCACCAAGGCGGGGTTGGAAAGCTGACTGGCCGCCCAGCGCAACGCGGTGATGTCCGGCACCTCAGCCAGGGCGGCAAGCATGCGTTGTTTTTCCTCCAGGCTTTCAGCCTGTGCCAGCGCATCCTCCAGCCGGCCAAGCCGGGCCGAGGCTTCCAAGGCCGCCACACTCACCACCCGGTTGGTGTCCGTCGCAAAAGGCAGAATAGCCGGGGCGGCGTTGGAGGCGCCGCGGTCGGCCAGCGCCAGCATGAGTTCGGCGCGGGCGGCGGGTTTGGCGCGCGGCAGCAGCGACACCATGCCGGCCTCCACCTCGCGGCCGGGCAGCTCGCGCAAGCTGGCCCGGGCTGCCGCGCGCACGACTTCGTTGGTGACGATGGCCGCGCCGGCGAGGAGGTTGACGTCGCGCGCGCCGCCCACCGCGCCGACCGCTCGCACCGCTGCGGACGCCACGTCGTCGTCTGTCGAGCGCATCAGGCCGTTGAGCACGCCGCGCAAGTGCGGGTCACGCCGCGCGGCGAGGACCTTCATCAACGCCACCTTGGCGCGCGCCGGCAGGTGCGGCAGGTTCCGCACCAGCGGACGGGTGTCCCAATCCGCGGGCAGCCCGGCGATCAACTCCGCCGCGAAGTCGCGCAAGCCGCCATCACTGCTGGCCAGGGCGTGGATGTAGCGCGCGTCGGCCCGCTCGGGATCGGCGCGCAACAAGCCTTGAAAGGCGGCGCGTCGCACCGGACCGGCGGCGTGCTCCCGGTACAGCAGTTCGAACAAGGCCAGGGCTGCCAGGCGGTTGCCCGCTTGCAGCAAACGGTCGCCCGCTTCCAGGCATGCCGTGTCGGCAACCGCTCGCAAAGGCCCGGCCGCCTCTGCGCGCAAAGCGGTCAGCGCCTCGGCGGCTTCCGGCGTGGCAATCTGGCCAAGCGCGCGCAAGGCGGCGGTTGCCGGCGGCTCTTTGCCCTGCCGGGCGAGTTCGGCGAGCGGCTTCACCGCGCCTGATGAGCGTCGCGCTGCCAGCGCCGAAATGACTTCGACCTGCGATTGGCCGTCGAGCCGGGGCAAGGCCTCGAGCAAGGCCTGGTCCGCGTCCGGATCGGAGATGGCGGCAGGCGCTTCGGAGGCGACGTGCGTCAGCGTTGCATCCTCGAGCAGCGCCGCCAGTGCGGGCACACGCTTCGTCGCGCCGATCTCCCCGAGCTGGCGGCAGGCGAACTGCTTGGCCGGCCGGCCAGCCGGCGATTGCAGAAGGCGGGTCAGCGACTGTTCGAGCCGTTGCCGCGCGGCTGAATCCTTTGCGGCCGCGCGCAGCGCGGTTTCAAAGTCGGCGCCTTCGCACGTGAGGCTGACAGGTCCGTTCTGCCCTGCCAGCGCCAGCGCGAATCCGAGCAAAGAAATGGCGACGACTCGCTGTGCGACTAACGCCTTTGCTCTGCAAGCCAAAGTGGCGCGGCTGTGGCCGTCCGCGCCTGTCACGGTTTTGTCTCCAAGACTCGGCGCGCAACCGCGGAGCCAGTTCGCTGGCGGGCGTTTCAGGAGGCTGCCGCGGCTTGGATCAGACGTAGCGGTTGGTTTCATCAGTACGGCGTGAATGTAGCAGCTTGATCGCGAAGGTCAGGTCGTTTCACGGTGCCCCTGGCGGAGACTTGAACAGTACGAAGCGGCTTCCGTAGGCAACAGCGAGACGCTCTTGTTTCGTGCTGCCCACCGCAAGCGGTGGCCGCAGGTGTTCGGGAAACGGACTTGACGGGCATCGGGATCGATGTGTGTTTTGCGGTCAAGGGACAGCATTTCTACAGTGACCGTCAACGAGGCGCAGGCGCAACTGCCCAAGTTGTTGAAACGGGACAGTTTTGCCGTCTCGCGGCATGGACGGGTGGTGGGCGTGTTCCTGTTGCGAGACCGAATCGAGGCCTTGGTGGAAACCATGGAGTTACTGGTGGACGAGAGCCTCACAAGGGCCTGGCGGGAGTACTAGGCCGGCAAGACACGGTTCTACGATGTAGCGGAGCGGGACGCGGCAACGTCCTGATGAAGGCGCGTCATCGTCAGCCAGCGCGTCAAAGATTTCTTGGATTCGCTGGCGCCGGAACCCCGGCGGGCATTGTGGTGCGGCATCAAAGGCCCGGCGGAGGACAAGGGGGACATCCGCCGACTCGACGGCAAGCTGGCTCCGTACTGGCGGTTGTGCGACAGCCGGATGCGCGTGGTGTCCGACCAGCGGGCCGAAACGGGTCAACGCCTCTGGTGCTGCTTTTTCGCGGACTATCGCGCGACGGTGTACGCGGTTTTGGAGCAATTGCTGGCTTCCGGGCTGGTGGCCGAAATTGCTGAGCAACACATCGCCTCAAAGAACCCGCCGACGCGCCGCCGCCAGCGTAAGGGCCTGCTTCACAACCTGGTCACAGAAGGAGCAGTCACATATTCAGGAAACGTCCCAGGCCGCCAAAGAATGAAGCGGCAAGCGAGTCAGACACCAGGCAAGGCCAAACCGCAGCCATCACCGCCGTTCGATGAGCCGCTCCACGCGATCGCGGTAGTTGCGCGAGAGGGTGAGCTGGCGGCCGTCACGCAGAATCACGGCGTAGTCGCCGTAGAACAGCGGCTGGAGTTCCTTCACCGCGTCGAGGTTCACAATCACCGACCGGCTGATGCGCAGAAAACGGTCCGGCGGCAGGTCGGCTTCGAACGCGGAAAGGGTTTCGCGGAAAAGATGGCTGGCGGCGCCGAGGTGGAGTTTTACGTAGTTGCCCTCGGCCTCCACCCAGTCAATCTCGGCCGTGCGCACGAAAAGCACCCGGCCGTCCACCTTGATGGCCAGCCGCTCGACGCCCGGCCGGCCGCGCTGCAGTTCGCCGAGCAGCGCCAGCAGCCGTGGGCTGGCGGGATCGGCCGGCGCCGGCCCGCGCAACCGCGAGCGCAAGAGCTGCAACGTCCGGGCGAAGCGCTCGCGGTCAATCGGCTTGAGCAGGTAATCCACCGCGTGCACCTCGAAGGCCTGGAGCGCAAAGCGGTCGTAGGCGGTCACGAACACCACCGCTGGCAGGGCGTCCACGCCGATTTCCTCGCAGACTTGGAAGCCGTTCAGCCCGGGCATTTGCACGTCCAGAAACATCAGTTCGGGCTGGCGCGCCCGCAGGGCTTCCACCGCCAGGCGGCCATTCGCCGCCTCGCCCACGACGACGAAGTCGCGCGCGTCCTTCAACAGGTGCCGCAGCCGGCTACGCGCGGGCGCCTCGTCGTCCACCAGCAACGTGCGGATGGCCGCGGGGTCGCTCATGCGTTTTGCGGGGCGGGCTGGCAGCCCACCACCACCGCCGGGCAGCACGGCTGCGGGACCGGATCGAGCGCCGTGCGGAATGGCAGCGTCAGCCGCGCTTCGAGGCCGCCGCCTTCGGCCGGCCGCAGTTCCAGGGACTGGCACTCGCCGTACAAGTGGCGCAGGCGCGAACGGGTGTTGGACAGACCGACGCCTTCGCGGGGAAAGGCGGTGGCGCCGGGCGGCAGGCCGGGGCCGTTGTCGCTCACCGTCAGTTCAAGCCGTTCGCTCCGCCGGGCGGCGCGGATGGCGATGCGGGCCGCGGTTTCGCTCTGTTCGACGCCGTAGCGGATGGCGTTTTCGACGATGGGCTGGAGCACGAGCGCGGGCACGAGCGCCCCTTCGAGTTCGGCGGGCACTTCAATCCGCACGTGCAGCCGGTCGCCAAACCGGGCCTGCTCGATTTCGAGGTAGCGCTGCAAGAAGCCGATTTCCTGTCGCAACGGAATCTCGTGCATGTCGGTGCGGTCCAGACTGAACCGGAGCAGTTCCCCTAGGCGCGTCAGCGTCCGGTCCGCCGCGTCCGGTTGTTCGTGGATCAAGGCGGCGATGGTGTTGAGGGTGTTGAAGAGGAAATGCGGGTTGAGTTGCATCCGCAGCGCCTCGAGCTGGGCGCGGGCGAGCTGGCCTTCGAGTTCGCCGGCGCGGCGCTCGCGCTCGCGGTAGCGCTGGTAATAGTGCCAGCCTTGATGCGCCAGCAGCAGCAGCCAGTAAAAAGCCATGTTGCCGTACGTGTAGAAGATCATCAGCTTCTGGAAGGTCTTGGGGAACTCGAACAGGTCGCCTTTCACGGACTTCTGCCCGTGCAGCAGCGCCGAGTAAACCACGCTGAAGGCCAGCGCATACGCGAAGGCCAAGCCGAGATGCAGCACCAGCCACTGCCAGGCGCGGGCGCGGTCAAACGGAAACCGCCGGGCCAGCCACAGCACACCCAGGCCCAGCACCGCCATCGTGTAGTGACTCTCGAAGCCGCGCCGCAACGCCGTGGCCCAGGAGACGGTGAACTCTTCAAGACTTTGCCCGGCGTAAAGCTGCACCGCGTCCAGCACGGCCAGCACCGTGAAGGCGCCAAACCAGCAAACCAGCCCGCCGGCCGGCGAGCGGCAGAGGCGGGCGAAGCGATGCCATCCAGCCGTCATGGAATTTCGCGGCCGAGCCTACACGCACCGGGCGCCGGGCACCAGCCGGAAACCGCCCCTGCGGTGGCCGCCGCCTGGACGGCTGACTAGCGGGCCGACACAGCGTCGCTGGTTCCCGAGCGTCCCCCGCCTCGCAACACCGGCGCGTTGGTGACCGCCGGGGCGCCGGCCTGGGCCGGCGACTTCTTCGCCGCCGGTCCCCAGACCAGCCTTCCTTCCACGACCCCGGCCGGCGTCTCACGCAGCCGCTCGGCAAAGGCCGGCGCGCTCGGCACGAAGCGCGCAATGGCCACCTGGAAATGCCAGACCGCGATCAGCGCGGCGAGGCCGAGCGCCAGGTGTACGAGGGCTTCGAACCGCCCACGCGGCTCCAACGGCAGCCGCGGGATGCTCCGATTGGCAGTGGTCTTGTTCGCATTCATGACGGTGCCTCTGTACGCGTGCGGGCGGACAAGGCCCACGGATTTGTGACCAGACGCACGGGACGGTGACGAGCCGCTCGGAATCCGTGATGAAATTTCAGGCTCCAGCGCGGCCTGGCGGGGGACAGCGCCCCACGCGCGGCCCGGCGCCACGACGGTGCGTTGGTTGGGAACCGTTTGAACCAAACACCAATGTTCGCGAACGAAGTCGCCGGCGTGACAACTTTGGCGGGCGAGTCGTCCGCGTCCACCACAGTCCCCGCCCTTTGGCTCAACGCACGGCCAGCCGCTCGAAGCCTTCCTCGATGGTGGCGGTGCTTTGGATGCGGGCCAGCCGCGCGTACAAGCCGTCCGCCGCCAGCAGTTCATCGTGCGTGCCGCGCTCGACGATCTCCCCGCCGCGGATCACGAGAATCTGGTCGGCGCGGATGATGGTGCTGAGCCGGTGCGCGATCACAAAGCTGGTCCGGCCGGCCATCAGGCGCTCGAGGGCCTCCTGGATCAGCCGCTCGGTCTGGGTGTCCACGCTGGCCGTGGCCTCGTCGAGGATCAGGATCGGCGCGTCCTTGAGCAACGCGCGGGCGATGCTGACGCGCTGTTTCTCGCCGACGCTCAATTTCACGCCGCGCTCGCCTACGCGGGCATCGTAGCCGTCCGGCAGGCGCACGATGAAGTCGTGGCAGTTGGCGGCGCGGGCGGCGGCGTGGAGTTCGGCCTCGGTCGCGTCGAGCCGGCCGTAAAGGATGTTTTCGCGCAACGTGCCGTTGAAGAGGAACGCCTCCTGGCTGACCACCGCGATCTGGGCGCGGAGCACCGCCAGTGGCAGTTCGCGGATGTCGCGGTCATCAATCGTGATGCGGCCCTCGGTGGCCTCGTAAAAGGCGGGCAGCAGGCTGACCAGCGTGGACTTGCCGGCGCCGGTGGGGCCGACCAGCGCGACCATTTCGCCGGGCCGGGCACGCAGCGAGATGTGTTTCAGCACGGTCTTGCCCGGGCCGTAGCTGAAGCCGACGTTGCCGTAAACGACCTCGCCCCGGGCGCGCCAGACGGCCGGCGCGGCGGGTGGCCGGGCGTCCGCCGCTTCGCCGTTGAAGTCGCGTTCCGCCGGCGTGTCCAGGATGTCGAACACGCGGGCGGCGGCGGCGCGCGCCGACTGGAGGATCTGGTTCAAGCCGTGCAGCCGGCCGATGGGTTCGTAAAAGAACATGCCCGCGTAAAGCATGAAGGCCACGAGCTGGCCGATCTCGAGTGCGCCGCGCAGCACCTGCGCGCCGCCCACCCAGAGCACCAGCCCGATGCCTAGCGCGCCGACGAATTGCATCGCCGGGCCGTACCACGCCCAGGCGCGCATCACCACCAGGGTGCCTTCGCGCAGGTCGTTGGCGCGGGCGGCGAAGCGCCGGTCTTCGTGCTCCTGGCGGCCGAAGGCCTTGATCTGGCGGATGCCCTGCAGGTTGTCCATGAGCAGCGCGTTCATGGCGCTGGCGGCCTCGCGCTGGCGCCGGTAGCGCTTGTGCGCGGTGAGCGTGTACCAGAGCGCGCCGGCCACGAGCAGCGGCGCGGGGATCAAGGCCACGCCGGTGAGCAGCGGGCTGTAGCTCAACATCAGGATCAGCGCGCCCACGATGCTCAGTAGCGCCACGGTGCCCTGCTCGACGCCGTCAATGAGCAGCCGCTCGACGTTGTTCACGTCCTCGATCACGCGCGTCATCAGGTCGCCGGAGGCCCGCTGGTCAAACCAGCTTGCCGGCAGGCGCTGCAGCCGGGCATACACCCGGCAGCGCATGTCGTAGATGACGTTTTGTTCGAGCCGGTTGTTGACGCGGATGCGGAGGCTGTTGAACACCTCGCGCAGAAAGAAGGCGAGCAGCAGACCGCCGGCCGCGGGCGTCAGGAGATGCGTTTGCTGACGGGCGATCACGTCGTCAATCAGCACGCGCGTCAGCTTCGGGTACAGAAAGCCGAAACCGAGCGAAAGCACGGCGCAGGCGGCGGTGGCGACGGCCAGGCCGGGATAAGGCCGGAGATAGACCGCCACGCGCCGCACGACCTCGCCCGTGGGACGCGGTTCCGACCTGAACGTCGGGTCCGTGTGGGCGCCGAAGCCGGGATGCGACGACATGCTGCCGGGAGTTTAGTGGTGGCGCCCGCCGAGGCGACGCCAAAGATCAGCCGCCCGAAAACCGGCGGGCCCGGTTTTCAGCGGGGTTCAATGGCCACCCGGCGGGGCGGGTCAAGGCAGGATGATCCGGGTGCGGAAGATCTCGATGGGCCGGAGCGACCCGGGGGGCACGATGTGCACGACGGGCGCGCCGCCGGCGTTCGTGGAAACCGGTGTCCAGACGCGGAAATCCGGCGTGCTCTCGAGCACGTACAGGCTCTGGCTGGAGGGCGCGCTGAATTCGAACCGCACGGAGCCGTTGGCGAGCTTTTGCGGTGGGGCGGCGGTGGAGGGAGCCGGCGTCACGAGGAAGGTGACCTGGTTGGTGCCCTTGTCGCCGTAGTTGTCGGTGGCCACCACGCGGACAACGTACTGCCCGACGCCCAAGTTCGGCATCGAGACGCTGGCGCCCTGGCTGTTGGGCGGCACGTTCGGATTCGCGGCGACGAGCACGCCGTTGGTCGTCATATCCCAGCGGATGACGCGCCCGCCGGGCTTGGTCCAGGAGAAGAGAACGTCCACTTGCGCGGGCGCCGCGAATTCCTGGAGGTTGGCGGGCGTGGTAATGGTGACGGTGGGCGGGACGTTGCCCGGCGGCGGCACGATGGTGATGGCGACCGGCGCGGAAGTCTTCAGGGCGCCGCCGGCGGTGATGGCGCGCGCCACCAGGTTGTACTCGCCCGCCAGGAGACCGGGCGTGACGCTCGAATACGGCGCGCTGGTGCCCACGGCCAGCACCACGTCGTTGCCCAGATATTCGACATAGGCCGGCATCAGGGTGCCGCCCTGGACGCTGGCGGAGAGGAAGACGGTGGCCGGAGCCACGGCCACCAGGCCGGGCAATGGCTGGGTCAACGCGAGCGAGAAGTCGGCTTCGGCCGGACCGGAGAATTCGTCGGCGCCCAACTCCGGCGCGTTCTGCACGAGGCGCGGTTCCGCGTAGATATCCAGACTGTCCAGCGGCGCGGTGGGGTCGCCGACGTTGATGCAAGGTGAATCAGCGCGGAGGCGGTAGTTGCCGGCCGACCAGTTCACGAAGCGGGGATCCACCGCCAGGCTGCCAAGTCCGGCAATGACGCCGACGTAGGCGTCGCCAGAGTTGCCGAAAACGCAGTTGTACGCGGCCACATTGGTGGTGTTCAGCGATTCGAGGCCGGACGAGCCAAACGCGACGATGTTGTTGACGATCCGCGCGCCGGTGCCCGTACCGAGGAACACGGCTCCGCCGCCGCCCGCGGCGCGGTTGGTGAGGAAGGTGTTGTTGTAGATGCCCGCCAGGTGGCCCGGGGGCGTGGCGAGGTAGATGGCCCCGCCGCGTCCGTTTTGCCCCGAAGAGAGCGGCGCGTTGTTGGCCACGAAGACGTTGTTGACGATCGTGGGAGCGCCGAATTCGCAGTAGAGGCCACCGCCCGCCGGGGGCAGATTGGTGCTGGTGGTGACCACCACGTTGCTGCGAATGAGGTTGTGGGCGATGTAAGCGGAGCCGAAGACATTCAGGCCGGCGCCCAGCCGCGCCGCGCCGTTCTGGATGGTGAACCCATCCACCGCCGCATAACCGTCCAGCCCGATCACGGTGACCACCGGGGCTCCCGGCGTGGGGTTCACCGCGCGGGCGCCGCCGTGCAGCACGGTGGGGTTTGCCGCCCAGTTGCGCGCAGCGCGGTTGGTCTCGGTGCCGGCGAATCCCCCGTAGAGGTAGGTGAACAACTCGACCCGGACCCGCTCCTCATAAACCCCTGCTTGCACCCAGACCTCGCCGCCTTCCAGCGCCGCTTCCTCCAAGGCGGCGCGGACGGTCTTCTTGGCCGCCGCCCAGGAGGTCCCGGAATTCGTGTCCGAGCCACCAGGTTTCACATGGACAATGCGGTCCATGATCGGCGACAAGGTGCCGTCGAACTCATCCACCCCGATGTCCACTTTTGTGCCGACGATGCGGGCCTTGCCGTCGAGATCGCGCCAGTCGGCGCTGACCAGAGCGCTGTCACCGGCATCGCGCGCGGGTGAATCCGCCGCGAGATGCGGGTCGCCGTAAGGTCCGGTCAGGCGCGGATTGGCGCTGATGTTTCCGGCGGTGCCGGTGGGGTCGGCGATCCACTCGTAATTGGTCCGGATGTTGCCCCAGAGCAAATTGGCGCGGATGTCGGGGATGCGTCCCGGCGCGGACACCCCCGAGGAGTTGTAGGCGATCAAATTGTTCGCCAGCAGTGGCTCCGGCGCAACGTTGGTGTCCACTCCGGCAAAGAGGAGGGCGCCGCCTTGATCGAAGTTCGTGGCGCCGTTGGAGACTAGGGCCGAGTTCTGGAGGAAGGTGTTGTTCACGATTTGCGGATGGGCGTTGCTCACGACCAGGAGCGCCCCGCCGCGCGTCTCGCCGCGCGCGGCCGAATTGGTCACGGAATTCAGGCGGAACAGATTGTTGATGATGAGCGGCGCGCCGTCGGCGACCTTGATGGCGCCGCCGTCGGCGGTGACGGCCAGCGCGGCGGTGACTGCGCGGTTGCGGAAGAAGATGTTGTTCGCGACCCGGGCGTTTCCGCCGTCCAGGTAGATCGCCCCGCCGCCGCGGACCGCAGAACTGGTATGGACGGCGGTGTTGAGCACAAAGCGGTTGTTTTGAATCCGCACGCTGCCGCGGGCCAGGATGCCGCCGCCCGCCGGCGCCGCGCCGTTGCGGATGGTGAAGCCGTCCACCGTTTCGTCGAAGTTGAGGTTCGGCAGACGCAGGACGTTCAATGCTCCACCGCCATCAAGAATGGTTTCGTAAAGCGTCCAGTTCCGCTCCAGCCGGTTGGTCTCGACGCCGACAAAGCCGCCGAAGAGCGAAACGAATGGACGCAGCACCGGGTTTTCGACGTACGTGCCGGTCTTCACCCAGACTTCACCACCCTGCCAGCCGGCGGTTTCGATCGCCGCCTGCAGGGTGTGCTTGGCCTTCGCCCAGGCCCGGCCGTCGTTGGCGTCGTTGCCTTCGACCGCCACCCGGATCACCACCGGCAGGAATTCGGTGGTCGCGCCATCGGTTTCATGCGCCCCGATGTCCACCGCCGGACCCTGGACGCGCGGCAGCCCTTCGATGTCGGTGGCTTGCGGGGGGACCAGCAGCGAATTCCCCACATCCCGGCAGGGTGAGCCGGGCAGAATGTTGATGACGCCGACACTTATGTCGCCGGCGAACCTGGGATCCGCCGAGATGTTGCCGTCGGTGCCGGTGGCATCGGGGATGTCAACGTAATTGGTGCCGTTGCCAAAGACGTTGTTGGCCTGGAGTCGCAACCCGGAGACACCGCCCACTCCGGAAGTGCCGTGGGCGATGAGGTTGTTGGCGATGGTGGCATTGCGGTTCGAGACCAGCAGCCCACCCACCGGCGCGGTGTTCATCACGAGGGTGTTGTTGATCAGGCTCGGCTGGCTGGTGCCATCCACGAACGCGCCCCCGCCGCCGCTGAGTTCAGCACCACCGGTGGCGGCCGCGTTGCGGACCAAGACGTTGTTGAACACTAGCGAGGCGCTGCCGCCGAGCAGGACGATGCCTCCGCCCCGGGCGGTGGCCGCGTTGCCCAGCAGCCGGTTGTGGGTAATCTGGGGTGAGGCGCTTTGACAGAAGAGTGCGCCGCCATCCCGCGTCGCGGTGTTGTTGAGAAACTGGTTGCCCGCCAGGAAGCCGGTGGTGTTGGCCAGATGAATGGCACCGCCATCGCGTCCGCGGTTACCCACCAGCGAGTTACCCTCGATTCGCGGGCTGGAATTGAGCGCGGCAATGGCGCCGCCATCCACCGTCGCGGTGAGATTGGTGCCGTTGAAACCAAAATAATTGCTGATCACCACCGCCGCGGAATCCTGCAAGTACACGGCGTTTCCAAGCCCGCTGGCGTTGTTCGCCAGAAAACGGTTGTTGGCCAGCACCGGGTCGGCGCCCACCACCCGCACACCGGCCCCGCGGGTGCCGGTGCCGGACGAGGTGGCGCGGCCGTTGCTGATGATGAAGCCGTCCACACGTGTGGCGGGCCCTGCGCCCGGGGCGATCACCACCAAGTTGGTCCGTTGCAAACCGTCCAGCACAGTCTGGTGCAGCACGAAATCCCGCTGGTCACGGGCCGTCTCAGCGCCGGCAAAACCTCCATACAGGGCGATCCCGTTGCTCAGAACCAGGCCGCCGCCATACACCCCCGCCGCCACCCAGACTTCGTCTCCGTTCTTGGCGACGGCGAGGGCATCCGCAATGTCTGGAAAGGCTTTTGCCCACGTCAACCCGTCCGGCGCCTGGTTCGTGGAGCCCGACTTGACACGCAAAATCGCGGCTGAAACCGGGAAAAGAGCCAGGCAAAGCGCCACGAGGCCAGTGCGGGAAACAAGAGTTGCGAGTCGTTTCATGAATTATGTCGGAGATTCGCTGACAGATTGTGTGATCCGGAACCGAAGCGTGCCCCAAGCAGCGGCCAAGATGGGAACGCAACGACTGGCTGTCAACCAGCATCTTGCCGCTTGATCCTGTGTCCGCCACGCGCGCTGCCGGGCAGCACGGGCTGGAGCATTTCCCTTACACATCTCCGGCCTCCCGTGCATTGAGAAAAGTCAGCATGGCCTGCGCAAACGCGGCCAGATCGCGCGGCGTGCGGCTGGAAATGAGGTTGCCATCCACCACCACCGGCTCGTCCACCCAGATCGCGCCTGCGTTTTCCAAGTCGTCCTTGATGCCGACCGAGCCGGTGGCGCGGTGGTCCCTCAGGATTTGGGCCGAGATTGGAATCCAGCCTCCGTGGCAGATGAAGGCCACGAGTTTGTCGACTCCGAAAAACTCCCAGGTCAGTGCCAGCACCCAGTCGTCGCGACGCAATTTGTCCGGCATGAAACCGCCCGGGATCAACAGTCCGTCGTAACCTTCGCTGCGGGCTTCGGCCATGAGGAGGTCGGCGGGGGCAGGGTAGCCGTGTTTGCCCGTGAAGGTCCGCAGAGCCGGCCCAGCCAGGCACGTCGCGTAGCCCGCCTCCTCCAGGCGGATTTTCGGATACCACAGTTCGAGGTCCTCGTAGAGGTCGTCCACAAAGGCGAGGATGGTTCGAAGCATGGCTCGTGTTGGCTGCGCCTCCTGCAATGAAGCGCGGAATGCGCTGGAGCGCAAACTGGACGGTATCAGTCTGCGCGGACGAACCCGACTGACCGGTGTTCCATCGCCTCAGTCCACCAGTTTCCACGGGTATTTGTCCGCGGTGAACGGCACCCAATGCAACTCGCCTCCGTGGCGCCAGGCGTCCAGGACGATTCCTGTTTCCGGCGGGCGGTTCACCACGTAAACCACCAGGGCGTTGTGCTCGCGCCGGGTGCCTTCGCGCGCCACAACGCGGCGGATGGCAAGCTGGCGCCGTGGCAATGGCGCCAACTGGCGTTCGAGATCATCCGCCCACTGGTGACACAGGCCGCGGGATTTCAGCCCCAGATTGACGAAGCTGTTGTGCAACCAAGCCGGCTGAATGGCGGCGTAATCCTTGGCCAGCGCGCGAGCCTCGCAAACGGCGGCGCGCGCCAGAGCACCGGCCTCCTCGGCGGTGACGCAGGCGTCCAGTTTCAACAACTCCGCGGTCAGCGCTACAATCGAGCCTTCCTGTTCCGCGACGACACTCGCCGGTGGCGAGTCCACGGGTGTTGCCCGCTGGCCGGCCGAACGGCAACCCGTCAACACGCAAGCCAAGACCAGCGCGCCCAAAGTCCTTGCCACAGCACGGCGGGAATGCGTTCCGAAAATCATTCCGAAACCCAAGCGCGACCTGGCGATCATGCGTTTGCGGGACAAGAGCGGCCTAGGGATTCCTCAAGTGGTCCGGTTGTCGCAAGCCCAAAAGCGCGAAGGGCTGGCCGTGAGGCCAGCCCTTCGTGTGAATCAGAACTCAACTCAGTAAGCGGTCGTGGACTCGTTCTCCGTGATCGGGACCTGGCGTTGACGGGTGGTCACTTCCACCTGCAGGCGGTTGTCGCCCGCCTTGAGCGCCTTGCCCTTGACCGTATAGGTGAGGGTCTCGCGGAGCGGCAGTGCGGCGACCGTGGGCCAGGTGACGGTTTTGCCGGACACCTGGGCATTGTTCGAAGCGGCACCCGGAGCCATGCCATCCGGGAAGATGGCCTTCACGACCACGTCTTGCAGGTCCAGACCACCGCCCTGGTTGGTCACTTTGATGAGGTACGTGGTTTCCTCGCCCACTTGGATCGGGTCCGGGTCGTCCACGACCTCGACCAGGATGGCGCTGATGCCCTGGATGAACACGTTACAGCCGGTCATGCCGGGCTCGGCGCAGGCGCCTGTCACCTTGGCGCTGAGGCGGTAGTCTCCGCCCCGGGTGCCGGCGAGGGTCGCACAAACCTTCTTGCTGGCGCCCGGCGCCAGCGTGCCCAGGTTCCAGGTAAGATTGCCGCCCGAAACGGCGCCACCGTCGGTGGCCGACCGCAGGGTCAGCTCCGGTGACAAGGCGTACAGGAGCACCGTGCCCTCGGAAGGCGCATCGCCGGTGTTCTTGACCTCCCAGCAAACTTGGAACGGACGGCCGATGAACTCGGTGAACTTGAGGTTGCCCAGTTCCTTCATGGCGGGCGTCTCGCACTCGAGCGTGAGGACTGGCTTCACCACGGTGATCGACGCCTCAGCCGAGGCTTCCACACCTTGGGCGCTGGTTGCGCGGGCCGGGTTGGAGAACTTGCCGGTCCGGGCCGCTGTAGCCTTGAACGCGAATTCCTTGGACTCGCCCGGGGTGAGGGTGCCGGCGTCGAAAGCGACACTGCTTTGTCCCGCCTCGGTAAGCAAGCCGTTGGGCAGGCTGTCGGTCACGCGCACGCCGGTCAGCGCGCTGCTGCCGTTGTTGCGCACCACCAGACGGACTGGGATCGGGTCGCACTGGATCACCCGCGCTGGCATGGTCTTGACGAGTTCAATGGCCGGCTTGAGCACCTTGATGGTCTCGCACAGGACGGGGTTGAACGTCACGCTGCCGCAGCCGGTGACGACGCCCTCCTCCGCAGCGCTGCCACGGATCCGGATCTCCCGCGACTGCCGTGGCGGCAGATCGCCAATGACCCAGGTAGCTTTGCTTTCGGTTGCCTCGTCGGGCTGCGGCGTGGCGTCCTCGGCCTTGAAATTATCGCCGGCCTGGGCGTGCAGGGTCACGTCCTGCACCATCAGATCGGTCAGGTTGCTGACTTTATAGACGACCTCAAACGGCTGGCCCGCGAGCACCTCGGTGGGCACGGTTTTTTCCACCAGCAGGACGCTGGTGTTTGGGTTGCCGGTGGGGAATGCCGCCCGGGCGGTGCGAAAACCCGCTGCCGGAGCGGGTACGGTCGCGGTGGGCGGCGCGGATTTGGACCTCGCCTGCTGTTGGGCTGTGCAGCCTGCCGCCAGCACTGCAAGGACGGTCGCCGCCGCCAAAGCACAATTACGGCTTACAAGATGGACGTTCATATAACGGGTCAGTTGCTGGATGATACCTACGCCAAGCCGAGCCTAGTTGTCCACCTTGCTTAGTCAAAGCGTTTTTTCTGGCCTTGGCTGAAGACTTGTCCTTGCCGACGGTCGAAGTGCTGCTCCGTGGCGTCCTTTCAGGCCAGACGGCACGAGTTGAGGGGCACTGAGCGCCAGCCGGCGCCACGTCACGGATTAGCCAGGAACCGGGTTGTGTTCGGCGTTGACCACAGTATGCTGCCGCGCAAAGCACCTGACACCTGAACGACTATGAACCTCACCCGCCGCACCTTTTTCGCCGCCGCCGGGCTGGCCGCCGCCACGCCTTGGACCGGCGCCCAAACCGCCACCAAACCTGGCGCCCGTCCCCGCATCAAACTCGCCATCGCCACCTACTCGTACTGGCACTTCAAGACCGCGCGCGTGCCCATCGAGACGGTCGTGAACAAAGCCGCCGCGATCGGCGTGGAAGGCGTGGACATCCTGCATCGCCAGATGGACATCCCGGAGAAGGAGCCGCTGACGCCGGCGCACCGGGCCTACCTGCAACGGCTCAAGCGCCACGCCTTCCGCCAGGGCATGGACCTCGTGGCGTTTTCGATCCACCAGGATTTCGTGGACCCCGATCCCGCGTACCGCCGCCAGCAGGTCGAGCACACGCACAAGTGCATCGAGATCGCCTATGAACTGGGCGTGCCGTGCATCCGGCTCAATTCCGGCCGCTGGAACACCATTCCAAACTTCGACGACCTCATGAAGGCGCGCGGTATTGAACCGGTGCTGCCAGGCCACACCGAGGACGACGGTTTCAAATGGTGCCAGGACTGCATCGAGCAATGCCTGCAGAAGGCGGAGCAATGCGGCGTGATCCTGGCTCTGGAAAACCACTGGGGACTCACCCGCACGCCGGAGGGGCTGTTGCGGCTGGTCAACGCCATCCGCTCCCCGTGGCTGGGCGTGTTGCTGGACACCGGCAACTTCCTCGAAGACCCGTACGACAAGATCCGCCTGATCGCGCCGCAGACCGTGTTTGTGCAGGCCAAGACGTACTTCGGCGGGGGCGAGTGGTACACGCTGGACCTGGACTACCCGCGCATCGCCCGCATTCTGCGCGAGGCGGGCTACACCGGTTACGTCTCGCTTGAAATGGAAGGCAAGGAAGACCCGGACGTGGCGGTACCGAAGAGCATCGCGCTGCTCCGCCAGGCCTTTGCCGAGGAGGTCGAGTGAGTGGTTACAAGGTGGAAGGTTGAATTGTGAAAGGTTGAGCAAGCCACGCAACGCCCCCATTTAACCTTTCACCCTTTTCACCCGTTTAACTCAGCCGCCCGTTCACGGCTCGAGCACGAGCTTGCCGGACACCGCGCCGCACTTGCCAATGGTGCTTTCTTCCTGCAAGCGGTGGGCTGTGGCCGCCTCGGACAGCGGCAGCACGCGGTCAATCCGCGGCTTGAGCCGGCCCGCCGCCATCCAGTCGTTGATGTCGTCGGCGGCCTCGCGCTGCTCGTCCGGATGCGCCGTGAACATCACGAAGCCGTGGATGCTTCCGCCCTTGACATAAAACGGGCCGACCGGAAACGGCGGCCGCGCCTCGCGCCCGGCCATGAGGATGATCCGGCCACGGCTGGCCAGCGCGGCGACGATCTTGTCGAAGTCCGGCTCGCGCGTGGTTTCCCACCAGACGTTGACTCCGCCGGGCGTGATCTTGCGCAGCGCCAGGCCGGGCTCGACGTCGCGGTACACGATGGCGTAGTCCGCGCCGAGGTTGAGCACCACCTCCGCCTTCTGGGGGGTGCCCACCGCCGCAATCACACGCGCGCCGGCCAACTTGGCCATCTGCACCACGGTGGAGCCCACGCCGCCGCTGGCGCCGTTCACAAAGATGGTTTCACCGCGCTTCAACCCAGCATGGCGGAAAAGTCCCAGGTGGGCGGTGATGCCCACCAGCGCCATCGCCGCCGCCTGCTGGTCGGTCACGTTGTCCGGCGTGGGGTACGCCCAACACTCGTCCACGGTGATGTATTCGGCAAAGGTGCCCTGCCGGCCCAGGAGCCCCTGGTTGCTGCCCCAGACACGCTGGCCCGGCTCGAACAGTGTCACGTCCGGGCCCACCGCCTCGACCACGCCGGCAAAGTCGCAGCCCGGGATAAACGGGTTCGGCAGGTCCATCCTGACCATTCCGCTGCGCAGATAGGTGTCAATGGGGTTGACCGCCACGGCGCGCACCCGGATGAGCAGCCTGGAGCCGGTGGGCTGCCCGGGCGCGGGCAGGTCGCCATAGATAATGTTCTCGGGAGGTCCGGGAGTGGTGATGTACGCGGCTTTCATGCGGCGTGGCGCAGCTTGGCGGTCACGGCGCCGCCACGCAATACAGTTTCCGGTTGGTGCGGATGAACAGCTCACTGTCCACGGCCACGACCGTGGACCGCGTCAGGTCGTCACCCGGCTCGCCCATTTCGGCGCGGTGCAACACCCGGCCGTCCGCGGCGTCCACCACCACCACATCGCCGCGGAAGTTCAGCAGGTAAATCCGGCCGTCGGCGCCGGTGGGCGAGGCTTCATACTTGGCGTTGCCGGGCGTTTCGATCAGCCATTTGACGCGGCCGGTGCGGGGTGCCACGCGGGCGAGCGCCTTGCGGAGATCGCTCAACACGAAGAAATCGCCCAGGTAAAACAACGGCGTGGGCACGTCGCTGGTCACCTCGCGGGTCTGGTCGGATTTCCAGAGGATGGCCGTGTCAGCCAAACGGCCTTGGCCTCCGGCCTGGAGGGCATAGATGGGATCGTTCTTGGGCGCGCAGGCCAGGATGACACCGTCGCCGGCCACCGGCGAGGGTACCAGCCGCCAGTGCCCGATCTTCTTCGGATTCCACGTGCCCCAACGCCACAGTTCGGCGCCGGTCGCGGGGTCGTGGCCGGTGATGCAATCGCCGCCGGCCACCAGGATTTCCGCGCGCTCGGCGTGGGTGAAGGGCACCGGCGAGGCGTAAGACTCGCGCGACTCGGCCACGGCGTCGCTGGGACGCCCGTGCCGCCACAATTCCCGGCCTGTGGCGGGATCGAGCGCCAGCAGGTACGACTCGATGACTCCATTGCTGCCCGGCCGGCCCCGGCCGTTCACCGGCACGTCCCGCTGAAGCACCTGTATGTACAGCCGGCCGTCGTGCAGCAGCGGGCTGGCACCGTAAGTCCACAGGAAGGCAAATTCGCCGTAATCCTTCGCCAGCGACCTCTGCCACAGCCGGCGGCCTGCGAAATCGAACGCGGCGAGATCGCCCTGGCCGTAAAAGAAGATCACCCGCCCGCCATCGGTGACCGGCGAGGGCGAGGCAAAGTTGCTGCGGTCGTCCCGGTGGGCGCCTTCAGCAATCTGGTGCCGCCAGCGTTCGCGTCCGGTCTGCCGGTCAAGCGCCAGGGCCACCAGGCTGTGCGCCGCGCGGTCGGTCGAGGAAACAAACACGTGCTGCCGCCACACGACGGGCGTGGCCGCGCTGGGACCGGGCAGGTCGGCGGCCCAGCGGACGTTCTCGGTGCGGCTGAACGTCGCGGGCAGGTTCGTGGCCGTGCTGGCGCCGTTGCAGGCCGGCCCGCGCCAGTGCGGCCAGTCGGCGACGGCCAACGCGGCCAGGCTGACGCCGGTCAGGGAGGCGAAGAAACGGATGTTCATCCGGGCAGAGTAGAGTCAAGAGACGGGCATGCAACCCGCCTTTGCCTTTTCAGGAGCAGCTCACTTTTCCGCAGCCGGTGGAAATGGCCGGACACCGCCGGGTAGCGGCAGCCATCCCCGGCTGCCGTACCGGGCGGCATCCAGCCGTCCCGAATCCGCGACGGAAAGCCGCCTGTCGGGTGCCGCCCGCACACCACCAACGGGCTGGAAGCCAGGCTCCACGGCCGGCGGGAAGCCGGCGCCACCCCGGCGGACGGTACGGCCTGCAAGTAATTAAGATGCGCCCTGCCATTTCCGACCCGCGGCTGCGTGATTGAACTGGCTGGCGCTCTCGCCTACGTTTTCCGGCATGGCAGAAACCGCGGTGCCCGTGACCACGCCGGAAATCCGCGCGGACGACCAGGCCGAGACCCGTCGCCGGCGCGAGCCCGGCTATCTGGTGGTGTGCTGGAACGACCCGGTGAACCTCATGGTGTACGTGACGCATGTGTTCATGGTCGTGTTCGGCTGGCCCAAGCCGAAGGCCGAGTTGCACATGCTCGAGGTCCACAACAAGGGCCGGAGCGTCCTGGAGCGCGGCAGCCTCGAGCGCGCGGAGTTCTACGTGCACAAGCTCCAGTCCTACGGCCTGCAGGCCACCCTCGAACGGGACGACGCATGAAATTCCTCCGCCGGGTGGATGACCGGTACGAATTCCAGTTTGGCCGGCGCGAACAGCATGTCTTCCGCGAAGTGCTCCGCGCCTATCCCGTCGTTCCGCTCGAACATCACCGCGTCACCCGCGCCGAACCGACGCCGGCGCTGGCCGACGCGCAGAAGCTGCTGCACGATTCCCTGGCCGGGATGAAGGCCGAAGCCCGCCGCCGGGTCGAGGTCTTCCTGGCCGATCTCCACCGCTTCAGCCCGACGCCCGAAGGCGCGCGCGCCAGTTTCACCCGCGACGAGATGGAATGGCTGCTCCAGGTCCTCAACGACATCCGCGTGGGAAGCTGGCTCCAACTGGGCTGCCCCGACCCGGACGCCGGCCAGCGGCCCAAGCTCACCGCCGAGACGGCGCGGTTCCTGCCGTTGATGGAAGTGGCCGGGGCCTTTGAGTACGCCTTGCTGGCCGCGCTGGACGGCACCGACGGCGTCGGCTGGGCGCCGCCGCCGCGCGAATGACTTCACCCGGGCTGCCAGGCAACGGGCGGGCCGCAGTGGCCCAGGCGAGCTCACCTGGAGCCGTGCCGCGGCTGCCCCGCCCGCGGGGGCCGTGGGCTGCCAACCGTAGCCCCGAAAGGCAGGGCTCGATGGAGTCTCGCCCCACCGGCGCGGCCTGCGGCCGCGAAGTCCGAAAGTCGGCATCCGGCATCCGGCATCAGGCATCCACCTTCCACGAACCATAAACCATGAACCACGAACCCAAATCGCCGGGCTCGACGAAGTCTCGCCCCGCCATGTCGAAGCCGGACCGGCACAATGGTGAGATGCGACCTCGATGGCCAGAAACCGTTTGACTTGGACTCCCCCCGCTCAATAATCGCCACAGCTACCTGCCATCCATGGCCAAACTTGTTGTCCTTACTGAAGGGTTAGCCGGCGCCGCCCACGAGTTGAAAAGCGAGCGCACGACCGTTGGGCGCTTGGAGGACAACGCGTTTCAAATCGCCGAGCCGTCGGTGTCGAGCCATCACTGCGAAGTGATCCTCAAAGGCAACGAGGTCATCATCAAGGACCTCAACTCAACCAACGGCACGTTTATCAACGAGCAGCCCGTCACCGAGGCCGTGCTCAAGCCGGGGCAAATCCTGCGGCTGGGGAAGGTCGAGTTGCGACTCGAAGACGGCTCGCGGCCGCCGCCGGCCGCGGCGGCCGCCAACGTCCGCAAGCCCGCGCAGCAGACCATGCCCATCGGCGGGGTCAAGCTGGGCGATCTGGACAAGGCCGGAAAGCCGGTGGTGGCCACGGCGTTCGCCAAGAAGAGCGACAACGCCAACAAGCTCTTTCTTTACGGCGGGCTCGCCCTCGGGCTGATCATCATCGCCTTGATCGTGTATTCGATCGTGGGCATCCAGAACTGAAGTTTCAGGCGGCCGCCTCCCGCAGCCACCGCGCGGCATCCACCGCCGCGTATGTGATGAGAATGTCCGCGCCCGCCCGACGCAACGCCAGCAGGCTCTCCAGCGTCACCGCCCGCTCGTCCAGCCAGCCGTTGGCCGCCGCCGCCTTGATCATGGCGTATTCGCCGCTGACCGCGTAGGCGGCGGTTGGGTAGCCGAACTCGGCCTTCACGCGGTACAGCACGTCCAGGTAAGCCAGGGCCGGCTTCACCATCACGATGTCCGCGCCCTCCTGGATGTCCAGGGCCACCTCGCGCAACGCCTCCGCCGCGTTGGGCGAAGCCATCTGGTAACTGCGCCGGTCGCCAAAGCGCGGCGCCGACTCCGCCGCCTCGCGGAACGGCCCGTAAAACGCCGACGCGAATTTCGCCGCGTAGGACAGAATCGGCGTGTCCCCGAAGCCCCCGCGGTCCAGCGCGGCACGGATCGCCGCCACGCGCCCGTCCATCATGTCGCTGGGCGCTACCACGTCCGCGCCGGCCTCGGCGTGGCTCACCGCCGCCCGTGCCAGGAGCTTCAGGGTCGGGTCGTTCAGGATGCGCGCGCTGGCGGGGCCTTGCCGCACCACGCCGCAATGGCCGTGGCTCATGTACTCGCACAGGCATACGTCGGTGATGACCAGCAGGTCCGGCAACTCGCGCTTCAACAGCCGCACGGCCTGCTGGACGATGCCGTTGGCCGCGTAAGCCTCCGAGGCCTTCTCATCCTTGCGGTCGGGAATGCCGAACAGCAGCACCGCCGGCACGCCCGCCTCGCGCGCCCGCCGCGCGTCGGCCAGCAGTTCGTCCGGCGAGAGCTGAAACACGCCGGGCATGGACTTCACCGGGTGCCGCAATTTCCGGCCGGCCCGCACAAAAAGCGGCAGGACAAACTGGTCCGCGCTCAGGCGCGTCTCGGTGACCATCCGGCGCAGCACGGCCGACTGACGCAACCGACGGGGGCGGTAAGTTGGGAACTGGCCTGAAGCGATGGTATTCACGGGGCCAGTCTAGAATCGGGTCGAACCCTGCAAAGACGAAAAACCGCCGCCCACCGCGGCTGCCTTCGCGGCCGCAGACCGCGCCGGTGGAGCGAGACTCCGTCGAGCCCAGTAGTTTGGTTTGTGGTTCGTGGTTCGCAATTCGTTGTCCTTCGACTTTCGACCTTCGACCTTGCCGCGGGAGCAAAACTCCATCGAGCCGTGACCTCCCGATCATCAGCTTGCCGGCCGGGTGGGCAGACTACTCGCTGATGACCAGCACGTCGTGAATTTCGACCGGCGGCAGTGTGAGCCGCAGTTCGCCGTCGCGGTAGCCAAAGCGCTGGAGGCGCCCGCCGGGCTCGAGCGTGACGGACTTCGGTTTGCGGTCCAGGCGCACGCCCACCTGCAATGGGCCGATCGGAGGGATTTCGTCGAAGACGTGCACCTTCGTGTCGGCGTGCGGCCCGGCGGTGTTCACCAGATTCACCAGCAGCTTGCCGTGGTTGCGCATCACGGACACGTCCACCCGGTGCGAACCAGTCACCGAGACCAGCGGCTTGGGGAACAACTCGTCCACCAGCGCGTCGAGGAAGTCGCGGGCAGTCGGGGTGCGCGCCTTGAGATAACGGTCGCCGAACGCAAACCAGATCGTGGCCAGGCGCCCCGCGCCGAGCGGGGCGACGGTGGCCGCCGGCACGGACGGATTGCGCGGGTCGTCCTGGGTGTGCAACTGGCCGACCACGCGGCTGCTGGCGGCCGGGCGCACCGGCTGGACCAGCGCGTGCAGGCCCGCCAGCCAGCCGTTGTGGGCGAGGAAACGCGCGCCGGCGGCGGGCTGACCTTCGAGGGTGTCGCCGGTTTCCGCGGCGAACAGCGCGCCGGCCTTGGGCCCAACCACGAGTAGGCTGCCACCGGCCTTCACGTAGGCCACGAGTTCCTCGCGAAACGCGGGCTCGAGGTAGTCCCACTCCGGGATGACGATGAGCGGCCAGCGGTTCATGCGGCCGGCCAGGTGGTGTTCGCTGACGATCTCGACGGAATTCTGGCCTTCGAGCAGCGCCTGCAGGATGCCGCGCAGCGCCTGGATGCCTTCGCTGCCCCACGGCGCGAACAGGCGCGGGCTGCTCCGGTAGTGCGCCGCGCGCGAGTAAAGCAGCGCGACCTGCGGCACGGCCTCGGCGCGGTGGCAGATCGCCTGGCGCGCGCGGCAAAACCGGGCCACTTCCGCCATGAGCTTCATCTGCCAGTCGTAGATCGAGCCGTCGCGCTTCTGCCGGAAGTAGGCCTGGTAGCCGCCGCCCTGGGCCAGCACGATGGCGGCCTCCTGGGAAAGCTGGGTGACAGACTTCAGGCTGCGCGCCAGCTCGTCCTGCGGGCCGGTGAACGACCAGGACATCAGGTCCCAGGGCTTGCCCTGGTTTTGCAGGCAGCGGGCCGAGAAACGCGCCGAGTTCAGGCTGTCCTGCGGCGAGAAGTCGCCGGACAGGAACGCGACCCCGGCGGTCACCGGTTCGGGCATGTGGTCGCTGAAGGCCCAGTTGCTGGCGATCTCGAAGTCGGGATGGGTGCGCTTGAGTTGGGCGAGGTAGTGGCGGAGGTATTTCCGGAAGCCTTCGCGCTGGAAGTCCATCCATTCGTGCCAGTGGGGCTCGCCAGCCTTGCGCGGGACCTGCTTGAGGCCGGTGGCTTCCTGAAAGGCCTTCACCGCCGCCTCGCTGTAATCAGGGATGGCCGCCCAGCATTCGCCGTCCACCCACATGCCGTCCACGCCGTACTCGCCGGCCAACTCGCGGAGTTGTGGGATGAGCAGCTTGTCCACGTACGGGCCGAAGGGCGAGGTGGCGTTCTTGTCCGGCTGGCCGTCGGCGTTCACCGCCGCCCAGTCGGGATGCAGTCGCACCGCCTCCGAGTCCCAGACGCCCGAGTAATGCATGTACAGCGAGACGCCGTGCCGCGCGGTGACCTCGCGCCAGATGCGCAGCGGGTCGCCCACGAAGCCCGGTGCCGGGTTGCCCACCTTCGTGGGGTAGCTGGACAGGCCGGGGTGGCCTTTGCAGTCAATCTGGAGATAGTCCGGCTTCACCCGTTCGAGGATGGCGGCGACCATTTCCGGCGTGGTGTTCCGGCCGATCTCGGTGCAATCGCGGCCGGCGTGGAAGTCGAAGTGAATACCGAGGAACGCTTCGGAACGCTTGAGACGGCGCGGCACGGCGGCTTCGCCAGCGGTGGCCAGTAACGGACCGGCGGCGAACGCGAGGGCGAGGATGGCAACAGGAATTGAGCGCATGGGTGGAGGAGTTGCGGTTGGGGGAATCAGAGTACGACTTCGGTGCCGACGCCTTCGTCGGTGAAAATTTCCAGCAACACGGCGTGCGGCACCCGGCCATCCACGAACGAAACCTTTTCCACGCCGGCGCGGAGCGCGGCCACGGCGCTGTCCACCTTGGGGATCATGCCTTTGTCCACCACGCCGGCCTGCTTCAGCCCGGCCACCTCGTCCACGCGCAGGTGGGGGATGACCGTGGCCGGGTCACGCGGATCGCGCAGCAGCCCGGGCACGTCGCTCATGAACACCAGCCGGCGGGCCCGCAGGGCGACGGCGGCCCGCGCGGCGGCCACGTCCGCGTTGCAGTTGTAAATCCGGCCGTCGGCGCCGCGCGCGACGGGGCTGATGACCGGTGTGACGCCGCGCGCGATGCAATCCAGCAGCGGGGCGGCGTTCACCTCGGTGACCTCGCCCACGAACCCCAGGTCCAGCGGCTGGCCGTCCGGCCCGGTCACCCGCGCGGGCCGGCAGCGGAAAATATCCGGTCCGGCGAACCCCAGCGCCTGGCCGCCGAGCGAGTTGATCAGCGCCACAATCTCCGGATTGATCTCGCGCGACAGCACCTCGTCCACGATGGCCACCGTGGCGGCGTCGGTGACGCGCTGGCCCTGGACGAACTGCGGCTTCAGTCCGGCCTTTTCCATCGCGCGGGTGATGGCCTTGCCGCCGCCGTGGACGACCACCGGATTGATCTCGACCGCTTCGAGGAAGACGATGTCGCGCGCCACGCTGGTGCGCACCGCCGGGTCCGGCGAGTCCATGAAACTGCCGCCGTACTTGACGACGAAGGTGGCGCCGCTGAACCGCTGGATGTAAGGCAGGGCCTCCAGCAGCGTCGCCGCCTTGGCGATGAGGTCTTGCATGGGCGGAGTCTGCGAGCGGCGGCGGGTGGCGCGCAATCCTTTGTTCCGGCGCGGGTGGAGACCACGAATGGACGCGAAGGAACACCAATGAGCGAGGGCGGGTGTGACATCGAAGGTTCCCAAAACTGGGGGGCGGGAGAAGCGCGCGCCGTCTCCGGCGAAAACCCGCGGGGGCGGGTGAGACGCGTTTCCTTGCGGCCGGCATCCTGGTGGCGGTGTCAGCCGCGTCGCGTGGATTCGTACGACTCTCCCGAGAAATTTGCGCCAGCCGCGCAAACTTTCCTGGCCGATGTAACTCATTTAACCCATTTAACCTTGGTTGCGGCGCCAGTCGCGCAGGGACCATTGGCGTGCATTCGCGGTTCCCAATCAGGCCGGTTCCAGCCTAGCGGAGCTGGGCGGCCGGTTGGGGCGTGGGAGGTGCGGCGGGCAGGCGACGTTCCAGTTCGTGGCGCAGCGTGCGCACGGCGATTTCCTGCTGGGGACTGAGCCGGTAGCGTCGCTCGAACTCCTTCAATGAAGTCACGGCCGTGGTGTAGTCGCCGCGCCGGATTTGCAGCAGGGCCTGGTCAAGCAGGAAGCGGTTGGTGTTGGTGATCACCTCGAACACCGCCACCACCGGAGCGGTGTCTGGCGGCCGCTGACCGCCACAGCCTGCAACGGCCAGCAGCAACCCGGCAAGGGCGCGGTTCAGGCATTTGGGTGGCACACGCATGGCTTCCTCAACTGCGCTCGCACGGTGCCAGCAAGTCCGTGTCTCCGCAAGCTGCCCATCGCGCCATGCATTCGCCACCACCGCGCGCGTGTGCTTCTTTGGGGGCGAGTGAAACGCCGCCTGAAGACCTTGAACCGCAACCCAGCCAACCACCCCGGCCGCGCGACCAAGTTTTTCGGCTTCCTGAAAACCGCCGTTGCAGTCCTGCTGGGACGGCTGCTGCTGGTCATTCAAGCGGGCTTCGGCGAAGCCACGGCCGCCACCGCGGATTCCGCGCCACCGGCGGCGCCGCGCCAGGCTGGCCGCCCGCCGCTGAACGCCGACGAGGCCGCGCGTGTGGGAGCGTTCACGGCGGCGTGGTTTCGCGGGGAAACCCCGCCGGCCACCGGCCTGCCCGAGGCGTTCATGCGCCAGCGCGCGGTGGTGTTCGTGGCGGCCCGTGCCCAGGGCGAACGGCTGGCGCACGCCTGGCATCAGGAGGCCACGGGCGCGGAGGCCTTGCGCCGGGCGGTGGATTCCGTGCGGGAAGCCCTCGCAGGCCCGGACCGCGCCCGGATCACCGCGCTGGAGATCAATCTTGCGCATGCGTTCCAGCCGGTGGACCCGGAGAAGGATCGCGCGCGGCTGAGCAACGTTCACCGGGGTTTGCTTGGCGTCGAGCTGGTCCACCGCAGCCGCGCCTACCGCTACGCCCCCACCGAGATGGTCGCCTTCAACCTGGACTTCGACCGCGCGCTCGAGCGGCTGGCGGACCGCGCCGGCACGGGATCGCTTGCGGTGGGCAGTGCCGCGGTGCCGGTGAGGCTGTTCGAGGCGGACCAGTTGTTGGTGACACTCGGTGACGGCGAGCCGCGCACCACGTTGATGTACCGCGGCAACACGTTGGTCCGCATCGAGGATATCACCCGGCCGGCGGTGGAAGCTCTGGCGGCGGCGCAGGCCAGCTGGCTGGCCAACAATCTGAAGCCGGACGGCCGGGTGGTCTATCTCTACTGGCCCAGCCGCGGCGAGGAATCGTCCGCCAACAATCAAGTGCGGCAGTGGATGGCGTCGCGGGCCTTGACCAAGCTGGCCCGGGCGCGCGGCGACACCAGCCTGCTCGAGCGCGCGGAACTGAACCTCCGGTACAACCTCAAGCAGACCTACTCCGAAGACCCGGTGGGTCACGGGCTGATCACCGACCGGGGTGACGCGGTGAAGCTCGGCGCGGTGGCGATGGCCTGGCTGGCGTTGACCGAGCATCCGCGGCGCGAGGAGTTCGCCTCCCAAACGGCGGCACTGCTCAAAACAATGGACGCACTCTGGCAGACCAACGGCGAGTTCCGCACCTTCTGGCGCCCGCCGGAGCGCCGCGACAACGTCAACTTCTACCCCGGCGAGGCGCTGCTGGCGTGGGCGGCGCTGTTCGAGCGGACGCGCGACCCCGCCCGGCTGGACCGCATCCTGCGCAGCGTTCGCTTTTACCGCGACTGGCATCGGGCGAACCGGAACCCGGCGTTCGTGCCCTGGCACACGCAGGCGTATTTCAAGGTCTGGGTGCTCACGAAATCGGCGGAACTGCGCGACTGGATTTTCGCGATGAACGACTGGCTGCTCGGCGTCCAGCAGTGGGAAGACCAGCGCGAATTCCCCGACACGATGGGCCGGTTCTATGCGCCCGACCGGCCGTTTGGCCCGCCGCACGCCTCGTCCACGGCGGTGTACCTCGAAGGGCTCGTGGACGCCTGGCGGCTGGCGCGGGCCGTCGGCGACGCCGCGCGGCAGGAGGCGTATCGCCGGGCGCTGATCCGGGGATTGCGCAGCCTGACCCAACTCACGTTTCTGGACGAGGTGGACCTGTTTTACGTGTCCAGGCGCGACGCGGCGTTCGGCGGCGTGCGCACCACGGTCTATGACAACTCGATCCGGGTGGACAACGTGCAGCACAGCCTGATGGCCGCGCTGGATATTCTCGAACATCTCCCGGCCGAGGACTTCCGGCCCTGAGGGTGCGGCGGGGCGAGCCACCGCAAACCGAACACCGGAGACCGTAGTGGCGCGGACGACCCCGTCCGCGGAGGTGGTGCTGGCGTCCTGCCTGCCGAACTTGGGCGTTCCCCTCAACGCCGCCGGTTGTGGGCGTCCAGGCGATATTTGTCGCGCGCCAGTGTTTCCGCGCGCGCCCACACCGCCGCGTCCGGCGCAAACGGTTGCCAGCGCACCTGCCAGGTTTCGGTCGCGTGCCGGCAGAGCGCCGCTTCCCACGCCGTGCGGTCCGTGCCGGCGGGCGGCTGCACCGAGCCTTGGATCAGCAAGCCGCGCCGGGTCCGGCGCTGGGCCGCGCCGGCGATCTTGGCCTCGCGGTACAGCACGTCGAACTGCTCGGCGCGCTGGAAACAATGCGCCGGCGCGCCGCTGGCCGGCGTGGCGGCGAGTTCGGTGCCGAGCCCGATCCGCCGGAACGCCGCCTGGAGCCAGGCGTGCAGCCGCTCGTAACTGGCGCGCGCGCGCAAGGCGTACCAGCCGTGCTCCGGCGGGAAGACCAGCGTGTAGGTCCAGTCACCGGCGTGCGGCACCACGCCGCCGCCGGTGGGCCGGCGGATCAGCGGCCGGAGCGGCGTGAGGCGTTCCACCTCCGCGTGGCGTTGCGAGTAACCGAACGACGCGGCGGGGACGTTCCACGCGTAAAACCGCAGCAGCGGCCGGCTGAGCGCGGGCACAGCCTCGAGCAACGCCTCGTCCAGCGCCATGTTGAAGGCCGGTTCGCCCGCACCGGAGCGCAGCAGGAGCCAGGTTTCAACCCGAAAACCGAAGTTGGCCGTAACGCACTGCGTCCCGCGCGCCCAACGTCGGTTTTCGGGTTCAACGCCCGGCGTGCCAGGGTCCGGCCGGCGGGCGGAATGCGACGGCGTGGCGGCCATGTCACTTCACGCCGCGCCGCGGGCAGAGGCTGGCGATATCGCAAGCGGCACAGTCCGGCTGGCGCGCGAAGCAGCGCCGGCGCCCGTGCCAGATGAGCCAGTGGCTGAAGAGCGTCCACTGCTCGCGCGGCACCAGCTTCATCAGGTCCTGCTCGATCTTGAGCGGGTCGCGCTGCCGGGTGAGGTCCAGGCGTTGCGCCAGCCGGGCCACGTGCGTGTCCACCACGATGCCTTCGTTCAGACCAAAGGCGTTTCCCAGCAGGACGTTCGCCGTCTTGCGACCCACGCCGTCCAGCGCGGTCAGGGCTTCCAGCGAGCGCGGCACCTGGCCGCCGTGCTGCTCGACCAGTGTGCGGCAGCAGGCCTGGATGCTGCGGGCCTTGTTGCGGAAAAAGCCGGTGGACTGGATGGCGCGCTCCAGTTCGCCCGTCGGGGCGTTGGCATAATCCGCGGCCGAGCGGTAGCGGCGGAACAGGTCGGCGGTGACCAAGTTCACGCGCTTGTCGGTGCATTGGGCCGAGAGGATCGTGGCGATGAGCAGCTCGAGCGGGTTCGAATAGTTCAGCTCGCAGTGCGCGTCCGGGTAGGTGCGGCGCAGCGCGGCGATGAGCGCGTCCACGCGGCGCTTCTTTTCGGTGGCGGATTCGCGGGGCATGGCGGGTGAGGTCCGAAATCCGAAGTCCGAACGGCGTTTACTTTACGGTTCCGCGTACAGGCCGAACTCGGACAAGGCCGGGCTGGCCGCCGCCTGGGTGATCCGCAGCCGCACCTGGTCGGTGGTGACCTTCGCCGGCAGGCGGACCAGCCGGCGGTTGCCGATGCTGGTGCCCTTGGCGAACTCGACCCACGCGCCGTCCTGCCAGCGATCCAGCGCAAAGGACTCGATCCGCTGGCCCGACGGCAGGTGCTCGCGCAGGTCCACCACGTTGAGCGTGGCGCGCTCGCGCAGGCGCACCACCAGTTCCGGCGTCCTCACGTCGTCCGGCGTGGTCCAGTATGTGTCCCGATTGCCGTCGAGGAGCCGCCGGGGACCGTACTGACGACGCGTCTCCCGGACCGCGCTGGCCTGGAAGCGCACGCCCTGGGCGAGGTTGGTTGCGAAGGTGGCGTCGAGAATGCGGCGGAATTCCCGGAGCGAGCGGATGTCGTTTTCGTGGATGCGGCCGCGGCGGTCGGGCGGGAGGTTCAGGTTCAGACAGCAGCCGCGGCCCACGGAGGCGTAGTAGATTTCGAGCAACTGCGCGGGCGTCTTCACCTTGCCGTCCTCGCCCGGGTGATAAAACCAGCCCGGCCGGATGCTCACGTCGCACTCGGCGGGAATCCACGCCGTGCCCGGCCGCTCGCCGTGGGTGAGCCCTTCGCTCGAGCCGCCCGGATAACGGCCCGGCTTGGTCATGTCGAGCGTGGCCCAGCATGGATCACCGGCGATCCCGCGTTCGTTGCCAATCCAGCGGAAGTCCGGGCCGGCGTCGCTGAACATGCAGGCGAAGGGCTGGAGTTCGCGCACGATCTGCCAGGTGTTCGGCCAGTCGTAGTACGTGCGGTTGTCAATCTGCCGCCGCTCGCGCGCGCCGCCGTAATAGCCGTCGCCGCCGTTCGCGCCGTCGAACCAGACGGTGAACAGCTCGCCGTAGTTCGTGAGCAACTCGCGCAGTTGATTCCGGTAATACGTCAGGTACTCGGGCCGCGCGTAGTCCTTGTGATTGCGATCCCACGGCGACAAATACACGCCGAACTTGAGGCCGTGCCGCCGGCAGGCGTCGCTGATCTCGCGCACCACGTCGCCCTGGCCGTTCTTCCAGGGCGAGTTCTTGACCGAATGCTCCGTGTACTGGCTGGGCCAGAGACAGAAGCCGTCATGGTGCTTGGCGGTGAGGATCAAGCCCGCCATGCCGGCCTCCTTCGCGGTGCGCACGATCTGGTCGGCGTCGAAATCCGTGGGGTTGAACACGGCCGGGCTTTCGTCGCCGTAACCCCACTCCTTGTCGGTGAAGGTGTTCACCGTGAAGTGCAGGAAGCCGTAGAACTCCATCGCGTGCCAGCGCAACTGCCGCTCCGTGGGCACGGGGCCGTAAGGCGCGGGCGGCGGACTGGGCTCGGCACCGTTGAGGGAGATGCAGCCGGTGCAGGCGAGGCCCAGCAACGTGACCGGGATCAGGGAAAAGTGAAGGCGCTTCGTCATGGCGGAAGGGTAGGGGAAGGACCGCGCTGCTTCAACGCCGGTGAACGACGCGCCTCCGTGCGTTTTGGGCGTGCCGGTCTGGCCGGGGCGGTCTAGGCTGCGGCCTGTCATGACCCGCGGTTCCGGCAAGACCCGGCCCTGGCTGAAATGGGCGCTGCTGTTCGCCGCCTGGACGCTGATCGCGCTGGCGTTCGCAAGCCAGGTGAACTTCACCCAGGCCCGGCGCGGCTACATCGTCACCTGGAAATTCGCCCTCACCACCGCGCTGGCGGACTGGTACACGTTCGGCCTGCTGTCCATCCCCACCTTGTGGCTGGCGCGGCGCTTCCATTTCGATGAAGCCGGCTGGCGGCGCGGGCTGGCGGTGCATGGCCTGGCCGGACCGGTGTTCGCGGTGCTCTGGGTGGTGTTGCGCGTGGGCATCGAGGTCTATCGCAGCCGCGAGCGGCAGCCCAACTTCGACTTCTACGAAGCCTTTCACTGGACGCTGGTGCGGTCGTTCTATTTCAACCTGCTGGTGTACTGGGTGATCGTGGGCGCCAGCCACGGGATCGAGTATTACCGGCGCTACCGCGAGCGCGAACTGCGGGCGACCGAACTGGAGAAACGGCTCGCCGAGGCGCGCCTCCAGGCCCTCCAAGCCCAGCTCAACCCGCATTTTCTGTTCAACACCCTCAACAGCATCTCCACGCTGATGCACCGCGACGTCGTGGCCGCCGACCGCATGATCGTGCGGCTGGGCGAACTGCTGCGCGTGGCCTTGGGGAGTGCCGGCGCGCAGGAAGTGCCGCTGCGCGAGGAACTCGATTTCCTGCGCCGCTACCTCGAGATCGAGCAGATGCGGTTCGGCCCCCGGCTGAAGGTGGATTTCGAGGTGGCGCCGGACACGCTGGATCTGCCCGTTCCGAACCTGCTGTTGCAGCCGCTGGTCGAGAACGCCATCAAGCACGGCATCGCTCCGCGCAAACAGGGCGGACGCATCGAGGTCGGCGCCCGGCGCGAGGCGGGTGATCTCCAGCTTTGGGTCCGGGACAACGGCGCCGGCGACGGCCAGGCCACGCGGGGCAGCGGGCTGGGCCTGGCCAACACCCGCGCCCGGCTGGAACACTTGTACGGCGGGCGACAATGCTTTGAGTTTGGCCTGGCGCCCGAAGGCGGCTTCGCGGTGCAGATTCGCATTCCGGCCGCCGCGACCCAAGCGGCTCAGTCCGAAGACGGCCGTTGAACTGGAAAACTGCGCGTTTGAGGAGCCGCAAAGAGGCGCACAAGCATTGAGACCCGGATCCAGCCTTCAGCGCGGTTGGATTCATCCACCGAGTGAAAGGTGAGCGGATTCCACGCCCTTCCCAAATCTTGGTTTCTGCGCGTCTTGCGCCTATTTGCGGCCTTGTTTGCGAAATCCCGGTTCCTGGGCTCAAGGCCGCGGCGACACCTGACCACGCAACGCCCCGGCCTCGTTCGCGCTGGTGGCGCGGGCTTGGGCGAGTTGTTTCTTCCGCATGCGCCGCCAGGCCAGCCAGAAGACACCGATCAACAGCAACAGCAGTGCGCCGAAATGCATCGGCCGCCCCACGGTGCCGTCCACGACGCCGGCGCCCAGCAACACCAGCGGCGCCCCCTCGGGGATCAGCCCGATCAGGGTGCCGAACAGGTATTTCCTCCGGCCCACGCCTGACAGCGAAAGCGCCAGCGTGATGAGCATGCCGGGCAACGGCACCAGCCGGGCCAGAATCACGCCGGACATGCCGGGGTCCCGCGCCAGAAACCGCAGGCCCGGCGGCAGGTTCGGCAACGGGCCTTCCGCGCGGCCGCGCAGCGCCAGAAAGGTCAGGTAGTAACTGGTGGCCGGCGCGAGCAGCGACAGCGCCAGCCCGCCCCAGAATCCATACAGCGCGCCCGCCACGGGACAGAACACCAGGCGCGGCACGCCCAGGAAGATCAGCAGCGCCGAGCCGGCGTAAAACGCCAGCACCCCGCGCCAGCCGGTTTCGCGCATCCACGCGGCCACGCTGCCCGCCGGCTGCAGCCAGTCCTTGAGCGGTGTCAGCCGGTAAACCAGCGTGCCGGTGATCACCACCGCCAGCAGCACCGCCGCCTTGATCAAAATCCGGCGCGCGGACAAACCGCCGGGGCCGGGAACGGAAGCGGTTCCAGCCTGCGGTGCGGCGGAGCTGGCTGGCGGGACGCTGCTCACGGGCGGGGCGAGGGCGGCGACTCGGCTTCCGGCAGCAGGCGGTCCGCGGGAATCGCGCGCGCGGCGTACCAGCGCATGGCGAAGCAGTCGCGCAAGCCGCGCCAGAGCCGGTTACCCACGCCGTATTTCGAGACGCCCCGCGTGCGGGGACGGTGGTTCACGGGCAGTTCCGCCACCGTGAATCCCTGCCGGCGCAGGATGGTGGGCAGGAACCGGTGCAGGCCGTTGAAGACCGGCACCTCGCGTAAGGCCGCGCGCCGCACGGCCCGGAACGTGCAGCCGGCGTCGGTGACGCGGTCGCCGGTGATCCAGTTGCGGTAGGCGTTGGCCACGCGGCTGGAGGCGCGCTTCACGAGAGTGTCCTGCCGGCGCGTGCGCACGCCGGTCACGCAGTCCACGCCGGGTCGCATGGCGGCCAGCAGGGCGGGAATGTCGGCGGGGTCGTTCTGGCCGTCGGCGTCGAGCGTCACCACCACCTCGCCCCGGGCGTGGGCGAAGCCCGCCGCGAAGGCCGCGCTCTGGCCGCAATTGCGTCGGTGCCGCAGCACGCGCAACTCGGGGTGCCGGCCCCGCAGTTCGTTCAACACCGCCACGCTGCCGTCCATGCTCGCGTCGTCCACGGCGATGATTTCAAAGGACCGGCCGTTGCCGCGCAGGGCGGCGGCGATTTCATCCAACAGCGGCGGCAGGCTTTCGGCCTCGTTGAACACCGGCAGCACCACGCTCACATCGGGAGGCGACGCGGTCATGAGTCCGGTTTCGAGGTCACAACCCTCCGCCCTGGGGCTGGTGTCCAGGACCCTCGCCTAAACAGGCCACGGGCGGGCTGGGGATTGATGGTGCGTGCGCTCACAGGCAACTGGCGGAGTGTCGCCGGAAACCGGAAAGCGGGCAAGAACGGCCAGTGCCCGCCGCCTCGCTAACCCACGCCGCGCACTGCTTTCCAGTGGCAAACCGCGCGGGGCGGCCTAGGCTCCGGGCCGTCATCACCCCATGAAATTGAACACCCATCGCGCCTGCCCGGTTTTCGGCGTGGCCAGGCGTGCCCCGGCTCGCCGGCTATGCCGGCAGGGCTTCTCCCCTGTGGTTCGCGTCTGGTTGGTGCTGCTCGTCGCAGCGAGTTGCCGGCTGGCACCCGCCGGCTTCGCCGCGCCGCCGGTCGTGAGCCGGATCGAACCCCCGAACTGGTGGCCCCGCCATCCGCAGAATCCGGTTCGCCTGCTGATTGCGGGCGCGAACCTGCAAGGCGCGCGCATCGAGGCCCCGGCGGGCTTCACCGCCGGCAACGCGCGGGTCAACGCCGCCGGCACGTTCGCTTTGCTGGACCTGCACCTCCCGGCCGGCGCCCGGCCCGGTCCGGTGCCGCTGCGAGTGACGACCGCAGCAGGCGAGGCGCTGGCGCCCTTTGCACTGCTCCAGCCGCTGCCGTCGCGAGGCCGGTTCGCCGGCTTTTCGCCCGACGACGTGATTTACCTGCTGATGCCGGATCGCTTCGCCAACGGCGACCCGGCCAACGACGATCCGCCGGTCTCGCGCGGCCTGCACGACCGGTCGAAGCCTCGGCACTACCACGGCGGCGACCTGTGCGGCGTGATGGACCGCCTGTCTTACCTGCGCAAGCTGGGCGTCACCGCCTTGTGGCTCACGCCGTGGTACGACAACGTCAATCACCTCAACCGCCTCGAAAAGTACACCGCCGACAACCGGCGCTCGCCCGACGGCGAGCCCTCCACCGATTACCACGGTTACGGCGCGGTGGATTTCTACGGTGTCGAGGAGCACTTCGGCGACTTGACCACGCTCCGGCGGCTGGTGAACCGCGCTCACGCCACGGGCTTGAAGGTCATCCAGGATCAGGTCGCGAACCACACCGGACCGTACCATCTCTGGACGATCAACGCCCCGACGCCCACCTGGTTCAACGGCACCGTTGCGAACCACCTCGAGAACCGGTGGGATACCTGGACCATCGCCGACCCGAACGCGCCCGAGGAAAAGCGGCGGCAGACCCTGGAAGGCTGGTTCATCAACCTGCTGCCGGACTTGAACCAGAACGACCCCGAGACCGCCGCCTACCTGATTCAAAACTCGCTCTGGTGGATCGGCCAGACCGGTCTCGACGCCGTGCGGCAGGACACGCTGCCTTACGTACCGCGCTCGTACTGGGCGCGCTGGACCGCGGCGCTCAAGCGCGCGCACCCGCGTCTCACCATCTTGGGCGAGATGTGGGACGGCAACCCGAAGCTCGTGGCTTTCTTCCAGGGCGGGCGGGCGGCGTTCGACGGCGTGGACTCGGGCATTGATACGCTGTTCGACTTTCCGCTCCACTATGCGCTACGCGACGTGTTCGCCAAGGGCCGGCCCATGACGCGCCTGGCCGAGACGCTCGCCGCCGACACGAATTACGTGAATGCCCGCGTGCTGGTCACCTTCCTCGGCCTGCACGACACGCCCCGGTTCATGAACGAAGACGGCGCCAGCGTCGCGGGTCTGAAACTCGCGTTCACCGGCCTGCTCACCTTGCGGGGCACGCCGCTGATTTATTACGGCGACGAGATCGCGATGCGCGGCGGGGCCGATCCCGACAACCGCCGCGACTTCCCCGGTGGCTGGCCGGACGATCCGCGAAACGCCTTCACCGAGGCCGGCCGCACGCCCGAGCAAGCCGGGGTGTTCAACCACGTGCAAAAGCTCCTGCGCCTCCGCCGCCAGTTGGAGCCGCTGCGGCGGGGCGACCTGAGGGTGCTCCATGCCACGGCGGACGCGTTTGCCTTCACGCGCACGGCCGGCAGCCGGACCGCGCTGGTGGCCTTCAACAACGGTCAGGCGCCGGTCTCGCTCGAGCTCACCGGAGTTCAGGCGGGGACTGGAGGCGGGAAATTCCGCGAACGGCTGGCTGGAGGCGGAACGGCGAGTTTCGAGCCGGGGACTGCGCGGCTGCGCCTGCCGCCGCGTTCGGCTGCGATCTATTCAAATTGAGTGCAAAGCGGGCCTGGCCGTCCGCTTCCAGCAGCCCGACGTGTCCTTCGGCCCGGCAGCGATTAACCGCTTGACCCTCGTTACGGCCGAGGGTGGGTATGGAACCGACCGCCTCCGCCGCGAGGTCCTCATTCTGGCGTTCCCCCCTGCTTCACGACGACCCGGCTGGCCCCGCCCTAGTTCATCGCCTTTCGCCCGAAAGGATTCGTCACCATCAGGCCGTAATCGCGGTTGTGGAACCAACTGGGGCGGAAGTTCGCCGGGTCGGGCATGAGGGTCACGCCCACACGACGATCACCCAGCTCGCCGGAGCAGTCGCACCACCCGAAGGACTTGCCCCAGGTCGCCCGTGCGGTCCTATCGCCGGTGCTGGCGAGGATGATGCCTCCGTTCTTTTCGGCAATCCCCGTGGCTACGCGCACGCCAAGGCCCATCTCCTCCTGATCCCCGAACACCAGTTCTCGATCTGCCGGCAGAAAGTCGGCCTGCCAGATCAGGAGAAATCCCCCGGGGAGGGCGGCGAGGGCGACGCGCGAGATCTACGTGCCGATGGTTTGTCCGCCCGCGGACTGCAGGCGGTTCTCTGTCGTGAAAGCCAGCCGCCCTTTCTCCACGCGCGGCGGTTCAATGAACCGCACGTGTTCGATGCGGCCCTTGTTGCGCCAGAAGTCCTGGCCGTTGATGTCGCCAAACGCGAGCCACAGACCGGGATGAACATGCGGCAGGCGTCAAAGGCATGAATGCCGCTGTTGCCCAGGTCTCCATCCCCGGTGGACCAGACCCAGTGCCAGTCGTAGTGGAGCTTGGGACGCGTAAGCGGTTCCAGCAGCGCCGGGCCGCACCAGAGGTCGTAGTCGAGGTCGGTCGGGGTGAACGGCGCGCACTTGCCGATCGGGGGCCGGTGTTCGTACCAGACGACCTGGGCCCAGAGCGGTTCGCCAATGCGGCCTTCCCTCAACCAGGCGGCGGCGCGCAGACCCGGACAGGGGCGGTACTGCGTGCCCGCCTGGACGATGCGGCCTTTGGCCCTGGCCTCCTCGACGATGCGCTCGCCTTCCCAGACGCTGTGCGACACGGGCTTCTCGACGTACACTCCTTGCCCGCGCGGATGGCCCACACTGTAGGAGAGCGTGCCAGTGATTGGGCGTGGCGATGACCACGGCGTCAACGTCGGCCCGTTCGAGCAGGCGGCGCGGGTCGGTGGTGGTGAACGGCCTTGGACCGCGCTGCTGGAGCTTCTCCGCCTGAGGCGCGAGGCGGTTGGGGTCGGTCTCGCCGAGCGCGGCGACGCGCACGCCCGGCAGCGCCGAAAACAGCTCGACATGGTGCTTGCCCTTGTTGCCCAGCCCGATGCTGGCCAGGCGAATCTCTTCGTTGGCGCCGAGCACATCGAAGGACGGCTCGGCGAGGGCCAGGCCGGTGAGGCTGGTGGCCTTGAGGAAGTCGCGGCGCTTGAGTTTCGAGGACGTCCTGGCGTGTTTCATAGTCGGAACAGTTGGCGCGCGTTGCTGCGCAGGATGAGGTCTTGCTGTTTGGCAGGCAGATTGAGACCGCGGAAAGGTTCAAGAATTTCCCGCGGCTGCACCCGGGGATGATCACTGGCGAACAACAGCCGGTCCGCGCCGCTGAAGTCGAGCGCGAACCGCATGGCCTCGGCCAGCGGCGAGACGATGTCTAGGCAGATCGAGCGGAGGTACTCGCCGGGCTTGCGCTGGAGGTTTTGCGGGCCGCGCTTCAGCGCAGCTCACTTTTTTGCAGCCGGTGGAAACGGTAGGTCGCCCCTCGCCGAAGGGGGATGAGTCCGGCTACCAAGCTTCGGCTGACGCCAGGTGGGTGGGCGGGATTTCGGCGAGACGCCGAAGCCGGCAACTGGGATGGTTGCGCTCCCCAAATCCAAGGTAGGTCGCCCCTCGCTGAGGGGCGACAGGGCCGGCCCCTGAGCCAGGGGCCGGCTACCCGATGCCGAGTCCCCGCCCACTGCCCACCACCCCCTTTCGGAGTTTCTGAGTTTGGGCTTTCTCGCCGTGTCCACCGGGCTGGAAGCCGGCGCCACCCCGAAAGGCGGTACGGCCTGCAAGAAATTGAGTTGTGCCCGCCACGCTGCCCCACGCCAGAAATCCATTGGTGCCGCGCCGCCGCAAGGGCATACTGACCGGCGTGACGGCTGTTCCGGCGGGCGAATCATGAGTCGCTTTTCGAACCTAGAGTTTGGCGGAAACCGCGAACGCGAAGTCCAGCGCGAAGCGGCGCCCGCCAGCGACGAGGCGCGGCTGCTGACCGAGGCGGAGGACGCGTTCCGGGCCGGTTACTTTGAGCCGGCGCTGCGGCTGTTCGGGCGCGTGCTCGAGTCGAATCCACGCAGCGCGCCCGCCTGGGGCGGCCAGGTGCGCATGTTGCTGGAGTTGGGGGAGGTGGCGGAGGCCGGGGTCTGGGCGGACAAGGCGCTCGAACGCCTGCCGGACGAACCCGAGTTGCTCGCCGCCAAGGGTGTGGCGCTGGCGCGCGGCGACGACCCCGACGCCGCGCTGGCGTTCTCCGACGCCTCGATCCGCGGCCAGGAGGAAACACCCTACCTGTGGCTGGCCCGAGGCGACGTGCTGCTGGCCCGGCGCGAAAAACGCGCGGATTACTGCTTCGCCAAGGCGCTGGCCGCCGCGCCCCGCGACTGGCTGTGGCCGTGGCTGGCGTCGCGCGCGCATCTGTTCCACCGGCAGTTTGCCCTGGCGCTGAAGCTCGCCCGGCAGGCCCTCGCCCTCGAAGCCGGCGCGGCGGTGGTCTGGCTGCAACTGGGCCGCTGCCAACTGGCCCTGGGACTGGCGGAGGACGCCCAGCAGGCGCTGGCCCAGGCGATGCAGTTGGACCCGGCATGTCCGGACGCGGTCTCGATGCGGGACGAGCTCGGGCGGACCGGCGTCTGGCAAGGCCTGATGGGCCGCTGGCGGCGGCTGTGGCACGCCTGACCATGAGCATGGAGCGGCTCAACCAATTGCTGGCGGACGCGCTGGACCGCGGCGCCTCGGACCTGCACCTCATTGCCGGCACCCCGCCGGCGTTTCGCATCAATGGCGAAATCTTCCTCTGTGAAAGCCCGCCGCTCACCGCCACGGACCTGGATGCGCTGGCCGCGAGCGTGCTCACGCCCGGGCACCGCGCCGTCTTCGAGCAGGACTGGGAGTTGTGCGCGTCGCTGCCGTGTCCGCGCATCGGCCGGGTGCGGCTGACCGTGTACCGCCGCGCCGGGCATCCCGAGTTCAGCCTGCGCTTCGGCGGCGAGGACATCCCGTCCCGCGAAGAACTGGGCCTGCCGCCCAAGATTGACGAACTGGCGCGGCGTCCGGTGGGGCTGCTGCTGGTCACCGGCCCCGCCGGCTCGGGCAAAACCACCACGCTCAACTACTTGGTGGACCTCATCAACCGGGAGCGGCGGTGCAAGATCGTGACCATCGAGGACCCGATCGAGTTTGTGCACCAGTCCCGGCGGGCCATTGTGGTGCAACAGGAGGTGCTGACCGACACCCATTCGTTCCCCCGCGCGCTCATCCACGTGTTGCGCCAGGATCCCGACGTGATCGCCATCGGGGAAATTCGTGACCGCGAGGCCATCGCCACGGCGCTGACCGCCGCCGAGACGGGGCATCTGGTGCTGGCCACGCTGCATTCGCCCAGCGTGGTGCATGCCTTGGAGCGGATCATCGGCGTGTTTGAGGGCGCGGCCCAGAAGCAGATCATCCTGCAACTGGCCAGTTGCCTCCAGGGCATCATCTGCCAGGAACTGCTGCCCAGCGTGGACCGCGCGCGGCGCACGCTCGCCTGCGAACTGCTGGTGGCCACCAGCGCCGTGCGCAACGTCATCCGCGAAAACCAGCTTCACATGCTCGAAACCATCATCCAGACCGGCGGAAAAGACGGGATGGTTTTGTTCGACAACTGTCTGTATGACCTGTACTGCAAGTGCCAGGTCAGCTACGACGTGGCGCTGAGCCGGGCGCGGCATCCCGAGCGCATCAGCAAGACCGGGAACGCCGTCTGACCCGGCCGGTGCCGGCGCGCCAGGCCCGGCGGCGGTGGCGCATGGCCAACTTCCTCAAAACCTTGCTGTTGCTGGCGGCGTGGCTGGGCTTCCTGGCCGCCGTGGCCTGGGTGATCCGCCGCGTCTGGCAGCGCAGTGACGACCGCCCCGCGCTGCTGGTCCGGTGGGGGCTCACCCTGGCGGACCTGGCCTTCATCGTGTTCGTCGTGGCACCGCTGTTCAACGAATTCGGTTACGTGGCCGCCTTCGCCGGGGTGCCGCTGGCCGCCTTTGCGGGGCTGGTCATGGCGTTGATCTGGGTGCCCAGCATGGTGGACGCGGTGGGGCGCCGGCTCGGGACGCTGTATGACGGCGGCAGCACCGCGCCGGATCCGGAACCGTTCTTCTCGATCGCGGAGGCGCGCCGCAAGCAGGGTCGGTACGAGGAGGCGCTGGCGGCGGTGCGCGAGCAACTGGCCCGGTTCCCCGACCACTTCCGCGGCCAGATGCTGCTGGCCGAAATCCAGGCCGAGAACCTGCGCGACCTGCCCGCCGCCACGGCCACCATCGAGGCCTGCGTGAGCCAGCCCGGGCACGCGCCGAAGAACGTCACCTTCGCGCTGCTGCGGCTGGCCGAATGGCACCTCAAGCTCACCGGCGACCGCGCGGCGGCCCAGGCCGCGCTGGAACGCATCGAGCAGTTGCTGCCCGGCACGCCGGAAGCCCACCTCGCGCGACAGCGGCTGGCGCATCTGACGCCGGAAACCATGCTCCAGGAAGCCCGCGAACGTCCCCGGCTCGAGGTGCCCCACGCGGTCGAACGGCTGGGCTTGCTGGGCGAAACGCCGAAGATCGTGCCGCGGGGCAGCGATCCGCACGAGCGGGTGGAGCGGCTGGTCGCGCAGCTTGACCAGTTCCCGGAGGACAACCAGACCCGCGAGGAGCTGGCGCTGCTGTACCGCGAGGAGTTTCAGCGACCGGACCTTGCGGCTGAGCAACTGGAGCAGCTCATCGCCCAGCCCCAGGCCCCGCCGGCCCAGATCGTGCGCTGGCTGAACCTGCTGGCGGATGTCCACCTCGACGGGGCGGGGGACTTCGAGGCGGCGCGGAGCGCGCTCCAGCGGGTGGTGGACCTGGACCCGGACAGCCCGGCGGCGGCGCAGGCCCGGCGCCGGCTGGCGTTGCTGCCGCGGCAGATGGCGGCAAAAAAACAGAGCCAAGTCCTCAAACTTGGCTCCGCTGATCCCTGGATGGGTCTGAAAGGCGGCCCGCCTCAGCGGGCCTGAAGCTCGAGCGCGATCCGCTTGTCCACCTCGCTGGCGAGGTCCACGTTGCCGGCCATCGAACTGCGGCGGGACTGGACCATCACCTGGCTGATGCCGGGTTCGATCTCCGTGACCTTCACCCAGACGGTGTTGTTGTCCACCTTCGCCTCGAGGGTGCTGGCGATGGTGTTCTCGCTGGTCAGCGTGCCCATGACCGCGAGCACCTGTTTCGCCACGGCGAACACCTCGGCGGGTTTGCGCTCGTAGCGGCTCTCAATCCGGTCTTTCCGCCACGGCATGCCGGCCTTCTTGCGGCCCTCGACGGTCGAGTAGCAGCCGAGGGTGAGCGCGGCGACGCAAACCGCGAATAACAAGGCGATGAAGTTGCGTTTCATTCGCGGGATGCAACCACAGCCGCCGGGACCGTCAAGCTTGAACACGGCGCCGAACGGCTTGGGCGCGTCCTGGCTGGCTGACGGTCTGGTCTTGAAACGGTGGAACGGGACTGGGAGTGAATGCGGGATGCCGGATGCCGGATGCGGGGAGCGAGGAATGAGCATTGAGGATCGAGAATGCTCCTTTTCGCTTCGCACTTCGGACTTCAGTTTTGGCGGCCATCGGCCGCGCCGGTGGGGCGAGACTCTGTCGAGCCCGGCAATTGGGGGAGGCGGATGTCCATGTCCGCAGCCCCACCGCGCAGGAGCGCGATTTTCCCGAGGCAAGGAATCTCCACCGGGCTGGCAGGGCGCTGCTGCGCCGGCGCCGATCGAGAACGACACCTTCGCTGATCCGCCGGGCAGGATGCCCGGCTCACCGGCAGGCTGGAAGCCCGCCGCTACCGTTGTGCTTCAAGTCGCGCCGCAGAGGTGGCGGATCCAGACTTCGAACTCCAGCCGTTGCAGTTCGCGGGCAAGTTGGTGATGGGCATCACTAGCGGGTCGGCCGGCGCATTCTTCGCACAAGTCCACGAAGGCCAGGCAATCCCAGCGCCCGCCGGCTAGCAACCGTCCGGCCAGCCCGGTCTCCCCGCGCTCGCGAAGCCAGTCATCAACGGCGGCGGCCAGCGGCGTCAGCACGGCATGCCGGGCGGCCCGGCGAAACCAGTACTTCGCGTTGCTGTAATCCGGTTCGCGCCGGTGCATGAGGCCGTGCAGGTAACTGCCGTCGGCATCCGAAATTTGCTGCGCGATGGCGTGGGCGGCGGCGAGGTGGTCGTGCCAGAGCAGCACGGTGCCTAGCAGGAGATCAGCCTGGCGCGGGGGCAGCGGGAGTTCGCCAGCCAGGGCCGCCAGCCGCTGGCGCAAGGCGGGCTCGTCGGTGATGTCCGGCCGGGGCCCCGGCCCAAGGTCGGGCGGCGTGGGCGTCTGGCAGAGCTTCCAGACGCGCTCAAAGAGAACCGCAGACACGGTTGCGGGCGGCCCGGGTTACTTCTTGCGCCACTCGCCCTGGCCGCGGGTGAGCGTCTGAATCCGGCACAGGTACATGTCGGCGGTCATGTACAGCATCGAGCCGTCCGCGTTGCCGAACGCGCAGTTCGCGGTGGCCTCGCCGGTGTTGATGATGCCCAACAGCTTCCCGGTGGGCGACAGCACCAGCACGCCGCCGGGACCGGTGGCAAACACGTTGCCCTGGTAATCCACCTTCAACCCGTCCGGCAGTCCTTTGCGACCGGACATCAGCGGCCTGGCGTCGAAGAACACCACGCCGTGATCCAGCGTGCCGTCGTCCCGCACCGGGTAGGACATGATGACCGGGTTTTGCGGGTCGGACACGGCCACGTACAGGATTTTGCCCTGGGGCGAGAGCGCCACGCCGTTGGGGAAGGTCAGTTCCTTGGTCAGGCACACCACCTCGCCGCCGGGGCGGAGCAGGTACACGCCGCTGAAAAGCAACTCCTGGCCGAGCAGGCGGTTGGGGTTGTCCGGGTCGCGCGGCAGGCCGTAAGGCGGGTCGGTGAAGTACAGGTCGCCGTGGGCGGCGTACACGAGGTCGTTCGGGCTGTTGAAGCGGCGGTGCTGGTAATACTCGGCGAGCGTGTGGAAACGCCCGCCTTCCAGCCGGGCCACCCGCCGGTCGCCATGCTGGCAAAGCACCAGCCGGCCCCGCGCGTCAAAGGTCAGGCCGTTGGAGCCCTGCTCGCGGTCCACGCCCCCCCGCGCCCGCGGTCCGGTGAAACCGCTCGGGTACAGGTAATCGCGGGTGCCCACGCCTTCGCGCCATTGGAACACCACGTTGCGGGGCACGTCGGAAAACAGCAGCGTGCCGGTCTTCTTGTCCCACACCGGTCCTTCCGACCACTCGAATCCGCCGGCCAGCTTTTCGATCTGAGCGCCCGGCGCGATCAGCCGATCCATTTCCGGCGCCAGGCGTTCGATGGTGCCCATGGTGGGATACTGCTTGGGCTGGGCGGCGGGTTCCGCGGACAAGCTGTCCGGTGCTGCCAACCCGGCGGCGCAGGCGAACGCAAAAGCGGCTTTCAACGTGTTGGTATTCATGGCGCGGACGTGGCGGCGAGCATCAAATGCGCGTTTGGGAGGGTCAAGGCAAAAGCCCGGATTGCAGCGCGGCGGCGGCGAGACGGGGAGTGGATGCCAGATGCCGGATCGGGGTGCGAGGCCCGAGGTGCCCGGATTTCGGAATTCGGATTTCGCGGCCGCAGGCCGCGCCGGTGGGGCGAGATTCCGTCGAGCCCTGACCTGCCCGGACTACGGTCGTTGGTCTGCGGCTCGCGGGCGGCCAGTTTACCAAAGCTCCACCGGCCCGCGCGGCACGGCCAGTTCGCGGGGTTCGGCCGCCAGCCCGCCGCCCAGCCCGGTCGCCAACGGCGGCGGTTGGTAGCGCGGCAGCAGTTCGCCGCGCTCGTCCAGGAATTGCGTCCGCCAGCGCCGGTACCCGGCCAGGATTTCCTCGAACTCCGCCCGGCTGGAAAGCAGCGTCACCCGGCGCTTGAACTCCACCGCCGGGCCAAACCGCCGGGCGTACCATGGCGCCACCTTGCGAAACTGCCGGCAGCCGTGTTCCTCGCCGAACACCTCGACCATCAGGTCCAGATGCCGGCGCATCAGCCGCACGCGCTCCTCGAAGCCTGGCTCGGACAGCAGTTCGCCGGTCGCCAGGTAATGCCGTGTCTGCGTGAAAATCCACGGATTGTAAAAAGCCCCCCGGCCGATGCTCACGCCGGCGCAACCCGTCTCCTCCAGCATCTGTTTCGCCGCCTGCGGCGTGGTCACGTCGCCGTTGCCGATGACCGGGATGCGCCGCGCGGCTTCGACGACCGCGCGAATGCCGGCCAGGTTCACCCGTCCGTTGAACCCCTGCGCGCGGGTGCGTCCATGCACAAAGACTGCGGCCACGCCGGCGTCCTCCAGCGCGCGCGCCAGTTCGGGCGCGGTGAGGTTCTGGTCGTCCCAGCCCAGACGCATCTTGGCCGTCACGGGAATGCGCACCGCGCTCACCATGCCCGCGACCAGCCGGGCGGTGCGGTCCAGAGCGGTCAACATGGCCGAGCCGCCGCCCACGCGGCAGACCTTGCGCACCGGGCAGCCCATGTTGATGTCCACCACCGCCACGCCCCGCGATTCAAGCAGCAGCGCGGCGTCGCGCATTTCCTCGGGCACCGCCCCGAACAACTGGACGGCCAGGGGCTGGTCGGCGGGGCGGGTTTCGACGAGTTTCAGCGCGTTGCGATTGCGCTCGAGGAGGGAGCGGGCGTTGACGAGGTCGGTGGTCGCCAGGCCGAGCCCGCCCAGTTCGCGGATGACCAGCCGCATGGGCAGGTTGGTGTAACCCGCCAGCGGCGAGAGGAACAGGTTGGACCGCAGTGTCAGCGAACCGAGCCGGAACATCGCGTTCAAGTATAGCGGCGGCGCGGCGCGGGCCAAGGCCGGGGTGGCAGCCGGCTTCCAGCCCGGTGGAGACGGTGAGAAAGCCCAAACTCAGAAACTCCGAAAGGGGGGTGGTGGGCAGTGGGCGGGGATTCGGCATCGGGTAGCCGGCCCCTGGCTCAGGGGCCGGAACCGTCGCCCCTTGGCGAGGGGCGACCCACCGACGTCCGAAGCCGCCGGTCTCTCGCGCGCTATTTTGGCACCTCGGGCACGATCTGGCCTTTGTACAGGTACACGACGCGTGAGGCGCGGGCCGAGGCGTGCGGGTCGTGCGTGACCATGATGATCGTCTTGCCGTGGTCGCGGCTCAGGCTTTGCAGTAGATCGAGGATTTCGTCGCCGGCCTTGCGGTCCAGGTCGCCGGTCGGTTCGTCGCACAGCAGCAGGGTCGGGTCCGTGACCAGCGCGCGCGCGATGCCCACGCGTTGCTGTTCGCCGCCGGAAAGCTGCCGCGGGTAATGCTTCATGCGATGGCCCAGGCCGACCACCTCGAGCGCGAGGCGGACATGCCGGCGGCGTTGGGCGGCGCTCAGATGGGTGAGCAGCAAGGGCAGCTCGACGTTTCGCTCGGCGGTGAGCGCGGGCAGCAGGTTGTAAAGCTGGAAGACGAAACCGACGTGCCGCGCGCGCCAGGCCGCCAGCGGTCGTTCGCCCAACTGGTCAATCCGCCGGCGGTCCACTGTGATCGCGCCCGCGGTGGGGCGGTCGAGGCCGCCCACCAGGTTTAGCAAGGTGCTCTTGCCGGAGCCCGAGGGCCCCATCAACGCCAGGAACTCGCCGCGGCGCACCTCCAGGTCTATGCCCGCCAGCACATGCACGTTCTCGGCGCCGCGCCGGTAGTACTTCTCCACGCCGCTCACGCGAACCAAGACCGAGTTGGACGATTCCATGGCCAGTCACGGCTGAAGCTCGCGGACTCGCGCGCCGTCGCGCAACCGGGCCGGCGCCTCCACGACCACGCGCTCACCCGCGGCGAGGCCCCTGGTCACGGTCACCTCGTCGCCTGTGGCGGGCTCGGTGGTCACGGTCTTGCGCGTGGCACGGCCGTTTTGCACCACCCAGACGGTGTCGCGGCCGTTCTCGGTGCGCACGGCCAGCCTGGGCACCAGCACGCCGGCGTCCGCGTCCGCGCCGCCTTCACCGCGGAAGGCGACGCGCACCGCCATTTCCGGCAGGATGCGCGGGTCGAGCTGGTCGAAGCCGATCCGCACTTTGACCGTGGACTTCTGCCGGTCGGCTGTGGGGATGATGGCGATGACCTTGCAGGGGATCTTCCAATCCGAGTAGGCGTCCAAAGTTGCCTCCACGGCCTGGCCGGGCGTGACGCGGTTGATGTAGCTTTCGCCGACGTCCACCTCGATTTCGAGCGAGGTCATGTCCACCAGCGTGCAGATGCCGGTGCGGGTGAAGCCGCCGCCGGCGGAGATCGGCGAAATCATCTCGCCGGGCTGGGCGCTCTTGATGGTGACGATGCCGGCGAAGGGCGCGCGAATGACCGTGTCCGCCAATTCCTGCCGGCGCATGTCCACTTCGCGCTCGGCCACCTGGATGTCGGCGGCCTGGCGCGCCAGCCGGGCTTCGAGGGACTGCACCCCGGCCTGCGCGCGGTCGAGGTCGGCCTCGGTGGCAATACGGGTGGCGACCAAGGCCTCAATGCGGCGGAGTTCACGCCGGGCTTCCTCGAGGCGGACCTGGGTTTCGGCGAGGCCGCTTTGCGCCGCGGCGAGCACGGCTTCCGCGTGGGCGAGCGCGGTGCGGACGTTGGAGTCGTCGAGGCGCGCGAGCACCTGGCCCTCCTCGACCCGCTGACCTTCCTCGACGAAGACCTCCATTACCTTGCCGGTGATCTTGGATGACACCGTGGCTTCACGCCGGGCCGTGACGTAGCCCGAGGCGTTCAGAATCGTGCGCGGACCGGACACGGCAGCGGTCCGCGCCTGCACGGTGCGCGCCGGAACCGGCCGTTGTAGAAACCACCAGCCGGCCAGACCTGCCGCCCCGAGCAGCACCAGCCAGAACAGCCGGCGCCCGATCCGCCGCCGCGGTTCAAAGTCCTGTTCGCGCTCGATGCGCAGGCCCTCGAGGGCGGTCTTGGCGTCGTTCATGGCGTGCAAGTGCTAGCCGTGGGCCGGGGCGGCGTCAAGGCGGGCGGCGGCGCGCGTCTGTCCTGGGCGCATCTCATTTCGTGCCGGCAGTGAGCGGGCCGCAGTGGCCCAGGCGACCTCGCCTGAGGCCGTGCCGCGGACGATCCGCTTGCGGGGCCGCAGTCTGCCGATCGCAGCTCTGATTCCGAAAACCGAAATTGAGCCAGATGGGAATCCGGCGCTACGAGCAACTTCGGTTTTCGGGCTGAAAGGTCAGGGCTCGACGGGGTTTCGCCCCACCCCGTCAGGCCCGAAAGAGTTGCCCCATCTTCCGGCCGAGGATGCGTCCGGCCACGAGCAGGCTGGCGCACAGGATTGCCATGCCCACCACGCCCAGCGCGCAGGCCACCGCCGGGGCGTTGGGCTCGATGCGGCCCATCAGCGCGTAGATCATCTTCGTGATCGGGAAGTACTGTTCGCGCATCGCCAGGATCAGGCTGTCGCTCACCTCGAGCATGGCGAAGGCGAAGGTCAGGATGGTGCCCGCGACGAGGTTCGCCATCACCAGCGGCAGGGTGATCCGGCGCAGCGTGCGGAACGGCGAGGCGCCGAGATTCGCGCTGGCCTCCTCGAGCGTGACGCTGGTCTGTTGAAAGCCGGCGTAGGCCGCGCGGACGATGTACGGCAGCCGCCGCACGCTGTAACTCACGACCAGCAGCAGCGTCGGGTTTTCGCGCGGGTTCAGCCACGCCACCGGGAAGTCAAACCCGGCCACGTAGCCAAACGCCAGCACCAGGCCCGGCAACGCCAGCGGCAGCATCGCCAGCGTGTCCAGCACCCCGGCGAACGGGATGCGCCGCCGGGTGAGCAGCCACGCGATCAGCACTCCCAGCACCAGGTCCAGGCCGGCGCTGAGGCTGGCGTAAAACAGGCTGTTCTGAATGCTGCGCGCGGTCAGGCCGTGGCCGAAGATTTCGCCGTAGTTGGCCAGCGTCCAGCGGTCCGGCAGCACGGAGAAGAACCAGCGTTCCGCCAGGCTTTGCGCCACCACCGCGGCGTGCGGCAGCAGCGCCAGCGCCAGCACGCCGCCGAAGCCCGTCCAGATCAGCGCGGTCTGGCGCCGTGACGCGCGCGATTCGGCGCCAGCGACCGGCCCCCGCGGGATCAGCTCGAAGCGCCGTCCGGCCAGCGCGCGCTTGGACACCGCGAAGAGCGCCAGCACCAGCATCAGCACGAAGACCACCAGCGCGTAGCCGCTCGGGTCGGTGTTCAACTCGGTGAGCGAGTCGAAAATCTGCACCGGCACCACGCGCGAGAAACCGAAGATCAGCGGCGTGCCCAGGTCGGTGAAGGCCCAGATGAACACGATGATGGCCCCGGCGAACCAGCCCGGCAGGATCAGCGGCGCCGTGACCGTGCGGAACAGCCGCCAGCCCCCCGCGCCCAGGTTCTGCGCCGCTTCGCGCAGCGTGGGGTCCACGTTGGCCATCGCGGCCGAGAGGTTGAGAAACATGATCGGATACAGGCTCAGCACCTGCAGGATCACGATGCCCCAGAACCCGCCCACACCCAGCCAGTCAATGGGCCGGTCCGCCGGCAGTACGCCCAGGTCCATCAAGGCCAGGTTCACCGAGCCGAACTTCGCGAGCAGTTGCTTGAGGCCGATCGCGCCCACGAAAGGCGGCATGATCATCGGCACCAGGATGAGCCCGCCCAGCAGCGCCCTGCCGCGGAACTCGTAGCGCGTCATCCAGTGGGCCAGGGGCAACGCCAGCAGCGTGGTCGCGAAGGTGGTCAGCAGGGCGATGGCGAAACTGTTCCGCAACGCCTCGCGCAGCAGCGGGCTGGCCAGCAGGAAGCCGAAGTATGCAAAGGTGAATTCGCCGGCCGCGCCAAACGCCCGGCGGAGCATGAAACTCACCGGGTAAAACAGAAACGCCGCGAAGAACGCCAGCAGCAGGCCCAGGAAGGCCAGCGTCCAGCGGTCAAGGTCATAGCGTTTCATGCCCCGGCGCAGACTAGGCGGCGCCGGGTCGCCTGGCGAGCCTCCTCCATGCCGTTGACCGGCGCGGGCGCATCTCACTTTCCTGCTTTTTTGCAGCCGGTGGAAACGACCGGACGCTGCCGTAGAGGGTGGCTTTCCGCCAATGGAGGTAGGTCACCCCTCGCTGAGGGGCGACAAGTCCGGCCCCTGAGCCAGGGGCCGGCTACCTGACACCTGAGCCCGCGCTTCCCGCTTTCTGGTTTTCTGAATTTCGGCTTTGCCTCAAACTCCGCCGGACCAGGAAGCCGGCCACCACCCCGGCAGATGATCCTGACTGCGCGAAATTGAGATCCGCCCTCAGCGCTGTTTCGACACCAGCTCCGGCCGCGGCGGCGAACGGCAAACATCCCATTGGAGGCACACAGCGTTGCCGCCGACACGGCGGCGGGGCGCTGGGGCAGCGGTTTGGACAGGAGCCGCCGGTCCGCTAGTTTGCGGCCGTGCGGAAACTGGATCGTAACCACGGCGCTTACCACGGCGAGACCATCGAGATCGAGTCGGTGCTCGCCCGGGTGCTCGCCGCGGCGCGCCGGCACGGCTGGAGCGTCGAGGCGCTGCCCGTGGCCGGGGTGGGGGAGTTGTACACGCTGCAACGCCGGCCCGTGATTCGCGGGGGCGACGGCGAAACGGCCCGGCGGATTTACCTTTCGACCGGTGTTCACGGAGACGAACCGGCCGGGCCGCTGGCGCTGGGTGAGTTGCTGTCCGGGAACTGCTGGCCACCGAAGGCCGAGTTGTGGGCGTGCCCGTGTTTGAACCCCACCGGTTTCCCGCTGAACCGTCGCGAAAACGCCGCCGGCATGGACCTGAACCGCGATTACCGCGACCGCCGCACACCGGAGGTTCGCGCCCACACCGCCTGGCTGGAACGCCAGCCGCGCTTCGACCTGGCGATCTGCCTGCACGAGGACTGGGAGTCGCACGGATTTTACCTCTACGAACTTAATCCCGACGGCCAGCCCTCGGCGGCGGAGCGGGTGATCGCGGCTGTGGCGGCGGTCTGCCCGATTGACCTGTCCTGCGAGATCGAAGGGCGTCCGGCGCGGGGCGGGATCGTCAGGCCGGTGCCGGACCTCACCGGGCGACCCGACTGGCCGGAGGCCTTTTACCTGATGGCCCGAAAGACGCGGCACAGTTACACCCTCGAAGCGCCGTCGGACTTTCCGCTGGCGACGCGGGTGAACGCGCTGGCGACGGCGGTGAACGCGCTGCTCGCCGGTGAACGCGCTGCTCGCCGGTGAACGCGCGACGAGGATGCATCTCAATTCCGTGCCGGCTGCGGGCGGGCAGTAATGGCCCGGGCGACCTCGCCAGGGGCCGTGCCGCGGGCGCCCCCCACGAGCCGCGGTCCGACGACCTTAGTCCAACAGGTCAGGGCTCGACGGAGTCTCGCCCCACCGGCGCGGCCTGCGGCCGCGAAATCCGAATTCCGAAATCCGGGCACCTCGGACCCCGCACCTCGGGCCTCGCACCCCGATCCGGCATCTGGCATCCGCTTCCCTCGAACCACAGGCCCCAAGCCTCGAACCCCAACACAACTGGGCTCGACGGAGTCTCGCCCCAACCGGCCACGACCGGACCGGCACAGTAGTGAGGCGCGCCCGCGCGGCGGTGCGTGGCGCGCAAACTGTTGCGGAGGGCCGGGCCGGCCGCTAGAGTGCCGCCATGGTCAATTTGACTCGTCAGGAGCAGTGGGTGCTCGCCGGGGTGTTGAGCCTGCTGCTGGTGGGGCTGGCCGTGAAGGCGTGGCGCACGGCGCATCCACCCGCGCCGGTGCCGGCGGCTGGGCGTTGAAATCCATGCAGCCCCAAAGTTTTGAAGTTGTTCTCGATCGGATCCTCAACGAGGACCCGCGATATCACCGGGATGCCTACTTTTTCCTGCGCGAGGCGTTGGACTACACCCAGCGCGCGATCAGCAAGGCCAACCAGGGCAAGCTGCGCCACGTGTCCGGTCAGGAACTCCTGGCCGGCATCCGCGCTTACGCGCTCCAGCAGTACGGTCCGATGACGCTCCTGTTGTTGAACGAATGGGGGGTGCGTCGCTGCGAGGACTTTGGCGAGCTGGTGTTCAACCTGGTGGACGCCGGCGTGCTGAGCAAGACCGAGACCGACAGCCGGGCGGACTTCGCGAGCGGCTACGACTTCGAGGAGGCGTTTTGCAAGCCGTTCCTGCCCAGCCAACCCCGGCGCCGGGCCGACCTGCCGTCCACCTCGCCCGCCGCCTGACTGGCGGGATTGCGCTTTGCCGATGAATTCATCCTCCGTGCGCCCGGTGTCGTCGCCGCCCGTGACCAACCTGCCCGCCGTGCCGCCGGGCGTCCGGCTAGTGACACTCGATCATGGCCTCACGCTCATCGTGCGGGAAGACGCCAGTGCGCCGGTGGTTTCGACCCAGGCGTGGTGCCGCTCCGGCAGCATTCACGAGGACCGCTGGCTGGGCGCGGGCCTGTCGCACGTGCTCGAGCACATGCTCTTCAAAGGCACCACCACCCGGCCGGGCAGCCGGATTGACCAGGAGGTGCAGGAGGCCGGTGGCGCCATGAACGCCTACACCTCGTTCGACCGGACGGTGTACTGGATCAACGCGCCCGACACCGGCGCGACCGTGGCCCTGGACATCCTTGCGGACATCATGCAGCACGCCACGCTCCCCGAGGACGAGTTGGCGAAGGAGATGGATGTCATCCGTCGCGAGATGGACATGTGCCACGACGACCCGGCGCGGCATTCCAGCCAGCGGTTGTTCGAGACCGCCTACACCGCCAGCCCGTACCGGTACACGATCATCGGCTACCCGGACATCTTCAACCAGCTCCAGCGCGCGGACGTGGTCGCGTACTACCAGGCGAAATACGCGCCGAACAACCTGTTTTTCGTGGTGGTGGGCAACGTGTCGGCCGATGCGGTGATCGAGCAGTTGCGCGCGGCGTTCGCCCAGGCCAGGGCCCGGCCGCTGCCGCCGGTGGCCCTGCCCTCCGAGCCCCGGCAGGTCGCGCCGCGCGAAGTGTTCGAGGAAGGTTCGGTGGAGCTGGCCAACATGCATTTCGCCTGGCACATCCCGGAAGTGCGGCATCCCGACGTGCCGGTGCTCGATGTGCTGGCCGGCCTGCTGGGCAACGGCCGCAGTTCGCGCCTCTTCCAGCAGGTGCGCGAGCGGCGCGGACTGGTCACCGCGGTGGATTCCTGGACGTACAGTCCCGGTGGCGAAGGTTTGTTTGGCGTGAGCGCGACGTGCGAGGCGGACAAGTTCACGGAGGCGAACAGCGCCTTGCTGGCCGAAATCGAGCGGTTGCAGCAAGACCTGGTGGGCCGGCCCGAACTCACCAAGGCGATCAAGCAGTTCGTCGCCGCCACGCTGGCCACGCGCAAGACCATGCAGGGCCAGGCCCAGGACTTGGGCGGAAGCTGGCTCGCGGCCGGCGACCTCAACTTCTCGGCCCGCTACCTCGAGCGGGTGAAGGCCGTGACGACCGAGGATTTGCAGCGCGTGGCGCGCGCGTACCTGACGCCCGAGAACCGCACGCATTACGCGCTGCTGCCCAAAGGCCGGGCGCCGCGGGCGGTCGGAGCGGTGAGCGCGGCGGCCGAACGCCCGGTTTCGCTGGTTACGTTGCCCAACAGGCTGCGCTTGTTGCTGAAGGCGGACGCCCGGCTGCCGTTTGTGGAATTCCGGCTCGTCCTGCTCGGCGGCGTGCTCACCGAAACCCCGGAAACCAACGGCGTGAGCCAGTTGCTGGCGCGGATGTTGATGCAAGGCACCACCCGCCGCACCGCCGAGGAGGTCGCCAGCACCATCGAGTCGGTCGGCGGCAGCCTCGACACGTACAGCGGCAACAACAGCTTCGGCGTCAGCGCCGAGGTTTTGCGCGAGGATTTCGAGTTGGGCCTCGAGTTGCTGGCCGAGGTGCTGTCGCAGCCGGCCTTCCCGGCGGAAGCGCTCGAGCGCGAACGCCAGATGCAACTGGCCGCCATCCGCGCCCAGAAGGATCAGCTCCTGCCCACCGCGTTCCGGGCCATGCGCCGGCGGTTGTTCGGCGAAGCGGGTTACGGTCTGGATCTCCTGGGCACGGAAGCCAGCGTGAGCCGGTTGATCGTGGACGACCTGCGGCGCAGCCACGGCCGGCTGGTCAGCCCGGACCGCGCGGTGCTGGCCGTGTACGGCGATATTGACCCGGAGGCGGTGAGCGCGGCGGTGGCCCGCATGTTGGGCGGCTGGCCGCGCGCGACGGGTGGCGAAACCCCGGCGCCGGTTCCGGGCGGGTCCGGCCGGGTGACCGAACCGGCCGACAAGAAACAGGCCGTGCTGGTGATGGGTTTTCCGGGAACCACGATGGCCAGCCCGGACCGCCACGCCCTCGAATTGATCCAGGAGGCGTGCAGCGATCTGGGGTCGCGGCTGTTTCTGCGTGTGCGCGACCGGCTGGGGCTGGCGTACTTCGTGGGCGCGCAGCATTTCCCGGGGCTGACGCCGGGGTACTTCGCGTTTTATGCTGGCACGGCGCCGGAGCAGGCGGCGCGGGTGGAGGCGGAGTTGCTGGCCGAGGCGGCGGCGCTGCGAGCCGCGGGGCTGACGTCCGAAGAGCTCAAGCGCGCCCAGGCCAAGGTGCTCGGCCAGAAGAAAATCGCGCGGCAGGACCTGGGCAGCCTGGCCATGACCCAGGCGCTGGACGAGCTGTACGGCCTGGGCTACGCCAACACCGACGCCGAGGACGCGCGCTTCGCCGCGGTGACCGTCGAGCAGACGCAGGCTGTGGCGGCCAAGTATCTCCGCCCCGAAGCCGCGGTGGTGACGGTGGTGAGCCCGGCGGCGTGAGTTGGTTTCAGGCTTCCATCAAGCGAAGCGGCCGGTTGCCGCGTTGGCAGCAGACGCCCAATACGCCAGGAACAGGCATCCCATTACGATGCGCTCCTGATTCTCAGCGGTGTTTGCGCCGCCAGATCGCGAAACTGATCAGCCCCAGGCCGGCGAGCAGCGCGTAATCCCGCGGTTCCGGAATGACAAGGCGCGAACTCGCGGTCGTCGGACCGGTGAGCGTGATGGGGCCAAACGGCGGGTCTTGCGACTCGTCCACGACCGCACCACTGAGATCAGCGGTGGAGTCGAAGCTGTCGATCACGGTTCCGTCGGGCAGCGTGATGAACGTCCGGTTCGCGTCACCCACGGTGTGGGAAACCAAGGTGAACTTGATCTTGTCGTTCTCCGGGCCGCCGCCAAGGCTGACGCCCAGCGGGATCTCGATCGTGAAGTGCCCGATGTACGGCGCGGATGATGGAGGCGGGATCAGTCCGAAGTTGGGCACGGCGGGATCGGCTGGGGCGAGGTAGAAATTCTCCATGTGCGCGGGGCCGTTGTTGGGAAACGTCAGCGATACACCGTCGGTCGGCCCACCGCCGAAATTCACCGCCGGGTCCACGTCTGTGACCGTGATGTCGAAAAACACGTCGAAAAAGCTCTGGACGAAGAACTGTTCGCCCGGCTGGGGTGTGCCAGCGGGCGCCCCCAGGGCGAAAACCTCGTTTTGGGCAAACTGACCGGCGTAGGCCCTGCCTTTCGAGGCCAGGGCTGCCGACTCCCCGATGTGAATCTCCGTCAGGATGGGGCCCCAGCCCGGTCCCAAGGGCAGGAGGGCCTGTCCGTTCAGGTCCATGCTGGTCAGTTCGGTGTCCCATTGGAACTGGACGGGGAATTCGGTTTTCGCCAGCAAAGCCGGCAGCATACCGGCGGTCAGGCAGACGCAGGCAAGGCGGGAAGTGACACGCCCGGCGTTGCCCGGGCGGGACTGTAAGGTCGTTTTCATGGGTTGTGGTTTGGGTTGTTGGTGGCTGATTGCGGACACTAATTGCACCAGAAGATGATGTTGTCAAACTGCGCCGGAATGCCCTTGCCCGCAGCATTGCCGGAGCGCACGGCTTGGCGGTAGCCTGACGCCCGGCGATGACTCGCTTGACCATGAAATCCTGGAACCTCCTGAACTCCTGCCTGGCCGCCGGCGTCCTGCTGGCGGGTTCTTCACGGGCGGAAACCGCGGCCGAGCGCGAGCAGCGCATGGCGTGGTTCAACGAAGCCCGCTTCGGCCTGTTCATCCACTGGGGCGTCTATGCCGTGCCGGCCGGCGAGTGGCGGGGCCGGACGAACTACGGCGAATGGTTCATCGAGGAGACCAAGATGCCGGTCAGCCAGTACGAACAGTTCGCCAAACAGTTCAACCCGGCGAAGTTCAACGCGCGCGACTGGGCCCGCCTGGCGCGCGAGGCCGGCATGAAGTATCTGGTCATCACCTCGAAGCACCACGATGGCTTCGCGCTGTGGGACTCGAAGGTCAGTGACTGGGACATCATGGCCACGCCGTTCCAGCGCGACATCCTCAAGGAACTGGCGGAAGCCTGCCGCGCCGAGGGCATCCGCTTCTGCCTGTACCACTCGATCATGGACTGGCATCACCCGGATTGGGGCACGCGCCGCCCGTGGAACGACAAGGCCCCCGCCACACCGCCCGACATGGACCGCTTCGTCACCTACCTGAAGGCGCAACTCCGGGAACTGCTCACCGGCTACGGCCCGCTGGGCATCCTGTGGTTTGACGGCGAGTGGGAATCGCCCTGGACGCACGAGCGCGGTGTGGACCTGTACTGGTTTGTCCGCAACCTCCAGCCGCCGATCATCGTCAACAACCGCGTCGGCAAGGGCCGCGCCGGCATGTCGGGCATGGACCAGGGCCAGGGTGTGGGCGATTACGGCACGCCGGAGCAGGAAATCCCGGCCACGGGCTTCGGCCCCGGCGTGTACTGGGAATCGTGCATGACCATGAACAACCACTGGGGCTACAACCGGCACGACCAGAACTGGAAATCCACCACCACGCTGGTGCGCAACCTCATTGACTGCGCCAGCAAGGGCGGCAACTACCTGCTCAACGTCGGCCCCACCGCCGAAGGCCTGTTCCCCGAAGCCAGCGTCCAGCGTCTGCGCGAGATCGGCGACTGGATGAAGCTCAACAGCGAGGCCATCTACGACACCACCGCCAGCCCGTTCAAGAAACTGGCGTGGGGACGCGCCACGCAAAAGCCCGGCAAGCTGTTCCTGCACGTCTTTGACTGGCCCGCCGACGGCCGCCTGCGCGTGCCGCTCGCCAGCCCGGTCGAGTCTGCCTGGCTGCTGGCCCAGCCAGACCGCAAGCTGACCTGCACGCGAAGCGAGGAGGAGGGGTTGACCGTAACGCTGCCGGCCGCCTCGCCCACGCCTCATGCCGGGGTGGTGGTGCTGGAGATTCGCGGCGCCCCGCAGGTGCTGGCCACGGCTGGCGCGATCCGGCAGGCGGCGGACGGCTCGCTCACGTTGACCGCAGCCGACGCCGAGCTGGTCGGCCACGCGGTCAAGCTGGAAACCAAGGATGGCGTGCCCAACATCGGTTTCTGGACCGACGCCCGCGATTTCATCCAGTGGCCGGTCGTGATCCGCCGCGCGGGCACGTTTTCCATCGAAGCCACCTACGCCTGCGATCCCGCGTCCGGCGGCGCGGAAGTGGCCCTGGTCATCGGCGACGCGGAGGCCGGTGCCATCGTGCAGCCGACCGCCTCGTGGAACGACTTCCAGACGGCCAACGTGGGTCAGATCACGGTGAGCCAACCCGGCCAGTACACCGCGGTGGTGAAGGCGAAATCCAAGCCCGGCCAGGGCGTGGTGAACCTGCGCACGTTGGTGCTGCGCTGAGCGGAAAGGGAACTTGAGCCACGGCTGGGCGCGGTGGGAAAGCCGATGGAATTGACCGCCAGGAGGCGAAAAAGGCGCGGAACGGTTTGAGCTTGGGAGCCGTTGCGCTTCTTATACCTGTTGGCGGCGATCCTCCGCGATTGTGACTTGGCCTTGCCGGCTTCATCCACCCGCTACCCCCGAAAGTGTTTTCGCCGGCCGGGCAAGCCTGCCGCCCATGTACCTCTTTTGACGAGTCACCCATTTAACCCGAAAACCGAAGCTGGCCGTAGTACAGTGCGCCCCGCCTGCCCAACTTCGGTTTTCGGGTTTAGAGCGTTTTCAATACAACTGTGGCCGCTTGCGACCGCGCTTCCGGCGCGCGGCGTTCACGCCGCTTCCACACCCGTCTGCCCGAGCACGGTGGAGCGGGCTGAAGCCCGCGCTCTCCACGCGGCCACAGCTTTGATTAAACCGCTCTAGCCGCGCCGGTCGCAGTTCCGCCGTACTGCGTCCCTCCGAACGCTCTCTCCGCTCAACCCGGCGGCATCTGGCGGCGGAGGTCCGCCTCGAGGAACTCAACCACGTCCTTGAACTTCGCGGCGTTGGCTTCGTTCGCCTCGATCAGGTCGCGGTGCGCCGTGAGGCACAGCCAGGTGTTCTGGGCCTTGGACGCGGGCGTGAGCGACACGTCCGCGAACCGCAACTCGCCGCCTTTGCGCTCCGCCAGGTCGAACCGGTCCAGCACCCCCAGCGAGTCCAGTTGATGCCGCACCAGATCGCCCGCCTGCACCAGGCACACCCGCCCCGGCGGCGCCGCCTTCTGCACCGCCTTGGTCAGGAAGATCAGTACCCCCACAAACGTGCTGTCCACGGACGGGCAGTCCGTGAGGTCCAGCAGCACCAGGCTGTGCCCCGCCGCGATCAGCTTCTCCGCCGCCTGGCGCAGGTGACCGGACAGATCGAGCGACGGCTTGCCGTTGACCCGGAAGCACGCCAGGCCGGGGCCGGTCGCAAACGACAACTGGGGTTGGCGAGCGTTCATGCTGGAGTCGTGGACGACCCGGCCAACATGCGAGCCGGGCGTGCGCGCGTCAAGGGCGCCCGGCCTTCGCGTTGGGGAAAAATGGATTGTGGGCCCGCTCCTCGGCCACGGTCGTCATCGGGCCGTGGCCCGGACACAGCAACGTCTCCGGCGGCAGCGACAGGATCTGGCGCTGGATGGCCTCGCGCGCGGCGGCCGCGTCGCCGGGCACCTTGCCCATCGAGCCGGCGAAGAGCGCGTCGCCCACCACGGCCACCGGCGGGGCGTCCTCCGGCCAGTTGCCAATCACGTACGTCACGCCATCCTCGGCGTGGCCTGGTGTTTCGCGGTGCGTGATGCGCAGGCTGCCAAGGTGGATGAAGTCGTTCGGCCGGTTGCGCTGGTCCACGGGCGCGGACTTCGAGCTGGTGTGGAGCCGGAGTTTGGGAAGCCGCTCGCGCAGCGCGTCCACCGCCGCCACGTGGTCGGCGTGCCCGTGCGTGATGAACAGGTGGCGCAACTGCAGTCCCTCCTGCTCGAGCAGCGTCAGCACCGGCGCCGCGTCGAAGCCGGTGTCGAAGAGCGCTGCCTCCCGCGTCACCTCGTCCCAGATGAGGTAGCAATTCACGCTGAAGCCGTTGCCCCGACTGGTGATCTGCCGCAGCTCCCGCCAGCGCCCGATTTCAACGGGCGCCGGGCGCCAGCCGGCGGCCAGGGCCTCGAGCTTGACCGCATCGAGACCGAGCAGCGCGGCCACGGCGGCGAAGTTCGGCGGCTTGGTGACCGTTCCCGAGGCCTCGAGCGCAGCCAGTTCCGCGGGGCTCAAACCGGCGGCTTGGACCACGGCCTCGACGGCGACGCGCGCATGGAGGCGGGCCTTCATCAACACGTCGCCGAGATGATCTTCCAGATTCACGCGCGGAGCTTAGCGGCGCATCGCCTTCGCGCAAGCCGGCTGGGGTCAAGGGGCGTTGTGTGGGCGCATCTGACTTCCCTGCGGGCGGTGGCAACGGCCGGAAGTTCCGGGGGCGCACGTCTGAGTAAAATGGAGCGCGACTTCCCGCCAGGTAGGTCGCCCCTCGCCGAGGGACAATGGGTATGGCCTCTGAGCCTGGGGTCGGCTGCCAGACACCCGAGCCCGCGCTTCACCCCTTTTTGAGTTTCTAAGTTTGGGCTTTCTCGTCGTGTCCACCGGGCCGGAAGCCCGACTCCACGGCCGGCTTCCAGCCGGCCTCCACCCCGGCGGGCAGGAGGCGCTGCGCTACGGCCAGCTTCGGTCTTCGGGTTCAAGGCAGCTAGGAGGCCCGCGCCACAGCGACGGGTTGCCTGACGTTACAGCCGGTTAGGCTGACATTGCTCACCACGCTCGAGAATCCCGTTGCGCCCGCCGTCGCAGCAGGCTTCAAAGGGCGCATGACGGAACTGCCACCCGAAATCGGCCTGCGCCGCTTGCGCCTGGCGCGTCCGCATCTGGACGACCTGCCGGCGCCGGCGTTGCCCGCCGGCTTCGTGGTCCGGCCATTCGCTCCCGGTGACGAGGCCGTGTGGCTGGCGGTGGTGGGCGAAGCGGACCGCGTGCTGAACGTGAACCGCGCCATGTTTGACCGCGCCTTCGCGCTGGATCCGGCGGAACTGCCGCGGCGCTTGCTGTTTCTGGCCGCTGCCACCGGCGAAATCGTTGGCACCGCGGCGGCGTGGTTTGACGAGGCGGGCTGGGGGCGGGTGCATTGGCTCGCCGTGCGGCCGCCGTGGCAGGGCAGGGGGGTGGGGCGGGCATTGCTGATTCTGGCCTTGCACCGCTTGCGCGAACTCGGACACAGCCGCGCGTTTCTGATCACAGAAGCGGCCCGGCTCCGCGCCATCCGGCTCTATCTCGGCCTCGGCTTTCAGCCGGAGATTCACTCGCCCGCTGAACGAGAGACTTGGGAGCAGGTGCAGCGTGCCGGACTGGCGGTGAAGCTGCCGGCGTGAAGTCCGAACGGCTCACTTCGCCCCGGCTGGCTTGAGCAAGGCCTCGAGCGCGGCGAAGTCCGCGTCGTTGCGTGCCGGGTCATAACCCACGGCTTCCTCGGCGGCGATCAGGTTGCGCAGTCGTTTCTCCAAGGTCGCCCGCAATCCCGGCTGCGCCGCCGCCACGTACACGGCCACCTCGCTGGCGCGGTCGCTGATCTCCACGCCGCGTTCGGTCATGCGGTGACTCACCCCGGCGAGGCCGTCAACATCCACGCGGAAAACCTCGGCCGGTTGCCGCAAGTACGCCGGCAGCGGGAAAGCAAAGTCGGCCGCGCGCGGCGAGCCGAACACGAACACCCGGGGCCCGGGGTCGGGCCGGTAATCCAGGTCGAGCGCAAACAGCACCGCGGCGCGGGGACCGGCTACCACGGCAAGGTCCCAGTCCGGCTGCCCGTCGCGGTGGCGCGTTTCGTGGTGGCAGGCGTCGCCTTCGAGATACAGCGCAGCCAGCAGGCGGGTGTGACGGTTGACCTCGGTGATCGGCGCGATCAGATCGCGGAACTTCACCAGCGACTTCACGCTCAGGTTGAACCAGTACAGCGAGGTGATGCGGCTGGCCAACGCGTGGTACGCCTGCGACCGCAACTCGGCCGGCGTTGGCGAGGTGCGCCGCCGCCCGCCCAGCGGGCTCCAGCCTTCGTGCGCGCCTTGCGACCAGTAAGCGATGGGCGCCGGCCGGTTCAATTCGCGCAGCGACCGCGTCAACTCGCCGATGGTTTCGAGCGGCGCGCCCCACGTGATCCGCTGGCCGTCCCAGCGCTCGTAGCGACCCCAGGCGTCCGCGGCGGGCGCGCACACGCGGTACGCGTCATAATGCGGATAATCCGACAGCCCGGCGTAGTAACGCCAGACGCGTTCCTCGCTGTGCGTGACCGAGGTGGGCAGCCGTGTGGCCTGGTAGGGCGCCAGCGCGCGCCAGACCTCCATCGGCGGCACGGGCCGGCCGCCGCCGTACTGCGGTTCGCCGAGGAACTCGACCGCGTGGATGCGCGGCAGCATCTCGTCCGTGTCGTAGCGCTCGAAGGGCTGCAGGCGGTGGAGGTATTTCAACGGCGCGAAGCTGTAACGCGCCGGGTCGTCGCTGTAGCCAGGCACGTGCTCGATCTGCCCTGCGTTGATGTGCATCCGGCGCAGCGTCTTCAAGTACGGCTCGCAGTGAAGCGAATTGCGGCCGCCCACGTCGGACGCGACCCAGCCGCCGCTGAAGTCAAAGGCCTCGCGCTTGATCCGCAGATGCGCCCACACCGGCCGCCACTGGCCGGCAACTTTGCATTCGACCTCCAGGGCAGCGTAGCTGAGCGGCAGCGGACCGGTCTCCTGCCAGGCGCCGCCCCGGTCGCCCGCGGCAATCACGCCGTCACGTGGAAAGGTCTGCAATTCCCGCCACGGACCCGGCCGCAACTCGCGCCAGGTGGCGTTGCTTTCGGGCAACCACAGCCGGGCGCGTCGCAACTTCGCCGGCGCGGGCGATTGATTGACGACGTGGAAGATCATGCGCTCGGGCACCGGGTTGGTTTCCTGGCCCAGAAACGTCACGGCAGACAGCCACAAGTCCGGCGTGGCGATGGCGAAGTTGATTCGCTCCGGCTCGGGCGCGTCCGGCCACGCGATGCGGATTTCGGCGGCTGTGCCCGTGCCCCAGTCGTTGCTGCGGCTGTTGAAGGTCCACACGGTCAGCGCGCCGGGCGGCAGGCGCAGGTCCTTGCCAGGCCAGGCGGCAGGCAGGTCGTGCCAGGCCCACCCGCCGGCGGCCAGCAGTTCGTCGGGAGTGCGATCACGCAAGCGGACCGGCAGCGCGGCCCGCAGGTCGAGCGGTCCGGCGCCGGCATTGCGCAAGAACAGTTGCACCCGCGCGCCGAGGTTGGTGTCCGGCGCGCGCCGGTAGCGCAGGACGGACGATTGCACATGCGGCGTGGCGGTGACGCCCAGCAGTTCCAGCCGCGGTGCCGCGAGGGCATGTTGGGACAGCGCAAGAACTCCAAGAACCGCCAGGACCAGTGCGGGGCGAACGGGGCGTTGCATGACCCGCGCAGCGTAGCTTTGCCGGTGCCGCAAGCCAGTCCGTTCCGCCGCTGCGCCTGCGTCTCAGTTTCTTGCCGGCCCCGCCCTGAGGGGGTGGGGCGAGACTCTGTCGAGCCCTGACTTTCCGTGGCTGCGGTCGTCAGACTGCGGACCGGGTCACGCGTCTCTGCGGGCCGCCCGGCGCCTGCGCGAAATCGAGTTGCACCCGCCGCTGCTTGCGCACGGATGCGCATTTGCCGTGGCTGTGCCAGCTTGGTAGCGTCGCCTGCAGCAAGTCGCATGACCCCGCTGCCCGTTTCCGTGTGCATGGTTTCCGGCGCCGAGGCGCACCGGATCGGCCGCGCCCTGGACAGCGTGGCCGGCTGGGCGGCGGAGATCGTCGTGGTGCTGAACGTCGGGGTCGCGGACGGCACGGACCGGCTCGTCGAGGCGCGCGGCGGCCGGGTGTGCCGCGAGCCGTGGAAAGGCTTCATCGGCCAGAAGAACTCGGCGGCCGACAAGGCCACCCAGCCCTGGCTGCTGAACCTGGACGCGGACGAGGAGGTTTCGCCGGCGCTTCGCGCGGAGATCACCCGCCTGCTGACGGGCGCGCCCGCGTGCGCGGCCTACGAGTTTCCCCGCTGCACGTTTTACTGCGGCCGCTGGATCCGCCACGGCGACTGGTATCCCGACCGCGTGCGGCGGCTCTGGCGGCGCGGCCAGGCGCGCTGGGCCGGCGAGGAGCCGCACGCCCGTCTCGAAGCGGACGGTCCGGTGGGTCGGCTCCGCGCCGATCTGTGGCATTACAGCTTCGAAAGCATCGCCCATCACCTGGCCAAGATCGTGCCGTACCAGCGGGACGCCGTCCGCCAGCGGCTTGCGACCGGCCGGCCCGCCCACGCGCTGGAACTGGCCGTGCGGCCCTGGTGGCGCTTCCTGCGGGGCTACCTGTTCCGGCTGGGATTCCTCGACGGCTGGCAGGGCTATTACATCGCCCGGGTGAACGCCTTCGCAACGCTCACCCGTTACGCGCTGCTGCGCGAAGCACAGGAGATGCGAAAGACCGGGCGCGCCCCGCCACCGCAATCAGGCAATCAACCATCCGCGCCCGCATGAACCGGCTTGCCAAACGGCTGCTCGTCGGCTGCGGCGTGGCGGCCGGGCTGGTGATCGGCTTTCTGTCGAGGAGCGCATCCGCGGCGGCCTCCAGTTGCGCGCGCTGGAGCGCGAGCTGCGGGCCCGCGGTGAGTTGCTGACCGTCGCCGAGTTCGCCGCCGCGGCCACCAACCAGGCCGGACGGCTGGTCACGCCGACACAGTTGACCGGGCTGTTGCTGAGCAGTTCGCCGGAAGGGGAGCCGCAGTCGCCCGAAGGCCTGCCCCCGGACCGCGGGGTGGTGCTCTGGCGGCTGGAGGCATGGCAAACCCGGAATAGCGCCACCAACACGTGGGAGGGCTTCGCCCGCGAGTTCGCGTCGGTGCGCGAACAACTGCCCGCCGCGCGCGCGGCGCTCACCAATCCCGTCCCCCGGCTGGTCTTGGACTACAGCCAGGGTTTCAACACGCTGTTGCCGCACCTGGCCCCGATCAAAGCCTTCTGCCAAACCCTGCGGCGCGCCACCCTGCTGGACTTGCGCGAAGGCAACCTGGAGGCGGCGCTGGAGAATCTGCTGACGGCGAAGGCCCTGCTCGACCTTCAGCGTCACGAAGGACTGATCATCAGCCAGCTCGTCCGCAGCGCGATCGGAGCCATCAATCTCGACGCGATCTGGCAGGCCCTGCAGGCGGAGGGCTGGACCGACGCCCAACTCGCCTGCCTGCAAGCCGCCTGGCAGGAGCCGGAATTCATCGCCGGCATGGCCGACGGGCTGCGCCACGAGCGGGCGGTCGTCGCGTGGCACTTCACGGACCGCCGGCTCAAGCACGCCGAGTTGCTTTTCGTGTTCGAAATGGCTGCGCCGTTCGGCGACGACAGCGAGCGACTCGCCCCCGACATCCCGCTGCTCGAGCCGCTGCTGGCCGCCTTTCAACGCGCCCGCCGCTCGGTCTTCGTCGAGGTCTGGCGGTTCACCTGGGCGGCGCAGGATCTGGCCTTCCACCACCGCCGGCTGCAGCAGGCGCTGGACGCCGCCGCCCGGGCGGTGCGCGAGCGCAGCGCGGCTGGTTTTCGAAAACCTGAGGCATCAGGCCAGGTTGCGATCTTGGACTGGCTGGCGGGTCCGGACCTCCAAGAACTGAATTTCCAGGACAAACTGCGGCACTGGTTTTCCCTCACCAGCTTGGCCGTCACGGACAATGCCCTGCGGAAAGCTGCGGAAGCCGATTGCCATGCGCAGTTGGCCGTCGCTGCGATTGCCCTCAAGCGGCACCATCTGCGCCACGGCCGCTGGCCGGACAAGCTGGCCGACCTGGTGCCCGCGTTTCTGCCCGAGACACCCCGCGACTGGATGGACGGCCAGCCGCTGAGGTATCGGCTGAACGGCGACGGCAGCTTCACGCTGTACTCGGTGGGCTGGGACGGCCGGGATGACGGCGGCGACCCGCGGCCGGAAAACGACAAGCGCCCCACGATGATGCGGGGACGCGACATCGTCTGGCCGCAGCCCGCCAACGAAGCGGACTTGCTCGCGGCCGGGGCGGTGCCCCGCGGCAGCCGCATCCGGTGACGCACAAACACGGCGGCCGGCTCAGCCGGGCCACGAAGGGACACTAATGAACACCCAAGGAGACGGACTGGGTGAAGGTGGCGGCGCGCGCAAGAAACGTCTGCGTGAGTCTGCATCCGACGCAGAACCAACCCGCCGCCCTTCCGATTCGTGCGTGTTGGTGTCCATTCGCGGTTTTTGAACGACTGTTCCTTCGTGGCTTCCGAAAATCGCCTTTCCCGGCCTCCCGGCGCGCTGCTAGCCTGCGCGGCATGGCAGGCGAGTTGACAATCGGCTTTCTCGGCGCGGGCAGGATGGCCACCGCGCTGGCCAAAGGCTTTCTCCGCGCCGGCCTGGTGAAGGCAGAGCGGCTGATCGCCAGTGACGTCGCCGGCGACGCCCGCGAGACGTTTCAGAAGGAAACCGGCTGCTCGGCGGTGGGCGACAACGCCGAGGCGGCGCGGTTCGCCTCCGTGCTGGTCGTGGCCGTCAAGCCCGCGCAGGCGCCGGCGGTGCTCTCCGGACTGGCGGCGGAGTTGCGGTCGGAAACGCTGGTCGTGTCCGTCGCCGCCGGCGTGCCGCTGGCGCGGCTCGAAGCGGTGCTCCCGGCGGGCACGCGCGTGGTGCGCGTCATGCCCAACACGCCCGCGCTGGTGGGGGCCGGGGCGTCGGCGTTCGCGTTGGGCCGGGCCGCCAGCCGCGCGGACGCGGACCTGGTGCAACGGCTGTTCTCGGCCGTGGGCCTGGCGCTGGAAGTGGCCGAGCCGCTGCTCGACGCGGTGACCGGCCTGAGCGGTAGCGGGCCGGCTTACGCCTGTCTGATGATCGAGGCGCTCAGCGACGGCGGCGTGGCGGCGGGGTTGCCGCGCGACGTGGCCACGCGGCTGGCGGCGCAGACGCTCCTCGGCGCGGCCCAGATGGTGCGCGACACCGGCCTGCATCCCGGCGCGTTGAAAGACGGGGTGGCCAGCCCGGGCGGCACGACCATCGAGGGCTTGCACGAACTCGAAAAAGCCGGCGTGCGCGGCGCGCTCATGAACGCCGTCCGGGCCGCCGCCGAAAAGTCCCGGAAGCTCGGCCAGGCCGGGCCGCAATGAATTTCCCCCCGCCCAGCGAACGGCAGGCGCGCCTGATCTGGTCCGCAGTGACCGGTCTGGCGGTGGCCACGCTGGTTATGCTGGTCGTGGCGCTGGTGTGGGGCTTGGGGCGGGTGCTCGCGGTGCTGGCGCCCGTGCTCTGGCCGCTGGCCATCGCGGGGGTCATCGCCTACCTCTTCGATCCGGTGGTGGATTTTCTGGAGCGCCGGCGCGTGCCGCGGTCCCGGGCGATTGCGTTCGTCTTCGCGCTGGCGGTGGTGGTGGTTCTCGGCGTGGTGGGCAGTGTGCTGCCGCGGATCATCACGGAGACGCGGGAGCTGGCGCAGCGGATTCCCGTGTACGCGACGCGGGTCGAGCAAAAGCTGGATGCCTGGATCAACCAGCCGCCGGCGCTCGTCCAGCGGTTGCTCGGCCTGCTGCCCGGCACCCGCACGCCGTCGCCGCCGGCCACCACGAACGTTCCCCCGGCCGCGCCTGATTTGGACGCCCCTCCCGGCGCGCAAGCGCCATCCGTGCCGGAGGCCCCCGGTCCACCGGCCGACACGAACGCGGTGAGCCGCGCGTCGGAGTGGGCCTTGAGCCTGGACCCGCAGTGGTTCAGCAGCGCCACCACGTGGCTGACCCGCGCGGCGCGCGGCGTGGGTTCGTGGGTGTTTGGCCAGGTGGGCCGCGTGGCGTCCTGGGTGGGCATTCTGGTGGGCTTGTTCCTGGTGCCGATCTACGCCTTCTATTTCCTGCTCGAAAAGCGGGGCATCGAGTCCAAGTGGACGGATTACCTGCCGCTGGCGAACTCCGCCTTGAAGGATGAACTGGTGTTCGTGCTGCGCTCCATCAACGACTACCTGATCGCCTTTTTCCGCGGTCAGGTGCTGGTGGCGATCTGCGACGGCGTGCTGTACGCGATTGGCTTCACCCTCATCGGCCTGCCCTACGCCGTGTTGCTGGGCGCGGCGGCCACGGTGCTGACGTTGATCCCGTTCATCGGCGCGGCGATCACGTTTGTGTCCGCGCTCATCATCGCGCTGGTCACTTACGGCGACTGGCTGCACCCGCTGCTGGCCCTGGGCGTGTACGCGGTGGTGCAGTTCCTGGAAGGCTTCGTCATCCAGCCGAAGATCATGGGCGATCGCGTGGGGCTGCATCCGCTCACGATCATCATCGCGCTGATGATCGGCACCACGCTGCTGGGCGGCATCCTGGGCGCGATCCTAGCCATCCCGCTCACCGCCGCGCTGCGCGTGGTCATGTTCCGCTACGTCTGGACCGGCCGGCCGGCGCCGGAGGCGGTGCCGCGCTGAGCAGCGAAGGCGGGGCTATTCTGACTTCCTTAATCCGGAGGTAGCCGGCCTCTGGCTCAGAGGCCGGAAAGTGTCGCTACACGGCGAGCGGCGACCTGCCTGCGGCGCTGCCCGCCACGCTCCGTCGTGCTGGAGACCCAACTCATCGGCAGGTCGGAAAACTCGCCGCCACCGCGGCGTGGCTCACCACAGAAACGACTGCTGGGAACCGAGCGCCTGCCCGCCTTCCACGAGCGAGACCCGCCACGCGATCATGTCCCCAGCGCCGCGCAACGTGGCGGCGTCCACCTTCACCCGCGCCCAGCCTTTGCGACCGGCGGGCAGCGGCGACTCGACCACCAGCGGCCGGCCTTTGGGATGTCGCGTGGTGACCATTTCCAGCCGCAGCGCGAGCTGGCGTCCGGGCGCCTTGCGGGCCTTCCAGCGCACGTCGAATTGCAGGCCGCCGCGTTTCTCCGGGTGCGCCTTGAGGATGACCTGGTAGGCGTCGCGCTCGAAGAGGCTGGGCGAGAGCGCGTGCCGGCCCTCCCAATCCACGTAATGCGGCAGCACCTTGACGATCCGGTCCGGGTTGGCGTCCGCGCGCGCGGCCGGGAGCAGACCCAGCGCCAGGGCGCTGGCGAGCAGCAGGGTGAAACGGCCGGCCCAAATCATGCGCGGCAGGCTAAAGGAAGCGCGCGCGGCGCTCAACCCGCATTTCGCCGGGTTCGGAAATGGCAGAGGAACGGCAAAGGTGCAACTCACTGATTTGCCCCCGGCCGGACGCGACCAAGCGTCGTCCGAGGCGGTGGCAGGCACTCCGGGCACCCGGTGAGCCTGGCCCCCCGCAGGGCAGCATCAGTCCTCAATACATCCGTTGCTGCGGTTGCTTGCCAATGGGTTCCGTTGATCCTGTCCGCAGGCGGGTCTATTCGAGCCTCGCCCGGTAGAAACGCTGCTGCCCGCCGTCGCCCCCGGCATCGCGCACCTGCAATATGCCGCTGGCGTTGGTCACCGATCCCGCAGGCAGCCAGTTCACCAAGTTTGTCGAGACTTCAAGGCGATAAACCCCCGGGGTAGGCGCGCGAAGCCATATCCCGGCACCGCTCCCAGTCAATTCCGGCGGCGTGATCAGAACCGGCGGCGCGTACTCGCGTAAGGCAGCAGTGCGCACGACGGATTTCAAGGACAGCCACTGGGTGTTCACAGAATCATACAAGGTCACTTCGCCGTCCGGCAGCTTTCCGCCGCCTGCCACGACAGTGGAGAGGAATTCCACCACCTTCTGCTCTGACGCTCCCGGCGGGAGATCCAACTCCCAGATCAGTTCGTTACCCACCACCACCGCATCCGCGGTGGCCAGCAGTTCCGCGTCCGCCGGCAGAGTCTGGCGCAGGTTCATCAGCACCGGCAACTCGAAGGGGTTGGACGCGTGCAGGGTCAGGATGTGCCCCCGGGTTGTCGTTCCCGCCGCAAGCGTGGAGTAAGCCGGAACCGGTGCCAGGATGAGCCCCGCCTTCTCGTCTTCGCCAAGCACTATCCCGGTTTCGTCAATGAACGTGGTGCCAAAGCTGCCCGTGGTTTGCGCCAGCAGATACTCGCCGTCACCGGTCTCCGCGCTCAAGGTGAACGTCAGCAGGCCGCCGGGCGCCTCACCGCCTCGCTCATCAGGGTAAACCACGTCAAATGTCCTGCTGGCTCCTGCGGCCAGTATAACGCCGGGGTGGACCTGCAGCACATGAATGTCGTAGGCCCGCTCGACCAGGCCGAAGGCCAGCGGCAGCAATTGTGCGGTGGTAAACCGTTTCGGGTACATGACAGCCAGCCGGAAGACGGCGGCAACCGGACCCGTGTTTTCCACAGTCATCCGGGAGTAAGCGCGCCGGGCCAGCCACCGCCGCTCGAAGCCGAACACCCGGATGCCCCCCCTCGGTGATCTGTTCCACCGCCATCCGGCCCGCCGGCCGATGCGCGGGCGTTTGCGTCACCACGCGGGTCAACCCGTTTCGGGTGTTGTCGGCCAGCCGTTTCGATATTTGGAAACCCTGCCCCAACAAGTCTGCGGCCAGAAACAGCATCTGGCCGTCCGTGTCCTGCCGCGCCAGAATGTCCGCATTGCGCCACAGGTTGTCTGACACGGTTCCCAAGCCGGACAAGGCGAACGCGGTCAGCCCTGAGAGTCCCGCGGCACCTCCGGTTGCGATCACCCCGAACCCCAGACTGACCGAAAACAGGCGCTCCGCCCGCACCAGACTCCAACTGTTTTTATCCTGCTCCTTGAGCTGGCGGAACGTGAGCGGCAGGTGCGCCTTCTGGACATACTCCGTCAGTGCGGCCGTGTTCCCGGCGGTTCGCCCACTCAGGTCCCGCGCCAGCAGTCCGGCCTGATCCGGCGGCAGCGTGGCGGCGGCGATCAGCGCCTGCGTGCGCAACTGGAGCTGTTCGCTCTTCTGCCGGATGTGGTAATCTTCAAGGTTGGGAAGCAGCAACGATTGATAGGTCGCGCCACCAAAAAAAAAAATCTTCTCCGCCACCGTTTCGGCCGCCCACGAGACAACTTCCTGTGCCTCCGCCACCGCGACCTCCTGCAGGAGGATGAGTTCGAGCCACTCGGCCAACTGTGCCACATCCAGCCCCAAGCTGATCGCATCGAACACGCCGCCCAAAATCACCTCGGTTTGAGCGTAATTCACCGCCCTTTGAAAGTAGTCGGCCGCCGCCGCCAACTCCCGCCCCGAGGTCGCGATTTCCTCCAGATGCGCAAGGCAGCGATCCACCAGCCGCTCGATCTGGTCCCGCAACGCGCCGCTGCCCACGGCCACCGTCGCCCCGTGGCTCGCCCGCGTGCCATCGGCGGCGGTCACCGTCGGTGTGACCCGGAACTCGCCCGGCTGCGCGTACGCATGAACCGCCTGGGCGCCGCCCGCCTGGGAGCCGTCGCCAAAACTCCAACTGAAAGTCAATCCCTGCCCTGGCTCCGCGGCGCGGAACTCAACCAGGTCCCCGACAAACACCGCGGCCGGACTCCAGCCGAACTGCGCCGACGGCGGCCGGGTTAATCGCACGCTGAAGTCCGCCAGCCCGCCGGAATCGAACTCGATCCAGTCGCTCGCCTGCCCACGCTCATCCACCGCCCGGACGCGCCACCGGTAGCTGTTTTCCGCCAAACCGCCTACAGCCACCTGCACCGGCTGGCTGGCGCTGACGTGGCCGCTTTCGTGCGTGGGCCGGACAAAGGCGCTGCCCGTCGGGCGCACCTCAAACTGGGCCTTGACCTGGCCGCCAGTCGTACCGTTCGCTCCACCGTTTCCGTTTGCGTCGCGAGCGGCGTGACCCCGTCGGCGGCCAGTTGTTTGAGATTTCCGGGAACGGCGGGCGGGCTGCCCGCCGGCGCGATGAACGAGAGATACTGCCCCGCCACCCAGCCTTCCTCCCCGTCGTGGCGCACCTGCCGCCAACTGTGGCCGGTCGCGTATTGCACCCCCGCGAGCACCGTCACGCGGCTGCCTTCGGGAATCACGCGCAACCGCCCGGCGGCCAGACCGGGCGCGGCGCGCAAACTCAGGCCGGTGACCCCCGTGCCGACCACGGTCGCCTGGCCGTCGGCCGGCGCCTGCCGCCGCCGCTCGATGAACAGCGACGGGCGATGGTAGCGCGTGCCGTCCACCATGACTTCATCCCCCGCGAAGTTCGCCCCGGAGTAGCCGCCGGTCGGGCCGGGGCGGTCTTTGATCACCAGGTGCAGATGCGGTCCGGTGGCAAAGCCCGTGTCCCCGACTTCGCCGATCACCTTGCCGCGTGAGACCTCCTGACCGGTCGCCACGTGGATCCGGCTCAGGTGCGCGTAAAGCGAATAGTTCGTGGTTCCGTCCTCCAGCGGATGCTCCAGAAGCAGCGCGCCGCCGAAACCCTTTTTCGGGTCGGGATCGGGAACGGGCTGGATGACCGAAACCTTTCCATCCGCCACCGCGCGCACGGGAGTTCCCTTCGGCGCCGCCCACGCGGACTGGCTTGGCTGGGTTGCTCAAGTCAATCACCTGCAAGCCTGCCTCGTCAGCCGCCACATAGGCGTACTGGCCGGCCACTGCCACGGCCGTGGCTGGTCCGCGGGCGTAGCCCGGCCATTGGCCCACCGGTGTGACCTGCACCGTCTGAGCCAGGGCGTGCCCCAGCATTCCCGCCAGCAACACCAACACCAGCCCCGCCCGCCAGCCCCAGCCGCGACGGCGGGTTTCCAATCGGCCGTAGCGGCAGGCCTCCGGCCTGCCGTGGAGCCGGGCATCCTGCCCGGCGGACACCGGCGGGCAGCGCAAAGCCGGTGGGCCGTTCGGGGCTGAGTTTCGGGCCGCAGGCAAGATGCCTGCACCACAAACAGGATGCCGCCCTTGGCGGCGGCGGGCTTCCGCGCTCGTTGCAGGCGTCAATTCAGTGTGGGGATTCATGGGACCTCCTTGGATTCCGGGTTCAATTCATACGCCGGGCTGTCGGATTCGTTTGGGACGTGGTTGACCTCGCTAAACCACTCTCCGGCCCGCCGGTCAAGCTGGAATCGCGGGGCGTCAAAAAGTTGTGGCGGCGGGGAGTCCGAAATCCGAAATCCGAAGTGCGAAGTGCGAAATCCAAGTTCTAAGTGCGGACCCGAAATTGGGAAGTCCAGGCGACGAACCACGAACCACGAACCAGAACAGCAGGGCTCGACGGAGTCTCGCCCCACCGGCGCGGCCTGCGGCCGCGAAGTCCGAAGTCCGAAGTCCGAGCCCCTCGTACCCCGCACCTCGCCCCCCGCTTCCGGCATCCGCCTTCCCCGAACCGTGAACCATCGAACCCAAAAACTGAAGTTGGGCGGGCGGGACGCACTGCGCTACGGCCAACTTCAGATTTCGGATTTCGGATTTCAGCTTTCGCCTTCCTGCCTTCCGGCTTTCCAAATTCCAAATCGTGAGCGCAAGGTTCGGGCCTCGCGCCGCATCGCGCTTGCGTTGCGACCGGGGATTTCGGGACTGTGGCGACGTCGCGCGGGACCGAACCCGCGCCGCCATGACCGCGCGCCAGCGAAGCCTGCTCGAATTGAACACTGCCGTCCTGCTCTGGGCCGGCACGGCGCTGTTCGCGAAATGGATCGCGTTGCCGGCCTTCCAGATCACGGCGCTGCGTTCGGCGGTGGCGGCACTGGCCTTGTTCGCCGTCTTGCGCTGGCAGGGCTCGACGCTGGCCACCGGCGGGCGGCGCGATTTCTGGTTGTTGACGGCCGGCGGCGTGGCCATGGCGGCGCACTGGGTCACGTACTTCCAGGCCATCCAGGTGTCCACGGTCGCCATCGGCATCCTGGCGCTGCACACGTACCCGGTGATGACGGCGTTGATCGAGCCGGTGGTCTTCAAGGAGCGGCTGCGCGCGCTGGACGTGGCGCTGGCGGTGATGGTGCTGGTGGGCGTGGCGGTGCTGGTGCCGGACTTCTCGCTGGCCAGCCACGCGACGCGGGGCGTGCTGCTGGGCGTGGGGTCGGCCGCGTGTTTCGCCGCGCGCAACCTGCTCACGCGCGGCGTGGTGACACGACACGGCGGCACCAAGGTGACGTTTTACCAACTGGCGGCCAGCGCCGCGGTCCTGCTGCCGGTTGCGCTGGTCTGCGGCGAGCCCTTGACCGCGACGGCCGGCGGGCAATTGCTGCTGCTGGGCGTGTTTTTCACGGCGCTGCCGCACACGCTGTACACCCGCAGCTTGCAACACCTCAAGGCCCGGAGCGTGGGGGTGATCGCCACGCTGCTGCCCATCTACGGCGCGATAGCGGCGGCGGTGTTGCTGGGTGAAATCCCGGCGGTCCGGACGCTGGTGGGCGGGGCGATCATCCTGGCCGCTGTGGCGCTGGAAACCTGGCGGGTGATGCGCAAGTGAACGCCGCGCCCTGCCGGCGGTTACTCCGTGACGGTGTCGTAGAAGCGCAGGATGTCGCCCTTGTCGCCGGTGAGTTCGGCTTCCTTGAGGCTGGGTTTTCGGCTCGACGCGCCTTACCTGACCGGCTGAAACGTGATCACGCGCCGCCTCTCGTGAAAGCAGAACCGAAATCGCTCGAAAACATCCTGCCGGCCCAGGAGGGCAAACCGCACGCCCAGTTTTTCGGAGAAACCCACCGTTGCCTTGAACCTCGTGGGGCCGATCTGGAGCGGCAGTTTGTGCTGGTAAACCGGGATCAGACTGCCATCGCCGACCTGGGCGAAGACCTTGCGCCCCTTTTTGAAATCCAGCCCCAGGTTCGTCGCAAAATCAGAGTGCAGCAGCGTGTAGAACGCTCCGGAGTCCACGTACATCTCCACCACTTGCCAGCGGCCGGAGATGAGAATGCCGACCGACACCACCGGCGACAGGCGGCCGCCGGCGGGCTTGTAAGTGAAGACCGTTGTTTGACGGGAAGCCATGCGCTTGCCCGGTCAGAGGATGGCCTCCAAGTCTTCGATGCCCGGCACTTGCATGGTCAGCGGCGGCTCCTCGAGCCTGCGTTTCTTGACCTCCGCCCACACCTCGGCGTACGAGTTGCCCACCGCCACGAGCTCGTTCCGATGGACCGCGATGTACTTGCCGGCGTGGTTCCGCACCAGTTCGTCAAAATGCTCCGCCACCCACCGGTCGTAGCCGGCCAGGATTTGGGGATCAATGCCATCTGGTTTGCGCCTGGCTTTGCTCTTCATGGCTGCAAACTGCCCCACCCCCGAGTGAAACGCAATGCATCCTCCGCGCCCCGCGAACTTTGAACCCGAAAACCGAAGTTGGGCAGGCGGGACGCACTGCGCTACGGCCGACTTCGGTTTTCGGGCTGAACGGCGCCCCGCCGGCGGTTACTCCGTGACGGTGTCGTAGAAGCGCAGGATGTCGCCCTTGTCGCCGGTGAGTTCGGCTTCCTTGAACTTGATGGCCGCGCGCGGGTGCTGGTTCAGGTAACCGGTGAGCAGGTACGGCAGGTCGAAGCCCCAGAGCAGTTTCGCCCGCAGCGGCTCGATATGGTTTTGCACGCAGCCGAGCACCGGGCGCAGGTCGTACTTCGGGTTGTGCAGGAAGGCCAGGAGCAGCTCCATGGGGCAGTTGCCCGCGCCGCGGCCCAGGCCGGCCATGGTGGCGTCGAGGAAGTTCGCCCCGCGCACGATGCCCTCGATGGTGTTGGCGAAGGCAAGCTGGAGGTTGTTGTGCATGTGCACGCCCACCTCCTTGCCCGCCGGTTTGCAGTGGCTGAGGTATTTCTTGACCAGGTAATCCACCTGCTCGCTGTACAGCGACCCGAAGCTGTCCACCACGTAGATGGCCAGCGTCTCGGACTGCACCATGAGTTCCAGGCCCTCGGCCAGCTCGCGGTCGGGCACGGTCGAGACGGCCATGAGGTTGAGCGTGGTTTCGTAGCCCTTGTCGTGGGCGTCCTTGACCATGTCCAGCGCGGTGGGGATCTGGTTGATGTACGTGGCCACGCGGACCATGTCCACGACGCTGTCCTTCTTGGGCGGGATGTCTTCGCGGTAATCGCACTTCTCGGCGTCGGCCATGACCGAGAGCTTCAGCGCGCCCGGCTTGTCGCCCACGATCCGACGGATGTCGTCTTCGAGGCAGTATTTCCAGCAGCCGTACTCCCCAAGTTTGATGTTCTTGCGCGAAGCCTTGTAGCCGATCTCCATGTAGTCAATGCCCGCCGCGACGCAGGCCTCGTACACAGCCTTCACCACGCCGTCGTCGAACTGGTGGTTGTTCATCAGGCCGCCATCGCGGATGGTGCAGTCGAGAACCTTGATCTCCGGGCGGTAGGAAATCCAGCGGCCGGCGGCGCTTTCTTTGGACTTGGAACGCGGCGCTGCTTTCGAGGAAACGGTGTTCATTGTGAGCGGAGTGTGGGCCAGGGCCGGCAAGGGCACAATCGCAGAAACGGCGGGCGCACGCTGAGATGACCGACGGCCTTTTCAACAGCGGAGTGTGGAAAGCGAATTGGTTACGGGGTTCGAGGTTTGAGCTTTGGAGCTTCGGCCTTGGCCGGAACGACTCAGCGCAGCACATCCGTTGGGGATCACGCCCGCCCCGGGCGTGGTGGGAGGCGCCCTCGCCTCCCGCCTCTGGGCGCGCACACTGCCGGGAACGGCGGAGCGGGTTTGGACGCCGGAATTTTCCGCGCGGCGCGAAAAAACGGCGCCCGGGGCGGGCGCGATCCCCGCCGCCAGTGCGGAGACTCAAACATCCAGCGCCACAGTGTCGGCGAACACCGCCCGGGCCAGCCGCGCTTCCGCCTCTGCGGCGTAGCGTGAAAGCGATTCCAAGTCGTCCATGCACGTTGCGGTTCCCGGTGGCGCGTCCCGGCCCGGTGCGGCCAGACCAAGCTGCCGGCGGCGTTCGGCCAGGCAGGCACGCAGCACGCGCAAGAGCACCACGCCCAATGGCCCCCGATGCCAGCGGCGGAACCGCCGGATTGCCGCCGGGTCCGGAAACCGCCCCGCGCTCAGGTACCGCAGCGCCGGGTTCGCCTCCAGCGCTTCGGCGACCTCGTCCGACTCGTAACGGCCGGTCAAGTACGCAAAACTCACCGTGGCCAGCATCTGGCCGAAGCTGAACTGCTCCGAGCCGTGCCGGAATTCCCGACCCGACCCCACCGCTTCGAGGTTGCTGGCCGCGTCCAGCACCCGCCGCAGCAGCCGGTCTTCGTCCACCCAGAGCCGCAGATCGTGTGGGAACCGCGGGCCAGGCGCTTCCAAAGCTTGCTCCGGCGCATTCATGGGGCCATCACTCGCTGGCTTTCCAGCGACGGCAGCAACCTGCCCGGGGACGGTTACAGCCCGATGACGGCGACGTGAAATCGCGGTGTCAGTCACCAACTTATATCATCAGATCGTGATGCGATGATTTTTAATTTGCGTCACACGCCGCCCGCCGGCATGGTTCCGTCGTTGACGCGCCCGGCCGGGGCGGTTCCGGCCGGCGCGCCGCCACCGATGAATCGCTTGCTGCACTCGACCGACCGCCTGACGCGGCTGCTCCGCGACCGCATCGCCATTCTGGACGGCGCGATGGGCACCATGATCCAGCAGCACAAGCTGGCCGAGACGGACTATCGCGGGGCACGTTTCGCCGATTGGAAGGGCAAGCCGCTCAAGGGCGACATCGAACTGCTGGCGCTCAGCCGGCCCGATCTCATCGCGGAGATCCACCGGCAGTATCTGCTGGCTGGCGCGGATCTCATCGAGACCAACACCTTTTCCGCCACGACGATCGGCCAGCACGACTTCCTCTTTGCCCGGCCTCCGGCGGGGCGGAAAGACCAGGCCTTTTTCGACGAGGTGGTGAACGACCCCGGCCTGCACGACCTCGTAACCGGGATCAACCTCACCGCCGCCCGCCTGGCGCGGCGCGTCGCGGACGAGGTGGCGAACGAAACCGGCCGGCCGCGTTTTGTGGCGGGCGCCCTCGGCCCGCTGCCGGTCACGGCGTCGCTTTCCCCGGACGTGAATGACCCCGCCTTCCGCGCCGTGAATTTCCGCCAGCTCCACCAGGCATACGCCGGACAGGTCCGGGCCTTGATCGAAGGCGGCGTGGACCTGTTGTTGGTGGAGACAATTTTCGACACGCTCAACGCCAAGGCCGCGCTGTTCGCGATCCAGGAAGTGTTCGAAGAACTGGGCCTTGTTCCCAGCCCGGCCGGCGCTGATCCGGCATCCGGCACCCCGCGCCACGACCCGCGCACCGCGAACCCCGCATCCGGCCTCCGGTCTCCGGCATCATCCGAACCCCGCCCCCTGCCGCTGCTGATCTCCGGCACCATCACCGACCGCTCCGGCCGGACGCTGACCGGCCAGACGCTGGAGGCGTTCTGGAACTCGGTGGCGCACGCGCGGCCGTTGGCCATCGGCCTCAACTGCGCGCTCGGCCCGAAGGAAATGCGGCCTTTTGCCGGGGAACTGGCCCGGCTTGCGCCCGCCTTCACCTGTTACTACCCGAACGCCGGCCTGCCTGATCCGCTCTCGCCCACCGGCTTTCCCGAGACGCCCGAGTCCCTGGCGCCGCAACTGGCCGAGTGGGCCCGCGCCGGCTGGTTGAACATCGTCGGCGGCTGCTGCGGCACCACGCCGGCGCACATCCGCGCGCTCGCCGGGGCGGTGCGGGACTGTCCGCCGCGCCAGCCGCCCGTGGTCCGGCCGGACCTGCGGCTCAGCGGGCTGGAGCCGCTCACCCTCCGTTCGGTGGACCCGGCCGCGGCGGAGGCGGACACGACTTCCGCGGCGCAGAACTTCGTGATCGTGGGCGAGCGCACCAACGTCACCGGCTCGCCCAAGTTTGCGAAGCTGATCCTGGCCGGGAAGTACGAGGAGGCCGTGGCCATCGCGCGCCAGCAGGTGGAGAACGGCGCCAACCTGATTGACGTGAACATGGACGAGGCGCTGCTGGACGGCGTGGCGGCCATGACGCGCTTCCTGCACCTCATCGCCGCCGAGCCGGACATCGCGCGCGTGCCGGTGATGATTGACTCGTCCAAGTGGGGGGTGATCGAGGCCGGCCTCGAATGCCTGCAAGGCAAGGGCGTGGTGAATTCGATCTCGCTCAAGGAAGGCGAGGCGAAGTTCCTCGAACAGGCCCGGCGGGTGCGGCGCCACGGCGCGGCGGTGGTGGTGATGGCGTTCGACGAGCGCGGCCAGGCGGACACCTTTGAGCGCCGGATCGAGGTGTGCGCCCGCGCCTACCGGCTGCTCACCACGCAGGCCGGTTTCCCGCCCGAGGACATCGTCTTCGACCCGAACGTGCTGACCGTGGGCACGGGCATCGAGGAGCACGCGAACTACGCGGTGGACTTCATCCGCGCCACGCGCTGGATCAAGGAGAACCTCCCGCGGGCGAAGGTCAGCGGCGGCGTGAGCAACGTGAGCTTCAGCTTTCGCGGCAACAACGCCGTGCGCGAGGCCATGCACAGCGCCTTCCTGTACCACGCCATCCGCGCCGGGCTCGACATGGCCATCGTCAACGCCGGCATGCTGGCCGTGTACGAGGAAATCCCGGCGGACCTGCGCGAACTCGTCGAGGACGTGCTGTTGAACCGCCGGCCCGACGCCACCGAGCGGCTCATCGCCCACGGCTCGCAGCTCAAGGCCCGCAGCGGCGGAGCGCCTGCGGACAGCCCGGCCGTGGCGGCCGGCGAAGACCTCGCCTGGCGACGGGGCACGGTCGAGCAGCGCCTCGAGCACGCGCTGGTCAAGGGCATCGCCGACTTCGTCGAGGCGGACGCCGAGGAAGCGCGGCTCAAGTACGGCCGGCCGCTGGCGGTCATCGAGGGGCCGCTCATGGCGGGCATGAACGTGGTCGGCGACCTCTTCGGCGCGGGCAAGATGTTCCTGCCGCAGGTTGTGAAGTCCGCCCGGGTGATGAAGAAGGCGGTGGCTTGTCTCCAGCCCTTCATGGAGGCCGGTAAGCAGGCGGGCCGGGCGGGCGCGAAGGTCGCGGGCCGGGTGTTGCTCGCCACGGTCAAGGGGGACGTGCACGACATCGGCAAGAACATCGTGGGCGTGGTGCTCGCCTGCAACGGCTACGAGGTGATTGACCTCGGCGTCATGGTGCCCGGCGAGAAAATCCTCGAAACCGCGCGCGAACGACGGGTGGACGTCATCGGCCTGAGCGGCCTCATCACACCGTCGCTGGACGAAATGGTCCACGTGGCGCGGGAACTGGAGCGGCAGGACGTTCAACTGCCGTTGCTCATCGGCGGCGCCACCACCAGCAAGGCCCACACCGCCGTCAAGATCGCGCCGGCTTACAGCCAGCCAGTGATCCACGTGCTCGACGCCAGCCGCGCGGTGCCGGTGGTTTCCTGCCTGCTCAGTCCGAAGCAGAAGCCGGCGTTCGTGGCCGGGGTGCGCGACGAGTACCAGCGCATCCGCGCCCAGCACGCCGGCCAGCAGACGCGGTTGCTGGACCTGGCGACCGCCCGCGCCCGCGCGCCGAAATTCGACTGGACCGTGTACACGCCGCCCCGGCCGGACTTCCTCGGCGTGCGCGTCCTGTCCACGGAGTCGTCCCCCCGGTGGGGCGAGACCGGGAGCGGAAGCCGGATACCCGAGGCCCGAGGCCTGAGGCCCGAGGCCGGGAACCAGATGCCGGATGTGGGATCTCAGCCTTCGACCTTCGACGTTCGACCTTCGACCCTCGGTTGGGGCGAGACTCCGTCGAGCCCAGCCTCGGCTTCGCCCGCCAGCTTCGCGCTCAGCGACCTCACGCCGCTGATTGACTGGACGCCATTCTTCCACGCCTGGGAACTGCGCGGCGTCTTTCCGAAGATTCTCGACCATCCCAAGTACGGCGAGCAGGCCCGCAAGCTTTACGAGGATGCGCAGCGGCTGCTCGACGAGATCGTCAGCCAGCGCCTGCTCACCGCCCGCGGGGTGTACGGCTTCTTCCCGGCGAACGCCGTGGGCGAGGACGTGGAGCTGTACGCCGACGAAACCCGCAGCCGCGTGCTGGCCCGCCTGCATTTCCTGCGCCAGCAAATCGAGAAGGGTGAGTCCACGCCCAACTGGTGTCTGGCCGACTTCGTGGCGCCCAAGACGCTTGACCCGGCTTCCGGCCTCCGGCCTCCGGCCTCCGGAGCCGGCGTCCCGACGTCCTTGCCTGATTACCTCGGCGTCTTCGCCGTCACCTCCGGCCACGGACTGCGCGAACTGGTTGAGCTGTTCAAGGCCGATCATGACGATTACCGCGCGATCCTGGCCGAGGCGCTGGCCGACCGCCTGGCCGAGGCGTTTGCCGAATACCTCCACAAGCGCGCCCGCGAGGACTGGGGTTTCGGCCGCGCCGAAAACCTCGCGCCGGAGCAACTGCTCGACGAGAAATACCGCGGCATCCGGCCGGCCGCGGGCTACCCGGCCTGCCCGGACCACAGCGAGAAGCGCGCGCTCTGGCAGTTGCTCGAGGTCGAGCGGCTGGCCGGGATTCACCTCACCGAAAACTTCGCCATGTGGCCCGGCAGCAGCGTGAGCGGGCTGTACTTCAGCCATCCGGACGCGAAGTACTTCGCCGTCGGCAAGCTGGGTCGCGATCAGGTGGCGGATTACGCGCGCCGCAAGGGCCTGAGCCTCGCCGAGGCCGAGCGCTGGCTCGGCCCGAACCTTGGTTACGAGCCGGGACGATGAAGCGGCGCGGACTGTGGTGGCGTGGCGTGTGGTGGCGCGGGCGACCCGCCCGCGGAAGTGGCGGGACGCGCCTCGCGTCCCGTCCCGTGCAAGTTTCAACACGACCCTGGCCCGGATAAATCCGAAAGTGGCTGTTGACCGGAGTTCGGTCGGTCACGCCCGCAGGTTTCGATCATCAAGCTCAGCCCGCCCGCCCCAGCCGGCGGAAGTCGCCTTCGCGGCGGGTGATGCCTTCGCGGTCCAGCTTTTCGCACAGCGGCACCATGATCCGCCGCGTGCAGCCGAGCGCCTGGCGCAAGTCGCTCACCGTCGCCTGGCCGCGCCGCCGCAGCAGGTCCTGCACGGTCGCCACCGCCTGCGCGTAGGCCGGCGCCGCCAGCACCAGTTCCGGTCCAACCTCCACCGCCTCGCCCGTGTCCACCAGAAACTTCAGCGCCTCCAGGGTGTTCCGGTCGCGAACGAGGTCCTTGCGCGAAGGGGGATCAAGCGGTTTTTCCGCGAGTGCCTGGCGGAGCCACTCGCTGGCGGCCTGCAAGCGCGGCGGCAAGGCCGGCCGGTGCGAGGCGCGCCGGACCGCCGTGCCCACCTGGACAAAGCCGGTTGGGACCAGCGCCGTCACCAGCGCCTCGAAGGCACCGGGCAGGGCGAGTTCTGCGACGAGGTGCCCGCGCAGCTCCGCCAGCGGCAGGCCGGGCCATTCCGGGTGCGCGCGGTGGGCCTGGTCAATAGCCTCGGCGGCGCGTTGCAACCATTCCTGCCAGCGCGCGGCGTCGGCGGCCATTTCACTGGTCAGCACGGTCCGGCCTTCGCGGGCCAGCGCTTCCAGCGCGGCTTCGATTTCCGCCGCGCTGAAGCGTGATTTGGCCAGCAGCCCGGCCCGCGCCGCCACGCCGTCGCGCTGAAGCAACGAGGCCACCCAGACGCTGGCGTCCCGCGGGGCCGCCGCCCGGGCCTCGAGCAAGGGCAGGTGCGCGCGGTGCTGCCAGTGTTTGCGGTTGCCGTCCGGGTCGAGCACCATGCCGCCCGCCAGCGTGGCCTGCTCGGACCAGTCGCGGATGATGAAACGGTCGCCGCCGAACAGACAGGCCGGGGTCTCGAAGCGCAGTTGGGCCAGCGCGCGGCCACCGGGCGCGAGTTCGCCGCCGCCGTGCAGAAAGACCGTTGCCGCCGCGTTGGCGCTGCCGAAATGGACGCGCACGCGACTGCGGTCTTTGAGCGGGCGCGCGGCGGGATTCTTCTGTCCGGCCAGCCGGGCGGACTTCAGCAGCAACACGTCCGCGGCATCGCTGGCGGCGCCCAGTTCGGCCAGCGTGACCGTGTCGCCGCGGCCCACGCCGGTCGAGCCGGCTTCCTCACGCGGCGCGAGGTCGGGCAGGTTCAACGCGACGCGCTGGCCGGGGACGGCCAGTTCGAGTTCGGCGTTGTGACTTTGCAGGCTGCGGATGCGCGCGGTCTGGCCACCGGGCTGGATCACCACCGGCTGGCCGCGGCGCAGCGGGCCGCCGGTGAGCGTGCCGGTGACCACCGTGCCCACGCCTTTCAGGGTGAACACGCGGTCCACCGGCAGGCGCGGCTTGCCGAGGTCGCGCGGCGCGGGCGAGGCGGCAAGCGTTTGGGCGAGCGCCGCCTTGAGTTCCTCCAGGCCGCGACCGGTGACCACCGAGGCGGGCACGAGCGGCGCGGCGGCGAAGGGCGTGCTTTCCAGCCGGGCGCGCACCGCGTCGCAGAGCCCGGCCTCCCGCCCCGCCGCGAGATCCATCTTGGTCACGGCGACGACAGCCTGGCGGACGCCAAGGTATTCGAGGATTTGCAGGTGTTCCTCGGTTTGGGGCATCCAGCCGTCGTCCGCGGCCACGACAAGCAGTGCGAGGTCAATCGAGCCCACGCCCGCAACCATGTTCTTCACAAAATCCTCGTGGCCGGGCACGTCCACCACGCCGATCGAGAAGCGCGCGGGCTCGCAGCCGGGGCCGGGCGGGGCGGGCAGGTCGAGGTGCGCGAAGCCGAGGTCAATCGTGATGCCGCGGGCCTTTTCCTCCGGCAAGCGGTCGGGGTCGGTGCCGGTGAGGGCCTTGACCAGCGCGCTCTTGCCGTGATCCACGTGGCCGGCGGTGGCGAGGATGAAATGACGCACCAGCATGCAGCGCGGGAAGGGTGGAAGAACAGGCCGTCGGTACGCCGCCTGCCTCACGGCCGGGGTGCGACGGGGCGCAGACGCACATGGGCGACGACCGGGAAATGGTCGCTGGGAAACTGGCCGCCCCGCTCGAACGTGACGATTTCGCTCCAGTCCACCCCGGCGGCGCCGCGCGCGAGAATCCAGTCAATGCGCTGGCCTTCCCGCTTGGGGGTGTTGAAGTTGTTGAACGTGTTGAAGTCGGCGTTGCGCCGCTCGCGCGCCAGCCACCAGGTGTCCTGGAAGCCGCCGTCCTTCACCAGGATGTCGTAGGCCGGGTTCGCGCCAGCCATGGCGTTGAAGTCGCCGACCAGCAGGACGGGCAGAGTGGTTTTCAAGGCGTTGACGCGGTCACGGATCAACGCCGCGCCTTTCTCGCGGGCCAACTGGACCGCGTGGTCGAGGTGGGTGTTCCAGAAGTAAAATTCGCCACCGGTCTGGCGGTCACGGAACCGCACCCAGGTAACCATCCGGCGGTTCGTGTTGCCCCAGGTGGCGGAGGCGATGACATTGGGCGTGTCCGAAAGCCAGAAGTGGTCGAATTCGAGCGGCTCGAACCGCGCGCGGAGGTAAAACACCGCCATGAACTCGCCGCGGCTGCCGCCGTCGCGCCCGGTGCCGATCCAGTCGTAGGCGGGCAGGTCGGCGGCCAGGTCTTTGAGCTGGAGGTAAACGCCTTCCTGCGTGCCGATCAGTTCAGGCTGGACCGACTCGAGGCACGCCTTCATCACGGGGCGGCGCTGCGGCCAAGCGTTGGGCGGGGTGTCGCTGGCGTAGCGCAGGTTGAAGGTCATGACCGTAAGCGCGGAATCGGTCGGGGTTTCCGCCGCCCGGTCGGTGAACGCCAGGCCAGCGGCCAGCATCAAGGCTGTGAGCAGTTTCACGCGACCATCCTGAGCCGGCCGGTGGGGAACCGCAATGCCTGGCTTGGGATGCCGGTCCCGCGGGGCGCATCTCGCTTTCGTAGCGGCAGCAGGCGGGCCGTAGCAGCCCAGGCGACCTCGCCTGGACCCGCGCCGCGGGCGACGCGCCAGTGGGTCGAAGGTCGAAAGTCGAAGGTCGAAGGCCAGAATAACGAACCAAGAACCAAGAACCACAATAGCAGGGCTCGACGGAGTCTCGCCCCCAGCCCATCCGGGCGGCCGCCGCACAAGAATGAGATGCACCTGACGCCGCTGCCGGGCCAACTTGAGGCTTGCCAAACCGCCGGCTTAGCGACGCCATTGATTCGCAGTCCAAACCAGTCATCACGCAACATTTGTCCATGCTCATGAAAACGTCGCCTCGCCTGCTTGTTATCCTCGCCACTGCCAGCCTCACCGCCCTGGCCGCCGACAACGTGGCCCCGCCCGGTTTCACCCCGCTGTTCAACGGCAAAGACTTCACTGGCTGGAAGGTGCCGGCGGGCGACAACGGCCACTGGAAGGTCCTGGACGGCGTCATTGATTACGATGCCGAGAGCGAAGCCCCCGGCGACAAGTCGCTGTGGTGCGAGCGGGAGCTGGGCGATTTCGTGCTCCAGGTGGACTGGCGCATCAAGGCCACGCCGTATGTGAATCCGGGCGTGCCGTACATCCTGCCCGACGGCACGCACGCGCGGGACGTGACCGGCAAGGAACACCGCTTCGCGCTGCCGGACTCGGACTCGGGCATCTACCTGCGCGGCGAGGGACGGTTCCAGGTGAACATCTGGTGCTGGCCAATCGGCTCGGGCGAGATGTACGGCGTGCGCACCGACCCGAAGACCTCGCCCGAGTTGCGCGCCGCCGTCACGCCGCGGCATCAGGCCGACAAGCCGGTCGGCGAGTGGAACCGCTATGAGATCACCGTGAAAGGCAAGACCGTGACCGTGGTGCTCAACGGCGTGACCGTGATTCCGGGCGCCACGATTCCCGACCTGCCGGCCCGCGGGCGGATCGCCTTCCAGCACCACGGCGGCAGGGACCGCAAGGGCACCTGGAACAGCCCGCCGAGCCTGGTGCAGTTCAAGAACGTGTACGTGCGCGAACTGCCTTGAGGCGGAAAGCGAAGCCGCCGCTGCTGTTCGTCGAGCACCTGATTGACGGCTGCGGCGGACGTCATTGGGTAAAGGTGTGAAGGGTTGAGAAGTGCCCAAATTCAAAAAGAGGTGGTGGATAGTGGGGTGTGATTCGGTGTCTGTTAGCCGGCCCCTGGCTCAGGGGCCGGAGCCGTCGCCCCTCGGCGAGGGGCGACCTGCCGTTTCCACCGGCAGCAAAGAGTGAGATGCGCGCGGCCGGCTGATTCCGGCGAAAAGTGGTTGCCAAGCCCGCAGCGCGTTCCTAGCGTTGCCGCAAATCCATGACTTGGAGAGGGCCAGTGTGGCGTCGTCATGCTCTGCATCGTTGCGCATGTGGTGCCTTGCCGTGCCCCCGGGTCGGATTGTCGTAACCCCCCAAAACCGAAACCATGAAAAGCAAAACCCTTCTGCTGTCAGTCGCCGCGGCCTCCGCGTTGTGCTGGGCGCCGGCGGGCGTTCACGCCCTGCCGGTGATCACCGACGTGGTCGAGACCGGCGGCGACAACGAAGCCACGGACACCATCACAGCCAAGTGGACCGGCGTCACCTGGGACCGTACCGTGGCGAACGAGCCAACTGCCGGTGCCGTCGGCACGCCGTTCACCTGCCCCGTCTTCGGCGAGGAAGTCCCGGCCTTCGTGGACCGCAACCACCAATGGACCGGCGCCACGCCGACCCTGCTCATCCCCAGATACCTGCTGGGCGGCGAGTACATCATGAGCGGCAACGACAACCGGGACAATCCCGACTACCGGTTGGACGTGACCATCAACAAAAAGTCCTTCGTGTACATGCTGGTGGACGACCGCTTGGGCGACGCCAGCAACGCCAACCCGCCCAACTTCCCCGACTGGACGGCCGACCGCACCGGCGACGGCAATCCCGACATGCGGTGGATCGTGGATGAAGGCTGGCAGCCGGTGAAGACCGGCCACAACCGCCACGGCAACCCCGACTGGCCCGACCACATCGGCGTGGACGAGGGCGCGGACGGCGCCGGGCCCGGCCAGGGTGTCAACCAGTGGTCCAGCATTTACGTGAAGGTCTTCGATCCCGGCACCTTCACCATCGCGCAGCCGGACAACAACGGCCAGAACATGTACGGCGCGGTTGTCGTGCCCTACCCGGAGAAGCCCATTGTGACCGCCGCCCGCGGCAATCTGCTGGGCTTCACCTTCACCATGCTGGACGGCGCGCTCACCAAGGTGAAGGCGGACACCATCGCCGTCACCCTGGAAGGCGCCCCGGTGACCGTGAGCGTCTCCAAATCCGGCGACGTCACCACCGTCCGTTACCAAGCCACGCCGTTCTTCCCGTCCGGCTCGACCCACGTGGCAGTGTTGTCGTTCACCGATGACGGCACCCCGGCCACGGCCATCTCGGAGACGCTCAACTTCACCGTGGAAACGTTTGCCACGCTGACCGCGGAGGACGCCATCCCCGCCGATTCCGTGGACACCGCCAGCTCCGGTTTCCTCGCCCGGGTGGCGCAGGCCCGCGACTCCGCGCTCTGGCCGACGCTGGACCTGCCCAACAACACCCAACGCGCGGAAAACCAGCTCGCCGGACGGTTGACTGACCCGGTGTCGGGCAACGCGCTCCAGAACTTCGCCACCGCCGGCAGCGGGCCGCGCGGCACCCATCCGGTCGCGCTCGTCAACTGGAACCAGGAGGCCCGGCCCAACGGCACGCAAGTCCAGGCGGGGAACTTCACCGCGGCCTCGACCCCGGCCTTCCCGGATGAGCCGATTCCGGGCATCCCGGGCACCGACCCGGACAGCGTGGACAACATTGACAACATCGCGGCCGAAATCGTCGGCTACCTCGAACTCAAGGCGGGATTGAACCGTTTCGGCGTGAACAGTGACGACGGTTTCCGCGTCACCGTCGGTCGGGACCCGCGCGGCGCCGGCGCCAGGGAACTGGGCGTGTTCAGCGGCGGCCGCGGCTCGGCCGACTCCATGTTCTATGTGAACGTGGCCCAGGACGGCATCTATCCGGTACGCTTGATCTGGTACGAAGGCGGTGGTGGCGCCAATCTGGAGTTCTTCTCCGAAGACCTCACCGCAAGTCCGCCGGTCAAGATCCTGGTGAACGACCGCGCCAACCCGAAAGGCGTCAAATCATACAGCCTGCTCCGCACGCCGCAGCCACCGACCGCCTCCGTGTCGCCGCTGCCCGGCGCCTCGAATGTCTGGCCCGGGCTGGCCATTCAAGCGCAGATTACCGACCAAGACACCGCGGTAGCCGTGGGCTCGACCAGGCTGTTGGTCAACGGCCAGGAAGTGACCACCGGCGTCAGCAAGTCCGGCCCGGTCACGACCGTGAGATACCAGCCTGCCGGGCTGTTGCCCTCCGGGCAGACGTTGCAGGTCGAGTTGCAGTACGCGGACACGGGCAATCCGGCCACCCAGGTCTCGCAGAAGTGGCAGTTCACCGTGCGGGACTATTCCACCCTGCCAGTTCTTCAGGCGGGTCATGCCATTCCCGCCGGCCAGATCAACCGCGGCACGTCGGGCTTCGCCGTGGACGTGTATCAGATGGTGGACAGCTCGGGCACGGTGGTGCCGCGTCCCGGCAACGCCAACACGATCGCCACGGCCGAGACCCAGCTTGCGCGCGGCTACAATGACCCGGCCACGGGCCAGCCGTACGCGAACGGCGCGTTCCCCGGCGCCCTGCCGGACGGCCGGCACGAGGTCGAGGTCATCAACTGGAACCAGACCGCGCCCGCCAACGCCGGCGCCTTCACCCTGGGCAACGATCCGTTGAGCGCCAATCCCAACTTCACGGATCTGGAGATTCCGGGCATTCCCGCCGGCGACAGCGCGTTGCAGAACTGGATCGTGGGCGAGGCGGTGGGCTTCGTGGAACTCAAGGCGGGCATCTACCGCTTCGGGGTGAACAGCGACGACGGCTTCAAGCTCATCGCAGGCACCACGCCGCAAGATCTGGCGGCACCGGTGCTGGGCCAGTTCGACGCCGGCCGCGGTTCCACCGCCGATCTGCCACAATCCGCCTGCGACTTCGTGGTCCAGCAGGACGGCATCTACCCGCTGCGCCTGCTGTGGTTCGAGGGCGAAGGCGGCGCGAACTGCGAACTGCACAACCTCGAAATGGAGGGCAACTCCTCGACGCTCCTCAACGACCGCAACCGCGCGCTCCACGTCAAGGTGTACCGCCAGTACACCGGCCCGGCCCGGCCTTTGCTCCGGTCGGTCACCCCGGCCCCGGGCGCGGCTGGCGTGCTGCGCGACGCGCCCATCGAGGCGGTCATCGAGAACTACACCGGCGATGTGACCTTGTCGGTCAACGGCAGGGCCGTCACCCCGGAGAAATCCGTGGCCGGCAGCACCACCACGGTGCGTTACACGCCGGCGACGAAGTACCCGAACAACGCCCCCGTGGAAGTGGTGCTGGGCTACGCCGGCATCTCGTTCAAGTGGATGTTCTTCACGATCAACGCGCCCGATGTCGGACCCAAGATCGCCTGGGTGAGCTTCCACCCGGCTGACAACACCCCGGCCACCGACGCTGCGACCGCCGGGTTCACCACCGCGCCAGACGTGGGCTACACCCAACTCCTCACAGCCAACGGCTACGCGGTGACCCGCATTGTCACCTCGGGCACGCCCGACACGGCGTTGCTGAACACGTTCGACCTCGTGATCGTCAGCCGCTCCGTGCCCAGCGGTGATTACCAGGACCCGCCGGAGACGCTGGCCTGGAATACCACCCTCACCGCGCCGACCATGGTCATGGGCGGGTACGTGTTGCGGAACAGCCGGCTGGGCTTCACCACGGGAGCCACGATCCCGGACACGGCCGGCGCCGTGACACTCAAGGTCAACGAGCCCGCGCACCCGATCTTTGAAGGAGTCGCCTTGGGGGCGGGCAACGTGATGGTCAATCCGTACGCCAGCCTGGCCACATTCAACAACACCGTGCAACGCGGCATCTCCGTGAACACCGACCCGGTGGCCGGCAACGGCAAGGTGCTCGCCGTGATCGGCACCGAAGGCGACCCCGCCTTTGGCGGCATGGTGATCGGTGAATGGGAGGCCGGCGACGTCACGGCCAACGCCCGCGCAAACGTGCTGGGCGGACCGCGCCTGGTGTTCCTCAGCGGCAGCCGCGAGGCCTCCGGTCTCACCAGCCAGGGCGCGGGCATCTTCGACCTCACCGAGGACGGCACCAAACTGTTCCTCAACGCGGTGAAGTACATGACCACACCACAGGCCGAGGAGCCCGTGCTTGCCATCCAGCGGCAGGGCGGAAACATCGTCATCTCCTGGGCGCCGGCCGGCGGCACACTCGAAACGTCCAGTGATTTGGTGAACTGGACGCCGGTGGCGGGAGCCACCAGCCCGGCGACCATCGCCATCGGCAGCGGCAACGCCTTCTACCGCGTCAAGCAGTAGGCGGTTCGAGGCGGACAGTTCGCCAAGACACAGAAGGCCGGGCGTCAGCCCGGCCTTTTTGTTTGCCCGGGCGCCGCGTAAGAACTTGCGCGCCGCCCGGCGGCTGGTACACATTGCGGCGGTTTCAGGCGGGGTAGCCAAGTGGTAAGGCAGGGCTCTGCAAAAGCCTCATTCGTCGGTTCGATTCCGACCCTCGCCTCCAGATCCCGGCGCGGGAGCAATGGAGCCCTGCAATTCCAGAGGTGGGAGTTTCAACGGCTCTTCAGTGTCAGCGCCTCCCGGCCGGCATCCGACGAGTCCGCTCACCATCACCCCCCGGCACACTCACACGCACTGGTTCGAGCGGCTTCAGGCTCACGGCGCGAGCCGTGGTGGAAACGACTGTTTTACCCAAAAGCCGAAGTTGGCCGTGGCGCAGTGGGTCCTGCCTGCCCGATTTCAGCTTTTGGCTTTTACGGTTGGCTGTCCGTCGGGGCCGGCGGGTCCAGCCGACGGTAATTCACCTTCAGTTCGTCGAGGCGCTTCAGGTGGGTTTGAAGCCGCCGCACAAATTCCAGGTAATCCCTCCCTTGCGCCGGCGACCACACGACTTCCGCCAGCGCGGCGGCGCGCGGAAACGCGAAATACTCCACTTCCGCCGGAGTGAAGATGAATTCGGTCCAGACGTTGCCTTGCGCGCCAAGGATGTGACGGCGCTTCGCCTCGTCCACCCCGGCGGGCGTCGGCTCGAAGGCGTAAACCTTCTCCAGCGGAATGAAGCCGCCGATGGACTCCGGCTCCCCCGGTCCCCGGCCTTGCGCGTAATCGAAGTAGCAATGCGTCGTGGGGGACATCACCACGTCGTGTCCCGCCCCGGCCGCCGCGAGGCCGCCCGCCATGCCGCGCCACGACATCACCGCCGCGCCCGGCGTGAAGCCGCCTTCGAGGATTTCGTCCCAGCCGATGAGGCGGCGGCCCCGGCGGGCGAGGAATTCCTCGAGGCGATGGTTGAGCCACGTTTGAAGCTGCGCCTCGCTCTTCAAACCCTCGGCTTTGATCCGGGCCTGGCACTTGGGGCATTCCTTCCAGCGCTCGCGCGGGGCTTCGTCGCCGCCGATGTGGATGAACTCGCCGGGGAACAGGTCGCACACCTCGCCCAACACGTCCTTCACAAACGCGATCGCCGCGTCGTTGCCGGGGCACAGAATGTCCGGCTCGACGCCCCAGACCGTGCGCACCCGGACCGGCCGGCCCCGGCACGACAACTCCGGATACGCCGCCACCGCCGACAGGAAGTGTCCCGGTATCTCGATTTCCGGCACCAGCGTGACGTGTCGCGCCCGCGCGTACGCGACCAGCTCGCGCATCTGATCTTGCGTGTAGAAGAACGGCCCGTACGGCGTGCCGTCGCCGCGCGTCGGGCCGCCTTTCTTCGGCGACTCCGCGCGCACGGAGCCGATTTGGGTGAGGCGTGGATGCCGCTTGATCTCCAGCCGCCAGCCCTGGTCGTCGGTGAGGTGCAGTTGGAGCCGGTTCAACTTGTGCAGCGCCATCACGTCCACGAGCTTCTTCACAAAGTCCGGCGGGAAGAAATGCCGCGCCGGATCCAGCAGCAGCCCGCGCCAGGCGAACCGCGGCGCGTCCTCGATTTCCACACACGGCACGGTCCAACCGCCGGTGGGAAGACCTGGCCGCTCCGTCGCGAAAACCTCCGGCGGGAGCAATTGCAGCAGCGTGACGCCGCCATAGAACAGCCCCGCCTCCGTGGCCGCGCGAATGCTCACCCGCTCCGGCGTGACCGACAGCCGGTACCCCTCCGCGCCGAGCGCGGTCGTCAAAGAGCGGTCCAATGCCAGCGCGAGGCAGTCTGCCCCCGGGTTGCCGGAAAGCAGCGGCCAGCCGGTGGCCGCGCGCAACCGGGCCGCCAGCTTCTCCGCCTCGGCCTGCGCCTCCGGGTTGGCGGCCAGCGCGGTGGACGGCTTGAGTTCAAACCGGCCCGCTTTCACTTCCAGCCGGGCGGGCTGGGGAACGAGCGCGGGCGTTGGGACGGGCACCGCGGCCTGAAGGCAGGCCGGCGGGAACAGGCTGGCGACGATTCCCAGTCCGAAAAGGCCGCGTCGGGTGAGGGGAGTCATGGCTGTTTCAAGGGAGATGTTGCCGGGTCTGCCAGGCCTGGATGTTTTCGCATTCGATCTGTTCCATGCGCCGGCGTTTATCGGCGTAGCGCTGGAATTTGCGTCGCTCGCCTTCATCCCAGGCATTGGCTTCGAGATAGTCGCCGCAATAAGGCACCAGCAGGTCAATCCAGCAGGCCAGTTTGTCGTGTTCCTCGCGGGACAACCGCACGCCGTGGTGGCCGCGGGCCAGCAACGGGAGCAGTGCGCTCCGGGCGGCGCCGGCCGCGTAGGGCGGAAGTGGCGCGGGGATGGATTGCGAGCCGATCCAGTTCACCACGCGGCCGTCGAAAACACCGGAATAAGCGCCGCGGTCCCAGTCGTTGTCGGCGGGCTGCGCGAGCGACAGGTTAAGATAGGCGTCGCTCCAGTGCCGTTTGGCCAGGCGGTCCAGCGTGGTGTCGCCCCGCAGGCTGAAGGCGGGCGCTGCCGGCACCTCACCCGGCCGGACAGCCACGGCTGCTGGCGGCGATGGATCGGGCGGAACCGGGTCCGGCGCCGGCGGGAAGACGTTCCAGGCCGGATCCTCCTCGCGGGTGATTGCCCCGGCCAGCCGCTCCACGGTCGGCCGGCGGTCGCGCTGGTCGTGGCAGCGGATGCAATGGCGGTCCAGGATCGGCTGGATTTCGCGCGGAAAACTGAAGCCGCGCGGCGGGCCGTAAAAGGGCTCGAGGTCGCGCGGTCCGGCCGCCAGGGCGGCTGTATTTGGGTAGCCGGTCGTAGGCGGCGCGGAGTTTTTGTGTTCGTGGCAGCCGACGCAGCCCTGCACTTCGCCGGGTTGTAGCGTGCTCCAACTCCGCATGGTCTGCACCGCGTACCCGTTCGCATCGAGGGCTTGGAAGTAAACCGGCGTGCGCGCCGGCACGTTGAAGAACGCCGAGCCGTCCGCGTGGACCGGTGTTTCGCCGAGAACCACCTTCACGTCCCAGGTGCCGTTGCCGATGGCCACCGGGGTGCTGATCAGCGCCGCGCCGCCCGGTCCAGCGCTGCCGTTGTTGCCCACGCCGGCGGGGCGGAACTCGAGCGCGACGACGCGCAGCCGGGCGACGGTGCCGCGCGGGACGCCCGCCAGCCCGGCCCCGGCGTAGATGTCCTGGAGGTAATAGGCGCCGGTGTGCTTCGAGTAATCCACCAGGCTGGCGCGCACGGCGGGTCGGGTCCGCGAGGCCAAAGGCACCGGTTGCTGGCAGGGCGTACACGGGTCGCTGGCCAGGAGTTCGCGCCGCCCGTCCACGTCCATCCAGTAAATCCCGAAATGCGCGTCACCCTCGAGGCGTTCGCCCGGACCGGCCCAGCCGCGCGGCGCGTAGGCGACGAGGAATTCGCGCTCGTTCAGCGGCCAGGGGTACTGCCACAATTCGCCGTCCTGGCCGTAGGCGTCAATGCGCTCGGCGGGCGTCTCGCGCACCGGCGCCACGAGCCGGACGCCCTGGTTTTCCTGGCGGCCCCGCGCCGGGTCAATGACCGCCAGCTTGCCCGCCTGGCTGGTGTGGTGGCCACACAGGATCGCCAGCACGCGTTCCGTGCCCGGGATGCCGCGCGCATGGGCGAGGGTCGTGGGAAACCACGAGTTGTCCCCGTAGAACTCCGCCTGGCCGGTGCCGTCGGGATGCATCTGGAACAACGCCTGGGGAAAGACTTGGCCACGGTCGTTGTAATCCCAGCGGGTGTAGATCACGCGGCCGTCGTCGAGCACCTGCGGATACACCGAGTGCACTTGGTCGAAGGTCAGCCGGCGCAGGTGGCGTCCGTCCGGATCGCAGGTGTAAAGGTTGCTGACCTCGGTCCACCAGCAGTCCACCGTCTGCACGCAGCGGGTGGAGGCGAAGACCAGGTCGCCATTGGGCAGCCAGGCCGGTTCGTAATCGGCGAAGCCCAGGCCGGACGTGATCTGGCGCAGGCGCCCGGCGCGTGTGTCCAGTTCGTAAAGGTGGTAGTCGTCCGCCTCGAGCGACTTCTTCCAGGCGAAGATGACGCGTTCGCCATCCCACGACACCGCCGGATCCCGGATGACGCCACCGGGGTCCGCCAGCAAGGTGCGCACCCTGCCCGCCGGGCCGTCGAGCTCGAGCAGGCACAATTCCGCGCCGGGCAGGAAGTGGCGTTCGTTCTGTGCGTCCGACTGGCCCTCGGTGTAGGCGAAAAAGGAAGGGCGGATCGTGCGGCGTTTGGTGAAGATGATTCTCGGGGCTTGCGCTTGGACCGTTGCGAGACGGGTGGCCCGCCGCTGGGCGCAAATGGCCGTGTAGAGTTCGAGCCAGCGGGCATCGCCCGGTCCGGGAGACTCGGAGCACAAGACGGCGAACTCGCGGGCGCCGGGCGTGGTGTTTGGCGCGTCTGCGAGCGCCCGCGCGATGAGGCGTCGCTCCCATGCGGTGTCGCCGGCGGTTTCCAACCAAGGCGTGATCTCCCAGCCGGCGTCCTGCAACACCCAGTCGCACTCGACCGGGAAATCATCCTCCAGCCGCTGCCACCACGCGGCCAGCCGCGCCGCGCGCTCCGCGATCGGGGGAGCGGAAGCGCTCCAAGCCGTGCGCGCGGCCAGCACGGTTTGCGCCCAGGTCGCCTTCTTGTGGCAGGGCAATGCATCCGCAGCGCACGCCACCCAGCCAGCGCACGTCGGCCAGGCCAGGACGCCGCACCAGACCAGGCAGGCGCGGGTCCAGCCCATGGCGGCTGACGGGTACCGGCTCATGGCAATCCTGAACGTGCCGGCTCCGCCTTTCCTGCAGCGTCAGAGACGAGCACGGCCGGGTCCTCGCACACGACGCGGAAACCAACGTTATAGACGCGCTGCCAGGGCGGGTAGCCAAGCCGCGCGGTGGAGGTGCAACGGTGCGGGCGATCCCGCCACGAGCCGCCGCGAACCGTCCGCCGTTCAGGGCCTTGATCCAGTTCGCTGGCCGCCGATGCGTCCATGGCCAGATGACGCCGGTAGCGCGAGCTGGTCCATTCCCAGGCGTTGCCGTGCATGTCGTGCAGGCCCCAGGGGTTCGGCCGGTAGCGTCCCACCGGTTCGGTCACGAACCCGCCGTCGTTGAACCGGTCATCGCGCGGAATCCAATCGTCGTACCGGTTGGGATTCTCCATTGGCCGGGCTGCGGTGTAATTGTCGAGCGCCGTGTCGGCGGCGAACTCGCGCAGCCGCTGGTCGCCCAGATTGGCAAAGGGCGAGTAATCGGCGTCGAGCCCGCCGAACCAGAACGGGGTGTCGGTGCCGGCGCGGCAGGCCCATTCCCATTGCGCCTCGGTGGGCAGTGAAACCGCCAGGCCGGTCCGCCCCGCCAGCCAGCGGCAGAAGGCCATCGCCTCGTCCCATGAAACGCGCACGGCCGGCTGGTCGGGTTGATCCTGGTCGTAGCCCACGATGCCGAACTGATAGCCGTGCCGGTCCTCGGTCCGGCTTTCATGGGCCGGGTTGAACCGCCGGAACTCGCGATTGGAGGTTTCGCAGCGGGCCATCCAGAACGGCTGCACCTCGACCACGACGGGCGGTCCTTCATCGGGCGGACCGCCTGCCGAGCCCATCACGAACCGGCCGCCCGGGATGCGCACGAGTTCGAGTTGTGCGCCGTCGCACAGATCGAGTGTCCGGCGGATCCCGCCGGGCGAGGCGGCGCGCTGCCGGGCGGCGGCGGCGGTGGTGTCGAACGGCCAGCCGGGGCAGCTCGGAGGTGAGGGCTGGGAGTTGGGAGCTGAGGGTTGAGGCGGTTGGACGGGTGTCGCGTCGTAAGGCGGCACTTCCGGCACCGCGTCGTAGTCGGAATGCGGCCCCATGGGAACATACTGGCGACGCAGTTCAGCCGCGCGCGCGTTCACGCGCGCCAGGCGCCGGGCATCTTCGGAGTCGCCGGCGAATTGCGGGATTTCCGCCCAGGAGCCGTGAAAAGGCGCGTTGAGGTCGGCCCAGGCGGCGAGCCTTTCCCAAGCCGCGGCTGGCAGGGCCACGCCGTGATGACCGCGGTCAAGCACTTGCGCCAGCTCCGTGGTGCGGAAGTGGTAATCGAGCGGCGTGAACATCCGGCGGTCGCCTTCGATGCCGGGGCGGCGGACGAAGCGTTGCAACTGGTAATAGGACTCGGTGAACCGGCCGCCGCCATCCCAGCGGCCGGCCAACTGGCTGGTCCAGTCGGTCAGCGGCCGGCTGCCGCGAAAATCCGGCTGCCCGGCCCGCGCGCCGTCGTGGCAGGACACGCAGTACTTGTCGAGCACGGGCTGGACCTCGCGCACGAAGCTGAAGCCGCGGGCGGGGCCGTTCCAGGGTTCGATGGGTGAGGGCCCGCGCCGGGCGGCCTGCGCGGGGCGGTTGGGCGAAACTTCGTTCTGCGGCTCGTGGCAGCCGCCGCAGGACACGGTTTCACCGGGCATGCCAACAAACCAGCTTCGCATGAGCTGGAGCGCCTGGCCTTGTTCATCGAGCGGTTGCAGGGTCAGCGGCGTGTTCGCGGGGATGGTGAAATGCGCGGAGCCATCCGGTTCCACCGGCACGGTGCCGAGGATGCGCTTAACATCCCAGGGGCCGTCCTGCCCCAGCGTGCCGTACAGGCCGCCAAAGCCGCGCCGGGAGAAGTAATACTCGATGAGGCGAAGGCGCTTCACGGCGCCGCGCGGCACGCCCGCCAGGCCGGGGCCGGAATGGACGTCGGTGATGAACACCGTGGCCTGGTCGCTGGCGAGGTTGACGCGGTCGGGGATGACGGGCGGGGAGGGGACCGCTTGCAGCGGGATGGGCCACAGCAACGCGGCGCCTTCGACCTCGTGGATCAAGGTGACGTTGTCGAAGACGTCCACGAGGTAGAGTCCCCACAGGCCGCGCGGACCGAGCTTGGCGCTGACGAGGTGGTAGTTCGGGCTGAGCGGCCAGGGCATGAGGAACTGCGGCCACACGCCGTCCACCAGCCGGTCGCGCACGATGGGCTCGACCGGCTGGCCGCGCCGGGGGATTTCCTGGACGATGCCCTCGCCGTCGCGCCGGCCTCGCGTGGGATCGAGGATGAGCAACCGCCCCGAGCGCGGCGTGCCGTGATGGCCACCGGCCACGCCAATGAGCTGGTGCGGGTGGCCGGGGACCGGTTTCGCGTAAAAGAACGACCCCGGAAACCAGGAACCGCTCCCGCGCAGTTCGCGCTGGTCGGTGCCGTCCGGGTTCATGTGAAAAAGGATGCGCGAATTGGCGTGCGACTGGTCGGTGTATTCCCAGCGCAGGTACATGACGCGCCCGTCCGGTAGCAGGGTGGGGCACCAATCGCTGTCCTGCTCGAAGGTGAGCTGGCGGATGCTCTGGCGGCGCGGGTCCAGCAGGTACAGGCAGGTCATGGCCTGGGCGCCGAACTCGCAGGGCAACCCCTGGTAAACCGCGGTGGACGCGAAGATGATCCGCCCGTCCGGCAGATAGCACGGGTCGAAATGCGCCACGTCGGCCCCGTCGTCCGGCGTCACCTGGCGCAGGCCGTGGCCATCCACGCCGATTTCCCACAGCCGCCAGTTTTTCTCGCCGGCGCCGTTCTTCGCGAAGAGCAGGCGGCCCGCGTCAAAATGCAGCGCCGGGTCAATCAGCGTCTCGCTGTTTTCCGGCCGGCAAAGCGTCGTGAACCGCGGCCCGCAGCGCAGGTTGCTGAGCACGGCGAGTTCGTCGTTCCAATGGCCTTGGCGCGGGATGTCGTCGCTGGTGTGGGCGTTGAGCGAGCCGACGCCGAGTTCGTGGCCCATCGCGCGCCGGGCGGCGGCGGGTTTGGGGAAACCGCGCTTCAGCACGATCAGCCGGTCGAAATCAAGCAGCGGATTGGCGAGCAAGGCCTCCCGGGCCAGCGCGGCGAGATGGGCCCGGGTTTTGGCCGAGGGCTCGGGCTGGCGAAACCCGGCTTCCAGCTCGGCGAGCCGCTGGCGGAAGAACGGCCCTTGCGGGTAGCGCTCGCCGAACGTCGCCATGAGATCCTCCAGCGCCAGATGAAGTGATTCGATGGTGGAGCCCGCCGCAAACGGCAGGGAATCCGGCGGGGGTTCGTCCAGCTTGCAAGCCTTGGGACGCGACGGCACGTAGCCCGCCGGCAGCGCGGCCGACTCGATCCGCAGGCTGACCACGTGCGGGAAGTCGCCGTCCCGTTGCAGGCGCAAGGTGTGGAGGCCGGCGGTGAGATCGAATTCCGCGGATTGTTCCCACGCCGCGCCGCTGGTGCTCCACGAACCAGTGGCGGCGCGGCAGACGCGTGCTACAAGCTGGCCGTCGAGTTGGAGTTCAACCGGCCGGGCCGCCGCCGCCGCGTAGTACAGTTGCAACGCGTAGCGGCCCGCCGCCGGGAGGGGTATGTCATATTCCACCACGACGGGCGATTGGCCGCCGTACGCCACCATCGGGCCGGCGTCGGCGTACTCCTCGGTAAAGGTCGCCACGTTGCCGCGGTCGAAGGCCCACGCGGGAATTTCGAACGACCCGGCCGTCGCCTGCCAAGCAAGTCCGGCGAGGCCGCCGAGCAGCCCGAGCCAGGCGCTGAAGCTGAGGGCGAACGTCACCGGTTTCATGCGGTGGCCGGGTAGCGGTTTCATGCGGTGGCGGGTTCTCCCAGAGCCAGGACGTCGCGGCGGATGCGCTCCAGGTCGGCGGGCTCGAGGTTCAGTTCGGCGGCGCCGGCGTTTTCGCGCAATTGCGCTTCCGTGCGGGCCCCGGCCAGCACGTGCGTGACACCCGGCTGGGCGGCGGTCCAGGCCAGGACCAGTTGCGCCGGCGAGCACGCGTACTTGGCGGTGAGACCGCGCCAGCCCGCCAGCAGGTCCAGCACCCGGCGGCGGTTGGCCGGGAGATACCACGGGTTCCACGCCGTGTTGGTGCGGAACTCGCCCGGACTGAAGACGCGGTCCATGCCCACCTTTCCGGTGAGCAAGCCTTGTTCGAGGGACATGTAGGTGAGCGTGGCGAGGCCGTGCCGGGCGCACAACGGCAGGATGTCCCGCTCCGGGTCGCGGTGGAGCATCGAATAGCGGAACTGGTTGCTGACGATGCCACCGCACCGGAGGTTCTCCAGCAGTTCGTCCGGGGAGACGTTGCAGACGCCGAGCGCCCGGACCTTGCCTTGGTCCTTGAGCTTGAGCAGCGCCGCCACGGTGTCGGCGGCTGGCGTGGCGTCCGGCGGCACCGCCGGCCAGTGCGTCTGGTACAGGTCAATGCGGTCGGTGCCCAGCCGGCACAGGTTGTTCTCGATCTCGATGGCGATCGTGTCGGGCCGCAGGCTCCGGTAGATGGGCCGGCCGTCGAACTCGGTGAAGAACGAGCCGCGCGCGTCGTCCCACCACGGGCCGCATTTGGTGGCGATCACCGCTTGCTCGCGCCGGCCGCGAACGGCCCGGCCCACCACGACTTCGCTGCGGCCGAAGCCGTAGGCCGGCGCGGTGTCAATCAGGTTGAGGCCCCGCTCGAGCGCCGCCTGAATGACGCGCACGGACTCGCGGTCGTCGGGATCCCGGCCCCAGACGGTGCCGCCGCCCAGCACCCAGGCGCCGAGGCCGACAATGGAGGCGTTGATGCCGGAAGGGCCGAGGGGTTTGGTTTTCATGAATCAAGGTCCGAGGCGCGAAGCGAGAAGTGAGAAGTGCGCAGTGCAAAGCAAAACCGAAAAATCCGAAATCCGAACCGTGCGGATTTTCCGGCCGGAGTTCTCGGCATGGCGTAGGCTGGTCTTTGCACGGTTGGTTGACCGGACAAGACGCTTTCGTTGGCGGCGGCGTTCGTCACAGTGACAGCAGGTACTCGGTCAAGTCGTGGAGTTGCTCCGGGGTCAGTGGCGACGTCTTCCCGTGCTGATCCCCGGCGTTCCGTGTGGTCAGCACTTCTTGCAGCGTGGCGGCGGAGCCGTCGTGAAGGTACGGCGCCGTGCGCCAGAGTTCGACCAGCGTGGGCGTGTCAAAGCGGTCGGCCGGCCGGTCCAACGGCCCGCGTGTGCCGACATCGTAAGGCTGAAGGTCGGTGAACAGCGGCGCGGGATGGCAGGCGACGCAGCCGGCCTGGGCGAAAATCTCCTGGCCCCGCAGCGCGGCGGGCGACAGTTGGCCGTCCACGAGGCGCGGGCTGGGCACCGGCTTGAGGGACTTCAAATACTCGTCCATGGCAGCGGGCACGGAGTCGGGCTGCACCGTGAACAGGATGTGGCGCAGCCCGGCGCGTACCGCCGTTTCCGCCGTGTCGCGAATGCCCATGCTCATGGCGGGCGGCGTCCGGTGGGCGAGCAGCAGGCTCTTGTTGTTTTTCGGGTTGCCCAGGCCGTCGTTGAGCAGGTCCCAGTTCAACGCGTCCACGCGGCCGTCGCCGGGATGGCAGGAGGCGCAGCTTTGCCAGCCTTGAAAACACAGCCCGGCGTCATGGAAGTAAAACTCGCCCAGGCGGGCCGGGTCCATCACCGGCTTCGGGCCGAGCGGGATGGATTCCCAAGTCGGGCGGGCGGCCGCGACGTCCACGACGCTCAGGGTGTCGGAGAAGTAGTTCGCCACGTAGGCGCGGGTGCCGATCAACACCACCGCCCGCGGGCCGCGATCCGTGGGAGGCAGCTTGAGGCGCTGACGCAGGTCCACCAGGAACGCCAGGTCGTTTGGCACATCGGTCTGGCTGCGGGAAGCGGAGGCGTAAGCCGCGACCGGGCCAGGTGGCGGCGCGGCCGGCACCTGTGCCAGTTTCGCCAGCAACTCCGGGAACTTGACGACGCTGAGTTCGTGCGTGCCGGCATGGGTGACGACGAGCCGGGCGCCGTCCGCCGACCACGCTAACGCCCACGGGTTCGCGGCGCCGCGATCCACGCTGTCGAGCAGCACGGTGTTGACGATTTCCAGCCGGCCCAGATGGATGAGGGTCTTGGCGTTCGTGTTCATCCAACCGCGCTCAAGCTGGGTGGTGGGGAGCTGGTGGCGCGCCAGCAGATGCGTGACCACGGCGTACTGGCCGTCCGGCGAGACGCGCAGGCCCTGGAGCACGCCGCTGCCGTTGGGCAGGGTCAACTCCTTCCTCACCTCGCCACGCGCGGTGTCAATGACGCTGACGACCGCCGCGACGTGGTCCGCGTCCGCCCGGCCGTCATGCAGGTGGTTGGCGACCAGCAGAAACCGGCCGTCCAGTGTGACTCCGGCCGCCACCGGCTCGCGGCGCACCTTCACACGTCGCCGTTCCTGGCCGGAGGCGAGGTCGAGGAAGCTGACATCGTCGTTGAAGCGGTTGCAGACGTAAAGCGTCCGGCCGTCCGGACTCAGCACCGGCGCCCCGGCCGTGTGGCCGGCGGTGAGCGTGGTGGCAACGGCGCCGCTGGCCGCGTCCAGCACACAGACGGGGCTTCGCGGAGCGGCGCAGGTTACAAACAGCCGGGTGTCGTCCGCGGACAGCGCCAGCCCGGTCGGCGGCGCTGACAGCGGGATGGACGCCACGACCTCGCGCCTGTCGGTGTCGAACCGCAACACCTGCTGGCCGGTGGCGCAAGCGATGAACAGCGTCGCGCCGTCTTTCGTCGCCACCAGCGCGCTGGGCGAAAGTGGCAGCGCGGCGGACTCGCCCGCCAGATGAACGGCGGCAACACAGGCCACCCAGGCCCGCCAGAACGCCGGCTGGCTCATGGGATCAAAGCGCCCAGCCGGTCCGCGGCGGCGGATCGAGCAGGTCGTTGGCCTCCGCTGAGTTTGTGAATTGCACCCTCGCCGCGTCCCATTCGAGCCGGGTGCCGGGCAGCTTGATCGCGATGACGCCCAGCATGGCGAGTTCCGTCAGCGGGCCGCCGTAGCTGAAGTCCGAGCCCGCCTTCCGGCCGGTGCGGATGGCTTCGATGAAATCCCAGTGATGGTCGCGGACCCGCGGGATGGTCCGGGGCGGCCGCTGGAATTCCTCCATGCGCTTTTCCGGCAGCAAGCGCACGCCGCCCGCGCCGTGCGAGCCGTAGGCGATCTTGCCTTTGTCGCCGATGACCACCGCGCCGGCGCCGATGTCCGGGTCGTCCTTTGGGAACTCCTCCGGCCGCGGCACGCGCTCGGTGCCGCTGTACCAATGCAGCGTGACCGGGCCGCGCGCGCCTTTGGCCGGGAACTCGAAGGTCACGATGTCGCCCTTCGGGAAGGCGTCGCCCTGGGTTTTCGGGTCCCAATCCTTGACCCGCGCCATCACTGACGTGGGCGAACCGAGGTCCAGCGCCCAGAAAACGGGGTCCACCACGTGGCACACCCAGTCGCCGATCGTGCCGTTGCCGAACGGCGTCCAGCCCCGCCACGCGCCGGGCAGGTAGGCGGGATGGTACGGGCGGAACTGCGCCGGGCCGAGCCAGAGGTCCCAATCGAGCGTCGGCGGCACGGCGTGCTGCTCCTTGAGGCGGGGGAGCTGGTCGAGACCGGAATTCACGGCGTTGCAGCCGGCATGGATGGTCCGCACCTGGCCGATGGCGCCCGCCTGAATCCACTCGACGAAGTCGCGGATCGAGCCGAAGGAATGGCCCTGGTTGCCCAGTTGCGTGACCACCTTTGCCTCGCGGGCGGCTTTCACCAACGCGCGCACCTCGCCCACCGAGTGGGCCAGCGGCTTCTCGCAATACACGTGCTTGCCGTGCTTGAGCGCGGCCATGCTGGCGACGGCGTGCGTGTGATCCGGCGTGGCGACAAGCACGGCGTCGAAGCTGCCGGCCGCCTCGTCGAACATTTTGCGGAAGTCTGTGAATCGTTTCGCGGCGGGAAACTTCTGGAACGTGCCGGCCGCGTGGCGCGCATCCACGTCGCACAAGGCGACGATGTTGCAGTACGGCTCCAGCCCAGCGATGTCCGCGCCGCCCATGCCGGAGACGCCGATGGCGGCGAGATTGATCTTGTTGCCCGGCGCGGTCTGGCCTTCGCCGCCGAGGACGTGCGACGGGACAATCAGGGGAGCGGCGCCGAGCGCGGCCAGGCCGGCGGCGCTTTGGCGCAGAAAGGCGCGGCGGGTCAACGAGGTTGAGTTGCGGGGTGAGTTGGACATGGAGGATGGAAGTTAAGGTTTGTATCGAGCGGGCGGGAGTCCGGCCATAAGGCGGACGTTGGGTGAACGCGCCGCCGGCTCCCGGGCTGCGAGCGGAACCCGCTGACCGCCATAACGGACGGCGCAAGTGTTGCCGAGTCGGGAACGCAGCATGGCTGGAGGTGAGTTTGCCGTCCGGCCATGCGATGTCCACCTCGAAGCCGCGCCATGTGCTCTGCGGGCGCGCATTTCAATTTTTGCACCAGCGGAGGGAGTCGGGCGCGTGGGTGGTAACGGCAGCCATCCCTGGCAGCCGTGAAGGGCGGCATTCTGCCGCCCGGACCAAACCTGGAAAGTCAAGCCCGGCTTGCTTTGCCAGCCGGGATCCGCCGGGCAAGATGCCCGGCTCCACGGCAGGCTGGAAGCCTGCCGCTACCACGGTGGGAGATGTCGCCGCCCAAAAACCTGGAGACAGGCTCTGTTCCTTGTGGCATTCGCGCTGCCCGGCCGGCCGGGTGTTGTCAGTCGGCGCCGTGGCTGGCATAACCGCCGCGTGTTGGCGAAACGGGTCATTCCCTGCCTAGACGTTCACGCCGGGCAGGTCACGCGCGGCGTCCAGTTCGGACGGGCCGAGAAGGGTGAGTTGCGCAACGTCGGCGACCCCGTGCAACTGGCGCTCACGTACAACGCCCAAGGCGCGGACGAGCTGGTGTTCTTCGACATTACCGCCAGCGCGCACGGCCGCGCCACGATGGTGGGCGTGATCGAGCAGGTGGCGACGCAGTGCTTCATGCCCCTGACCGTCGGCGGCGGCATCCGGTCGGTCGAGGACATGGGCGTGATGCTGCACGCAGGCGCGGACAAGGTGAGCATCAACTCCGCCGCGCTGGCGAATCCCGAACTGATCCGCGCCGGGGCGGAGAAGTTCGGCAGCCAGTGCATCGTGGTCTCGATTGACGCGCGGCGCACCGAGCCGGACACGTGGCGGGTGTTTTCGCACGGCGGCCGGCGCGAAACCGGCTGGGAGGCGGTGGCCTGGGCGCGGCACGCGGTGGGCTTGGGCGCGGGGGAGATCGTGCTCAACAGCATTGACGCCGACGGCACCAGGCGGGGCTACGACCTCGAGATCACCCGCCGCATCAGCGAAGCGGTGGGCGTGCCGGTGGTGGCCAGCGGCGGCGCGGGCAATCTGGACCACATGGTCGAGGTGCTCGTGGCGGGCCGGGCGGACGCGGTGCTGGCAGCCAGCATCTTCCACGAGGGCACCCACACAGTGGGCGAGGTGAAACGTCATTTGCGCGCGGCGGGCATCCCGGTGCGGCTGCCCGCCGGCGTCTGATCCCCGCTGGCGCGGAATTGGACTGGCAGCCGCCGCCGGCTGCGGCACACTGGAGCGCATCGGAACATGAGTTTCATCGAGCAATTGAAGTTCACCGCCGAGGGCCTGATCCCGGCGATCATCCAGGAGCACCGCACCGGGCGGGTGTTGATGCTGGCCTGGATGAACCGGGCGTCGCTGGAAAAGACTCTCGAGACCGGCCGCACCTGGTTCTGGAGCCGCTCCCGGCAGAAGTTCTGGATGAAAGGCGAGTCCAGCGGCCACGTGCAGGTGGTCAAGGACGTCGCGTTCGATTGCGACGGCGACACGCTGCTGATCCGGGTGGAACAGACCGGAGCGGCGTGCCACGAGGGCTACCAATCCTGTTTCTACCGGTCGGCCACCACCGATCCGCCGGGCGTGCGGGTGACCGAGCCGCGCCTGGTGGAACCCGGGCAGGTTTACGGCAAGGCATGATCGAAGGCTTCGTACCGTTCGGCAGTCCGGCCTATTTCGGCCTGCTCGGCTGCGTGCTGCTGGCGCGCGGCGCGGATTTTCTGAGCACCTGGGTGGCCACGCCGCGCCTCATGCTGGAGGCCAATCCGTTGTCCCGCGCGCTGGGCTGGCGCTGGGGCGTGGTGGTCAACGTGATGTTGGCCCTGGCCGTGGCGGTGTGGCCGCTGCCCGCGGTGATGCTGGCCACGGCCAGCCTGCTGGTGGCCGCGCGCAACTTCCAGTCCGCCTGGCTGGCGCGCAGCATGGGCGAAACCGCCTACCGCTCCTGGCTGATCGAACGCCTTTCCCAGACCGGCCGCGGCCTGTTCGTCACCTGCACCGTGGCCCAGGCGGCGCTGGTCGGCGCGGTGGGCGGGGTGCTGGTCTGGGTCAGCCCGGTGCAGTCCGTGACCGGCGCCATGGGGCTGGGCGTGATGACTTATTCGCTCGCCGTGCTGGTGTTCCCGTTGTTGGGCGCCCGGCGTCTCTGGCGCGCGACCCGCCATTCCGCATGACCCCGCCCTGCTTTCCCTCCAAGGACGCCTTTCTGTCGCTCGCCCCGGCGGGCAACCTCATCCCGGTCTGCTGCCGGCTGCTGGCGGATTTTGAAACGCCGCTCTCGGCCTACCAGAAGCTGCGCGGGCAGGGGCAGTCGTTCCTGCTCGAATCGGTGGAAGGCGGCGAACATGTGGGCCGCTACTCGTTCCTGGGCTGCAACCCGCGCGCGGTCATCCGCCAGCAGGGCGCGCGGATCGAAGTGCTCAAGCACGGCCGCGTCACCGAGGTGTTTCACACCCCGGCCGCCGGGCAGGCGTACGAACGCCAGCGCGTGCGCGACGGCCTCGAGGTGGTGGAACGCGTGCTGGCGAAGTTCCGGCCGGTGAACGTGCCCGGGCTGCCGCGCTTCACTGGCGGCGCCGTGGGCTACATCGGGTACGAGTTCATCCACGACGTGGAGCCGGTCGTGCCCCGGCCGTCGCGGGACGAGCTGGGCACGCCCACGATGTATTTCCTGATCGCCGACGAACTGCTGATCTTCGACCGCGCGGACCAGACCTTGACCGTGCTGGTGAACGCGGCGGTGGACGAAAGCGGCAGCCCGGAGTCGGCTTACGACTCGGCGGTGGCGGAGATTCAACGGCTCATCGAACTGCTGCGCCAGCCGGCGGCGCATCCGCCGGTGCCCGTGCCGGACGAAGTGCCGCCCGCGCCGTTCGTCTCGAACCTGACGCCGGAGCGGTTTCACGCGAACGTGCGCACGGCCAAGGAATACATCACCGCCGGCGACATCATCCAGGTGGTGGGCTCGCAGCGGTTTTCGACGCCGGTCAAGGCCGCGCCGCTGGACATCTACCGGGCCGCGCGCACGATCAATCCTTCGCCGTACATGTTTCTGCTCGAGCTCGAGGGCTTCGCGCTGGTGGGGGCGTCGCCCGAAATCCACGTCCGCTGCGAGGACCGGCAGGTGGAAATCCGGCCCATCGCCGGCACGCGGGCCCGCGGCCGGACGCCGGCCGAGGACGCGGCGCTCGAACGCGAGTTGCTAGCCGACCCCAAGGAGCGCGCCGAACACGTCATGCTGGTGGACCTGGCCCGGAACGACCTCGGCCGCGTGTGCGACTACGGCACCGTGCAGGTGAAGGACCTCATGGTGATCGAGCGTTACAGCCACGTGATGCACATCGTTTCGCACGTGACCGGGCGGTTGTCCGCGGGCCGCACCCCGTACGATCTGATGCGGGCGACGTTCCCGGCCGGCACCCTGAGCGGGGCGCCGAAGATCCGCGCCATGCAGATCATCGCCGAACTGGAAGGCACCCAGCGCGGACCGTACGGCGGGTGTGTGGGTTATTTTTCGTTCAACCAGAACCTGGATTGCTGCATCACCATCCGCACGGCGGTGCTCAAGGACGGCCGCGCCTACGTGCAGGCTGGCGGCGGCTGGGTGAACGACTCAATCCCCGAGGCCGAGTTCCAGGAGACCGTCAACAAGTCCCAGGCCATGCTCAAAGCGGTGGCCATGGCCGAGCGGTTTCCGCGTTGAAGCGGAGCGATGCCGTTGGGCCGGGGAGCGCACCCGCCTCGGGTGACGGCGCGGGGAGGTTGGGATCAGGAGTACGAGCAGGAGGGGGAGGGGAACAAACGGCGGGGCGTGGCCGGCGGTTCACCACCGCTCGCGATGGACGTAGGCCGGGTTGTAGCGCGTGCGCGATTCCTTCTGCTCGACCGGGTGGCCCAGCGCGATGCAGGCCACAGGGATGACTTGCGCGGGCAAGGCCAGCAGTTCGCGCACGGCTTTGATACGGTGTTCGCGCGGATGCACGCCCAGCCAGCAGGCGCCCAGGCCCAGGGCGTGGGCGGCCAGCAGCAGGTTCTCAATCGCCGCCGCGCAATCCTGGAGCAGGTAGCTGATCTGGTGGTCATGCACGGCGTCCAGGTCGCCACACACCGCGAGGCACAGGTTTGCCGAATGGAGCATCTCGCCGTTGGAAAGCACACCGGCCAGCCGCCCCAGCATCGCGCGGTCGCGCACCACCACAAAGCGCCACGGATCCTTGCCCACGGCGGACGGCGCAGCCATCGCGGCTTCGAGCAACGTGCGCAGCGTGGCGTCGTCCACCTCGCCGGGCCGGAAGTCGCGGGTGCTGCGACGGCCAAAAAGCAGGGCCAGGCGCGAGTCAAGTTGTGGATTCATGGCGGGTGTGGCGGGAAACAAAGGAGGCTGGGAAACTGTGCTTTTTGTCCGAGCTGCATGTCCGGGCTGCAGGAACGTTGCACTGGTCTTGGTTTGGGTTGGTGCCGGCGGAGGGACTTGAACCCCCACACTCTCGCGAGTACCAGATTTTGAGTCTAGCGCGTCTGCCGATTCCGCCACGCCGGCCACCCTGATGTGCCAACGTCCCGTTTCCAGCCAAGCCCCGCTTGGCCCCGCTCCCCGGCTGGCGAGCACGTCAGCAACGAGGGCAGTATGGTCGGACAGCCCTTCCCGGCAAGCGCATTCACGGCAAAAACCCGGCTCGGAAACGGGCAAGTGGTTTTCTGCTGGTGGCGGGTGGCATTCAGCCACTGGGTTTTCTTCGGATGACGCTGTCTTTTAACAAGTTGTGAATCAGTCGCAGGGTGGATTGGCGATTGACATGCGGGACCGTCGTCGTGCGGCACCGTGCCAAGGTGTCTATCCGGCCTCGGAACGAACGGTTTCGGCCCTGAAAGACGCCCGCTAAAGAACTGGCCGGCAGGCACTAGCAGGAATGTATGAAAAAACAGAAAAATTCCCTTGCCGCCACAACAGGTTGTACTAGGTTGCAACCCCTCACCCAACTAAATGTGGGGTGCGGCGAGGCTGCTGAAGACCGATTTGGCCGTTGACCGCGTTTGGTTGGAGGCGATCTTTCGCATCCGCCCGGCTGTGCCGGGTCGAGATTGAGACAGAACTCATAACCACTCAACCCATCACTGTCATGATTGATGCGCCTGTGCCAATCGCCGCTCCGCCTGTTGCCGCCGGCCGTGGGACCTCTCCGCGTATGCGTAAGCCCCGTTCCTCACCCCGATCACCGTCCAAGCGCCGGCTCACCCTCGAGCGGGTGTTCAGCGACGCCAAGGTCAAGCCGTTCGACCAGGTGCAATGGGAACGGCGCACTGCGGAAATCACCGACGACGCAGGCCGGGTGATTTTCAAGCAGGACAACGTGGAGGTGCCGGTCTTCTGGTCGGCGCTCGCCACGAAGGTCGTTTGCTCAAAGTATTTTTACGGCGACCCCGCGAAATCGGAGCGGGAGTACTCGGTGCGGCAGTTGATCCACCGTGTCACCCGCACCATTGCCGACTGGGGCGTCAAGGACGGGTATTTCAGCAAGGAAGATGGCGAGGTGTTCTACGACGAGCTGACCTGGCTGTGCCTGAACCAGTACGGCGCGTTTAATTCTCCGGTGTGGTTCAACGTGGGGCTGTACCACGAATACGGCATCGGTCGGCAGTCGGACCGCGGCAACTGGCATTACGACCCGCGCACCGGCGAGGCGTTGCGGGCCGGCACGCAGTACGAATATCCGCAGTGCAGCGCGTGCTTCATCCAGTCGGTCGAGGACAACATGGAAAGCATCATGCAGCTCGCGTACAGCGAGGCGATGCTCTTCAAGTTCGGCTCCGGCACGGGTACCGATCTCACGCCGCTCCGCAGCTCGAAGGAAAAGCTTTCGGGCGGCGGCCGGCCGAGCGGGCCGCTGAGTTTCCTCAAGGTGTACGACCAGGTCGCGAACGTGGTGAAGTCCGGCGGCAAGACCCGGCGGGCCGCCAAGATGAACACGCTTCGCGACTGGCATCCGGACATCGAGGAGTTCATCACCGCCAAGCAGCGCGAGGAAAAGAAGGCGTGGGCGCTGATCGAGCAAGGCTACGACGGCTCGTTCAACGGCGAGGCGTATGGCTCGGTAATGTACCAGAACGAAAACCTTTCCGTGCGCGTCAGCGATGCCTTCATGGAGGCCGCCACCAGCAGCGACCCCGCCCAGCGCGAGTGGTGGACCCGCGCGGTCACCACCGGCCAGCCGGTCGAGAAGAAGGATGCCTCGCAACTGCTCGATCTGGTGGCCGAGGGCACTTGGGTGTGCGGCGACCCCGGCCTGCAGTACGACGGCGTCATCCAAAAGTGGCACACTTGCAAGGGGACCGAGCCCATCCACTCGACCAACCCGTGCAGCGAGTACGTCTTTCTGAACAACACCGCCTGCAACCTCGCCTCGCTGAACCTCATGAAGTTCAAGCGGGACGACGGGCGCTTCGACGTCGAGCGCTTCAAGGCGGCGGTGCGGATTTTCATCACCGCCCAGGAAATCCTGGTGGACAACGCCAGTTACCCCACCAAGACGATCGCGGAAAACTCTCACATCTTCCGCACGCTGGGCCTGGGTTACGCGAACCTCGGTTCGCTCATCATGAGCTACGGCCTGCCGTACGATTCGGATGAAGGCCGCGCCCTGGCGGGGGCCATCACGGCCATCATGACCGGACAAGCCTACGACCAGAGCGCGGCCATCGCGCGGTTCATGGGACCGTTTCCGGGCTACCGCGACGCGCGTTGCGCCGGCGTGCCCAAACCATTGCAGCGGGACAACGTCGAATCCATGCGCGGCGTGATGCAGCTTCACCGGGCCGCAGTGGAGGACATTCACCCGAGCGCCGAGTACGGCTACCTCAAGGACGAGGCGCGCGTCTGCTGGGACCGCGCCTTGGATGCGGGCGCGCAATGGGGCTACCGCAACGCGCAGGTGACCGTGCTCGCGCCCACCGGGACCATCGCCTTCCTCATGGATTGCGACACCACCGGCGTGGAGCCGGACATTGCGCTGGTCAAGTACAAGAACCTCGCCGGCGGCGGCAGCCTGACCATCGTCAACCGCACGGTGCCGGAGGCGCTGCGCCGGCTGGGCTACACCAGCGAGCAGTGCGCGCAGATCATCAAACACATCCAGCAGTACGACACCATCGAGGACGTCACCGCGCTGGACGGCGACGAGATCGTGAAATCCGGCCAGCGCCAGGCCGGGACGCTCATCGCCAGCGGCCTGCGGCCCGAGCATCTGCCGGTGTTCGACTGCGCCTTCCGGCCGCGGCGTGGCCAGCGCAGCATCCACTACCTGGCCCATCTGCGCATGATGGCGGCCGCCCAGCCATTCATCAGCGGCGCCATCTCCAAGACCGTCAACATGCCAAACGAAGCCACGCCGCGGGAGATCCGCGACACCTACATCCAGGCGTGGAAGATGGGGCTTAAATGCGTGGCCATCTACCGCGACGGCTCGAAGCGCAGCCAGCCGCTGAACACCAGCCGCGGTGACGGCTCAGCCCAGACAGCCGGGGCAGGTACCGAAGCTGCCCAGTTGACGCAGCGGGTGCGGGAACTGGAGGCGCTGGTCGCCAAGTTACAAAACGAGGTCGGCAAGCCTTTGCGACGGCGCTTGCCAGAGGTCCGGCACGCGGTGAACCACAAGTTCAGCATCGCCAACCACGAGGGATACCTGAACGTGGGCCTGTTCGCGGACGGCCAGCCGGGCGAGTTGTTCATCACCATGGCCAAGGAAGGCTCCACCATCGGCGGACTCATGGACACGATTGCCACGCTCACCAGCATCGCCCTCCAGTACGGCGTGCCGCTGGAGGCATTGGTGAAAAAGTTCTCGCACCAGCGATTCGAACCCAGCGGCTTCACCAAGAACCGCGACGTGCCCAGCGCCTCGTCCATCACCGATTACATCTTCCGCTGGCTCGCGTTCCAGTTCCTGCCGGGCTACCGCGAGGAGCATGCGCCCGACTGCGGCCAGCAGGAGCTGCCCATGCCGGATTTGCAGGCGCAGATCCGCCAAAGGCTCAACATCTCCGTGCCCGAACTGCCGGTGGACGAAGAAGCCGGCGGCGCGAAGCCCGGCAATGGTCATGGACCCAAGGCGGCGGGCTCGGTGCCTCACCGCTCCACCAGCGGCCCGGCGCGCCAGGAAAGCTTCGTCAACCAGGCCGACGCCCCCATCTGCCCGACCTGCGGTTCACCGACGGTGCGCAACGGCGCGTGTTTCCGCTGTCACCGGTGCGGTGACAGCCTCGGCTGTTCGTGAGTGCCCTGTGTTTTGGGGTACGTACGTCACGGCAAAGGGCTGGTGGCTCCCGCTGCCAGCCCTTCTTGTTTTTGCGACGGAAGGCGAAGCGGAAGCCGCGTTTCGGGAGTCGCCTGTCCGGCGAGTTTGGAGCCTTGGATAAGTGTTTCTGGATTCTCCTGCGGGCTGGCGAAGCAACAATTCCCAAGGCGAAAAGTTGACAGATCGGTTTCGGGATTCTAGGCTGCGCTCAACAAAATTTGCGCAAACGGCAGTCAATTTGCGGTCAAGGCACGCCCGTTCCACGCCCGCAGATCGGGCCGGAAACGGGCGGCAAGGCCCTGCAGGCTTCTTGAGGCGACATGGATAACGCGAGCCATTCCGCCGGCAGTCACCATCCGGAACCGGGTTTCTGGCGACGGTACATCTTCTCGGTTGACCACAAGGTGATTGGCATCCAGTACGGCCTCACCGCGCTGGTGTTCCTGTTCTTCGGCTATGGACTGATGGCGTTGATGCGCTGGCAGCTCGCCTATCCGGGCAAACCCATCCCCATCTTCGGCCAGTTTCTACTGTCGGTGCTCGGACCGGACATGGCCGAGAAGGGCATCATGTCGCCGGACCTGTACAACTCGTTCGGCGCCATGCACGGCACCATTATGGTCTTCCTCGCCATCGTGCCGTTGGCGGTCGGCGCCTTCGGCAATTACCTCGTGCCCCTGCAAATCGGCGCGCCGGACATGGCGTTCCCCAAGCTGAACATGATGAGCTACTGGGTGTACTTCGTCGGCGGGGTGGTGATGCTGACCAGTTTCTTCATTCCTGGCGGGGCGGCGAAATCGGGCTGGACCTCGTATTCCCCGCTGGCCACCGTGGCGGACCCAACCCACCACATAGACGGGCAGACACTTTGGCTCATCGGGATGGTGTTCCTCATCACGTCCTCGCTGCTGGGCTCGGTGAACATCATCACCACTATCATTCAATTGCGCGCCAAAGGCATGGGCTGGATGCGGCTGCCGTTTCTGGTCTGGGCGCAGTTGGTGACGGCGTTCCTGCTGCTGCTGGCCTTCCCGCCGCTCGAGGCCGCCGGTTTGCTGCAACTTTGCGACAACCTGCTGGGCAGCTCGTTCTTCCTGCCGACCGGCTTGGTCGTTGGCGGCAAGCCGCTGGAGGTCAGCGGCGGTGGCAGCCCGTTGCTATGGCAGCACCTGTTCTGGTTCCTAGCGCACCCGGAGGTGTACGTGCTCATCCTGCCTGCGATGGGCATCGTGGCGGAAGTGCTGGCGAACAACACCCGCAAGCCGCTGTTCGGCTACAAGTCGCTGGTGTACTCGGCCCTGGCCATCGGCTTCCTTTCCTTCCTGGTCTGGGCGCACCACATGTACCTGACGGGCATGGGCACGAAGATCAGCACGTTCTTCCAGACCACCACGATGCTGATCTCCATCCCGTCGGTGATCATCCTGACGACGCTGATGCTGACGTTGTGGGGCGGCTCGATCCGCTTCAACACGCCGATGCTGTTTGCGCTGGCGTTTCTGCCGATGTTCGGCATCGGCGGGCTCACCGGCCTGCCGCTCGGGCTGAGCGCCACGGACATCCACCTGCACGACACCTACTACGTGATCGCCCATTTCCACTACGTGGTGGCGCCGGGAACGATCTTCGCGCTCTTTGCCGGGATTTACTACTGGTACCCCAAGGTCACGGGCCGGATGATGAACGAGTTCTGGGGCAAGGTGCATTTCGCGCTCTCGCTGGTGTTCATGAATCTCGTGTTCATGCCCATGTTCATCCAAGGCCTGGAAGGCATGCACCGGCGCATGTACGACGGCGGCGCCACGTACGCGGCCGGGCCGGACGTGGCCTACGGACTGTCGCTGGCGCTCAAGCTCAACGTCGGCATCTCGCACGCCGCCTGGCTGCTGGGAGCCGCGCAACTGCCGTTTGTCTTCAACTTCTTCTGGAGCCTGTTCCGCGGCAGGAAAGTCGAGTCGGACAACCCCTGGCAGTCCACCACCCTGGAATGGGCCACGCCCACGCCGCCGCCCCACGGCAATTTCCTCGAGGAACCCATCGTGTACCGCGGGCCGTACGAGTACACCCCCGCCAGCCGGGACGGGGACTTCGTGCCGCAACACCGCCAGCATCAGCCCGCCTAGCCCATGCACGCGACCGCGCATTCCATGACGATCCCGCACACGGTCGAGCCGCGGCCGGACACCGGGCTTTACAACGCCAAGCTCGGGCTGTGGCTCTTCCTGGCGTCCGAGGTGATGCTCTTCGGCGCGCTGTTTTCGTCGTACATCCTGCTCCGCGTCGGCGCGCCGGAATGGCCGCAGCGGCAGCTCAGCATCCCGCTGGGCACGCTCAACACCTTCGTCCTGATCCTGTCCAGCATCTCGGTGGTCATGGCCTGGATGGCGCTCAAGGGGCGGGACTTCGCCCGCTTCAAGCTCTGGCAGGGCACCACCGTGTTGCTGGCGGTGCTCTTCATCACCATCAAGGGCTTCGAGTACCACGACAAGTTCACGCATTACTACGCGCAAACCCAGGACGGCCGGGCCATGACGGGCCACCTGGAAGGTGATCCGTTCAACCTGAGCCTGGCCCGGTTGCGCGCGTCGTCGAATCCGCCGAAGGAAGTCGTCTTTCACCCGGACCCGCCCAAGGCCGGGCAGGCCGAGGGCGCCGGCGCGCATGGCGAGGCCCTCAAGCTGGAACTGAGCCAGCTCACCAGGCTCGAGGCCTTCGGGCCGTGGCGCGAGACGTTCTTCGCGGTTTACTTTGTCCTGACCGGCCTGCACGCCTTGCACGTCATTGGCGGCATCATCGTGCTGGGCTATTTCTGGGGGCCGGGCAGCCGCATGTGGCGCACCGAGCCGGAGCGTTTCACCAACCGGGTCGAAGTGGGCGGCCTGTACTGGCACTTCGTCGAACTGGTCTGGATCTTCCTGTTCCCAACCCTGTACCTGCTTTAAGCGCATGGACCAGCAGCCCGCTCAGAACACTCCTCCCCGACCCGCCGCCGCGCGGCACAAGCTCATCCTGCTGGCCCTGGCGGCCTGCACGGCGGTGATGGTGACGCTGTCCCTGCTGCCGATGGCCACCGGCCTGAAGGTCGGTCTGATCCTGCTGGTGGCGGTGGCCGAGGCCGGGCTCGTGGCGGGCGTGCTGATGCATCTCGTCGAGGAGCGCAAGCTCATTGTCAGCATCATCGTGCTGACCGGCATTTTCTTCCTCGGACTGCTGCTGCTGCCGCTGCTTGCGGAGGCGGACCATGCCCGCCACTTTTTCAAGTGATGTCACTGAAAGCGTTCCACATCGTTTTCGTCATCTCGACCATCCTGTTATGCTTTGGCTTCGGGGCATGGGCGATCCATGCCCGCCTGGAGGGCGGCGGCCTCTTCGAGTTCATCCTCGGCTTGCTGGCCATCGCCGGCGGGCTGGCGATGATCGTCTATTTCAAGGTCGTGCTGAAGAAGCTGCGCGACATCAGTTACCTTTGAGCCATGCCATGAAATCCCCACTGACTGCCCTTGTGTCCGGACTGGCCCTGACGGCGGCCGCACCGGCGGTCCAGGCCTGCGCGACCTGTTTTGGCCGTTCGGACTCGGCCCTGGCCCAGGGCATGAACATGGGCATCCTGTTCCTGCTGGGCGTTGTGCTCGCGGTGCTCGCCGCCCTGACCGGGTTTTTCGTTTACCTGGGACGCCGCGCCGCCGCGGTCGCCAAGGCCGGCGGACCCGCCCCGTCTTCCGCTCCCGCGTCTGAGCCATGCAAGACCTGATCGTCAAGCTCCTGCACCTGCCGCCGATCGCCTCCGAACACGGCCCGGAGGTGGACCGCCTGATGTTTTACGTCCACCTGCTGATGTTCGTGCTCTTCGTCGGCTGGAGCGCGTTCTTCCTGTACACCATCTGGCGCTACCGGCAGCGCAAACATCCGAAGCCCGACGTTGTGGGCGTAAAAGGACACATGTCCAGCTACTTGGAAGTCGGCGTGGCCGGGGTCGAGGCCCTGCTGCTGATCGGCTTTGCCATTCCCATCTGGGCGCGCGCCGGCACGGCCGGCAACTTCCCCAAGCCCGAGGAGTCCACCGTGGTCCGCATCATCGGCCGGCAGTTCAACTGGATCGCGCGTTATTCCGGCGCCGACGGCGTCTTCGGCCGGGGCGACGCGCGGTTCGTCACCCAGCAGAACCCGCTGGGCGTGGACCCCGACGACCCGGCTGGCAAGGACGACATCGTGATCGAAGCGAGCGAGGTGGTGGTGCCGGTGAGCAAACCGGTCATCGCCCACGTCTCGTCGCTGGACGTGATCCACGGCTTCGCCGTCAAGCCGCTGCGCGTTTCACACGACGCCATCCCCGGCATCAGCAACCCGACGTGGTTCACGCCCACGCGGGAAGGCAACTACCAGATCACCTGCTCGCAACTCTGCGGCAACGGCCACTCGAACATGCGCGGTCTGTTGCGGGTGGTGAAGCCGGCCGAGTTCGAGGAATACCTCAAGAGCAAGGCGCCGCGCTCCGGCGACACGAGTGGCTACGAATAGCTGCCCGGCGCGGTGGCGACTGGCCCCGGCCTATCGGAACGCCGCCATCTGATCGCGGTAGCGGTTGCCAGGATTCCACACGAGGTACGAGCGGATGCCCAGGTCGCTCAAAGCCTGGATTTGCGCCCGGATTTCCGGCACGCCGTACGGGCGGTGGCGCGGCAGCCAGCGCGCGGTGAACCCTTGAATCCACGGCCGGACGCGCGCCGGCGTGGCGATGTTCTTGTTCCGCGCCAGCGCGTCCCGCGTGGCGCGCGACATCAGGTCGTACGGATGCAGATCCGGCACGGCCAGGCCGTACGAGCCCGGCGCGTAATGGCTCGGGTAGGCCATCGGCGAGATGTAGTCCACCGCGCTGCTCACCGCCTCCCAGTACTGGCCGATGCGCATGTCGTCGCGCGCCGCGCACACCAGGCCGAAGACGTCCGCCGAGACATACACCTTGAGCGGGGCCAGGAGCCGCCGGGCCTCCAGCAGGAACGACTGCACCGCCTGCGCCTTGGTCCGCCGGCCGGGATTGCGGTAATCCAGCAGGCTGTCGTCGGCGACTTCCGGGAAACGGATGTAATCGAACTGCACCTCGTTGAAGCCCGCCAGCGCCGCCTCCCGCGCCACGGCCAGGTTGTACGCGCGGTAGTCCGGGTCGTACGGCGAACCCCACGCCAGCTTGTCCTGGCTGCGAAACAGCTTGCCGGTGGCGCGCACCACAATCGCCCGCTCGGGATGCGCCGCGGCGTAGATCGGATCCTTGAACGTCACGATCCGCGCGATGGTGTACACGCCGCGCTTCCGCAGCCGCTCGACATAAGCGGCGAGGTCGCGCACCGGCGCGTCCGCCGCCGCCTTCGGGTTGTGCCGGGCGCCTGCCGCCGAGCGGTGCAGCAGCAGTCCGGTGTCGTCCTTCACGTCAATCACCAGCGCGTTGATGGCCGTCTGGTCCACGACCTCAAGGAGGGCTTCCAGAGCCTTCGAGGAACTGGCGCTGTGCAAGGTCACGTACAAGCCCCGGACCTCGCGGTGCGGGTTGCCGGGGTGCTCGACCTTTTCGCGCGGTTGGTAATCCAGGCTGGCATAAGCGGCCGCAACCCTCGCCACCGGTGGCGCCGGGGCGGGCGAAACCGGCCGGGACACCGGCGCACTGCCGGTCACGGACGCGCGTGCCACGTTGGTCACTGTCGGGGGCGATGCCGCGGCGGGGGCGGGCGGCTTTGCGGGCGCGGTCGGTGCGGATCGCAATGGCGTGACCGGCTTGGTCTTGGCGCGCGGCTTGGGCGTTTTGGTGGATTCCGCGCCAGCCAGCTCCCACGGGCCGGCGGCGAGCATGAGCAGCCCGCCTAGAAGCGCAGACTGGAGGCGAAGACCGGGTCGGTGGCGGGGTGGACGGGCGCGATGGCTGTGGGTCGGCATGACAAGAACGCGCGCGAACATCCCAGAAGTCCCGACGGCGGCAACTCTCAAACGGCCGCGCGCGTCCACGAGTTGTTCACCGCCGCAAGGCCTCGCTGGGCCTCGCTGCGGGGGCGGGGGACTTAGGCCAGGCCGGCCACGTCCGGTTGTCGGGCGAGCGGTGGCCGCGCTTCCAGAAACGCCAGCGCGCGATCCTCGAGTTCGGCCAGATTCGACGCCGCCTGCGCGACCGCGAACAGCGAATGGCCGAACTGGAAATTGCGCGCGAAGTACGCGGTGAACGCCTTGACCCGGTGAAACACCTTTTGCCCGGGAAAATCTTCGCGCGCATACCCGACAAAGCGTCGCCAGACCTCCGCGTGGTCCGGCGTGAAGCCCGGCTCCGACCACGCCCGGAACAGCCACGGCTGCACCACTGCCATGCGACCGATCATGACGCCCGCCACCGCCGTCAAGGACGCGGCGTGGGCTTGCACGGCGGCGCGCGAGTGCAGGTCGCCGCTGGCGATGAGCGGCAGCCGGGTGCGGGCGGCCAACTCAAGAAAGACCTCGTGCCGGGCCCGCCGCTTCAATTTCTCGTCGGCAAAGCGCGGATGCAGGATGACCGCGTCCACGCCGAGGTCCGCGAATTGACTCAGGCGCTCGCCCAGCACCGGCCACCAATTCTCGCTCGACCGGCCCAGGCGGATTTTCACCGTGAGGGGCCCCGGCCATTCGCGACGCAAGGCCGCCAGGATGCTCCCAAGCCGCGGGCCGTCGGCGAACAACTCGGAGCCGGCGCCGCGCAGGCGGACCTTGGGCGCCGGGCAGGCGCAGTTCAGGTCCAGGCCGTCGGGCTTCACCCCGGCCAGGCGCGCCACCACGGGCGCGACTTCCCCGGCCTCGGCCAGCATGAGCTGGTAGATCACGCGGCCTTCGGCGGGCCGGCGCTTCACGGCCGGCGAACGCCGCAGGTCTTCGCGCAACAGCCAGCGCCCGCAAAGCATTTCGGTGAACAGCCCGCCGTGGCCGCCGAAATCCGCCACCAGCCGGCGAAAGGCGCTGTGGGTGAGACCGGCCATCGGCGCGCAAAAGCGGGCGGGCGTGAAGGTGATCCCGCGCAACGTCAGCGGGCCGGCGCCGGGCTCGAGTTGCTCCGCCGAAATGCCTGGCGCGGCCGGGAACTGAATTCCAGCGGCGCCCGCCGTGCGGTCGGCCACATCCGCCGCGCGGTGAGACTCTGGTTGAACGGGCGGCGGCACCCGCGTGGCGCGCTCAGACCTTGTCCGGCTCGGGATGCATCCAGGGGGCGCGATACGGCCGGCGGAGCAGTTGGTTGGCCTGGGCGTCGCTCACGCAGGTGTGCGTGGCGGGATCCCACGTCAGCGTGCGGCCCACCTGGAGGGACAGGTTGGCCAGGAAACAACTCGAACTGGAGATGTGCGCCTGCTCGATGTCCGCCACGGGCCGCATCTGCCCGCGCTGGTCACAGGCCTCGAGGAAATTCCGCCAGTGCCCGCGCATCGCGGCCGCCACGTGGCGTTCGAGGTCCTTTTCGGTGCGATCTTCGGGATACTTGTCGTACTCCAGCACAGCCTCGGCGCCGCGGCGCGTGCCGCCGTCGGCCGGGATGAATTCGTACTTGAAGACGCTGGCCTTCAACGTGCCTTTCTCGCCGTGGAAGATGGCCGCCCACGGATAATCCGGGTCTGGTGAAGGCCCCCAGGTCCGGTGGTTCCAGATCACAGGCAGGCCGTCGAAGTCGAAGAGCGCCGTCTGCGTGTCGGGGATGTTCGCCCGGCTGGCGCGGTCGTGCAGGATGCCGCCCCAGGAGGTGACGGTCTTGGGCCAGCCCAGGTCGAGCATCCAGCGCACCGTGTCGAGCATGTGCACGCACATGTCGCCGACGATGCCGTTGCCGTACTCCATGAACGCCCGCCAGCCGCGCGGATGGTGAATCCGGGTGAACGGCCGCATCGGCGCGGGCCCGGTCCACAGTTCGTAATCCAGGTCCGCCGGCGGCGGGATGTCCGGGGCCGTCTGCACCGTGTCGCGGTTGCGCATGTGCCAATAGCAGCAGACGTCCACGCCGCGCAGCTTGCCCAGCGCGCCGGACTTGAGGAGGTCGCGGGCGGGGAACAGATGCGGCGTGCTGCGGCGCTGGGTGTTCACCTGCACGACGCGGTTGTACTTGCGCGCGGCAGCCAGCATGGCCTGGCTCTCGATCACGTCCACGCCGCTGGGCTTCTCGCAGTAAATGTCGGCGCCGGCCTGGATGGCCTCGATGACCGGGACGGCGTGCCAGTGGTCGGGCGTGGAAACCTGCACGAGGTCGAGGTCCTTCTCCCGAAGCATCTCGCGGAAGTCGCCGTACAGGCGAGGCGTCTTCTTCGAGCGCTGCCGCTCGGCCACCATCTGGCCGGCCTCGGCGAGCATGCGCTTGTCCACGTCGCACAGCGACACCACCTCGACCGGTTCAATCTGGAGCAGGCGGAAGAGCGCGCTCTTGCCGTACCAGCCGCAGCCGATCAGGCCGACCCGGCGGACTTTTTCGGCGGCGAAGGTGGTGGGCAGGTAACGCGCGGCGGCGGCCAGGGCCAGCGCGCGGCTGGAGGTGCGAAGGAATTGGCGGCGATTCATGGCGGTGTTAAGCCACGCTCGGGTCGAAAATTCAATCCCGGAAAGCAGCGGGGAGGTTGCCGGCCCGGACAGGGGAGATGGTGCGCGCGGCAGGACTTGAACCTGCACGGTGTTACCCACTAGAACCTGAATCTAGCGCGTCTGCCAATTCCGCCACGCGCGCACTTGGGCTGGCGGTTCGTAACCCGCCACGGCGGATTTGGTACGGCAGCAAGGCGTGCGCCGCAAGCCAAATCCCCCGTTTCCGCCGGTGGCGGCGGTAGTCAGGCCGCGAAATCCGAAATCCGAGCACCTCACGCCCGGCGCCGCGCATCCACTTCCGGCATCCGGAATCTGGCATCTGGCGTTTGCCTTCCACGAAGCAGGAACAAAAAACAAGGAACCAAGAACCAAACCTGCCGGACTCGGCGGAGTCTTGCCCCGCCCAGTCCAGCCTGGACCGTCAGCAAGGAATTGCGCAGTGGTTCTGACCGGATCGGGCGGTCATTCCTGCCCCGGCAGACCGCGTTCGGCCATCTTGTTAGCGGGGTGCTCGGCGGCGCGGCCATGCACGAACACCGCTACCCACTCGGCCAGCCGCCGGCCCAGCACGCGGCACACCGCCCGGGCGTCCTCGCCGCGCGGTTCGCGCGCCGTGACGGCGCCGTAATGCAGCGTGTGCAGCTTGGTGGCGTAGTCGGTGACGCCAAAGACCAGAAAGCCGAAATTCATCAGGACGGTGAGCAAGGACTGGCAGGCCAGTTCCATGCCGCCGCCCCAGCCGCCGGCCGAGCTGAATGCGCAGGCGATCTTGCCGTCCAGCTTCATCCAGTGCTCGCCCATCGTTTCGTCCCAGAACCGCTTCATCTTCCACGAGAGCACGCCCATGTTGGTGGGGCTGCCCACGGCCAGGCCGTCGCACCAGTACACGTCCTGGGCGGTGGCTTCGTCCACGGAGCGCAGGCGGACCTCGGTGTCGGCGATGGAGGCAGCGCCATCGGCGACGAGCCGGGCCATCTTGGCGGTGTTGCTGGTCTTGGAGTCGTAGAGGACGAGGATGCGGTTCACGGCGGCAGGCTAACGGGCGGGCGAAGAGACGCCAAGCTCGGAGCGCCGCTACGCTGCGCGCAAGACAGCCCAAATGAGCCGACGAGCACGCACCGTCAGCCCAGCCCGGCCCAGACTTTCCGGATGCTCTCAACCAGGTACTGGTCCACCCGGTCGGTGAACTTCGGCCCGACGCGGATTTGCACGAAGCGGTCGAAGAGCTCGAGCGTCTGCGGGCAGCAGTCCGCGCCGTACCGGATGGCCTTGCCTTCGGGTGTCTGGAAGGACGGCCAGGCCGGATGCCGCGCGCGCTTGGCGATCACCGACTCCTCGATGGGCAGCAGCACCGAGCCGATCAGCGTCGAGGCCGGCACGTTCAGGCGGCGCAGCTCGCCGATGCAACGGTCGCGCGCAGCCTTGTCCTTGACCTCGAAAAAGGCCGAGTAGCCGATGTCGCCCGCGGGGTCGGGCTGGCGCCGGAGCCGGATGCCCGGCAGCTCGCGAATGCCGTCGTACACCGCGCTAGCGTGGCGGCGGAGGTCGGCGATCATGCGGTCCAGCTTGGGCAACTGCGCGCCCAGCACCGCGCCGGTGAGTTCGCTCATCCGGAAATTCTCGCCGGCGAAGACCCGGTCCTGCGGCGCGCCGGCGCGCTGTTCGAACAATGTCCGGTAAATGCCCATGTCGTGGAACCGCACCGCGCGCTCGTACAGCAGCGGATGGCTGGTGACCACGGCGCCGCCTTCGCCCGAGGTGATGGTCTTGTTGATCTGAAAGCTGTAAATGCCGAAGTCGCCCAGCGAGCCCAGCTTCTTCCCGCGGTAGCTGCCGCCCACGCACTGCGCGCAATCCTCGATCACTGCGATCTTGCGGTCGCGCGCGAGGGCGAGGATGGCGTCCATGTCGCACGGCCCGCCTAGCAGGTGGACGGCAATGACCGCCTTGGTGCGCGGGGTGATCTTCCGGCCGAAGTCCTGCGGGTCGAGGGTGAGCGAGCGGTCCATCTCGGCGAAGACCGGCAGCGCGCCGGCATGGACCACGCAGGTGTAATCCGACCACCACGTGTACGCGGGCACGATGACTTCGTCGCCGGGGCCGATGCCCAGCGCGGCCATCGCGCAATCCAGCGCCGCCGTGCCGGAGGTGACGCCGAGGGCGAACCGCGCGCCCATGTGCCGGGCGAACGCCTCCTCGAACGCCTGCACCTTCAACGGCCGGCCGGGGCCCCAGAACCGGAATGGGGAGGCCGTTTCCCAGACTTCGAGCAGCGCGCGGCGCTCGGCTTCGTCGAAGTAGGCCGGGCCGATGAAGCCGGGATCGGTGTTGAGCCCGGCGTCGGCAGCCTGGGCGGCGGGCGATGCCGGGCTGGCGAGGGCCAGCGCGGAAGTGGTGCCGAGGGTGCGGGTCAGGAACTCGCGGCGGTTCAGCGACGGAGGCGTCGGCGCGGCGGAAGGCGGGGCGTCTTTCATGGCATCAACGGGTGACGGGGTTGAGGTGAACGTTGCAGATGGCGGCCACGCCTGCAACGCGGAATTCCAAGCCCGGCAGGGCACCGCTGCGCCGGCCCCTCGCTGAGGGGCCGGAAGGCGTCGCCCCTCTGCGAGGGGCGACCCACCTTCGCGGCACCCCACCTCAATCGAACAGGCTGTGGTGGTAGTCGCGGTCGCTGTTCAGTTGATACCGCGGCGCGGCCTTGAGCGACAACATGGCGGCGATGGTGTAATCGTCGTCGCCGTAGCGCGGGTTGCGCATCCGGAAGACCAGCGCGCCGGTCCAGCTCCGGAAATCGCGCTGCACCACGTAAAACTGCTCGTCCATGTTGCCGTCCCGGGCTTCGTAGTACTGGACCGCGCGGAAGGACCAGTTCTCGTTCAGCTTGAACCGCAGGCTGCTGATGAACAGGTTGTTGCCCGAGTCCGGCCCCTGGCCGGGCCACGACTCCAGGTAGCGGTGCCCGAAGCGCCAGCTCCACAGGTCGCCGGGCTCGAGGCTCAGCGTGTGGTTGGCCATGCGGATGGTGGTCTCGTTGATGTCGTGGCGGATTTCCGAGCTGAGCAGCAGCCACGAACGCGGCCGGAACTCGAACTCCGAGTACAGGTCGCCGTAGGTTCGCTGGTCCGGACGCGGGTCCAGCCGCCAGTCGAGGAGCAGGCCCCAGTTGAACAGATGTTCCACCCCGCCACGGCGCTGGGTCTGGAGGCGGTTGCGCAGGCCGAAACGGATCGCGTTCTGCGAGTTGATCGAGTCTATCGCGTTGTAGTCCGGGTAGTCCACCGGCAGCAGCCGGAAGCTGTCCATCTCGTAATCGAACTGCGGCAGCCGCGTGGGCTCGACCGACGGATCGGGCACGAACACGTAGTTCACCGACGGTTCGATGATGTGCCGCAGGCCGCGCACGTCGAGCAGCCGGTTCTCCGCGCCGCGCCACAGCCGCGAGGCCTTGGTGGACACCTCGGCGCCGGTGTTGAAGATCCAGCGATCCTCCGACTCGAGCGTGGTGCCGTCGCCCTCCTGCTCGCCGTACCAGGTAAACCGGCCGCCGGCGCGCGGCGTGACGTTGAGCCAGCCGAAGAACGTCCGCGGCAGCAGCAACTGGTGATACGTGTCTGCCCGGAGCGCGGCGTATTCCGGCTCGGCGTTGTAGGAAAACCGCCGGCGCAGGTACGCGGCCGAGCTTTCACTCTCGTAGTAAAATGGCGAGACGCCCAGTTGCTGCCGCGTGCCGGTCAGCTTGATGTCCGGCAGGCGCTCCACGGTCTCGTAAAAGTCGAAGAGCTGGCCTTGCGCCAGCACGTCCAGGCTGAAGTTCGGCCAGAGCTGGTTCAGGTTGGCGTGGCTTTGCGGCTGGGGATCCTCGCGGTACTCGCGCTCGAAGAAGTCCCGCACCACGAACTCGTCGCTCTGCGCCCGCAGCAGGCCGCGGAAGGTCAGGTTCGTCCGCAGAAACGCCGAATGCCCCAGCCGCACCCGCCAGCGATGCGGGTTGATGTCCTCGCCGATCGAGTTGGTGCCGGATTCGGCGTCGTAGGTGAAATACGCGCTCAGGTCGTTCGTGCCCAGCCGGCCCAGATTGCTGCGCAAGTCCAGCCCGGTGCCCACGCCGCGTTTTTGCCGGAAATCCAGCCGCACCGAGGTCTCGAGATTGGTGCTGGGCGACCAGTTGTACGCCGTCAGCAAGTACGGCCCGTACAGGCTGCGGTAGCCGGGCTTCACCTCGAAGCTGTTCGGGTTCCTGTCGAAGTAATGCCGGTACCGCGGGAGGTAAAAGACCGGCACCCGGCCCAGCATCAACGTGGCGCCGCGCGTCTCGATGTACTGGCCGGGCACGAAGCTCAAGCTCCGCGCCTTGACGCGGAGGCCCGGCTCGCTGAAGTCGTCCGCGGTGACAAAGGCGTTGGTGGCGGTGTGGGTCTGGTTGGTGAGGTTGCCGGTGAGCCCGTCGCCGCCGGTGAAGAACGGCCGCATCCCGGCCCGGAACGACGCCGAACGCAGGACGCGGGTCTGGAAGTTGTAGGTCAGCTCCTCGGCCGCCCACAACTCCGCGCCGCGGAACAGCCGCACGTCGCCCTCGGCCGTCACCTCCCCGCTGTCGCGATGAAACCGGATGCGCCGGGCCGTGAGCCGCGTGTCGCCATAAACGATTTCCACGCCCGCCGGGCTGGTGGCGACGCCGGTCGCCTCGTCGTACTCGAATTCGCCTTCCGGGCTCAGCGAACGCAGCTCGATGGTGGCGGGCTCGCCGGCCAGAACGCCGGCCGCGAACGCGACCAAAGCTGCGACGGCAAGCCAGCGGGCGAAAATCATCGCGCGTCACGCTAGCGAAAGGCCGTCGCAGGTGCCAAGCCGATTTGCCGCGCGGCCCATGGCAGCGGGCTTCGAGCCCGGCGCCGTGATGGTAGGTCGCCCCTCGCTGAAGGGCGACACTTCCGGCCTCTGAGCGAGGGGCCGGCTACCTGGAACCGGGCGGCAGGATGCCGCCCCTCCACGGCAGCCAGGGATGACTGCCGCTACCACCCGCAACGGGCCGGTTGCGTGCTTCTTCCGCTGTAAAGCAGGTCGCTCCGACTACTGCCGCAGGCTGTCGAACCAGACCTTGGCCGCCAGCAGACTGGGTAGGGTGCAGCCGCCGTGATCGGCGTTTGGATTCAGGTCCAGGAGTTGCACCTGACTCGCGCCCGCCGCTTGGAAGGCTTCAAACGCCACCTGGGAGTTGGCGAACGGCACGTCCTGGTCGCCCGCGCAATGGTACAGCCGCAGCGGCGACCGCGGCGTCCAGCGGAAGACGTCGTTGTCACGCAGCGCGTGGCGCAGCGCGTGGTCCGGGTCCGCCGTGAACGCCGCGAGGTACTCGGGCCGCAGCACCTGCCGCGGGTCGGCGGGCATGGCCGCGTTGATTTCGGCGCCGGTGTTCTGGCCGGTGAGCAGCGGCGGCAGCGTCTGATTGTACGGCGGGGCCAGCAGGTCCCCCAGACTGGGCGCGAGGCGGTAGATGTCCTGCAGCGCCGCGAGCAGGAGCGCCGAGTAATACGGATTGGGTTTGGGGCGCGGCGACAGGAAATCCTCGGTGGTCACGCCGGACAAGTCGTACGCCCCAGCCATCGGCGCGGCGGCGGTGACGGTGAATTCATCGGCGTGAAAGGTCTCAAGTTCGCGCAGCAACGCCATCGTGGCGTGGCCGCCGTGCGAGTAACCGATCAGGAACAACTGCCCGTCGAGCGCCACGCCCCGGCTCGCGCAGAACGCGCGCCCGGCCCGGAGCATGTCCACGCCGGCGGTGCCCTCCGCGCGGGCGTGGTGGTACGCAGGCACGCCCGGCGAGTCGCCCAGGCCCAGATAATCCGGCAGCACGCCGAGGTAGCCCGAGGCGGCGAAGGCCAGGCCGACCAGCCGTTCGCCCAAGGCATTGGCGCTCGGCGCCTCCGATTTTTTCGCCAGCGTGCCGTGCTGGTAACTGGCCAGCGGCCAACTGCGGCCGGTCACCTGCGGAATGGCAATGAAGCCGGACGCCTGCGCGCGGCCGCCCCAGGGATCAACGGTTTCATAGACCAGTTTGTAGGCGGCGACATCGTTCGTGGCGGTGACCGGAATTCCGGCGAGCCGGAACATGAAGTTGAGTTGCGCGGCGCCGTAGATCCCGAAATCCGAGACGGACAGCACCTTGCCGCGCTCGGCGGGTTCCACGGCCAGCACCCGGTAGAAGCGCGGGCGGTCGGCGGGGCGGGGATCGAGCCAGCGGTTGGTCAGCAGTGGCCAGGGCGTGTCGGCGGGGGCGGCCACCCAGAGTCCGCCGCGCAAGGTGTCGCGGGTTTGCACCGTGTAGGCCCGGCCGGGGTCGCCCCCGCGCCATTCCAGCCAGACGCCTTCGTCGGCAGGGGTGGGGGGAAGCACTTGGAGGGGTTCGGCCGCCTGCGCGAGCGCAGCGCACAGGAACAGCCACCAAACCGACCGGGATGCCTTCATAAGTCCCGACAAGGTGGGTCGGCACGCCGGTGCTGGCAAAAGATTTTCGGCCCTGGGTTTCAATTGGGCGCATCTCCATTTCGCGCAGACAGGATCGCTTGCCGGGGTGGCGCCGGCTTCCAGCCGGCCGTAGAGCCGGGCTTCCTCCCGGTGGGGTGGGGTGGGGCGGCAGCCTGGGGCGTGCTCTCCGTCGCAGATTCCGGGCGGCGGGATGCCGCCCTTTGCGGCAGCCAGGGATGGCTACCGCTACCCCAGCGGTGCCGGCTGTTTCCACCGGCTGCCGAAAATGAGATGCGCCCGCTTCAGTTCTGAACTGAACCGTCCGTGAACCGGTAGCGCCGGCATCTTGCCGGCGGTTGCAGCGTGCGCGAAACGTCCTTGCCGCGCACACGATCGTCCGCTTTCCGAGAATGACAGGGCTCGACAGAGTCTCGCCCCACCGGCGCGGCCAGCGGCCGCGAAATCCGAAACCCGAAATCCGAACACCTCGCGCCTCGGGCCTCGCACCTTACTCCGACATCGGGTATCCGGCATCGCAAGACACTGAGACACGCCCGGCCGGGCGCGTGAGCCGAAAACGTTTTTGCTTTTCCGCGCCGTGAGCGGCCATGATCCGGTCGCATGACGATGCAACCGCTCCTGGTGGCCGGTGCCTTGGTCGCCTTTGCGGGGTTGAGTTTCTTCTTCGCGCTGGCCGAGACGGCGCTGTTCACCCTGAGCCGCTGGCAGCTCCGGCAGTTGTGCGAGGCGGCGCCCGCCGCCGGGCAGCGGGTGCAACGCCTGCGCGAGCACGCGGACGATCTGCTGGCCACCATCGTCCTGGGCAACACCTTCGCCAACGCGGGTCTGGTGGCGCTCGGGCTGTGGCTAGTGTTCCAGCACGACTGGCCCTTCTGGCCGGTGCTGGGGGCGGTGTTGCTCCTCGTGCTGGTGACCGGCGAGGTCATTCCCAAGACGCTGGCCGTGCGCGCGCCGGAATTCTGGGCGCCGCGCGTGGCGCCCGCGGTGGCGGCCTGGCAGTGCGTGGTGGGGCCGCTGTGCCGGCTGGCCCAGCGCGGGAACGAGCAACTGTTGCGCTGGTTTGTGCCGCGCGGAGTGCAGTCCCGGACCGCGACCACCAGCGAGGAATACCGGGAGTTGCTGGACCTGGCGCACGAGCAGGGCCAGCTCCAGGCCGGCGAGCGGGAGATCATCCTGCAAATCCTGGCCCTCGACCAACGGACCGCCAAGGACGTGATGCGCCCGCGCGCGGAGGTGGTGGCGTTGCCGGACGACCTGAGCGTGGAGGAAATGATCGCCGCCGCCCGGCGCTACCGGCATCGCCGCCTGCCGCTGTATGACGGTTCGCTGGACACCATCGTGGGCGTGTTGAACACCCGCCGGTTGCTGCTCGATCCAACGGGCGACCTGGCGGAGGCGATCGAATTCCCGTCGTTCGTGCCGGAAAGCATGAACCTGTTGAGCTTGCTGCGCAGCCTCCAGCGCCAGAAGCGCGGGCTGGCCATCGTGCTGGACGAGTTCGGCGGCACCGCCGGCGTGGTGACCATCGAGGACATCCTCGGCTTCGCCATGGGGCCAGCGCGGTCCGCGGGCGACACGGCCGGGCTGGTGATGAAGCCGCTGCCCGGCGGCGGCTGGCTGGTGCGCGGCACGGTGCGCTTGGACGACTTCCGCCGGGTGTACCCCCAACTGGGCGACGTGCCGGAGGTGGACACGCTGGCGGGGTTGGTGCTGGCCCAGACCGGTTTGGTGCCGGCCGTGGGCACCACTGTCAGCATCGCCGGTCTGCGCCTGACGGTGACGCGGGCAAACGAGCGCCGCATCCTCGAACTGCGGGTGACGCCGGAACGCGGCAAAATCCGGGAGGCTGCATGAACAGCCTGGCTTTTCTGCTGCTGCTCGCCGTCGGGGCGTTTGCCGTGTCCTTCTTGTTGTCCGGCATGGAGGCGGGACTGCCGGCGCTGAACCGGCTGCGCATCCGGCGCCTGGCCCGGCAGGGACAATCCTCGGCGCGGCTGCTGCACGGCTTCCTCACTGCGCCGGAGCATTTTCTCTGGACCATCCTGATCGGCAACACCCTGGCCAGCGTGGCGCTGCTGGGCCTGGCGTTTCACCGGTTGCACACGTGGCTGGGCGACCGGCGGCTGGTATTGACCGGCGCGATGGTGGGCACGGTTTTCCTGTGGTACATGCTGGCCGATCTGCTGCCCAAGATGCTCTTCCGCCAGTTCCCCACGCGGCTGTGCCTGGCGATGGCCCGGCCGTTCGCGGTGGTGCATGGCGTCCTGCGGCCGGCGGTGCGCTTGATTGCCGGCCTGGCCCAGACGTTTCTGAAGGTGACGGGTGGAAAGCATTTTCCGGGACGGCTCTTTCAGAACCGCGAGGAGCTGCGCCAGCTTTTGCAGGAGTCCGCCCAGTCGCTCTCCGGCGAGGAACTGGGCATGGTGAACCGCGTGCTGGACATGCAACGCATCACCGTCGGCTCGCTCATGGTGCCGCTCGCGCGGGTCGTGTGCGCGCCAGCGGACGCGGCGCTCAGCGAGGTCTGCCGGCGGTGCCGCGAGACCGATCACGACCGCCTGCCCGTGCTCCAGTCCGGCGGGCCGGGGATCGCGGGCGTGGTGAGCCTGCCCACCATCCTGTACCGGGAGGGCGGCGACCTGACGCAACCGGCGGCGCGGATGCTCGAGCCGGCCCTGTACCTGCCCGAACACCACCCGCTCGAAACGGCGCTGCGGCAGTTCCAACGCAGCGGTCAGCGCCTGGCCGTGGTTCTGGACCCGCAACGCCGGGAGATCGGGATTCTCACGCTCACCGACATCCTGCGGTTCATCTTCGGGGAGGTGACGTTGTGAACTGGGATTTCATCGGCGAGGTGATCTGGAAACTCTGCGCCGTCTTGGTGCTGGTGCTGTTGAACGGCTTCTTCGTGGCGGCCGAGTTCGCGGTGGTGAAAGTCCGGGACACGCAGTTGGTTTCGCTGGCCACGAAAGGCCACCGGCGGGCGCGCGTGGCGCGGCGCATCCTGGGCAACCTGGACGCCGCCTTGAGCGCGACGCAACTGGGTATCACCCTGGCCAGCCTGGGGCTGGGCTGGATCGGCGAGCCGGTGTTTGCGTCCCTGCTGGAGCCGGTGGTGCGGTGGCTGCAGATCGAATCCGAACAGGTGCGGCACTCGATCGCCTTCGCCGTCGGGTTCTCGATCATCACGTTTCTCCACATCGTGGCCGGCGAACTGGCCCCCAAGTCGCTGGCCATCCGCAAGCCGCTGCCCACCTCGCTCTGGGTGGCCATCCCGCTGGACTGGTTCTACAAGGCGTCCTACCCGGCCATCTGGACGCTCAACCACGCCGCCAACTGGCTGCTCCGCCGCGTCGGCATTGAACCGGTTAGCGAGGCCGAACTCGGCCACAGCGAGGAGGAGTTGCGCCTGCTGGTCTCCGGTCCGGCCCGGCCGGGCGGCGACACCAGCTTCAGCCGGCGGGTGGTGCTCAACGCCTTCGACCTGCGCCAGCGCGTGGCCCGCGAGGTCATGCGGCCCCGGCGCGACATCGTGGCCATCAGCACCACGGCCACCATTGAGTCCTGTCTCGAACTCGCGGACAAGACCCGGTATTCCCGTTTTCCGATCTGCGAGGACAGCGACCTCGACCGCACGCTCGGCGTGGTACATATCAAAGACCTGTTTGCGTCGCGTGCAAAGGCCCGCATCGGGGTGGACCTGCTCCCGGTGGCGAGGAAACTCCTCTACGTGCCCGAGACCGCGCGGCTGGACCGTCTGCTGCAGCTCTGCCTCGAACGGCGTGTTCACCTGGCCATCGTCGTGGACGAATACGGCAGCACCGTGGGCATGGTGACGCTGGAGAACATCCTCGAAGAACTCGTCGGTCAGATTCAGGACGAGTTCGACCAGGAACCGCCTTTGAGCGTGCGCACCGGGCCGGACACCTGGGAACTGGACGGCCGGTTTCCGTTGCATGAACTGGCAGAACTGGTCGGCGAAAGCCTGCACGAAGAAGGCGTGACCACCACCAGCGGTTTCGTGACCCACCAGTTGGGCGGCTTCCCCAAGCACGGCGATACGGTGCCCGTGGGGGCATACGAACTCGCCGTCGAGGAAACCGACGGCAAGACGGTCACGCGGTTGAAACTGGCAAAGCGCCGGGTTGAGCCGGCGAGCTGACCACCGCCTTGCCGCCCCGCCAGGCCAGGACCGCGGCCGCCGCGCCGCCCGCCAGGCCGATGCCGGCCGGCAGCCAGAGCCCGAGGCTTACATTGCCCAGTGTGGCCCAGAGGTCCAAAGCCAGCCAGACCAGCGCCGGACCATAGTCTGCCACCTGGCCGGTGGGACGCTTGGTGATCAGCCAGGGCGTCACGAACAGCAACAGCGCCGCTGTCAGCAGAACCACCGTGAGCGGAAACGCCGGCGGCGCGCCAAACCAGCTTCCAGCCGTCTCCGTGTGGGGCCATTTCCACCAGCCCAGCGCCTGGCGTCCGAACGGCTCCAAGGGCACGGCGAGCACCAGGCTCAAGCCGAGCGCCACGCTCAGCAGCAGCCAGCCGTACGAGCGGATGCGCCGCCAGGGACGCAGGATCACCTTCGCGCATTGCCGCGCGCTGAGCAGGACCGCCAGCCACAGAAACGGCGTGGGCCACGCCACGAAACCCAGCAACCGCGGGCCGAGTTCGCGGTCGAACTCGAACTTGCCCAGCGGCGTGCCGGTGTACGCCGCCACGGCCATCACCATGCCCGAGGTGAAAAACAGGACCAGTCCGCAGGCCAGGACGTTCTGCAACGGCAGGCGCGCGGCCAGCGAGGCCAGGGTCGCGATGGCCGCCAGCACCGGAATCACCCCCTCGAGCCACCGCCAGCCGGCGGGAAGGCGCAGTCCGGCCAGCGCGCCGACCACGCTGGCGATCACGGCCAAGCCCAGGGCGATCAATGCCACCCGTTGAACGTGCGGCGCGCGGCGGCTGGGCAATGTCCAGGCAGACGGCGGCGGCGGCTCGGCAGGGGGAGACCACGGAGCAGGTGTTCGCCGACGGGACATGGGTGGAGCCTAGGGCAAACCGGGCGGTTTGGGAAGCCCCCAAGGGTATTTGGCGCCACCCGGGCGCATCTTAATTTCGTGCGGGCATATTGCTTGGCAGGTTGGCGGCCGGCTTCCAGCCCGGCGTCTTGGGTGGGTCGCCTCTCTCGCTGAGAGGCGACGCTTTCCGGCCTCTGAGCCAAAGGCCGGCTGCCGCCCGACGGCTCAAAGCCACCACACTAGCACGCTGATGATGATGGCGGCGGTGGCGGGCCGGCGGCCGGCGCCCGCGCGCTTCCAATCCGCGGCCGTGTACAGTCCGCCCAGGCCCAGCAAGGCGGCGAGCAACGCGGGAACCCGCGGCAACGCCCGCGCTTCCGGCGGCAGCCACGACCACCCGATGGCCGCGCGCAGCGCCAACGCCAGCAGCGCGAAAAACAGCGCGCTCCACGCCAGGTCGTTGCGATTCGCGGCGGCGAAGGCCTGACGCAGCGCGTCCGCGGCGGTACCGCCGGTTCCAGAACCGCCCGTCGCGCGGCCTTGCCGCCAGCCGGCAAGCAGGTTCCGCAGCCTGTTGCCGCCGCCGGCGGTTTGCGGTGCGGACGTGGGCGTGGACGCCGGGATGGGGCGCGGCAGCGGCGGTGTGCGTCCGCCTGGCGTGGGGCGACCGGGATAGGGCAGGCTCCAGCCGGAGGTTTGCTTGAGGCGGGTGCGGGTTTGCGGCGCGGGGCGGAGGTGTTCCCCGGCCTGGACCGCCGCCACGCTTGGAAAGGGGTCGCGCCCGCCCAGCATCACGGCGCGCTCGCACCACGGACAGCCTTGCAGATGGTTGCTGAAGACGTGCTGCTGGTTGTCGTGGCAGGACACCAGGTTCAGTTCCGCCTCTTCCAGGCCGTACTGCCAGCTCAACGGGTCCGGCCGCAGCGCCGGCTGGCCATGCCCGTCGCGGAAGCAGCGGCAGAACAGGTTTTGCAGCACCGGATGCAGCCATTCGAAGCGCGGCGCTGTGGGCGTGGGCGTGTACGGCACCTGCGGATTGCCGCCCTGCGGGAAATGCCCCGCGCCGATGCGTTCGGGCAGCGGCGGCGGCTCGCCGTGCCCGCGATACACCCCGGCGAACGGATGCGTGCCTTCCATGAGGAGCTGGAAGATCAGGATGCCCAGGCCGAAGTGGTCGTGGGCCGGCTCGCGGTTGATCTGGGCGAACGACTTGCCCTGCAATTCCGGCGGGGTGAACTCCGGCCGGCCCACGCGGCAGCGGAACAGCGTGCCAGTGGCGGCGTCCCAGACCTGGAACGAGTCGGTGTCCACCATCGTGACCAGCGCCGTCTCGGAGGCGAGGATGTTGCACTCGTTGAGGTCGCCGATCACGTAGCCGCGTTCGTGCAGGGCGCGCATGGCGGTGGCGAGGTTCCGCGCCGTGCGGTGCAGGTAAAACCAGTTGAACAGCGGCGAATGCTTCAGGCGCGACTTGGGATTGAAGTAGTCAATCACCGGATGCACGCCCTGCACCCGCGGCATGGCGAAGCCCACCACCAGCCGCCGCGCCGCGAGCGCCAGGCTGACGGGCCAGGCGATGGCCACGTGGCCTTGCGCGGCCATGGGGTCGGCGGGCGGGTTGGCCAGCATGGCCTGTACCTTGCGCGCGCGCTCGGGCGTGGGCTGATGCCAGACTTTCACGACCTGCGTGGCGTCGCCGGGATGGATGAAGATGCGCGCCTCGCCGCCGGCGGCGAGTTGGTGCGACTCGCCCAGCTCCACGTCCTCGCCGGTGGCCTCGAGGTGCAGACGCATGGTTCAAGGCCGCCGCGCCAGCAGCAAGGTGAGGTCATCCTCGGTCCGGTCCGTCACGCGCGGTGAGCGTAGCAACGATTCAAGGTCCGCCTGGGCCGCGGCGGCGTCGGTCGCGCGTTCGAGCCAGGCGAACAGCGGCTTGAAGAACGGCGCGTGCGGCGTGGCTTCCGGCATCTTGAGCGCCAGCATCTGCAAGCCGTCCGAGAACAAGGCCACCTGCCGCACCGGCCCGGACCAGACCTCGAACTGCGCGCGGGCCAGCGCGTCTTCCGAGGTCAGAAACACTGTCTCGTTCAAGTACTCGCCGGCTGGCGGTTTGGTGAGCGCGCGGAAGCCGCCCTCAGCTTCGGCCAGCACCACCGCGCCATCGCCGATCTGCGCTGCGGCCACCCGTTCCGGCGTCGCCACGCAGATGAGCAGCGTGGTGGCGAGGTCGCCGGGCTGGGCCGGCCGTTTGCCCGCCTCGGCGGTCAGCGCCGTCAACGCCGCCTCGAGCGCGGCCTTGAGCCGGGACCTGGCGCCACCTTCTTCACGCCAGGCGGCCGCGTCCTTCAACGACTCTTCCAGGAACGCGAGCGCGCTGCGGACGACAATCTCGGAGCCGACCTCGCCCAGTTTGGCCGAACCGGCGCCGTCGGCCACGGCGGCGAGCAGGACACGACCCGGAACTTCCCGCCAGGCCACGGCGTCCTGACAGGGCTGGCCGGCCTTTTCGTGGCCTTTGCCGCGCACGGCCGCGGCGACCACATGCCAGGGCGGGATTTTGGCTGGGGTGTGGATGTTCACGACGTCAGCGGAGAACCAAAGCCGCTGGGAGCGCCGGCATCCTTGCCGGCGGCATCACGCCCGGCTCGCGAATGCCGGCAGGGAAGCTGGCGCTCCCAGTTTCAGGTGAGAGGCGCCCGCCGGACGTGCCGGTGGAAGCGCGGTTTGAAGACACAACCCGCCGCCGGAGATGCGCGAAACTGCTAAGCATCGCCGCGGTCCTCACACCGCGCCCCAGCCGGGCGGGGGCAGGGCAACCTGTTCGTCCGTGCGCGACTGGGCCACCTTCTCCATGCTGCGCGAGAGCCAGACAAACATCTCGGTGAAATTCAGGCCGACCAGTTTGACCGGCGTGCGCACCACGATCTGCGCCAGGCGTTGCATGTTGGCGCCTTCCACCCCCACGGCGAAGAACGCGACACGTTTGGCGGCTTCGTCGCTCTTGAGCCGCTGCGCCGCGGCCTCGACGATGCTCTCCGGTTCGCCCTGCGGCTCGCCGTCGGTGATCATGAAGACCCAGGGCCGGTAATAGGCCACGCCATTGGCGCGGTACTGCTGCTTGCGCGCCTGGATCATGTCCAGCGCCTTGTGGATGGCGCCGCCCATGAAGGTCTGACCCTGCGCGGTCAGGCGCGGCGGCTCGAAACGCTCGGCGGTGACAAAATCGTGGGCCAGCTTCACCTCGCTGTCGAACGTGACCACGGCCACCTCGACGCGGCGGCAGGCCATGGGGTCCCTGACCAGTTGGGCCTTGAAGGTCTGCAGCCCTTGGCCCAGCGCCTCGATGGGTTCGCCCGACATCGAGCCCGAGGTGTCCAGCAGCAGCACGCACGGACAGCGCGGCTCGGGGTTTTCGGCGAACTCGATGGCGTCTTCCAGCTTGATGTTCTCAGGCATACGCGGGGCAGTCTGGCTTGGCCGCCGGCCGGCTCAAGTATTGGCTTTGCGCGTCCTTGTAATGGGATGGGGCGGGGAAGGCAAGCGCGGCGCCGGCTCACCGGCCTTGCGTGGCGGCGTCGAGCGAGTCCAACACGCCGCCGAAATACTGGAGCCAGAAGGACACGACGAAGTACCCCACCATGGCGGCGATGATCAGAAAGACCAGCCGGGGCGTCCATTCGGCCATCCGCTTGTACAGGCGCGCCGATTCGTCGGCGTAGTCGCTTTGCAGGTAGCCCAGCGACTGGTCCAGCCGGCCGCTCAATTCGCCGCTGCGATACAGGCTCGTGAACCGGGCGGGGAACACGGATTCGCGGGCGATCGCCTCGCCCGGAGTCTCCCCCGCAATCATGCGTTCGCGGGCTTGGGCGACCGCCCGTTCCAAGGCGGGCGATCCGCTGGCCGCGGCCGCCAGCGGCCAGGCCTCGATGATGTTCACCCCGGCGTTCAGCAAGGCTTCCAGGGCCAGCGTCAGCCGTGCCAGCGCCATCGCCCGGCGTGCCCGGCCAAACACCGGGATGGCGTGCAGCAACTCCTCCCAGGCGGCGCGGAACCAGCGCGCCCTGCCGGTGTGGTTGAGGACCAGGATGACCAGTTCGGCCAGCCCCAGGATCGCCAGCGTGCCCAGCTTGGGCATCACGAAACCGGCCACGTCGCCCTTCCAGACCAGGTTGGCCAGGGTGTTGGGCGGAAAAATCAGGATCACTAGCAGGATCACAAAGGCCGGGTAGGCCAGGTCGCTGAGCATGGACCGGATGAGCCGCGCGCGGTCCTTGTAATACCCGGCCAGGCGCCGGCAGCAGGCGTCCAGCCGGCCGCTTTTCTCGCCGGCGGCGATCAGGGCGATGTCGAAGTCCGGCAGCCAGCCACGGCGGTTGGCCAGGGCCTCGGAGAAAGTGGAGCCCTGCTTGAGGTCCTCGAGCGCGCGGTCCAGCGGAGGCCGAAACGCCCCGCTGGGTGGCGCGGCGCGGATCAGTTCCACGGCTTGCACCAGCGTGATGCCCGAGGCCAGCATGCTGCCGAGCTGGTGGTAGAGTTCGCTGATCGCGTCCAGACGCCGGGGCGTGACAATCAAGGGCATGGCGGTAAATTGATGGTGCAAGCATGCGCCGGACGGTCCCGGAACTCAAGATTGCCGGCACGCGCGGCGCGATGTTCTTTCGTTTCGACCGGCCGCTCCGGAAAAAATCACGCCCGGGGCTGCTCGCGGGTTGCGGCCGGACGGAACGCGGCTAGCCTTGCGCCCGGTCCACCCGGCGCAAGCGGCTGCCCGAGGGGGTGGACGAAGGATTTTGAGGCGTCATGATCGGCTATCTGCGCAATCTGCTGGCCCCGCAAAAACCGGCCTCCCGGGCGGGCGGACCGATGTTCCGCGAATCGCCTGCGGCGGTCCGGCCGCCGGCCCCGGACAATCAAAACCGGGGCCAGACGTTCACCAAGGTCTTCCGCTACCGTCTCCCGGACGGCCAGACCCGTGAGCCCGAACGGGTCGAGGTGGTCGGCTCGTTCACGCACTGGCAGCCGATGCCCATGACCCGCGACGGCAAGCTCGACTCCTGGCACGTGACGGTCCACCACATCCCCGGCAACCGCACGCACCATTACATGCTCCTGGTGGACGGGCATCCGACGCACGACCGGACCTGCGACGGCCTGGTGGTGCCGCACGGCCCGCACGAGGAGCGCTTCCAGCTCCAGACCGATAGAGGTCCGCGCGTGCTGATGCTCTTCGCCCAGACGCGCTGAGCCACACGCGCCGCACCGAACGGGCACGCCCCCGGCTTGACGGCGGTCAACGTCGGTCCCACGCCGCGGCTTCACCGTGGCCGCGTGAAGCCAATCCTTCCTGTAACTCGCGCACGCGCCAAATCGGCATTTTCCCGCCTTCCTCTTGATCTTCCTCTTAATCCTAATCTCGTTCGCACCCCCCTCCTTGCCTGGCTGGCCTTGCTGGCGGCTGCGGTTTCCGCTTCCGCCGAGACCATCTGGCTGGGCAGCCTCGATCTGACCAAGGTCCGGCAAGGCTGGGGCCAGGCGCAGGCGGACAAGGCGGTGACTGGCAAGCCGCTGAGCATCGCCGGCGAGCGGTTCGACCGCGGCGTGGGCACGCACGCGAACAGCACGTTTTGGATCGAGCTGGCCGGCGGCGCGTCGCGGTTCCAGGCCCGGGTGGGCGTGGACGACGCCGCGGGCAACGACAAGGCCAGCGTGGTGTTCAAGATCGTCGGTGACGGCCGCCGGCTCTGGTCCTCGGGTGTGATGCGCCGGGGCCAGCCGGCGAGGGCGGTGGACGTGGACGTGCGCGGCGTCGCGCGGCTGGTGCTCTGGGTGGAAGACGCGGGCGACGGCACGGACTTCGACCACGCGGACTGGGCCGGGGCGCGGCTGCTGGTCAGCGGCGCGAAACCGCAAGCCATTGACCGCCCGGTGCCGAAGGAGGAGTTCGTCATCCTCACGCCGAAACCCGGCCCCGCGCCGCGGCTCAACAACCCGCTGGTCTATGGCTGCCGGCCGGGGAATCCGTTTCTTTACCGCATTCCCACCCAGGGCGAGCGGCCGATGAAATGGTCCGCCCGCGGCCTGCCCGCCTCGCTGACGCTCAACCCGGACACCGGCATCATCACCGGCACCGCGCCCGCCCGCGGCGAGCACCGGGTCACGTTCACCGCGCGCAACCGCCACGGCGCGGCGCGGCGCGAGTTCAAGATCATTGCCGGCGACACGCTGGCCCTGACGCCGCCGATGGGCTGGAACCACTGGTACACGCATTACGACCGCATCACGGACGCGCTCATGCGCGAGGCGGCGGACGTGATGGTCAGCAGCGGCATGGCGGACGCGGGCTACCAGTACGTGAGCATTGATGACTGCTGGATGAACGCCGAGAAACACGCCGACCCGCTCCGCGTGGGTCCGGCGCGGGACGCCGCCGGCCGCATCCTGCCGAACCGCCACTTCCCGGACATGAAGGCCTTGACGGCCTACATCCACGCCCGGGGCCTGAAGGCCGGCATCTACACCTCGCCGGGTCCGCGCACCTGTGCCGGTTTTGCCGGGGCCTGGCAGCACGAGGCGGACGACGCCCGGCAGTTCGCCGAATGGGGTTTCGACCTGCTCAAGTACGACTGGTGCTCGTACGGTGAGATCGCTGCGAAGGACGCCGCCCCCGAGTTGGTGAAGTTCAAGAAGCCGTACGCGCTCATGGGCCGGCTGCTCCGCGAGCAACCGCGCGACATCGTCCTGAACCTTTGCCAGTACGGCATGGGCGAGGTCTGGAAATGGGGCGCGGAAGTGGGCGGCCACTCGTGGCGGACGGCCGGCGACCTCGGCTTCGAGCTCGACCGCGTCTTCGAGATCGCGCTGCGAAACGCCGGCCACCGCGACTGGCAGAAGCCCGGCGCGTGGAACGACCCGGACTACATCCAGATCGGCTACATCGGCGACGCCCGCACCATCGGGACGCCCAAGCCCTGCCCGCTCACGTCCGGCGAGCAGTATGCCTTCATGTCGCTCTGGAGCCTCATGGCCGCGCCGCTGTTTTTCAGCGGCGACATGGGCCGGCTGGACGAGTTCACACTCAACGTGCTGTGCAACCCGGAGGTGATCGCGGTGAACCAGGATCCGCTCGGCCGGTGCGCGCGCGTCGTGCCGCTCGACGAGGACACGTTTGCGATGGTCAAGGATCTTCACGACGGCGCGAAGGCGTTGGGTTTGTTCAACAAGGGCGAAATTCCCGCGCGGGTGAAGGTCGCCTGGGCGCAACTGGGAATCGCCGGCTCGCCGCGCGTGCGCGATTTGTGGCGGCAGAAAGACCTCGGCCGGCTGGACGGGTTTGCGGGTGAACTGCCGCGCCGCGGCTCGGTCTTGCTGCGGCTGGCCACGCGGCGATGAATGCCCGGACTTGCCTCCACCGCCGGACCCGGAGCACGCTCGCGCCATGAACCCGCCTCCCAATGATCCGTCCGCCGCGACGCTGTCCCGGCGCGACTTTCTGCAACGCAGCACGGGGGTCGCCGCGCTGGGCTCCACCGCCGCCGCCCGTGCACCGGCTCCGAAACCGCCGCCGCGCCGGCGGACCGGGCCAAACAGCAAGATTCACATCGGCTTGATCGGCTGCGGCGGGATGGGCCGCGCCAATCTAAACAATTGCGCCCAGTACCCGGACGTGGTCGTGACCGCCGCCTGCGACGTGTGGGCCCAGCGGCGCGACAGCGTGGTGGCCCAGTTCAAAGACACCTGCCGGCCGTACCACGATTACCGCGAAGTGCTCGCCCGGCCGGACGTGGACGCGGTGATCATCGCCACGCCGCCGCACTGGCACACGCTCCAGGCCATCGCCGCCTGCGAGGCCGGCAAGGACATCTACCTCCAGAAGCCGATGACCCTGCACCTCGGTGAAAGCCTGGCGGTGCGCAACGCGGTGAAGCGGCACGGCATCATCAGCCAGATCGGCACGCAGATTCACGCCGGCGACAACTACCGGCGCGTGGTCGAGTACGTTCGTTCCGGCAACCTGGGCAGGATCGGCGTCGCCCGCACCTTCAACGTGATGAACCAGTCGCCGGAGGGCGTGGGCCGCGCCCAGCCCGCGCCCGTGCCCGCCGGGCTGGACTGGGACCTGTGGTGCGGCCCCGCGCCGCGCTGCGAGTTCAATCCCACCCTGGCCGCCGACGCCTATTATCACAGTTCGTGGCTGGCCTATTCCGGCGGGTGGACCCCCGGCATGGCCCCGCACATCATTGACCTGCCCGTCTGGGCGCTGGACCTGGGCTATCCCACGGTCACGAGTTCCGCGGGCGGCCGGTACGTCTTGCGCGACGACGGCGATGCCTACGACCACCACGAAGTGCTGTGGCAGTATCCGGGCTTCACGCTCACCTGGATGTCGTCGCTCACGAACAGCTATGACTTCCTGATGAAGTCGCAGCCGCCCGAGCGCCGGCTGGGCATCTACTTCCACGGCGAGAACGGCACGTTGTACGCGAACTACGGCATGTTCCGGCTGCTGGCCGAAGGCGACCGGCTCAAGGACAAGGAGCCTCCGCCGCCCTCGATCCCGCCCTCGCCCGGCCACGAGCGTGAATGGCTCGACTGCATCAAAACGCGGCAGCAGCCGGGTTGCAGCGTGTTTTACCACGTGCGCGTGGACGTGCCGATCGTGCTGAGCCTGCTCTCGCTGAAGCTGGGTCGCGCGATCCGGTTTGATCCGGCCACCGAACGGATCGTGGGCGACCGCGAGGCGGCGGAACTGGCCGTGCCGCGTTACCGCGCGCCGTGGAAATTCCCGCGGGAATATCTGAAGGCCTGAGCCGGAGCGATGCGACTGGACTGGGAAGCGCACCCGCCCGGGTACCGTGGCAGGCGCCTCGCCCGCCACCTCCGGCGCGGCGGGTTTGGGGCACCGCCTGGTGCGGTCCGAGTGTGGAGCGCCGACCGGCGAGGGCGCCGGTCGGAACACGCGCGGGCGCGTGGGCTCCCCTTCCTCAATTGAAGCGGCCCATCTGAGCCCGGCGGCGGACGCGTTTGCGCCAGCGGTCAAGGCAGGCTGGCGACGTGCCGCCGGACTTCCTGCACCACCTCCTCGATGTTCGTCCGCGCCAGCCGTTCGAGCACGCGGCTCCAGCGGTGGGCGAAGTTGCCGGCCGGGTCCGCGGTCAGGTGCTTGAACAGGCCGTCGAACGCGGCTTTGCGCAGCTCGTAGTCCTTGAAGAGCCGCTGCAGTTCCTCGCCAAACGCCGTGAGGTAGGCCTCGGCAAAGGCCCGCGGGTCCGCCACGTTTTCCGCCCGGTGGTTGGCGGGCCCGGCGTAGCTCTGGGCAAATGGCAGGAGCGTGGGCGTGCGCCAGTCGGTGAACGCGCCGCTGTGATCCACCAGGAACAGGTGGCGCGGCAGGCCGTCGGAGCCTTCCACGACGATCTCGTCGCCGTTGTCGAAGAGCGGCTCGCCGGGTGCGTCGGGCGCCGCTGGCTCGAGCGTGCGGCCCACCACGAGGTTGGGGGCGGCCGCCGCACCCAGCAGGCGGGCCAGGGCGAGCGCGTAGCGGGGGTCCTGCAGTTTGCGCTCCGGAATGCGGTTGGTGGGAATGCCGGCGAGATACTCGCGCTCGAAGTAGATGACCGGCAGGCGCAGCTTGCGGTACTCCGGCCGGACGCCCTGGTAACGCTCGGTGACCCGCCGCATGTGCATGCGTGGCGGCAGGCGCATGCCGAATTGCAGACAGCCCAGCCGGCGGTCAAGCGTGTAGTCCAGGTATTCCTCGGTCTCGAGGATCGCGCCGACCAGATCCATGCGCGGGCGACCTTGCTGGTCCACTTCGGCCAAGCGTTCCGCGATGCCCCAGCGTTGCACGCGCAAAAACAGGACGCGGGCCTGGGCGTCGTCGCGCACCTTCAGTTCCGCCAGATAAACCCCGCGCCGGCCCCGCGGGCGCGCCGCCGCGGCGGTGGTGGCCTCCACGCGCGCCAGATTCAGGTGCTCGAGGTTGCCGTATTCGCGGATGAAATTCGCGATGAACCCCCGGGCCAGCGGATCCCAGAACGGCAGCAATTCGGAATTGTCCGGCGGCGCGTCCGTGGTGGGCAGGAAGGATTCAAAGATGAACTCGCCCTGCTCGAAGCGCCCGCCCGGCAGCCAGCGCAGCTTCAGCATGGATTCCACCCCGGGGTGCAGCGCCGGGTCGTCCCGCCCGTCCCGCTCCGAAGCCCCCGTGATGGCCAGGAGCATCCTGTCCCGCCAGTAATCAGCCTCCACGTCGTCCGCCCGCAGCAGCTTGTCCGTGGCCTCCCGGAACAACCGCGCCAGCTCGTCGTATCGGGTGCGCAACGTCCCGGAGGCCAGATCGCCGAAGCCCGGCCCGTTGAACAACGGCGCGCCGAACTTCAAGGGCTCGACTCCGAAGAAGGCCAGCTCGGGGTTGCCGTGCCGGTTGCGCTGGTCGCAGTGCTCGCGGATTTCATCCAACTGCCGGGCCAGCGCGGCGTCGTCGAGCTGGCCGAGTCCGGCAAACTCCTGGCACGTCAGCCAGCGCGTGCCGGACTGGGCGTTGTAGTAGTAAATCGGCTGGCAATGGATCGCCACGCGGCTCTGCCGGATGGCCTGAATGGCCGCGGCCCGGTCGAAGACCATCGAGAACATCCGCCACAACTCGCCCCGCTCGCGCAGCGCCTGGCGCACGCGGGGATCGTGCGTGCGGGCGAAACGAATCCGGTGCTTGGGCACCTCGCAGGCGTCCTGCAGCAGTTGGTCGCTCAGGAACGCGAGGTCGAGCCGCTCCACTTCCGGCCGGATCAGCACCACGTCGCCCGGCTCGAACACCAGGTCCACGCTCTCCGCCGCCTCCCACTTCAACCGCCGCCGGGTCCAGGGCTTGCCGTCGGCCGCCGTTGCGGAGCGCTGGAGCCACTCCATGAAACGCGCCCGCTGGAACGAGTGGATCGGGGGGTCAGTGATGAGCAGCCGGTGCCGCGGGAAGAGGGTGCCGATGGCGGAAAGGTAGCCGCCGTCCGGGTTTCGCGCGAAGGGTTTGGGTCCGAGCGTTTCCATCGCCGCAACCTAGGGGTTCGCGGCGCACCGTCCATCGCAAATTGTCCACCGGTTGTGAGCGGGGCGGAAGCCGGATGCTCTTTTCCCGCTTCTCGCTGCTCGTTTCTGACTCCTGACTCCTGATCGCTGACTCCTGGCTCCAGCCGTCAATCCTTGGGCAGCACCATTCCCTCTGGCCGGTGCGACGCCAGGATTTCCGGTACCACCGCCCCATCCGGTCGGCGGGCGTGGCCGCCGGGCAGGCGCCAGCCCCGTCGGAGCAGCAACGTCAGCACCGCCGGCAGGACCACCACGCCGGCGACCATGCAGGCGGTGGTGCTGATGGACATCAGCAGGCCCAGGCTGGCGATGCCGCGATGCTGGGCGAGCATCAGGCTGCCAAAGCCGGCCACGGTGGTGAGCGCCGAGAGCAGGACCGCCTTGCCGGTGCTACGGCCGAAGATCGTGGGCGTACCTTCCTCGGCGAAACGGTTGAGGACGTGGATGCCGTTGGTGACGCCGATGCCGACGGCCAGCGGCAGGGTCATGATATTGGCCGGGTTGAACGGCACGCCCATCCAGCCCATGAAGCCCGCCGTCCACAACATGCCCAGGCCCACCGGCAGCAACGCCAGGATCACGCAGGTGAGGCTGCGGAAATGGATGAACACCAGCACCACCACCGCCGCCAGGGCGTAGTACGCGGCCTCGACGTAGCTGTCCTTGAGCAGGGTGATGTACTCGTAAAGTTGCACGGGCTCGCCGGTCGCGTCGGGCGCCACCTGCCGGATATCCCGCACAAAAGCTTCCTGATTCACGTGTTCCCAGACGTTCGAGCGCGGGTTGACCTGGAGCAGGTAACGGTCGCCGCCTTTGCTGATGAAGCGATGCCGCAACGGCGCGGGAATGTCCCCGGTCTGCAGCGGCGCGGTGTCGTCTTGGTGCTTGATGGCATCGAGGGTCTGGTGCAGGTCGGTCAGCAAGGCCCGCTGAAAATCGCCGAGCTTGCGCGCCGCCGTCTCGGGGTCGGTGTCGGCGATGGCGGCATTCAGCCGCGCGAGGGCCGCACGCACCTCGCGCAGCGTCTCCGAGATTTCCTCCTCGCCGCCACGGTCCGACAGGCTGGCGCCCAGGCCGAGGTAGGCCTGGAGCAGGCGGATGGTCTGCCGCAGTTCCGCGAGGTTGACCGGATCCGGATCCACGTCGGGGAACCGCAGGCCGGCGAGTTGGGCGCGAATCTGGCGGATGAGCGCGAGCTTGCCGGTCTGGTCCTCGGTGAGGTAGTTGACCATCGAATCCACGCCCGCCACGGTGGGCAGGGCTTCGAGACGGGTTTGCAGCCCGCGCGCCTCCTCGAGGGAACTGGCGGTGACAACGCCAAAGATCACCGAGCGGCTGGCGTGGTTGATGAGCTTGTGTTCGTACACCACCGACGAGAGGTCCGCGGACTGGAGGTTCAGCAGGTTGTGATCGAACCAGACCCGCCGCAACTGGCCGGCGGCCAGGATCGTGACGGTGGCGGCCAGGCCCAGGGTGAGCCCGGGCCGGCTGAGCCAGAGCCGCTCCAGGCGGGCGCGGGGATCGGCCGCCTGCTGGAGGTGATCCAGAATGTTCTGCCGGCCGCGCAGCAGCAGCACCGGCAGGAGCGTGAGCATCGGCGCCAGACACAGCAGCAGGCCGCCGCCGCTGATGAGGCCCATTTCCCGGATGCCTTTGAATTCGGTGAACCCCATCGCCAGAAACGCGCCGGCCGTGGTGAAGCAGCCCGTGAAGATGCCCTTGCCGGTGTTCACCAGCGCGATTTCCAACGCCTGCCGCTCGGTCCGGCCGTGCCGCAATTCCTCCTCGTAGCGGCTGACCAGATGGATGCCGAAGTCAATCGCCAGGCCGATCAGGATGGGCAGGAAGGTGATGGTGAGGATGTTCAGGTGGCCGACGGTGGCGGTGGCGTACGCGAGCGTGTACGCCAGCCCCACCACCAGACACACCACGGCCTTCACCGGCCGGCCGGTCTCGTGGTAGCCGTAAATGAACAACAACGCGCAGATGATCAACGACACGACCGAGGCCAGAAGCGTGTCCTTTTGCGCCTGCGCCATCTCGTCCAACTCCAGCACGGGGCCGCCGGTGAGGCCGACGTTCACGCCGGGCACCTCGCCGCGGGTCCGGTCCATCAGTTCGCGGAGGCGATGCACGGCGTCCGCGTTGAGCCGCTCGTTCAACGGGCGGGCGGTGACGAGGTAAATCCGATTGCTGGCAAAGCTGATGTACAGCTCCTGCTCGGCCTGCCCGCCCCCGCCAAACAGCGCCGTGATGCCCGGCGAGGGCGGGGTGCCCGGCCGGTCGAGGGCGTCGGCGGCCTGGTCGGCGATGCGTCCCAGCGCGGGCAGCGCTTCCCGCAGGGCCTCGTTCTGCTGGGCCTCCGGGTCGCGCGCGGAAGATCGCATCTGGGCGGTGGTCGTGCGGAACAGCGAGTTCAGGTTGGTGACGCGGGCGAAGTTGTCGAGCACCGGCCGGGCTTCGCGCAGACGCTCGGCCATCTCGGCCAGGATGGTCTCGTTGGTGACGAACAGCAGCGCCTTGGGCCCCATCAACTTGAGGTCGCCCTTGTAAAACACGTCGGTGAAGAGGTTGGTCCCGGCCTCCAGCCGCGCGCCCAGGCGCTCCACGAACTGGCGGTTTTTCTCGATGTCCTCGCTCTCCACGATCACCACCAGCTCGTCCTGCGCGGCGAACTCGCGCCGGTATTTGAGGTAGGACTGGTGGTACACCTTGTCTTCGCCCAGCAGGTGGTTGCGGTTGGTGTCGAACTCCAGCTTCGCGACTGTGTACAGGATCGAAACCAGGAACAGCGCCGCCTGCGGATAAAAGAACAGCCGGGGATGGCGATACAGCCGGTCCGCCAGGCTGGCGAGCGTCCGGCTGACCCAGGAGATGTGCGTCTCGTCCGCGCGAGGCGCCTTGTTCGCAGCGGGGGCTGGCGGGGTGTGGGGTGGCAGGGCTCCGGCCATTACGACGTCACGGCGGGGAACCCGGCGTTCGTGAAGACCTCCTTCACGTCGTCGTGTTCCTCCAGGGCCTCGATCAGCTTGTCCAGCGCCTCGGCGGCGGCGGGGTCCTCCACCGGGACCGTGGTGACGGGCAGGTGCGTCACCGCCGCGCTGGCGGGCTTGAGGCCGGCGGCTTCGATGGCCCGGTGCACCGCCTCGAACCGGCCGGGCTCGGTCAGAATTTCAAAGCCTTCCGGCTCGGCGCGGAAATCCTCGGCCCCGGCCTCGAGGGCGATTTCCATGAGCCGGTCCTCGTCCGCGGCGTCCCGCGCCACAAAGATCTGCCCTTTGCGTTGAAACAGGCGGCTCACCGCGCCGGCGGTGGCGATGCTCCCGCCGTGCCGGGTGAGGATGCTGCGCACCTCGGCCGCGGTGCGATTGCGGTTGTCAGTGCTGACTTCGATCAGCAACGCGACGCCGGGCGGCACGAACGCCTCGTACGCGAGGTCCTCGTAGTTGGCGGCCTCGCCGCCGCCGGTGCCTTTCTTGATGGCGCGCTCGACGTTGTCGGACGGCATGTTCGCCGCGCGGCACTTGAGCAGCGCCAGGCGCAGGCGCGGATTGAGGTCGGGATCGCCGCCGCCGAGTTTGGCGGCGATGGTGACTTCGCGCGAAAGCTTGGCGAAGAGGCGCGCGCGCCTGGCGTCAATCGCACCCTTGAAGTGTTTGACCTTCGCCCATTTGCTATGGCCTGCCATGGCTGGAATGCGGAACCCGCGGCCGGTTTCGGTGGCGCGGAAACGCTCCGCAAACTAGCGGCTTTTCGCGGCGAGCGAAACCTCAAAGATGGGACTGCCGCAAATTGGGACGCAGCTCACTTTTGTCGGTCTGGCCTTGACGGGGTGGGGCGAGACGGGAGCAAGAGACTGACAACAAATGCCGGATGCCGGATGCCGGAGAAAGGTGCGAGGCCCGAGGCGCGAGGTGCGAGGTGTTCGGATTTCGGACCTCGGATTTCGCTCCGGGGGCAAGATTCCGTAAAGCCCAGGCCTTCTGTGGCCGAGGTTTTCAAACCGCAGTCCCCGCGCGCGGGTCGCCCGCGCAGCCGCCGCCGCGAGTCGCCGGCGCCACTAACCGAATGCCCTCTCAGGCCAGGAGACCGCGCAACACGGTGATGGCCCGGCCACCCAGTTGCACGCGGTTGCCGCGCACCCCCACCCGCACCAGTCCGCCGCGCGGCGAGGCTTGAAAGCCGGTCAGGTCCGGCCGGCCCAGCCGTTCCTGCCAGAATGGTCCCAGTGCGCAGTGAGCCGAGCCGGTCACCGGATCTTCATTCACCCCCGCCGCCGGCGCAAAGAACCGCGAGAGAAAATCCACCCCGGCCTGGTCCGAACCGCTGGTCACGATGACCCCGCGTGCCGGCAGTCGCGCCAGGGCGGGGAAATCCGGCGTGAGCCCGCGCAGGACGGCGGCGGATTCCACTTCGACCAGGTAGTCAAATTCGTTCCGGCCGGCGAACAGGGGCTTCGCGCCGAGCGCGGCGGCGAGCCCGTCCGGCGCCGGGCAGGCGGCGACCGGCAGGGCCGGGAAATCCATCGTGATGTCCGGACCCGTCTGCGAGACGTTCAACCAGCCGCTTTGCGTGTGAAGGCGGATCGCGACGCCGGCGGGCGCGCGGCCGGTTTCCCAAAGCGTGTGCGCGCTGGCCAGCGTGGCGTGCCCGCAGAGCGCGACCTCGACTTTCGGCGTGAACCAGCGCAGGTCCCAGCCGTCGGCGCGCGGCGACACGAAGGCGGTTTCCGAAAGATTCATTTCGGCCGCCAGCGTCTGCATCCAGCCGGGCTCGGCCGGGCCAGGCAGCAGGCAGACCGCCGCGGGATTGCCGGTGAACGGGGCCGTGGCGAAGGCGTCCACAATGAACAGCGGCACACTCATGCCCAGCAAGGTGGCATGGCCGGTCGCGGCGTCGAGCCGGAAGCTGCGCGGCCGCGCGGGCGACCCGACCGTAACGGTCGCAGCCTGCCGCCTTCGGCCCCGACAGATCAGGGCTAGACGGGTCTTGCCCCCAAGGAGAAATCCAAAGCCCGATGCCCGAAGTCCGAAGGTCGAAAGCCGAAGCAAGAATCTAGGAACCAAGAACCAGAACCCCGCACCTCGCACCCCATACCAAATCTGCAGGACTCGACAGAGCCTCGCCCGACCCCGTCAAGATCGGAGCGGCACAATGGTGATAGCGCCCATTCCGCGCTCCGAACCTCACGCGAAGTTGACACGCCGGGCGACCTGCCCGACTTTTCACCCGGAGCATCGAGTATGAAGCCGTTTACCTTGCCACCGGTCGTGATCGCCGTCGGGTGCCTGCTCCTGGGCGGTGTGGCGGGCGCCCAACTCCCCGTTCAGTCCACCAACGCGCCGACGGCTGCGCCGCCGACCACACAGTCTTACGCACCACCGCCATCCAACGTGACCAACCTCGTGGAAGCCGCGGACGACGCCACCCGCCTGCCGCCGCCCACCAAGGCGCCAGCGATGGAGAAACCGTCCCCGGTGCCGCTGACGCCGACACGTTACGGCGGGCTTTTCGGGCAGGCGTTGGAATCCGAGCAGCCCTGGCAGTTGTTGAACCCCCTGGCCCCGCCCGAGTACGGCGACGGCACCCAGAACCTCTCGGTCAATCCGGTCACCGGCCGGGCCGAGGGCCTGACGCTGTTCTCGATTCAGCTCAAGCCCAAGCCCGGCGCCAAGAAAAATTCCCGCCGCGCCGCTTCACCGGAGCGCTGACCCGGGGGCGTCTCGCAAGCCCCCCGGGCGGAACGGCCCGCGCGGCGTGACGCCTCCCCGAGTTTCCCTTCCTATACAACGAGCCGGTATCTGGCATCGGGCATCCGTAATCCCGTCCCCCGGCATCTGGTATCCGGCCTCCCCCTTCTCCCTCCTCACTTCTGACTCCTGACTTCTGACTCCTGACTCCTCCCCCTCACCGCACCTGCAGCCGGTAGAAGGCCGCCGGGCCCTGGGCCGGCACCCGCGCCGTCGCGTTGCTCACCCCCGCCAGCGGCTCCCACGCCGCCCCTGCCGGCGCCGCCGCCCGCTCCAACACCGCATTCGTCCACACCGGCGACCACCGCAGCACCAGCTCCTCCCCCTCCCGCGCGCACCTCAACTGCGGCCGCGCCGGCTCTCCCACCACAATCCCCGCCTCCGCCTCCGGATGCACCGCCCAGTCCACCAACTCCACCGGCGGTAACGTCCACTCCCAGCCCCCCGGCACCCGATGCCAGCGCAGGCGCAGCCAGCCCAAATGCCACCCATCCGCCCGCCGCAGCCGAAACCCAAAATACTGCTCCAACTCCACCTCCTTGTACTTGTCCACCTCCTCCGTCGTCATATACCCAATGTAGGAAGTGGTCCGACAAGTGCGCGGCATGTCTTCACGCGGGCGGCAGGTGAAGCGGGCCTGCCGCAAGATCATCCCCAGCCCCTGGGCGTGGACCACCGGGTAGTCCCAGAACTTGCCCCACGGCCAGGTCGGGTGCGGCAATTCCCACCCCGCCGGGATGCGCGGCTGCGCGTAAATCCCCCACGCGTCCGTCCCCGTCGCCCAGTACACTTCCACATGCCCCGCCGGAAATAACGCCTCCACCGTGTCGTCCTGACTGTACAGCTTGTACGGCAAATCATTGGTTTCCGGGGCTTCAAATACATGCTGGCTGCGGAATCGCTCGTGGGTGAAGTCCGCCACCCCGTCCCCGTCCAGGTCCACCGGCCGCACAAACTCCATCGTCACCGTGCAGGTCACGTACTCCGGCTTGGGGATTCCCCCATACCCAAAGGGCAAACAGCTCCTTTGAGCCAGTCCGGTCCCGCTCCCCGCCAGCGCGAACCCGCTCACCAACCCGATCTTGATCCACGTCATGGTTTTCATCTGGGCTCCTCCATCCTGCTTCAAGGACTCGTTTGCTGCGGCACCAGAACCCAACCCCGGCTTTGACCGGAGCTGTCGGTGCCCAACCCCACAATCCACTCGTTGCTGTTGACGTCCTCGGCCGTCACCAGCGTCCAGCCCGAGGGAATCACACTCCACGCCGCGTCGTTGAGGTTGAAGGCTATACCTTGAATCGTATCTTCGTCTCTTGGTTCGTAATAGACTCGTTGTCGGTAGGCCCGGCTGTAGCCGGTGGGGGTGGTCCAGCCGGTGCCCACCAACAACAAATGGTTGGACCCGACCTCATGGACGCCCAGGGCCTCGCTGCGGCCGGGCCGGCGCCAGGGGTTGGGGTCGGTCCAGCCCACCGTGCCCAGCACCGCCGGCCCGTTGGTCCCCGCCCACCACACCGCCGCCCGGGTTTGGACGTTGGTGGTCGTGCCGCGCACAATCATGGCATCGGTGAATCCCACCGCGTGCGCACTGGCTGAAAGGTCATTGGCCACGTTGGTGTAGAGCGTGACGTGGGGCGGTACCTGCGGCAACTCCAGTTCATTCAGGGTGCCGTCCCACCGGAAGGCGCGCCAGACGTTCACGCCGTCCTTGGTGCGCTGGACCCAGCCTGCCACCCCACCGTCGGCGTTGACCCCGAAGGCCGTGCCCGGTCGGGTGGGATTGTTGGGGTCAAGGTCTTGTACCACGTTGGTGGTGACAGCCAGATATTGCCAACGTACAGCGCGCTGGACATTGTTGGCATCCCTCGACCAACCCGCGGCGTAATGCCCGGCGCTTGCGTTATAGGCCACGGCGTAAACGTCGGAGGTGCGATTGGCGTACAAGCTGTTGAGCCGCACCGGAGTGTTCGTCCCGTTGGGCACGTAATGCGCCCAACTGTCAATCAGCCCCACCAAGTGACCCGCCGCATCCACATCCCGCATCACGCTGAAGGTCCAAGGAGCCACCGCCGGCCGGAGCGTCCCGTAGTTTGGTGCCACCCAGCTACCGCCCAACTGATAACCGGTGGCCTGGTCCACGGCGCTCCCGGCAATTACTGGATTACTCTGGCTGTTAATTCCGTAAGCCGCATTGCCCGGGCCGTAGAAATAGCAAGTCCCTCCATTTAAGGTCATTTCCGAGTCCAACTCGATACCCACTCCCTGGCCTTCCTCCGGCAGCAGGTCAGGCGCCTGCTCTGCCGGCTCGTGTTGCGGGTCTGACTCCAACGCAATCCATTCTCCGGTGCGCGTGCGCACCCAGCCGGGTACTGGTTGCCATGTCGCGATTTCTGGATCAAGTGCGTCGAACGCGCCTTGAAGCGCAGGCGAGCCAAGAGTCGCATCCTTGGCGGGGATCCCTTCCATTCCTTCCAAGTCTTCGGCCAAGTTTTCCCCGGCCGACTGGTTCATCCCTTGCGCGCAATTAAAGGAAAAGTAAGCCCACAGGTCATACATCCAGTACTTGGGCCCGTCCCAGAGGGTGACGGCCACGCTGTGGTTGGTGGGGCCGGGGGTGGTCCAGGGGCCGGGCGGGGCCACGGCGTAGTTGGCGCCCGGCAACAGGCGGAAGGCCGCCATTTCGCTCTCGATCGTGTGGCGGTTGGCCGCGTTGTTCACCGGCGCCACGCGCACGAGGATTTCCCGCCAGCCCGCCGGGAAGACCAGGTCCCAGGTGCCGTTCGCGTTGGGCGCCTTGTAGGCCCATTGGTTGGTGTTGCTGACGAGGTTGGTGTAGAGCAGGTAGTCGCCGCTGCTGCCCGGCAGGGCCAGGCGCAGGCCGGGCAGGTCGCTGGTGGTCAGGGGGGCGAGCGTCACGGTCAGGGCGCCGGCGGGGTCGCTGCGCCGCAGCCGCATCAGCCCGGGGTTGAGCCGCCGGTCGTCCGCCACGTCGGCAATCCGCTCAAAGCGCACCGTCTGGCCGTGGAAAATCTCCACCACCGTGCGGGCGCTTTCCGGTGCATCGTAGGCCTCGATGACGATTTCATCCCGGCCGGGCACGCTGTTGGTGGGATAGTTGAACCAAGCCACGGAATTGGTCCAAGCCGGGGTTACGTTCGTGACCGAAGCGTGAGGTCCGCTGCGCACCCAGAGCCGCAAATCCGCCATGTTGGCTGCACTGCTGTCGGAGGTCGGGCGATGGCTGACATACCGCGCCCGGACCCAGACCCGGTTATCACCCAACACTTCCGGTTGCGTGACCTGGATTTCCCAAACCTGGCTCAAGGTGATCGAGTTGCCATTTGTCAGATACTCCGCCCGGACCCGTTCGATCCGCCCGGCCGGCAAGAAATTGGTCACCGTCAGGGTTTGCAGGGCGTAGTACACGTCGTTGGTGGGATTGGTCAGCAGGGCCGTGTTGACGAAGTCCATCGCGCTGCTCGAAACCCGAACGTTGCTCACCGTGACGTTGGTGCTGTGGTAACACTCCCGGCCGGTGACCGGGCTGTAGGCCGGCATCCAGAACGCCCGCCATTGGGCCAGGGCCGTGTTGGTGGGGTCCGGCTCGAAGAACCCGCTCACGTGCCGCGTGGTTAACCGGTTGGTCTGGAAACGAATCTGGTCGGCCCCGCCCACCAGCACCCCGGCGCAGAAGCCGGTGGCAAACCGGCCCGCCGCCAGCGTGGCGCTGCTGACCGGCATCCAGTTGGTGAAACTGCCCAGGCTCACCGCCTGCCAGGCGTAGTTGCGGTAGTCCTGGTACAGCGGCACCGATTCCAGCCGCACGGCGTTGTAGGCCAGCAGAAAATCCGAAAAGGCCGTCGGCCCCGGCCCCTGGTCCGGGGTGCCGATGTTGGCCATCAGGTTCACGTCCAGGAACACGTTGCGGGTCAGGTCCACATAGCGGATCGGGCGGGTGTCGCAACTGAACCCGCGGTCCACGCCCACCAGCACGTTGTCGGTGAAGCGCACCCCGGAGGAAGCGGAAGTCCCCAGCCCGACCTCGAGGTTGCTCCCGTACACCCGGCAACGGCGCACCGTGGCCACACGGGCGGTTTCGTTCGGGGGGTCTCCTTCCGCAGTCAGCATGATGGCGGTGCAATAGCCGCCGTGGACCGAGTGAAAATCGCTGACTTCGCAATCCTCGATGGTCCAAGCGTCCTGAGTCCACTGCGTCCCCTCGATGTACAGCGGGAAAGACTCGGTGCCCGGTCCGATCCACCACGGCCAGGGAGTGACGCCCAGCGCGCCGCAGTTGCGGATGCGCACCCCGGACACCTTTCCCGCCCGCGCCCGGGCGAAGAGCGCGCCCAGCTTGAAGCCCCGCTCCCGACTGGTCTCGTGCATGAACGAATTGGCCGGGCTGGCATGGGTGTTGGCTGCCACCCACGCCGGCCAGTTCCCGTCCAGGGTCAGGTTCTCGGCCTCGAAATAGGCCAGATCGCCGCTCTCGCCGTACGGCGCGTGCAGCAGCCAGGTTTCCGAAATCGGCCCCCAGAACGGCGTGCCATTGGTGGGCACCTTGAACTTCAGCACCGGCGGCTGGCTGGAGTCGTAAGCCTGCAAAATCAATTGGCGGTTTGGGTTCGTCCCGCGTCGCAAATACAGGGTGTCCGTCTCGTACGTGCCGGGGAAGAAGTGGATTTTTACCTCCGCCCCGCCGGGGTCCTTGGGATTGGTGTCAATGATTTGCTGCACACCACTGGTGCTGAAACACAGAGGAGAGGCCGCAGTGTTGCCTGTCAGACTATTGGTGCAATTGGTGTAGCCGGTTGGCGCCACCCAGTACTCAGCCGCCCGCAACGGCAGTAAACCCGCCGGCAAAAGCAAAAACAAAAACAGCTTGACAGCACGGGCGAAAACTGGCCCGCAGCGCGACAGCCTTAAAAAGGCCGGTCGGGGTGAAGGCCGGTCGGGGTGAAGGCCGGTCGGGGTGAAGGCCGGTCGGGGTGAAGGCCGGTCGGGGTGCTGGGTTGACCTGCGTTCATGGTGGCGTCACTTCATTTCTAGCCAACGGTCTGTCAAGCCGAAAAATGAAAAAAATTTTAGGGGGCTGCTGCCCCGAGCGCGTCGCGCCGCCGCCGGCATCCGGCATCCGGCATCGGGCATCTGGTATCGGGCATCTGCCCCCGCACTCCTCGCTTCTGACTCCTGACTTCTGACTGCTGACTTCTGACTACTCCCCCTCAGCGCCCGGCCTGCTTTTGCATCTGGGCGATTAAAGCGTCATTCAGGGCTTTGGCCGGATTGTAGCCCAGCACGCGCAACTTCACGTGCAGGGCTGCCACTTCCACGAGCCGCGCCACGTCGCGTCCCGGCCGGATGGGGATGGTCATGTGGGGGACCGGCACGCCCAGAATGGTCTTGGTTTCCAACTCGGCGCCCACCTGCTCGATGTGGTCGGTTTGGTTCCATTGCTTGAGCGTGACCACCAGGTCCACCCGCTTCTCGGTGCGAATGCCTTTGACGCCAAACATGGCGGGCACGTCCACCAGGCCGATGCCGCGCACTTCCATGAAATTGCGGCCCAGGTCCGGGCTGGTGCCGATGATGTCCTTGCCCCCGCTGAGGCGGACCAGCGTGGTGTCGTCCGCCACCAGGCTGTAGCCGCGCTCGACGAGCCCGACCGCGCACTCGCTCTTGCCCACGCCCGGCTCGCCCATGATGAGCACGCCGATGCCGCGGATGTCCACCATGCTGCCGTGGATGCGGTCCCGCGGCGCAAACATCTCCTCCAGGGCCAGCGTGGCGCGGTTGATGAACTTCATCGTGACCATCGGGCAGCGGAAGACCGGCACCGCGGCGGCCTCGGCCCGACGAAGGAAATCCGCGTCCGGCTTCCCGCCGCGGCAAAACACCGCGCAAGGGATGCGCGTGGCGAAGAAGTCCGCGTACCGCGCGCCGCGAGCGGCCGGCGGCAACGAGCGCAGATAGTGCATCTCGGCGTTGCCGAACACCTGGACACGGTGTTCGGCGAAGTACTTGCGGAAGCCGGCCAGCATCAGGCCCGGGCGGTTGACCGTGGGTTCCTTGATCACGCGGCTCAGGCCGCGCTCGCCGGCCACCAGGCGCAGTTCCAGCGCCTTTTCCTGCGCGCGGAAAAAGCTCTCCACCGTGACGGGCTTGGGCGGTTCCATGGGTGCAACGGGTTGGTTTCGGGCTGGCGGCCAGCCTGCCCCCTCCGGCGGCCGGCGCAACGGAAAAATCGCCTCAGAGGTTGAACTCCGGCCCGAGATAAATCTCCCGGGCCTGGGGATCGCTGACCAGCTTCCCGGCCGGGCCTTCGAGGAGGACTTCACCCTTGTGGATGATGTACGCGCGGTCCACCAGCTTGAGCGTCTCGCGCACGTTGTGGTCGGTGATGAGGATGCCCAGGCCGCGCTCCTTGAGCCGGCGGATGATCTTCTGCACCTCGTAAACGGCGATCGGGTCAATGCCGCTGAACGGCTCGTCCAGCAGCATCAGCTTTGGGCTGGTGATGAGCGCGCGGGTGATTTCGAGCCGGCGTTTTTCACCGCCACTGAGCTGGTAGGCCCGGCTTTTCGCCAGCGGCGTGAGATCAAGTTCGTCCAGGAGGTATTGCAGACGCGACGCCCGTTCATCGCGGCTCAGCTTGCAGGTCTCGAGGATGGCCAGGAGGTTTTGCTCGGCCGTGAGCTTGCGGAACACCGAGGGCTCCTGGGTGAGGTAACCGATGCCCCGCCGCGCGCGCTGGTGCATGGCCAGGTGGCCGATGGGCCGGCCCTGGAAACGCACCACGCCTTCGTCCGGCCGCACCAGGCCCACGATCATGTTGAACGTGGTCGTTTTGCCCGCGCCATTGGGGCCCAGCAAGCCCACGATCTCACCCGCCTGCACCTGGATGCTGACGCCGTTCACCACCCGTCGCTTCCGGTACTCCTTGGCGAGCTTCTCGGTGCTTAGCAGCGGTTCGGCGGCGGCGGTGGCGACCTCAGTGCCGGCGGTCTGGGCCGGCTGCGGTGCGGATTGAGTCGGCGGAGCCATGCGATACGAGGATTCAGTGGCTGAGCGGGAGTGCCAGGCGGTTGGTGATCCGGTTCGTCAAGCCGAAGGTCCACTCGATGCGAAAGGCGCCGCGCCCGCGCGCCCGGCCCTGCCGTGTGTCCCAGGTCAGGGACGTGGCGTCGGAAATCCGGCCTTCCGGCGTGACCACCACGGGCCGGCCGGTGAGCGCCAGCAAGCCGTTGCCGTCCGAGTAAGTTGCCTCCTCGCCCTCGGCGCGACGCTGGTCGCGGGCGATCCGGACCCGCCCCGAGGCGGTGGCCGTCTCCAACCGGTTGGTGCCGGCGTGGAACCGGGCGGCGACCTGCCCGGCGCTCATGGAGGTCACCACGGGCGCGGTGTCGGGGCGGCGGACCTCGCTTTGCCAGCCACGCACGCCGCCGTCGGCCACGAGACGGCTCAAGGTGCCGGTCTCGGCGAAATCCACCCGCAGCCGCTCGCACTCGATGGTGCGGGTCAAAGGCCGGCGATGCGGCCGCGCGAATTGTTCGAGCCGCACGGCGCCCGCCGCCTCGACCGCTTCCAGCCGCTCGCGATACGTCACGGTCAGCTCGCGACCGGTGAGCTGGCCGAGCACGCGGTCGCCTTCGAGCAGCCGGGCTCGAACCGGCGGCGTGAAGCTGAGTTGCCCGGTCCGAAAGCTCGCCGCCTCCGACTCGACCTGCACAACCAGGTTTGTCAGGGAACGGGCGGAAGGTCCGTTCGTGTTGCCGAAGCCAGGCAGGTGGTCGCCGAGCGACTCCAAGGGTAATCGCAGCCGCGCCTGACCTTGGACGTCCACCGCCTGCCGGGCAGTGTGCAGGCGCAGCGCGTCGCCGCGCACTTCGCGGCCGCCGGCGGACCAGACCGGATTGCCGGTCAGCTCAAGCACCTCGTTGGTGAACACCGCGCGCGCGGCATTGGCCCGCCAGCCATCGGCCGTGTCGCGGATCACGACGTTGGTCTCGGCCAGCACGCCCCGCACCGGGCCGTTGGTGGGCGGCAGGACCAGTGTGAGCGCGCTAGCGTTCAGCTCGATGAAGTCGGCGGGCGGGTTGGCAGCGGCCGGCGCTGGCGCGGGGCCGAGCAAGGACCAACCCGAAAAGCTGTTCGTGCCGGCCGGCAGCTTGAGCGAGGCGTGACCCAGCGCCCGCAAGGTCTGAAGCCCGCCGCGTGTGGCGCGTTCGAGCAGGAACGTGTCCGCGCGCGCCTCGCGGGCGGCGTCGCTCCAGCGCGGACGGCCGGTCAGTTCCACGACTTCGCCGCCATCGGCCAGCCGGTACTCGGCGCGATCGCTGGTGGCGCGGCTGCCGTCGCGGCGGCTGAGGATGGCCACGTCCTGTTCCGCGAGCAGGCGGTCGAACTTGCCGGTGGCGCCGCGCTGCACGGTGAGCCGCTCGCAGCGCACCTCGAGTTCGGGGTCGCGAGCCAGCACATGGTCCTGGAAGCTGACGACGTTCGAGACGTAATTGAGCCACAGCCGGCCGGCCTCGATGGTGAGCGTGTCGCTCTGCGCCCCCGCGGCGGGTTGTTTGCGGACGGTGGTCCGGATCTGGTTCGACACCACCAGATCACTCACGTCCTGCGACCACTGGAAGCCCACGCCTTCGAGGGTGAGCTGGCCGTCCGCGGTGGACACGCGCAGGCCGTCGCCCGAGGAGACGCGGCTGTGCCGGAGGTCCACCACGCAGTTGGTGGCGAGCACCAGCAGGTTGGCGTTCGTGTTGCCGCGGGGGTCGTAGTGCTCGACGCGCGCGGTCTCGAGCAGCACGGAGCCATCCGGCCGGGTGCGCGCGCCGGTGCCGGTGAGCAGGCCGGTCTGCTTGTTCTGGCTGAGCAACGGCAGGCGGAATTCGCGCGCCTGACCGGTGGGCTGGGCGGCGCGGGGCTTGGCCAATCCGCCTCCCAGCACCACGAGCGCCGAAAGCAGCAGAAGCCTCTTCACGCGCGCGCTCACGCGGAATACTCGGCCACCAGCGACGCCCATTTGTCCTGGGCCTTGAGGATCATCTCCGCCACTTCCCGCACCGCGCCGTGGCCGCCGGCGGCCTTGGTCACGTAATGCGCCAGCGCCTTCACCTCCGGGATGCCCTGGCCGACGGTCACCGCCAGGCCCGCGCGCTTCAGCGGCCCGAGGTCCACGATGTCGTCGCCCATGAAGCACACGTCGTCCCAGGTGAGGTTCGTCTGGGCCAGGAGGTTCTCGATGACCTCCACCTTGCTGCCGGGCGCCTGGTGCAGGAAATCAACCTGCAGGTCCTCGGCCCGTTTGGTGGTCGCGATCGAGGCGCGATGCGAAATCCAGCCCACCTTCACGCCCTGCCTTTGAAGCAGGCGCAGGCCGAAGCCGTCGCGGATGTTGAAGCGCTTGGTTTCCTCGCTGTTGCCCATGAACACGCCCGCGTCGGTCAGGATGCCGTCCACGTCGCAAAGGAAGAGCTTCACGCGCTGGAGCCGTTGCTCCAGGTGCGGGTCACGCGGCGGCGTGGGACTGGCCGGCGCCGGGGTTGGCGGCGAAGGCTTCGCGGCCGTGTAAGTGGCTTCCTCGCGCGGCCGCTCCTCACGCCATTCCTGACGCGGCCGGTACTGGCGGGGTTGCTCCTGGTAAGAGCGCTCCCGGTAAGGGCGGTTGCCATACGGCCGGCGCTGATAATAGGGGCGGTCCGGGTATTCCTCCCCGCCGTATTCCTCCGACTCACGCCGGGTGCGGCCGCGATAACCGCCGCCGCCTCCGCCACCGCGGTAGGGACGCGGGCCGTAGGCCGGCGGGGCGTCCTCCGGGCGGCGGGTGGGGCGGGCGAATTTCGTGGCACCGTACGGTTTGGGCGGGCGGGGTTTCATAAAAGGGCTTCGTGGAGGCGCAGCAATTGGTCGAGCAGGCGAGGAAGCTGGTTCAACGGAATCATGTTCGGGCCGTCGCTGAGCGCGTGGTCCGGATCGGGGTGGGTTTCAAAAAACACCCCGTTCGCGCCCGCGGCCACGGCGGCGCGGGCCAGCACCGGCACGAACTCACGCTGGCCGCCGGAGCGGTCGCCGCCCGCGCCGGGCAGTTGCACCGCATGGGTGGCGTCGAAGAAAACCGGGAAACCGAAGGCGCGCATCTGAGCCAGCGCGCGCATGTCCACGACCAGGTTGTGGTAGCCGAAGGTCGTGCCGCGCTCGGTCACCAGCAGGCGGCGGGCGCCGGCTTCTACGGCCTTGGCCACCACGCGGCCCACCTCGGCGGGCGACAGGAACTGGCCTTTCTTCAAGTTCACGATGCGACCCGTGGCCACGGCGGCGGCGATGAGGTCGGTCTGGCGGCACAGGAAGGCCGGGATTTGCAGCACGTCCGCCACTTCGGCCGCGGGCGCCGCCTGCGGCGCGCTGTGGATGTCCGTGAGCACCGGCACGCCCACCTCGCGGCGCACCCTGGCCAGCACGGCCAGGCCGGCGTCGAGGCCGGGGCCGCGAAAGGACTTCGCCGAGGTGCGGTTGGCCTTGTCGAAGCTGGCCTTGAACACATACGGCACGCCCCGCCGGGCGCAGTGCCGGGCCACGAACGCCGCCACGCGCAGACACAACGCCTCGCTCTCGATCACGCAGGGGCCGGCGATCAAGCTGAGGCGCCGCGGCGAGCGAAGCTGGTTCCAGATGGGGCCGATGGCGTCGGACACGGGGCGGTTGTACCAGCCGGCGCCACGCAACGCAAAGCATTGCGCGCCCCGCGGGCCGCCGTGGCTGCAATCATTCGCCCGCGGCAGCCAGTGCTTTCCGAAGGGGCGAGTTACACGAGCCCCAAGCTCCTGCCGAAACCACGGACGTGGCCGTCTTCGTTCCCAAGGTCGGTCGTCTTGGAGCTTCGCCCCCGAAACGCCGCTGCCGAACGCAACGCGAAGTTGGCGCGAGCCGGATTTCGCGCCAGAATAACCCGTGCTTGCAACACGTCGAACCGCGCGCGTCATGACCAGATTGCTTCTCCTCGCAGGCGCGATGCTGGCCGGTCTGGGCCTCCAGGCGGCCGAACCGCCGATTTTTCAAATGAACTTCCAGGACGCCGAGCCCGGCAAGGTGCCGGACGGCCTGCTGGTGCTGGACGGCGGGTTTGCGGTGCGGGCCGATGGCGACGCGCGCTTCCTGGAACTGCCCGGCGCGCCGCTGGAAACGTACGGGGTGCTCTTTGGCCCGGCGCAGACGAACGACGTCATGGTGTCCGCGCGCATTTTCGGCACGGCGAGCGGCCGGCGCTACCCGGCCTTCGCGCTCGGCCTGGGCGGCGTCAACGGCTACAAGCTCCGCGTCAGCCCCGGCAAAAAACAACTCGAACTGCTCAAGGCCGACACGGTGCTCGAAGGCATCCCGTATGCGTGGGAATCCGGCAAGTGGACGTACCTGCGCCTGCAAGTGCGGTCGGCGGGCGGCGCGTGGAAGATCGAGGGCAAGGCCTGGACCGAAGGCGCCGCCGAACCGGCGGAGTGGCTGATCGCGCGCGAGGAAACCGAGGCCCCGCGCCCGGGACGGGCCTCGATCTGGGGCGCGCCCTTCGCCGGCACGCCGATGCGGTTTGACGACCTCACGCTGAGCGCCGTCCCGAGGGCCGACTGAGCCCGGCCCCGCGCGCCCGAACGGCCGACGCGACGGGGCAAAGAAGTGTTGCTCGGGCGGCCCGGTCCCGGTACCCAAGGCCCATGCCGACGCCCGCCGCGCTGTCCGCCGCATCCGCCTCCGATTGGCTCCGGCCCTCGGTCTTCGCGCTGGTGGCGGCCAACCTGATCCCGCTGGGCGGGATGCTCTTCCTGGGCTGGGAGATTTTTCCGCTGGTGTTCCTGTTCTGGCTGGAGAACGTGATCGTGGGCGTGTTCAACGCGCTGAAAATGCTCCTGGCGGACCCCGCCCTAGCGGCCGGCTGGGTGGCCAAGGCGGCGATGATCCCATTCTTCTGCTTCCACTACGGCATGTTCTGCTTCGTGCACGGGGTCTTTGTCTTCGTGTTGTTCGGCCGCGGGACGGTGCCGGTGAAAGGCTTCCCCGACGCGGCGCTTTTCTGGCAGGTGCTGACCGGCCAACACCTGTTTTGGGCGGCGCTGGCGCTGACGGCCAGTCACGGGGTTTCGTTCGTCCTGAATTACCTCCGTTCCGGCGAGTACCAGCAGGCCCGGCTGGAGGCGCTCATGCAAGCGCCCTACGGACGGGTGGTGGTGCTGCACGTGGCCATCCTGGGCGGCGGGTTTTTGATCATGGGACTGGGCTCGCCCTCGTGGGCGCTGGCGTTGCTGGTCTTTCTGAAAATCGGCCTGGACGTGCGGGCGCACCTGCGGGAACGCCGGCGGTTCGCCGCGGAACCCACCGACCGCGAACCGGGGAAGTCGGACTGAGCCATCCTGCGCGCCGAAGCCGGCCGGGTCAGGTCCGGTTCGCAAACACGTACACCCGCCGGTCCGTGCCGGGCAGGTAGAGGTTGCCGGCGGGATCGAAGCTGGGCGCGGCCTGAAACCCGCGCGCGGCGTCGAACACGACCTGCCCCTGGCCGCTGGGTTCGATCCGGTGCAAGCGCCCCAGGGGATCGCCCACCCAGCAGCGCCTGCTGGCGTCGCCCACCGGCGCGGCCAGCAAGTACTCCGCGCCGGAGTCGTAACGCACAAGCGCCTCCGGCCGGGCGGGGTCGCAGCGATGCACGCTCCCCGCCAGGTCCGCCACCCAGGCGGTGCCGTCCGGCGCCAGGGCGGGCGGGGCCTGCACGCCGCACGTGAAGGGCCAGCGTCCGGCCAACCGACCTTCGGCCAATGCCCAAACCAGCAGCGCCGCGCCACGTCCGTCATTGGCCACGAACCACACCCGTCCGCGCGGCTCGTCCACGACCGGCGCGGCCGTCACCGGGGTGCGCCCCGCGCCGCGCGGGCCTTC
>CAZMOZ010000006.1:0-207896 GCA_964568145.1 uncultured Verrucomicrobiota bacterium
TGGACTTCAAGAACACGCTCATCATCATGACCAGCAACATCGGCAGCCCGCACCTGCTGGAGAACGCCAGCGAGAGCGGCGAGATCGCCGAGCCGGTGCGGAAAAAAGTCATGGCTGAACTGCGGTCCAACTTCCGCCCGGAATTCCTGAACCGCGTGGACGAAATCGTCCTCTTCAAGCCGCTCACGCTGGCAGAGATCAAGCAGATCGTGGAACTGCTCCTGAACCTGCTCCGCGCGCGGCTGGCCGACCGGCACATCGAACTGGAGCTGAGCGACGCAGCCAAGGAACACATCGCCCGCGAGGGCTACGACCCGGTCTATGGCGCGCGGCCGCTCAAGCGCTTTCTGCAACGGCAGGTGGAAACGGCGCTCTCGCGCAAGCTGCTGGCCGGGGACATCACCGACCACAGCCGCGTGACCATCGAGTTCAAGAAGGGCGATCTGATTTTCGAGGCGAAGACGGGGAGGAGGTAGGCTGGCGCGTTTCGCTCCGCTCGAGCCGCGGCCACTTTTCATTACGCTGCGCGCGTTCCATTGGAACTTGGTTTCCGGTACGCTCCGCCGCGTGAAGACAGTCAGCCAGGATCTCCTGGATGAGGTTGCTAAACGGCTTGTCTGCGAACAGCATCCCGAGAGCATCTGGCTCTTCGGTTCGCGCGCGTGGGGCGTGCCGCAGGAAGGCAGCGTTCTGGACCTGTTCGTCGTCGTGCCGGAGAGCAACGAGCCACCCGTCGAGCGCATGAGGCGCGCGTACCGGTGTCTGCGGGGTCTCGACATCGCACAAGATGTGCTCGTCCAGACCCGCCAGGAATTCGATCGCCTGCGCGCCCTGCCGCCCACGCTGGACCATCTAGTTATCCAGCGAGGACGGAAAATTTATGGATGACACCAAGCGCGAATGGGTGCGGTAGTGGCTGACCCAGGCGCGCAGCGACTTGCGCTCCGCGTGCGCGTTGGCGGCGTTGACTGAACCCGCCACCGACACGGCGATCTACCACTCCCAGCAGGCCGCCGAGAAGGCGCTCAAGGGTTATCTCGCTTTCCGTGATCAACCGCTGGAGCGCACCCACGATCGGGAACGACTTTTTGGAATTGGCCGCCGCGATTGATCCCGGCTTCACCTCGCTGGAAACACAGGCTGATGTCCTCAATCCTCACGGCACCGCATATCGTTATCTCCACTCGCCGGGCATGTTGTTTCCCTCCATCGCCGAGGTGAACATCGCCATTGAACACACCCAGACCATTTACGACTTGTGCTCCGGTGCGTGCCCGGTGAAATGCGTCCCGTTTGAGGCTGTTTGCCCAACATTTCCAGCGCCGCATCGTCAACCCATCGCAACTGCCTTACGGCGGAGTTCGAGACAACGAGCCGCTCCAGCCCTCCGGTTTCATCGTTTCTGAGATTTTGAGTTTCGGCTCGGTCTTCCGGTGCGGGATGCCGCCGCGTTCCGGCAACCGGAGCCGCGCGCTCATTCCGGCTCGGCCTTCCAGCGCGGCATGAGGCGGTTTTCGACGCCCAGATGGTCCAGCACGCGGGCGACCACCGTGTCCACCACCTCGGTGACGGTCCGCGGGTTGCCGTAAAAGGACGGGTTGGCGGGCAGGAGCGTGGCGCCAGCCAGCAGCAGCAGTTCCATGTTGCGGACCTGAACCAGGTTCAACGGCGTCTCGCGCGGCACCAGGATGAGCTTTTTCTTTTCCTTGAGCATCACGTCCGCGGCGCGCAGCAGCAGGTCGTCGCTGAGCCCGTGGGCGATGCGGCCCAGCGTGCCCATCGTGCAGGGGATGATCACCATTGCGTCGAAGGCGTTCGAGCCGCTGGCGAAGGGCGCGTTCATGCTTTTGAGGTTGTGGGTGACCGCGCCCTCGGGCAGGCGCAGGCCGCCGGGCAACTCCTCGGCGATCACCTGGTGGGCGTAGCGGCTGAGCACCAGATGGATCTCGTGCTGGCGGGGGTCGAAGTTGTCCAGCAGCCGCTGCGTGTACAGGATGCCGGTGGCGCCGGTGACGGCGACGACGATGCGCATCGGCACCTAGTAGGCGCAGGCCGGGGGCTTGGCAAGCCTCGCGGGGTTGTAGCGGCTGCATCCCGGTTTTCGCAGGGGCTGAACCGTCCAGCCGTGGCGCCGGCGACCATCTGGCGGCTGTGGCGAGGGCGACCCACTCACGTTCACTGGGGAACTGAACACACAAGCATTGAACCCGAAAACCGAAGTTGGGCAGGCGGGACGCACTGCGCTACAGCCAACTTTGGTTCTCGGGCTGTAAATTGCGGGCTCGACGGAATCTCACCCCCCCGCCGGCCTGAAGGGCCGTCGCTAACTCAGAGGCTGGCAGGCGTCGTCGCTCAGCGAGGGGCGACTCACCCGGTTTGCCGGACTGGAATCCGGCGCTGCGGCGGATCGGTAAGCCCGGCGCTACGGCCGGTTTCGGCTTCAGGAAGCAACGGAGATTTCTTCGGCGCCTCAATTCACCGTCACGAAGGCGGCCTGGCTGAGGTTCGTAAACGAGCCCGCGCCGGTGACGACCAGTTGCGCGGCGCGCACCTGGTACACCTTGCGGCCGCCGGGTGGATCGTCGTCAGTGAATGTGGTGTTGGAGACCGGGACGGCGGTGATCTGCTCGAACGGTCCATTCGCGCCGGTCGTGGATCGGAAAACGAAGTAACCGGCCCCGGCGTCGGGCGACGCTTCCCAGCGCAGTTCGACTGATCCGCCACGCCGGCGGCCCGTGGCCTCGGCGGGCGGCGCGCTCACCATCGCCCGCAACGTGGGGTCGCCGAGCTGGAACGTGGCGCGCGTGCTGACCCCGCCACGGGCGGTGCGCACAAAGCCTTCGCCGAGCGTGCCGCCAATGCCCAGCGGCTCGAAGCGCCAGAGCGTGTCGTAGGTCCAGAACGCCGCCAGGCCGGAGTCCGGCAGCGCCAGCAGTGACTTGAGCAGGTCGTTCTGGTAATTATTCCAGTCGCCGAAGTACGAGCCTTTGAGCAGGTAGAAGGCGACGTGCGGCTTGATCTCGCCGGCGGCCAGCGCGGCGGCGGTGACGGGCGTCACGCCCTGGTCCATCGCGGCCTGGTGGCTGTTGTGCAACGTGTCGTAAGCGCCAAAGCCGCCTTGCATGGCCCAGAGGTACGGGCCGGCGGACTGGAACGCATCGCCGTGGCTGATGCTGCCCAGGCCGCCCAGGCGCGCGCCGATCAGCAGGGCGTTCTGGTTCAGTGAGCGGCCGATTGGGCTGAACGGGCTGTAGAAGTACGTCCCGACCCGGACCCCGGAGCCGAAGCGCAGCTCCTTGAACCGGTAGCGGTGCGCTTTCTGGAGATACTGCCGCAGCAGTTCCACCTCGCTGCGCCGGCCGAAGGCGGGCAGCCGCGCAAAGTCAATGCGCCCCACGGCCAGTTCCACGCCGTTTGTGCCGCCGGGCGTGGTGATGTACTGGCGGAAATTGGGCGGGTCGAGCTTGCCGTCGCCGGGCACGTTACGGCGGATCGGATTGGCGATGTTGTTGCCGGTGTTCATCACCTGGTCGGACCACGCGCCGTCCACGTCGCCGTACCAGGCGTCGGCCGGCCAGGCGCCGTTCATGTCAAAATGGCCGTCCTCGTAGCCCACGCCCGAGTACGGGATCGTGACGTGGCCGATCAGGAACACGGCCTTGGTCTCGGCGGGCGCGGCGGCGTACTCGGTCTGGATGAGCTGCTTGATCCGCTGGAGATTTTCGACGTGCTCGAGGTTGATGGCCTGCCTCGCCCAGGTGTTGTAATCGTGCCGCGGCGCCTCGCGGCGCACCACCGACCAGCCGTCGCCCACGAGGTCGCTCTGCAACTGCTCCAGCTCGTCGGCCAGGTTGCGCGCGACGGATTGCTCCACCAGCACGATCACGCGCCCGCGGCGGGTCACCGGCGGGCCTTGCAGGCTGACGAGTGTTGTGCGCGGGCCGACTTCGTATTCGTACGTCTGCCCGAGTTTCAACGCCGGGTCAGTGTCCATGAAGCTCAGCCCGGAGTAGCGGTTGGTCAGCGTGACCCAGTCGGCGTCGCCCGGCGCGCGGCGGCGGACGGTCACGGGCGCGCCGGACAGGTCGAACCAGCGCAACTGAACGGCCGGAGGGGCCGTGGACACTTCGGCGCTCAACACCACTGAATCGCGCGTGTGGTAAAGGTCCGGCGGGGCGAGGGGACGGTCGAAGGTTTCAATTTCATCCAGCGTGCCGCCGGCGGGGTGGTCGCCCTCGGCGTCCGAGCCGAAGCTGATCACGAGGTCATCTGTTGTGGTGGCCAGTTCCACGCCGGCTCCGAGCCAGGCCTTGGTGGTCCAGTCCTGTGCGTGGTTCCCGTTCACCACCAGCAGGGTGTTCGAGGACGAATAGCTGAAGGCGATTTCCCGCCAGGGAAGGGGTTCGTTACGCGGGCGCAACTCCGGCTGCAGCAGCAGCCAGGTGATCGCCGCCTGGTAATTGGTGCGCCAGCCGCCGTCGTGACCGCGCGCCTGCACCACCAGGTTCGTGCCGTCCGGGTCCACCGAGAGCGCCAGCACCGGCACGGGCTTGCCGGAGCGGACATCCGCCACCTCGACCAGCCGCGCCCAAGCTCCCGGCCCGCGGCCCCAGCCGTAGCCCGGCCCGCTTTGGGGCAGGCGACTCGACCAGGTGTGGCGGTACGCGAAGCGCAAGCCGCCCGCCAGCGCCAGCCGGGGCGGACCGGACGGACGCGCCACGCGATAGGTCAACGGTCCGGGGGAATTGGTCCGCGTAAAGACGGGCGCGGGGCCGTCCAGGCCGGGCGTGGTCGGCAGGTCGGGCCCGACCAGCGGTTCCTGGCCATCGGTGGCGGCGAACTTGGGGGCGTCGAAGTTCCAGTAAGCCAGCCGGCCGGTGGGGGTGTTGAGCGGGGTGGGCGGCCGCACCAAGGTTGCCTCCGCGGCCAGCGCGGTTAGCGTGAGCCCCAGGGTCAAGCTCGGGAGCAGCCGGGCGGGCTGGGCGGGGCAGATACGGAGAGACTTTGGCCAAGTCATGTACCGGGAATAACCCCGCGCGCCACCGCGCGCAAGCCTCCTCACAGACCCGCGGTATTGCGCGCGGCGGAGCCGGCTTGTTAGCCTGCGCCATGCGGATTTTGTCAGGCATCCAACCTTCCGGCGCGCTGCATCTCGGGAACTACTTCGGGATGATGCGGCCGGCCGTCGAACTCCAGGCGCAAGGCGAGGCGTTTTACTTCATCGCCGACTGGCATTCGATGACCTCGCTGACCGACCCGGCGTTGCGCCGGCAATACATCCTCGACGTGGCGCTGGACTTCCTAGCCTGCGGGCTGGACCCGAAGCGGACGGTGTTTTTCCGGCAATCAGACGTGCCGGAGGTGGCCGAGCTGACCTGGATGCTGAGCACGGTCACGCCCATGGGCCTGCTGGAGCGCTGCCACAGCTACAAGGACAAGGTGGCCAAGGGCCTGTCGTTCAACCACGGGCTGTTCGCCTACCCGGTGTTGATGGCGGCGGACATCCTGATCTACGACTCGAACGTGGTCCCGGTGGGACGCGACCAGAAGCAGCACGTCGAGGTCACGCGCGACATCGCCATCAAGTTCAACGAGCAGTACGGCGAAACGTTCGTCATGCCCGAGCCGCAAATCCGCGAGGAGGTGGCGGTGGTGCCGGGCACCGACGGCCAGAAGATGAGCAAGAGCTACGGCAACACCATCGAGATCTTCGGCGAGGAAAAGGCGCTGCGGAAAAAGATCATGAGCATCGTCATGGACAGCCGCACCCCGCAGGAGCCCAAGCCCGACGCCGACCAGAACCTGGCGATCCAGTTGCTCAAGCTCGTGGCGCCGGCGGACGTGGCGGCGGATTTCGAGGCGCGCCTCCGGGCGGGCGGGCTCGGGTACGGCGACCTGAAGAAGGCGCTGTTCGAGCACTACTGGAATTGCTTCGCCGGTCCGCGTCAGCGCCGGGCGGAGCTGGCCGCGAACCTCGATCACGTCCACCAAATCCTGCGGGAGGGCGCCGCCCGGGCGCGGGCCAAGGCCGGGGAAGTCCTGGCCCGGGCGCGGCGCAACGCCGGGCTGGCCTGACGCCGCCAGGCCCCACCGCAATAAATGTCAACGAGTGGCCAACGGACGTTTGGCAGCAAGGGGCAAGAGGCGTAGTGTCTGGCCATGAAGCAATTGATGAACCGCGGGGCGCGCGTTTTTCCCGCTCAACCCACCCGGTGCTATGGATAATCTCGAGACCATCCTCGCGGCGCATCCGTTTTGGAAGGACGTCGCCCCCGACCAGATCAAGAAGCTGGCTGGCTTTGCCACGCTGGACCGTTACGGCGTGGGCGATCTGATCTTCCAGGAGCGCCACGAAGCCACGCACCTCTACCTGCTGAATCACGGGCACGTCGCGCTCGAGGCGTTCCTGCCCGGCACCGGCGTCACCACGATCTCGGTCCTTCGACCCGGCGAGGCGCTGGGCTGGTCCTGGTTGTTTGAGCCGTACCGCTGGCAGTACAGCGCCCGCTCGGTGGATGTGACCGAAGTGATCGCCTTCAGCGCCGCCCGGCTCCGCGCCATGGCCGATGAAGACCCGGTGTTTGGCCGCGAGCTGGTGACCCGCACCGCCCAGGTGTTGATGCAGCGGCTGCTGGCCGAGCGCTCCAAATTGCAGGAGCTGCAACTGGCCCAGAACAAACCGCTGAGCGACGTGCTGGGCGAGGCCGAGGAAGATCAGGAACTGCTGACTGTCCGGCGCGCGTAAGCCGGCGCGGGTGAGCTGTTTTGCGGCGGAGCGTGGCAAAGCTCTCAGTTCGGGCGCATCTCACTTTCTTGCACTCGCGGAAACGGCCGCAAGTTCCGGGGGGCGCGCGCCTGAGCAAAAGGGGAGCGCGGCTTCCCGCCAGCGGGGGTAGGTCACCCTTCGCTGAGGGGCGGCGGGTCTGCCCCTGAGCCAGGGGTTGGCTACCAGATGCCGAATTCCAGCCCACTACCCACCACACTTTCTTGAGTTTCTGAGTTGGGGCTTTTTCGCCGTGTACCGGGCTGAAAGCCGGCCGCCACCCTGGCAGGCGTTACGGTCGGCACGAAATTGAGATGCGCCCCTTCCGCTCGCCGGCGTCGGGCGGTGGTTCACCACTTCCCGGTCTTCAGATATTCGTCAATCGCCTGCGCCGCCTTTCGTCCCGCGCCCATGGCCAGGATCACGGTGGCCCCGCCGGTGACGATGTCGCCGCCGGCAAAGACCCCGCGCTTGGAGGTCCGGAGCGTGTCGGGGTCGGCCTCGATGTAGCCCAGCGGGTTGGTCTTGAGGTCCGGCGTGGTGGACTGGACCAGCGGGTTGCCCTGGTTGCCAACCGCCACCACGGCCACCTGCGCCGGAATCTCAAACTCGGAGCCCGGCACCGGCTGGGGGCGTCGGCGACCGGACTTGTCCGGTTCGCCCAAGGTCATGCGCTGGCACTTGAGGCCGGTCAGCCAGCCGCGGTCGTCGCCCAGGAAGGCCACCGGATTGGCCAGCGTGAGGAACTGCACGCCTTCCTCGCGGGCGTGTTTCACCTCCTCGACCCGCGCCGGCATCTCCACCTCGGAGCGGCGATACACGATGGTCGCAGACTGCGCGCCGAGCCGCAGCGCGGTGCGCACGGCGTCCATGGCCGTGTTGCCGCCGCCGATCACGGCCACAGCCTTGCCGTGGCAGTCGTAAATGGGCTGGTCGTACGCGGGAAACTGGTTGGCCTTCATCAGGTTCACCCGCGTGAGAAATTCGTTCGCCGAGTACACGCCGCACAGATGTTCGCCGGGAATGTTCAGGAACACCGGCAACCCGGCCCCGGTGGCGATGAAGATGGCGTGGTAGCCTTCCTCGCCGAGCAGTTCGTCCACGGTCACGGTGCGGCCCACCACGACGTTTGTGCGGAACTCGATGCCCAGGCGGCGGAGATTCTCGACTTCCTCGCGGACAATCTGCTTGGGCAGGCGGAACTCCGGGATGCCGTAGATCAGCACGCCGCCGATTTCGTGCAATGCCTCCAGCACGGTGACCTGGTGCCCGCGCTGGGCGAGGTCGCCCGCGGCGCTCAACCCCGCCGGGCCGGAGCCGATGACGGCCACCCGCTTGCCGGTGGGCGGGGCCTTGGGCGGCAGGCCCACCTGGCCGGTCTGGCGTTCGTAATCAGCCACGAAACGCTCGAGGTAGCCGATGGCCAGCGGCTCGCCGTGCTTGCCGAGGATGCAGCAGCCTTCGCACTGGTCTTCCTGTGGGCAGACCCGGCCGGTGATGGCGGGCAGCACGTTGTCCTCGCGAATCTTGGCGGCGGCGCCGAGGAAATCGCCCACCAGGATCAATTCGATGAAGTCCTTGATCTTCACGCCCACCGGACAGCCGGTGAAGCAATGGTGACTCTTGCAGTGCAGGCAGCGCAGCGCCTCCTGGTGGGCCAGGGTGCTGCTCAGGCCCAGGTTCACCTCGGTGAAACTCACGCGGCGCTCGCCGGCGGGTTGCTCGGGCATCCGCTGGCGCGGGATGCGCATCCGTTCCTTCGGGGGCAGCGGGTTGCTCGTCGTCATGTCAGGGAACCGGCGGGGCGCAAGATTTCCGGATGGGATTGGGTGAGGCGGCAGACGTGCGGGTCTGCGGCGTGGGCTTGAAACTCCGCCAGCGCGCGTTGCTCGGCCTCGCGGTACATCGCGTTGCGTGTGGCGAGGATTTGGAAGTCCACCTGGTGGGCGTCGAACTCCGGGCCGTCCACGCAGGCGAACAGGGCCTTGCCGCCCACCACCACCCGGCAACCGCCGCACATGCCCGTGCCGTCCACCATGATCGGGTTCAGGCTCACCACCGTCTTGATGCCGTGCGGGCGGGTGACCTCGGCCACGGCGCGCATCATCGGGATGGGCCCGATCGCGAGCACCAGGTCCGGCGGCGAATCGCCAGTCACCAGCGCCCGCAGCCGGTCGGTCACAAAGCCCTTCTCGCCGTACGAACCGTCGTCGGTGGTCACGAACACCTCGTCGCTGATGGCCCGCATTTCCTGTTCCAGGATCACCAGCCCGCGCGTGCGGGCGCCGATGATCGTAAGGACGCGGTTGCCCACGAACTTCAGCGCCCTGGCCGTGGGGTAGGCGATGGCCGTGCCCAAGCCGCCGCCAATCACCACCACCGTGCCGAAGTAATTGATCTCGGAGGGCCGGCCCAGCGGCCCCACCACGTCCGGCACGGCCTGGCCGGTCTCGAGGGAGTTCAGCAGCCGGGTGGTCTTGCCCACGCCTTGCACGATGAGGGTGATCGTGTCGCCGTCGGAATCGGCGATGGTCAGCGGGATGCGTTCGCCGCGCTCGTGGACGCGCACGATCACGAACTGGCCGGCTTGGCGCTTGCGGGCGATCTGGGGCGCGCGCAGCCGGAAGAGCTTCACATCCGGCGCCAGCCAGCGGGCTTCGACGATTGGAAACATGTCTTTGGGCCACACCGCCGCCGGCCGGACGTCACCGGGCAAACGCCGCGTTCCCAGCCGGGGGCCGCGAGGGCGGCCGGCATTGTTTACGAAACCGCCGCCTATGCGCAACGTTCCTTTCGCACGACCGGGCGGTCGTGATGACTGACAACCAGGCCAAGGCACACAAAATCAAAAAGTTGGAAGACAGGAGGGCTTGGAACCATGACCCAAGCCCCAAACCCAACCCCGGATGTTTGGGTTCTGGGTTCGTGGTTCGTGGTTCGTGGTTCGCGGTTTCGGCCTTCGACCTTCGCCTTGGGTCTTTGGGCTTTGAACTTTGGGCTTTGAACTTTGAACTTTGAACTTGGGACATTGGCCTTCGGCCTTCGGATTTCACCCCCAGCATCCCATTGACCCGCCCGCCGCCGGCGGTTATCAAGCTCCCACCACGTATGAAATTCCATCACGCCATCTTTCCTCCCCGCGCCCTGGCCTGCCTGCTGGCCGGCCTGGCCGCGCTCTCGGCCGCCGGCGCCGGGCTCAACCAGCCTCCGCCGGGCTTCACCGCGCTCTTCAACGGGCGCGATCTCGCCGGCTGGCGCGGCGGCGACACCTTCGACCACCGCAAGCTCCTGGCCATGTCGCCCGCCGCGCGCGAGGCCCAGATCAAGAAGTGGACCGACTCAATGTTCGAGCTCAACCCCAAGACCGGCAAACCGCACTGGTACGTCGAGAACGGCGAGCTGGTGAACGACGGCTTCGGCGCCTACGCCACCACCGGGCGGGACTACGGCGATTTCGAGCTGCTCGTCGAGTACAAGACCGTGCCCAAGGCCGACTCCGGCATCTACCTGCGCGGCGTGCCGCAGGTGCAGATCTGGGATTCCACTGAAAAGGAGAAGACCGGCATCGGCGCGGACAAAGGCTCCGGGGGGTTGTGGAACAACAGCCCCGGCGCGCCCGGCAAGGACCCGCTGGTGCTCGCCGACAAGCCGTTCGGCGAGTGGAACCGGTTCCGCATCCTCATGGTTGGCGCGCGCGTGAGCGTGTGGTTGAACGACCTACTGGTCGTGGACCACGCGATCATGGAGAACTACTACGACCGCCAGACGCCTGTGCCCAAGACCGGCCCCATCCAGCTTCAGACCCACGGCGGCGAAATCCGCTGGCGGAACATCTTTCTGCGCGAAATCCCCGGCGAGGAGGCCAACCGCATCCTGGCCGGCAAGGGCACCGCCGGCTTCGAGCCGCTCTTCAACGGCCGCGACTTCACCGGCTGGGCGGGCCCGGTGGACAACTACGAGATCAAGGACGGCGCGATTGTCTGCCAGCCGGAGAAAGGCGGCACCATCTACACCCGGGAGGAATACGGCGACTTCGCGGTGCGGCTGGAGTTCAGGCTGCCCAAGGGCGGCAACAACGGCCTGGCCATCCGCTATCCCGGCCAGGGCGACACCGCCTACGTGGGGATGTGCGAACTCCAGGTGCTGGACGACGACTACGAAAAGGCGACCGGCGACGCGATTGACCCGCGCCAGGCGCACGGCTCGGTGTACGGGATGATCGCGGCCCACCGCGGCTACCAGCGGCCCATCGGGGAGTGGAACTTCCAGGAAGTCACCGTCCGGGGCTCACGGATCAAAATCGAGTTGAACGGCTTTGTCATCCTCGACGGGGACGTGGCGGCGGTGAAGGACTTCATGGGCAACACGCCGCATCCGGGCAAGGACCGGACCAAGGGACACTTCGGCTTTGCCGGCCACAACGACCCGGTGGCCTTCCGGAACGTCCGGCTCAAACGGCTCGACTGAGCCGGACTGGCCCGGCACCGGCGACGCCCTTCAACGAACTTCGTCTTGCGGACTTTACCGCTCCGTGTCCAGCGGGCTGCGCACCCCCAGCCCCGGCTTGGCCATGACCTGCGTGTAAAGCTGCGTCGTCGCCACGCTCTTGTGCCCCAACAACTCCTGCTCCGTGCGGATGTCCGTGCCCCGCTCCAGCAAGTGCGTCGCGAAGCTGTGCCGCAGGGTGTGGCAGCCCACCCGCGGGGCCAGACCGATTTTGAGCCGGGCCACCTTCACCGCCCGCTGCACGCTGTCCTCCAGAAGGTGCTGCCGCAGCACCCGCCCGGAGCGCGGATTCCGCGAAAACCCGTCCGCCAGAAAGACCCACTGCCAGCCCCATTCCTTGCTCGCCGAGGGATACTTCACCTCCAGACTGTCCGGCAGCAGCACGTCTCCGTGGCCGGCAGCCAAGTCGCTTTCGTGCGTGTGCTTCACCCCTTCCCAATGCCGCCGCAACGGTTCCCGCAACGATTCGGGCAGCAACGTGACGCGGTCTTTGGCCACCTTTCCCCCGCGCACGAAGATCACGTTCCGGTCAAAGCCCACGTCCTTCACCCGCAAGCGCAGCCCTTCCATCAGCCGCAGCCCGGTGCCATAAAGCAGCCGTGCCACCAACTGCGGCGTGCCGGACATCGCGTCCAGCAGCCGGCGGGTCTGCTCCACCGTCAGCACCTCCGGCAGCCGCTTGGGTCGGTTGGCCCGCAGCACCTCGCCCAATTCTCCAAGCGGACGCCCCAGCACTTCCTTGTAGAAGAAGACCAGGGCGTTGAGCGCCTGGTTCTGCGTCGCGGCCGCCACCTGCCGATCCCGCGCCAAGTGTTCCAGAAAGGCCCGCACCTTGGCCGCCGTCGGGGCGTCCGCGAAGCCGGCCTGCCCTTTCCGTGCTTGGAGGAAAGCCCAATACCGCCCCAGCCAGTGTTGGTACGCTTCCTCCGTCTTCAGCGAATAATGCTTCAACCGCAACACCCCTTCCAGCCGCAGCCGCGCTTCCGCCAGGGAACGGGGCGCGGGCGGCGTCTCGGGAGCCGGTGCCGACGGCCCGCTGGCCTCCGTGTGGGCCTCACGGCCCGGCCCCGGCGGAGGGGTCTCCCGGGCCGGGGCTGGCGGACGATCCGACCGGGCCGGTGACACCGGGGATCCCTGCGGCTTCACCCAGGCCGTCAGGGCCTCGTGCGCCTGAGTTTGCTGCCAGGCCGGCGCGTTCCAGCGCACGGTGATGAAGCGCACGAAATCATCCACCTGCTCCAGCGTCACGGGCGCCGTCGGCCCAATGCGCCGGGCGTGATACACGCCGAACTTGCGCACCCACTCGGCGGCCCATTCTTTCGCCGTGCGCCGAGGCCGGCCCTGTCCGCTCCCGGAGTTATCTGCCCTAAACTGATCCCGGCCCGCGCAGGGCCGGGCTGCCGCATGTTCTTGTTGACGAACGCCCGGCTTCTCCCAAATCTCCCGTCACAATGCAAGTACAGGTCCGGACCGTTTCGAGGATAAACCGCACGGCGCGCGGGTTATCACGGGCACGGTCCGGTGATAGGCCGCACGCGGTGCGGCCTATCACCGGAAAACCCGTGCTAAGCCACTCGCGGCTTAATCACTGTTAGGTGCTCGATGACGCTCGCACTCACATTCTCGGTTCTGGTCAGTGCTGGCCTTCTATTTCACACTTGGATGGCTTACACCATCACGGGCATTTTGCCCGGTTACGCAGGCTCGTTCTACTGGTTCACACTCCCTCATTTGATTCTGCTGCCGCTGGCGACAGCAGCGGTTGCCATTCACGCCAAGTTTCGGACAAGGGCTACGTTTGTTTCCTCACTCGTTTGCCTGTCGTGTCTGTTGCCGACTTGGTTCTTCGCAGGCTCACAGTGGCCGGGCGGTGATGACGGCCCAGGTATGGCTTGGGTTTTCGGTATCGGCCTTGCGTCGTTATTGAGCACTGCGCTTGGGTTGCCGCTACTTTATGTTGCACACAGAGTTTACAGAAGAAGCACCTAACCAGGTCACTGGACCGAACGCGGGCGGGCCGCGTCAGTTTCCAATTCGGACGCCACTGGCCGCCCGCGTCGGTCAGTTCTGGCGTTAGGCTGCACTGCACATCGAAAGGCAGCACACTATGGAGAGAAAACAGAAGATCGAAATCGGAGTAGTGGTTACGATAGCCCTTGCGCTGATCAGTTTCGCGTTTTGGTTGGGTCGCCTCGACTCAAAGATTTCCGACCACGAAACCCAAATCAAGAAATCGACCACGGATGCGATTTCTGAGATCCGTAAAGCTGCTGCGATTGCCAATCCCGCTTCAGCCCTTGGCCAGGTTGTGTTCTGGTATCGGTTTGAGGCCACGCAGCCGCTACCAAATGGCTACGATGTTTGCGACGGCAGACTTGTCCTCGACAGAGTGAGCCCGTTTCACGGCAAGAAGCTGCCCAACTTGATGGATGCCTTCCTAATAGGAGTACCAGAAAACAGAATTGGTGAGGTCGGCGGCAAGACGACAGTTGATTTGACCGCCACAGCCGGTTGGATCAATACGCCCCGTAGATGGGTGAGGCTTACTGGTGGAGAGGGTGCCGTCGAGGTTCCTCACCAATTTGGCGTGAATGTCTCGGTATTCTCCGACGGCAGGCAAGGAAAGCACGACAACCGCCCAAATTATGTTGGCCTGCTTCCGATTATCAGGATTCGGTAATGAAACCCGTGCCGCCTAACCATGCGCTGCAGCGAACGGCCCACCTGTTTTGCGTTCCACGTTCACCGTTCATCGCACGCGCCTGCTGCGCTCAGGCTGGCGCTGCCGGGCCGTCGCTGAGCTTGAGTCGTTGTGCAGCCCCAAGGAGCATCATTCATGACCCCAGCGCCGCCAAGTAACCCAGGATCGTCATCGACCGCCAAGGGCGTCTATCGCACCTTGCCGAGAGGCATTTGGGTGCTTGGGCTCGGTTCGATGTTCATGGACAGCTCGTCCGAGCTGGTCCACAGTCTCCTGCCGATATTCATGGCCACGGTGCTCGGCGCGTCCATGGTCACCATAGGGATAATCGAAGGGATTGCCGAGGCCACGGCTGCGATCACGAAGATGTTCTCCGGCGCGGTCAGCGATTACTTCAGGAAACGCAAGTTTCTCGTCGTTCTCGGGTACGGGTTGAGTGCCATCACCAAGCCTGTATTTCCGCTTGCGCCAACAATCTGGTGGGTATTTGGCGGGCGCTTCGTCGATCGCATCGGTAAAGGCATCCGTGGCGCGCCGCGCGATGCGCTCGTGGCTGATATCACGCCGCCGGAATTACGCGGCACCGCCTACGGCCTGCGCCAGGCCCTCGACTCGGTCGGCGCCTTTGTCGGGCCGCTGCTCGCGGGTGTGTTCATGATCTGGCTTGCGAACGACATCAAGGCAGTGTTGTGGGTAGCGGTGGTTCCGGCATTCCTCGCGGTACTGCTGCTGATCGTTGGGGTGAGCGAACCAGAGGCCTCAGAGCATGCCCCGATTTCCCGGAACCGTCTGACCTTTGCCGATGCCCAGCGCCTCTCCTTGCGCTACTGGCTCATCGCCGCGCTTGGCGCGGTCTTTACCCTCGCCCGGTTCAGCGAGGCATTCCTGATACTCCGCGCTCAGGATGTCGGGCTCGCTATCGGCTACGTGCCCGTGATCATGATTGTCATGAATGTTGTTTACGCCCTGTTTGCCTACCCGGCGGGTGCGGCGGCGGACCGGCTTTCGGCGCGAACGCTTTTGGTGTTCGGGCTGGGGGTACTCATTGCCGCGGATGTCGTGTTGGCGCTCGCGGCGTCGCCCGGGATCGCATTTCTTGGCGCGGCGTTCTGGGGCCTGCACATGGCGCTTACCCAGGGATTGCTCTCGAAACTTGTGGCCGACACCGCACCGGCCGAGCTTCGCGGCACGGCCTTTGGCATTTTTAATCTGGTCAGTGGCGGCGCACTCCTACTGGCAAGCATCATTGCAGGGTCGTTATGGAGCGTATTCGGCGCCTCAGCCACATTTATTGCCGGAGCATTGTTTGCGGCGCTCGCGGCAATGGGGTTGCTCCTTTACCGTCCGAAAGCGCGAGCCACAGCACGCACGGTAGGCACATGAAATCAAGGCTGCCCAACCAGGCGCTCCAGCCGACGTCTCTGTCGGCGCTCGGCGCCTCCAGAGCCGCGGCTGAGCTTTGTCGTTCGGCCGGGCGAGCGCTATGGCCAATTTCGGCGTCGGGCTGAAATCCCTCAGGAGGCGTTTTCCGCGAGGGCGCGGAAGACTGCCTGCGAGGCGCGCGCTCCCCAGCCAACCTGCTTCTTCGTGCGGATTCGTGTCCTTTCGTGGTTGCCCAATGGCTTCAGCTTGCGGGCGTCGCCGGGACCGGACACATGCGTTGGCAGCAGGCCATGTAGTAGAGCACGGGCACGGCCATGCGGCTGATGAGCAGCGACGCGACCTCGCCGGCCATGAGCGAAATGGCCAGGCCCTGGAAGATGGGGTCGAACAGGATCACGCCCGCGCCCACCACCACCGCCAGCGCGGTCAGCAGCATCGGCCGGAAGCGCACCGCGCCGGCGTCCACCACCGCCTCGGCCATCGGCAGGCCCTCGGCCAGGCGTTGCTCGATGAAGTCCACCAGGATGATCGAGTTGCGCACGACGATGCCCGCGCCGGCCATGAAGCCGATCATCGAGGTGGCGGTGAAGAAGGCGTTCAGCGCGCCGTGCGCGGGCAGGATGCCCACCAGCGAGAACGGAATGGCCACCATCACGATCACCGGCGTGAGGAACGACCGGAACCAGCCGACCATCAGCACGTAGATGAGCACCAGCACCGCGCCGAAGGCCAGGCCGAGGTCGCGGAAGACCTCGATGGTGATGTGCCATTCGCCGTCCCATTTCAACGCCGGCTGATGGTCGGTGAAGGGCTGGGTGGCGTTGAAGATCCGCAGCTTCGCCCCGCTGCCGCCGAAGCGGGTCGTGTCCAGCGCGGCGAGCTTTTCATTCATCTGGCGGATGGCGTACACCGGGCTTTCGATCACGCCGGCCACATCGCCGATGACATACGTCACCGGCATGAGGTTCTTGTGATAGATGCTCTTGTCGGTGAGCGTGTGCTCGACGGTCACCAGTTCGCGCAACGGCACCAGCGGCGGCGTGGCGGCGGCGCCCGGCTCGGGCAGGGCGTTGGCGTCGCCGGAGCGCACGCGCAGGGCCAGCAGGTCCTCCGGGCGCGAGCGCAGCGCGCGCGGCAGTTCGAGCACCAGCGCCACGTCCTCCTTTTCGCGCGGCCGGTGGACGAGGTCCACCGGCAGGCCGCCCACGGCCAGGCGCAGCGTCTGGGCGATGGTCTCGGCGCTGATGCCGTGCAGGGCGGCCTTTTCCTTGTCTATGACGAACCGCGCCTTGGGCTGGTCGGCTTCGATGTACCAGTCGGTGTCCACCACGCCCACGGTGTTGGTGAAGATGTTGATGACCTCGCGCGCGAGCGCCAGGCGGTTTTCCCCGCTCGGCCCGTAGATTTCGGCCACGAGCGTTTGCAGCACCGGCGGACCGGGCGGCACCTCGGTGACGGCGACGCGGGCGTTGAAGCGGTCCGCCACGGCCTTGACCTTGGGGCGGACGCGCTTGGCGATGTCGTGGCTCTGGAGGTCGCGCTCGTGCTTGGGCACGAGGTTCACCTGGAGGTCGGCCACGTGCGAGCCGCGCCGCATGAAGTAATGGCGCACGAGGCCGTTGAAGTTGAACGGCGCCGCCGTGCCCACGTAAATCTGGTAGTCGGTGACCTCCGGTTCGGTGCGCAAGGCGGCGGCGATCTCGCGCGCGGCCTGGGCGGTCTGCTCGAGCGCGCTGCCTTCGGGCATGTTCAGGATCACCTGGAACTCGCTCTTGTTGTCGAAGGGCAGCATCTTCACCTTCACCCAGCCGATGGCCACCGTGGCCATGGCGGCCAGCAGGAGTAACGTGATGCCCGCCAGAAAGGCCGCCCGGGCGCCGGCGCGCGCGATGAGCGGGCCCATCATCTTGCGGTAAAGCCGGGTAAAGAAGTCCTCGGGGTGGGCGTGGTGGCCTTGGGCCGAAGTTGAATCGTTGGCTGGTTGGGAAGATGAACCGGGCGGCGCCGCCTCGGCGCCATTCAACGATTCACCTTTTAACGATTTAACCTCCTCCCGGTACTTCTTTCCCCAGCGGAGGATGCGGATGCTGGCCCAAGGGGTGACGATGAACGCGATCAGCAGCGAGAAGATCATCGCCGAACTGGCGCCGATGGGAATCGGCCGCATGTACGGCCCCATCAGCCCGCCGACAAACGCCATCGGCAGCACCGCCGCGATCACCGCGAACGTGGCCAGGATGGTCGGATTGCCCACCTCGCTCACGGCCTCGACCGCGATGACCGACCAGTTGCGGCCCTTGTTGGGCGGCAGGTGGAAATGGCGGACGATGTTCTCGACCACGACGATGGCGTCGTCCACAAGGATGCCGATGGAGAAGATGAGCGCGAAGAGCGTGATGCGGTTCAGCGTGAAACCTTCGAGCAGGAACACGAGCAGCGTGAGCGCCAGCGTGGATGGAATGGCGATGCCGACGATGCCCGCCTCGCGCCAGCCCAGCGTGAGCCAGATGAGGATCATCACGCTGAACACCGCGATGCCCATGTGGAAGAGCAGTTCGTTGGATTTCTCGGCCGCGGTTTCGCCGTAGTGGCGGGTGATCGAGACCTGCACGTCGGCGGGGATGATCCGGCCCTTGAGCGTCGCGACCTTGCGCAGCACCTCCTTTGCCACCGAGATGGCGTTGGCGCCGGGCCGTTTGGCCACGGTGAGCGTGACAGCCGGTTCCTCCTCGCCCAGTTGGGCGGCGGTGGCGGGGCCGGCGGTGCGCGCTTGGGCGGGGTCCGGCTCGGCGGCGACACCGTGGCCGAAGAACACGTACTGCGAGGGCTCCTCCGCGCCGTCCACGATCTCGGCCACCTCGCGCAGGTAAACCGGCCGGCCGCCAAAGACGCCGACCACGACGTTGGCGACCTCGTGGACGGTGGTGAGAAAGCCGCCGGTCTCGACCGCCACCTCGCGGTTGTTGCTGGTGAGGCCGCCGGCGGCGGACTGGCGGTTGGCCTGCTGGAGCATGGGCACCAGGCCGGCCAGGCTGAGGTTGCGCGAGGCCAGTTTCGCGGGATCGAGCAACACGCGCACCTGCCGCCGCGCGCCGCCGATGATCAATGTCTCGGCCACCTGCGGCACCTGCTTGACCGAGTCGTCCACCTGCGCCACGAGCCGGCGCAGCGTGAGGTGGTCGTAGCGCGGGCTGTGGAAAGTCAGCGCCAGGATGGGCACATCGTCAATGGACTTGGGCTTGATGAGCGGGAAGGAGACGCCGTGCGGGATGCGGTCGAAGTTGGACTGCAGCTTCTGGTTGAGCTTCACCAGGCTGTCCTCGATGTCCTCGCCCACCTTGAAGCGCACGATCACCAGGCTCTCGCCCTCGCGCGAGGTCGAGTAGAGGTATTCCACGCCGGGAATTTCCCAGAGCAGCTTCTCCATCGGCCGGGTGACGCGCTCCTCGATTTCCTTGGCGCTGGCGCCGGGCATGGCCACCAGCACGTCCACCATCGGCACCTTGATCTGCGGCTCCTCCTCGCGCGGCAGCAGGAGCGTGGCGAACACGCCCAGCAGCACGGAGGTGATGATGATCAACGGGGTGAGCTTCGAGTCAATGAAGGCCCGCGCCATCTTGCCGGCGAGGCCCAGCCCGGTGTGGGGGTGCGGAGTGGAAGGAGTCATGGCAAATCAGGCGGAAGACATCCGCGGAAGACACGGGCGGACAACACACGCACTTGGAACAGGCGGAGCGTCGTTCCCCCTCTCCCCGAGGGAGAGGACCGGGGTGAGGGGGAAGTTGTCGCCCGCGCCGGCAAGCCTCCGGGCGGGCACGGCGTCTGTCCGTGGGAGCTTGCAGCGGCAGGCACGGCGTCAGAACAAGTTATTGCGCCAGCAGCGGCTGGCCGTCGCACAACGCGGCGGCGCCGTCCACCACGACCTGTTCGCCGGGATTGACCCCCGACACCAGCTCCACGCTGTCGCTGAAGCGCCGGCCGGTCTTCACCAGCCGGAGTACCGCCGTCTGGTTGGTGGCCACAAACACGATCTCCATCTGCCCGCGCACCACCACGGCTGCCGCAGGCACGCGCAAGGTCGGCACCGTCCCGAGCGGCACCGCCACCCGGCCGAACTGCCCGGCCCGCAGACCGGGCGTGGGCGGCAAATCCAGTTTCACTTGGAACGTGCGGCTGCCGGGATCGGCGGAGGGCGCGACCTCGGCGACCGTGCCTTCCAGCGGGCTGGCCAGCGCGGCCACCATCACCGGCAGGCGCGCGCCTGCCTGAATCCGGCCGATGAGCGCCTCCGGCACATCGGCTTCGAGCCGCAGCGCGTTCGGGTCTTCCAGTTCGAGCAACGGCCGGCCGGGGCTGGCCAGGTCGCCCACCTCGGCCAGTTTCCGGGCCACCACAAGGTCGCCCGGCGCAATTACCTTCGCGTAGCTGAGCATCGTCTCGGCCTCGGCCACCGCGGCCTGGGCCACGCGCTGGCGCGCCTCCATCGCGTCGTACTCGGCCTGCGTCAGGGCCTCCTGTTTGAGCAGGTTGGCGAACCGCTCGAGGTCGCGTTCCGCCTGCCGGCGCAGAGCCAGCGCCTGGTCCAGTTTTGCCTGAACCTCGCGCACATCGAGCCGGACCAGCAGGTCACCCGTCTTGACGCGCTGGCCGAGCGTGACCGGCAGCGCCTCGATGCGGCCGCTGACCTTGGCCTCGACCACAATCCGTGTGCGCGAACGTACTGTGCCGATGACCTCCTCAGCGGCTGTGTGGGACTCGCTGCCCACGGTTTGCACGCGGACTTGCGCCGGCGGCAGATCGGGCGCGGCGGCCGGCTTGTGAGCCGCCGGTCTGTGGCAGGCGGTAAGCGCCAACGCGGCTGTTGCGGCCATGAGAACGGTCAGCGCCAGGCGTCTCGGCGAGCCCGCCCAAGAACCTGCCCCGGATTTCGGATGCCGGATGCCGGATGCCGGATTTTGGACTACGGACTTCGGACTTCTCATTTGAGGAGAGCTTGCGATACCGGGTTTCATTGGGTTTCCAGTTGCGGCAAACCGAGCGCCTTGCGCAGCGCCGCCACGGCAATGCGGCGATCCGCCTCCGCCTCCGCACGGCGGACCCGCGCGGCGGTGAGCGCGGTCTCGGCGTCGATGAGCTGGGTGGCGAGCGCCAGGCCCTGCTCGAAGCGCGCGCGCGTGAGCGTCACGCTTTCGGCCGCCTGGGCAATGGCGGTCTCGGTCACGGCCAGTCGTTCGTCCGCTTCCTTCAGGCTCAGGCGCGCCTGCTCGATCTCGAGGTCAATGGCGAGGCGGGTCTTGCGCGCCCGCTCCTGGACGGCCTCGAGTTCGGCTTGGGCGGCGGCGACCTTGGCGCGCGTTTCCTGGCCGTCCCAGAGATTCCATTGGAGCACGGCGCCCGCCGCGTAGCTGCCGCCGTCGCCGTTGGTTTCCCAGCCGCGGTCGTAATCCGCGCTGCCAAACGCGCTGAGTCGCGGCAGATAACCGCCGCGCGCGCCCCGCACCGCTGCGTCCGCCGCGCGTTCGTGCTGCTCGAAGGCGGCCAGCTCCGGGCGACGGGGCGGGGCGTCCGCCGGAGGCAGGGGCACCTCGGTAGGGGAATCGGTCACCTGAAAGTCCGGCTCTTCGAGGCCCAACAGGTTTCGCAGCGCCCGCAAGGCCAGCTCCCGGGCATTACGCGTCCGCACCAGGTCTTCGCGGGCCTGGGCGAGCCGCACCTCCACGTCGAGCAGGTCGGCCTTCAGCAGGGTGCCGGTCTGGTAGCGCTTCCGCGCGACGGACACGTTTTGCTCGAAGGCCTTCACGGCGGCCTCGCTGGCGGTGATGAACTCGCGGGTCTTGCCCACCACGTAGAACGCGCGGGCGACCTCGAAGCCCAGGGCGTTCCGCACGGCCTCCGCCTCGAAGCGCGCGGCTTCCGCTCCGGCCCGGGCGCCCCGGCGCGCGGCGCGAATCTGGCCGCCGGCGTACAACGGCACGGTCAGCACGCCGCGGACGTTCAGGTTGTCCGTGTCGGGGACGTTGTTGAAATCGAGCGTCGGGCTGAAGGCGCGCTGGTTGAGGATGGCGCCGAAGGCCAACATGGGGTTGTCCGTGCGGGTGTAGCCGGACTGGAATTGCAGCCGGGGCCACATCAGCGCGTCGGCCTGCGCGATGCCCGCGCGGGCGAGGGCAATGCGTTGCTCCGCGATGCGGGCGTCCGGGCTGTTCGTGAGCGCGTGTTCGAGCGCCCGCGCAAAGGTCCAGGGCTCGGCTTGCATCGCCGGCGCACCGGCCAGCAGGGCCAAGAGGGCGGCATCGAGGCGTTTCATGGTGGCAATTCGCGCGACCGGTTCCCCAACGCCGCGTCAACGGCGGTTCATTCAACCCGGCGTCCGGCTGGCCGCGGGGTTCATTCCTTGCCGGACGAACCGCAGCACGCGGCGCCTTCGCCTTGCCCGACGCCCAGTTTTTTCAGGATGATCTCGGCCGGGCAGAAGCCGGTGAAGGCGGACTGGATGAGATTCACGCCCACGAAGGCGGCCAGCAGCAGCCACCACGGGCTGACGAAATGGGCTAAAGTCAGGCTGACCAGCACCATCGTGCCGGCCAGAATGCGGATGGCGTTCTCGATTTTCATGGTCGGGTCAGACTGGATTGGGTCCGTTTATGCCACGCACCGAGCCGCAAGGCGAGCAAAGGTTACAGCCCAAGGCGGAAAGCGGGCGCGGCTCGATTTCCTGCCGGCTCAGCCATGCGGGAACGGGTCGAAGGACAGTCTCGTTCTTTGGCAAAGGAATGGGGGCAGGGGAATGAATTGCGTTCGAGAAGTTGGGAAAAAAGCGCGGCTCAGACAATCCGGTTGACCGCCGGCTTAAAGCCAGCGTTACGGCAAGCGCGCCAACCGCAAAACCGCCTTCCACCCGCCGTCGGGCCGGGCGCGGCAATGTGCGGGGCAGTCTGGCTGGACGGGCGGCTACTCCACCTTGCGTACGGCGTTTTCGGAGCCGTACGGATTCGGCACCCGCAGCGTGCATTCGGGGTCGTCGCGCCATTCGCCGTCCACCAGGAAGCGATAGTGATAGGTGCCGGGAGGCAGGGAAACCTGGGCCTTCCACACCCCGCCGCCCAGCGGTTTCATGGCGATGGGCTTTTCCTGCCAGTGGGTGAAGTCGCCGACGAGCGCCACGCGGGTGGCGCCGGGCGCCGTGATGGCGAATTGCTGCGGTTTGAGATTTGCGGCTTTGCTCATGATCGTCTCCGCTCCGGGGTTGTCTGTTCTGCGGTCTGTGTGGCGTAAGTTAAGCGCGTCCGCCCCGCTTGCCAACCCGGTTTAGCGTGCGGTTGCCGCCCGGGATGCATCTCACTTTTGTACCGGTCCGGCCTTGACGGGGTGGGGCAAGACTCCGTCGAGCCCTGACCTTCCGGGACTACGGTCGTCAGACGGCGGTCGTCGCGGGCGGGTCGCCCGCGGCGCAGCCCTAGGCGGGGTGCCCGGGCCACCACGGCCCGCCGGCCGGTGTTGGCGCCGGGGCTCAGCGGTTTTGCGCGGTTGACGCGCTGCCGGCGCCGAGCCAGGTGTCCAACCGCCCGCGCAACTCGCGCGCGTTGGGCGCCCCCGCCAGGGCGCCTTCCACCTTGCCGGCGCGGAAGAACATCAGCGTGGGCACGGCCGAAACCTGGTACCGCCCGGCGAGCGCGGGCGCCTGGTCCACGTCCACCTTCACGAACTTCACGCGCCCGGCGTAATCGGCGGCCACCTCCGCCAGCACCGGCGCGAGCCGTTTGCAGGGTCCGCACCAGGTCGCGTAGAAATCCACCAGCACCGGCATGGACGCCCGCAGGACGTCCGCTTCAAAACCGGCTTCGCTGACCGGCTGCACCGGGCCGTCGGTGCGGCGGAGTTCGCGGCCGCCGGCGAGGTCCCGCGCCGAGCTGGTGTAAAACAGCAGCCCGCACAAGGCGCCGAAGATTGCCCCGCGCCACCACGTCGCCGTGAGCGGGCAGGTGCCGGAGGCGCACTGGCCGAAATACCCTAGGGCCGCGCCCACGCCGGCACCGATGCCGAGGCTGAGGATCAGCGACAGCATGAGCGCTTGCCCTGACCCACTCCCAGCCGGCGCAGAAGGATTTCCGGGGGACAAAAGCCGGTGAAGGCCGACTGGATCAGGTTCACGCCCACGAAGGCGGTCAGCAGCAGCCACCACGGGCTGAAGAACTGGGCCAGGGCCAAGCTCAGCAGCACCATGCTGCCGGCCAGAACGCGGATGATGGATTCGATGCTCATGCTGGAATTGTCGTTCGTTGACTCCCGGCTCTGAGCCGCGAACCGCATGAAGGTTACAGGCCACGTACCCCGTCGCTGGTCGAAGCGTCCGCAAACAGCGCGACCCCACGACGAATCGCCCGCCTGTTACCGCTGCTCAAGGCCGGCGGAGGCGGTAGAACCGGCTTTGCGCCTCCGCGGGCACGCTCAGTACATTGACCCCGTTTTGCAGGTGCGGCGGTTCCGGAACGATCTGCCACTGCGGCGCAGCCAGGCTGGCGGCGCTTTCGAGCACGTAATCGTCCGCGCTGGCCGGCCACTTGAGCAGCAGCTCGTCGCCGTTCAACGCGGCAGTCAGCCGCACTTCCTCGTTCAGCCCCTCGATCCGGATGACCTGCAAGCCCCAGGGGCCGTCCGCGAGCCAGACGTAGTTGCCCAGCACCGCCAGGCTGGCGGCGTAGCCGTCCGTGCTCAAGCTGCCCAGGCGCGTGGGTTTGGCCGGGTCGCGGATGTCAATCACCGCCAGCCCGCCACCGCCGTCGGCCACATAGGCGTGGTCGCCGGACACCACCACGCTGGCGGCTTCGCCGTCGGTGTCGTAACCGCCCAGGCGCGTGGGCTTGGCTGGATCGCCGACGTCAATGATTTGCAGGCCGGCCGTGCCGTCCGCGACGTAGGCGCGGTTGCCCGAAAGCGTGACGTGGAACGCCCAGCCGGCGGTGTCGTAGTTGCCCACCCGGACGGGCTTGGTCGGGTCGCTCACGTCGAACACCAGCAGGCCGCCGATATAGCCGTCAGCCAGGTAAACGTGCTTGCCGGACATGGCCACGCCGGAGGCAATCCCGGCGGTGTCATAGCCGCCCGCCCGCGTCGGGTTGGCCGCGTCACGGACATCTATCACCTGCAAACCGCCGTCGTAATCTGCCACGTAGGCATAGCCGTCCGCCACCACCACGCCCACGGCCTCGCCGCTGGTGTCGTAGCCGCCCAGCCGCACCGGCCGGGCCGGGTCGCGGATGTCCAGCACCTGCAACCCGGCGTCCAGGTCCGCCACGTAAGCGTGGTTGCCCGCCACCGCCACGGCCACAGCTTGGCCCGGGGTGTCATAGCCGCCAATCCGTGTGGGCCGGGCGGGATCGCTGATGTCAATGACCTGCAAACCGGCATGCAGGTCCGCCACATAGGCCAGATGCCCCGCCGTCGCCACGCCTACCGACCCGCCCCCGGTCGCGTAGGCGCCCACCTGCACCGGCTGGGCTGGGGTCTGGACATCCACCGCCACCAGGCCGGCGGCTTCCGCCGCCAGAAACACGTGGCCGCCCGACAAGACGATGTCCTTGGACCGGCCGTCGGTTTTGAGCCCACCCGCGCGGGTCGGATTGGCCGGGTCGCGTACATCCAGGACCAGCACGCCGGCGTCGAAATCGGCCACATAGGCATGGCCATCCGCCAGCGCCACCGCGCGGGCGCGACCGCTGGTGTCGTAGCCGCCGACGCGCACGGGTTTGGCCGGGTCGCGGACGTCAATGATCTGCACGCCGGCTTCGAGGTCCGCCACGTAGGCATAGCCGTCCGCCACCACCACGCCCAAGGCAAAGCCGCTGGTGTCAATGCCGCCGACGCGCACCGGGTTCGCGGGGTCGCGGATGTCAATCACCTGCAAGCCGGCGTCGCCATCGGCCACATAGGCGTAATCGCCGGACACCGCCACATCCCAGGCGTTGCCGCTGGTGTCGAAGCCGCCCACGCGCACCGGGTTGACGGGATCCTGGATGTCCAGGACCTGCAAGCCGGACCGGTCATCCGCCACGAACGCGTGGCGGCCCGAGACGGCCACGGCCAGGGCATAACCGGTGGTGTCGGCGCCGCCAACCCGCAACGGCCGGGAAGGATCGCGGATGTCAATCACCTGCATGCCGGCTTCGCCGTCGGCCACGCAGGCGTAATCGCCGGCCACAGTCACGCCCTCAGCGGTGCCGGCGGTGTCCACCCCGCCCACCCGCCGTGGGCTGGCGGGCATCTGGATGTCAACCACCTGCATGCCGCCGCTTTCGGTCACCACAAAGGCATGCTGGCCTACGACGGCGAGGGCCCGGCCGGGCCCGCGGGCGTGACCGGGCCATTGGCCCACGCGGGTCATCACCACCGATTGCGCCATCGCCTGGCCGAGCAGACCTCCCAGCACCAGCCCCCAGACCGCCTTTCCAGCCCGGTGGTTTCGCGGCAGCCTGGCCGCCCGAAACCCGTTCTTCCAAGCCGCCTTCCCAGCGCGCCCGATTTCCTGTGTGTTCATCAAGTTAGATTCCGTATGTTCCCGCGTTGTTGCGCCGAGGCTCCCAACATCCTTTCCGTTTGCAAGCCGATTGCCGGAACCGGCCGCGGCCTTCCCGGTTGAAGCCGCTCAGCCGCCCACCGGCCGGTCGGTGATGGCGAGCAGGCGGCGCTCGAATTCGGCGCGGAAGTGCTCGCGCGCGGCGTCGTCCAGCCCACGCGGCACCACCAGCGGTTCGCCGAAATAAGTGCGGCACCGGGAAAAGGGCAGGGGAACCAGAAAGCCGTCCCAGCTCCGCAACTGGCGGCGCCAGGCAAGGTCGTAGCTCACCGGGATGAGCGGCAGTCCGCTCAGCGCGGCCAGGTCCACCGCGCCTTTCTGAACACGGTAGCGCGGGCCGCGCGGACCATCCGGGGTGATGGCGAGGTCGTAGCCGTCTTCGGCCCAGGAGGTCATTTCCAGCAAGGCTTGGGCGCCGCGGCGGCTGCTCGATCCACGTACTGGCTGCACGCCAAACGCCCGCAGCGTGTGCGCCAGCAATCCACCGTCGCGGCTGGCGCTGACCATGGCCGCCAGGCGGCGCTGCGGGTGGCCCCGTTGCACAAAGCGGCCATAGACGCGCAGGCAAAGCGCGAGGCGGTTGTGCCAGATTGCAAAGATGGCCCGCCCCCGGTCCATGGCGGCCAGCGCCGCCGGTGACATGTCCAGGTCGTACCGTAGCGAGGCGTCCACCCCGCGCACCGCCAGCCAGATGAGGCGCGCCGCCAGCCGGCCGCCAAGGCCGGGTTGCTCCGGCACCACGATGCCGGAGCGGCGGCGGGCAGTGCGCGGCGGGCGGTCGGGTGAGGTTGGGGCTTCAGCCACGGCGTTCAACGTTTCAAGGCGGCCCGGACCAGGTCTTCGACGGTCGCGTTTTCGCCCAGCATGGCCTGCGCGGCGCGCACCGCCTCGTGGGCCTCGGGCGGTTTGAAGTCCAGCGCGACCAACGCCAGCACGGCGTCGTTGACACGTTGATCGGCCGGTGAAAGCGCCCGCTGCTCGCTCGCCGCCTCCCAGGCTCCGGCGGCCCCGACCTTGTCGCGGAGTTCCACCACCAGCCGTTCGGCGGTCTTGCGGCCCACGCCGGAGATGCGCGAGAGCGCCTTCACGTCGCCTGCGGCCACAGCGCCGCGAAAGGCCGCCGGCGTCATGCCGCTGAGGATGTTCAAGGCGAGCTTCGGACCGATGCCGCTGACGGTGTTCACCAACAGCCGGAACAGGTCGCGCTCGGCGGCGGTGGCAAAGCCGTACAGCACGTGGGCATCCTCCCGCACCGCCAGGTGGGTGAGCAGCCGCACGGGCTGGCCGGGCGCGGGCAGCGCGTCAAAGGACGACAGCGGGATGAGCACTTCGTAGCCGACGCCGCGCACGTCCACCACCACCTGGGTGGGCAGGGCTTCGACGAGGCGACCTTCCAGAAAGGCGATCATGTCAAAGGCGTTTCAGGGGTGTGAGCGCGGGGTGGTTTTGCTCCTGGGCGAATGTCACGGCAAGGGCGAGCGCGTCGGCGGCGTCCGGCGGCGGCAGCTCCGTCAGGGCCAGCATCCGCTGAATCATCTTGGCGACGGCGAGTTTCTGGGCGGCGCCGTACCCGACCACGGCCTGCTTCACCCGGCGCGGCGCCAGTTCGTAAATGGCGAGCCCCGCCTCGGCCGCGGCCACGAGGCTCGCGCCGCGCGCTTCGCCGAGGATGAGCGCGGTCTGGTAATTCTGGGCGTGGAACAGGCTTTCAATCACGCACACCGTGGGCTGGAGGCGGCGTGTCACCTCGCGCACCACCTCGGTGATTTTGAGCAGGCAGCGCGAGCGTTCCCAGGCCGGTGGGCAGCGGATCACGTCATGCGCGACTGCCTCGAGGCGGCCCCGGCCGACGTGGATCACCCCGTAGCCCGTGCCCCGCAGCGAGGGGTCAATGCCGAGGATGACGTGGTGGCGCGGCTGGCCGCCGGCTTCGCTGGTGGTGAAGACGGCGGCCGGACGGCGCTTGGGCGCGTCGAGACGCTGACGGAGTTGCGCGAACTGGCGGGGCGAAATGCCCATGCCGGAACTGTCGCAAACATGAAGGCGCGCTGTCGAGTCGCCAAAGACCTGTAAGGCATGGTTCGAGCGGGCGCTTGCATTATGGACCGCCGGCGGCCATTCTGCGTCCGTTAACAACCGCCGGCGGCGGTCTGCCGGGGGCCTTTAAGATCATGAGCAATTCGTCCGAGTTCGAACTCGATCAAGACCTGCAACTCTTGCCGGCCTGGGCCCGGCAGCCTTCGACGGTCAATCGTTACGCCAATTACCGGGGAGGCGGGGAGGAGGAACCACGTGAACGCCGTCGCAGCGACCGGCCGTTCCGCCGCGAGCGGGGCCGGGATGAGCAGCGCGGGGCCGGCCGTCCGGCGCCCCGCCGGGAGGCCCGGCAGGACAGCCGGCCCGAGCGGCGACCATCGGACCGGCCGGGTGAGCGGCGTCCCGAGCCGCCGCGCGAGCCGGAGGTGCCGCTGCCCGAGGTGGTGGTCAATCTGATCCCCGAAAAACATGGCGTGGAGATGCTCGCCCGCCAGATCCGGCTCACGGGCCGGGCGTACCCGTTGTTCCAAATTGCCAGCCTGATCCTGAAGCGGCCAGATCGTTTCGAGGTGCAGTTCCACGTCAAGAAAGGCGCCGACGGCCAGGTGCTGCAGCCGCTGTTTGTCTGTTCCCTGGACGACACCACCTGGCTGAGCGAAGAGGAGGTGGCGCAGCACGTCTTGCGGCATCACTTCGACGCGTTCTACCAGACCGAGAAGGTGGCCACCGAACCGCCCAAGGGCACGTACACGCTGGTGGCGCAATGCGGCATGAGCGGCGTGATCCTCGGCCCGCCGAACTACCACGATTACCAGAACAAGCTGCGCAAGCTGCACAGCGAGCGCTTCAGCCACGTGCCATTCGAGACGTACAAGGCGCGCGTCAAGATCGTCCGCGATGAGGTGGTGGTGAAACAGTGGCTCGAGGAGCAAAGCTGGAAGGCCGAGTACATCGGCTTGAACCTGCCCGAGCCGGTGCGTTTCCCGGACCGGGAGCGGGCGGAGCAGCACTTCCGCGAAACGCACCTGCCCAACCTGGTCAAATCGGTCGAGTCCCACACCCTGACCACGCCGGAAAGCCAGCGGCACATGTCGCGCGGCCTGCGGGCGCTCTTGCGCCACGCTGTCGAGGACCAGCGCCGCTTTCCGCTCAAGCTGGCCACGCACCTCAGCCAGCAGCTCGCCGGCCACGGCCTGCAGTTCTTCAAGGTCAACAAGACCATCACCCACGTCTGCGTGGCCCGCCCGCACCACCTCGACCTCCAGACCGCGACGGTGTCCGACCGCGTCCGGCGCATCATCGAGTTCATCGAGACGCATCCGGGCTGCACCCGGCGCAATCTGATTGACGCCCTGGCGCCCGCGCCGCCGGCGGCTCCGCCCCAGCCGGCGTCGCAACCTGCCGCCGAGCCGGCGGCTGCCGAAGGCTCCGTGCCCGCGCCTGCCGCTTCCGCGGAGCCGGGGCCCACGCCCGAGCAAACCGCGGTAATCACCGACCTGCACTGGCTGATCCATCAAGGCCACGTGATCGAGTTCACCGACGGCCGGATGGAAACGGCCAAGCCACCCAAGCCCAAACCGCCGCCGCCACCCAAACCCGCGCCGGCGGCTGCGGACAAGCCTGGCATGACGCCCCCAGCGGCCGCCCCTGCGACGGAAATTCACGGGGACGAGGCAACGCCCGTCATCGAGGCTGCGACAACCACGCCCGAAGCCGGTCAGCCTGCCAGCACGGTAAGCGCGGCGGCCATGGAGACCCTGGAAGAGGAAGCGCCGAAACTGGACGCGCCGCCGACCGAGGCCGAACTCGCGGCCGCGCCAGCACCGGAGGAAAAGCCGCCGGCCTGATTCGCCTCCGCCCGTTCGCTAGGTTTGTTCATCCCTTGACTGGCAGCCCCGACCGGGCTGCCAGTTTTTCTTTTGCATAGGGTCACCGGACGCAGTCCACCGCGGTGTTCCGCGCCGCCACCATCCCGCAAAAGCAAAATCCCGTCCGGCTGAAATCCGGACGGGATTTGTGAATCGAGCTAGCCTGGTCGCTGGCGGATCAACCGCGCCGGCCACCACGCATGCCGCCGCGATCGCGGCGCGGCCCGCGGTCACGGCGCTCGCCGCCGCGCTCGCCGCCATGATGATGCGGACGGTGGTGGCCTTCGGGCCGTTCTTCCGCCGCCGCTGCCACGGCTTCGCCCGCGGGCTGTTCTTCGGCCGGTTGTTCGCCCGGGGCACCCGGCGTCGCTCCCGCTTCTGCCGCGTCCTTGCCGCGCTCGGCGCGGTCGCGTTCTTCCATGGCCGCGCGGCGCGAAAGCCGCACGCGACCCTTTTCGTCCACCCCGAGGCACTTGACCCAGATTTCGTCGCCCAGTTTGACGATGTCCTCGACCCGCTTGACGCGGAAGCCGGCGAGTTCGCTGACGTGCACGAGGCCGTCCTTGCCGGGGAGGACTTCGACGAAGGCGCCGAATTCCTTGATCGTGACGACCTTGCCCCGGTAGATCTTGCCCACCTCGATCTCGGCGCTCAGCGCCTCGACTTCGCGCCGGGCGATCTCCATGCCTTCGGCGCTGCGGGAGTAAATCTGCACCGTGCCGTCGTCCTCGATGTTGATCTCGCAGCCGGACTCGTCGCAGATGCGCTTGATGTTCTTGCCGCCGGGGCCGATGAGGGCGCCGATCTTTTCCGGGTTGATCTTGAGGGTGAGGATGCGCGGCGCGTACGGGCTGAGCTCCTGACGCGGGGCGGCCAGTGTCTGGTTCATGGTCTCAAGAATCTTCAGCCGCGCCACACGTGCGCGCTCGATGGCTTCCGCGATGATCGAATGCGGCAGGCCCTTGAGCTTGAGATCGAGCTGGAAGCCGGTGATGCCGCGTTCCGTGCCGGCGATCTTGCAGTCCATGTCGCCGAAGTGGTCCTCCCAGCCGAGGATGTCGGTCAGGAGCAGGTGCCGGGCGATGCCGCCGTGCGGTGCCGGTTCGGTGCAGAGACCGATGCTGATGCCGGCCACAGGCCGGGCGAGTGGCACGCCGGCGTCCATGAGCGCCAGGCTGCCGGCGCAGACGGTGGCCATCGAGGTGGAGCCGTTGGACTCCATGATCTCGCTGGTGACGCGCACCGCGTACGGAAAGTCCTTGAGCGGCACCATCGGTTCGATGGAGCGCTCGGCCAGCGCGCCGTGGCCGATCTCGCGCCGGCCCGGGCCGGAGATGCGGCCGGTCTCGCCGACGGAGAAGTTCGGGAAGTTGTAGTGCAGGATGAACTGCTTCTCGCTTTCGCCGCCGGTGTAGGCGTCCAGTTCCTGGGCGTCCTCGGTGGTGCCGAGCGTGACTAGGCACAGCGCCTGCGTTTCCCCGCGGCTGAACAGCGCCGAGCCGTGCGCGCGCGGCAGCAGACCCACGGCGCAGGAAATCGTCCGCAGATCCTCCGGGCCGCGGCCGTCGAGGCGCTTGCCCTGGTCCATGACGAGCGAACGCACGGCCTCCTGCTGGACATGATGGAGCGCGTCCTTGATGACGAACGGCGTCACCTTGTCCGCGCCGAATTTCTCGGTGAGCTTGGCACTGACCTCCTCGGACACCGCGCGCCAGGCGGCCTCGCGGGCGAGCTTGCCGGGCGTGAGCAGCGCCTGCATCCCGCGGTCGCCCACCAGGGCGCGCGCCTCGGCGAGGATTTCCCCGGGCACGACGCTGACCTGGATGGCGCGTTTGGGTTTGCCGGCCCGGGCCGCGAGTTCCTTCTGGGCGGTGATGAGCGGCTGGCAGCACGCGTGGCCGAACTGGAGCGCGGCGGCGAATTCCGCATCGCTGATCTCCCGGGCGGATCCTTCGAACATGACCAACTCGGTCTCGCTGCCCACGTACACCAGGTCCAGATCGCTCTCGGCCATCTGGGCGTGCGTGGGGTTGGCGATGAACTGCCCGCCCACCCGGCCCACCCGCACCGCGCCGAGCGGCCCGGCCCAGGGAATGTCGCTCACCATCAGGGCCGCCGAGGCGCCGATGATGCTGAGGATGTCCGGATCGTTCTCGCCGTCGGCGCTGAGCAGGATGCTCTGCACCTGTACCTCGTTGAACCACCCCTTGGGAAAGAGCGGCCGGATGGGCCGGTCCGTCATGCGGCAGGTGAGAATTTCCTTCTCGGTGGGGCGGCCTTCGCGTTTGAAGTAGCCGCCGGGAAAACGCCCCACGGCGGCGGCTTTCTCCCGGTAATCCACTGTGAGCGGGAAGAAATCCTGCCCTTCGCGGGGCGTCACCGCGGCCACAGCGGCGACCACGACGATCGTGTCGCCGAGCCGCACCGTGACCGAGCCGTCCGCCTGCTTGGCCAGGTGGCCGGTTTCGATTTGAATGTCCTGAGTTCCAACTTTGACTGTTACTTTGTCTGGCATAACTGACTGCAATTGGAACCCGTCGGCCTTGAGGAACTTCAGTCAACCGCTCGGAGCGAGAAGCTGAGTGAAATTTCCCTTGGCCAACGGGTCCGGTTTCTCTGGCGTGTCGGGTTTGTGGCCGCCGCGGAGTGGCGCACGCCTGTCCCACTCCTGCCGCCGGGTTCGCCGGCGGGCTGGCGGCGCTGGTTTCCGAACTTGAACGCGACCGGAAGCGCCGCGGGGAATGCCGCTTACTTGCGCAGGTTCAGCTTGCGGGTCACCGCCTGGTACCGCTCAAAGTCCGTGGAGCGGAGGTAATCCAGCAGGCGACGTCGCTGCCCCACCATCATGAGCAAGCCGCGGCGGGAGCTGTGGTCCTTGGTGTTCTTTTGCAGGTGTTCGGTCAAATGGTTGATGCGCTGGGTCAGCAGCGCCACCTGCACGTCCGCCGACCCCGTATCCTTTTCGTGGACGCGGAAGTCCGCGATCGTTTTGCTCTTCGATTCCATACCGTTCGAGTCAACTTCGAATAGAAAGCGCGACAGTAGAAGCCATTCATGGGGGTGTAAAGCACATTCCCGAAAACCAACAGGTGCGCAGGGCTGGGCTCACCTGCGCGCCAGCGCAGGCGGGCCGTAAGGGCGTTGCGACTTGCCGCCGCCGTGGACATGACCGTCCGCGCCTCCCGGTTCCGGCCGCCGGCGGAAAGCGCGTGCCTTGGTCCGGCGGCTTGGTAGCCTGCCCGCGTGATCGCGCAAGTTTGTCGTTTCGCGCCGCGCCGCGGGCTCCTGAAAGGCGAATCCGCCCTGCCGGCCAGCGTGGGACTGGTCCTCCCCGAGAAGAACCGCGTGCTTGACCTTGGGCCGGCGGGTGTCGTTTCGCTCGATTGGCTGCTGAACCAGCCTGACCTGCTGTCCCGGCTGGAGCGGGAAGCCCAGGCCGACCTGCCTGGCCATGCCTTGGACGCGGTGCGGCTGCTGGCCCCGGTGGAACGCCAGGAAGTTTGGGCCGCGGGCGTGACGTACCTGCGCAGCAAGGCCGCGCGCATGGAGGAATCCGCCTTCAGCGCCAGCGCCTACGACCGCGTGTACGCCGCCGACCGCCCAGAGCTGTTCTTCAAGGCGCCGCCCGAAAAGGTGGTTGGTCACGGCGACACGGTGGGCGCGCGCCGCGACTCGCGCTGGACCGTGCCCGAGCCGGAACTGGCGCTGATGCTCAGCGCGACCGGCCGGATCGTCGGCTACACCATCGGCAACGACATGAGCGCGCGCGACATCGAGGGCGACAACCTGCTCTACCTGCCCCAGGCCAAAATCTACGAACGCTCGTGCGCACTGGGGCCGTGGATCGTGCTGGGACCGGAGGAGGCCGCGGTCCGCGATTGGACGATCAGCCTGCGCATCCGCCGCGACGGCGCCGAAGTCTTTGCCGGCCAGACCGAGGTGGGCCGCATCAAACGGGGCTTCGGCGAACTCGCGGACTGGCTCTTCCGCTCGCAGCGATTTCCCAACGGCGCGGTGTTGCTGACCGGCACCGGCATCGTCCCGCCCGACGATTTCTCCCTGCGCGCCGGCGACGAGGTCGAGATCGCGGTGTCCGGCATCGGCCGGCTGGTGAACCCCGTGGTGGCGGTGTGAACTCCGCCGCCACGGCGGCCCGGCCCTGGCGGGGACCGCGCGCTTGAGCCAGCATCAGGCGCAGGCGATTTAATTGATTGAGCCTGCTGTCCGGGGCGTGGTTAGCTTTCCGGTCGGCTTTACGCATGAAAGTCACCTACAACTGGCTCAAACAGTACGTGGATTTCAACTGGCCGCCCGAGGTGTTGACCGAGCGCCTCACCATGCTCGGCCTCGAGGTCGAGGGCGTGGAGAAGCTCGGCGGCGAGTTCGAGGGCATCGTGGTGGCCCAGGTCCTCACCCGCGAGAAGCACCCCAACGCCGACAAGCTCACCGTCTGCCGCGTCCACGACGGCCGGGGCGAGCGCCAGATCGTTTGCGGCGCCACAAACTTCCAGCCCGGCGACAAGGTGCCGCTCATCCTGCCCGGCGCGTCGCTGCCCGCGCAGCCGGGCGAGGCGCCCTTCACGATCAAGGTCGGGAAGATTCGCGGCGTCGAGAGCCATGGCATGATGTGCTCGCCCAAAGAACTGGGCCTGCCCGAGGACGCCAGCGGACTGATGATCCTGCCGGCGGACGCGCGGGTGGGCCAGCCCTTCGCTGAATTTCTCGGACGCAGCGGCGGCGACGTCGTCTTTGACCTCGAGGTCACGCCGAACCGGCCCGACCTCAACAGCGTCATCGGCATCGCCCGCGAGATTGCGGCCGTCACCGGCAACCCGCTGCGCCTGCCGGAAGTCCGGCTCACTGAAGCCGACGTTCCAGCGCAGGACCTCGTGGCCGTGCGGCTCGACGACCCCGACCTGTGCCCGCGCTACACCGCGCGGGTGGTGCGCGGCGTGAAGGTCGGCCCCAGCCCGGCCTGGCTGCGCGCGGCGCTGGAGAAGGTGGGCTTACGCGCCATCATCAACGTGGTGGACGTGACCAACTACGTCATGCTCGAGTGCGGCCAGCCGCTGCACGCGTTCGATTACCACCTGCTCGCCAAGAGCGCCGACGGCAAGCCGACGATCATTGTCCGCCGGGCCCAGGACGGCGAATTGTTCGTCACGCTCGACGGGCAGAAGCACACCTTGACGCGCGAACACCTGCTGATCGCCGACGCGGAAAAGGGCATCGCGCTGGCCGGCGTCATGGGCGGCCTCAATTCGGAAATCAACGAGCGTACCGTGGACGTGCTGATCGAGAGCGCGTGTTTCCAGCCGGCCAACATCCGCCGCACCAGCAAGGCGCTGGGCCTGCGCACCGACGCCAGCTACCGCTTCGAGCGCGGCGCGGACATCGGCCTCACCGACTGGGCCAGCCGGCGTTGCGCGCAGCTCATTCTCGAAAGCGCCGGCGGCCAGCTCGCGGTGGGTGTGGCGGACGCTTACCCGGCGCCAGTCGAGCCGCGCCAGATCACCCTGCGCCACGCGAAGGTGAACGAGCTGCTCGGCATCACACTCCAGCCGGAGGAAATTGACTTTTACCTCGGCCAACTCGGCCTGAAGTCAACCAGTCGCAAGCCCCGGCCGGTGGACGCGCCGGCCGAGCCCGAGCCGGTCACCTGGCTCATCCCCACCTGGCGCGTGGACCTCAAACGTGAGGCCGACCTCATCGAGGAGGTCTGCCGCCTTCACGGCGTGGACAAGATTCCCGCCACGCCGCCGCGCGGGGCCATCGGCGCGAACGAATACGACGCCGTCCATGACCAGCTCGCCGAGGTGCGCCGGCTGCTGACCGGGCTGGGACTCAACGAAGCGCAGGGCCAGACGCTCATCGGCGCCAACGCGGCGGAACGCGTGGCCACCGCAGGCGTCGTCCTGCTGGCCAATCCGCTCAGCAGCGACATGAACGCGCTGCGCCCCAGCCTGCTGCCCGGCCTGCTCGATTCGCTCCAGCACAACGTGGGCCGCCGCGAGTGCGACCTGGCGTTGTTTGAAGTCGGGCGCGTGTTTGCCCAGGCCGAAGGCAGCCCCCGCGAAAGCCGGCGCCTGGCGCTCGCGCTGACCGGCCGGCGCCAGCCGGTGTTCTGGAGCGGCGCTGACCGCGAGGCGAACTTCGACCTGGCCGATCTCAAAGGCGTGCTCGAGGAGTTCTTCGACCACTTCGGACTGCGCGGCGTCACGCACGTGCCGCGCGAGGCGGGCTCGCCGCTGTTCGCGGAATCCGCGGCCATCACCTTGGGCGGGCGCGTGCCGCTGGGCGAGCTGGGCCAGTTGGGGCCCGCGCTGGCCCGGCAGCACGATCTGCGCGCTCCCGTGTGGCTGGCGGAACTGGACCTCGATCAACTGCTGGCGCGGCGGCAGGCCGCCAAGACGTTCAAGCCGCTGCCGCAGTTTCCGGCGGTCCGGCGCGACGCGGCCCTGCTCGTGACGGAAGGTGTCACCCACGACGCGGTGCTGGCGGCGGTGCGGCAGGCGCGCGTGCCGGGGCTGGAGCAGGTCGAATTGTTCGACGTGTTCCGCGGACAAAACGTGCCCGCCGGGCACAAGAGCGTGGCTTACGCGTTCACGTACCGCGCGGCGGACCGCACGCTCACCGACGAAGAGGTGAACACGGCGCACGCCGGCCTGCTGGAACACCTCAAACGCAGCCTGGGCGCCGCGGTGCGCGAGGCGTGAGCCGGGGCGAGGCGTTCCAAGCCACACGAATGGCCACGAAACCGCACCAATCCGGAGGGCGGTCGCGTGGCTTGCGGCTGGGGCTCCCCGCCGGCTGGTTCAACCTTCGGGGCCTTGGCCGCGAACTCATTCACGCCTCGTCCGGGTGTTGATTCAGGCAAACTTGCGGTTTACTTGAAGCCACTCCGCCTCGACGCCGGCGCGCGATTTGCGGCGTGAGTTCGGACGCGGGTTGCCGTAAACCGCCGGCGTGCATCTGGCGCACCTCAGACTCCGCGACTTCCGCAACTACGCGCGACTGGACGCGGACTTCGCCCCCGGCTTTCACCTGTTGCTCGGCGACAACGCCCAGGGCAAGACCAACCTGCTCGAGGCCATTTACCTGCTCGCCACGCTGCGCTCGTTCCGCGGCGTGGGCGGCGCCCAGATGGTCCGGCACGGGGCGGCGGGTTATTTCGTCGGCGCGCGGGTGACCGCCGCGGGCGGCAGCGACATCCGGCTGTACTGGTCCGCCACGACGCGCAGTCTCACCCTCAACAACCGGCCGGTGCGGCGGCTGACCGATTACCTGGGCACGCTGCGGGTAGTGGTGTTTTGCACGGAGGATTTGCAGCTCATCAAGGGCCCCGCCGGCCGGCGGCGACGGTTTCTGGACCTGCTGCTCACGCAAACGCACGCCACCTACCTGCCGCTGCTCCAGCGTTACCTGCGGGCGGTCCGCTCGCGCAACGCGCTGCTCAAGGCCCGTCCGGTGGACGAGGCGGCGGTGGCGGGCTTCACGGAGGAACTGGTCGCCGCCGGCAACCAGCTCATGACGCTGCGGCGCGAACTGGTCCCGCGGCTCTCCGCGCTCACCCGGCTGGCCTACCGCCGGATCGCGCACGACGCCGAGGAACTGCGGCTCGATTACGCTCCCAGCGTGAAATCACACTTCGCCGTCGAACTGGAGCAGGCGCGGCCTCGCGAACGGGCCCTGCGCGCGACCCTGATCGGTCCGCATCGCGACGAACTGCGGCTGCTGCTGGAGGAACGGCTGGCCGCGCAATTCGCCAGCGAAGGCCAGAAACGCACTCTGGCGCTCGCGCTCAAGATGGCCCAGGCCGAGTACCTTACCGGCCTCCACGGCTCGCCGCCCATCCTGCTGATTGACGACGTGATGGGCGAACTGGACGCCTCGCGCCGGGCGGGCCTCATGCCCTTGCTCGAGCGCGCGCACCACGCCAGCGGACAGGTGTTCATGACTTGCACAGGGGAACATTGGCCGCAGGAACTGGGTCGGCGCCTGCAACGCTGGCAGGTCCGCGCCGGCACGCTCAAGCCGTTGCTGAACATTTGACCGCGGCGGCGGGCAATGCGGCGTTGACACTGGCAGGGGCGAGAATTAGGTTGAGCGCGGTTCGCACGCTTAACGCTTTGGTACCATGCTTCTGCGCATCAGTTTGATCGTTGCCATCGTGGCCGGCATCGCCACGTTTATCGTCAGCCACATCCAGGTCGCCGGCCGCATCAACGGGTTGGAGACCGACCTGACCAACACGCAGCAACAACTGGCCGCGTCGCAGGAGGCGGAAGCCAAGGCCAAAAAGGCGGCCGAGGACGCCAACACGCGCGCCAACCAGCTCGACCGCGACCTGGCCAGCACCAAGGAACAACTGGAAGCGCAGACCGCCCGTGCCAACACCCAGCAGGCCCGCGCCGACCGCAACGAGGCGGAACTGGAGAAGACCCGCACCGAACTCACCGAGGCCAACCGCAGCCTCGCCGCCTGGCGGGCGCTCACCATCCCGGTGGAGCAGGTTCGCGACCGGCTGGCGCAGTTGGACCGGGCACGCGAGGAGATCAAGACACTCAGCGGCGAGAACCGGGTGTTGTTCAGCAAGCTTACCCAGACCGAGGCCCGGCTCCGGGTGTATGAAGGCGACAAGGAAGTGCCACCGGACATGAAGCTGACCCGCAACGGCAAGGTGCTCGAGGTGGACCCGCAGTGGGATTTTGTGGTGCTGGATTTGGGCCGCAACGAAGGCGCCGTCGAGCGGGGCGAACTGCTCGTCAACCGCGACGGCAAGCTGGTGGCCAAGGTGCGCATCTCGCGGGTCGAGGACTCCCGCAGCGTGGCGAACATCCTGCCGGAATGGAAGCAGGTGGACGTGCTGGTGGGCGATCAGGTGCTGAGGTAGCATGAACGACCGGGCAAGGACATTTCTGAGCGGTTTGCGGGCGGCGCTGGCGGCGGTCTTCGTGGGTTTGCTCGCCGGCTGCGCCTCGACAGACGATTCCGCCAATCTCTCCGAACGTCCTTGGAACGCGCCCAAGAGCTGGGAGCACGGCATGCCCGCCGGGATGTTCGAAGGCCGCTAGGCCAGGCTCAGTTCCAGGGTCAGATCACACCGGCACGCGTGCGGCGCGCCGGGCCGGCGGCGAAATCCAGCCCTCTCGTAAAGCCGGATGGCCTCGCGTAGAACCGACGCGGTCTCCAACACAACCCGCCGAAATCCCCGCCGACGCGCCTCGCCCAAAGCTGCCGCCAGCAGCGCACGACCCAGTCCGCGACCACGCCAGGCGCGGCCCAGGTACATCTTGCGGAGTTCCACCCCGTCTGTGCCAACGGGCAGGAGACCCACGCTGCCGGCGATTTCCCCGGTGTCCGTGACCAGCACGGCGAACCAGCCATTCCGGCCGGCGTACGCCGCTTCGAGATCGTCGAGGTCGCTGTCCGTGCCGGCTGGGTCCGGCTGGAGTCCGTACTCGCGCAGGATGCCGAAAATCAGCGCGCGGACGGCGCCGCCATCCTGTTTCGTCGCCGGGCGGAGGCGCCAGCCGGAAGGCAGTTCAACCCGAAAACCGAAGTTGGCTGTAGCACAGCGCATCCCGCCTGCCCAACTTCGATCTTCGGGTCCAACGCTTGCTTCAGGCGCGCTGTCCGCCGGACCGGGATAGGCAGGCGGGGCGGTGTCCCCGGATTCGGAATCGCCGGGGGACATGCTCACGCCGCCACGAATTCGCGCGGGTCGGTGACGTGTCCGGTCAGGGCGCTGGCGGCCACGGTGGCGGGGGAGGCCAGGAACACCTGCGATTCCTTGTGGCCCATGCGGCCGGGGAAGTTCCGGTTCGTGGCGCTGATGCACTTGATGCCGGGCTGGTTGATCCGGCCGAAGGTGTCCACCGGCCCGCCCAGGCACGCGGCGCAGCCGGCGTTCTCGGTCATGCGCACCCCGGCCTCGACCAGGATTTGCCAGATGCTTTTCCCGCCCCAGCGGGTGGTCTGGAGGTCATGCACGATTTCCGGCGTGGCCGGGACGCCGAAGGTGTCAATCGCCACCGTCCGGCCGCGCACCACGCGGGCGAACTCGATGAAGTCGCTGGTCTTGCCGCCGGTGCAGGAGCCGATGTAGGCCCGATCGAGCTTCAGGCCGGCCAGTTCCCTGGCCTTCTTGCGCTGGCCGGGGTCCGGATGGCACGCCACGGTGGGCTCCAGTTTGTCCAGGTCCACCACGAGTTCGTACACGAACTGCTGGTCGGCGTCCGGCTCCACCGGCTCGTAATCGCGCGGGGTGCCGTTGAGCCGGGTGCGCGCCTCGACGTACTCGGCGGTGCGGGCGTCGAACGGGAAGATGCCGTTCTTGCCGCCCGCCTCGATGGCCATGTTCGCGATGGTCATCCGGTCGTCCATCGAAAGGCAGGCCACGCCGGGGCCGTCGAACTGCATCGCCCGGTACGTCGCGCCGTCGAAGCCGATTTCGCCGATGATGTGCAAGATGATGTCCTTGGCCATCACGCCGGGCTGCAGCCGGCCTTCGAGCTGGAAATGCATCGTCTCGGGCACCTTCAACAGCAGCCGGCCCGTGCCCATGACAAAGCCCGCGTCGGTGTTGCCGATGCCGGTGGCGAACTCGTTGAACGCGCCCGCGGTGCAGGTGTGCGAGTCGGTGCCGAACAACACCTCGCCCGGCCGCGTGTGGCCTTTCTGCGGCAGCGCGCTGTGGCAGACGCCGGCGTAGCCTGAGCCGTACTGGCGGCTGAGCGCGCCCCGAGCCGGGTCGAACTTCCAGGTGCCGGCCGGGTCGTCAATTACGTCGTAGAAGTACGTGATGCCTTGCTCGCGCACGAACTCGCGCAGGATGTTCACGTTCCGGTTCGAGTTCGAGTCGGCGGTGAAGATGTAATGGTCCGGGATGATGACGACCTTGTCGCGGTTCCAGACGCGGGCACCGGGGCCGAACTCACGCTTGAACACGCCAATGGTGCCCGGTCCGCACACGTCGTGGGTCATCAGGATGTCCGCATTCACCCAGACGTTGTCCCCGGCTTGGACCCGCGCCTTGCCGGACGCGCGCGCCAGAATCTTCTCGGTCAGTGTCATAAAGGCCGGTGAAGTTACCGGACGCCGTCAGGCTCGGCAACCCGGCGCTGGGCGGGGTCGGCCTTGCCTCTGAAAGCCCCGGCCAGGCGGGCGCGCCGGTCGCTACGCCCGGCCGGGCCGAGGTGTCCGTTCACTCCGAAAACCGAAGTTGGGCAGGCGGGACGCACTGCGCTAAGGCCAACTTCGTTTTTCGGGTTCACTCCCAAACCCAGTGAATGACCGAATCGCGGTCTTTGATGAACAGGCTCTTTCCGGACACAATCGGGTGGGCGTGGGTGGGCGACTCCGCCACCTTGATCCGGTCCAGTTCCTTGAAGCCCTGCCGGCTGGGCTCGAAGGCGATCAGTTCGGAACTGGGCGTCAGCGCCAGCAGCACGGAGCCCGCGTCCAGAATGCTCCCGTAACCGCCGCCACCGCCGCCACCCCGCATCATGCGCCCACCGCCCGGACCACCCGGGCCGCCCGGCCCGCCGGGAGGCGGTCCACCGGGACCCTGCGCGCCTTCCGGGGCAGCCGGCCGCGCGGGGCCGGGTGCGGGCTGGCCTTCACGGGCCGGACCCGCGGCGGCGCTCCAGAGCAATTGACCGGTCTGCGCGTCCAGGCAGAAGAACTCGTCAGCCGCGCTCAGACCGAAGACCAGTCCGTCCTTGACCAACGGCGACGCGAACTGGGCCGGTTTCTCCGCGTTGCTCCAAAGTTCCCGCGCCCGGATTTCATTTCCCGACTTGGTGAACTCCACCGCCTTGTTCCCCCGTCCCAGCACGATAACCGTCTGGCCGACGACCGCCGGGGTCGTCGCCTTGTAGTCGCGCCCGCCACCCCGGCCACCGCGTCCGCCGGGAGGTCCGGCCGGCGCTTCCGCCGGCGCCGGCGCCTCGGATTCCCACGCCAGCTCGCCGTCGGTGGCGTTCACGGCCACGAGCCTGGTCTCGGTCTGGGCGACGATCAGCTTCACGCCGTCCACCGTGAGTGCCACGGGCGAGGCGTAGGCCGGCGCGCTCCCGGTCCAGCGCCACCGCTCGGCGCTGGATTCCAGGTCATAGGCCACGATCGCGCCGTTGTCCCGGCCGCCGAGTTGCGCCACGCACAGGCCGTCCACGACCAGCGGCGAACTGGCCACGAAGAAGTTGGGCCAGGCTTTGAAGTCGTCTTTGCGCCACAGAACCTTGCCGGTGGCCGCGTCGAGGCACGAGATCACGCCCCGCACGCCCACCGTCACCACCTTGCCCGCAGCCGCGACGGGCGAACTCCGCGGTCCGGAAAACCCCTGGGACGGGCCGGTCGCGCCCAGCGACTCGTAGCTGTCCTTCCACAATTCCCTGCCTGTGGCGGCGTCAAGGCAGCGCGTGACTTCGCTGCCTTCCTCGCGGGAGAAGACGTAGAGCTTGCCCGCCGCCAGCGCCGGGGTGGCGACGCCCTCGCCGACGGTGAGTTTCCACTTCTGGGTGAGGGTCTTGGACCAGGTAGACGGCGGCTGGAATCCGCTCACGCGGGCATCCCGGTTGGGGCCGCGCCACTGCGGCCAGTCTTGCGCCGTCGTGGAAACCGCGAGGGTGAACAAAAGCGCGCCGGCGATCCGCGCAGTGGCATGGGAGGTGGGAATGGGTTTTTTCATAGGGCTGTTTGCGTCCCTTATGGACGCGGCGGCCCGAGTCCGGGTTACAGGCCGGTGCGTTCGCGAATGCCGGCAGCTTGTGCGTGAATGACCCGGTTGGCCGGTCCATCCCGAACAGCCGCGCTGGTCCGGATAGGTCCGAAACACACCGGTCAGGCAACCGGCGTCGCTGAAGCGACGGCGGCTGCGGCGGGTTGAGGCGGAGCTGCGGGGCAAGGAGCGCGCCTCACCACCAGGCTTCCATCTGGAGGCCGCCTGCGTATCCGTAATCGCGGTCGGCGTAGGTCGGACCGCCGACATGGCCTTGGAAACCATCGAGCCAGCCAGCGTAGGTGAAGCACAGGCGGATGACCGGGCGGCTCATGAAATGCCGGCCCGGTGAAACCTGGAGCGCGACCGTGACCTTCCACAACGTCCCGCGGACGTTCGAGGCGTTGCCCACCATGCCCTGGGTATTCGTGTAATCCACTCCGCCCTCAAAGGCCGGGCTGAGGTCTTGGTGAAGTGCAGGATGGGCCGCACCCCGTCGGTGTACCAGTACCGCCGGCCGCCGTACTTGCCGCCGGACAGGTCTGGAATGGCGAGTTCGTCGTAGTCCGTGTACTGAAACGCCAGCGTCGCGCCCAGCGAGAACAGGTCCCCGGTTTCCCGTCGTAGCCGGGGCTCCGGGCGGCTTCGGCGTCGGGCCGAAGGCGGCGGGCTGGTCGGGGCTGGAGCCGGCGCGGCAGCGGCCTTCTGGGCGGCCTCCAGTTCGTTCAAGCGTTGCTCCAACGCCCGGATGCGTTGCTCTTATTCCTCGCGGACTATCTGAATCTTTTTCCGCAACTCCCCGGCTGCGGCGTCCCCCCGGTCTGCGCCAGCGCGGGACCGCCGCCCGCCAGGCAGGTCGCCGCGAGCCAGACCGGCGGGTACAACGCGACGTTTCTCATGGGGCCCGCCCGCAGCGCCGCGGTTACTTCAACTGCTTCAACGCCGCTTCCGCCGCCAGCGGATGCTGCGCCTTGACGGCCTCGGCGATCTTGCGCACCGCCAGTTCCGCCTCGGCGCGCGCGCCCGCGTGGCCAAGCTGCCCCACCGCCAGCGCCAGCGCGTCCGGGTGATGGCACCCGGCCAGCGCGCCCAGGATCAGCTTGCGGTCGTTGTCGCCTTTGGCGCTGGCGAGCAACTCCCGGTAGCGGCCGATCAAGACCGCGTCCGGCCGGGCGTTCTGCTCGCCGAGCAGCCGGGCCAGGCCGCGCAGCGCCAGCACGCGCTCGGTCTCGGTCGGCGCCTTCGCGTACAGCGCCATGAGCGGCTCCCCGGCCGACGCGTCCGGCCAGTCGGCCAGCGTGCGCAGCCCCAGATCGCGCGTCTCCGCGTTCGCGTCCCGGGCGGCGGCGGCCACCAGCGCCAGGCCTTCGGGATCGGGACAAAACGCGAGCAACGGCAGGAACTTCGCCTGCGCCCCGGCGTCGCTGGCGGACTTCAACGCCGCGCGCACCGCGGCGGAAGCCTGGGCCGGGGTTTCGGCGCGGCGCAGAATCTGCCCGACCGACGCCTGCGCGTCTTCGAGCACGCTCCCGGCCCGCAAGCCGCCCAGCGCTTTCAGCACGGCCGGCAGATCGCCGGGCTGGGCGACGCGGCTCAAGCCTTGGAAGGCCAGCTTGGCCATCGTGACGTCCGCGCTGGCGGCCTCGGCCAGAAACGCCGGCAGCGAGGACGGGTGGGCGCGGCGCGCCAGCGCGCCCAGAAACGGCCACTTGGGTCCGGCCATGCGGTTGCGCAATTGCGCCGCCAGCGCCCGGTCCACGGCCTCGCCGCCCTTGAGGCTGGCGAGCGCGGTTTCCAGCGCCTTGAGTTCGTCCGTGGCTTTGGCCGCCTGGGTCGCGCGTCCGAGCACCGGCACGGTGGAGGCATCGCCGATCTGGCCCAGCGCGGTGATCGCGGCGAGACGCACCAGTTCATGCGACGACTCCAACTGTTCCTGCACGGCCTTGCGGGCCGGGGCGTCGCCGCGCTCGGCCAGCGCTTGAACCAGCAGGTACTGCTCGCCCGGTTCGAGCTTCGGCAACACCGCCGCGAAGGCCCGGGAAGCGCCGGCGCTTTTCATCGCGGGCACCGCGGCGATGGCCACCGGCTTCAACGCCGGGTCGTTGCCCGCCAGCGCTTCGAGCGCGCGCGCCTGGCCGCCGTCGCGCTCCAACCGCAGCAAGCCGCCAAACGCGCCGCGCCGGAGATCGGCCGGGTGGCGGGTGGCCAGGTATTCCAGGTAAATCGCGGTGGCGGCTTTGCGGCTGCCCCTGGCGGCGAGGCTTCCTGCCACGTGCAACGACGCCTCGGCCACCGCGCGAGCCAGTTCGGGCTTCGCCTGCTGCCGCAGCGTGGCGAGCGTCTTTTGCGCGCCGGGCGTGGCGAGCTGGCCCAGCGCGATGATCGCCGCCCCGGCCACGACCGGCTCGCCGCCCAGCGCCAGCTTGTTGAGTTGCGCCACCGCCCGGGTGTCGCGCTGGACGCCTAACGCGTGGGCGATCTGGGCCTGTGTGGCGCCGCGCGCCGCGCCCAGCGCCTTGCGCAGCGCGTCCGCGGCCTTGGGCGAGGGGTTCTGCGCCAGCGCCGCGCAGGCGATGCCGGCGGTTTCGTCGTTCTTGAGCAGGCCGGCCAGCGCGGGTACGCACGCCCCGCCACCGATCACCGCCAGTTGCTGACAGGCGAAACGTCTGGCCTCGAAGGTGGATTCACCGGTCAACACGCGGACGAAGTCGGCTTCGACACGCTGGCGCGCGGCCGGGTCGTCCACCGCCTGGCGGACGAGCGCTTCGTAATGCCGCAGCGGCTGCACGTCGCCGCCGGACTGGTACTTCATGAGGCCGTCCAGGCGGGCGTCCGGGCTGTCGGCGGCGGTCAAGGTCGCGGCGGCGGCCAGCGCGAAGAGCAAACGGGGCAGGAAGGATTTCATGGCAAGGCTGGGTTGAAGATTCCGGGTCGTGTTCGCTCAGATCACCCGCCAGGGGGCGCGGGGTTCGCGGTACAACATGCGGTTGGCCTCCTCGCAGTCGAAGACCTCCTTGACCGGGTCCCAGCGCAGTTTGCGGCCCAGCCGGGCGGCGATGGTCATGCTCTCGACGATGGCTTGGGCGCGGTGCGCGACTTCGGGATGGCAAAGCGGCTGGCGGCGGCTGCGGATGCAGTCGAGCAGGTTGCGGATGTGGGCGCTGGCATTGGACCAGCTCAGACCGCCCTCGGGCTTGGTTTGGAGGATGGACTTCGGCTCGGCCGATACCACGTCGGTTTCGTCGTCCACCTGCACCCAGCCCTCGTCGCCGATGTAGCGAATGTAGCGGTCGGTGAACCCCTTGCGCTGGTAGAGGATGCCCTGGACGCCGCTGGCGTACCGGCATTTGAAGGTGCCGGAGATGGCCGTCTCGCTCATCCACTGCTTGGGATCGGGCCAGACCATGTCGCTGGTCTCGAACTCGACCGGCATGGTGTCGTCGGTCCCCAGCACCCATTGCATCTGGTCGGTGTAGTGCGTGCCCATGTCCGTGTGCATGCCCTCGCCGGTGTCCCAGAAGTAAGCCCAGCCGTTGACGCGGCCGGGGTTGAAGGGGCGCCATTGCACCGGGCCCAGCCACTGGTCGTAATCCCAGCCCGGCGGCACCGGAGTGTTGGGCTGGTGCGGCACCGTGCCGCCGGTCCAGACCTGCATCTCGACAGTGTGGACGCGGCCGATCTTGCCCTGGCGCACCAGCTCGCGCGCGAACTGGTAGCTCTCGGTCGAGCGGCGCTGCGTGCCGGCCTGGTAGATGGTGCCCTGGCGGCGGCACATCTCCACCAGTTGCCGGCCTTCGCGGATGGTCAGGCTGATGGGTTTTTCGCAGTAAATGTCCTTGCCGGCCCGGGCGGCGAACATCGAGGCCGTGGCGTGCCAGCGGTTACCCGTGGCGATGAGCACTGCGTCAATGTCCGGCTGCGCCAGCAGCTCGCGGAAGTCGCGGTACACCCGGCAGGCGCTGTTGCGGTAGAAGTTGTCCACGGCCTGCTTGCCCGCCTGGCGGCGGTCCTCGCGCGCGTCGCTCACGGCGACCATCTGCACGTCGGGCTGGGTCAGGAAATTGGGCAGGATGAACATCGCGCGGTTGCCCACGCCGATGACGCCGAAGGCGATCTTGTTGCTCGGGGCCACGGCGCCGTTGAGCCCCAGCACCGCCCCGGGCACCACCAGCGGCACGGTGGCTGTGGCCAAGAGGCGACCGAGGAAGTGGCGACGATCAAGCGCGGAAACGGGGATGTTCTTCATGGAAAACGAAACCGGGGTTCATGTTGCGCGGTCAGCTTTTCCAACAGCGCCGGGGATGGCAATGCGAAAACGGTTCCGGAACCGCAGGCGCTGGGACCTGTGACGGCCGCGCGGCTGAGCGGTCCTGCCGAGCTGAAAAGTTCCACGGTAGGACGCCGCTGCGTCGGCGTCGGCCTGGCGAATACCGCGCGCCAGCTTTGGCGAGCGCCCCGAACGCCGGGCTGCTGGGCGGGCGTGATCCCCGGTTTCACTTCATGCACCGGGTTCGGCGGCCGTGCGGGGCGGGATGGACCATCGGGAACTGGGGACGCGCAGTGCCGCAGGCGACCCACCTGCGGCCGTGACTCGGGCGTTCCGCCCGGTTACGCTTTTGCGCGCGGCCTACTCGCGGAGTTCGGCCAGCAGCTTCACCGCGGCGTCCACGAGCTTTTCGCCCGAGCCGGCCGCGCAGCGTGCGCTTTCCGGTTCGTAGTTGCCCTCAGAATAGCTCCGCCGGTCCGGGATGTAGCCGATGTTCTCATTGGCCAGTTCGACGACAAACGTGTGCGGGAACGGCGAGCGTTGCTTGATTGCCAGGCCCAGTTCCACGAAGACCTCGCCCGGCAGGGAAATCCACGCGAGGTCCCGGCCCCAGGCGATGGCCTGCACCTCAACGCGATGCGTCCGGCCTTCGCGGGCGGCCACGTCCAATGCGCGGTGGGCGCGCACAAGCTTCATGAAGTTGCCGCCCCGGTCGTCCTTCACGTTCGCCACGATCTGGCGCGCCTCGGCGAGTTCCCCGGCGGAGATGGCGGGCAGCTCGAGTTCCACGATCTCGCTCTTCACGCGCAAAGGCGCGGCGGGCAGCGGCCGAAGCTGCTTGTAGGCCTGGAAAACCGCCGCGCCCAGGATCGTGCCGATGCGGTGCTGCTCGATGCCGGTGCCTTGCGGCCAACGCCAAGCGAAATCGAGGTGGTTGAGGTTGCCGCAGGCGCCGAGGCCGACGAGCGTCAGGTGATCGGCGCCGTGGTAGCCGGCCAGCACGCGGCTCAAGGCGCCCGGCCAGTCCGCGCTGATCTTGCTGCCGCCGGTGGTGTCCGTGTGCATGGCGAAATTGACGTAGGTGGCGAGGGCCTGCGCGGGGCCGCCGGCGTCCGGCTTTTCCGCGTAAAGGATGCCGACTTCCGGATCGCTCGGGCCGGCGGGGCGGACGATGTCGGGGTTCAACTTGCCGGGGTTCCAGCCCACGGTGCCGTCGCGCAGGATGTAACGGCGGTTGAAGGTAAGATCGTCGCAGCGGCCCCGGGCCACGCTGAGCCGCGCTGGCCGCAACCGCTCCAGCGCCAAGCGCACGCTCTCGGCAATCCGCGCCGGCAACGCCGCGGTGTACTCCGTCGTGACCGGCTGCTGCCCGCCCAGATCGGCGGCGCGCCGGCCGGGCTTGACCAGCACCGGGCCGGTGTGCGCGTGGGTGGCGGCGATCATCACCTGCCCGCCCGGCAGGCCGCAGACGCGGGTGATCTCGGCCCGCGCCGCGTCCGTGATGGCTCGGGTGACCTCGATGAGGTCCAGCGCCACGAGCGCGACCCGCGTGCCTTCCGACTCCAGGACCAGCGCCTTGCTGAACAGCGGGTCCAACACGCCGTCCGCGCCGCGCGCGTGGTAATAGCCGGCCATCGGAATGCCCAGCGGCGGGGTGATGTCCACCGCGGCGACACCGACGTGGGGTTCGGCCGCTCGCGCGGCCCCACTTGTCCACAGCAAGCCGGCCAGCAATACCGCGACGGATGTACGTGGCGGAAAACCGAAGCGAAGTTTGAACGCGTTTTTCATGATGACGTGGAGTTGACGCGGCCACTTTGCGCCAGCCGCGCGCGGGCCAGCAAGCCGGCAGCCCGGCGGGGGGTGGAATGAGATTCTGTCGGGCACTGCTGGTTTGGTTCTTGGTTTCTTGTTCGTGGTTCTTGGTCCTGCGACTTTCGACCTTTCAGCGGTCGCCGGCACCGCCTTCCGCCCGCGAAGCTCCGGCTTCGTCTTCACCGTACCACCAGTGCGGTGAACGGCGGCACCTTGGCCTGGAGATAGACCAGGATGCCGACCATCGTCGCCAGCGCCACGCTGTGCCAGAACACGCCGCGCAAGATCGCGCCTTCCTGGCCGTGGAAACCCGTGGCGGTGCTGGCCACCACGATGCTCTGCGCGTCAATCATCTTGCCCATCACCCCGCCCGAACTGTTTGCCGCGCCCATCAGGATCGGGCTCAGCCCGGCCTGCTCGGCGGTGATCTTTTGCAGACTGCCGAAAAGCACGTTCGACGCGGTGTCGGAGCCCGTGAGCGCCACGCCCAGCCAGCCCAGCAGCGTGCCGAAGAACGGGTAAAACCCGCCGGTGTGCGCCAGCGCCAGGCCCAGCGTGGCGTCCGTGCCCGAGTATTTGGTGACGTGGCCCAGCGCCAGCATGGCGGCGATGGTGAGCAGCGAAAAGCGCACGCGCCGCAGCGTGGCGACGTACTCCGCGGCCAGCTCGCGCGGGAGGAACCGCATGCGCGCGCCGGCCAGCAAGGCGGTCAGCAGGATCGCGGTGCCCGTGGCGGAGAGCCAGTTGAAGCGGAACACCGCGGCCTCGGGCAGCGCGCCAGTCGGAGCCACCGGCGGGGTGCGCTGGACGACGCGATGCAAGCCGGGCACCTCCAGTTCCGGACAGAGGACCGGCTTCAGTGACGCGGTCAGCGGCACGCGGCCTTCAAGGCAGCTTTTGGTGACGGGCAGGCCCCAGACAAACAGCAGCGCGGTCAGCAGCACCCACGGCAGCCAAGCCCGCCGGACTTCCGCGCGTGGCGGCGCCTCCGTGACTGGCTGGGGCGGGGCGCCGGCCGGGCACGCGTCCTTGGGCTGCCAGACCCGCAGCAGCGCCACCACCGCGCCGATCGAGCACGCGCCGGCGACGATGTCCACCAGCCACGGGCCGTGGAAATTGGACACCAGAAACTGCGGCACCGCGAAGGCCACGCCCGCCGTGAGCACCGCCGGCCACACCGCGCGCAGCCCGCGCCAGCCGGCAAACACCACGCAAACCCACGCCGGGACGATCACCGAGAAGAACGGAAGCTGACGCCCGACCATCTTCGAGAGCGCCAGTGTGTCCATGCCCGTGATCTGGCTGAGCGTGGTGATGGGGATGCCGAGCGAGCCGAACGCCACCGGGGCGGTGTTCGCGATCAACGCCAGACACGACGCCTGGAGCGGGCGCAGCCCGAGTTGGATCAGCAGCGCGCTGGTGATTGCCACGGGGGTGCCGAAGCCCGCCATGCCTTCGATGAAGGCCCCGAATGAAAAGGCGATGAGAATGACCTGGATGCGCGGGTCCGGCGTCAGGCTGGCCAGGCTGCGGCGCAGCACGTCGAACAACTGCGCGCGCACCGTGAGTTGGTAGAGGAAGATCACGTTCAGGATGATCCAGCCGATGGGGAACAACCCGTACGCGGCGCCGTAAGCCGCCGTCAGCAAGCCCAGCCGGGCCGGCATGCCATACACCCCGATTGCCACCAGCAACGCTACGCCCAAGCCGATCGCGGCCGAGACATGCACGCGCGCCCGCAGCCAGGCGATGCACCCCAGCAGGCACACCACCGGCAGGGCCGCCACCGCCGTGGACCCCACCGCGTTGCCAAGCGGGTCGTAATGCTGGAGCCAGGTCATGGGTGGCGGTTGGGGACGAACAGGCGGGGGCGCACGGCGTTGGAATGCTTGGGATTGCTGCGGCCCAGTTCAGCCCGAAACCTCCAGCAGCGTCAAGAGGCATCCCTTCCGGCGCGCTGGCCGGAACCGGTTGCGAACTCGAAAAGTGCGGCAGGGCAACAGATCGGCATTGCCCCCTTGAAATCCCTTCAAAAGCCCGCGTCCTGTGCTAAAGTCCGGCGCCAATGCAGCAGTCGAAGATACATGCGCCTTCCCAGATCGAAGTCCCGGACTCGCTCGTGCTGGAGGGGGACGTTTGCGATGTGCTGCCCCGCCTTCCCGACGCCTGCGCACAGTGCATTGTCACCTCGCCGCCGTATTGGGGGCTGCGCGATTACGGCTTCCCCGGTCAGATCGGGCTGGAGCCCACCCTGGCGGCTTACCTGCACAAGATCACCAGCATCTTCGCCGCCGCCCGGCGGGTTCTCAAGCCAGATGGCATCCTCTGGCTGAACATCGGCGACGGCTACACGAGCGGCAATCGTGGCTGGCGCGCACCCGACAAGAAGAACCCCAACCGCGCCATGTCGGTCCGCCCGGACAATCCCCCTGGGCTCAAGGACAAGGACCTGCTCGGCGTCCCCTGGCGGCTGGCTTTCGCGCTCCAGGCGGATGGCTGGTACCTGCGCAGCGACATCATCTGGCACAAGCCCAATGCGATGCCGGAGAGCGTCAAGGACCGCCCGACCCGGGCGCACGAGTACCTGTTCATGTTCACTCAGCAGGACAACTACACCTATTTCCCCGGGGAAATCCTGGAGCTGGCCGAAAACGGGGGCGCGCGCAATCGGCGCACGGTCTGGAGCATCAACACCGCACCCACCAACGGCAATCACATCGCCGCCTTCCCGGAAGAACTGGTCGAGCCGTGCATCCTGGGCTCGACCCGGCCCGGCGATTTCGTCCTTGATCCGTTCTTCGGCTGCGGGACGGTGGGCTTGGTCAGCCAGCGACTCCGGCGGCGGTTCATCGGCATCGAACTCAATCCGGAATACGTCGAGCAGGCGGTGACGTTGCTGGAGCGGCAGCAGCCTCTCCTGGCGGCGCTCGCATCCCCGGCTCGCAGGGAAATCAAACCGCATGAACATCAACCTGCCCTCCTCGAAACCCCAGGCAGACGTCGCGTCGTACCTTGAGCAATTTCGGAAGCTGCACCTGCAGCAGGCGCTCTCCAGCGCCATCCAGTCCCTCGAACTGGGGCAGATCAACCAGCAGCTTGACGAGCTGGCCCCGGCCCCCGATCTCCGCGCCCTCGCCAGCCGGGGCATCCGGGGTGAGTTTGTATTCGCCATATCGGCGGTCCTCACCGCCCGGCCAAAGCTGCTTGGCTACAGCCAGAAGGAATTTTACCAGAAGAGCAGACTGGGCCGCTTCGAGACGCTGGAATCGGACGGCCATTTGCCCGAACGTTTCGCCGGAGAACTGCCTGCCTTGTGCCGCGCCCTGAACACGCGCGCCTCCGAGATGCTCGCGGCGATCGGTTTCGACCGGATCACCCTCGACTTGCTTGATGACCTCAGCCTCCTGACCTTGGGGCCGCAACTCCGGGGCAGCCTGAACACCCGGATCGGCCGGCTGGCCAACCGGACCGTTTTTGAAATCATCCAGCACATCGTCCAGCACGCCGTCCAAGCGGCCACGGAAGCGCGCCTCGAACTCCGCAACGCCTCCGGACGCAAGGTCATCATCACCTTCTCGGCGGACCCCGACATCAGCATCGTGGAGGAAATCCCGCCACACACCTTGAGGAACTTGGTGGCCATCGAGATCAAGGGCGGCACCAACAAATCGAACATCTGGAACCGGCTGGGCGAGGCGGAAAAGAGCCATCAGTCGGCCCGGCACCGGGAGTTCCGCGAGTTCTGGACCATTTACAACGTGCCAGACCTTGACTTGGTCAAAGCCCGCGAGAAGTCCCCGACCACCAGCCGCTTTTACAGCCTGCCGAGACTCTCGGATCCGACCACCGAGGAATACAACGACTTTCGAGCCCGCCTCCTTTCGTTGGTGGGAATCCCCGCCCAGCCTCAGCCATGATTTCCCACCGGCGCCTTGCGGTCTTGGACGTGATTGCCAACCCACCGCTCCGCGAGCGCTCCGGTCGTCAGACGAAATCGCCCGGCGCGGAATGCCAAACAGTCGCAGCAACCCGGAACTCTGGGCAACTCCGACACCCCAAGCGCATCTCACCGCCAGCCGCTCAACCCGAAAACCGGACTTGGGCAGGCGGGACGCATAGCGCTACACCCAACTTCGGTTTTTGGGCTCAAAGCTGCAGCTTCAGCAGTCCCACCTCGAGCGCCAGCGCCTCCTGGACGTTCGTACCGGCCAGCAACCGCTGTGTGCGCTCGAGGGCTTGCAGATTGCCGGCCGCAGCCTGCGGGTTCAGCCGCCGGGCAACCGCGTCGGTGCTGGCGACCAGTTCCGGCAGGCCCAGCCGGCCTTCGCCGAGGCCCTGCGCGGCCAGCCAGACATCGCGCAACCACCATTGCAGCGCCGCCAGCAGATCCCCGCGCTGACGCCGGTATTCCGCCTCGACCGCGGCGGCGAGTTCCACCTCCCATTGGTCCCGCAAGGCCGGCTCCACGTCGTCATAGCGCTCCAGCGGCGAGCGGGCTTTCAGGTCCTGCTCGATGGCCGCGCGCTTGGACGCGAGGATGGTCAGCACTTGGTCCAGCAACCGGTACCGGGCCAGCAGGCCGCCTTGCGCCGCGGCCACCTGCTCGCTGAAAGCCCGCAGCCACGCCACCAGCGCCGGGTCCGCGGGCCGCGCCCGGTCGGCGCCGAAATCCACCCGCAGGCAACGCGACTGGATGGTTTCGAGCACGCGGGCCGGTTCGGTGGTCAACAGCAGCAGCACGCAGCCGGCGGGTGGTTCTTCGAGCGTCTTCAAAAAGGCGTTGGCCGCCTGCACGTTCAGCCGGTCCGCCGCCACGATCACCGCCACCTTGTGGCTGCCTTCGGTTGGCTTGAGATACAGCGCTTCGAGCAGCGACCGGATTTGATCCACCAGGATCACGCGCAACTTCGACTCCGGCCGCAGCCAGCGGACATCGGGGTGCAGGTCGCGGTCAATCTTGCGGCAGGCCGGGCAGGCGTCGCAGCAATCCAGCGGCAGGCCGTTGGCGGCGCGGCGCGGCGGTGTGTGGCAGTTCAAGGTCTTGGCCAGCGTGCGCGCATAGTCTTCGAGCGGATCGAGCCGGTCGCCGCCGAACAGGTAAGCATGGCCCAGGCGGCCGCGTTCAAGGCTGCGTTGCAGCCGCGCCACGCCGGGCGGCAGGGGGTCGAAGTCAGCAAAGGCCATCAGGGAAGGCGGACTGCTCAGTTCAACCACGAAAGGACACGAATCCGCATGAACAAAGACCGGTCCAGCTCGCCCGGAAAACAACGCCGGACGAATGCGCCGGAAGCGGTGTTGTCCTCCACAACCTCCGGGCGCGCCTCCGCCGATTCGTGTTCCTTGGTGTGCATTTGTGGTTCCGGTCTGTCGCGCGCCGGCGAAGGCGCTCAGCGCGACCCGGCCAGGAGTTGCTCGAACCGTACATAGGCGGCGTCCCAGACCGCGGCATCGGCCGGCTGGACGGTCGCCGTCTCGAACGAGTTCCGCACCACCTCGCGCGCGGCGGCCAGCGACGGCAGATGGTCCAGCGCAATCGCCTGCGCCAGCACGTTGCCGGCGGCCGTGGCCTCGACCGGGCCGGTCACGACCGGCAACTGAAGCGCGTTCGCGGCGAATTGATTCAGCAACGCGTTCTGGCTGCCGCCGCCCACGATGTGCAGGCGCGCGAGCCGGCGGCCGGTCAAGTCCTCGATCTGTCGCAGCGTGCGCCGGTACAGCAGCGCCAGGCTTTCCAGCACGCACCGCACGGTGGCGCCCGGCGTGGCCGGCACGGGCTGGCCGGTCTCGTGGCAGAAGCCGGCGATGCGGCCCGGCATGTCGCCCGGCGCGACGAAGCGCGGGTCGGCGGGGTTGACCAGCGACACGAACGGCGGGGCCTCGGCGGCCAGCCGGGTGAGCGTGGCGTAATCGAACTCGCGCCCCTGCCGGGCCCATTCGCGGCGGGACTCCTGGACCATCCACAGCCCGATGATGTTTTTGAGGAAGCGCACCGAGCCGCCGAAGCCGATTTCGTTCGTGAAGTTCGCCTCGCGCACCGCGTCGGTGATGACCGGCGCGGGCAGTTCCACGCCCATCAGCGACCAGGTCCCCGAGCTGAGGTAGGCCCAGTCGTCGCCGGCGCTGGGCACGGCGGCCACCGCCGCGCCGGTGTCATGCGAGCAACTGGCCACCACCTGCGCGCCCGCCAGGCCGGAGTCACGGGCGAGGTCCGCCCGCAACGGCCCCAGGCGCGTGCCAGACGGAACGATGGGCGGGAACATCTCCGGCGAGAGGCCCAGCGTTTGCAGCAGCTTCGCCGACCACGACCGGGTGCGCGGGTTGTAGAGTTGCGTGGTGCTGGCCAGCGATTCCTCGTATCGCGCCACGCCGCTGAGCCAGTGGTTGAAGGCGTCGCCCACGCCGAGGATCAGGTCGGCGCTGGCGAGGCGGTCCGGGGATTCCGCGCCGAGCTGGAAGATTGTGTTGAACGGCAGGAACTGCAGGCCGGTCTCGGCAAAGAGGTCCGGCCAGGGGACGCGGGCCTGGACGTAGCGCACGCCCCCGGCGGTGCGGCTGTCGCGGTAATGGAACGTCGGCTCGATCACCGCGCCCGCCTCGTCGTACAACAGGTAATCCACGCCCCAGGAATCGGTGCTGATGCCGGCGACGGGCAGGCCGCGCGCGCCCGCCTGCTTGAGGCCGGCGGCCAGTTCGTCGAACAAGGCGGGGATGTTCCAGTGCAACGACTCGCCGTCTTGGAGGGGGACGTTCGGGAAGCGGCGGATTTCGGTGAGGCGAAGCCGGCCGTCCTCGAGCGTGCCCAGCATGAGCCGGCCGCTTTCGGCGCCAAGGTCGCAGGCGAGGTAATGCGTCTTCATGGTCACGCGGTGCGCCGATTCAACCGCCCCGGCCCGCGGATGCAACGGCGAAGCGCGGCCGGCGGGCGGTGGCGTCTGGCTTCTTGTCCGACCTGGAAAGCGCATCCCGCCCCCTGGAGTTCGGCCCGGCCGCCGAAGTCAATGTCCGCGTCCTGGCCGCGCGGGAGCGCGGCGCCACCGGGACAGGAAATCTCGCCGAACTGGCAGGGTGCCGCTGCGCCGGCGCCAGGTTCGCGGAAATCCGATTTGCCGGGCTGGAGCCCGGCGTTACAGCCGCCTCAACGCTTCGCCCGCCGCGCCGCGGCCATGGCGGCCACAAATTGCCGGGCCAGTGCGGTCAATGCCGGCCAGTCATCGCGCGCTAGGATGTCCGCCGAGACGAGCGACGAGCCCACCCCCACCGCCACGCAGCCCGCCTGCACGAAGGCCGCCAGTGTGTTCAGATCCACGCCGCCGGTGGGCACGATTTTCAGGTGCGGCAGCGGTGCCCGCAGGCCCTTGATGAACGCCGGCCCCAGCGTGTCGGCCGGGAACAGCTTCACGAAGTCCGCTCCAGTCTCGTGCACGAGCTGGGCCTCGGTGGGCGTGTAAGCGCCCAGCATCACCGGTTTGCCGGCGGCGTGGGCGATGGGCACCAGCTCGCGCCGGCCGATCGGGCTGACGATGAACTGGGCGCTGGCCGCGAGCGCCGCGCGGCACTGGGCCTCGTCCAGCACCGTGCCCACGCCCACGAGCGCGCGGTCACCCAGCCGGGCGGTCGTGGCCTGGATCGCCGCGCAGGCGTCCGGCGTGGAGAACGTGACCTCGACGGCGAGCACGCCGCCAGCCACGAGCGCCTCGGCCAGTGGCGGCACCTGGTCGGTCCGGCGGGCGCGGACCACGGCGATGATGCCCGGCTCGGTCAGGCGGCGGGCGATGTCGGCACGCGAGTTCATGGGGGGAGCGGTTGGAACGGTTCAATTCAAGCATCAAGGGATTCAGCGCGGCGGAGCCGCAGCCGAGGACGACGAATCGGCAAATCGGCGAAAGGCTTGCGCGGCCAGGGGAAACTTGCCGGCGCTGCAGTACCGCGCGGCTGGCGCCGCGAACCAGGATTTGATGGCCGCAGGCGGTGCGTCCTGCCCGTTCCGCCGCCGGTTCTCACCTGAGGCGGAGCGCGATTCTCTATCTCCCCCGGGGAGAGGGCATCGCCTGCGCCACCGAGGGACTTTTCCCTCCAGCCTCTGGATCTTCCCCAACGATCCCACCGCAAGCTCTTCCTTGGAGCAGGCAAACGATTCCGCTCCGAAGGCCGGTTCACTTGAATTCGGGCTGGCGTGCCATGCTCCATCTGAACCGGGACCCGCGTGTTTTGGTGCATGGGGGTTCCGTCTTGGTTCGGGCTTGCGGCTTGCGGTTCAGACGCTGTCCACGAACCGCTGCATGGCCGCCTCCTGTTCCATGATGGACTGGACGAGCTTGAACTGCGTCCGGCAGCGGTCGAGGTTGTGCCCCGGCCGATGCACGCGGAAGTACACGTCCCCGCTCAGGTAATCGGTGAGGAACCGGATGCCGATGATGTAGGTGATGAGCCGGCCGGCGAAGGCGAGGTACTTCTTCTCCGCGGGCGTGAGGAAATCCCGCGTGGCCTCGAGGTAGCCGCGGGCCAGCCCCTGGAACATGGGCATCCGCATCGAGACCTTGGAGAGGTCCTCCTCGTCCTCGAGGGTGGGGCTGGTGGTGGTGCGCACCATGTCGCCGAAGTCGTAATGCACCAGGCCGGGCATCACCGTGTCCAGGTCCACCACGCACAGCGCGCGGCCGGTCTCCCAGTCGAGCATCACGTTGTTGAACTTGGTGTCGTTATGGGTGATGCGCTCGGGGATTTCCCCCGCCGCCTGGGCGTCGAGCAGGGTGCCGATCCAGGGTTCCTGGGCCAGGGCGAAGTCAATTTCGGCGCGGGCGCTGGCGGCACGGCCGACGCGGTTCTCCTCCGCCGCGCGCTTCAGGGCGGCGAAGCGTTTCCGGGCGTTGTGGAAGTCCGGGATGGTTTCGTGCAGGCGCCCGCCCGGCAGGTCGGCCAGCAGGCTCTGGAACTCGCCGAAGGCCCGGCCGGCCTCGTAAGCCTGCGCCTCGGTATGCACCGCCTCGAAGGACTGCACGCGCTCGACGAACACGAACGTGCGCCAGAAATCGCCGTTGCCATCCACGTGGTACGGCCGGCCGTCGTGCGTGGGCACCACCGTGAGCGCCCGCCGGGTGTACTGGCGCGCGCCCTGGTCGCGCAGCTTGCGCTGCAGGTGCTCGGTCACCCGCATCACGTTCTCCATCACCTTCACCGGCTCGCGGAACACCCCCTGGTTGATCTTCTGGTGGATGTAGCGGACGGTCACCCCGCCTTGGTCGTAGGTGGCGGTGTAGGTCTCGTTGATGTGCCCGATCTTGCAGAGTTCGGCGTGGAGGATCTGGCCGTAGATGCGGAACTGCTGCGAAATCGCCTGCAAATGCTGGTCGCGGTACAGCGGCATGTGCGTGTTCTCGTTGGTTTTCCCCGACGCAGCGCGGCGGGCGGACCCGCGGCCGCCTGGGTCGGGCGCCAGTTGACACGGCCACCCGCCGGCGACTCAAGCCATTTCTCGGCCAGTGGTTCGTGGGAAGCGGCCGGAGGGCAGATGCCGGAGGCCGGATGGGGGTGCAAGGCCCGAGGTGCGGGGTGCGAGGTGCTCGGATTTCGGATTTCGCGGCCGTCGGCCGCGCCACTGGGGCGAGACTCTGTCGAGCCCTGCTGGCTTGGTTCTTGGTTTTGGGGTCTTGGGTCTGGGTTCTGGGGCACCGCTCCTGCTCGTAATCCTTCTCCTGCTCTCTGACGGGACGGGCTCCCTCGAGCCCTGACCGGTCGTGGCTGCGGTCGTCAGAACGCGGCTGCCGCCGACAATTCGCCCGCGCCCGCCCCGCCTGCGCGCTTGCCCGCGCGGCCCGACGCCTTACGCTGCCGCCGATGTTCCGACCGGCCGACCTGTTCGACCTCACCCAGACCGCCCACGCGGCGCTGTTCGAGGGGTGCGAATTCGCCTGGGACGCGCTCCGCCGCCTCAAGGATTACCTCGCCGCCCGGCTCAAGCCGGGGTCGCACCCGCCGGCCGGAGCCGGGGCCCGCTTCAGCCGGGACGTGCTCATCGGCGAGGGCACGGTGGTCGAGGACGGCGTCTCGATCAAAGGCCCGGCCCTGATCGGCCGCGATTGCGAAATCCGCCACGGCGCGTACCTGCGCGGGCACGTCATCGTGGGCGACGGCTGCCTGGTGGGCAACGCCTGCGAGCTCAAGCACGCCGTCCTGTTCAACGAATGCGACGTGCCGCACTTCAACTACGTGGGCGACTCGATCCTCGGCTTCAAGGCCCATCTCGGGGCGGGCGCGATCGTGTCGAACCTCAAGATCACGCCCGGCCACGTGACCGTGGACCTGGACGGCCGGCCGCACGACACCGGGATGCGCAAGTTCGGCGCGTTGATCGGCGACCACGCGAACGTGGGCTGCAACGCGGTGCTCAATCCCGGCGCCATCGTGGGCCGCCGGGCGATCATTTATCCGTGCGTGAACTGGCGCGGCATCCTGCCAGCGAACATGATCGCCAAGAACAAGGCCGGGGTGGAGGTGGTCACCCTGCGGCCGCGGAGCCAGTAACCTGAACCATTCGCAACGCCATGAACCCCGCGTTTTCGCCGTATCCCCCGCGGTTTCCCGAGTTGCTGGCAGACTACTGCGCCCAGATGCGCGAAGCTGTGGCTAAAGGCAGTCATCATGACCAGAGGCGCGCGTTGCTGCTGAACTTCCTCGGCGAGGCTTTTGGTCTTGAAAGCACCGAGGTCGAACTGGAGCGCAAGATCAAGGCCGCCGAAGTGCGCGGGCGCATTGATGCCTTCTGGCGGCATCTGATCGTCGAGGTCAAAACCGACCTCGAACGCGAACGCGCCGACGCCCAGATCGAACTGAAAAAGTACTTTGAAGCCCAGCGCCATCCGCTGGACTACCTCGGCCTGGTGACCGACGGCCTGCGCTTTGAGGTTTATCTGTACGAATCCCACCAAACCAGCGTCCGGCTCATCAGCGGGTTCACCCTGGAAGCGGACCAGCCGCTTCACGCCTTCCGGCATCTCGACCAGGTCTTCTTCACCGGCCAGCGGCTGGCGCCCACCAGCGGCGACATTGTCATCCGCCTCGGCCAGCACAGCGCGGTCTTCAACGCCAGCCTCCGCCGCCTCGGCACGCTTTATGACGCCGTGGCCGACGACACCACCGTCCAGACCAAGTTCCGCGAGTGGAACGCCCTCCTTGCCAAGGTCTATGGCAGCGCCCTGGGGGACCGCACCCTCTTTCTCAAGCACACCTATCTCGTGATGGTTTCGCGCGCCATCGTGGCCGCCGCGCTCGCCCCCGCGCAGGTGGGCACGGCCCGCGAGTTTCGCGGGCTGGTGGACGGCGAATTCTTCCGCGCCCTCGGCATCCAGAACCTCGCCGCGCCGGACTTTTTCTCTTGGGCGCTGGACACGCCCAGCGAGGCGGGCTTCTGCGACTTCGTCCACCAGTTGCTCGCCAGTCTGAGCGTGTACGACTTCGCCAGGCTGGACGAGGACATCCTCAAGGAGCTTTACCAGGGCCTCGTGGACCCCGATCAACGCCACGACCTGGGCGAATACTACACGCCTGACTGGCTGGCCGAGTTGACGCTGGAACAGATTGGATACAAAGGTGGCAAACTGCTGGACCCGAGCTGCGGCTCCGGCGGCTTCCTGTTTGCGGCCGTGCAACGGCTCAAGGCGACGGGTTTGAAAGGGAAGAAACTGGTTAGAGCCGTTGCCGAGTCCGTCATTGGCGTGGATGTTCACCCCGTTGCTGTGCTCATGGCCAAGGCGAATCTGCTCCTGGCCCTGGCCGAAGACCGGCACGGCTATGGTGACTTCATCCCGTTGCCCGTTTACATGGCGGACACCCTGATGACCAACGAGGACGCGGAGCAAGGCGTGCTGGTGGTGCGTGTCTCAGATGACGAACACTTCCATGTTCCGCTGGGCGCGACCAACTCGCTGCGGATGGACAGGTTGATTGACGGTCTTACCCAAGTCGCAAAGCGCAGCCTGCGGTCTCCGGAGTTGGAAGCCGCCGCCGCAACCGCCGTGAAACGGCTGCTGGCCAGATTTACTGCCAGGGAACGCTTCTTCTGGAACCAAAACTACACACTGCTCCGCAAGCTGGAACGCGAGCGCCGCAACACGGTTTGGGCCTACATTCTCAAGAACGCATACCGCCCGCTGTTCCTGCGTCGCGAGAAGGTGAATTACCTCGTGGGCAATCCGCCGTGGCTCTCGCTGCGTTACGTGAAGGACAAGGGTTACAAAGAGCGTATCAAGGAACTCACGTTCAAACACGGTCTGTTGGCCAAAACGGACGTGAAGCTGTTCACGCAGATGGACACCTCGACCCTGTTTTTCGCTTATTGCCGTGCCGAGTTTTTGAAAACGAGTGGAACCATCGCATTCGTGTTGCCCAAGACGGTGATCCTGCCCGCCAAGCAGCACGCCAAGTTCCAAGAACAAAGCTTCAGTCAGATTCACGATTTCACGGATGTCGCGCCATTGTTCAACGTGCGGGCGTGCTTGGTGGTTCGCGGGCCAGACTCGCGGCAGGAGGAGATTCCGAGAACCAAATGGGCCGGCAAGCTTCCCAAGCGCAATGCGAACCTGGCTGAGGCCAGACCCGCGCTGTCATTTGTTCGAGACGAATTCAGCTTTCTCGCCAACGGAGAGCCGCCTTCGGCCTACTTTGCACGCTTTCTCAACGGGGCGAACCTGTACCCGCGGTGCCCCATCTTCGTCTCGCCAGCGCCCGGGAAACCCTTGATTGAAGACGCTCCGTGCCTGGCCACATCCGAGGAGGCTTGGAAAGACTCCAAGCCCAACTGGCGCATACGGCTGGAAGGCCAGGTGGAAGAGGAGCTTCTGTTCGGCACCGTTCTCTCCAAAGACCTCATCCCGTTTGTGGTCCGCAAGTTGTCGCTGGTGATCCTGCCACTCCGCGAAACGAGTCACCATGACTTGAAAGTGCTGAACTCCGCTGCCTTGCTCAATTTGGGCTGGCCACACGCGCACGACTGGTTCCAACGCGCCGAGAAGCTTTGGGAAAGCAGACGGAAGGATACGGCGATGACGTTGCAGGAGACGCTGGATTTCAACGGCAAGCTCACCCAGCAAAGCCTGCGGGCAAAGCACATCGTGCTCTACAACAAGTCCGGTACGAACCTCTCGGCCGCGCTGTTGACACCCAAGGAGACGAGAAGAATTGGCGCGCTGCCCATCCGCGGATTCATCGCTGACAACGTCTGCTACCGCTATTACGCCGCCAGCGAGGAGGAGGCACTTTACCTTGTCGGCATCCTGAACTCGTCCGTCGTCAACGAAGCCATCAAACCCTTCCAGCCGGAAGGTTTGCTAGGCGAGCGTGACATCCACCGCCGGCCGTTCGAGGCGTGCGCCATTCCGTTCTTCGATCCGAAGCATCCGCTGCACCGCCGCATCGCTGAAGTGGCCCGACAGGCGCGGGAGGAGTTGCTGCCCATCGTGCCCAAGATGCAGACGCCGGTCGCCACCGCCCGCGCGGACGCCCGGCGGCTGGTCGCCGGCAAGCTGGCGCAACTGGACGACCTGGTCGGGCGGTTGCTGGACGGCCAGCCGGTCCGGTACACCGCGAAGCCGGAGGAGCCGATGAAGCTGCTCGAGTTGTTCCCGGCCTGACCCGGCCGCGCCCCCGGTCAAACGCCGCCTTCCCCGCCATGATCAGCACCCTCGAAGCCCAGCCTGCCAGCGTGGCCGACGTCGTGGCCGTCACGCGGCAGTTCTTCTCGCCGGAGGGCGTGCTGGCGCGGGCGAAGAACTTCGAGTACCGCCCGCAGCAGCAGGAGATGGCCGTGGCCGTGGCCGAGGCGCTCACCCGCGGCGAGCACCTCGTCGTCGAGGCCGGCACCGGCGTCGGCAAGAGCCTGGCCTACCTCGTCCCGGCCATCCTCTTCGCCGTGGACCGGAAGAAGAAGGCCATCGTGTCCACGCACACGATCAACCTCCAGGAGCAGCTCACGGAAAAGGACCTGCCGCTGCTCGAGCGCATCCTGCCGGTGAAGTTCCAGTACACGATGCTCAAGGGCCGGGCGAACTACCTCTGCACGCGCCGGCTCCACAAGGCGCTCCAGCAGGCCCCGCAACTGTTCACCAGCACCGAACAGCAGGAGCTGGCCCGCATCCTCGAATGGTCGCGCCAGACCAGCGATGGCAGCCTGTCGGACTTCGACGCGGAGCCGGACCCGAAGGTGTGGGCGCAGGTCTGCTCCGAGCGCGGGCTGTGCTCGCCGAAGCTCTGCGGGCACCCGTCCGAGTTTGTGAAGGCCGGCGGTGAACCGTGTTTCTTCCAGCGCGTGCGCAGCCGCATCCTGTCCGCCGACGTGCTGGTGCTGAACCACACCCTGTTCTTCATGCACCTGGGCGGGCTGGACGAAGGCGTCGAGGACGGCGTGCTGTTCAAGAACGACTTCGTGATCTTCGACGAGGCGCACACGGTCGAGCAGGTGGCGGCGAAGCACATCGGGCTGAGCGTCTCCAACGGCCAGTTGCGCTTCGCCCTGCAGCGGCTCTGGAATCCGCGCACCCAGAAGGGCCTGCTCGCCCTGCTCCGCCAGGGCCGCGCCGTGGAGCTGGTGGCCGACGTGTTCAAGCAGAGCGACGAGTTCTTCGCCGCGGTCGAGGCCGCTTGCGACGCCCTGCACGCCGAGGCCCGCGCCCGCGCCCGGCCGGGAGTTGAGACCGCCGGCGGCGAGGGCGGCGCGCGCCGGAACTGGGGCGAGTTGCGCATCCGCCGGCCGGACCTGGCGCCGGACACGCTCACCCTGCCGCTGCGGCGGGTGTCCGAGGCGGTGCGCGAGCTGATTGACCTGGCCGAGGACAAGGACACCGCCGGCGAACTGCTCGAGTGCAACCGCCGGCTGGGCGAGTTGCGCGAGGCGGTCGGCGTCTTCCTCAGCCAGAGCGCGGACGAGCACGTCTATTGGGTCGAGCGCACCGGCAAGGCGCAGAAGAACCTGGCGTTGAACGCGGCGCCCGTGGACGTCGCGGACTTTCTGCGCAAACGCCTCTTCGCCTGCGAAACGTCGGTCATCATGACCAGCGCCACACTGGCCATGGACGTCAAACACCTCGGCCAGCCCACCAAACCCCGGCGCGGCAGCCGGGAAGGGCTCAATTACATCGCCGGCCGGGTCGGCGCGGACGACGCCACGCTGTTGCAGGTCGGTTCGCCGTTCGACTTTGCCCGCCAGATGCGCGTGTTTGTGGCGGGCAAGATGCCGGACCCGCGCGACCCCGGGTATCGCGCCGCGTTGGTGAAGTGGATCCAGCACTTCATCCGACTGACGCACGGCAAGGCGTTCGTGCTCTTCACCAACGCGCGGCTGATGCAGGAACTGGCCGGGGAACTCGAGCCGTTCTTCGCGCAGCTCGGCCTCGAGTGCTTCGTGCAAGGCACCGGCATGCCGCGCTCGACCATGCTCGAGCGCTTCAAGGCGGACGTGGACTCGGTGCTCTTCGGCACGGACAGCTTCTGGCAGGGCGTGGACGTGCCGGGCGAGGCGCTGAGCAACGTGATCATCACCCGCCTGCCTTTCGCGGTGCCCGACCACCCGTTGATCGAGGCACGCATCGAGCGGATCGAGGCCGCCGGCGGCAACGCGTTCATGGACTTCTCGCTGCCCGAGGCCATCCTCAAATTCCGCCAGGGCGTGGGCCGGCTCATCCGCACCCGGACCGACACCGGGATCATCGCGGTGCTGGACAACCGTGTGCTCACCAAGCGCTACGGCCAGGCCTTTCTCGACGCGATACCGAAGTGTCCGGTGGAAATCGTCTGAGCGTGGCTGAAGGCCGGGCTCGCCGGAGCCCTGTTTCACCGATGCGAAATCCGAGGTTCGAAACCCGAAATCCGAAGTCCGAAAGAATGGGTGAGGGGGCCGGGGCTGGGGATAAGCCCGGGATCGGAAGCGCAACGAACCGCGAACAAGGGACCAAGAACCAAGACAGCGGGGTTCGACGAAGCCACGCCCACCGGGGAGCAGGAGTAAGATTACGAGCAGGAGCAGTGCCCAGAACCCAGCTCCAGGAACCAGGAACTTTTGCTGAAAGCGCCGGTCTTGGCCCTCGGGTCCGGTGTCTGGGGTTCGGTTTCCTGCCTTCCGGCTTTTCCAATTCCTGAGTTTCCGGGTTTCGGCCCGGGTTCCTGCCGTTCCTCGCGGCTGGCGGCGGTGCCGGTCGCCGCCGGCCCGCCCCGGCTTCCGACTCCGGCCTTTCCGGGGCAAGCCCCTCGGCCGGTCCCGAATTGACGCGAAGTTTTGTTGGCGAAGCCGGGGTTTTCACCTAAAACTAGCGGCTTACGCAACGCAGCAATTTGATCTGAACCAGCGCCAACCATGAAAGAATACGCACCGGGTGACATTCGAAACTTCGCCCTAGTGGGCCACGCCACCTGCGGCAAGACCATGCTCAGCGAGTGCCTGCTCGCCTGCAGCGGGGTCATCGGCCGCCTGGGCAGCGTGGCCAATGGCACCACCGTCTCGGACTACCACGAAAGCGAGCAGAAGCGGCAGATTTCCATCCAGACCTCGCTGCTCCACACCGAGTGGCTGGGCAAGAAGCTCAACATCCTCGACACGCCCGGCTACCAGGACTTCGCCAGCGAGGCGCTGGGCGCCCTGCGGGCCTGCGACTTCGCGGTGGTGGTCGTGCATGCCGTGGACGGCGTGGGCCTGGGCACCACCCAGGTGGTCCAGTACGCAGCGGATTTCAACCTCCCCAAGGTTTTCGTGGTGAACATGGTGGACAAGGAGCACGCAAACTTCGACGCCGTGCTCGCCGATCTCAAGGAACGCTACGGCTCCAAGGTCATCCCGCTGGCGCTGCCCGTGGATTCCGGCCCGGGCTTTCACAAGGTGCTGGACGTGATGCGCTGCGAACTCATCACCTACGCCACCGACGGCAGCGGCAAGTACGGCGAGACGCCGGCCGAAGGCGAATGGGCGGACAAGGCCAGGGCGTACCATCAGGAACTCATCGAGCACATCGCCGAGGCGGACGACGCCCTGCTCCAGAAGTTCTTCGACCAGGGCGGGCTCAGCGAGGAGGAGCTGCGCGGCGGGCTGCATGCGGCCTTTCAGAAGCGCGAGATCATTCCCGTGTTTTGCACGGCGGCCGAGAACAACATCGGCGTCGCCCGCCTCATGGACTTCATTGCCAAGTACGGCTCCTCCCCCGTGGACCGGCTCATGGTGACCGGCGAGGACACGGACGGCAACCCCGTGACGGTCTCCCTGACGGACCCGAACACCGTCGCCTTTGTGTTCAAGACGCTGAACGAGGCGCACATCGGCGAGGTGTCGTTCCTGCGGGTTTACTCGGGCACCGTGCGGTTCGGCATGGACCTGTTCAACCCGGCGCGCAACATCACCGAGCGCATCGGCCAGCTTTCGCTCCTCAACGGCAAGACCCGCACCGCCGTGCCCACGCTCGGCCCTGGGGACATTGGCGTGACCGTGAAGCTCAAGGACACCCACACCGGCGACACCTTGTGCTCGCCGGGTCTCACCGTCCGGCTGCCGCGGGTCGAGTTCCCGAAACCCAGCATCCACGCCGCGCTCAAGCTCAGGTCCAAGGGCGAGGAGGACAAGGTCGCCCAGGGCCTGGCCGCGCTGGCCAACGAGGATCCCACCTTCCGCTACACGGTGGATTCCGAGTTGCACCAGACGGTGCTGTCCGGGCAGGGCGAACTACATCTCCAGGTCATCTCGGAACGCCTGCGCGGCCGCTACAAGGTGGAGTTCGATCTGATCGCGCCGCGGATTCGTTTCCGCGAGACCATCAAGACGCGCGGCGAGTCCAAGTACCGCCACAAGAAACAAACCGGCGGCGCGGGCCAGTTTGCCGAGGTCTGGATGCGCATCGAGCCGCTGCCGCGCGGCTCTGGCGTGGAGTTCACCGAAAGCCTGGTTGGCCAGAACGTGGACCGCGTGTTCGTGCCCTCGGTCGAGAAGGGCGTCAACGCTGCCTGCAACGAGGGCATCCTGGCCGGCTACCGCGTCGTGGACGTGAAGATTGATTTCTACGACGGCAAGATGCACCCGGTGGACTCGAAGGACGTGGCCTTCCAGATCGCCGGCAAGGAGGCGTTCCGCGAGGCCTTCCTCGCGGCCCGGCCCTGCCTGCTCGAACCCATCCACCGCGTCGAGATCAAGGTGCCTTCGGACGCCATGGGCCACGTGATCGGCGACCTCTCCAGCCGCCGGGGCAAGATTCTGGACATGGACGCTGACGGCGGATTCCAAATCGTGAAGGCCGCCGTGCCGGCCATGGAGCTGTACCAGTACTCCACCGTGTTGCGCTCGCTGACCGGCGGTCGCGCGGCGCACATGGAGGAGTTCGATCACTACGAGGAGATGCCCAAGGAACTCGAGGCCAAGGTCATCGCCGACGCCAAGAAGGCGAAGGAAGAACAACAGGCCAACGCCTGAGCCGGACGCCTGACCGGGCTGCGGAGTCCACGTCCGCGGACAGCGGAGCCGGCCGTAGTGGCCCAGGCGACTTCGCCTGGACCCGTGCCGCGGGCGACCCGCCCGCGAGGACTGCGGTCTGACGACCGCAGCCACTAGAAGTCAGGGCTCGACGGAGTCTCACCCCACCCCGTCAAGGCCGGCCCGGCGCAAAAGGGGGATGTGTCCTCGCTGTCGCACCCGCGCAACCACCGCTTGCCTCGGCTCCGGCCGGCGGTAAGCTTTGCGGCCCATGAAATTCGAGACACTCTGCCTCCACGGAGGCGCGCAGCCCGATCCCACCACCCTGTCGCGCGCGGTGCCGGTTTACCGCACCTCGTCGTACGTTTTCCGCAGCACCGAGCACGCCGCAAACCTGTTTGCCCTCAAGGAACTGGGCAACATCTACACGCGCCTGATGAACCCCACCACCGACGTGCTCGAAAAGCGCGTCGCGCTCCTCGAAGGCGCGCCCGAGTTCGGCGGGCTGGGCCTGGCCTCCGGCACCAGCGGCGTCTTTTACTCGATCATCAACCTGGCCCAGGCCGGCGACAACGTCGTGTCCGCCCGCAACCTGTACGGCGGCACCTACACAATGTTCAACGACATCCTGCCCAAGCTGGGCCTCACCGTGAAGTTCGTGGACTCGAACGACCCGCAGAACTTCGCCCGCGCCGTTGACGACCGCACCCGCGCGCTGTTCTGCGAAACGGTCTCGAATCCGGCCCTCGAGGTCACCGATCTCGAAGCCGTGGCGCGGATCGCCCACGTCGCCGGCCTGCCGCTGATCGTGGACTCCACCTTTTCGACGCCGTACCTGACGCAGCCCATCGCGTTCGGCGCGGACATCGTGGTGCACTCGCTCACCAAATGGCTCGGCGGCCACGGCACCGGCATCGGCGGCGTGGTGGTGGACAGCGGCCGGTTCAACTGGGCCGCGGGCAGGCATGCGCTTTACACCACCTCGGACGAATCCTACCACGGCCTGCGCTGGGGTCTGGACCTGCCGGATCCGCTGCGCCCGCTGGCGTTTATCCTCCGCATGCGGACGGTGCCGCTGCGCAATCTGGGCGCGTGCATTTCCCCGGACAATTCCTGGATGTTCCTGCAAGGCATCGAGACGCTGCCCTTGCGGATGGAGCGGCACTGCGAGAACGCGCTGGCGGTCGCGCAATGGCTGCGGCAGCAGCCCCAGGTGACCTGGGTGCGCTTCCCCGGCCTGCCGGACGACCCCGAATACGCGCGCAACCAGAAGTACCTGCGCGGCAAAGGCGGCGCGATGGTGGTCTTCGGCATCAAGGGCGGCAAGGAAGCCGGCCGGAAGTTCATTGACAGCCTGAAGCTCTTCTCCCACCTCGCGAACGTGGGCGACGCCAAGTCGCTGGCCATCCACAGCGCCACCACCACGCACTCGCAGCTCAGCGAGGAGCAGCAGCGTGCCGGCGGCATCACGCCCGACCTGGTGCGGCTGAGCGTCGGCCTGGAGAGCATCGAGGACATCCTCGCGGACCTCGAGCAGGCGCTGCGGGCGGCGGCGGCCTGACAGGCGGCTTGTTCAGCCGGAGGCCAGGGCGCTAGGCTGCAACCGCCGCGCTTTTTATGACGCGTTCGATCGGCCGAGTCCGAACCCAGTTCTTCGAGTACGAAAATCCCCGGCAGCCGTTGCGGCTGCGGGTGGGCGGCCGGCTGCCGCGGTTCACCCTGGCCTACGAGATGTACGGCCGGATGAACGCGGACCGCTCGAACGTCATCCTGCTTTACCATGCCATGACCGGCAGCCAGCACGCCGCCGGCCTGAACAGCCACGTGTCCGGCGTGGACGGCCGCTGGACCGAGGAGATGCACCACGGCTGGTGGGATGGCTTCATCGGACCGGGCAAGGCGCTGGACACGCGCCGCTTCTGCGTGGTGTGCGCGAACTACCTGGGCGGGTGTTACGGCTCGACCGGTCCCGCCTCGACCAACCCCGCCACCGGCCGCCGCTGGGGACCGGCCTTCCCGGTCCTGCGCATGAGCGACATCGTGGATTCGCAGATGAAGCTGCTCGACGCCCTCGGCGTGCCCCGGCTGCACGCCGTGGTGGGGGCGTCCATCGGCGGCTACCTCGCGCTGCTCACCGCCACGCGCTACCCCGAGCGGGTGAAGATCGTCATCCCGATCGGCACCGGCGTCGAGACCACCATCTACCAGCGCATCCTGAACTTCGAGCAGGTCACGGCCATCGAGGGCGACCCGCATTTCCGGGGCGGCGACTACTACAACGGTCCGCCGCCCAACCTCGGCCTGGCCCTGGCCCGGCGCATCGCGCACAAAACCTTCGTCTCGCTGGAAACCCTCCGCGAGCGCGCGCGCGGCGAGGTCGTGAGCCAGAAACCCCCGCACGGCTGGTACGAGATGAACCACCCGGTCGAGTCTTACATGCTCCACCAGGGCGACAAGTTCGTGCGCCGCTTCGACGCAAACACGTACCTGCGCATCCTCGACGCCTGGCAGTGGTTCGACCTCGTGGCCGAGGCGGGGGCGAAGGATTACCACGACCTCTTCGCCCGCTGCCGCCGCCAGGAGTTTCTGGTCTTCAGCATTGATTCGGACGCCATGTACCACCCGGCCGAGCAGGCCAAGCTGGTGGGGCTGCTCAAGCGCGCGCAGGTGCCGGTCATGTGGATCACGGTCCACTCGGACAAGGGCCACGACTCGTTCCTGCTCGAACCCCGCCTCTACACGCCGCACCTGATCCAAGTGCTCGGCCAGGCTTGAGCTGGCTTGAGCCGGTGCGAACCATCTTTCCGCGCCGGTCTTTCGGGGGCGCTGGACGCAAACCGCGTCCACCCGAATCGAGTATGCTCCCCAGCCGCCAGTTCAGGCTGAACGGAGCAGGGAACCTTTGCCAGTTGACCCAAAACACAGCAGGTTCATCCCTTGCGCGCGGTTTGGCGTGTTGGGCGGGCAGGATGGCTTTGAATCTCAAACGAGCCCCAGCCACGCCAGCAACCCCTGCCAGTCGCCGGCCGGGTCTCCGGCATTCGCCGCGGCGGTGAGATGCCAGGTTTGCCAGCCTTGCGCACGCGCGGGCTCGAGGTCGTTGTCCGGCCGGTCGCCCACCATCAGCGTCTCGCCGGGCGCGATGCCTCGCGCGGCCAGGCGGGCGGTCAGAATGCGAAACACATGCGGGTCGGGTTTGCTGAAGCCGTGCTGGCAGGACCAGAAACACAGCTCTGGCGTGAACACGTCGCGGTTCAAATCCGCCCCGTGCAGGTGCCAGTCCAGTTCCCGCCAGGTGTAGGCCTGGGCGTTCGAGGCCAGACCCAGCACCAGCCCGGCACGGGTCAGCGCGCGCAAAGCCTCCGCCGCGCCCGCCATCAAATGTAATGACCGCCCGAGTTGCATCTGCGTGAAGATGAACTCGTCTTGTTGTTGCGCGGGCAGCGCGGCCAGCGCCGGCATCACCTCGGCCACCACCGCCGGCCACCACACCTCGGGAAAGGCGATGCCGCGGGCGCGGGCCCCGGCGTGTTCGCGCGCGATCACCTGCGCGCACGCCGCGGCGAAGTCCAACTGCGACAGCGCCGGCGCGCAGCCCAGCGTGTCCCGCCATAACGTGATCCAGCGCGCCTCGGCATCGGCGGGCGGCCGGCCCACCTCGAGCAGGGTCTGGTACACGTCACAAATGACGGCGCGCATGGTCAGATGTCGGGGCTCCATAACAACGGGTATTGCCGCGCGGCGCGCAGCCGGGATTGCACGCAGGTTTCCTGACAACGAATGGCGGCGACGGGGCTCACGGCGCGGTGGCGGCGGGCCGCCCGCAAGGCCCGGAGAAAACGCCGCGCGTACGCCGCGCCGCCCAGCCAGCGCGCGGCCCCGGCCGGCCAGGCGGTCACTTCGAGGTTTTGGCCGGCCGCCCGTCCGCGCCATTCGTTCAGCCCCGGGTTCAATTCGCAGGCGGCTTCCCAGGTCACTTCCGCCGGGTGCGCCAGCACCTCCAGTTGCGCGGTCAAGGTCAGCCGGCTGAAGGGCACTGGCTCCGGCCGCCCGGCGCGCAGCAACGCGGGCGGTTCAACGAAACGGCGGTACGGCGCGGCCACGCTGTTACGCCACGCCACAAACAACCGCGCCTGGCGCTCGCGTTCGCGCCGCCAGTCGAACCACTCCGGCGCGGCCAGCACCTCGGTGTATGCCTGCGCGAAGCGGAAGCCGAAACGCGCCAGGTCGGGCAGGATGTTCGGCAGGGCGCGCGCGATGAGCGGCCGGCCGGCGGCGGCGGCCTCGAGGTACGGCAGGCCGAAGCCTTCCGCCAGCGAGGTGAGCAGGATGGCTTCGCTGACGGCGAGCAGTTCGGGGACGCCGGGCTTGGCGGCCTCGTCGCCGGCAAGCACGCCGAGCTTGACCGGCCAGCCATGCCGGGCCGCCGCCGTTGCCAGCCGGTCGGCGTAGCGTTGTTCCTCGGCCGAACTCACGCCGCCGGTGGTCACGAGCCAGGCCTCCGGCCGCAGCCAGCGCGTCAGCAGCAGCGCCTCGGCGAGGTTTTTGCGACGCAACAGGCGGCAGGGCACCAGCCAGACCGGCGCGGCGGCCCCCAATTGCCGGCGCAGCCAGCGGCGGGCGAAGTCGCGTCGGCCCGCCGGCACGACGGCGGCCGGTTCGACCGGATTTGGCAGCCAGGTGACGCGCCCGCCCAGCGCGGGCCGGAGCGCGTCGGCGTCGGCCTGGTTGATGACCAGGTGCTGCACGCGCCGGCCGCCAAACAACGCTGCGGCGACGGCCCCCGCGCCGCGGAACCCGGCGCGGCGCATTTCCGCCCAGCGCGGCCAGCGGTTGTCGAACCACCAGTCGTGATGATGGGCCAGCACCGGGACGTCGCGTGTTGCGCAGGCCCCGACCAGTTCGCGGGCAAACAGCAGATTGCGTCCGAGGCTGAGGTTGTGCGCCCAGACCGCGGCGGTTTCCGCCGTCGCGCCGGCGAGCAACTCCGCCAGGGCGGCCCGGCACCGCGCCGCCACCGCCGGGGCGCGGCGAAGCTGTTCGGCCAGGTAACCGAAGGCGGGTTCGATGAACCGGCGCACCTGCACCGGCGCCAGCGCGGCGGTGAAGCGCGTCCACCAGAGTTCATCGGGCGGTTCCCCGCCGGCCAGCACCACCGCGGTGACCCGCGGGCGCACGCCGGCCAGCAGATGCGGTGCGGCCACTTCGATGACCCGCCGCACACCACCCGGCCGGAAGTGATGATGAATGATCAGAAGCCGCATCGGCAGCCATTGTTCCAGCCCCGCCGGTGCCGACGATCTTTTTCGCGGGAAGCGGGATTGCATTTCAGTTGTTTGCCGGTGGCGTCTGTCTCGGGAGTAACGCCGGCTCCCAGCCGGCCGTCACCCCGCCGGGCGATACTCCCTGCAAGAAACTGAAATGCGCCCGGGGCGCAAGCTGGCTGGCTGCCCCGCTTGACGGCGACTGGCAGCCTGGAGGAACATGCGGCCACACTCGGGCGTTGTCACTGGCAGCGCCCAGCAGCAAGGGTCCGGGATTGCGGAGATTCCGGAGGCATTCGAGATGGTCGGGCCGCCATCTGTTTCACGGCTGCGCCGGGCATGGTCCGGCCGGCCGGCATCGAAAGGTGCTGCATGTCCGACTTCTTCCAAACCGGCGCCATCGCCACGTTGCACCGGCTGGGCGTCCCCGACGTGCCGCGGCTGGAGCGCGAACTCAAGGACTTCGCCAAGGAGACGCCCCCGGCGCTCGTGCTGCCGTGTCACGCCCGGGAACTGGGCTCGAAAGCGCTGCGGCACATCGTGCGCGAACTCAAGGCGGTGCCCTACCTGGCGCAGGTGGTGGTGGGGGTGGACGGCGCGTTGCGGCGGGCGGACTTCGACCGGGCGCGACGCATGTTCAGGCAGTTGCCGCAAGCCACCGCGCTGTTGTGGAACGACGGGCCGCGCATGAAGGCGTTGTTCGCGCACCTGGAGGAGGCGGATTTGAGCGCCGGCCCCGGCGGCAAGGGCCGCAACGTGTGGATTTGTTTTGGCTACGTGCTGGCCAGCGAGCGGGCGCGGATGGTGGCCGTGCATGACTGCGACATCGTCACTTACAGCCGCGAGTTGCTGGCCCGGCTGGTCTATCCGGTGGCGCATCCCAGCCTGGGCTTCGACTACTGCAAAGGCTATTACGCGCGGGTGACCGACCGGTTGAACGGGCGGGTGATGCGGCTCATGGTCACGCCGCTGCTGCGCGCGCTCAAAAGCATCGTGGGCCAGCACCCGTACCTGGTGTACATGGACACCTTCCGCTACCCGCTGGCCGGGGAGTTTGCAATGGACGTTGACCTGGTGCGCCGGGTGCGCATCCCGCACGACTGGGCGCTCGAGGTGGGACTGCTGGCCGAGGTGTTCCGCAACTGCGCGCCGCGGGCCATCTGCCAGAGCGAGCTGTGCCAGAACTACGACCACAAGCACCAGGAACTCTCGGCGCGGGACGCGGACAAGGGGCTGAACAAAATGGCGACGGACATCGCCGCCTCGCTGTTTCACCGGATGGCGGCGGAAGGCATCAAGCTGGACGCCGGGCTGTTCGACACGCTGCTGAGCGCGTACAGCCGGCAGGCCGAGGACACGCTGCGCTTCTACAACGCCGACTCGGTCATCAACGGCCTGCGTTACCCCCGTCACGAAGAGGAAAGCGCCGTGTCCACCTTCGTGCGCAGCATCCGCCGCGCGGCCCGCGACTACCAGGAAGACCCGCTGGCCTCACCGCTCATCCCCAACTGGAACCGGGTTGAGTCTGCCCTGCCCGACTTCACCCGGGAACTGTGCAAGGCGGTGCAATTGGACAACGCGTAAGCGGCCGCCGGTGCGTGCCCTGCGGCTCGTGAGGCGTACCACAACGTCACGCCTCTTGGTTGTTCCGGACGAGCAGGGACCGCGGAGAGGCGCAAAGGGACGCAGAAACCTCTTCCCGTTCCAGTTACCGTGTCCGAACCTGACCTTGGGTTTGCCAGGCGCTGCACAAACAACGGGTGAATTAGCGCCTCCCGGCCAGCAACGCCGTAGATATTCGCGCTGAACGAGGTTCGCCGCGCGGCTCAAGTCCGTCCGCCCAGCAGACGCGCCGGCAGGAAGCACAGGGCGCGAATAAAGGCCAGCAGACCGCCCAGGACCGCCCCGGCCAGCCGGAACGGCAGAAGGATCAGCCAGACCAGAGGAAACGCGACCAGCGCGACCAGCGCCAGCGGCCAGCACAGCACCAGCAGCAGGCACCACAACAGGAAACCGCAGAGCACGTTCATGGTTGACTCCGGAAATCAAGCACACCCGCCGGCTTCAGGCAAGTGGCGCAATCGGAAGCGGGCGGCAGCGCTGACCGCACGCGTTCCAGGCGCGGAGCAGTTCCAGTTGGTGCCGTCCGGCCCAGCGCAGCACCAAGTCGCGCACCCCCGCGGGCGCGTCGCCCTGGATCACCCGCAGCGGCTGGATGGCCACCACCAGCTCGTGGTCGCCGCAAATGGCGTGAAAATGCGCGCCCAACAGGGGCGCGAACAACATCCCCACCACCACCCCGCAGAACTTGCACAGCACAGTCATGAAATTTCGGGCTTCGTTTGCCGGTCCACCGTCGGGGCTCAACCGCACCGCCGGCGAACTTCGTGCTTCACAAGACACCGCCCGCCGGGGGCCGGTTTCAACAAAACTACGCCGGTCACGAACGGCAGGCGAACAAAGGTCTTTCAGGCCGAATTGGCTCAAGCCGGTGCAGACTGCCCAGTTGTTCGGTGCCTTGGTCTGTGCGGCCGGTCACGGGTTCTGCCGCCTTCGTGGGCAAGGCCGCGAACAGGCGGCGACCAGCAAACCCTCGGCGTAAGCACTCCCAGCACCCCCGCGGCGCTCATCGGCGCAGCCGGAGCGCGTTGGCGATGACGGACACGGAACTCAGGCTCATCGCCGCGCCGGCGATCATCGGGCTCAGCAGCACGCCGAAGCACGGGTAAAGCGCGCCGGCCGCGACCAGGATGCCGAGCGCGTTGTAGATGAACGCGAAGAACAGGTTCTGCCGGATGTTCCGCATCATGGCGCGGCCCAGACGGATGGCGCACACGATGCCCCGCAGGTCGCCCTTCACCAGCGTCACGCCGGCGCTTTCCACCGCGATGTCCGTGCCGGTGCCCATCGCGATGCCCACATCGGCGGCGGCCAGCGCGGGCGCGTCGTTGATGCCGTCGCCGGCCGCGTGGTCGGCATTGAGTTTGGCCGGGCTTCTTGGTAAAGGCGTCCCGTGTCTGACATCAAGCGGAGGCGATTTGCCGCCAAAGTGGGCCGCACGGTGATCCGTGCTGCGCCATGAAGCGGAGGGGGAGATGCAATCAGCCAAGGAAACAGTCTTCCCGCCAGCAATCAGCCCGCAATGGCCACCCGCGGCCTGGGCCCAGACCGCGCGGGTGTATCCGCGGGACAGCGGGGTGCAGGCGCTGTTCGAGGAGCAAGCGCGGCGGCGGCCGGGGGCGGAGGCGGTGGTGGCGGGGGGGGAACGGCTGGGCTACGCGGAGCTGAACCGCCGGGCCAACCGTCTGGCGCGGCGTCTGCGCGAACTGGGCGTGGAGCCGGGCACGGCGGTGGCGCTGCACCTGGAGCGCTCGTTCGAGTTTGTGGTGGCGGCGCTGGCGGTGTTGAAAGCGGGAGGGGCGTACGTGCCGCTGGCTCCGGAGTATCCCCGGGCCCGGCTGCGGTACCTGCTGGCCGACAGCGGGGCGCGGGTGGTGCTGGGCAGGGGCCCGCCGCCGGCGGGGCTCATCGAAGCGAACAGCGCGTGGCTGGACCTTGGGGCCGAGGCGGCGCGGATCCAGGCGCTGGCTGATGAAGACCTGGGGTGGCAGGGAACGGGCGCAGCGGTGGCGTACGTGATGTACACCTCCGGCTCGACCGGCCGGCCCAAGGGCGTGGCGGTGCCGCACCGGGCGGTGGTGCGCTTGGTGCGGGGCCAGGACTACGCGGAGTTCGGGCCGGGGCAGCGGTTCCTGCTGCTGGCGCCGGTGGCCTTTGACGCCTCGACCTTCGAGCTGTGGGGGCCGCTCTCGAACGGGGGGACGTGCGTGGTGTACCCGGGGGGGCCGCTGGATCTGGCGCGGTTGGAGGAAGTCATCCGGGCGGAGCGGATCACCTGCCTGTGGCTGACGGCGGGGTTGTTCAACCAGGTGGTGGACCAGCGGCCGGGCGTGCTGGGGGCAGTGAAACATGTGTTGACCGGCGGCGAGACGTTATCGCCGGCGCACGTGGCGCGGGCGCGGGCGCGGTGGCCGGGGTTGAAGCTGACCAACGGGTACGGGCCGACGGAGGGGACGACCTTCACGTGTACGCACCGGATCGAGCGGGTGGACGGGCCGGTGCCGATCGGGCGGCCGCTGGCGAACACGCGGTGTTACGTGCTGGACGAGGCGGGGGCGCCGGTGCCGGTGGGGGTGGCGGGGGAATTGTACATTGGCGGCGATGGGCTGGCGGTGGGGTACGTGAACGACGCGGCGCTGACGGCGGCGAAGTTCGTGCCGGACCGGTTCTCGGGCGAGGCGGGGGGGCGGTTGTACCGGAGCGGGGACCGGGTGCGGTGGCGGGCGGATGGGGTGCTGGAGTTTTTGGGGCGGCTGGACGGGCAGGTGAAGCTGCGCGGCTACCGCATCGAACTGGGGGAGATTGAAACCGTGCTGGCTGAACACCCCGACGTGAAGGCCGTCGTGGTGGCGCTGCAAACCAGCCGGGACGGTGACAAGCGTCTCACCGCCTTCATGGTGGGGGGCGACGGCGCCACGCCGACGCCCCAATCGCTGCGGCGATGGCTGGCCGCACGCTTGCCGGATTACATGGTGCCGTCGGGCTTCGTGTTCCTTGACGCGTTGCCGCTGGGCCCGAACGGCAAGGTGGACCGCGAGGCGCTGGCGCGGATGCCGCGAACCGGCCACGAGGCGACCGCCGACTACGTGGCGCCGCGCGATGAACTGGAACGCAGCCTCACGCGCATCTGGGAGGAAGTCCTGGACACGCTGCCGGTCGGCGTCCACGACCATTTTCTGGAACTGGGTGGACACTCGCTGAAGGCGTTGTCGCTGGTCGCGCGCCTCGGAAAGTTGCTGGGCCGCGACGTGCCGTTGCGCTGGATCTTCGAGCACGGAACCGTCGCGGCGTTGGCTGAGCGGATCAAGTCGGCGGGCCTCGCTGGCGAGGCCGAAGAACCGGCGCAGCTGGCGGGACGTCGGAGGCCGTTGCCGCTGTCCTTCGGTCAGCAGCGGCTGTGGCTGCTCCAGGAGACCCTGCCCGACCCGGCCACCTACAACGTGCCGGCGGTGTTCCGGCTGCGCGGGCCGGTGGACGCCGGCCGCCTGCGCGCCTGCCTGCGGGCCGTGCGGGCGCGGCACGAGGTGTTGCGCACCGCGCTGGTGGGCCGGGGTGAAGGCCTCGCCCAGCAAGTGCTGACGATCGGGCAGGCGGCGCTGGCCTGGCGGGATCTGGACTTGCGCAAAGTGTCCCCGCCACGGCAGGACGCGGCATTGGCGCGGGCGCTCAAGGCGGAAGCGCGTCGGCCGTTCAAGCTGAGCCAGGCGCCGCTGTGGCGGGTGTTGTGGATCGTGTTGGCCGGAGACGTCCGGGTCCTCGCCTTCACGTTTCATCACTGCCTGATTGACGAATGGTCCCTGCGGCTGCTGTTCAGCGAGCTGGAGGCGCTGTACGCCGCCGGCGGAGACGCCGCCGCCGCCGCCGGACTGCCCGGCTTGCCTGTGCAGTATGCCGACTACGCCGTGTGGGAACGGCGCCGGCTCACCGGTGAATTCCTCCGGCGTCACGAGGCGTACTGGCGGGAACAGCTCCAGGATTTGCTGGCGGCAGGATGCCTGCCCGCCGGGGCGCAACGGCCCGCACAGCGCACCGGGCGCGGGGCGACTTTTCGGTTTCGCTTGAGTGGTGAAGTCCCGCGCAGTTTGCGCGCGCTGGCCAAGGCGGAGGGGACGAGCCTGTTCGCCACGCTGCTCGCGGCGTTTCAGGTGTGGCTGCATCGCTGCTCGGGGCAGGAGGACGTCGTGGTGGGCACGCCGGTGGCGCACCGGCCGCGGCTGGAGTTTCAATCGCTGGTCGGCTTCTGCCTAAACACGGTGCCCGTCCGCACGCGGCTCGAAGGCACGCCGGGCTTCCGCCAGGTGCTGGCGCGGGTGCGCGAGACCGTGCTGGACGCGCTGGAGCATGCGGCGTTGCCGTTCGAGCGGATCGTGGAACTGGCCCCGCGCGGCCCCGGCCGGAGCCAGACGCCGTTGCACGAAGTCATGTTCGTGATGTTGGAGGAAGGCCGGTGGAACTGGCGGCTGGGATCGGTGCGGCCCGAGCCGCTGGCGGTGGACACCGGCACCAGCAAGCAGGATTTGATGCTGAGCCTGCAGGTGGAAGGCGACGAGTGGGACTGCGAAATCGAGTACGCCACCGACCTCTTCGACGCGGCGGCGGTCGAGCGGATGGCGGCACAATGGCGCGAACTGCTCCGCTCGATTGTTGCCCAGCCCGACGCGCCCATCGGCCACCTGAACCTGCTGCCGGATGAAGAGCGTCAACGCGTGCTGCGCGAGTGGGCCCAGACCGCGCGGGTGTATCCGCGGGACAGCGGGGTGCAGGCGCTGTTCGAGGAGCAAGCGCGGCGGCGGCCGGGGGCGGAGGCGGTGGTGGCGGGGGGGGAACGGCTGGGCTACGCGGAGCTGAACCGCCGGGCCAACCGTCTGGCGCGGCGTCTGCGCGAACTGGGCGTGGAGCCGGGCACGGCGGTGGCGCTGCACCTGGAGCGCTCGTTCGAGTTTGTGGTGGCGGCGCTGGCGGTGTTGAAAGCGGGAGGGGCGTACGTGCCGCTGGCTCCGGAGTATCCCCGGGCCCGGCTGCGGTACCTGCTGGCCGACAGCGGGGCGCGGGTGGTGCTGGGCAGGGGCCCGCCGCCGGCGGGGCTCATCGAAGCGAACAGCGCGTGGCTGGACCTTGGGGCCGAGGCGGCGCGGATCCAGGCGCTGGCTGATGAAGACCTGGGGTGGCAGGGAACGGGCGCAGCGGTGGCGTACGTGATGTACACCTCCGGCTCGACCGGCCGGCCCAAGGGCGTGGCGGTGCCGCACCGGGCGGTGGTGCGCTTGGTGCGGGGCCAGGACTACGCGGAGTTCGGGCCGGGGCAGCGGTTCCTGCTGCTGGCGCCGGTGGCCTTTGACGCCTCGACCTTCGAGCTGTGGGGGCCGCTCTCGAACGGGGGGACGTGCGTGGTGTACCCGGGGGGGCCGCTGGATCTGGCGCGGTTGGAGGAAGTCATCCGGGCGGAGCGGATCACCTGCCTGTGGCTGACGGCGGGGTTGTTCAACCAGGTGGTGGACCAGCGGCCGGGCGTGCTGGGGGCAGTGAAACATGTGTTGACCGGCGGCGAGACGTTATCGCCGGCGCACGTGGCGCGGGCGCGGGCGCGGTGGCCGGGGTTGAAGCTGACCAACGGGTACGGGCCGACGGAGGGGACGACCTTCACGTGTACGCACCGGATCGAGCGGGTGGACGGGCCGGTGCCGATCGGGCGGCCGCTGGCGAACACGCGGTGTTACGTGCTGGACGAGGCGGGGGCGCCGGTGCCGGTGGGGGTGGCGGGGGAATTGTACATTGGCGGCGATGGGCTGGCGGTGGGGTACGTGAACGACGCGGCGCTGACGGCGGCGAAGTTCGTGCCGGACCGGTTCTCGGGCGAGGCGGGGGGGCGGTTGTACCGGAGCGGGGACCGGGTGCGGTGGCGGGCGGATGGGGTGCTGGAGTTTTTGGGGCGGCTGGACGGGCAGGTGAAGCTGCGCGGCTACCGCATCGAACTGGGGGAAGTGGAATTCCACGTGCAACAACACCCGGCCGTGGCGGCGTGCGCGGCCGCGGTGGTGGACGGCGGGCCGGCGGGGAAGCAACTGGTCGCCTACGTGGTCCCGGCGGCAGACGCGGCCGAAGGCCGGTCGTCATCGTCCGGCGTGACACTCGAAACGCACGTGCGCGCCTGGCTGAAAGAGCGCTTGCCCGCTCACCTGATTCCATCGCGCGTAGTCGTCCTTCCGGCGTTGCCGCTGGGCCCGAACGGCAAGGTGGACCGCCGGCAACTGCCGGCGCCGCCTCTGGAACCCGAACCGGCGGAAGGCGCCAGCGCGTCGCCGACCACGCCGCTTGAGCGGCAACTGGCCGCCATTTGGGAGGAATTGCTTCAGCGGCGCGGCCTCGGCGTCGCTGACGACTTCTTCGAACTCGGCGGCCATTCGCTGCTGGCGATCCAGGTGTTGAGCCGGGTGCAACGCGAGACGGGGGTGAACTTCCCGCTGCGACGGTTTTTCGAAGCGCCCACGATCCGGGCGCTGGCGCAAGGCATCCAGGCGGCGACGCGGGAGCACGGAACCAGCCTCGCGCCGGCTGCGCCCGTGACAGAATCCGGCCCGGTGGTGTTTCTGATAGGCTGGTACCTGGACCTCGAGACGCTCGGGCTCGATCCCCGCCGGCACCGGGTGATCCCGTTTCCGGAGTTCGAGAAATCGCCGGAGCAATGCCGGGTCGAGTTCCTGGCCGAGGCGTGTCTGCGGTCGCTGCGCGCCATGCAACCCCGCGGACCTTACGTCCTGGCGGGGTATTCGATCGCGGGCCTGGTCGCCTTCGAAATGGCCCGGCGGCTCGCGGCGGCGGGCGAACGCGTGCCGCTGGTGGCGGTCATTGACACCCGGCCGGCGGGCTGGATTCGGCGCCTCGGGCCGGCGGTGGCCGGCGGGTTGGGCGCGCGACTTGGCCTTTCGTTCCGCAAACAACTGGTCCTGGCCCGGAGCTGGCTGTACGCGGTGCAAATCGCGCGCGGGCTCGCGTCTGCGGGCTCGCGCGAGCGATTGCCCCGGCTGGACATCGGCTGGAAGCGCGCGAAGGAACTCTGGAAACGCCCCGAAAAAACCGAGGCCGCCCCCGCGCCGGAGTTGGGCGAACTCCAGAACGGGGAAACCCGGTCGGACCTTGCGCGCGCGCCCGTCGGCCTGTTCTGGGCGTATTGGTGGATTCACAGCGGCTACCGGCCGCGGCCTTACGACGGCACCGTGGCCCTGTTCACCTCGGAGGAACTGGTCCGCGAGCGTCCCCAACCAGGACGCGGCTGGGCGCCCTGGGCCCGTTCACTGCGCGAATACGTGATCCCCGGCACCCACCTGAGTTGCCTGACACATCCGGACCGTGTGCTGGCCGCGAAGTTTGGCGAGTGCCTGGCGGCGCTTGAACAGGAGCAGCTCAAGTGAACAGGCCGGAAACCCACGCGCCGCGCGTCCGTTTTCTCCGCTGGCAGCCAGCCGGCGAAGGCGGCGGGCCGCTTTGCCCCGAAGAACTGCAGGTCTGCTGGGTCGAGGTCAACGAAGCGAACCTCGGCGCGCGCGCGTGGCTTGAAGATCTGAGCGGCGATGAGCGGCGGCGGGCGGAGCGCTTCCGTTTCGCGGCCCACCGCGATCAGTTCATTCTCGGCCGGGGCGTGTTGCGGCACCGGCTGGCCGCCGGGTTGGGCTGCGCGCCGCACGAAGTCCGCTTCGTGTACGGCCCGCAAGGCCGGCCGGAGCTGGAGCCAGCGTGGAATCCGGCCGGCGTGGTCTTCAGCGTGTCGCACGTGCCCGGGCTGGTCGTGCTGGCGTTTGCGCTGCGGCGCCGGCTGGGTGTGGACGTGGAAACCACCCGGCGAGTCGGCGACTGGCAGGCGCTGGCTGCGCGGGTGCTTTCCGCGCGGGAACGCCTCGCCCTGGCCGCCTTGCCGCCCGAAGCGCAGACCGTTGGTTTCCTTCGTGCTTGGACGATCAAGGAAGCCTGTCTGAAGGCGACCGGACGCGGCTTGACCGATGACCTGGACCGGCTGGAAACCGAGGTGAATCCCGCGCTGCCCGCCCGGCTCCTGGCTTTGAGCGACACCGCGGACAAGCCGGATCGCTGGACACTGCGCAGCTTCAACCTGGGCGCGGACCGGCTGGCCACGCTGGCCTGGGCGCCGCGGGAAGCGCCCGCAGTGGGCGGCTCAGACCGAGTTCCCGGCGGCAGGGGCGCGATCCTTCGCTTCCCGCAAGCCGCCTGACGCCTCCGTTCCGCGCCGCCGCCAGCGCCTTCCGGCTTGCTCAGCCGCGATGTTCCGCCTCGCCGCGCGGACGCGGTTGCAGCAGTTGCAGCAGGACGACGCCGGCGATGAACAGGCCGATCAGCAGACCCAGCCGCGCGAAGAACGAGGCCGGGCGTTGCGCGGCCGTGGCTTCGAGGGTGATCTTCAAATCCGCCCAGGTGTCCACGGCCAGCGGCCGGGTGAACGTGAGCACCCGGCCCTGCTCGGGCACGCTGGCGCGAATGGCCGCCGGGCTGGCCACCGCCGCCTCCTGTTGCTGGATGAGCCGCTCGGCCAGCTTCAACTGCACCGCGTTGTCCTCGGCGGTGTTGCGTTCGATGATCTGCTTCGCCTGCAGCTGCGTGTAGTCGAGTTCAACGCCCGGCGCGCCCGCCGGCGGCGCCACGGGCTGACCGGTCACGCGCGCCTGCCGGAAATTCAGTCCCACGACGGCCTGCTGCATCTTGAGGTTTTGGAGCTGCACGCGGGCGTCCTCGTTGAAGGCGGAGTCGTGGGCGGACAGGCCGTAGGCGTTTTTGAAGGCCTGGCGGGCCTGGCGCGTGTTGCCCTGTTCGAGCAGGCGGTTGCCGAGGGAAAGGAACTCCTCGGCCTGCCGCGTCTGCTCGCGCTGCAACACGGCCTCCTGGCTGATGTAGGTCTGGAGGTCCACCGCCGTGGCCGGGGCCAGGCCGGTCTCCTGGAGTTGCAGCGTGCCGCCCCAGTCGTCCACCCGCCAGCGGTCGCTGAGATAGACCTGCCAGGTGACGTTTTCGAGCGGCAGGTCGAAGCGCGGACCGGCGAGCGCGAGGTCCAGCGAACCCGCCCGCGCGCGGCCGGGGCGGCTGGTGTGGAAGAACTCAACCACCAGCGCCTCGTTGCCGCCGGCATGCTGCTCGAGCGGGATGAGCACCTGGTCGCCGTCGTTCCACGGCCACACGCTGTTCTGGTTCACGAAGGCGAACCAGAAGCGCGCCTCGCGCGGCAGCCGCAGGTGCAGCAACCGCTTGTCCCCCGGCACCAGATGCACCCGCGTGTGCGTGAGCATTACGCCGTCGTCGGCGATGACCGACATCAACTCCACGCGGCTCACGCGCGCCGGCAGCAGGCTGGCGGCCTGGTGACGGTCCAGGCGCACCGGCAGCCGCACCGCCGGCTCGATCAGGCGGAAGGTGTAGTTGGCCGCCGCGGCGGCGATGTCTTTCTGCAACGCGCGTGGGATCACCTGCCATTCGGTGGGTTGGAGCGCGGTCGGCACGTTTTCGATCCGCGCCTGGAGCCGGCCCGCGGCCTGCACGGTGAGAAAGCCGCGCTGCAGGTTCACGTCCTGCGCCTGCACGCCGACGATCTCCGTCTCGCCGGCGGTGTCCGGCACCGGCAGGGTGTAGCTGACCTGCAGCAACTGCCGGCCAATCACGCGGCGGTGCAACTTCACCTCCCAGTCGCGCTCGGTCGCCGGCGCCGCCGCCTCGCTCCGGGCGAAGTCCGCCACCTGGTCGCCGCGGAACTGGACGTTCTCGGCCGCCGCGGGCAGCCGCACGCGGAAGCTTTTCACGCCGGTGTTCTCGATGTCGTACTGGAGGTTCGCCAGCACCTTGAGCTGCGCGTCGCCCACGCTCACGTGCTGGAGGCTGGCCACCTGAATCCAGGCGTCCACCGGCTCGAGGTCGAGCGCCAGGCGCCACGGAGTCTGGAGAAGCCGGAACGCGAGCACGCCCTTTTGCCGCGCGCCCAGTTGCGCCGGATCGAACTGCACGACACCCTCGCGGTCCGTCACCTGCAGCCGCAGACCCTGCTCCGGCACGACCAGCAGTTGGCCGCGCTGCTTGGCGGCCTCGCGGAGGGTCAACTGCGGCACCGCCCAGCCGCGGGCGGCGCGCGCGCCCGGTCCGGCCAGGGTGAGGTTGAATTGCTGCCGGCCGAGCGTGCGGCCCCTCAAATGCAGCGTCACCACGCGGGCGTCCGGCGTCTTCAACTCCGTCCAGTGGCTGAGCGCGCCGCCGCTGAGCGATTCCACCTCCATCGTCGCGGGCAGCGGGAAGCTGAGCTTGAACACCCCGGCCCGCGTGATCTCCACCTCCAGCGCCACGGCAAGCAGGACGCGGTCTTCGCCGAGCGAAAGCGTCTGCTGCGATTCCACGCGCACCTCGGGCTCGACCGGCGAGGTCTTGAGCCGGAGCACCGCGTCCGGATTCGAGTAGCGGAACGCGCGGCGCACCGCCAGGCCGGGCACCTGGGCCGACAACGGCTCGAGCGCGGCGGCCGGGAAGTCCTCGAGGTTGATGGCCGCCAGCGGCCCGGCGTCCACGTCATCGAGCTGCACCTCGCCGCCGGTGGCGACACCCACCTGGCCCACCTCGCCCGCGGCGCCGCGCACCCGCACCAGCCCGACCGACGTCTGCGAAGGCAGCGGACCAGCGGCCGTCTGGGACTTGATCAACACCGCGAACGGACGCGCCTGCGCCGGACTCAACTTCACCCGCAGTTGCCGGGTGTCCGGGTCAAACCGCCAGACGGAAAGGCCGGGCGCGACCACGTCCGTGATCGCGGCCGGGGCAGGCACGTCGAACACCAGCTCGGCCAGCTCGCCCTGCGCGGGGCGCAATTGCGCGGTGTGCAAGCCTTCCACCACGCCGCCGCCGGGCACGTACACCTGCGCCCACTCCGCGTAAAACACCGCCGCCTCGCGCCGGGTGTCGCGCTGGCGCGGCTGCCAGCCGATCCAGGCCTCGCGCGCGACGCGGAGCACCAGCGTGACGACGGTGTTGCTGGCTTGGCCGGCCGGCTCGCGCTGCACGGAGACGGCGTGCGGCGACACCACGTCCACGTCCAGGCCGGCCACGGTGAGCGTGAGCCGGTTCACCAGACCGGGCGGCACCGGCAGGCGGAAGCCGCGGTTCTCGGGACCGGCCGTGACGCGGGTCTGGTACCGGAGCGTGGCCTCCACCCAGCCGTCCCGGGCGGCCACGAGCACCTGCTGGCGGCGGTCCTGCTCGACCACCGGCACCAGCCGCACCGCGTCGGCCGGCGCCTCCACGCCGGTCAACACCCCGGCATCGGTCAGCACGGGCAGCGTTTGTCCCGCCGTGGCCTGCCAGCGAATCCGCGCCGCGCCGAACACGAAGTCGTCTTCCACGCGCGCTTCCTGGTCCACGCTGGCGGCCATGACCGGCGTGGTCGCGGGAGCCGCCGCGCGCGCCGGCCAGGCGAGCGGGCCGCCGGCCCCAAGCGCGCTTCCAGCCAGCAGCAACAGACTCACCGCCGTGCTGGGCGCGGGCGAACTCGCGGCTGGCGGCGCCGACCACCACCAGCGCAACACCGGGATCAGCACCTGGACGGCAAGGAACAGACACGTCACCCCGGCAAAAAGACCCAGCCCGTCCGGCTGCCGCAATGCGGCCCACGCCAGCGCCGTCCAGCCCAGGGCCCGCCAGAACGCGCGGGCACGCGGTTGCGTGGTGGCCAGCCCGGCGCCCCACGCCACGAGGGCCAGCAAGGCTGGCCAGAAGGCAAGCACGCGCGCCCAGACGGGCGTCGGCACCGGCAGGTTCGCGACGTCGACCCGGAGCACGCTTTCCGGTGGTTGCACCGGCGCCACGAAGCGCATGCCCGGGTCGGCGACCGTTGTTTCCCGCGACCATTGAATTGCCTGAAGCAGGCAGGCCACGGCCAGCCCGAGCGTAACCAGCGCCAGGACACCGTTGCCCATCCGACCCAGCGGGAACCGGCCGCCCGTCGCGGCGGCCAGTGAGCGCCCGAGCAAAACCGCGATGAAGGAAAAACCCAGGGCGGCGAACAGGGCGATCCGCGCCTGCATGGACCGCGGACCGGACAGCAGTTGGGTCAGCGCGGTGAAGCCGGTCGGCGCGGCGGCCGGCGCGGTGGGTGTGAGCGTCCCACCCCGGAAATCCAGCCGGCGGTCGTTGTCCGGGATGAGCCGCCAGTCGGCGAGCAACACCGGCGCGGCCACGGCGGGCGTTTCCAGGGTGAGCCGGCGGGGTCGGGCGGCGGTGGCGGCGAGCTTCACGATGACTTCGTTCAGCGTGTTCGGGTCGCTGTGCTGGGGCAGAGGAATGAGGTTGGCCCGGTCGTCCTGGACCGGCACCACGGCGTTGCTGTTCACCATCACGGACCACAGCGCGGCGCCGGCGGGCAGGATCAGTCGCAAATGCGGCGTGCCCTTGTTTTTCACGAAGTACCGCGCCTCGGTCACCACCTGGCCCTCGCCGGAAATCCGCGTCGTCAGCGCGGCGCGATCCACCACCTGGCTGAGCATCTCGCCCTGGGCGAAGGGCTGGAGGGCGAGGGCGAGGTTGAACGGCCGCGCGTTGTAGCGGTAGGCCGCCAGGATGGGCGCGTCGAAGAACAGCCGGTATTCCGGCGGCACCTCGCCGGGCTCGAGCGCGGTCAGCGAGGCCGAGACGTTCACCGGCCGCACCTGGAACTGATACGTGCTCACCACCACCGTGTAGCCTTGCTCAGACTGCACCTCGAGCGGGCGCGCGCCCGTGAAGGCGAACTGCTCGCCCTGGCGCTTGAACGGCCGCTCGTACGTCGCCAGCAAGGTGTACGTGCCGGCCACCGGCTGGCTGAGTTCGACCTGGAAACCATTGGTCGTCTTCTGCCACCCGCGCACGTTCTTGCCGGTGAACTCGACGTTCGCGTACTCGTCCGACAACTCCAGCCGCAGCACCGACACCGGTGCGCCGGACACGAGGTAGTTCAGCACCGAACTGCCATACGCGATGCCTTCGCCCACGGAGAACAGGTGAAACGCGTCCACCTGCACGGTCTGCGGCAGCCGCTCCACGCCCAGCGTGGCTGTCCACGCCGGCTCGCTGATCCGGAACGCCGCCTGGAGCCCCGGCCGCTGGCGCGGGAAGAACGCCGTGGCCAGCTCGGTCAAACCTTGCGTGACCGCCGGCGTGAGCCGGAAGCCGGCGTCGGCGGAGACGCCCACGTGGCCGCGCGTGGATTTGGCCGACAGCACCTCGAGGCGCGGCAGCGCCCAGCCCGGCTCGCGGAAAGCCTCGTTGCGCTCCAGCCGCAGCGTCACCAGTTGCCGGCCGGACACCGGCGCGCCAAAGACGATGCGCACCTGTGACGCGGACCGGTCGTCCAGCGGCGTGACGAAGTACTCGTTCATGCCGGCCGCCTGCAACACGGCCAGCGTGAAGCCCGCCGGAATCCGCACCCGCAGTTCGCGCAACGGCGCCTCGCGCACGTCCACCTCGAACTCCGCCTCGATCATCAGCTCCGTTTCGCCGAGGTGATAGGCGAGCAGTTCCGACACCGCCAGCTCGGGCAGGATGTTGTCGGCCTGGAGGCGCAGGCGGTGGCCGGCGCCGGAGAACCGGTAGGCAAAAACCTGCGTGGCCTGCGCCGGCAGCAGTGCCCGGGCGGCGTCGGTGGCGGGGATTTGCTCCGGCGAAATCTGCGACAGGCCGTCCGCTTCGAGCACCTCGAGGCGCACCGCGCCCTGGTTGACCACGCGGACAAAGCCGCCGAACCGCGTGGCACCATCCGGCTCAAGGCGCGTGGCCGCCAACGCCTGCGGAAACACGCCCAGCGGTTGCTGCATCTGCACCGCCAGACTGAAGGTGTCCTTTTGCGCGGCGTTCAACCGCACCTCCAGCCGGCGCCCGCCCTCGCCGTCCGGCGGCGTCACGTTCCACGCCAGCACGGCCGGGCCTTGCACGCGCGTCACCTCCGCCTCGCCGTGCAGGATCAGCGTCAGCCTGCTCAACTCGCCTTGCATCACCCGGAAATCCAGCACCACCGCCTGGCGCATCAGGCCGGGGCTGACCGCCACCTGGGTCAACGCCTCGGCGGCGTAAAACAACCGGCCTTCCGCCTCCGGCCGGCCTTCCTTCCACGCCAGCCGCACCTGGCCGTCCGGCGGCAGGTGGCTCACAAACGCCCCGCCCCGGCGCTCCGGCCGCGCGGCGCCGGCAAACCGGAACTGTGTGTCCGCCGGCAAACCCTCGAGCGTGACCGGCAGGGCCGCGGCCGGGGCCACGCGGAAATCCACCTCGCGCCAGCCGTTGGTCAGCCGCACCGCCGCGTCGAACTCGAGCGTCAGCGGAAACTCGCCCGCGCGCTCGAACTCCGCCACGTACGTGCCGTCGCGAAAAAGCAGCCGCGCGCCTTCGACCGGCTGCAACGCGGACAACGCGGCGCCGCCGCGCAGCAACTCGACCTGTCCGCCCTTCGGATTGCGCACCCGCGCCGTGGCGGTGAGCCGGAAGCTGGCGCGCTCGTCCTGCAAGCGCCCCGCCAGCCGGAAATCCCGCAACACCACCAGCCGCGCCTCCGGATCGGCCACGCTCACCGCCAGCGTCAGCGCGTGCGGCGCGCCCTGGAAGCGGAACGCCAGCGTCTGCGCTGCGGTCTTCGGATCCGCCGGCTTCAGGTTGTCCGGCAGGAACGTGGTTTCCACCGGCACCAGACCGGTCACCGCGCCGGCCTCGACGGCCAGTTCCGCCGGCGCGTCCACCCGGATGAAGCCGCTGGCCAGCAGGGCGGACTCGGTCGTGAACGTGAGCGGCCGCACGGTGGCCGGCAGGTCTTTCACCGGCGTCACCGCCATGATCTGGCCGGCGAACGTCTTCACCGGTTTTTCGCCGCGCTGCAATCGCAGCACCAGAAACCGCGCCGTGCCGGCCTGGCGCACGCTCCAGTCCGCCAGGCCTTCGCCCGTGACCTGCCGCACCTCGCCGTCGCCGCCAAGCGCGAAGACCAGTTCGCGCAGGTCGCCCTGCAAGGCCTCGACCTTCACGGCCACCTCGTGCCGCGCCTCGTCGCGCGTGACCGTGACGCGGTGCTCAAAGATCGCGCCGTAGAGGGCGGGCCGGGCCGCCGCGCCCAGGCCGCCCAGCTCCGCCTGGATCACCAGCCGCGCCTTGTCGCCATCGAGTTCGCCGTTGACCGTGGCGCGCTTCACCTCGACGGCGGAGGTCTCCTCCGCGGCGGTCAACCCCGGCGCCGCGCCGGTCAGCAGCGTCAAGCCGGCCAGCAAAGCCAGGCCACGCGTAAGGCGGCGCCGATCACAAGCCTGGCGAGCAACGGACAAGATCGTCGGTTGGATCTTCGGGTTCATTTTGAAATCAGGGTTGAAGTCTCACCGCCCGCCCAGCGCCTGCGCCAGGCGGAGCATCCACTCCAATTGTGTTGGACGGGAATCCGGCGCGAACACTTCCGGCACGCCTTGCAAGAGTCCGAGCAGGCGATCCGGGCTCGCGTCACCGGCGAACGGGCTTTGCGCCAGCCATTCGCCGAACAGCGCGGCCGTCGCCGCCAGGCGCATGGCCGGGCTGGCGGCTTCAAGCGCCGGAGCGCTACCCGGGTAAGCCAGCGTCCACTCGTGCTCGCGGTAATGGCCGGTGGCCGGCTCGCGATACCGCACGCGGAACACGCCCAGCGGTCCCTGGCCCCGCGGGTTGACCTCCAGCGCGTACAGCGCGGTGCCGGCCTCGGCCGCGCCGATTTCGGCGGCGTCCACGGTGTTGTCACGGAACTGCTCCTTTGTTAGCTGATGCTTCGCGTAGCCGATCTGCCGCCAGTGGTTGACCCGCGCGGGGTTGAACTCGACCTGCACCTTCACGTCCGCCGCCGCCACCCGCAACGCGCCGGCCAGTTGCGCGGCAAAGCCGCTCGCGGCCTCGTCCGGCGAATTGACAAAGCCGTACCGGCCGTCGCCGCGGCGGGCCAGCACCTCGAGCAGGTCGTCGTTGTAGCCCTCCCAGCCGATGCCGAAGCAGTCCAGCGCCAGGCCGCGCTGGCGGTTCGACTCGACCATGCGTTGAAGCGATGCGGGCACCACGTCCCCCAGATTGGCTGCGCCGTCGGTGAGCAGAATCACCCGGTTAACACCGCCGGGCAGGAAATGTCGCGCCGCGGTCTCGTAGCCGAGCTTGAGCGCGTCCTCGAGGTTGGTGCCGCCCTCGGGCTTGAGGTCGCCCACGCGCTCCGGCAGCTCGCCCGCCTGGCTGCCGGGCAGGCCGTCCACCCAGAGCCGCGCCTGCCGGGCGAAGGTCACCACGCTGACCTTGTCCGCGGGCTGCAACTGGCCGGCGAGCACGCGCACGGCCTCGCGGATGATCGCCACGCGGTCGGCGCGCTCCATCGAGCCCGAGCTGTCGAGCACCAGCACGAGGTTCAACGCCCGGCCCGGCTCGCGGCCCTGCGCGGCGGTCTGCACGCTGAAGCGCACCAGGTCGCGGTTGTGCGCGAACGGATGCCGCGCGCGCTCCCAGTGAAAGGCCACGGGCACGCCCGGCGCCGGCGCGGGGTCGCGATAATCGAAGGCGTTGACGAACTCCTCGACGCGGATGCCGGCGGGGTCGGGCAACCGGCCCGCTTCGAGGCTGGCGGCCGCGAGCTTGAACGACACGTCCGCCACGTTCAGCGAAAACGTCGAGAAGGCGTTCTCCGCCGTGGCCGTCTCCGGCTGCGGCGTGGGCGGCGCGGCGGCCGGCGGCGGCGCGGCCGCGTCGGCCAACATCTCCTGCTGGGGCTCGTAGCCGGCGACAACCTCCGCCAGCTTTTTGCCCGCCTGGATTGCGGGTTTGCCCGCTGCCTCGAGACCCAGCGCGTTCGACTGCAAGAGCGCGTCGCCTTCGGCCGGCTTGTCCGCCGCAACGTTGAACTGAAAACTGTCTTCGGCCGCCGCCGCGCGGGCCCGGCGGGCAACCTGCCCTTCGCTTTCCGTCAGCGCCCGACCCAACTGCGTCCGGGTTTCGGGAACCGGTTGGAAAGCGTCAGCCAATTCGAGGCTCTCGACCCGCTGGCGGACCACCTCGGCGGGCGGCTCCGCAGCGGCGGTGCCGGCCGCGAGACGCCCCGCCGTTGCGGTGGGATGCAGTTCCAGGGTTTCCTGGATCTTCGCCCTGGACTTGGCATCGCCCAGCGGGATGTCCGCGGGTTCGGGCGGTTTCTCCGCGAGGGCTTCGGGCTCGAGATCTTGGCTGGCTCCGGCGACGCCGGGCGACAAGTCGCGGCTGCGCACGGTGCTGTTGAACCGGGTGCCCCAAAGCGGAAGATCTCCGAGCACCGGCACGCCGTCTTTCCTTTCCAAGGCGGTGGGCGTGAGAGCCGTGATGGCCGGGGCAATTGGCGCCGCCACCACCGGAGCCTCGGCCGGCAAGGCAATGGCGACCGAAGCGGAACCAGGCGCCACCACCTGAGTCGCAGTGTCCGTGTCGGCGGGCGCCGGCGGGACGATGGACTGCGACTCGCCGCGTGCCGCAGGCCCGCCCGGGCCTCCCCAGCCCATGCCGCCAAATCCGCCGCCGGCCGCGCCGCCGCCGAAAGCGCGGACCGCGGCGCCATTGGCGCTGGCGAAGGCCCCCTCGCCTTCTTTTAAGTACAGCGCAGTTCCGCGGTCCTCAGTCACCGCCGCCCGGTTCGTGGCCGTGAAGAACCACTGGCCAAGCTGGCCGGCCGGGGCGGAGCCCGCTGCCTGCTGTTGCGGCTCGGCTGGCCGCGAAGGCTGGCCGGCCGCAGGCGTTGCCCGGCCGTTTTCTTCCGGCAATTCAACCTTCATTCCTCTCGGCACCAGGCCATACCGCATCATCATGCGGATATCCATCATTTGGGGCCGGGCTTCGCCAGCGGGGGTGGGGCCGCCAGGCGACGCCGGGACAACCGGCCCGCCCGCCGTCGGCGTGGCGCCCACAGTACCGCCGCGTGCTGGAGCGGGATGGCGTTCCAGCGATTCCACACTCACGCCTCCGCGCCGGAAGCCGCGAGCTTGTTCGTCTGGCTGCGACGGCTCTTTGCCGAGCAAACCCGCTTTGCTCGCGGTCGCTTCCAACTCCCGCCGCAGGCGCGTCTCTTCCTGCGATTCACTTTCCTGTAACCGGGCGACGATGTGTTGCCCCCTGGCCTTGGCCTTGGACAGCGAAGGCAGCAGCAGCCCGGCGCTCACCACGAGCAAGCCCACCGCTACCGCCGCCATCGCCAGCCAGCGAGTGCGCGGTCGCGCGGTCCGGACCGGCGGCGCGAAGGCGGCCGGTCTCACGTTCTTGAACGCGGCCAGCAACGCCTCGCGGCGTTCAGGCGAGAGCTTGGGCGAGGCCGACGGGTTGTCGGCGGCTGCGGCGGGTTCCCGCACGGCTTCCCGGACGAGCGGCAAAGTGCGGGCCAGGCGGGCGAGCAGGCGGGCGAGTTCGGGGTCGCGGGCGAGTTCGGCGTGAACGGCGGCGGCTTGTTCGGGCGTGAGTTCACCAAGCAGCAACGCGGTGAGACGCGCCTCCGGATCGGGCGGGACGGTGTTGGGCAGGTCGGGATTCATGGCAGGAGGCCGGCTTTGGCGAGTTCGGCGGCCAGCGCTTTCAGCGCGTGGTGCAGCAGGTAGCCGACGTGCCCGACGCTGAGCCCGGTGCGGGCGCTGATGTCCTTGTACGAAAGGTCCTGGGCGAATTTGAGTTCGAGCAACTCGCGGCTGCGGGCGTCGAGGCTTTGCAGGCCCAGCCGCACCAGCCCCACCGCTTCCCAACGGGCGATCTGCTCGTCGGGCAGCGGCTGCGGGTCGGCGGCGTGATCCACAGGGTCCTCGTCTTCGCCCGACCGGGCGGGCAGCGGGACGATGCGGCGATCGTCGCGGCGGCGGTTCAGCGCGAGGTTGTGCACCGTGCGGTACAACCAGCGGCGGGGCTCGTGCACCTGATCGAACTGCGCGTGCAACAGCAGAAAGGCTTCCTGGACAATTTCCTGGGCCATGTCGGCATCGGACACATGGCGTTGCGCGCAGGCCAGCAACGGCGACTCCAGGGCCGCGAACAGACCCGCGAGGGTCTCCGGACCGGGGCCGGCAGTGAATGCGGATTCGGCCGTGGCCATGCCGGGGTCATTGGTGCCGGGTGGAACTCCCGTTCCCCCCGGCGGACTGACACTGCGCTTCCATGTGCTTCATCAGGGATGACACGCGCGGCGGCGGTTTCTTAGACGGAATTTTGCGGGGCACGCTTTCCTGTCGCCCACGCCGGGCTGTGTGTCAACCGGCTTTCGGGCGGGCGGTGGCGGCTGCGATCCTGCCGCCTGGCCCCCCGAAGCATTTCGGAGGGGCGAGTTCCACGAACCCCAGCCTGCAAGGCTGACAGGTTATTCGTGGCGCAAGCGACCTCGCTTGGCGCAGTCCTGCGGGCGACCCGCTCGCCGCCGTCCGCGGACGTGGCCGTCCGCGCCCCGGCTCCGGCTTGCGCCGGCCGGCCAAAGGGCCAGACTCGCCTTGGCGGCGTTGCCCAACACGGGCGCGCGCCCTACCCGGCATGATTCGCGAGGATTACCTGATTGGCTGGATCAAACGCTACCTGAGCTGGCTGGCGGAGATCGCCGGCTTCCGCAAAGCCGCCGATTACGAGGCCGCGGCGCGGCGCGCCGACTACGCGCTGCGCGAGTTGCTGGGCGTGGGGGCCGACTCGGTGGTGTCGTTGACCGACGGCGAGTTGCTGGCGCGGCTGACGGTGGACGATCCGCCCCCGATCGTGCGGGACAAGTGCCTGCTGCTGGCGGCGCTGTTGAACGAACTGGGCCAGGTGGCCGCCGCGAAGAGCGACCCGGACACCGCGCGCAATTGCTGGCTCAAGGCTTTGCAGGTGGCGCTGGGCACGGCGTTCCAGGGGGGCGGCGACCTGCCGGAATACGCGCCGAAGGTGGAGACGCTTCTGGGCTGCCTGGGCGACGCGACCCTGCCGCCGCACACCGAGGCGGCGTTGATGCTCTACCAGGAGCAGCGCAGCGAGTTCGCCAGGGCAGAGGACGCCTTGTTCCGCTTCCTGGAGGCGACGGACTATGATCCCGACTCACTCGCCATCGGCCGCGCCTTTTACCACCGGCTGGCCGTGCTCAGCGATGAGGCGCTGTCGCTGGGTGGCTTGTCGCGGGCGGAGGTCGAAGCAGGACTGGCTGAACTGGGACGGCGCGAGGCGGGTTTGCGGCGGCCGCCCGTGCAGTGAGGCCGGACGGGCCGTCGAATTCCGAAAGTCGAAAACCGAAATGAGGTTTCCCGCCAGAAGCCGTTGCCCGGCGGCCTCTTGAAGAAATCTACACGCCGAAGAATTTCTGAATCTCGCGCAGCACGGCGATGAAGCGGTCCACCTCGTCGTGGGTGTTGTAGAAGTAGAAGCTCGCCCGGGCGGTGGAGGTCACGCCGAGCTTTTTCATCAGCGGCTGGTTGCAGTGATGGCCACCGCGCAAGGCCACCCCGAACTGGTCCGCCACGGTCACCACGTCGTGCGCGTGGACGTCCGCGAGCAGGAAGCTGACGAGCCCGGCCCGGCCGGTCCGCGGGCCGAACAGGCGGATGCCGCGGATGCGCGCGAGTTGATCGTAAGCGTACTGGGCGAGTTCCTGGTCGTGCCGCCAGATGCGGTCGCGGCCCACCGTGTCGAGGTAGTCCATGGCTGCGGCCAGGCCGATGGCGCCGGCGATGTGGGGGGTGCCGGCCTCGAATTTGTGGGGGAGCGTGTTCCACCGGCTTTCGTGGTAGTCCACGCTCGAGATCATGTCGCCGCCGCCCTGCCAGGGGGGCAGGGTTTCGAGCAGTTCGCGTCGGCCCCAGAGCACACCGATGCCGGTGGGGCCACAGATTTTGTGGCCGGAGAAGGCCAGGAAATCGCAGCCCAGGGCCCGCACGTCCAGCGGCAGGTGGCCGGCGCTCTGGGCGGCGTCCACCAGCGTCACGGCGCCCACGGCGCGGGCGCGGGCGCAGAGTTCCTCGACGGGGTTGACGGTGCCCAGGGTGTTCGAGATGTGGGTGAAGGCGAAGAGCTTTACGCCCGGGGTGAGCAGGCGGTCCAGTTGGCCGAGGTCCAAGAGGCCTTCGTCGCCGGTGACGGGCAAGAAGGTGAGGCGGGCGCCGGTGCGGGCGGCCAGCAGTTGCCAGGGCACCAGGTTGCTGTGGTGCTCCATTTCGGTGAGCAGGATGCGGTCGCCGGGCCGGAGGTTGGCCGCGCCCCAGGCGTGGGCGACCAGGTTGATGGCCTCCGTGGTGCCGCGGGTGAAGATGATTTCCTCCGGTCCGGCCGCGCCCAGGAACCGCGCGACGCGCGCGCGCGCGCCTTCGTAAGCGGCGGTGGCGCGGTGGCTCAGTTCGTGGATGCCCCGGTGGACGTTGGCGTTGCCCTGCTCGTAATAACGGCGGAGCGCTTCGATCACCGCCCGCGGCTTCTGGCTCGTGGCGGCGTTGTCGAAATACACGAGCGGATGCCCGTGGACCTGCTGGTCCAGGACCGGAAAATCAGCCCGCAGGCCGGCCCAGTCGCGGGACCGGGCGGCCGGCGCGGGCGGGGAGGCGAGGGCGGTGGTCATGGCGGGGAATGGGCGCGCGGCTGGAGTTCAGAGGCGGTTCACATCAAGCCCAGTTCCAGGCGCGCCGCCTCGGTCATCATCGCCTGATTCCAAGGCGGGTCCCACACCAGTTCGACGTTGACCTCGTCCACGTTTTCCAGCGCCAGGATCTTGTGCTGGGCGTCCTGCTGGATCACCGGGCCCATGCCGCAGCCGGGCGCGGTGAGGGTCATTTTCACGTCCACCTTGTACGTGCCGGTGTCGGGGACGGGCGTGACCTGGCAGTCGTACACCAGCCCGAGGTCCACGATGTTGACGGGGATTTCGGGGTCGTAGCAGGTCTTGAGCGCGGCCCAGACCTGCTGCTCGACCTCCTCGCGTGTCTGCGGCTTGACCACCGCCGGCCCGGCGGCGGCGGCGGGTTCGAGCCCGAGGGCGTCGGCGTTCCGGCCGTCCACGCGGAACATGTTGCCGTTTACGACCACCGTGTACGTGCCGCCTAGGGCCTGGGTGATGTAGGCCGTCTCGCCGGCCTGCAACGTCACCGGCGTGCCCACGGGCACGATGGTGGCCTCGACGTCGCGTTTCAGAACCACTTTGTCGGGAGTTTCCATGAGATCGCGAGCGGCGCGCGCGCCCGGTCAATCCGCGGCGCTCTCGGTGGACACCGGGGCGGTCTGCCCGGCCAGCGCGGCCAGCGCGGCGTGCCAGGGCAGGATGGCGCATTTGACGCGGGCCGGGAATTTGTGCACGCCGGCGAAGACCGCCAGCTTGCCCAGCGCGCCCGCGCCGGTCTGCCCGGTGGTGACCATCTGGTGAATGCGGTCGAACAGCGGTTTCACCTCGTCCTTGCGGAGGCCTTTGAGGCTCTCGGTGAGCAGCGAGGCCGAGGCCTTCGAGATGGCGCAGCCCGAGCCCTGGAACGCGATGTCGCCGATGCGGTCGCCATCGAACTTGAGATACAGCGTCACGGTGTCGCCGCACAGCGGGTTCTGGCCTTGCGCGGCGCGGTCGGCGTCGGGCAGCACGCGGAAGTTCCGCGGGCTGCGGCTGTGGTCGAGGATGACCTGCTGGTAGAGGTCGGAGAGCTCGTCGAGCATGGCGGGTCAGTCGCGGGCGCCCAGGCCCAGGCGTTCCTCGGTCTCGAGGCGGTCCCAGATTAACCGGTCCAGGGCCTCGCGGGCGGCGGCGCATTGCACACGGTCAATGATCTCCCCGGCGAAGGCGTGGATCAACATCTGCCGCGCAGTTTCTTGCGGAATGCCGCGGGAGCGCAGGTAAAAGACGTGCTCCGGATGAAGCTGGCCGACCGTGGCGCCGTGCGTGCACTTCACGTCGTCGGCGTAGATTTCCAACTGCGGCTTGGTGTCCACCGTGGCTTCGTCGGAGAGCAGGAGGTTTTTGTTGGTCTGCTTGGCGTCGGTCTTTTGCGCGCCGGGCCGGACCAGGATGCGGCCGTGGAAGACGCCGCGGGCGCGGTCGGCCAGGATGCCGTTGAAGTATTCATGGCTGGCGCAGCGCGGGCTGGCGTGTTCGACGATCATGTGGTGGTCGGCCAGGCGCTCGCCGTGGACCAGGTACAGCCCGTTGAGCACCGCCTCGGTGTCTTCGCCGCGCAGTCCCAGACGGATGTGATGGCGGGAGAGGCGTGCGCCCAAGGCGAACGAGTGGGAAAAGAATTTCACCCGGCGGCCCAGGTGGACGTACAGGCCAGAGACCTCGAACGCGCCCGCCGGCTGGTCTTGGAACTTGAGGTGCTCGACTTCCGCGCCCTCGTCGGCCACCAGTTCGGTGACGTGGTTGGCCACGTAACCACAGTCGGCCAGGCCGGCGCTGTGTTCGATCAGAGTAAGCCGCGCGCCCGCGCCTACGTGGATCAAGTTCCGGGCAAAGCTGGCAGTCGTGTCCCCGCGGCCCGAGCCGAGAAACAGCAGGCGCACAGGCGCCTCGAGGGCGCAACCGGCCGGAATCCGCAGGTAGGCGCCGTCGGTGAAGAAGGCCTGGTTCAGCGCGGTGAAGGCGTGGTCGTCCACCGGAGCGTGGCGCGTGAGCAGCGCCCCCAGGGAGTCGGGGTCATGGGCCAATGCGGAGCGGAGGTTCCCGATTACCGCCGCGCCGTCGCGGCCGGGCGGTTGCAGGCCGGTGGACAGTTGGGGCACGAAGTAACCGTCCACGAACACCAGGACCGTGCCGGGCAGGCCGTGGAAGGGCTGGTGCTTTGGGGCGGCCTCTGCCGGGAGCGGCGCTGCCGGCTCGGGAGCCGGTTGGAAGGGCAGTTGGGCGAGGAGCGCCACGTTGGTGAAGCGCCAGTCTTCGTCCGCCGGCGTCGGAAAACCGGTCTGTTCAAAGCGGCGCAGGCCGGCTTCGCGGGCTGCGCGCAGCCAGGCCGGTTCGGCGGCGGCGCCGGCGCGGCGCGCGGCGAAGACGGCGCGCGGGCCGGCGGGCGCGGGGCGGTCCGCCGCGGGAGCGATTGGCCGGAGGGGTTCAAGCGTGGTGGGCATGGCGCAGGAGCGGTTCAGGCCGGGGTGAGCGTGCAGGGCTCGCAGAGGGTGCAGCCCTGGATCCAGTCGTAGCCCTTTTCCTCGAGTTCGAGGGCGAGGCGTTTGTCGCCGGACTTGACGATGCGGCCGTCGCAGAGCACGTGGACGTAGTCGGGCACGATGTAGTTGAGCAGGCGTTGGTAATGGGTGATGACCAACTGCGCGTTGTCCGGGCGCCGGAGTTTGTTGACGCCGGCGGCCACCACGCGCAGGGCGTCAATGTCCAGACCGGAGTCGGTTTCGTCGAGCACGGCCAGCTTGGGTTCGAGCACGGCCATTTGGAAAATCTCGTTGCGCTTTTTCTCGCCGCCGGAGAAGCCGACGTTGACCGGGCGCTTGAGGAGGTCCTCGTTGAGCTCGAGCAGCTTGATGCGCTCGCGTACGAACTGGAGGAACTCGACGGCGTCCAGCTCGGGCAGGCCGCGGGCCTTGCGGACCTCGTTGAGGGCGGCCTTGAGGAAGTAGGTGCTGTTGACGCCGGGGATTTCCACCGGGTATTGGAAGGCCAGGAACAGGCCGGCCCGGGCGCGGTCTTCGGGCTCCATTTCCAACAGGTCCTGGCCGAGGTACCGGATCGTGCCGGCGCTGACGGTGTAGCCCTCGCGGCCGGCCAGTACGGCGGCGAGGGTGCTTTTGCCGCTGCCGTTGGGGCCCATGATGGCATGGACCTCGCCGGGGCGGAGGGTCAGGCTGATGCCTTTGAGGATTTCGCGACCGTCCACGCCGGCGTGAAGATCCTGGATTTCGAGGATGGGTTCCATGTTCAAGTCAGGGGTCAAACGGGACTCGGGGGCCTGGCGCGAGCCGGGGCGGGGGCGGGTTCAGCCCACGCTGCCTTCGAGGCTGACGCCGAGCAGTTTCTGGGCTTCGACGGCAAACTCCATGGGCAATTCGCGGAAGACCTCTTTGCAAAAGCCGTTGACGATGAGGTTGACCGCGTCCTGCTTCGAGAGGCCGCGCTGGTTGCAGTAAAAAATCTGGTCCTCGCCGATCTTCGAGGTCGTGGCCTCGTGCTCGACCTGGGCGGTGGTGTTGCGCACCTCGATGTACGGGAAGGTGTGCGCGCCGCAGCGGTCGCCAATGAGCAGCGAGTCGCACTGGGAGAAGTTGCGCGCGCCGGTGGCGGATTTCTGGATTTTGACCAGGCCGCGGTAGGTGTTCTGACCTTGGCCGGCGGCGATGCCTTTCGAGACGATGGTGCTGCGGGTGTTCCGGCCCACGTGGACCATCTTCGTGCCGGTGTCGGCCTGCTGGCGGTGGTTGGTGAGCGCCACGGAGTAAAACTCGCCCACCGAGTCGTCGCCCAGCAGGACGCAGCTCGGGTACTTCCAGGTGATGGCCGAGCCGGTCTCGACCTGCGTCCACGAAATCTTCGAGCGCCGTCCTTTGCACAGGCCGCGCTTGGTCACGAAGTTGTAGATGCCCCCGCGGCCCTCCCGATCGCCCGGATACCAGTTCTGCACGGTCGAGTACTTGATCTCCGCGCCCTCGAGGGCGATGAGCTCGACCACGGCGGCGTGAAGCTGGTTTTCATCCCGCATCGGCGCGGTGCAGCCTTCGAGGTAGCTCACGTAACTGCCTTCCTCGGCGATGATCAACGTGCGCTCGAACTGCCCGGTGTTCCTGGCATTGATGCGGAAATAGGTGGACAGTTCCATCGGGCAGCGCACGCCCCTGGGCACGTAGCAGAACGAACCGTCGCTGAACACCGCCGAATTGAGCGCGGCGAAGAAGTTGTCGGACAGCGGCACCACCGAGCCGAGGTACTTCTCGACCAGGTCGGGATGCTTGCGCGCCGCCTCGGAAAACGAGCAGAAGATGATGCCGTGCTTCTCGAGGTCTTTCTGGAAGGTCGTGGCCACCGAGACGCTGTCCATGACGGCGTCCACCGCCACGCCGGCCAGGCGTTTCTGCTCGTCCAGCGAGATGCCGAGCTTCTCGAAGGTGCGGCGCAACTCCGGGTCCACCTCCTCGAGGCTGCCGGGCTGTTTCCGCGGCTTGGGCGCGGCGTAGTAACTGATGGCCTGGTAGTCAATCGGCGGGTAGGTCGCCTTCTGCCAGCGCGGCTCGGTCATGGTGAGCCACTGCCGATAGGCTTTGAGCCGCCAGGCGAGCAGGAACGCCGGCTCGCCCTTCCTGGCCGAGATGGTGCGGATGACGTCCTCGTTCAGCCCCGGCGGCAGGCTGTCCGTCTCGATGTCGCTGACGAAGCCGTACTTGTACTCCGTGTTGACGAATTCCTCGATGGTGGCGATGGCGGTGCTCATGGATGAACGGCGGCTTTCTTTTTCCGGGTGGCGCACTGCGGGCACAGGCCGTTGAACGCGATCTCATACCGGCGCATGCGGAAGCCGGTGGGCAGCGTCAACTCGGGCTGCCCCACCTCGGGATCGGTGTCAATGTCGAACGTCCCGCCGCATTCGTCGCAGTAAAAATGGTGGTGCTCGGCCATGTTCGAGCAGAACCGCGTGGCGCCGCGGTCGTGGTTGACCTGCCGGACCAGCCCGCAGCGCACCAGCGTGTCCAGGCAGTTGTACACCGTGGCCATGGAAATGTCCGGCAGCACCTCCTTGACGCGCAGGAAGACCTCCTCCGCGCTGGGGTGGTCGCGCTTGCGCAGCAGCAGGCTGTACACCTGCCGGCGCTGCGTGGTGGGGCGCAGCCCGGCCCGGGCGAGCCGCTCGGCGAGCTGCTCCGCCACCGGGTCATTGGGCGCTTTCCGTTTCATGCCCGGCGCAACGTAGCGTGCCCCCGGGCTCTGTCAATATCTAGAACTATTCTATTTCCAAGCCGGCCCCGCGCGCCGCGCATTGCGCCGCCGCCCGCCGCGTGCTATGCCCGCCGCATGAAGTTCGTGGTGCGCTGGCTCTTCCGCCTGCTCGTCCTGGCGCTGGTCCTCGCCATCGCGCTGGTCCTGCTCAAGGACGTCCTGCTCGAGGAATACCTGGAAGGCCGGCTCCGGCGGGCCACGGGCCTCGAAGTCCGGATCGGCCGGCTCGAGGCCGGCCTGTTCACGCCGCTGCTCACCCTCGAGGACCTCCGGCTCTACAACCCGCCCGAGTTCGGCGGCGCGCCGTTCCTGGTCGCGCCCGAGATGCACGTCGTGTACGACCGCCCCGCGCTGGCGCGCGGCGTCGTCCATCTCCGGCTGCTGCGGGTTCACGTCGCGGAACTGGTGGCGGTCGAGGACGGCCGCGGCGGGCAGAACCTCCGGGCGCTGGGCGCCCGCTGGCTGCCGTCCGGCGGAGCGGCCGGCCAGGCGGCTTTCCGCTTCGGCGGCATTGATACCGTGAACCTCACGCTCGACCGCGTGCGCCGGGTGAACCTGCTCCGGCCGGACCGCAACCTCGCGCTCGATCCCGGCATCCGCCAGCAGGTGTTTCAATCGCTGCGCACATCGAACGATCTGCTCAGGACGCTGACGCAACTGGCCGCGCGCCCCGGCCTGGCCGCGGCGCTCGCTCCCCCCGCTCCAACCAACGCGCCGCCTTCCCGCCCTGTCCCGCCGGGCCGCTGAACCACAGAGGCGGTTTGCGCCGCCGGTCCGTTCCTTCATCTTCTGCCATGCGCGTTTTGATCGCTGGTTGCGGTTACGTGGGCCTGCCGCTGGGCGCGGTCCTGGTCCGGCAAGGTCACACCGTGGTGGGTCTGCGGCGCTCGGCCGGGGCGGCGGAGGCGCTGCGCTCCGCGGGCATCGAGCCGCGCGTGGCCGACATCACGGACCCGGTGAGCCTGGCGGCCGTGCCCACGGACTTTGACTGGGTGGTGAACTGCGTGGCCGCTTCGGGCGGCGGTCCGGAAGATTACCGCCGCACTTACCTCGAAGGCACCCGCAATTTGCTGGCCTGGCTGGCGGCGCGGCCGCCGGCGCGGTTCCTTTACACCAGCAGCACCGGCGTGTACGGCCAGACCGATGGTTCGACCGTCACCGAAACCAGCCCCACACCGGCCGCCACGCCCTCCGCGCGGGTGCTGATCGAGACCGAGCAATTGCTGCTGGCCGCCGCCCGAGACCGCGGCTTCCCCGCGCTCATCCTGCGCCTGGCCGGCATCTACGGCCCGGGCCGCGGTTACTGGCTCAAGCAGTTCCTGGCCGGCGAGGCCCGGATGGAAGGCGACGGCGGCCGCGTGTTGAACATGATTCACCGCGACGACGTGGTGGGCGCCATTCTGGCTGCGCTGGAGCGCGGCCAGCCCGGCGCGGTGTACAACGTCGCGGACGACGAGCCGGTGACCCAGCGCGAACTGTTTGCCTGGCTGGCGCGCGTACTGGACCGGCCGCTGCCGCTGAGCGCTCCGGTGGAATTGTCCGCTGCGCGCAAGCGCGGCCTCACCAGCAAACGCGTGAGCAACCACCGGCTCCGTGTTGAACTCGGCTGCCGGCTCCAGTACCCAACCATCCGCGAAGGCTTCGCGGCCGAACTCCAGGCAAGTGCCGCCTGACGTGGGCGCGCCGGCGGGCCACCGACGCCTCCAAGAGGGATGCGTGCCTGCGGCGTGGGGAGTCGCGTGAAGGGCGCGAAGGACATGAAGGCGGCAGGGCTTCAGTCAAGGAATTCCTTCGCCCGCTTGCGGTGTTCGCGCGGCATCCTTCGGCGCGCCCTTGCTTCGGGCGGCGATTCGGCTTACATGGCCGCCGTCAGCATGAACCGACGCGATTTTCTCACCCTGACCGGCGGGTTGACCGGTTATTCCGTCTTCGTCAAGGCCGGCGGCCCCGGCGTCGCGCCGCCTTCGCGCGAGGAGATCGCGGCGCGGTTTGAACGCATCGCCCCGCCGCAACCGGCCGGCGACCGCTTTGCCGTGGAACCGCACATGACGCCGGTGGAGCTGATCTGCGACGTCCTCGTGGCCGGCGGCGGCATGGCGGGCGTGTGCGCGGCCGTCGCGGCGGCGCGGCACGGCGCCAAGGTGGTGCTGGTCCAGGACCGCTCGCGGCTGGGCGGCAACGCCAGCAGCGAGGTGAAAATGCACATCGTGGGCGCCAACGCCCACGGCGGGCGACCCGGCTGGCGCGAAGGCGGGCTGATCGAGGAGTTCCGGCTCGACGACGCGGTGAACAACCCGCACCGCAGCTTCGAGCTCTGGGATCTCCTCCTGTACGACAAGGTCATGCGGGAGCCGAACATCACGCTCCTGCTGGACACTACGCTCTTCGCCGCCGAGACGGGCGAGGGCGTCATCCGGCGCGTGCTGGCCCGGTGCGACAAGACCGAGCACCTGTACCGTATCGCGGCGAAGCAGTTCCTCGATTGCACCGGCGATTGCCGGCTGGGCCTCGAGGCGGACGCGGAATTCCGCGTCGGGCGCGAGGCCCGGAGCGAGTTCGGCGAGTCGCTGGCCTACGACGTAGCGGACCGCCAGACGCTGGGCAGCAGCATCCTGTTCACCGCGCGCGACTACGGCCGGCCGGTGCCCTTCCAGCCGCCGATCTGGGCCCGCAAGGTCACCCGCGAGATGCTCAAGTTCCGCGGCATTTCCTCGTGGGAATACGGCTACTGGTGGATCGAATGGGGCGGCCAGCTCGACAGCGTCCGCGACAACGAACGCATCCGCTTCGAGTTGCTGGCCATCGTCCTGGGCGTCTGGGACTACATCAAGAACTCGGGCGACAAGCCGGACAGCGCCAACTGGGGCATGGACTGGATCGGCTTCATCCCCGGCAAGCGTGAGAGCCGCCGGCTCGTGGGCGATTACCTTCTCACCCAGCACGACCTCCAGGGCCGGCGGGGTGAACCCGAAGACGCCGTGGCCATCGGCGGCTGGCCGCTGGACGACCACCCGCCGTCCGGCTTCGACGCCTGGGTGGAGCCGCCGTTCCGCTCCGTGCCGTTGCCGGACGTGTACAACATCCCGCTGCGCTGCTTGTACAGCCGCAACGTGCGGAACCTCTGGATGGCCGGGCGCAACATCAGCGCCAGCCACGCCGCGTTCAGCTCCACGCGCGTCATGGCCACGTGCGCGGTGATGGGGCAGGCGGCCGGAACGGCGGCGGCGCTGTGCGTCCGCTATGGGCTTCTGCCCCGCCAGCTTTACAAGGACAAGGCGCGCCTGCGCGAGCTTCAGCAAACCCTGCTGCGCGACGACCAGACAATCAAAGGGCTCAAGAACGAAGACCCGGCCGACCTGGCAAGGACTGCCCGGGTCAGCGCCTCGCATTCGCACGGCCCGGCGCGGCCGGAGAACGTGCTTAGCGGGGAGGTGCGCGACCTGCCGGGTCAGTGGATGCATCGCTGGGCGGCGAAGTTCGACGAAGGCGAGCCGTGGATCGAGCTGGCCTGGGACCAGCCGCTACGCCTGCGTGAAGTCCAGATCACCTTCGACAGCGGTTTCCACCGCGAGCTGACGCTGTCCGCCTCGGATCATGTCAGCCGGCAGATGGTGCGCGCCCCGCAGCCCGAGACCGCGCGTGACTACACGCTGAGCTGCCGACCCGGCGCGGGCGGCGGGTGGCGGGAACTGGCGCGCGTGACCGGCAACCACCAGCGGCTGGTGCGGCACCGGTTCGAGCCCTTCGAGGCGCGGGCCTTGCGCCTGCACATCCACGCGACCCACGGGGATCCCATCGCCCGCGTGTACGAGGTCCGCGCTTACGGCTGAGCCGGAAGCCACGAAGCTGGCCCGCCCCGCCCCCAAGCCCTCGCGGAAAAATCTGCTTGCACCTCCAGCCGATTTCAGTATGATATCACCACGATAACAGTTCGCAACGAAAGGCAACTCATGAACTCCTCGACTCAGAACCGCAACCTGGAACATCCGGTGCGCGTGTCCAACGGTTGGGCGCTGCTGCCCGTGAACCTCCTGCTGCTGCTGGGCAGCCCCGCGCTGCTCATCTATTCCATCGCCGCCGGCGTCCAACGCCAGGGCCAGCCTTACTGGTCACTGTTCGTGCCGGCGATCCTGCTGATCATTGGGAGCTTCATCATGCTCTACGGGTTCTTCGCCCTCCAGCCCAACGAGGCGCGCGTACTGGTCCTCTTCGGCGAATACAAGGGCACCGTGAGGGAAAGCGGCTTCCACTGGGGCAATCCGTTTTACTCGAACGGCCCCTCCCAGGCCTCGCACCTCGCCACCTCGGCTACGGCCGCCAAGACCGGGGAAAAACCTGCGCCCGCTCCGGCCAAACGGCATCCGCGCATGAAGATTTCGCTGCGCGCGCGCAACCTGAACGGCGAGCGCCTCAAGGTGAACGACAAGCGCGGCAACCCCATCGAGATCGCCGCTGTCGTGGTCTGGCGGGTCCAGGACACCGCGCAAGCCATGTTCGACGTGGACGACTACGAGCATTACGTCCAGGTGCAAAGCGAGTCCGCGGTGCGCCACCTGGCCAGCCAGTACGCCTACGACCATGGCGAGGAGAACGAGATCACGCTGCGCAGCGGCGTGGACGAGGTCTCCCAGGCCCTGACCCGCGAACTCCAGGAACGGCTCAGCAAGGCCGGCGTGGTGGTCGAGGAAGCCCGGCTCACGCACCTGGCCTACGCGCCGGAAATCGCGCAGGCCATGCTGCGCCGCCAGCAGGCCGAGGCCGTGATCGCCGCCCGCCAGAAGATCGTCCACGGCGCGGTCAGCATGGTGGAGATGGCCTTGAAGGATCTGGCCGATCGCCACGTGTTGCAGCTCGATGACGAGCGCAAGGCCGCCATGGTCAGCAACCTCATGGTGGTGCTGTGCGGCGAGTCCGAGGTGCATCCGGTGGTCAACACCGGCACGCTCTACACCTGAGCCGGCATGCCCGAGCGGAAGGCATTCCTGCTGCGCATGGACCCGGCGCTGTGGGCCGAGCTCGAGGCCTGGGCGCAGACGGAGTTGCGCAGCGTGAACGGACAGATCGAGTATCTGCTCCGCGAGGCGGTGACGCGTCGGAAGCAAGGTTCGGCAACAAGCCGGAACCGGCGAACGCCCGCGTCACCGCCCGCGGGGTGAACCTCCCGCCACCCGTCAATCCATGAACCGCAGCGCCGTTCTCTTGGGGGTGTTTGGTCTGGTGATTCTCATCGCCGCGGCCGACGTGGCCTGGCTGTACCCGCAACTGCCCGAGCGCGTGGCCACCAAGTTCGGCGGGGGCGGCCAGCCCGTCGCGTGGTCCACCCGCACGGGGTTCCTCACGGCGCATCTGGTCAGTTTCAGCCTGACCGCGCTGCTGATGCTGGGGCTGCGCTTCGCGTTGCCGTGGATTCCTGTTTCGATGATCAACCTGCCGCATCGCGAGTACTGGCTCGCGCCGGAACGGGCTGGGTACACGCGCCAACGGGTCGGCGACATGATCCTCGGGCTGGGCAGCAGTCTGCTGGCGTTCCTGACGGCGTTGGGACACCTCATCATGCGCGCCAACCTCGATCCGGAGCCGCGGCTCGGCCCCGCGTTCCCGGTGCTGTTGGGGGTTTACGTGGCCGCCATGCTCGGTTTCGTGGTGTGGATGTTCCTCCGTTTTCGCAAGCCGCGCTGAATTTGCGGCCGCCGGATCAAGGCGCCTTGGCGGGCGCCAGCCGCAGGCAGGCGGCTTCCTGGTCGTTGCGTACCAGCAACAGGTCGCCGGCCAGCGCGGGCGGGTTCCAGGTCTTCTCTTTGAAGACGCGGAAGCGGTGCAGTTCGTTCGGCGCGTCGGGCGTGGGGCGCAGCAGGACCAGTTCGCCGTTCTCGGCGGTCACGAGCAACAGGTCGCCGACCAGCAGCATCTGGCCGTGGCCGTAGCGGCCTTCCTTCCAACGCAGCGAGCCGTCGCTCACCGCCACGCACGCCAGCACGCCATCGTCCAGCCCGTACAGGAAGCCGTCGCGGGCGACGTAGTTGGCGAACTTGGCCTTGAGGCGGATGGATTTCCAGACGCGCCGGGCCGCCAGCCGGCCGTCCGCTTCCGGTACGATTTCGAGCAACTCCGCGCCCACGCCGTAGCCGCTGGAAAAGACAACGCGGTTGCCCCCCACCGGCACGGGCACGGCCACCTGCGGATGGCCGGTGCCCCACGGGTATTCCCAGAGCACCTGGCCGGTGCGCGGATCGTGGGCGCTGATCTGCCGGCTGTTGAACATGACGACCTGCGGCGTCCCGGCCAGGGTCAGCAGCACGGGCGAGCTGTAATTGGCCGGCCGGGTGCCGCCACTCCAAACGATCTCGCCGGTGTCCGCGTGGCAGGCCAGCAGCGAGCGGCCGTCCCGCCCGCCGGCGCTCACGATCACGCGGCCCTCGACCACCAGCGGCGAGCCGGCGAAACCCCATTCGGGCACCGCGCTGCCGGCGTCGGCCGTGATCTGGCGCGTCCAAAGCCGGCGGCCGTCCGGCAGATCAAGGCAGTTCAGAATGCCGGTCGCGCCGAGCGTGAACACGCGGTTGCTGACGATCGTGGGCGTGCAACGCGGGCCTTCGCCGGCCAGCGTGGTTTTGTAGTGCGCGGGATCGGCGTGTCGCCAGAGCCGCCGGCCGGTCAGCAGTTCGTAACAGGTCACCGTTTCGTCCTCGCCGTCCTGCTCTTGGGTCACCGCCCGGTCGCCCACGATGGCAAGGCCGGACCACGCCGCGCCGATGGGCTGGCGCCAGAGGACTTGCGGCGGGCGCGCGGCCCAGTCCGGGTCCAGCGCCACGCCGGGGATCACGCAGTTGCGGTGCGGGCCGAGGAATTGCGGAAAGTCCGGCCGGCTCGCGGCCGCTGGCGCCGGCGCCGTGCTGGTGGATGGCGGGGAACTGGCCGGGGGCGTTGGCGCGGCCGGCCTGGCCCAGCGGGGTTCGAGGATGGGGATGAGGTCGCCGCTCACGCCGCGAATGCGGAACAAACCCGCGGCCAGCGCCACGGCCAGGGCGGAACCGCCGCAAACCCACAGCCGCCAGCGCCACGCCGCCCGGGACAGCAACAGCCACCACAGCCAGAGCAACGCCAGCCCGATGAGCACCGCGACCATCGAGGCGAGGTTGCGGCTCTGGTAAGGCAGGTGGCCGAGGCTGCGAATGACGGCCAGTGCCACAGCCAGCAAGGCCAGGATCAGCCACGCCGGCCAGAGCCGGAGCCGCGGGCGGGCGGCCGGCGCGGGTTTGAGTTTGGTTTGCACGGCGGGAGTTAAGCGCGGGCACGGTGCCAGAGCAACCGCCAGCGGTTTGCGCGGTCAAGGCACGCATGCAGACCGTCGGTGGAGCAAGCTGACCAGTCGGAGGGGCGGGATCCGCGAGCCCCAGGCTTAATTCCGTGCCGCAGACAGCTACGTCCACGGCGGCGGCGGGTCGCCCGCCGGATTGTCGCAGGCGAGGTCGCCTGGGCCACTACAGCTCGCCAACCGCGCGCGGCCGTGGCCATAGCGTCGGCACTGCGCGCCGAATCGAGCCGCAGACTCGACGCCGTGCCGCCGGGCGGTTCGGTTTGCTTTTGGCGTCGCAGTCCATAGGTTGACGCCGTGAACGCGATGGCTACCAAGCACGCCGCCTGCGGCTATTGGAAAGGAGACTTCGACGAAGCCCGCTTTCAGGTCTGGGTCGAAGGCCTGCGCGAGCGGCTGGGCGAGGCCCGGCCGTCCTTGGGGCTGCTGTTTCTGACCCCGCCGCTGTTCGAGCGGGCTGCGGAAATCCAGGAGGTTGTCCAGGTGGATGGCCGCGTGGGCACGTTGCTGGGATGCTCCAGCACCAGCGTCATCGCGGGCGACGAGGAAGTCGAAGGCCAGGGCGGACTCGCGCTGGGGTTGTATCACCTGCCCGGGGCCCGGCTGCGCGCGGTGCATTTCACCCAGGCCCACGTGGAGGAGGCCAACGGTCCGGGTTACTGGCATCACGAGACCGGGGTCGCGCTCGACGCGTGCCGGGGCTGGCTGGCGTTTGCGGATCCGTTCCGGATGGACTGCGAACGCTGGGTGGAGGAGTGGAACGAGGCGTACCCCGGCCTGGCGCTGGCTGGCGGCCTGGCCAGCGGCGAGATGCGCGCCCAGCGCACACAGTTGTACCTCAACGGCGAGGTGTTCGAGGAGGGCGCCGTGGCGCTGGCCCTGGGCGGTGGCGTGGAACTGGCCACGGTCATTTCCCAGGGCTGCACGCCCATCGGCGAGCCGTGGACGATCACCAAGGTGGACGGCAACCTCATCCACCAGATCGGCAACCAGCCCGCCTACCAGGTGCTGGTGGAGACCTTCAACAGCCTGCCGGAAGACGAGCAGCGCCGCGCGCAGGGCAACCTCATGGTCGGCTTCGTGGTCAACGAGTACCAAGAGGAGTACCACCGCGGCGATTTCCTGATCCGCAACCTGCTGGGCGGCGACCCGTCGTCCGGCGTGCTCGCGGTGGGCGCCCGGCCGCGGCCCGGGCATTCGCTGCAATTTCAGTGTCGCGACGCGGCGGCGGCCACGGAGGACATGGCGGCGTTGCTCCGGCACGCGCGCCGGCAGGTGGGCGGCCGCGAAATCCTCGGCGCCTGCCTGTGCGTGTGCAACGGCCGCGGGCGGCGGCTGTTCGGAACGCCCCATCACGACGCGCGCCTGGCCCAGCAATACCTCGGGCCGCTGGGCCTGACGGGTTTCTTCTGCAACGGCGAGATCGGCCCGGTGGGCCAGCGCAACTTCCTGCACGGCTACACCGCGTCCCTGGCCCTGTTCCTGCCCGCCAAGCCGGGGGAGTGAGCTGCGGGCAACCGGCGCGCCGTGGACGGTGGAAAGCGCCGGGAACCGGGCGCGGTTTTGTGCCGCGGCCTGAAGCAGTTGAACCCCGAAAACCGAAGTTGGCCGTAGCGTAGCGCGTCCCGCCCGCCCAACTTCGGTTTTCGGGTTGAAAGGTCAAATCGTTAAATGAGTTCCATGGCCGGAGAAACTGCGCGGCCAGCCCAGCCGTCCAGCGCCGTCGTGCTGGTGCGGCTGACTTCGGTGCTTGATCCGCTCGACCTGCCGGCGCTTTTCGGTCGCGTGGCGCCGGTCGAGGTGGACCTCGGCAGCGGCGACGGCGGCTTCCTGCTGCGCCGCGCTCCGCAATGCCCGGAGCGCGACTTCCTCGCCGCGGAGCGTTTGCTGGGGCGGGTTCGCAAGCTCGAGCGCAAGGCGCCCCGGCTGGGCATCACGAACATCCGTGCCGTGCGCGTGGACGCGGCCTACCTGGCGCGCCACCTCCTGGTGCCCGGTTCGGTGCACGCCTTTCACATCTACTTCCCCGATCCGTGGCCGAAGAAGCGGCACCGCCGACGCCGACTCGTGAACGCCGAACTGGCCGTCGCGCTCCACCGCGCGCTCGCGCCGGGCGGCGCGGTGTACCTGCGCACGGACGACGCGGATTACTTCGCGCAAATGGAAGAGGTCTTCGCGGCCAGCCCGGGCTTTGCGCGGACGCCCACGCCGCCGGAGTTGCTGGCCGTGCGGACGGATTTCGAGGAGGAATTCCTGGCTCAGGGCAAAGCCACCCTTCACGCGGCGTACCGGAAGACCGGCTGAGCCCGGAACGGGGCAGAAGGTTGACCGCGGATTTCACGGATTTCACCGCTGAGAAAGGCCTGATCATCGGCTGGTGATGGCTGACGGCACTCATTGCCAGTGAGCCTCCTCGAAGCTGCGGCAACCCGTGCTCCACGACAATCTGGCCGCACTTCTTCTGTAAGGATTCGAGGCGGGGACGTTTTTTTTATAGGGGTTGAAAGCGTTACCCGAAGAGTATTTCACCTGAAGGCGCCAAGGGGTGGGGTTCTGAAGGGGCGGGCACGGTGACCGGCACGGGTCGGCAGGGCAGTCGCGGGCTGGCTGGGACCGGGGCTTGGATGGCGGTGTTCCCGGTAATGCCCCACGCCAGCGCGGACTTCGGTTTGCGGGCTTCACCGCAGGCGGATGTAAGGCTCCTCCTCCCAGTTCGTGGCGGGCCAGATGAAGCTGTTCACCGCGCCGTCGTAACGCAGGCACAGGTCCAGCTCGATGAGGGTAAAGGCCAGCGCAGGAAACCGGCCAATCACTTCCCCCTGACACACGGTGGATTCATGACCCGCTGGCAAAGGAGCGCCGACGGCCTCGTCGGCGCTCGCACTTCTCCACGTTGGAAGGCCGCCGACGAGGCCGTCGGCGCTCCTGGCTTGAAACAGCCGGGCGCCGTTATCCGCGCCTCGCGGAAAACTTCCAACCCACAGTCCCGGACTGCCCTTTCTCCGGCTGATGGCGCGCGCCAAGTGGCTGGAGGCGGGGGCGCCTCCCGCAACGCCTGCGGCGGGCGTGATCCCAACTCAAATTTTCGAGTAGGGTCGAGGTGGACACGGGGCGAACAGGATTGTTCGCGCACCCTTCGGCACCTTTCTTGAATGAGCCGTGGCGCTGTGAGATGCTACCAGGCGATGAACACCTCCTGGACCCGGAAACTGCGCGGCGCGGCGCTGCTGCTGCTTGGCGGCGTGGCTGCCCTGGCCGCCCAGATCAACCCGCCGCTTGGGCCGTACACGCATCCGGCCGCGGAAGACCTCGCGCGGGCGGCGCGCTTCGGCACCAACGACCCCGTGGTGCTGACCTCGTATTTCTACTGGTACGACATCTACAGCAACGCCCACATCCTGAACGCGGACGGCTCGGACGCGCTGACCGATCATCCGCCGACGCTGACGGACTTTTCCTACAAGTCGGTCGCCTGGCATCGCGAACAACTGGAGGACATGATCGCGGCGGGCATTGACGTGCTGCTGCCGGTTTATTGGGGCGAGCCCTCGCAGCGCATTCCGGGCAAGCCAGCGCTGGAGCAGCCGTGGAGCTTCGCCGGCCTGCCGCCGCTGGTCCAAGCCCGCGAAGCGCTGCTCGCCGCCGGCAGGAAGCCCCCGGCTATCGGCCTATTCTACGACACGTCCACGCTCCAGTGGAACGCGGCCAACCGTCGGATTGACCTGACCACCGATTACGGCCGGCGCTGGTTTTACGAGAGCATCCGCGATTTCTTCTCGCTCATCCCGGCGCGCCACTGGGCCACGATCGAAGGCCGGCCGATCGTCTTTCTGTACGCGGCCAGCTTCGCCGCCACGCACGACCAGACGTGCATTGACTACGTACGGCAAGAATTCGCCCGCGACTTCGGCGGCGCGCAGCCGTACATCGTCCGCGAAATCTCTTGGAACGTCCGCGCGGACAACACCTACGCCTGGGGCGGCGCGATTTCGCTGCGCAACCCCGGTGTGGCCGCGCTCGGTCCGGGCTACGACCACTCCGCCGTGCCCGGCCGCGAGCCGCTGATCGTGCCGCGCGAGAACGGCGCCTTTTTCGAGCGGCAATGGACCCGCTTCCTGCGCGCGCCGACCCGGCTCGTCCACGTCGAGACGTGGAACGAGTACCACGAAGGCACGGACATCGCGGCGTCGCGCGAGTACGACCGTCAATACATCGAGCTGAATCGGAAGTTCGTGGACATGTTCAAGGCCGGCATCAAACCGCCGCGGCCGTGCGGGCCGTACTCGGACTTCAAAACGGTGAGCGTCACGCTCCAGGCCACAAACGACGCGCGCGGCCTGACGCAGTTTGAGTTCGCGGATGGCAAGACCGCGCCCGCGGAAGCCGGCGGCCGGGCCTGCCGGGCGGTGGTGGCCACCGAGCACGGCGGCCGCTACGTCTATTTCCAGATCCACGACTCCTTCAAGTGGGCCGACGAGATGCTGGTGGACGTGGAGGTCGAGTACTTCGACCAGGGCGCGGGCAGCTTCCGCATCGAGTACGACGGCCCGGACCCGAACGCGCCGTTCAACGGCGCCTACACCGCCAGCCGGGCCAGCGTCACGCTGGGCAACTCCGGCCAGTGGAAGACCGCCCGGTTCCGCCTGCTCGGGGCGCGCTTTTTGAATTCACAGAACGGCGGCGCGGACTTCCGCATCGCCGTGCTGGGTGACGCATTGCACCTTGGGAAAGTCACGGTGACGCGGCTGGGCCAGCCGGCGGAGGCGGGCGCCAGCGTGCGCGGCTGGCAGCAGGACTTCGCCGAACCACTGGGCACGAACTGGCTGACGCTTGCCAACCCGGAGGCGTTCCGCCAGTCGGGCGGCGTGCTGCGGGCCGGACCGGCCTACGTGCCGACCATGCTGCTGGCGGTGGCCGGCGAGGGTTTGGGAACGCCGGTTGAGTGGCTGGCGCGGGTCCGACCGGTGTCATCCGGTTCCACCCCCAACTGGCTGGGCGGGCTGGCGGTGGCCGTGAATCCAGCCAGCGGGGCCGGCTTCGCCGCCTTGTTTCGGCGCGACGCCGCCGGCCGGAGCCAGTTCGGCTTGATCGCCGCGGGCAACGACTTCGGGCCGTTTGTGCCCGCCGCGTGGGAGACCAACCGCTGGTACTGGCTGCGCGTCCGCCACCAGCCCAACACCTTGACCGGTTACCCGGACCTCTGGGCGCGACTGTGGCCCGCAGACGGGGAGACGCCCGAGCCGGACACCTGGACCGCTTGGCGCGATTACCATACGGCCAGCGCGGTTGTGACGGGTTTGCCCGGCATCGTGGCCGGTCAGGGCGTTCTTGATGTGGACTGGCTGTTAATCCGGTCGGGTGGCTTGCCTCAAATCGTGGCCACGCCGCCAGCGCTGAAACCGGCGCCGGCCATCCTGGCGCCGCTGGATTATTTGACCGCCGACGGGATGCGGTTGAGCCTGCGCGGCGACCCCGGGGTGGGCTACCTCATCGAGCACACCGGCGATTTCGTGGCTTGGGAAAGCGTGGCGCTCACCACCGACGCGGCCGGCCAGGCGGTCTTCACTGATCTGCCCGGCCCGGCGCACCGGTTCTACCGGGCGCGGGTGATCCAGTGAAGCTTGGGACCGCCACGAAAAAGGCCCCGCCGAAGCGGGGCCTTGTGCACCTCGGGAATCACCCGGTGCCTACTGCCGGAGCCGGTAGAAGGCGGTGGCCGTCCCCGGAGTGAGCGTCACCGGGCTGCCGGTCACGCCCGGCACGGTGGTCCAGGCGGGGTCCGTGAGCCGCTCCTTGGTTTCCAGCACGAAGGTCGCGGTGGATTCCCAGGAGAGCGTGATGCTGCCGTTCGGGTTCTTGGCGATGCGGAGCACGGGCGGCTCGACCACCGGCGGCACCCCTTCGATCACGACGGGAATGCCCGCCGCCGAAGGGCCGTTCAGTGCTTCGATCTCGGCGTTGCTGAGGCGGCCTTCGCGAATCTGGATCGCATTCACCCACATCTCGCGGCGTTCGTCCTGATCGCCGTCGGCGAAAAGAATCGCCGTGGGCTGCAAGGCGCGGCGCGGATTGTCGAGGCCCTGGTTGGCGGTCCAGTTGTCCTGGAAGATGCCGTCCACATACTTCACGACGACCGGCGGGTTGGCCGCCATGTCGTACGCGGCGACCACGCGATGCCACGCGCCGGCTGTGAAGGCGCCGGTGCCGTTGTAGCCGCCGTTGCCCTGGCCGAAGTTGTTGCCCTGCCAGAAGAGGTCGCCGTCGTCGGTGTTGCTCAACGAGCTGATCTGCAGCAGCGAGGCCGCGCCGGGGCCGGTTTCCGCCACCAGCACGTCCAGGATGAGCGTGTACTGGTTCACCCGCGTGCCGCCGCCGTTGGGTTTGATGCGGTGCTCCATCACGTAGCCGATGTTGCGGACCAGGTCTCCGGGGACGCGCATGATTCTGGCCGGCTGGCCGCCGATGTCGGGCACGCCGAGTTCGGTGGTCGTGCCAAACTGGGTGCCGGCCTTGGTGAGGCCTTCCGGTCCATCCAGGTAGGCCAGCGGCGAACCGACGCTCGCGCCCAGATCGCCAAACTCGAAGTCCCACTGGCCGGTGACCGTGGTCCTGGGCAGCGCGAGCGGAATGCCCGCCACCGAAGGCCCGCCCAGCCAGGCGGCCTCGGCGTCGCTGATCTTGTTCGGCCGGATTTGAATTGAGTTCACCCACATCTCGCGGCGTTCGTCCTGATCGCCGTCGGCGAAAAGAAACGCCGTGGGCTGCAAGGCGCGCCGGGGATTGTCCAGGCCCTGGTTGGCGGTCCAGTCGTCCTGCTTGATGCCGTCCACGTACTTGGTGACCACCGGCGGGTTGGCCGCCATGTCATAGGCCGCGACGATGCGGTGCCATTCCCCCGGGGTGAAGGTGCCGCGGCCGTTGTAGCCGCCGTTGCCCTGGCCGAAGTTGTTGCCCTGCCAGAAGAGGTCGCCGTCGTCGGTGTTGTTTAGGGAACTGATTTGCAGCAGCGAGGCCGCGCCGGGACCGGTGGTGGCGACCAGGACGTCCATGATGAGGGTGTACTGGTTGACGCGGGTGCCGCCACCGTTCGGGGCGATGCCGTGGGTCATGACATAGCCGATGTTGCGGTCCAGGTCGCCCGGCACACGCATGACCTTCGCCGTCTGACCGCCGATGTCCGCCACGCCGAGTTCGGCCGTCGTGCCGAACAGGGTTCCGGCCTTCGTGAGTCCTTCGGGACCATCAAGGTACTCGAGGCCCTTGCCCACAGTCGGGCCTAGATCGCCGAAGTCGAAGTCCCATTGGCCGGCAACCTGGAGCAGCGGCAGGGTGCGCGGGACGCCCGCCGCCGAAGGCCCGCCCAGCCAGGCGGCCTCGGCATCCGACAGTTTGCCGGCGCGAATCTGAATGGAGTTCACCCACATCTTCCGGCGCTCATCCTGGTCACCGTCGGCGAAGAGAATGGCCGTCGGCTGCAGGGCGCGCCGCGGGTTGTCCAGGCCCTGGTTGGCGGTCCAGTCGTCCTGCTTGATGCCGTCCACATACTTGGTGACCACCGGTGGGTTGGCCGCCATGTCGTAGGCGGCCACGATGCGATGCCATTCCCCCGGCGTGAAGGTGCCGCGGCCGTTGTAGCCGCCGTTGCCCTGGCCGAAGTTGTTGCCCTGCCAGAAGAGGTCGCCGTCGTCGGTGTTGTTCAGCGAGCTGATTTGCAGCAGCGAGGCCGCGCCGGGGCCGGTGGTGTCCACCAGGACGTCCATAATGAGGGTGTACTGGTTGACGCGGGTGCCGCCGCCATTCGGGGCGATGCCGTGGGTCATGAGGTAGCCGATCTCGCGACGCACATCTCCGGGCACTTCCATGACTGCGGCGACCTCGCCATTGATGGCGGGCACGCCCAGGGTGGCGGTGGTGCCGAAGCGCGTGCCGGCGGCAGTCAAGCCGGCCGGACCGTCGAAGTATTCGAGCGGCTGTCCGACCGTGGCCCGCAGGTCGCCGTTGTTGAAATCCCACTGGCCGGTCACCTGCGTGGCCGAGCCGCCCGCCACGATGATGCGGAAGCTCCAGAGACTGGTGTAGGTGATCGAGCCGGAGTCGGTGTACTCCAGGCGCACGGCGTTGTCCGGGTTGGTGCGGCTGGCGTTGGGATCGTAGCGGAGGGTGATCCGGTCGTTCAGCTTGGTCAGCAACTGCGGGGTGACCGGGGTTTCGTTGAGGAAAAGCCTCACTCCGGAAGCAGCCACAGTGGTGGTACCATCCACGATCAGCGCCTCGATTGGTGCCGCGGCGTTGTTGCCTTCGGAGCCCGGGGCGGGAGCGACCTCCGCCACGTACGGGCCCTTCGCCTCCGCCACGCCGGTGTCGGCAAAGGCCTTGATGGCGCCGGGGACGATCGTTTCATTGACCGGGATCCGGTCCCCGGCCGTGCTGATGCTGTAAAAGTGCAGATTCGCGCCGCTGCCGGTCTGCCAGTACAGGATGCGGAACGGATACAGCCCGGCCACCGGCGCATTGACCGTGAACTGGTTTTCGTTGCGCCAGTTGTTCTGGAAGCCCGGGGCGATGCGCTCGAACTCCGCCACCTTCAGCCCGAAATAGTCGCGGGGATTCCGCGCCACGAACACCTGGTAGGCGTCGTCGTCGTTGATGTCCGTCCGCTCGGCCGTGGTGCTGACGCCGAAGGTGTGCTCGCCGGCGGTGAGTTCGAGAAACGCCACGGCCTCCACGGCGAATTTCTCAGTGTGACCCCCCGAACCAGGAATGCCCGGAAAGGGCTGGGAGCTGAGATAGGCCAGCTCCGTTCCGTCGAGCGCGGTGATCGTGATGTCCAGGCCGTCGCGCTCAAAATTGACCGTGGAGATCGTATAGGCGCCGCCGGATCCCGGCCCCGGCAGGGCTTCGTTGGGAATCAAGCTGCCGGCGGCGTCGGTGAGGGTGCCGTTGATCTGCTTGGCGGCCCGGATGGCGTTGTTGGCCACGACGGCATCGGCTGGCGCCTGGACCACGCGGACCGTGAAGCCGGGCGTGGTCGAGGAACCCAGCGGCAGGGCGGCGGTGGCCGGCAACGGCACAGTCGCCGCGGCAACTGGGAGGGGGGTCAGCAACACCCCGGCGCCGAGCAGGCCGCCGAGGAAGGAGGAGTGCAGGGATTTCATGCTTGGAGTTTGGATTGATGCCGCGCGCGCAAGGTCCGACTCGCCGGGCGTACCCGGTGGCAACGTGGCGGTCGTAACGTGGCTTTCTCGCACGTGGAGCAAGCCAAACATAGCACCGAAGTCCGACCCTGCAATTGACCACAACACAACGTCTGGCTGCCGCGTCACCGGCGGTTGAAACCGCTTCCGCCACGGAAGCGATGGCACCCCCGACGGAGTCCGCCACTGAAGGCAAACCGGTTACCCTGCGATTGACTGGGGCAATTCTTGACTGGGATGGAGTTCTTTCCGGACAGGCGGGGCGCGGTTTCCCCGGCCAGGCCCCGGCGGACAAGAGGCTTGCGCCGGCAGCGGGGGCCGGTACTGTCTCGCCGCGCTGCGGTTCAAGGCGGCGCCAGCCGGGCGGGCGCCGGGCTGCTTCCCCTGGTCGGGAGCGCGGGCTGCCCGCCGTCACACGAAGCAATTGGATTCGAACACATGAGCAAACTGGGCACCTGCAACACCACCAACTCAATCGTGATCAACTGGGTCAACGAAATGGCGGCGCTCTGCCAGCCCGACCGCATCTTCTGGTGCAACGGCTCGGAGACGGAGAAACAGGCGCTTACGGACCAGGCGGTGGCGGACGGCGTGCTGGTGAAGCTCAATCCCGAGAAACTGCCGGGCTGTTATTACCACCGCTCGAACCCGAACGACGTCGCCCGCGTCGAGCATTGCACGTACATCTGCACGGAAGCCGAGGCGGACGCCGGCCCCACCAACAACTGGGCCCCGCCCCGCGAGATGAAGGAGCGTCTGTACGGCCTCGCCCGCGGCGGCATGAAGGGCCGCACGATGTACGTCATCCCGTACCTCATGGGCCCGCCCGGCTCGCCGCTGGCCAAGGTGGGCATCGAGCTGACCGACTCGATCTACGTGGTGTTGAACATGCGCATCATGACACGCATGGGCGACATCGCCTGCCAGCAGCTCGGCCAGGGCGACAATTTCAACCGCGGCCTGCACTGCATGCTGGACCTGCACCCCGACCGCCGGTTCATCTGCCATTTCCCCGGCGAGAATCTCATCATCTCGGTCGGCTCCGGCTACGGCGGCAATGTGCTGCTGGGCAAGAAATGCCTCTCGCTGCGCATCGGCTCGTTCCTCGGCCGGCAGGAAGGCTGGATGGCGGAACACATGCTCATCCTCGGCGTCGAGTCCCCGACCGGCGAGAAGACGTACGTGGCGGCCGCCTTCCCGAGCGCCTGCGGCAAGACCAACTTCGCCATGCTGGTGCCGCCGCCGCATTTCCAAGGCTGGAAGATCTGGACCCTCGGCGACGACATCGCCTGGATGAAGCCCGGCCCGGACGGCCGCCTGTACGCCATCAACCCCGAGGCCGGCTACTTCGGCGTCGCCCCCGGCACCAACTACAAATCCAACCCCAACGCGATGCGGACCATCGCGCGCGACACGATCTACACGAACGTCGCCCTCACCCCCGACCTGGACGTGTGGTGGGAAGGCAAGGACGGTCCGCCGCCGAAGGAATGCCTCGACTGGCAGGGTCGCAAATGGACGCCCGAGTCCAAGGAAAAGGCGGCCCACCCGAACAGCCGCTTCACCGCGCCCATGACGAACAACCCGGCGCTGGCGCCCGAGGTCAACGACCCGTATGGCGTGCCCATCAGCGCCATCATCTTCGGCGGCCGGCGCGCCACGACCATGCCGCTGGTGTTCGAGGCCTTCAACTGGGTGCACGGCGTGTTCGTCGGCGCCACGATCGGCTCCGAAATGACCGCCGCCGCGGTGGGCGGCATGGGCCAGGTGCGGCGCGACCCCATGGCCATGTTGCCGTTCTGCGGCTACAACATGGGCGAGTACCTCCGCCACTGGCTGCGGATGCGCAAGCGGCTCAAGTTCCCGCCGCGCATCTTCCACGTGAACTGGTTCCGCAAGGACGACCAAGGCAACTTTCTTTGGCCGGGCTTCGGCGAGAACATGCGCGTGCTCAAATGGATCGTGGACCGCTGCCACGGCCGGGTGAATGCGACCGAAACCCCGCTGGGCTGGGTGCCGGGCGCGCGGGACATTGACCTCGAAGGGCTCGACGGCTTCACGCCCGAGCACCTGGAGCAGGTCCTCGACATTGACATCGAGGAATGGCGCCGCGAGCTGCTCATGCAGGAGGAACTCTTCCTCAAGCTCTACTCGCACCTGCCCAAGGAAATGATCTTCCAGCGCGAGCTGCTTGTCTCGCGCCTGTAGCCGGCTTCGGCCGCAGCAGCCCGCCGAACGCTCCGCCGCCCCGCATTCCAACCGACGGGGCGGTTTGGTCGAAGGCGCGCTTTCGCTGCGCGCCGGACATTCCTTGAGGTGCTGGGGCGAGACTCCGTCGAGCCCTGCTGTCTTGGTTCCTGGTTTGTAGTTCGGGGTTCGTTGAGCTTCCGCTCTCAGGCTCATCCCCAGTCCCTAAACCCTTGCCCCCTTCTTTCGGTTTCGGATTTCAGCGCATTCGGCCGGGTGGGGAGAGCCGCGGCCGTTGAGACCTAAAAGCGAGGTTCGGCGGGCGAGACGTGCTGCGCTACGGCCAATTTCGGCTTTCGGGTTGAGTGCGCTTGCGCGTCAGTGCGTCGTCTTGACGTGCGCCGCCACCTCCTCGCGCAGTGCGCGGAAGTTGCCTTCCTCGCAGCACCGCACAAACGCCTCCGTGGCGGTCTTCAGGTCTTCCCAGCGCGCGCGGATCGCCTTGGATTCCGCGGGCGAAATCTGGTCGTCGGCCGCAGCCGAGGCGATCACCGCGAGCAGGTCCGCAAACTCCTGCACCACCTGGTTCGTGGCCGGGATCAGGTCGGGCGGGTGCGGCCAGACGGCCTTCGGGTTGCGGATGAAGAAGCCGCCGGCGCGCTGGCAGATCCACTGCACGATCCGCTCGTCGCGGGTGACGCGCACAAGCTGTTCGATCCGGTCGAGGGGGTTGGTCGTGCCGCTGCCGGTCTCGGTGATGGGTTCCGCCCATTTGTAGATCAGGGACAGCGAAAGCCCGAGCTCGGAAGCGATCTGTTTGGGGTTGCCCGAGTCATACACCTCGCGCAGCAACTCGTGGGATTGCATGGCCGCAGGGTGCGAAGCCGACGCCCGCTTGGCAAGGCGAAGCTGGCCGGCGGGCGGCATCAGGGCTGCGCCGCAGCCAGACGGTAAGCCGCACCGGTCATTGTCCCGCCCGGAGCCGCCGGCCGGCTCAAGCCTCGCCGCCGCGCGTCAGGCCGCATTCATAAACGAACCAGGCCGGGTTCAGGTGGCCAAGCGGACCTTTGAGTTTCTCGAGTTCCGCGGCAGGTCCGTGAACCTCGAGCCGGATGAGATCGGCCAGGGTCAGGAAGCGCGCAAGCAGCGCGCCCACATTGGTCAGATGGGCCAGCGCGCCGTCCGCGTCGGTGTACGCCTCGCGGCAAAAGACCTGCCCGTCGTTAAGGGTGAACTCTTAAAACAGGACCTTCTCCTCCGTCGCCGTCCGGGCCACGAACTCGCGCAGCAGGGCTTTGGCCTCGTCCAGCTTCCCGGCGTGGACGTTGAAGTAAGGGTGGATGCTGACCGCGCGCTCGATTGGATTCATGGCGCGCAGCTTGGACGCCGGAAGCTGATTCCGCAAGCCGCTGGACCCACGCTGGCTGACGGTTGTCTGGGTGCCGTTGGCTGCGGTTAAGCGCCTTCATCCGCCATCACCGGTTAGGGTGTGCGACCCTTTCGTCCGCGCTGTGGCGACCGCGCGGTTGACAAGTTGGTACGCGCGCAGCAGCGTTGGATCATCAATGGGGAAAGTGGCCCGCATGATTCCCGATTCGACAGGGCGGAGGATGGAGCCGGCTCGAATGCGCCGGAATGCGGACCGGCGAAGGGGAGCGGACGCGCCCCAGAGCTTTCAGGGCTTGGGAACGTGCTGTCCCCAACCAGCCGGTCCAGTTCTCGCGCCCAACAGGCGACTCAGGGGAAGTCTGCGGGCGTTTCTGCTCGCGATGGTCATGATGGCGGGGCGGCCGGACGCGCAGGCCGCGTCCGTGAACCTCGACCCGGTCCTGGTCGGTCAATGGCCCGGTCGCGGACAGGCCGTAGTAAAGGGGATTGCCGCGGTTGGCTCGTACGCGTGCGTGGCGCTGGACCAGGGCGGCTTTGAAGTGCTGGATGCCCGCCAGCCGACCGAGCCCCGCCGGGTGGGATGGCTCGTCACCGCGGGGCCGGCGTGGAGCGTGGCCGCCACCACCAGCCGCCTGGCCTGCGTCGCCGGCCCGGGTTTCTTGGAGGTCATTGACTGGAACGACCCGGTGCGCCCGCGTCGCGTGGGGTACACCGGGCACCGCGGACTGGGTTGGGACGTCACCGTGCAGGGTGAATACGCATACGTGGCGGATGGCAGTCCGGGGCTGAGCGTCGTCAGTCTCCGTGAACCCAGCCAGCCGCGCCGCGTGGCCGGCCTGTCCCTGCCCGGCCCGATTTCAGGCGTGGCCGTGACGGGCGACCTCGCAGTCGTGGCGGCGGGCGACCTTGGGCTGGTCTGTCTGGACGTGCGGGATCCGCTGCAACCGCGCCGGCTGGGAACTCTCAACACGCCGGTGTGGGCCTATGGCGTGGCTTTGGTGGGCACGCAAGCCTACGTGCGCGACGGCGCAGGCCTGGTGATCGCCGACGTGAGCGATCCGGCTGCGCCCCGCCAAGTCGCGCTGATCACAAACCAGTGGGAGCTGCAGTGGGTCGCCGCCAGCGGCGCGCGGGTCGCGTCCGATCATGTCTATGTTGTCCAAGCCGGCCCGCCGGGAATGTTCGCGGTCCTGGCGATGGTGGAGGTAAGCGATCCAGCCCGGCCGCAGTGGCTGGGTCTGCGGGATTTTCATTCCTCCGCCTTGGCTGTTGAACTGGCCGGTCACCATGCCGTGGTGGCCAACGGCGGGGCTGGCGTCGAAATCCTCGACATTGCGGAGCCGGCGCACCCCCGGCGTGTCGGCGGCTGGGACACCGCCGGCAACGCCCGTGACGTGGTCCTGGCCGGTGGCTTCGCCTATGTCGCCGACGAGGACGCCGGTCTGGCCGTGATTGACATCAGTGACATCACCAGCCCGCGTCAAGTCGGTCGGCTGGACACGGCCGGCCAGACTTACCAGGTCGCGCTGGCGGGCGAGTTGGCGTTCCTGGCCGATGGAACGGCCGGCTTGGAGGTTGTGGACATCAGCAATCCGGCTGCCCCGCGTCGGATCGGCGGCCACACGCCCAGTGGTTGGCCGGCGGACATCAAGGCGGCGGGCCCGCGCGCCTGGATCGCTGCCGGGACTTATGGTCTGCAGATTCTTGACCTCTCCGACCCCGGAAACCCGCGCCGGCTGGGCCGGCTGGACACGGGGGGCAACGCGCGGGCGCTCGAGGTGCGGCAGGACTTTGCCTACATTGCCAACGGGGAAGCGGGGCTGGCCATCGTGGACGTGGCGGATCCCTCCCGGCCGCGGCTGGTAGCCACCCACCAAACTGCCGGCCCCGCGTACTACCTGACCTTGGCGGGCGACTTCGCCTATGTGGTCTCGGGCCATGCCTTGGAAATCGTCAACATTGCCAATCCGGCCGGGCCGCGTCGGGTCGCGGTTTACGAGGCGGATAGCAATCTCCAAAGTGTGGCCGTGGCAGGTTCGTTCGCTTACCTCATGCAGGGGTGGAACGGACTCATGGTGCTGGACGTGACGGACCCGACCGCCCCGAGGCCAGTCGGGATGGTGGAGCCGGTGGATTACGCGGTGCATGCGACCGTCGAGGGCGGTTTTCTTTATGTGGCTGAGGGTGCGAAGCTGGCAGTCTTTGACCTCAACAACCCCGCCGCGCCGCAACTGCGCGGAAGCGTGGACCTCGGCAACTGGGTGGCGCGCGTCGGGGTTCGGGGGGCTCGGGGCTGCGTGACCGGCTGGTTCGGCGTGGCCATTGTGGACTTGGCCGACCCGGCTGCTCCCCGTGTGGTTGCCAGTCACTACCTGGATCAGGTCGGAGCCGTGGCCATCGCGGATGATTACCTCTACCTGGGGGTCTGGGAAGCCGGCTGCCTGGTGTTTGATGTCTCCAACCCCGTCCAAATCCGGCAGGTGGGTACCTACCTGAGCCAGCCGGCCTGGGGCGTAACGGCGGTGGGCTCCCATGCCTACGTGCTGGCCGGGAACTGGCGGGACGGCGCGCTGGAGGTGTTCGATGTCGCCGACCCCACCCGGCCGGAACTGGTGTATCGGCTGCCGATGGCGCCACGTCCGCTCGGCCTGGCGGTGGCGGGAGAGCGGGCCTATCTGGCCCGCCCGGACGCCCTGCAGGTGCTGGACATCCGCAACCCGGCCCGGCCCGAAATTCTCAGCACCAATGTCCCTGGCGGCGGCACTTTGACCGTGAGCACCAACCACGTCTATCTGGGCAGTCATGATCTCCTGCGGGTGCTCGACTTCACTGAACCGGGCGCGCCGCGCTTGGTCGGTTCCGTGCCGGTGCAGGCTTCGGACATCGTCGTCAACGGTGACAAAGTGGTGGTCGCCGCCGGCAATTGGGGAGTGTTCGTGCTCGACCGCTACAGCCCGCCGCTGCGGCTGGTCCCGCTGGGTATGGGCGAACGCCGCCGGTTCCATTTCCAGGTGCAGGGGCCGCCCGGCAAGACCGTCTGCGTGCAGCAAAGTCCCACCCTGGCCCGCTGGTTCGACCAGACGTGCCTGTACTTGACGAACGGGCTGGCGGAGGTCGCCATCGAGGCTTATGGCCCCACCCGTTTCTTTCGTGCCGTAAAGAGGTAAAGTCCGGCCTCGCCGACCTTGGTTGAGGCCGGTTCAGGATCGTGGAGTGAAACACCGAATGACTATCCGGCCAGCGGCGTGAGATGCGCGAGGCTCCTGGCCGCCTGCGCAGGTGTCCCGCATTCGACCGAGAAGACGATGTCGCGCGGGCATTTCTCGCGCACGATGCGGATGATGCGGTCCCAGTCGAGCACGCCCTCGCCGCAGGCGCAGCCCACCGGCGTGCCGGTCACCTTGCCGCGCTCGGCCTCGGAATGCGCCACGGAGATGTCCTTGGCATGGAGATGCACCAGCCGGCTGGCCACGCGTTCGAGCCAGGCATAGACGTCGTGGCCACAGAGGTAGGCGTTGCCGGTGTCGAAGTTGATGCCGATGGCGGGCGACTTCACGAGGTTGTAGATGCGGTCCAGGCCGTCCGGGTGGCGCGAGTACTGGGCGTGGGGCTCGATACCGATCTTCACCCCCCGCCGCTCGGCGATGAACGCCGCCTCCTGGAGAGTGTACTTGATCAGCACGAAATCCTCCTCCTCGGTCGTCCATTTCGCCTTGACGCCTTCGTCGGTGTTGATGACCGGCACGCCGATCTCGGCGGCGACGCGGATGGCCAGCTTGATGTACTCGCCGTGCACCTCCGGCCGGCCCAGCGGGCCGTGCGATTGCAGGCCGGAGATCGTCAGTCCGGCCTGGTCGCAGGCGTCCTTGATGCGCCACGGATCGTCGAACATCGAGACGGTGTGGAAGTAGCCTGCCTCGCTCATGAGTTCGCGGCCGAAGTGGACCATCGGCTCGAAGTATTTGTAGCCCATGTCGGCGGCGGCCTTGACGGCCCATTCAAACGGCTTGTCCGAGCTGCGGGAGAACTCGGCGTTCAGTCCGATGTGGATTTTGCCCATGACAGTTTCCTTTCTGGGTTGGGGTTAACGGAACAACTGGTTGATGTGCTTGACGGTTTCTTCGACCAGAACCTGACCACCGGCGGGCCCGACGACGAATTTGTCGGCGCTGTAGCCGCCGCCTTTCACGGCGCGCCCGGTGGGCAGGTAGCCGCTGTGACCGGAGCAAATCTGCACCAGCATCGTCAGCGGCGCGGCGCTGCGGGCTTCGATGCGCGTGGCGTAATCGTGGAAGAGCTCGAACGGATTGGTGGCCATCGCCACGTCGCCCAGCCGCAACACGTGCAGTTCCGCCGGATGAACCGAGTCGGTCTCGTAAAACGGCTGCACCGCCGGCTGGTGTTCCGGCAGGTCGGTGAGCGCCACTTCGTGCCGGAAGTGCAGGCGGTCAGCCTTCGCGGCCTCGGCCAGTGGCAGGGCGTCGTCCACCGCGTTGGCAAGGCGGCGGGCGATCTCCTGCCGGCGTGACAGCCCGCGCCGCTGATCCATGAGTTGCTCGGCGCGCTGGCGGTAGATCGGATGCGGCGAGAGGTCGCCACAGGGCGCGCATTGCGGCAGGACGAACAGGCCGGCGCCGTGCCGCGCGTGCAGCGCCCGGCGCGTGTCGTGCCAGAAGTCGGCCGAAATTTCGTTCAAGTTTTCGGTTTCCTGTGAGGGGCAGGCCACGTTGACCACCACGCCGGACAACTTGCCGTCCGCGCCCCAGAGCCCGAGCACGTCCACGGCCGTGTCCATGCCTCCTTCGATGTGCGAGAAGTTCGGCGCCGTCGTGCCGCCGTACATGACCGCCGAGCCGTCGGCATAAACACTGCGCCGATTCAAGCCGGTGACCGCGTGGCTCATCGCCCAGCCCATTTGCGCGGGCGCGCGGTTCTTCCATGCCTGTTCCGCCGCGCGCCCGACGCGGTCGAGGAAAAAATCCGCATACTCGGACGCCTTCATCACGCCGGGGTCACTGCTGACGTCGTAGAGGTCACCGAAGGTCGTGTCCACCAACCCCGGTCCGGTGTGGGTGTGCGTGCCGAAGAGGAACAGCTTCGCGGTGTCGAAGTCCGGCAGGCGCGGCTTGAGCATCGCTTTGAGCCGGTCCTGGATCGCGCGCTGAATAATGATCAGGTCGGTGGAAATCATGAGCGCCTGCTCGCGCCGGCCGTCGGGGCCGCGTGTCTCCAATGCCAGAACGGTCGCCGTGAGCGGGTCGCGGACGCCGGTGGAAATGCGTTTGTGCAACTGGCCGGTCAATGCCACCGGCCGCGGCGGGGTGATGTCCGTGCCTGCCCACCCGGCGAAGAGCGGATCGCGGCGCGGCGCGGCCGCTTCGATGGTCTTCACCTGCTCGGCGAAGAACTTCGCGCACTGCGCGATGTCGTTGCGGTTGTCGTCCCAGTTGTGCTCGTACTCGATGGCGAAGAGCGTCGGGCGCACACCCAGGCGATGCACTTCGCGCAACACGCCTGCGATGTCGCCCCGGCCGGTGCCCCACCAGACATCGTGGCCGTTCGGCGTGGCTTCGTTGAGGTCCTTTACATGGAGCGAGAGCAGCCGCGGGCCGAGCAGGCGGAGGCCTTCGGCGGGAGTGATGCCCGAGCGTTGCCAATGGCCGAGATCGGCGCAGGCGCCCAGGCGCGGGCTGCGGCCTTCGAGCACCCTCAACACCTCCTGCGGATGCCAGTAGCGTGAGCGGCCCTGCGGGTGGTTGTGCAGCGCGACGTTGATCCCGAACTCGCCGCAGAGCCGCTCGATGTGGTTGAGCGCTTCCGGCCTCGGCTCGGAAATGATGGTCTCGACGCCGAGCTTCTGCGCGAACTCGAACGAGCGCCGGCAGACCGCCTCGTTGGTGGACAGCTCGTGGATGTAAATGCTCGTGAGCGTAGCGCCGGCCGAGTCGAGCTTCGCGCGAACTGCCGCGAGGGCGCCGTCGGTGAGGCTGGCGTCCAGCTTCGCGTCGGAATCGCCGTTCACGCGCTGGCCCTCGAAGGCTTCGAGGTAGCGGAGACCCAGCGCGGCGGTGCGGTCAACGGCCTCGAAAAAGGTGAATCGGTTGAAGCTCCAGGCCGCGACGCCCAGCCGCCAGGCGGAAGGATCAGAGGTTTGGGCAAAGGCCCCCGGCACAGCCAGGCATCCCAGCGCGATCAGCGCCAGCAAACACCCTGCGCGCGCTGACACGTGCCTTCTGCGGGCGAGGCTCGTTGCTGGATTGGATACGGCTTTCCCCCTCACCCTTGTCCTCTCCCTTGGGGAGAGAGAATCAGAACTCGTACTGCCGGGATGTTCGCCGGTGTTGGTTCCGTGCGCCGCCAAAGGTACCTTCGGCGCTGGGGCGAAGCATGGCGGGGAGCCCCCATCGAATCCGAAAATCGAAGTTGGGCAGATGGGACGCACCGCACTACGGCTAGCTTCGGTTCTCGCGTTGAATGGCTCCCGGCGTGGTATTGCCTGGCTCCCTCTCCCTGAGGGAGAGGGCAGGGGTGAGGGGGAAGCAAGCGTCATGGCGCGTGTATGATCGTCACGGTATTTCAGGCGTTCTTCCGTCAGACCTTCCACGGCGCGCGCATTGGCCGGTCCAGCAGGGCGGAGGCTTCGGCGTCGTCAACGAAATCCTCCCGCGCTGGGTCCCAGCGCAGCTTGCGGCCGAGCTTGATCGCGATCTGGTCCAGCCAGCAGAGCGTGTCCGAGCGCACCGAGAGGTCAACCGGCGCGGCCGGCTGGCTGCGGCCTTTGATCGCGTCCACGAAGTTGCCGTGGTGGTTGTCGCTCTTGAACAGCCGCGTGTCGTTCGGACCCGGCTGGAGTTGCAGCAGCGACTTTGGCCCGGCGTCGAGTCCGCCGCGGTCCACGTGGACCCAGCCTTCGCTGCCGAGGAACAGGATGCCGTGGCCGTGGCCGTTTTTCTGGAGCGGGTGTTTCCTGCTGGTCTCGTCGTCCATGTGAACCAGCGTCACGCCGTCGGCGAAGCGGTTTTCCACCTGCCAGGTCAGCGCGCAGTCGGCCAGGCCCGCGGCCGGAAACGTGCCGCGGCCCTCGACCTCGACCGGGCCGGTGTCCTCCGTGCCGTGGCCCCACTGGGCGATGTCGAGGTGGTGGATGCCCCAGTTGCCGATGAAGCCGATGCAGTAATCCGAGATGTGGTACCAGGTGCTGTAGTTGCGGGTCCACGGCTCGCTCGGGCGGTGCGTGTATGGCCGCACCCGCTCGAAGCAGTACGGCTTGAGCGGTGCCGGGCCGAGCCACAGGTCGTAATCGAGTTCCTTCGGCACCGGCTCGGGGGGCTGGTTCGGAAAAGGCACGCTGCCGGGCACGCCGACCAGGATCGTCTCGAGTTTGCCGATCTTCCGGTTACGGACGAGTTCACAGGCGAAGTGGAAGTTCCCGCCCGAGCGCTGCTGCGTGCCGAACTGGAACACCACGTTGCCGGCGTGAACCGCCTTCCGCACCGCTTGCGCCGCGCGGAAGCTCCAGCCCATCGGCTTCTCGTAGTACATGTGCCGGCCGCGCCGGGCCGCCTCGAGCGCGATCAACGGATGCCAGTGGTCCGGCGTGGTGATCTGGATACCGTCGAGGTCCGGCCGCGCCAGCAATTCACGGAAGTCGCGGTACGCGGCGCAGTCTTGGTTGCCGTAAAACGCGTCCACCGCCGCCTTGCCTTTCTGGCGCTGCGTCTCGTGGACATCGCACACCGCGACCACGCGCACCTCGGGATGGCCGAGGAAGGTCTTCATGTTGCCGGTGCCCTGGATGCCGAGGCCGATGCAACCCAGGCGAACCTGGTTGTTGGGCCAGGTTTCGCCGCCGCGGACCACGCGGGCCGGCAGCACGAGCGGCGACAAGGCTGCGCCGGTGAGCACGGTGGTTTGCCGGAGGAATTGGCGACGCGGGATGGGGTGCGGATTCATGGTTCGATTTGACCGGCCCGGGCTGAACTGAGGCTGCTCGTGGCTGGCTGGGGTATGGCGGGGGTTCATTCGCCGGTGGGGCTGTCCGGCACGCACCAGAGCAGGCCGGGTTTATTGACGCGCTGTTCCTGCTGGAACTTCTCGTAGGTGATGAAATGGACCTGGCCGCTGAAGCCGGTGATGACCGCACCCTTCTTGTGGCGGCGGCCGACGCCTTCCGCTTCATTGGGAAACTGGCTCGCATCGTGGCCGGGATTCGGTCCCCAGACCCCGCCCCAGTCCTTGATGTCCGGCTCCCAATGAACGTACGCGGCGGGGTTGAAGGCGCTGATCTTGTGCGTGCGGCCCTGGGTCAGGCGGCCGAAGCTGCACACCGCGCCATTCATGATGTAGCTGGAGAGCCGCTGCTGGCGCTTCTGCCAGGAGACGTGGTTGGTTTTGTCCAGCGGGCAGTTGTACACCTTCCGTTCGCGGATGTACGGCCAGTAAAGCCCCTTTTCGATGTACGGCCACTCGTTGGTCCGGAGCGGGTCCGGCGCGCGCCCACCGACCGGCAGGTAGAGCCAGCCCGGGCCGTGGTCGTTGCCCCAGTTCGGCCAGGGCATCGTGTCGCGGTGGTCGTCGGTGTACATCAACAACGCCAGGGCGAGCTGTTTGTTGTTGTTGACGCAATAGGTGCGGGACGCCTTTTCCCGCGCGGTGGCCAGCGCCGGCAGGAGCATCGCCGCCAGGATGGCGATGATGGCGATGACCACCAGCAGCTCGATCAGGGTGAAGCCCCACAGCCAGACGGGCGCGCGCGCGGGTGGCGATGCCGGTGGCGGATACGCGTCCGCAGCGAAGATCCGGCGGTTCATGGCGACGGCTTTGGTTGAAGGTGGACAAGAACCACGCTCCCGCCAGCGCCACCCGCGTTGGCCAGCGCCGTCCGCTGGCAACTGTCTCGGGACGCGAGCGGTTGTCCAAGGCGATGAAGCCGGCGGGCTGGCATGGGCAGGGAGCGTGTCTGCGGCAAGCTCAGTTCGAAAGGCGCGCCCTGTCAAGCGTTCCCTGTGGCGGGGCGCGGTTCAGCTTTTTGCAGGCGGTGGATACAACCAGACGAGGGGGGAGCGGCGGCCATCCTGCTGCCTGGCCTCAGGTAGCCGGCCTCTGGCTCAGAGGCCGGCAGGTGTCGCCTCTCAACGAAAGGCGACCCTCAGTTCCCGGGCTGGAAGATGCGCCCACCGCGCAGGTTCGTGCCTGCGGCGGTGGCGAAGTCAATCCGCGGCGAGGCCTTGGTCGAAATAAACCTTCAGGTTCCGGGTCGCGCGACCCGAGGCAACGATGTCGAGCCGGCCATCGCCGTCCAGATCGGCCAAGCAAAGGTCTTCGCACGCCATCGTATTGTCGTCCACGCTGACCGGCTTCCATTGCGCCCCGGCGTCATCGAGCGGGATGAAAAGCTTGATGCCGACCCGGGCGCCCGGCCGGTTGCCACGCCAGCCCACCACAATCTGGTCGGCGCCCCGGCCCAGCAGGTCGCCGCACGCCAGCGCGTGGCCCTGGATCAAGGTGTCGTCCAGCACGGTGCGTTTCCAGAACGCGCCGGGGGCTTGTGAATCGGGCGGCGCGTAAACGACGAGTTGATGTCCGTGCATCGGCTCGATGGTGGCGATGAACCGCCGCCCGAGCAGCCGGCCCTGGCGGACTTCGCCCGCGCCGGTGAAGCTGGTCTCGCCCTCGCGATTGCCCGCCAGTTGCGCGCGTTGCCAACCGCCGGCCTGTGGCGTGAAATGAAAGACACCTTCCCGGCCGGCCACGAGCAGTTCCTCGGCGGGCGGGCTTGCCCCTGGGATCACGTCGAAGTTGTGCGTCAGGTGCAGGCTCGCGTCCATCAACGTCGTCGGCCACGGCGACCGCGGGTCCGCAGGCATCCGGTATGCCAGGATGCGGACGCCGGCGCCCTCGCCGTTCTGGTTGCCGCGGCCGTGCAGCGGGACCACCACCAGATCGTGGCCGCCGCGCGCGCTCCGCACCCAGCGCATGCGGTGCACGGTTGGTTCGTGGTGCAGGCGGACCGGCGTCCAGCGCTGCGTGCGGTCCGGCGGCGGCACAAGGTAAAACACCGCGCCGCTGCCGGTGGTGTCGCCGGGATTCCAGCCGGCGCCGACGGCCACCTCGGCCATGCCGTCGCCGTCCACGTCCGCCGCCGCGAGGCAGACGTTGTCCTCCGGGGTCAGGTGCTCGGCGAGCGTGAACCGCTCCCAGCCCGGGTTGCGGTACCAGACGAACCTCCGCTTGTCGGCCAGCAGGATGTCCGGGTTGCGGTCGCCGTCCACGTCGGCCACGGCGACGCCGTAGCCGATCTCGAGGTCGGCGGCGATCTCCACCGCGCGGAAAGCCGGTGCCGGTTCACCCGAGGCTGCGGCCCATTGCAGAAGGCCAAGACCGACCAGCCGTCCAAGCCAAGGGGCCGTGCGGCGTACCGTTGAGCAATTCCGCCTCAAAACGGGTCGCCCGGACTCCGGCGCAGACGCCGGCGCCGGGCCGGCTTCGGGTTGGCCGGGGTGGTAAACCGGCTCAGGCAAGCGCGGGAAAGCAGTCATGGGTGCGCCCGATTTTTGCGGCAAGCTGGTCGTAATGTGGTCGCAGTTTGCCGGCGCGCAACACGCGCCCGTCACCATCCGGCGCAGCGAGTCTGCAACGGCTGACCGCCCCGGGCAGGCCGGGTGATGAGCAAAAACGCGTTGCGCAAGTTCCCCCGCGCAACGCGCTGAAACTTGAAGTTGACGACGCGGCTCAGGACTTGAGGCCAAGTTTTTTGAGCACGGCGTCCGGGCCGCCGCCGCCGTAGCCCACCATTTCACCGGTCTTTTTGCTGTGGCTGTCCAGCAGGATCAGGGTGGGGAAGCCGCTCACCTTGTACTGGTCTTGGAGTTTTTTGTTGGCGGCCTTCAGTTCGGCCGATTGTTCCTTTTTCCGGGGGAAGTCAATCTCGACGAGCACGAGCTTCTTGTTCGCGAACTCGACAAACTCCGGCGTCGAGAACACCTCCTTTTGGAGTTTGATGCAGAACCCGCACCAGTCCGAGCCGGTGAAGTTGATCAGGACCTGCTTGTTTTCGGCCGCGGCCTTCTCCTTGGCCTTGGCGAGGTCAGTGTGCCACTGCAACTCCGCGGCGTTGAGGCTCAAGGCGGCGAGCGTGGCGGCGATGGTCAACAGAATCGATTTCATGGCATTGATCTTCTGAGTTGTCTCCACGTTACACGGTCCACCATAGCCCAAGCCGGGTCATTTGCCAGTTTTGCGGCGTTTCTGGGCGGCGGCGGGGGGAAGGTCCTGCCACACGATCCTGCCGGCCACGATGGTGGCCACCGCCTTGCCTCGCAGCGGCCAGCCGTAAAACGGGCTGTTCAGCGACCGGCTGGCGGTGTGGGCGGGCTCCCAGACCCAGGCGCGGTTCGGGTCCAGCACGGTGACGTCGCCGTCCATCCCGGGCCGGAGGGCGCCCTTGGTGGTGTCGAGGCGCAACAGGCGGGCGGGATTCACGGTGAACTTGGCGAGCACGTCCGCGAGCGGCAGCCGCCGGGTGTGGTAAAGCTGCATCAAGCTCAGCGCCAGCTCGGTTTCGAGGCCGGTGATCCCGAACGGCGCGCGGTCGAACTCGACCTCTTTTTCGAAGTTACAATGCGGCGCGTGGTCGCTGGCGATCACCTCGATCGTGCCATCGGCCAGCCCTTCCAGGATGGCCGCCCGATCCGCCGCGGTGCGAACCGGGGGGTTCATCTTGAAGCGCGTGTCGTACCCCGGCCAGTGCGGCAGCCTGGATGCGGGCTGATCCGGGAACAGCGCCGCGCCATCGCCGGCCCAGAACGCTTCGCCGCCCGCCACGGCGGTGTCCGTGAGCGTGAAATGGTGCGGACAGGCTTCGCCGGAGACCGGCACGCCGCGGCGGCGGGCTTCGCGCAGAAGCTGGACGCTGCCGGCGGCACTGAGGTGCTGGCAATGCACGCGCGCGCCGGTGCGCTCGGCCAGGAGGATGTTGCGGGCCACGATGAGTTCCTCGGCTTCGGCTGGCCAGCCCTGCAGGCCGAGCATGAGACTCACCCGGCCGTCATGCATCACGCTGTCGTTGGTCAGCGAGTAATCCTGGCAATGGTCCATGACCAGGAGGTCGAACAACGTGGCGTACTCGAGCGCCCGGCGCATCATCTCGTTGTTCTGGATGCAATGGCCGTCGTCGGTGACGGCCACGACGCCGGCCTGTTGGAGCGAGCCGATGGGGGCCAGTTCCTCGCCGGCGATGCCGCGGGTGATGGCGCCGGCCACCAGCACGTTCACCCGCCCTTCCTGCGCGGCCCGCTGGCGAACCCAGTTAACCGTGCTGGGATTGTCAATGGCCGGGTCGGTGTTGGGCATGCACACCACGGTGGTGAAGCCGCCTTGAGCGGCGGCCGCGGTGCCGGTGCCGATGGTCTCCTTCGCGCCCTGACCGGGTTCGCGCAAATGCACGTGCAGATCAATCAAGCCGGGGCACACGACCAGGCCCGCAACGTCCAGTCGCGGCGTGTCCGGCGCCGCCTGTGCCGCGGCGTCCGCGCCCACCGCGGCCACCTTGCCTTCCTTGATGAGCAAATCCAGCGGACCGTCAACCGAACTGCCGGGATCCACCACCCGGCCGCCCGTCAGGAGCAAGGAATTCATGCGGACACGGGATATACTTTCCGCTCCGGCGAGCGGCGAGGAAATTCTGGGCGGGCGGCTGGGCCGCCGGCGGGGCGGGGCCCACGCAGGATGCTCATGAGCGGGGAACGAAGACCTGATTTGATGACATCAGATTCATGCGTTGACATTCAGGCCGGCGCAGACGACTGTGGAGCCAAGGAAGCTTTTTAAGCGTACAAGATTATGATGTCGAGCCATCGCATGGCCTCCTCGACCAGCCGGCGTTTTGAGGGGCCACTACCACCGGGCGCGGTTGAGGAAAAGCTGCTGCGAAGCGAGCGTCTCCAGATCGAGCGCAAAGTGTTCACCCTGTCGCTGCGGGAAAATCCCCGCGGCCGGTTCCTGCGCATCACCGAGGATGTGTCCGGGCGGCATGACACGGTGATTGTGCCGGCGCCGGGTCTGGACGAGTTCCTGCGGGTGTTGACGGACATCGCGCGCACGTCCGCCGAAACGCCCTACGAACCCCCCGCCGGCGCCCAGCCGGAGGCGCCCCCGACGCCGCCCCGCCAGGACAATTCCTAGCCGCCGGCCGCGGATTTGGGCCGCGGGGTTCGCGCCGGCCGCAGCCGGGGGGCATCGCCCCACAGGCTTTCCAGCGCGTACAACGCCCGGGTTTCCGCGCGCATGATGTGCACGATCACGTCGAAGTAATCGAGCACCACCCAGTTGGTCTTCCAAGTGCCGTCCTGCGCGCGCGGCCGCATCCGGTGCTCCTCCGCCAGCTTGTCGGTGATCTCCTCCACGATGGCCCGCAAATGAGGTTCGCTCAGCCCGGTGGCCAGCACGAAGAAGTCCGTGATGCTGGATAATTTGCGCACGTCGAGGATGACGACGTCTTCGGCCTTCTTACCCTCCGCCAGGGCGCGGCAGCGCAGCGCCAGTCGTTTCGAATCCATTGCCGGTAGGATGGTCAAAAACGGCTCAGAGATAAAGCCCTGATTTGTGGATGGCCTCGGCCACCGCCCCGGGCACCAACGGCTCCAGCGGCAACCCGGCCCGCGCCCGCGCCCGCACCCCCGACGCGGAAATCGCCGTCGGCACCCCGTTCAGGAACCGCCCGCGAAAGCCCGCCGGCAATGCGCCGGGCGCCTCGTCCGGCCGCGGAACCACCAGGAACTCGACCAGTTCCGCCAGCGCCGGCGCCTCGCGCCAGGACGGCAACAGCGTCAGGTGATCGCCTCCAATCAGCCAGAACAGCGCCGCGCCCGGCTCGCGGCCCGCGTACCGCCGCACTGTCTCGATCGTGTAAGACACCCCGCCGCGCTCCACCTCCTGGGTGTCCACTTCGCAGCGCGTCCAGCCTGCCAGCGCCAGCCGCAGCCAGCGCACCCGCTCGGCGGCGGGCGCCAGCGGCTGGCCGGGTTTGAACGGCGATTGCGCCGCCGGAATGAAAACCAAGCGGTCCAGCGCCGCCTCCTCGACCGCTGCCCGGGCCATGAGCAGGTGTCCGCAATGGACCGGATTGAACGACCCGCCGAACAGACCGATTCGCTTCACGCGGTCACCTTAGCCCGGACCGGGCAAATGGAAACACCGAAGGAACCCCGGGCAGCTCTCCGAGCAGTTCCATCCGGCCGCGCGGGTCCGCCGGCCATGTAACTCATTCAGCCCTTCACCCATTTGACCGGCATCGTCCCGCCGCCTGCGGTCACTTCCCGACCGCCGGCTCCGCCCCGGCCTGGCGGAGAAACCGCGCCAGTTCCTCCAGCTTGTCGGTGTTGATCAGGTCCACCCCCGCCGCGTGCTGCACGCGCCAGACCGCCTCGAAATCCGGCGCGCCCCAAAAGCGCACCTGTCGTCCTTGGGCGTGCGCCCGGCCCACCAGTTCGCGCAGTTTCATCAGGTCCGCCGCTGGCGGGGTGTCTTGGCCGCGCCAGGTGAAAAGCCGGCTCCAGCTTTCGCTCACCCAGGGCACCAGATGCGGACTGGGATTGGCCTCCAGGTCGCCGGTCCGGCCGTCCACCGCTGCCAGCCGCTCCGCCTCGGCCGCGAGCAACTCGCGCGGCACGTTGCCGCTCAGCACCACCGTGACGGCGTTGGTTTCGGTGCGATCCGGACGAAAGGCGGTCAACATCGCGCGATGCCGTTCCAGCACCGGCTTGAGCGCCTGCCAGGTGGCCGCGCCGTCGGATTTGAAATCAATGAGCAGCCAGAAGGCCGGGCCATTTGGGAAGACGCGGCCGCCGTTGGCCTCGACGCGGGCGCGCAAAGGCTCGAGGTACAAGGCCTCGAGGGTGCGCTCCGGCTTCACGCGCCAGCGATCGTGCGCCACCAGCAGCCGGCCGTCCACGAGGTGAATGTCCGCCTCGACGCTGCAAAAACCGTGCGCGAGCGCGTCCAGCAGCGGGCGCGGGTGCTCGTAGTCGTTGTGGGCGTGGGCGCGCGCCAGCGGCTGAACCGCCGGGTTGGCCGCGCGCATGATCCCGGTCGCGAGGCCGAGAAGCAGCACGCCAGCGACACGGCGCCAAAACAAAACCGGGTTGGACATTTCGCGGCCAGCCTTGCCCAAGCTCGCCGGGGCGTCGAGTTTGGTTTCGCCAGCGCCCGCCGGCTGGCCTATCTAATCCCGCCATGTCGGAACGGCTGCCCATTTACGAAATCGAGTCGGACATCATTGCCGGCCTGCGCGCGGCGCGGCGCTTGATCGTGTCGGCGCCCACCGGATCGGGCAAGTCCACCCAGGTGCCGCAGCTGCTGCTCCGGCACGGCCTGCTCGGGCGGGGGCAGGTGGTGACTCTGCAGCCGCGCCGGCTGGCCGCGCGCCTGCTGGCCACGCGCGTGGCGGCGGAACTGGGCGTCCCGCTGGGGCGCGAGGTCGGCTACCAGATCCGGTTCGAGGACCGCACCAGCGAGGCGACGCGCATCCGGTTCGTCACCGAAGGCGTGCTCTTGCGGCAGATGCTAGACGACCCGGTGTTGACCGGCGTGACCGCGCTCATCTTCGACGAGTTTCACGAGCGTCACCTGTACGGCGACATCACGCTCGCGCGGGCGCTCGATTTGCAGCAAACCACCCGGCCGGACCTGCACCTGGTGGTGATGTCCGCCACGCTCGATCTCGACCTGCTCGAACGCTACCTCAAACCTTGCGCCACGCGGGTGTCCGCCGGCCGCGTGTTCCCGGTCGAGATCCGCTACGCCGACAGGCCGGCTTACGCAGACAACCGCCCCGTCTGGGAGCAGGCCGCCGACGCATTTGCGCGCTACGTGCAATCCGGCGGCGAAGGCGACGCGCTCATCTTCATGCCCGGCGCCTTCGAGATCGCGCAAACGCTCGAGGCGCTCCGGCACCGCGACGAATCGCGCGGCTTCGTGCTGCTGCCCTTGCACGGCGAACTGCCCCCGCAGGATCAGGACGCCGCGGTGGCGCGCTACGACCGCCGCAAGGCGGTGGTGGCCACCAACGTGGCGGAAACCTCGATCACCATTGACGGCGTGCGGCTGGTGATTGACAGCGGTCTGGCGCGCATCCCGCGCTACGATCCGTACCGCGGCATCAACACGCTGTTGATCGAAAAGGTCAGCCAGGCCTCGGCGGACCAGCGGGCCGGGCGAGCCGGCCGCACCGCGCCGGGTGTGTGCCTGAGACTCTGGAGCGAACGCGAGCACGCCGAGCGCCCGGCGCAGGAATTGCCCGAGGTCCGGCGGCTCGACCTGGCCGAAGTGGTGCTCACGCTCAAGGCCGCGGGCGTCGCGGACCTCCGCCGGTTCCGCTGGCTGGAACCGCCGGACGAACAGGCGCTGGCCCACGCCGAGGAACTGCTGGTGGACCTCGGCGCCTTGCAGCCCGAACCACCGGTGGATCAAACAGGCCCGGCGGCCCAGGCAGGTGTGGAAGACCGGTCAGTTTCAGTGGGCCGGGCGATCTCGGAGGATCGGGCACCTTCAGTGGACCAGGCGACCCCGCCGGCGGCGATGTCACCCGCATCAGTCGCCGCTCCGGCGAACTTTCCCCACCTGACGATCACGCCTCTCGGCCGACGGATGCTCGCCTTTCCCGTACATCCCCGGTACGCCCGCATGTTGCTGGCGGCGCGGGAATACCGTTGCGTGTACCAAGCCTGCCTCGTCGCCGCGCTCACCCAAGGCCGCGACCTGCTGCTCCGCCAGGTGGACAAACACGTGAAGGAACTGCGCGAAGACCTGCTGGGTGAAAAAGCACCTTCGGATCTCTTCATCCTGATGCGCGCCTGGAATTACGCGGCGAAAAACGACTTCCGCCTCGAGACCTGCCGCCGGCTGGGCGTGCATGCCGTCACCGCCCGCCAGGTGGCCCCGCTGCTCGAGCAATTCCGCCGCCTCGCCCGCGAGCAGGGCCTGGACGCGGAGCCGGGCCGGTTCGACGACGTCGCCCTCCAGAAATGCCTGCTCATCGGCTTCAGCGACCGCGTGGCGCGCCGGCTCGACTCGGGGACGCTACGCTGCGAGCTGGTGCATGGCCGGCGCGGCGTGCTCGCCCGCGAAAGCGTCGTCCAGGACCGCCCGCTGTTTGTGGCCGCCGAGGTGCGCGAGGTGGGCCAGACCGGCGGCGACACCCAGACAATTCTCAGCCTGGCCACCGCGATCGAGCCCGCTTGGCTGGCGGAACTCTTTCCCGCCGACCTTGCCCGGCAGACGCGCTGCTTCTACGACGCCGCCACGCGCCGCGTTTACGCCGAGGAACTGTGGTGCTTCCGCGGGCTGGCGCTGGAAAAGCGCGCCATCGAGCCCCCGCCGCTGGACGAAGCGGCCCGGTTGCTGGCAGACGAAATCGCCGCCGGCCGGCTCCAGCTCGAGGGATGGGACAATTCAGTGGAGCGATGGATCCTCCGCCTCAACCTGCTCAGCCGCTGGTGTCCCGAACTGGGCCTGCCGCCGCTCACCGAGGCCGACCGGCGGCACCTGATCGAACAGCTTTGCCACGGCGCGTTCAGCTTCCGCGAGGTCCGCAACCGCCCGGTGAAGCCGGTGGTGCAAAGCTGGCTCAGCCCCGCGCAGCGCCAGCTCCTCGACCGGCACGCGCCGGAGCGCCTCGACCTGGGCAACGGCCGCCAGCCCAAGATCGTCTATGATGCCGCCAACCCGCCGCACTTCGCGCTGCGCATCCAGGAACTCTACGGCGTGACGCAGACGCCGAAGATCGCCCTAGGCCGGGTGCCCGTGGTGGCGCGCATCCTCGCGCCGAACATGCGCCTGGTGCAGGTGACCCGGGATCTCGCCGGCTTCTGGCGCGAGCACTATCCGCGGCTCAAACAGGAACTCCAGCGCAAGTACCCGAAACACCAGTGGCGCTGAGCCGGGCGGGTCAATCCAGAAAGCCGAAGTTGGCAGCAGCGTGGCGCGCTCCGCCGGCCCAACTTAGCTGGGACGATGCGTAAGAAAAACCACGAATGCACACCAATCCACACAAATGGTGGGGTATCTTCCGGACTTGGAGGTCGCGCTTCAGCTCATCGGTCGGTAAGGCGCACCGGGGCGGCACCCAAGCAAAGGGAATCCCCGTCTTCATTCGTGTAGGTTCGTGTCCATTTGTGGTTCAATTGAATCGTTCCGGCTTGGGGTTTCGGGTCAATCGTCAATGTCGTCTCAGGCACGGCGGGGGTGCTGTGGCGAGCGTCCGCGGCGGGCGCGATCCCACCGGCCAGCGCGGAGCGAGGAAAGGAAGGCCGAGATGCCGCACCTGCGCGCAAGCGCTCGCGCGCACCCGGCGAAGTGGCACGGCTCCCACGACCCACACGCCGGCGGCACGGCGGGCGGTCAACCGGCAATCGCCCATCGTCAAGTGCTGCTGACACTGGCTGGCCGCAGGCAGGAAACCCAAAGCGCGCGGACCGCTTGCGGTGTTGGGAAAGCGCTTGCCAGTGACGGGGCGGCGGGGCTAGCTTCTGGCCACGGGACGCGGGGTGGAGCAGCCCGGTAGCTCGTCAGGCTCATAACCTGAAGGTCGGTGGTTCAAATCCACCCCCCGCAACCACTTTCAAGCCCCTGCAAGCCTGGCTCACAGGGGCTTATTGCTTCTCGTTGCCAAGCCGGCAAGTCCATGCAAATCCCTGCAATTTAGGGCGTTCCTATGCCCGATAACCAAACATTTGCCAAACATTTCGCCCCCGGAGAGGGCCGGACGAGCGCGGATGAGAGCTCCGGCGTGAGGTCGGGCGGTTCAACCGCTCGAGTCTGAAAGGTCACGGAGCACCACAGCAATATCCTCCGAGAAATCGAGGGACCGGTGCTCAATGTTTGCTGGCACCCGCGCATCCGCGAGGTTCACACGAATGAGGGAGGCTTTCGGATGCTTGAGCGTGATCCGCTCGAACGGCCAGCGGATGATGCCTGGCGTGTTGAAACCGACACCCAATTCCAGGAGCAGGAGTTTGCCTCCAGTCGAGCGATTCAGGAACTCCTGGTACGCCGCCTGTCGCTCCATATACGGCGTCTCCACGAAGTGCTCGTCTCTCCTGAGATTTCGTTCCAGGTAGCCCCCCGCACGCCGGGCAGCGCGGAATGTCCGATTCCCGGACCAGCAGGTTGGTGACGTCGAGGTTTGCGAGCATTCGCTGCACTGCATCGCGATTATCATGGAGAAGGTCGTTGCACGGCGTAGCGCACTGGAACTTCGCGTAATCACCCTGGGGGGTGAACGTCACCTCTTGCTGAAAACCAGCCTTGGCAAACTGGGCGTCCACGTTCGTGGTGATCACGAAGTGCGGTATGTGTGCAACCAATTTGAGAAGGCCCAGATAAACCGGGCTGGCCGAGGTGTCGTAACGGATCGTCTGGATGTGGTGAGCCCAGAAAGCCCAGAACCTTCGGTGCTCGCCGTCCTCGGGCGACCAGTGCGCGACGATTGCCTCCCAGATCGTCTTCAACCCCAGTCCGGCGAACCGCGGATACCGTTGCCGAAACAGCCCTGAGTCTTGGTAGTTCAGGCCGGCAGAAGCCGAAAGTCCTGCCCCGGCCCCGATCAGGATGAAGTCGGTTTCCGCGAGCAGCCGCCTGGCATTCTCAAGCCTGCCGGAAGAGGCTCGCGTAAACATCGTGGTCTTCCTGGGTGAACACGTTGAAAACAACCCGCTCCAGGTGATGACCCGGTGCCCCTGCCAGCCAACGGCAAACCGTGCGCACCGCGACCTGCGCCGCTGCAACCTTCGGGAATCGGAACTCTCCGGTCGAGATGGAGCAGAAGGCGAGCACTTGGATGTCTTGGTGTTGCGCCGCCGAGTCGAGGCAGGCTGTGTAGCAGGACTCCAGAAGGCGTTCGTCCTCGGGACGCACGCTCCCGTGGATCGTCGGCCCCACCGTGTGGGTCACATAGCGAGCAGGCAGGTTGTAGCCTCGCGTCAGCTTCGCATGCCCTACAACCTCATCGAAGCCCTGCTTCTGCATGAGTTGGTGACATTCGAGCCGCAACTGGATGCCGGCGGCGGAGTGGATTGCGTTGTCGATGCAGCGGTGATGGGGGACAAAGCAGCCGAGTAGCTTTGAGTTCGCCGCGTTAACGATGGCGTCCGCCGCCAGGGTGGTAATGTCCCCCTTCCAGATGACCAGGTGATCCCGGAATGGAATGGCAGCGTCGCTGAACGCCTCCGCGATGGTAGGCAGCCGATGCGGGTCGGTATCGGCTACCGAAGCCCGCTCCGCCGAGAGGAAGCGATCCTGAAGTTCAAGCAGTTCAGGGCGGGCAGGCAGAGGGGGGCGAACGTTCATGAGCGTCCTCAGGTGATGCCGCTTGCTTGCGGCATCTTCCGGGATGGCCGCGCGTGAATCCGCCCAGCCCTCCGCCAGCAAAGTGCGAAGGAGTTCCGTCAGCATATCGTCCTTCGTCATTTGCGGAAGCACAAGCGTGAGTCACTCCGTCGGTTTCATGAACAGGCCAACACCGATCTTGGCGGCTTCCGAATCGGCCATCGGGTGGAGGTAGTTCTTCTTGGTCTCATCAAGTTCCACGGCAACGGCCTGGTCCGAGACTTTGGTGTTGATGAGTTCGAGGAACGAGGCGTCGATGTCCTTAAAACCGAGGTTGGCGCCGGTGCCCGAGCAGGCCATCTTTTTGTTCGCGGCGAAGAGGCTGTTGACCACCCTGTAATGCACTCGCTGTTTCTCGGGAGCGGTCGTGGCGCCGCCGCCTCGTCCTCCGGCGTCCGGATCGCGACCCGCCATCGCTCCGCTCTGGTAGGTCCAGACGTAGTTGCCATTGGCGATCACGTTGTTGCGAAACTCGAAATCATCGGCGATCTCGGTCGTCCACACGCCCGACCCGTAGGCACCGTGGACGAAACAGTGGTGCATCGAGTGGCCGCGGCTGCCGGCTGTCCAGAAGACCACGGTCAGCTTCACATTGTAGAAAACGCAGTGGTGGACATGAACACCTGGGCCGTGGGCGAGGATTCCGAGGTGGTTCGGACAGACCACCTTGTCGCCAAGGAACAGGCACTGCGCGATTTCCAGGTCGTCCCACTTCCTGCCCATCCTCCCGATCGGATAGACGCGGACGAGCTTGCCGGGTTTGGGCGTCTCAACGACCGGGGCGCCCAGCAGCTTGAGGCCCTGGATCGTGACGTGGTTGGCCTCGGTCAACATGCCGAAAACAAGGCCCCTGGCCCGTGGCCCTGTCAGCGGCAGCGTGTGGATGAGGGTGGGCATCCGTCCCGCGTGCCAGTCCGGGTCGTCGGGCAGCACCTCAGCGCGGATCGTGAGGCGGTCGGTCTTGGTGAGCGTCCGCCGCTCGGGCTTGAACGTCGCGGTTTCGCCAATCGCGTACACTCCTTCGGAAAGAATGACGGTCAACGGGCCGGTTCCTTCGGTCTGGTTCACGCGCCGGGCTGCCTCGGCCAGGGTGCGCAGGGGACTGTCCTTGGCTCCAGAGTTCGTATCCGCGCCCGTGGCCGGATTGAGGTAGAGGGTGTTTCCTTCCACTGCCGCAGGCTTTGGCGACGCCTCTTGGGCGGCGAGTATCGCTGAGCGCAGCACCGAAGCAAACGCAGCAGCGGTGACGGTGGTCTGAATGGCTTGTCTCCTGTTCATAGGCTGGATCTTTCTGGGGGCATGTGGGGTGGGTGAGATGCCGCTCAGGCGCCAGCTTTTTGGAGCCAGGTAGGCTTGGTTTCGAGGATAACAGCGTCGCCCTCGGTGAATTGGACCAGGCTCTTGGCCTCGGTTTGGATGCAAATGTATCGAAGCGGGCTCTGAGGGTCGGCGGCGATGCACCGCTGTCCGGCGGGGTCAACGCGAATGACGCTGCCTTCCGCGACCTCGAACTCGTCGCCATCCACGTAGAACCTGCCCTTGCCTTTGACCACAATGTAAACCTCCTCATTCCGCTTGTGGGAATGGACGAAGGGGACACTGACGCCCGGGGGCAGTTCGTTGATGGAGACTTCCGAGCCGGTAAGGGCAAGCTCGTTGTGGAGCGTAACGCGCCCTTTGACTTGGATGTCTCCGATTGACGTTGCTTGGTAGTTTTTGCCTGTGGTATTCACTTTTTGCTCCAGTCTTTTTGGTTTGTTTGTAGCTTGTACTGTTACGGTTTGGGTGAAAAAAAGTCATTGGGAAGTTCCCAACACGTCCTTGAGCACGTCCGCAATGGTGGTGCGGTCCAATTCGGCTTCCATGGCGGCCTGGGCCTTCTGGTAATGCGCGCGAAGCCCGCGCTGGATGTTGCGGCCCACGGGACAAAGGACATTCGGCTGCTGGCTGTGCATGGCGAAAACCGTGCCGGGACGAACGATCTGGTAAAGCCCTCCAAGCGTGATGCTTTCAGGTTTGGCCACGAGTTCCCAGCCGCCGCTCACTCCCGGCTGTGATTTGACCAGACCCGCCCGGCGAAGCACTCCGAGGATGCGCCGAATGACGACCGGGTTCGTATTCACGCTGCCCGCAATGAAGTCGGAGGTCAACGGCTTCGGATGCTGAGCTGCCAGCAGGCACAGCACGTGGATGGCCACGGTGAAACGACAATTCACCATACGTTCAATGCGAAACAGTGTAAGTTACGGAGACTGGCTTGTCAAGTGTGCCGCAGTTGATCGTCGCCAACTGCCGTCCGGGGATGATCGTAGCGCCTACACCCCACCCTTCATGAGGCCCTTCTCGACCGCCGCCGCCCGGATCTCGTTCGGCAGCGTGATCACGGCGACCAGGCCGTCATTGAGCGCGTGAACCTCAAATCGCGTCGGCGGATCGCTGATGGTCTGGGAAACGTAGGTGACGGCAGCCTGGGCAGCGCAAGCCCGCTGGACGGTGGGCGTCGCGCCGTGGAAGCCCACCTTGGCGGACGTGCCCGCCCCGACGATGATCTCCCAAGAGTACGCCCCGGCGTGCCGCTCCACGGCGCCGTCGGTGACGTTCCAAATCAGGTAGCCGGTCGGGATGGTGCCGCTCGACGGGTCCGCCGTCACGGCAGCCGCCTTGATCTGCTTCCAGGTGCCCGGCGTGCCGGCCACGGTGCAGACCCATTCACCGCCCAGCGCATCGCGCCAGAACTCGGCCAGCACATGCGCCCCGCTGGTCGGCGGACCGATGATTGTGGTGGGCACGCCGTTCTGGTAGGCGGCGACGCGCCTTGGCGATGAACCGTCCCCTGGCAACGGCCTACCTGCTCAAGGAGGAGTTGGCCCTGGCTTGGGAAAAGCCGACGTGGGCAGCGATGGCTGACTTCTGCTGCGCCGGGTGTCGGAAAGCCATCGCCAGCGGCATTGACCAGTTGATCAGCATGGCGCAGTCGCTGACCGATCATGCCAAAGGACTCTTGAGCTACACGGTGACCCGGATGACCAACGGTCGAATGGCGGGGCTCAACCGCCAGATCAAAACCATGCTCCGCATGTTCCACGGCCTGCGTGACGACGACTTTCTACGCCTCAAACTCTACGCCCTCCCCGAGGCCAAACGCAAAGTTGTCGGATGAGGCCTGCTTCTTCCTCAAAATCCGTCAGGCCTTCTCCGGAATTCCGCCATGAACCCAAAAGAATAGGGGGCCGGGACAAGCCCGGCCCCCGTGATACAACTTTCACCGTCAGACCCGCCTTACTGGACCAGGCGCCAGAAGGTCGTCTGCGCCGGTGTGACGGTGTACGGAGAGGTTGCCCCACCGACGTTCTGCCACTGCGCGCCCTTGATGGCCGTCGCGGACTGCAGCGTGCCGCCGTTCTTCCAGTCGATCGTCACCGAGCCGTTGGCGTTCTTCTGGATCTTGGTGAACTCCGGCGGGGCGGTCGGCTTGTTCGGCGCCGTGCCGGACCGGTAAGCCTTGAGGCCGCCGCCGGCAGCGTCGTTGATCAGCACCTTGGTCGTGCCGTCCGCCTTGAAGGTGAAGATCTCGAGCGAGGCTCCGCCGCCGACCTCCTGGTAAACGGTGCGAACCGGGTAGATGCCCGCGTCCTGCACATAGACGTCGAACGTGGTGTCCGCCGTCCCGCGCGGACCGTCAAACTGGCCCAGCAGCACGGCATCCGCCGGCACGTTGATGTAACCGGCCTGAGCGCGGAAGCCGTCGTCGCTGCTGACGCCCATCTTCACCCAGCCCGCCGGCAGCTCCACAAACGTGACCACTTCCGCCTCGATGCCGTCGGTGTAGAACGTGGTTCCGGGAATGCCGGGCATCTGGTCGTCCGGGAAGCCGTTGTCGGTCGTGAAATTGCCGAGGTCGGTCGTGCCCGCGGCGTCGTTCAGATTGATCACCGTCGGGATTTCGAACCGATACACGGCCCCGACCTTGACGCCAGCGGCGAGAGCCGGTCCGAGGGCCGACGGATCGGCGTAGTTGTCCAGCACCAAGCCGGTGGTCGGATCCTTCAACTGTCCCGCCAGGGCGAGTTCCGCATCGGCGATGGTGTTGGCCTGGCTCGTCGGATTGTCCGGTGGAGTAACAAAGGTTTCATTCTGGAAGACACTCCAACGGAAACCGGGTTTGGTCCTGTCCACGGTCGTCGCCTGCATGGCCGAGGTCAGAACGGCGTAGTACGCGGTCTTGAAGGTGCCGGCGTCCGCCACGAGGTTGCCGCGTGTATCCTTCACCTCGATCGTGTAAGTGTGCTCCGATGACGGCGCGTAAGGCGTGGCCCGGGTGTACGTGAAGTCGAAGGCGTCGGTCTTCGGTGTTGAAGTCAACGTGACCAGGACGCCATCAATGTAGAGTTTCGCCGTGGCCGGGTCACAGATCGAATTGCCCAGGTTGTTCACCCGGAAGCTGAAGCCGCTGGTGGTCGGATTGACTGCGGACAGGTAGATGAGGTCCGCCGCCGTTCCGCCAACGCCCAGCGTTACGAGCGCGGTTTCTCCGGGGGTCTTGCCGAAGACGATCGAGTGCGCCCCCAAGCCGCCCCAGCCCTTCTGGCCCGGGGTGTCCTTGTCGCCGTCGTTGATCGCCATGCCCAGACCGAACTGCGTGCCGTAAGCGAGGTTATTCAGGCCGAGGGCGGCCTTCGGCAGCTTGATTTCGTAAGTGGTCTTGCGGGTCGTCTTGTCCCGGGTAATGGCAACTTCAGTCGCGCATGTGCCATCCATGGCGCAAGCCGGGCCGGCTTCATGCCGGTTGGCCTCGACCAGGTTGGAGGGGTCATTGAGGTTCTCGTCCTCTTCCACCCCGCCGAGGGCGTAGTTGTACAGGGCCAGCTGCTGGTTCTGGGTCGCGTTGGCGATCATCAACTGAATGGAGTCGCCATTCCACGCGCTGCGGGCTGCGTTCTCATGGTAGTCATCCGTGACGACAAACCCGAAATAGACATTCTCGGCGTCGTAAACGATCTGCACCGCCGACGTCTGATCGTCCGGGCCCGACCAGGTGCCGCCGTTGTACTCCTCGAAGAGGACCAACCGCCCGGTTCCCGCCGGGCCGGAGCCTTTGGGGATGTAGAACTTCGGGTCCGCGAGCACCGGGACGCCGCTCCATTCCGAGAGATTCCCATCCAGAACGATGGGCTTCGGTGCCGGGTTCGCCGTGTAAACCTCCTTTCCGGGTTCGATGTCGTTCCGCCTTGCCAGCGTAATCAGCGCGGTCTCGCCCGGGGTCTTGCCAAACACAATCGCGTGCGCCCCCAATCCACCCCAGCCCTTCTGCCCCGGCGTGTCCTTGTCGCCGTCGTTGATCGCCATACCCAAGCCGAACTTCGTTCCGCCGGTGAGTGAGGTCAGACCCAACGACTCCTTCGGCAGCCGGATTTCGTAGATGGTCTTGCGGGTCGTCTTGTTGCGCTTGATGGCGACCTCCGTGGCGCAGGTGCCGTCCATGGCGCAAGCCGGGCCGGCCTCATGCCGGTTGGCCTCGACGAGATTGGATGGGTCATTGAGGTTCTCATCCTCTTCCACCCCGCCGAGGGCGTAGTTGTAGAGCGCCACCTGCTGCGTCCGGTCCGCATTGGCGATCATTAACTGGATGGAATCGCCGTTCCACGCGCTACGGGCCGCGTTCTCATGGTAATCGTCGGTCACCACGAAACCGAAGTACACGTTGTCGGCGTCATAGGCGATTTGCACCGCCGAGGTCTGGTCGTCCGGACCCGTCCAAGTGCCGCCGTTGTACTCCTCGAAGAGGACCAACCGCCCGGTTCCCGCCGGGCCGGAGCCTTTGGGGATGTAGAACTTCGGGTCCGCGAGCACCGGGACGCCGCTCCACTCCGAGAGGTCGCCATCCAGGACGATTGGGCGGGGCGCACGGATGGCGCTGTAATACTCCTTGCCGGGCTCGATATCATTCGCCGCCCGCGTGATGAACTGGAAGACGCACGAAGCGGCAGCCAGCAGCAGGGGAATTCGTTTGATTGTCATAAAAGCTAACACGCGTGACCTTCGGTTTGGGCTGCAACGGGATTAAACGAACGACAACAAAGTACACGGACGCCCCGCCATGTAAAGCCACTTTCGCACCCGACCCCAACCACGAAGCATTCGGCCCCCAATCCGGTCCGCTTCACCCCAATGTGGTTGATTGCGAACCGGATGCGTACGCCGCCAAGCGGCGCGTTACCGCGCTTTCGGTAATGCCGGCGCCAACGCCACCCGGAATCCGACGAAATCAATGCCATTCGACGGCGACATCATAAAGCGGCTGCTGATGCGCGCGAACTTCGCGGCGTGGCTCCACCCCCCGCCGCGAAACACCTTGAACTTGCCAGCGGGCGGGCCGGTCGGATCCGTCCGAGGTTCCTTCGGGTACTCGCCGAACCAGTCCTGGCACCATTCCCACACATTGCCGTGGAGGTCGTGAAAGCCCCACGCATTGGGCGCCTTCAGGCCGGCCGGGTGGGTCATGCCGTCGCTGTTCTCTTCCGTCCAGGCGTGGTCGCCCGCCGCCGCGACGTCGTCGCCGAAACTGAACTGGCCGCTTCCGCCCGCCCGGCAGGCGTATTCCCACTCGGCTTCGGTCGGCAGCCGGTACAAGTAGTCCGGCGGTAGTCGGCCGGCCTCTCGCTGCCGGCGGGTCAACTCCGCGCAATACGCCGCAGCCTCCAGAAAGGTTACTTTCTCCACTGGACGATTCGAGTCGCCGGTGAAATGGCTCGGGTTCCTGCCGGTCAGGGCCAGGAATTCGCCCTGCGTCACCTCGTACTTCCCCAGCCAGTAATCTCGCGACAGGATCACCTGTTGGTTCTGGCGGAGGAACGCCCCGGCCTTCACGAGGATCATGTTCGTGATCGGGACAATTGTTGCCTGGCTCAGCGGAGCAACGGTACCAGGCGAGGTCTTCCTGCCGCACCCTCCGCCCGGCAGCATCGTACCGATCACGACCACCGCCACCGCGACTGCGACTTTAGTTGCGTGCATCTTGATGGACTGCCCGAACTTCCCACTGATCGTCCTGCACTGCCACGGTTTGTTCGCGCCCGTCGGCCCAGTGAATCCACACCGCCTCGGCCTCGCCGGTGAGACCCAACACCTGCGTTGCGGCGTCCTGTGACCAGTAGCCGGACCCCGCCTGCACGAGCCGGCTCGGTCCACGCCGGCCACCGGCGTGCTGGACCCGCATCCGCGCGCCGACGCCATCGGGATTCCTTGGCGGGCCGACCAGCGTCACCCGCAGCCCGCGTCGGGCGCGCTGGTTCAGGAAGAGGCGGGTGGCGCCGTCGTTCTGCGAAACTGCGACGTCCACCCGGCCGTCGTGATTGAAGTCGGCGAGGGCCCCGGCGCGCTGCTCGCCGTAAACCCGGATGCCCGTCTCCGCCGCGGTGAACGTGCCGTCGCCCCGGCCGCGCAGCCAGAGGCCGCGCCCGGCGTCTTCGCGGTCCAAGTCCGATCCACCGCCAAAGAAGTTCTGGCTCAGGAACAGATCTTCGCTGCCGTCGCCGTCGAAGTCGCCGATGTTTACCGCGAAGGCCGGGGCCACCTGCGCTTCGCGCGGCAGCGGCACACACTCGAATTGCCCGCCACGATTCAGGAAGACTGCCGAGTCGAGAAAGTTCGCCTCGACACTTCGCGCCCCGTCAAATCCTGCGCCCAACACCTCCGGCACGGTCGCCTTGCCGTATTGTTCGTGCGTGGGAATCCGCTGCGGCAGGTCCGGCAGACCGCGGGCGACCCACGGGCGCGGCCGCACCGGCGGCCACTGCTCACCATTGCGCCACGCCTCGATGATCTCGAGGGTCCCGTCGCCGTCCGCATCCGCGTAGAACAGCCGGATCGGGCTGGGGCGGTTCAGTTCGTAAATCGAGTTCCGCCCGCGGTTGCCGGCGACGAGGTCAAGCCGGCCGTCGCCGTCGAAATCCCCCGCCGTCACGCCGGTCCACCAACCGGTCCGATCGGCGAACCCCCACGTCGCCGTCACGTCCTCGAAGCGTCCCTGCTGATTCCGAAACACGCGCAACGGGCCCCACTCGACGGCGAGCGCGAGATCGGGATCTCCGTCGTCGTCCAGATCCGCGAACGTCGCCCCGCTCACCAGCCCCGCCGAGGCGAACGGCTCGCTCAGCGGACCGCTGCGACGCAACTCGCCTGCTTCGTTGAGCCAAACGGCCGACGACACCGCCTCCGGATACCGCCCCGGGCGAAATCGTCCCCCGACGAACAAATCGAGATCCCCGTCACCGTCCACGTCCGCGAGCGCCAGCGGCCCCGGGCTTGCCAGCCCGGCCGGCAATTCGCGCGCCAGCGCCACCGACGCCGGTGTTCCCGTCGAGACGCCATACGCCAGGATCGCAGATTCCTTCTCACCCGCCGTCTCCCAGTTCGACCGCGCGACCAGCAGACCGCGGTGGCTGTTGCCGTCCGGCCAGCCCACCACTGCCCCGAGATCACCGACCGCCGGCGGGCCGACCTTCACACCGCGGAAGCCCTTTCCTGCCTCGTTGAAAAACACCGCAAGCTGACCGCCCCGCGCGGCCGACACGATCAGGTCTTCCCAACCGTCGCCGTCGGCGTCGCACCAGCACAGACCCGGCCCCAGCCGGCTGAGTCGTCGCGGCAGCAACGGCTGACGCGCCCAATCGTCGAACGCATCCTCGACGTGGACGTGGCCGAGCTGCGCGCTGACATCCGTGAACCAGTCATTCGTGGCCGTTACGGCCGGCGCGGGCGGTGCGGCCGACGCGTTGGCGGACTGGATGACCTCGCAAATCGTGTTCGGGCGCACCGGGACTTTCGTCTGTGTCCCGTTCCGCCAGGTGACTTCGAGTTCGAGCGGCTGGCCGGTGCCGCCGTCCGTGGCGAACACACGCCCGGCCTGGTCGCACGAGAGATAACGGCTGGCGCTGATCATCTCCTGGCTCTGCGCCACCGGCCCGCCGGTCAGCCACAAGCGCGCGCCGATGCCGGCCGTGTTGGGAGGCAGTCCTTTGAGGCGCACCGAAATCCGCCCCGCGGTGGCGTCGTTGCGATACAGGCTCGCCACTTCGTTGAGGTTGTTCACCACGACGTCGAGGTCGCCGTCGTTGTCGAGGTCGCCCAGCGCCATCCCGTAGGAGGTGCCGGCCTGGTTGAAACCCCAGGTGTCGCCCGCCGGCTCGAAGGCGCCATTGCACCGGTTGCGGAAGGCGGCGTTCGGAGTTGGCCAGGACGGATGGAACTGCCGGAAGCGCTTCTGCTGCTCAAACGTCAGCCGCTTCGTCCGGAGCTGGTCGTGGCTGTCTTGGTCCATCACGTCGAACAGGAAGCCGTTGCTGACCAGCAGGTCTTCGTAACCGTCGAGGTCCACGTCCAGGAACACCGGACACCAAGACCAGTCCGTGGTCGCCACGCCCGCCATCAACGCCGCCTCGGCGAACGAGCCGTCCGGCCGACCGAAGTACAGCGCGTTGCGGTTGAAGCGAGGCACTTCGTCGGCGCGCTCGCTGGCGGCGGGATCAGGATAGTCCCGGACCAGTTGCCGCATCCGCCGGTCGTGGGCGCGCGCCAGCATGTCGAGCACGAACAAGTCGTCGTGCCCGTCGCGGTCCACGTCGGCGAAGTCGAGCGCCATCGAGGAACGGCTGGTGTGCCGGAACACGTACGGTCCGGCCGCGCGGAAGGCGCCCTTGCCCGTGTTGAACCAGAGGCGATCGGGCGAGGCGTTGTCGTTCGCCACGAACAAATCGGGCGCGCCGTCGCCGTTCAAATCGCGGAACATCACCGACAGTCCCCAGTCGCGATACGGCGGCACCGGCTGGCCGTCCGCGCCCAGGAAGGTCCCTGGTTCCAACTGAATCGCCTTGAACCGCCCGCCGCCTTCGTTGCGGTACAGCCCATCCACCTCCGGCAATTCCCGCACACTGCCGTCGGGCAACACCTCGAAACGGTCGCGCCAGTACGGCCGGCTGGCTGGCTGGCCGTTCACCTTGGTCACCCGCCATCTGCCCTCCTCGCGCGCCAGCCCGAACCGAGTGGTCGGGTCGGCCAGGTGCATCACGTCAATGTAGTGCGCGCAGTAGAGGTCCAGGTCGCCGTCGCCATCCATGTCGGCCAGCGCCAGCGACATGGCCGACGCGGTGCGCGACAGGCCCGCGTCCCGGGCCTCGGCGAACCCGCCGCGGCCGTCGTTCAGGAAGAGCCGGGTGCCCGCGGCGATGCCGTTGACCAGCAGGTCCAGGTCGCTGTCACCGTCCACATCCGCCAGCGCCGCGCCGGTGGAAAGCTGCTCCGCGCACGCGGCGTCGCCGGGTTGCGCCTCCTGAAACCGCCACTCGCCCAGGTTCCGGTAAAGACGGTTAGGGCCTTGCAGATTGCAGAAATACAAGTCCGGCCAGCCGTCGCCATCCACATCGCCGACCGCGACGCCGGCGCCGTTGAGGGCCACCGCGTTGGTGAGCAACATGTCCCCCCGGAGTTCGTTCGTGAACAGCACCCCGGACGTCCGCGGCGACATCGAGGTGAATCCCGCCCGGGCTTCCCCGGTTTGCGCGGGCAACGAAATCACCCGCATGCCGTTCCCGGTGGACCACGGCAACGGCGCGGCCGCGTGAGCGCCCACCGCTGCGGCCGTGCCCGCGCCCAGCAACCAGCGGGCAGCGCGTCGCCGGAGCGGACTCGACTGAAAGCGATTGTCGTACAATTCCGAACAGGGTAGGGAGCTTGAAGGTCGGCTCAAGGACAAACCCCGCGATGACCAACGGCCGGTGATCCTGACACGGCGGAATAACACCGAGTCATAGAGGAGTTTGTTTTTTTGCCGTGGCTGAAGCGTGTCTGGCCAGGAGGAGCCCCTCAGGACGAAAGGGAGCGGCATTGTCACCCAGCCAGGGCTTGGCCCCGCTTGGGGCCCGGCGGGCGGCCACGCGGCACAACTCGCTCTGCATGCGGCGCTCAAACCGGAAGTAGATGCGCAGTCACTTGGGGAAGGTAAACCCGAATTGCCGGTGGCGAGCTTCGACGCACATGTGTTCGGCACTCAGCCCGTCTTCCCCAAGGCCCGCTTCGGGTGGCCGGAAGGCCAGAAACAGCGCACCCGGCAGGAAAACGGGACGAAAAGTTACTTGTGACAGCGCAGGCAGCGGACGCGGGCAATGCCCCGCTTGAATTCGCGGCACTCGAGAAACCTGCGCACGACCGTGTCGCTGATCAGCCGCCTCAATCCGCAGCGGTCCAGGTAGCGCTCCGGGTAAAAGCGAAACGGGCGGCCTGCTCCGAAGTAACGAGGCCGCCCCGGAGCCGTGTTTAGCTACGCCACCGGATGGACTGGGAATGAAGCCGGGCCCTGGACCCCGCCCGCCCGGCATAGAAGGGCATCTCGTCAAAGGCGAACCCGGCCAGGGTTACTTCGGCCAGGCGCTCCCGAACCGGGCGGCACGTCTCGAAGGTCGGCGTGAGGCGGTCGCGGATGAAGTCGCGGAGTTCATCCTTGGTCGCCGTCACCCACATCGCCGGGCCAGGGCCCTCCGCAATCGCCCAGCAGGCGCAGTTCATGACGGTCTGAGTCTTGGCGCTCTGGGCGGCGCACTGAACCGCGATGTCCCGGACGCTGTTGTTGGCGAAGTCCTCCATGACGGGCTTCACCCACGGCGAGGCGTCCGAGCGCCAACGACCGGGAAGCGGCGAGGTTTCATCCACGTGGATGTGTTCCTCGCACCACTGCCACGGCAGGCGACGGTCGGCGGGTTTGCGGCCCCGCAGAAGCCTTCGAGCAGCGGGTGCCGAGACGTTCGCATACCCTAGGCCGAACGTTACGCCTTGCCCGTCCGCTGGGACGTGCCGCGCACCGGCTTGCGGCCGCCTTCGCGGTTCAGTCTGGGTGGTTGACAAGTGTAGCGTATAAACTACAGTTGGGCGGTGGACAACAAGCCCCGGTCCGTCCTGGTCTATCGCACGCGCGAAGGCCGGCTGCCGTTTGATGAGTGGTTGCGTGAGTTGCGCGACCCGAACGCGGTGGCGCGAGTGCTGGCCCGCATCGGGCGCGTGCGTCAGGGAAACTTGGGCGACTGCAAGCCGGTGGGCGAAGGCGTATCCGAGTTGCGCGTCGATTACGGGCCGGGCTACCGGGTGTATCTGGGTCAGAAAGGGTCCACGCTGGTCATCCTGCTTTGCGGCGGTGACAAGCGAACGCAGCAACGGGATATCCGACTGGCGCAGGAATACTGGAGTGATTATGAAAGCCGTGAAAGGAAGTGAGCCATGAAAGCCGCTGTAAAACTTGAAAACGTCCTGAAGAACCACCTGGCCGACCCTGAGCAGGCCGCGAAGTACCTCACCGCCTGTTATGAGGAGGGACCGGCAGAGTTCCTCCAAGCCCTGCGTGACGTGGTGGACGCTCAAGGCGGTATGAGTCGCACCGCGCGGCTCGCTGGTCTGAACCGTGAAAGTCTTTACCGTCAGCTTTCACGAAGGGGAAATCCCAGTCTGGGCAGTCTCAATGCCGTGCTGACGGCGCTCGGGCTGAAGCTCCGATTCGCGGCAGGATAGGGGCGACCGCCGGAAGCGGCCTGGACTTCAGCCGGCCCAAGGGTTCAAAACCGCCGCGACCCCGGTTTTCGCCGTTTCTCGCGGCGGTTCTCGAAGCCATTCCACCATGAAAAGGCCCCCGGTCGCCCGAGGGGCCGCATCGCGGGCGAGATCGCCGCCTACTCCCGCCTGCCAAGCGGCGGGCAGGTCGCCGCCATGAGGTCGAAGGCCCGGCGGAAGAACCGCGCCCGGCCGGTGATCTGACGCACGATCTTCACTGCCTGCGCGTCGGCGAGCGCCCTTTGCTGCACGGCGACGTGCGCCATGAAGACGCCACCGGTAGTGCTTTCCCAATAGCATTGCACGCAGTTCTCCCGATCCTGAATGTAACGGCCGGTCGCGCATCCCGACATCCAGTGCCTACTGATCCGCGGCTTCCCGGACGCACCGGTCATACGCTTCGTCCACTGGGAAGCCCAGCTCGGGTGGATACACCTCCTGACAACGGTTTACCTGGTTGAGGTGGATCCTCTGCGCGATCGTCCGGCATTTCTGGTGCAGCGCTTCCGTCCGGTCCCAGCACTCGAGCAACAATTCCGGATCCGACGTGCAGCCATCGTCGCCACCATCGTCCTTCGGCTTCGGACGCAACGGCCGCCAACCCCGCCCGTGCCAGCCTGGCTGCCGTCGGAGCACAGCGAGGAAGTTACTGGGAAGCGGCATGGGGAATCTCCTGCCATTGGCCATTGTCCTCGACGTACAAAATGCCCAGGCTGTTCCAGAACCGCAGCCGCGCGAGGGTGTGCGCCACCAGCGCCTGTGTTTGCTGGTTCAAGGATTCCACCAGCGCGTTCTGGGCGTCCACTTGATCGAGAGCGTTGGCGCGGCCCGGCGACACGAGCATGTCCTGATGTTGAATCCACCGTTCCGCGAAGCTCACGCTGAATTCGCTGATTGCGTACATGCGCCGGGCCTGTTCCAGCACGCGCCAAGTGTCGCGGACCCCCAGCTCGATTTCGTCGCGGAGTTGCACGGCGTTGCGTTCCACCCGGCCTTGCGCGATGCGCGTGCTGCGGCAGGCGTTCCGTTTTTCCAGCCGGTCGAGGGGCAAATCCACGTCCAACCCGGCATTCCAGCGGTAGCGATCCAGCCCGGGCAACGCGAAGCCGCTCGAGTTGTTGGGATCGCTGTCGAGCGTGACACCGGCGACGAGGTCCGCCTGCGGCTGGATGTTGTTGATGGCGAGTGGCACCTTGCGGCCGTCATCCTGGTTGCGGCGCCAGCCGTGCTGGGTCTCATTGGGGTCAAACCGAACGGCCCGGCCGGGCCGCCGGCGGCGCTGAAAAAAGGTTGAAGGCGAAGGGTGGTTCGCGCCGAATAGGTCCGCGATGACAACCTTGACCGACGCCCAGAAACAGGCGGTCCGCGCCTGGCTCCAGGACGGGCTGCAACTGTCCGAAATTCAGAAGCGCCTGGCTGCCGAGCAGGGCGCACACCTGACGTACATGGAACTCAAGCTTGCGGTGAGCGAACTGGACGTCCTGCCCAAGGACCAGGAACGCCCGCAGCCCCCGGAGCTGCCCACCCCGCCAGCGCCGCCGGCGCCTCCCGCGGCAGGCGTGAAGGCCGGCACCGCCAAGCCGCCGCAGTCCGTCGCCCCGCCGCAAAAGCAAACCGTGCCACCCGCCGCCGGCAAGGTGAGCGTCACGGTGGACCAGCTTGCGCGACCCGGCGCGCTGGCCAGCGGCCAGGTGCGCTTCAGCGACGGCAAGCAGGTCGCGTGGTATTTCGACGAAATGGGCCGGCTGGGCCTGGTGGCCTCGGAGCCGGGCTACCGGCCGCCCGCCGCGGACGTGCCGGAGTTTCAGGCCGCGCTCGATCGCGAACTGGCCAGGCTCGGATTCTGAAGGCGACGGGAAGCGGAAACCGATTTCGATCCCGCCGCGCCGGAATTCGGCGGGAAATCACCAAACCACGTTGGTCGCGCGTCTGCCCGCCCGGTCAAACATCCACCGCAAACGAACCCATGAAGCTGAAACCGGTCTTTTCGTCGCGTCGCGTCGCCACGCGCGCCACAGCCCTGGCAACGCTGGCCGGCCTGGCCATCGCGGCTTTGGCCGCGTCACCACCCGACACCACACGCGTGGGCCGCGCCACGCCGGGCCGGACGGTGCTGCCCGTTCACCAAGTCTTGACGCCCGCGGGCCGGCAGGTGGACCTGGCCGGGCTGCGGCCACAGGCCTTGGCGCTCTCGCCGGCCGGACGCCTCCTGGCCGTTTCCGGCAAGACCAGCGAGCTGCTCATCCTGGACCCCGCCCCAGGCGAAATCCGCCAGCGCGTGACCCTGCCTTCGGAGCAGGCCACTGAGCCGCAGCCGGCCGCGCCCTCGGCGAACATTGTGCAGCCGGACACCAAGGGCCAGGTGAGCTTCACGGGACTGATTTTCTCCCGCGACGGCCGGCGCATTTACCTGAGCAACGTCAACGGCTCGATCAAGGTGTTCAGCGTGGACGCGGACGGCACGGTGAAGCCGTCGCACTCGCTCGCCTTGCCGCCCGCCGGCGCGCCGCGGCGCAAGGAGGAAATCCCCGCCGGCCTGGCGCTCTCGCCAGACGGCCGCCGCCTGTACGTGTGCGGCAATCTCTCGAACCGCCTGCTCGAGCTGGACGCGGAGACCGGCCGCGTGCTGCGGACCTTCGACGTGGGCGTGGCGCCGTACGACGTGGTGTTGCTCGGGACCAAGGCGTACGTGAGCAACTGGGGCGGGCGCCGGCCCGGCCCGGGCGACCTTACCGGACCCGCCGGCCGGGGGACTGAGGTGCGCGTGGACCCCGTGAGGCACATTGCCAGCGAAGGATCGGTGACGGTCGTCCATCTCGGCGTGACGGAGAGTGGCGGGAAGCCCGATTTCGATATCCTCACCGGCCTGCACGCCTGCGCGCTGGCGCTTTCGCCGGACCGCCGCTGGCTGGTGTGCGCCAACGCCGCCGCGGACAACCTCAGCGTCGTTGACACGCGCACTGACAAAATCGCCGAGACCCTCTGGGTGAAGTCCAGCCCGGCGGACCTGTTCGGCGCCTCGCCGAACGCCCTGGCCTTCGCGCCGGACGGCCGGACGCTATACGTCGCCAACGGCACGCAGAACGCAATCGCGGTGATCCGGTTCTCGCCGCGCAACAAGTCCTCGAAACTCGCCGGCCTGATCCCGGTGGGCTGGTTCCCCGGCGCGGTCGTCTTCGACGCGGGGCGCAAGCAGCTTGCCGTGGCCAACATCAAGGGCCACCCGGTCGAGCCCCGGGCGTATCGCGACGCCGGCGCCGGGCAGGGGGCGCGGGGCTTCAATTCGCATCACTACTTCGGCTCAGTGTCGCTGGTGCCCTTGCCCAAGCCGGCCGAACTGCCGCGGCTTTCCCAGCAGGTCTATGACAACTACCGGCGCGAGCGCATCGCCGAGGCGTTCTTGAGGCCGCGGCCGGGCCAGCCGCCGCGGCCGGTGCCCGAGCGCATTGGCGAGCCCAGCCCCATCAAGCACGTGGTCTATGTCATCAAGGAAAACCGCACCTACGACCAGGTCCTGGGCGATGTGCCCGAAGGTCGGGGCGACCCGGCGTTGTGCATCTTCGGCGAGCGCGTGACCCCCAACCAGCACATGATGGTCCGCGAGTTTGTGCTCCTGGACAACACTTACTGCGCCGGCATCCTCAGCGCGGATGGGCACCAGTGGAGCACCACCGCCATCGGCACCGATTACCTCGAGAAGTCCTTCGCCGGCTGGCCGCGCAGTTATCCCGACGGCATGGGCGAGGATGAAAACGACGCCCTGGCCTACTCGCCGGCGGGGTTCATCTGGGACAACGCTCTCAAGCACGGCGTCTCGATCTGGAACTTCGGCGAGTTCGCCATGCCCACCTGCGGCTGGACCGACCCCAAACGCAAAGGCTCGCCGGCTTGGAAGGACTTTTACGAGGAGTTCCTGCACGGCCGCGGCGAGGTGCAAATCTCCAGCCAGCCGAGTATTGAAAGCATCCGGACGTTCACGCCCACCAATTACGTGGGCTGGGAGATGTCCGTGCCGGATGTCTGGCGCGCGCGCTACATCACCAACCAAATCGCCGAGTGGGAGCGCCAGGGCACGATGCCCCAACTGGTGCTCATCTGCCTGCCCAACGACCATACCAGCGGCACCAGTCGCGGCTGCCCCACCCCCGCCGCCACCGTGGCCGACAACGACCTGGCCTTCGGGCAGATCGTGCAGGCACTCAGCCACAGCCGTTTTTGGAAGGAGATGGTCATCTTTGGGATCGAGGACGACCCCCAGAACGGCTGGGACCACGTGAGCGGCTACCGCACCACCGCCTACGTCGTCAGCCCGTGGGCGAAGCGCCGGGCGGTCGTCAGCACGCAGTACAACACCGTGAGCCTGCTGCGCACCATCGAACAGATTCTCGGCCTGCCGCCGATGAACCAGTTCGATGCCGCCGCGCCGCCGATGAGCGACTGCTTCTCGGACACGCCGGACTTCACGCCGTTCGTGGCGGTGCCGAACAACGTCCCGTTGGACGAGATGAATCCGGACCCGAAGGCCATCACCGACCCGCTGCTGAAGAAATACGCACTCGCCTCCGCGCGGCTGAACTTCCGCCGGGTGGACGCCTGCCCGGAAGACCTGCTCAACCGCATCCTCTGGCACGCCCAGAAAGGCAGCGCCGCGCCGTACCCCGAATGGGCCGTCACGCTGGTCGAGGATGAGGACGACGACTAGCGCGGGGCGGGCGCGAACGAGAACAAAAGATGTCGCGCGCAAGCCGCGAGGGGCGTGAAGATTGTCCGTCTTCGTCGCCTTCGCGTGCTTTGCGCGACCCGGAAACCGCGTCTGCGGGCCGACCACGCCGGCTGTCATCCGGCAGCGCGGTTGGCCCCGCTTCAGGCATCCCCGCCACCGTTGAGCTTCAGACTGGTGACGTGCATCAGGTCCACGATTTCCACCGCGCCATGCTCATCGGCGATGCCAAGCGTCCGGCCGCCAGGCACCACCCACACAAAGTCTTGATGCGGGATCACGAAGCGCCGCTGGTCGGACAAATAGATCGTGAACGGCTTGAAGGGAGCCGTTTCGCGCGCCTTTCTGACTTGCTCCGCCGTCATGCGCAAATCATCGGTGAGCCGCGTTCACAAGTCCACCGTCAGCCAAGCCGGCAACTGGCCGGGGCACGTCTGGGCGTCGGGCATTCGAGTCCGTCGCAGCATGGACGATGGCCTGCTCTCAGGTTCATGTGCCCTGAAATTGCGCCCGGCGCCCGGCCCTGTCCAGCCGCGCTTGCCGTGCCGGCCTTGCGCCAACAAGCTGCGGCGGGTATCGCGCGAAGGGAGTGAAGTTCTTCCCGTCTTCGTCGCCTTCGCGTTCGTCGCGCGACCCCGAAACCGCAGCCGTGCTTACAGCGCGCGGATCGAGCCGTCGGGATTGATCTCCACCGCGCGCGCATCGGACGGCAGGCGCAGCGTGGCCGTCGCCCCGCCCGGCCAGCGCACCTGCAAGTGCGTGGGCTCACCGTCGAAGGTGAGCACCGGCGACGCGGCGTCGAGCGACCAGTAGCCCGCCCCGCCGTGGATTTCGCGGGCTGGTCCCCAGCGCCGGCCGTCGCCCAGCCGCAGTACCGCGCCGAAGCCGGCCGGATTCCCCGGCGGCCCGGCCAGGCGGACGGGCAGACCGGGTCGGGCGCGCAGGTTTCGATACAGTTTCGTGGCGGCGCCGTTTTGCGTCACTGCCAGGTCCAGCCGGCCGTCGTGGTCGAAGTCCGCGGCGGCGCACCCGCGCTGTTCGCCGTACACCTTGAGGCCGCTTTCCTGGCCGGGCACGGGCGTGAGGTTCCCCCGGCCGTCGCCGCGCAGCAGCAGACCGCGGCCCGCGTCGTAACGGGTGTAATCGAGCGCCACGGCGAAGAAGTTCTGGCTGAGAAACACGTCGTCGTGGCCGTCGCCATCGAAGTCGCCGGCGGTGACGCCGAAGGCGGGCGACCATTGGGCCTCGGCGGGCAGCGGCCGCGGCTCGAAATGGTCGCCGCGGTTCAAAAAGACCATCGAGGCCGGCGTGTTCACCTCGAGGCGCGCCGTCCGCGCCAGCCGCTCGCCGTAAATCTGTTCGAGGCTGGAGGTGCCGTAGTCCTCGAAGGTGCGGATGCGTTCCTGGATGAAAGGCATGGCAGCCAGCACGGGCAGCAGGCCGCGCTCGGGCACCCAGGCGTTCATCGTGGGCTCGAAGCGCGCCTCCACCAGTTGCACGCCGCCGCTTTCGTCCAGGTCGCCAAAGTACAGCCGGCGCGGCTGCTTCGGGCTGGCATCGCGCCAGCGGTGGTTCAAGCCCCAGTTGGCCGCGATCAGGTCCTGCCGGCCGTCGCTGTCCAGGTCCGCCGTGTTGATGCCGGTCCACCAGCCGGTCAGCTCGGCGATGGTCGAGGGGCGGGGGGCGGGGGGCGAACCGGATGGCGGGTCAGACGGGTTTCCGGGCCAGCGCAACGGTGGGTTCCATTCGGTGAAGGCGCCGCGGTCGCTGCGGAAGAGGCGCACCGGTCCCCACTCGCAGGCCAGCACGAGCTCGGGCAGGCCATCGCCGGTCAGGTCGGTGAAGACCGCGCCGCTGACGAGCCCGAGCTTCTCGAAGCGCCGCACTGGCACGAAGCGCCCGCCTTCGTTGCGCAACAGTTGCGAGTCGGCCGGCTCGGGGTAACGGCCGGGCACGACGCGCCCGCCGATGAACAGCTCGAGCGTGCCGTCGCCGTCCACGTCGCCGAAGGCCAGCGGGCCGGTGCTGCTGCGCGGGCCGAGCACGCTCTCGCCCGCGGCCTGTCGGCGCAGGTCATACACGCGCAGGCAGCCGCCGTTGGTCTGGCCGTCCTCGTAGTTCGCCGCGCCGATGAACACCGTTTCGCCGACGCCCAGGACGGTGGTCTGATCGCGTTGCACCGGGCGGGTGAAGGCCGGTGGGCGCACGGGAACGAAGCCACCCCGGCCGTCGTTCCGGAAAAAGCCGGTCGCGCCGCCCCGGCCGCTGGCGATGACGAGGTCTTCCCAGCCGTCACCATTGAAGTCGTGCCACGCCACGCCGGGGCCCAGTTGGCTGAGGCGTTGGGCCAGCAGCGGCTGGCGCTCGAAATCGTCAAACGGGTCTTCGTGGTGCTCGTGTCGCAGGCGGTCGCTCACGTCCTGGAACCACGGCTCGGGCGCGGTTGGCGGGGGTGGACCGGCCGGGCCAGCGCCAGTGGCGTCCACTTCGAGAATCGTGTTCGCCGGCACGCCGGAAAGCAGGCTGCGCCGGCCATCGCGCCACAGGATCTCGACGTCCAGACGGTTCGTGGCCCTGCCAGCGGCGAACATCCGCAGCGGCTCCGCGCCGGACAGGTAATGACCGCCGCTGATGATTTCCTGGCCTTGCCGCACCGGGCCGCCGATCACGGTGATCCGGCCGCCGACGCCCTGCACGTTGCCCGGCGGGCCGCGCAAGCGCACGGCCAGGCGCGGCGCGGGGCTGTCGTTGCGGTACACGCCGGCCTGTTCGTTGAGCTTGTTGACCACCACGTCCAGGTCGCCGTCGCCGTCCAGGTCGGCCAGCGCGGTGCCTTGCGCGATGCCGCGGTCGTGGAAGCCCCAGCGGCCCTGCATTTCCTCGAAGGTCCAGTCGCCGCGGTTGCGAAAGACCACGCTGGGCGTGCTGAAGTCCGGGAACATCGTGACCATCGCGATGATGTCCGCCTGGGTGAGCTGGCGCGCGGCGCGGGCGGCCTCGATGCGGTTTTGCATGTCCACGTTTTGGAAGTCGCGCATCTGCCCGTTCGGGATCAGCACATCCTCGAAGCCGTCCAGGTCCACGTCCACGAACAGCGGCATCCAGGACCAGTTTGAGGCCTCGACGCCGGCGTAAAAGGAGACTTCCGCGTACGTGTGGTCGCCGCGGTTGACGTGCAGCGTGTTGCGCCAGACCTGCGGGCGGTTGTCAATGAGCCCGATCGGCCAGGGCGTGGGTTTCTGCGTGCTCACCTGGGTGTGCCGGTCCTTGTGGCTGGTGCCCAGCATGTCCACGATCATGAAATCCACGTCGCCGTCGCGGTCCAGGTCGCCGAAGTCCACGCCCATCGAGAACGTCGAGGTGGCGCGCAAGGCCAGCCGGTCAATCGCCCGGAACCGCCCGCGGCCGTCGTTGATCCAGAACCGGTCCGGGCTGAACAGGTCGTTGCACACGTAAATGTCCGGCGCGCCGTCGCCGTTCGTGTCGCGCATCTGGACGGACAAGCCCCAGTCGCGCGGCGCGTCGGCGAGCGGCTGGCCGTCTTCGTCGAGAAAGGCGCCGCCGGTCCACGACACCGCGGTGAAGCGGCCGCGGCCGTCGTTGAGGTACAGCGCGTCCGGCTCGCCCAACTCGAGCACCTCGCCGCCGGGGGCGATCACGAAACGGTTGGTCAGATGCGGCGCCGTGGCGGGCTCGCCGTTCACCGTGGCCACCACCGGCTGGTTGTTCACGAGGCTGATCCGGAAGGTCGTGGTGGGCTGGTCCATGACCGTGGTGGTGCGGTAATTCACCACGTACAAATCAAGGTCGCTGTCGTCGTCCACGTCCGCCAGCGCCAGCGACATGCCGCCGGTCCTGGCCCGCACGCCCGCGGCGTCCGTCACGTCGGTGAACCGGCCGCGGCCGTCGTTGGCGAGCACGTGCGGCCCGTCGCCGAGCGTGTTCACGATCAGGTCCAGGTCGCCGTCGCCGTCCACGTCCGCCAGCACCGCGGCCATGCAGTCCAGACCGGGCAGGGCCGCGCCGCTGGCGGCGGTGATGTCCTCGAACCGCCAGCCGCCGCGGTTGCGGAACAGCGCGTTGTCACCGTCCAGCCCGCAGAAGAACAGGTCGCACCAGCCGTCGTCGTCCACGTCGCCGGCGGCCACGCCCGCGCCGCTGAGCAGGTTGCGGTTGGTGATGCTGCGCTCGTTGCTGAGGCGGTTGGTGAACAGCAGGCCGGTGTCCGCGCCGTTCAAGCGGACAAAGCCGGTCTGGCCCGTGCTTGGAACGGCCAGCGTCGCCAGCCGTCCGCCGGCGACCGCCCGCCAGTCGTGCGGTCCGCCGGCGGCCAGCAGCGAGACGGCCGCCAGCGCGCAGCCCGCGAGCGCCGCGAGCCGCGTGGCGAGCCGGGCCGGGGTGGTATGCTTAAGAGCCAAGGGTTGCACCGCGGGCAGGTTAAACCGGCCCGCCCGCAGCGGACCAGCCCCAAGCTGAAAACGGCTTTGAAGGGCCGCAAAATGGCGCGGAAGACGCAGGAAGATCGGATGAAAACCTTGTCGCTTGCCAGGCGCCAGACAAACCACTCGCGCGTTTGCCTGTTTCCTGTCTTTGCGGCTCTTGCGCCTTTTCGCGGCCATCCCCGGCGAGACCCGCTTCAACGCGCCGGCGCAGCCGGCGAAACAGATGCCGGCGGCGCGCTCTCACGTGGCCGGCGCAGCAGGTCGGCGCCGCGGGCGAACACGTCCGCCGGGACGCCCAGCGCCTGCTTGAGTTCCACGTCGCGATCCCAGGCGTTGGCGGGGCTGCTTAGCCGGCGCAGTTCCGCGAACTTGAGGTTCAGCGGAAAATACCAAGGCGAGACCAGCGGCATGTTGATCAGCGGGAAATCGCTGCCATAAGCGAGCCGGCTCCGGAACTCCGGTCGCCGCAGCGCCTCGCCGAGGTAGCCGAGTTTGTTGAGCTGCGTCAGCGACGAGATGTCCGCGAACAGGTTGGTGTGCGTCGCCATCATCCGCGCCAGCCGGTCAATGTCGCGCTCGCCGGCGTGCGCACCGGTGGTGGCCACGTGCGCCGCAACCACGGTCACGCCCAGCCGCAACGGCAGCGCCAGCCGTTCGGGATCGGCGAACTCGTCCGCGCTCCGGGTGAAGGATTTTTCCGCGCCGGTGTGGGTGAGCAGCGGCAGGCCGAGCGCCGCCAGCCGGCGATAAAACGGCTCAAGGCGCGGGTCCGCCGGGTCAATGCGCTGGATCGAAGGCAGCCACTTGACCAGCACCGCGCCGTTCGTGGCGGCCCAGTCGAGCCGGGCCAGCGCGTCGTGGCGATACGGATTGACACTGGCGCCGAAGAGCAGGTTGGTGTGGCGGCGGCAGGCGGCGGCCACGAACTCGTTCGGCACGAAAAACTCGGTCTGGTTGGTGTCGAGTTCGCCGCGCGCGTCCGCCACGCCGTCCAGCGCCAGGATCACAGCCTGCCGGACGTGCCGGCTTTGCGCGAGCGTGGCCGCCAGGCGATCCGCCATCACGATGTCACCTTCGCGCTCCACCTCGGCGCGGGTTACACCAAAGGCGCGGAGGTAGAAGCCGAACCGCCAGTTGTCGCGCAGCGCCGGCGACACAAAACAGCCGCTGCCGCCCGCGCCCAGTCCGGCCACGTGGCAGTGCAGGTCCACGAGGGGTGTCGTGGGCAGCGGCTGCGGCGGCAGATACGGACCGGTGAAGAACGCCAGCCGCGCCAGCCCCAGCGCCAGCAGTGCGCCCGCGCCCGCCAGTGCTAGGCGTCGAAGCCAGCGGCCAAGGCGGTGGGCAGAGTGAGCCTTTGGAGTGATTCTGAACGCCATGACACCCCCTCAATTCCGAGAAAGCAGGCCCCTATGAGCGAGTGCGTAACGGTTCATTACCTTGACCTGCGCGCGGGTTAGTTTGGCGTAGTCGAGTGAAAGGCGGTGTAAAACGCGAGGTCTTTGACGTAGCCATTCGGACTGTCGAACAAGACGGACACGCAAAGAGCGACCCAGAGCAGGAAAAACAGCCATTTGGTTGTTAGGCGCTTGCGAACGACGAGGACGGCAATCGCGAGCCCGAGCTGTACCCACAGCGTCATCAATACCATCGCCACACCGATGTGGAGTATGGCTTGCCCGCCGTGAAAGGCGGTGTACGGCTCGTCGGAAGCATTGGCGAGAATGAGGAGCAACGAAGGGATGCTCAGGACGAGTGCAAAAATCACGAGCAAGCAGTGCGGGTTGTTTGCTTTCATGGCTTAAATCTACCGAAGCAGGTGTTACACAACTCAGCCATTCACACGCAATGCCAATACCGGAAATCGGGTGAATCACAGGCGCGTCTGCCTTTTGCAGGTTTCTTCGCATCTTGAACTGAAATCGCCTTGGCGTTCGTCTGTGAAGTCACCCCAGCTTCGCCAGCTCGCGGTGGTTCACCTTGCCGGTGCCGAGCTTGGGAATCTCCTTCACGAACTTCACCTCGCGCGGCACGCAGAGGTTGGTCAGCCCCTTCGCCTTGATGGCGGCGCGGATTTCCTCCAGTGCCAGCCGCGCCTCGTTGGTCACAGCCACGAGCACCTCGCCCTTGTCCGCGTCCGGCCGCGCGATGACCGCCACTTCGCACCGCGGGCCGAACTGCGGAAACGCCCCGGCGAGCGCGTCCTCGACCGCCGTGAGGCTCACCATCTCGCCGCTGACCTTGGCAAAGCGCTTCAGCCGGCCGCGGATGGTGATGAAGCCCTCGTCGTCCACGCTCACGACGTCGCCGGTGTCGTACCAGCCGCCCAGCGCCTGGAACTTCGCGTCCGCGTCGGCGTTCAGGTAGCCGCGCATCACGTTCGGCCCGCGGACGAACAGGCGGCCGGCGTCGGCGACGCCTTCCACCGGCTCGAGGCGGAATTCCATGCCGGGCAGCAGACGGCCGGCGGTGCCGTGCTTGGGCGCCATCGGTATGTTCACGCTCACCACCGGACTGCACTCGGTGGCGCCGTAACCCTCGAGGATGCGCACACCGAAGCGCTGCGCCCACACGCGCGCCGTTTCCTCCTGCACCTTCTCCGCGCCGGCGAAGAGGTAGCGCAATGCGCGGAAATCGTACGGGTGCGCCCGGCGGGCGTAGCCGTTCAGGAACGTGTTTGTGGCCAGAAACACCGTGCAATGCCGGTCGTAGAGCACGTTTGGGATCAGACGGTAATGCAGCGGCGACGGGTACAGGAAGACGTACAGGCCGCGTACCAGCCCGAGCAGCAGACCCACCGTGAGCCCGAAGCTGTGGAACGTGGGCAGCGCGTTGAAGACGCGGTCGTGGTCCGTCACATCAATCACCGCCAGCATCTGGCGAAGGTTGGCCAGCAGGTTGCCGTGCGTGAGTTCGACGCCTTTCGGCACGCCTTCTGAGCCGCTGGTGAACAGGACGACAGCGGCGGGCGAACCGCCGTCTGGCATCTGGAATTCGGGGGTGGGAGTCTGGGATCTGGGATCGGGGGCTTCGCTGCCCGAAACCGGATTGGGGATTTCGGATTTCGGATTCGAGACTTCGGACTTGCCGGCATGTCGCAGCAGCGATCCCGGCGCGAAGCGCATCCGCAGCGCGGCGGCCAGCTTGGCCGGCCCGCGGATCTGTTCCCGCACGTCGTCGAGGTAAATCAACTCGATCCCGGCCTCGAGGAACGGCTCCGGCTTGAGCCGGGCGCGCTCGAGGAACGCGTGCGACGTGACGACCCGCTTCAAGCCGGCCAGTTGCGCGCAGGCCAGCATCGTGGCGATGCCGGTCGAGAAGTTCAGGATGGCCGGCACTTTGCCCTGCGCCCAGAGGCCGAGCAGCACCACCGGCATGGCGTTCACGTTCGGGAGCAACACGCCCACGCGGCTGGCGTCCCCGAGCATTCGCGCCAGCCGGCCCCCGAGCAGTTCGGCGCCGGTCAGCAGCCGCCGGTAGCTGATGGGCTGGAGCGTCGCGTCTTCGAGGATGGCGAAGTCCGGAATCCGCCGCGCGGTTTCAAGGATGGCCTCGGGCACGGTGGCCGGGCCGTGGGCCATCTCGGTCTCGAACTGCTGGAGCACCATGCGGTCGCGCAGCCAGGTGGTGAGGGTGGTGCGTGCCCGGGCGGTGCTCACGTGCTGGATGCGCGGCGGCTCGAGCACGGCGCTGAAGTGCGCGGTCACCGTGGGCGACCAGAGCCGCCAGCCGGGCTGGCGCGACCACTTCAGGCGGTTGGCGCCGCGCAGGTAGCAGGTGACGACCTTCGCGCGGGTCTTGTGCAGGAGAAAGCCGGTGCCGTCGAAGAGCTTCATCAGCGCGCCGGTGCGGGTGATCTGGCCCTCGGCGAAGAGCACCAGCCGGCCGCCCGCCTGGAGGTGCTCGGCCATGCGCCGCACGGCGTACGGCGAGGCCGGGTCAACCGGGAGCGTGCGGCGGTTGAGCATGATCTTCCGGTGCAGCCAGGAATACCTTGCGGCCACGCGTGAGACGACGAATTTCCAGTCCAGGTCCAGCACGGCCCAGAGGAACAGGAAGTCAAGCCACGAGACGTGGTTGGGCACCAGCAGGACCGGGCCGGGCGCGCGCAGCGATTCGGTGCCGTACGCGCGGAACCGGTAGGCCAGGCGCAGGATCAGTCGGAAAATAGCGCGGAGCATGGGAGAGAAGTCAGAAGTTGGAAGCCAGGAGTTAGGAGCTAGGAGTCGGACGGCGGCGGGCGCGGCGCTGGTCCACGCCGAGCCGGATCAAAATGACAACAGTGGCGAGGACCGCTAGCGGGCCAAGCCAGCGGTCCCAGGGCACCGCGGGTACGAAGTTCAGCGCCTGTTTCAGGGTGCCATAAACGACCTCCCCCTGCCCGGGAAAGGGGAGTTGCTCCCCCACGTAGCCGTTGCGATCCACCAGTTGCGAAATCCCCGAACTCGCGACGCGAAAGATCGGCACCCTGTATTCGACCGCGCGAATCGGCGTCATTCGCGCGTTGAGGCGATGCTCGTGCGCGCCCCAGGGGATCGCATCCATCGCCGGTACCAGCAGCACGCGGGCCCCCTGGCGGATCAGGCGGTCCACGACGCGTGCGTAGCTCAGGTCGTAGCAGATAGCGATACCGATTTTGCCCCAGGGCGAGTCCCAGACACGCTGGGCGGGCGCGGGCACACCGTCGTTGAAGAACTGGATGGGCACCGACTTGGCCTGCTTGAAAACGACCTCGCCGTTGGTGCTGACGACGAACGCGGTGTTGTAGAACTTGCCGCCCTCAATCGGTTCCTTACCGCCGGCGACCAGCCAGCGTTGCTTCTCGCGGCACCAGGCACGGATTTCGTCCGGTATCGGGCCGCCGAAGCTGTATTCGCTTAGCAGGTACAATGTGGGCTTCCTCCACTCTTCCTTTGGCTCGGCTGCATGCGCGTGGTTAAGTGCGTCAAGAACTTCTTGCAGCTTGGGAAATTCTAACTGGACGCCTGCTACCACTGGCATGACAAGGGTGTGACCCGAGCCAGATAAGCGTGCCGCCGACCACCACAGGATCCACCAGAGTGCTCCTACAATCGTAATAGCTGCCACGTTGGTCGTCGCACGCCCAAAAGGATGCCGGTTCCAGTGCCGATCCTCCACAATGCAGACCAAGGCGACGGCTACGAACATGAGCCAGGCGCCCACTCCGTACAACCCAAGCCAAGGCAAAAAGCACGAATTAAACTCCATCGCCGGGATACTCCCCGCCGTGAGCCACGGAAACCGCAGATAGTACAGCTCGCTCCGGAAAAACTCGATCCCCAGCCCAAGCACCGGCGCCAGCGCCACCGCCCAGCGCGCGCCCCAGTAGCGGTCCACGCCGTGCAGCAACAGCACGAACAGCGCGAGCCAGAACGCCAGCAACAGCACGAACAGCGCGAGCCAGAACGCCAGCACCAGCCACAGCGCGACCGCCGCCGGTCCGAAGACGGTCCAGAAGAAATGCAGTTGCGGTCCGTAGATGCCCAGGCCGATGGCCAGGCCGGTGTAGAACGCCCCGCGCCCGCACGAGGTCCGCCGCAGCGCGAACAGGCAGCCCAGCCATACCAGCACCAGCCACGACAGCGGCGCGTACAGGAACCCCAAGTGAAACGCCGCCACCGCCAGCACCGCCAGCACCGCGACCCACCTTGGCTTCAACGGGGCCAGTTTCGCCGGGCAGGCTTGGCGGGTCGCTTCACCGGCGATGCCGGACTCGGTCGAGTCAGGCGGTGTAGGTTCAGGGTTCATGGTTTGTGGTCCGTGGTTCAAAGCACGGACAATTGGGGAGTGTGGACAGTGGCTTGGGATTTCAGATTTCGAATCGCAGATTTCGGACTTCGGACTTCGGACTTTGGATTTCGCCTTCAGGGTGCCTCGTTCACGGCGCGCCGGGCAGAGATGCCGCCGCCGGCGCCGGTTCCGCGATCGGTGTCGGCCGGGCGAACTTCAGCGCCAACGCCAGCAGCCCCAGCGTCCCGGCCAACGCGACGAAGAGCACCTTCGGCCCGGCACCCGCCGCGGTCAGCACGCCCACGAAGCCCGCGCCGACCAGCATCGCGCAGTAATCCACGAAGTTCTGGATGGCGATGGTCTTGCCGAGGTGGGCCGGATTGGCCTCGGACTGCAAGGCGGCGTTCAGCGGCACCAGCAGCAGGCCGGCGAACAACCCGGCCGCCAGCAGCACGCCCACCACCACCGCCAGCCCCGGCGTGCCGCCCAGCAGCCCCAGGCCCAGCACCGCCGAGGCCATCGCCAACCCGTAGCGTCGCGCCCAGTTCAGGTCGCCCACGCGGTGCAGTTTGCCCGCCAGCACGCTGCCGGCCACGATGCCCAGCGCCAGGCCCACCTTCAGCAGGGTGAGGTTGGTGTTGGTGATTTTGTCCAGCGCCACGCCCGCCTCCTCGAACACCACCAGCCCCCAAGCCTGCAGGTTGTTGCGCAACGCCGCGCCGGCAAACCAGAACACCCCGCACCCGAGCAGAATCCGCCCCATCCGCGCGTGCCGCAGCAGGGTCCAGAGGTCCACCCCGAAGTCCTTCATGCTGGTGCGAAACCGGGCGGCGGCGTTGTGCGGGGTGCGGCGCATCAGCCCGTTGAACAGCAGCGCCAGGCTGTACCAGGCGGCCGAAGCCAGGTAACACGGCACCAGCGAGCGGAACCGGTCGTACAGCAGCGACCCTGCGCCGAGCCCGGAGAGGATCGCCACCAGCGTGAGCATCTCGACCGTGCCGTTGGCCTTCACCAGGCGCTCGCGGGCGACGATCTCCGGCAGGATGCCGTACTTGGCCGGCGAGTACACGCACGCGCCGATGCCCACGATGGTGTAGCCCGCCACCTGCCAGGGCAGGTTGGCCGCGGCGTCCGCGGGATGCAGCAGGATGCCGGCGAGGCCGAGCGCCGTGCCCAGGAGCTTGAGCAGGTTGCCGCCGGCCAGCCAGGCGGTCTTGGGGAAACGGTCGTTCAGGAACCCCGCCAGGGGCGCCAGCAGAATGAACGGCAGGAAGAACACCGCGCTGAACAACGCGTTCTGCGCGTTGACCTGCTGCTCGGTGATCTGGCCGGAACTCTGGGCGAAGGTGAGCGGGCCGAGGATGGCCGCCAGCAGGAAGTTGTCCCCAAAAGCGCCGAGGAACTGGCCGGCCAGCAGCAGGGGGTAATTGCGGGGGGCGATCATGCGGGGCGGGTGTCGAGGGTGGCGGCCAGTTGTTGGGCGTGGGTGGCCAGGGTTTCAAAGGTGCGGGCCAGTTCGCGTGCCCGCGGCGCGGAGACTCGCCCCCAGACGCGAGTGGCGGCGGCGCGGTAGTGCGGGTGAATCTCCCTCCAGAGCCGGCGGCCGGCGGGGGTCAGACACACCCGCCAGGCGCGGCGGTCCCGCGCGGCCTCGCGGCGCTCGAGCAGGCCGCGGCGCTCGAGGCGGTCCACCAGGCCGGTGACGTTTGAGCGGTGCATGATGAGCGCGCGGCCCAGTTCGGTCTGGGTGAGGCCGTCCGGGCGGTCGCCCAGCAGGTTGAGGACGTTGAACTGGCTGGGGCTGAGGTCCCAGCGGGCGAAGAGCGCGTGGCTGGCGTTCCAGATCGTGTCCGCCGCGCGCAGCAGGGCCAGCAGCGCGGCGTAACGGGGGTCGGTTTCGTCTAGCGGCATGGCGGGTTGTATGGAACAGGATTGTTGAGTTGTCAACAATTCGATCCGGCCTGGCTTGAGCCCCGTGGCGCATTTCACTTTTCGAGATGGGCAGGGTATTCCCGCGGCCCTTTTCCGGTTCGCCCCGAAAGTGAAAGGTGCCGCCGGCCCCGGCTTCGGGCAGCGTTTCCGCCCCCAAGGGATGAAGACACGTCAGCTCAGGGCCGGGGCTGATTCACCGGCACCCGGACGGGTGCGGTTGCGCCGGCGCCTCATTCCCACTCGATCGTCCCGGGCGGCTTGCTGGTGATGTCGAAGACGCAGCGGTTGACGCCCTTGACCTCGTTGATGATCCGGCTGGCCAGGCGCTCGAGCAGCGGGTAAGGCAGGCGCACCCAGTCGGCGGTCATGCCGTCCTGGGATTCCACCGCGCGCACGGCGATGGTGTAATCGTAGGTCCGCTCGTCGCCCATCACGCCCACGCTTTTCACCGGCAACAGCACGGCGAAGCTCTGCCAGATCTTGTGGTACCAACCGCTGGTCTTCATCTCCTCCACCACGATGGCATCCGCGCGGCGCAGGATGTCGAGCCGCCGCCGGGTGACCGCGCCGATGATCCGCACCGCGAGGCCCGGCCCGGGGAACGGCTGCCGCCAGACGATCTCGTCCGGGAGGCCGAGTTCCCGGCCCAGCCAGCGCACCTCGTCCTTGAAGAGGCAGCGCAGCGGCTCGACCAGCTTGAGCCGCATCCGGCGCGGCAGGCCGCCGACGTTGTGGTGGCTCTTGATGAGCGCGGCCGGGTTGCCGCCGATGGGCACGGACTCAATCACGTCCGGGTAAAGCGTGCCCTGGGCGAGGAACTTCGCCCGGCCCACGTGACGCAGCGCGTCCTCGAACACCTCGATGAAGGTACGCCCGATGATCTTGCGCTTGCGCTCGGGGTCGGTCACGCCGGCCAGCCGCCGCAGAAACAATGGCGCGGCGTTCGCGTAGTGGAGCCGGATATGGAAATGCCGGCCGAACACCTCCCGCACCACGTCTGCCTCGCGGGCTCGCAACACGCCGTTGTTGACGAAGATGCAGGTCAACTGGTCGCCGATGGCCTTGTGGAGCAGCGCCGCCGCCACGCTCGAATCCACCCCGCCGCTGAGCCCCAGGATCACCCGCTCCGAACCGACCTGGGCGCGGATTTCCTCGACGGCTTGGTCAATGTACTTGCGCATTGTCCAGTTGCGGCCGCAGCCGCAGATGCCGTGGACGAAGTTGCCCAGCACCTCCCGGCCGCGGGGTGTGTGGACGACTTCCGGGTGGAACTGGATGCCGTAAAACCGGCGCTTGTCGTCGGCGATGGCGGCGTACTCGGAGTTCTCGGTCCGCGCCACCGGCCGGAAGCCCGCGGGCAGGCGGGTGAGCTTGTCACCGTGCGAATTCCAGACCTGCAACGCGGCGGGCAGCTTGCGGAACAGCGCGCATGTCCGGTCGGTGACGGTGAGCGTGCCCTTGCCGTACTCGCGCTTGTCGCCGGGCTCGACCTTGCCGCCCAGGAACTGGCCGAAAAGCTGGACGCCGTAACAGATGCCGAGGATGGGCACGCCCAGCGTGAAGAGGCCACGGTCCGGCAGTGGCGCGTCCGGATCGTACACACTGGCGGGGCCGCCGGACAGGATCAGGCCGCGGGGCTGGAGCCGGGCGAGTTCGGCGGCGGATGTGCTGAACGGCAGGATGGTCGAGTACACCTGGCACTCGCGGATGCGCCGGGCGATGACCTGGGTGTATTGCGAGCCGAAGTCGAGGATGACGATCTGTTCGGTCATGGCGTCAGGAAGTCAGGCGTGACGAAGCTCCGGCGCGTGGCGTCGCCGGCTTGGCCGGAAAGACCCGGTTGGACTGGGCAGCGAATCCGCCGCGGTGGGGTGGCTGTCGCTCCGCCCGTCGGACGGGCAGACTTCGCTTCGCCTCGCAAGCCATCGGGGTTCGCAAGCCCGGCGCGTTGTTCCATAAAGAAACAAGGGCTCCCCGGGGAGCCCAAAGACATTCGATTCAACCACCACTTTCGATGCAGCGCGGACAAGCAAACATCGGGCGGAAGGCGCGTCAACCGCATTTTGCCGGCTGGCGCGAAAGGGGCGCGCTTTACTGTTTGTGGGAGTTTCTTCCGGCCCTGGCAACCAACGGCCAGCCGCTTTCGAAGTCCTTCGTTTGCTCCTTCCCCCTCACCCCGGCCCTCTCCCTCAAGGAGAGGGAGGCCATTCAAGCGCCTGCGTCAGTGCGGACGCTCCCGCATCGGTGCCGCGCGCGGGGCGCGTTGTTCCCTCACCCGCCGGGAGAGGGTTGGGGTGAGGGGAACGGGAACGGCGGCGGCCGGCGAATCAAGGCTGGTCTGGACAGTTCCCGGCCGCCCCGGCCAGGCGCTCGCGAAGGCCCTGCTGAAATACGCCGTGCAAAGGGTTGCGGTACGTCACCTATCAGTCAGGGCGCGATCAAGGCGGCCGAGCTTTCAGGGTGAAGCGGGTCGGGCGCCGCTACCATCCCTGCAAGCTGCTCGACCACACTCGGTGGTGTGGTCGAGCCTGAAGCTTTCCCAGCCCGACTGACGATCAACGGGTTCCAGCCAGCCACGCCGGCAGGAGCACCAACACCGCGATTTGCGCCGCCACAAACGCGCCCGCCAGCAGCAGCCCGAAATGCACGACCGGCGGAAACGAGGACAGCAGGAACAGGGCGAACACCGCCACCAGGATCACCGTGGTCCAAAAGATGGGCGGGCCTTTGACGCGCAAGGTGTCGCGCACCGCGTCCACCGGCGAGAACCCGCGCCGCCGGGCATCCCGCCAGTGCGTGAGAAAATGCACGGTGTCATCCTCGGCCACGCCCAGCGCGATGGCGCCCACCATGACGGTGATCGAGTTCAGCGGCACGCCGGCGAATCCGGCGCCTGCCAGCGCCAGCGCCACCGGCACCAGATTCGTGACGAGCGCCAGCACGGCCAAACGCGTCGAACGCCACAGCGCGCCGAGCGTCAGCGCGATCATTCCCGCCGCCATACCGGCGCTGCCCACCTGGCTGCGCAGCAGGCGGCGGTCGGCTTCGAGGATGTCGTGCAGGCCCCTCGCCGCCGACACCGTCACGCCGGGCGGGCGGGTCCGTTCCGCCTCGGCCACGATGGCGCGCACCAGTTCCAAGTAGTCGCTGGCGGGCAAATGGCGCGTGCGCACCACCAGACTGGCGGTGCGGAACGCCGGGTCGGCCAGCGCGGTGAGGAACGGCAGTTCGTACGAGCGCAGCGCTGCGGTGAACAGGGTGAGCAACAGCGAATTTTCCGGCAGCCGCAAGGCGTCGGCACGGCCGCCCTCCCAGACTTGGTTCACCATCGCCAGCAGTTGTGCGTACGAATAGACGCCGGTCGGCTCGGGGCGCGATACCGCGAAGCGATGCACACGCTCCAAGTACCGCAAAAACGCCGGCGCGTTCACGCCGTTCGTCGTCCCGGTGTCGAACTCGATCTGGACGACGTTCAAGCCGCCGTACACCGCGTCCAGTTCCTCGAGGGCCTGTCGTGTGGGGCTCACCGGACTGAGCATCCCGGTCATGCGCACGTCGGTGCGCGTTCGCGCCAGGCCGATCACTGCCACGACCGCCGCCAGCCCGGCCGCGATGAACACCCCGCGCCGATGACGGGCGAGCCAGTTCACCCACTGGTCCGCCGCGGCGCCCGGGCCCGGCCCCTGGCTGCGCGACCCCTTTGCCGCCGGGCCGCCGGTCCATTGCAGCAGCACCAGAGCGGGCCCGAAGGTGAAAGCCCACACCACCACCAGGCACGCCGCGCCCAGCCAGCCGAAATCGCGCATCTGCGGCACGCCCCCGGCGGTAAGCGACAGCAGGCCGATGAGGGTGGTCAGCACCGAGAACAGCGCCGGCTTCTGCACGTCCGCCAGCGCGGCCCGCAGCGCTGCGGCCGGGTCAGGCTCACGCGCCCGCGCGCGTTGCCACGCGGTCAGCAGGTGCATCAGCAGCGTGAGGTGCAGGCCCGTGACCAGCGGCAGCAGCATCGCGGAAAAAACGGTCAGTGTCCGGCCCGACCAGTGGATGACGCCGGGCAGCAACGCGAGCACCACGGCCTGGTTGGCCAGCGTGAGGGCCACCAGCCGGAACGACCGGAACGCACCCCACAGCACCGCGACCACCACGCCGAAGGCAGCGGGCACGAAGCGCCGCAGATCGCGGACCAGTGTGGCGCGGATTTCGGCTTCGATCAGCGGCAACGCCAGCACGCGCAGCGACACGCCGGCCGCGCGAAACGGCGCCAGCGCGGCCTCGAGCCGTTCGCGAAACGCCGCCTGTTCCGCCGGCGACTCCGGCCGCCCCGCGAAGGTGGCCGTCAGCACGGTGTGCCGGCCGTCCGCGGCCACCATGATGTTGCGCACCAGCGGATGGCCCAGGCAGAACTCGCGAAAAGCCGCCAGCTTCGCCGCGTCCGGCGGGGGTTCGGGCAGCAGCGGTTCCATTTCGAAGCCCAGGCCGCGCCGCACCGGCTTCACGGCATGGGTGAGGCTCTTCACCTCGATCACGCCGGGCAGGCGATCGAGGGCGTCGCTGAGCTGCCAGACCAGCCCCAGGCCCGCGGGCGAGAAGAGATCGGGGTGCTCCAGGCTGACGACCACGACCTCGTTTTCACCCAGGATTTCCCGGACCTGCGTGTAGGCGGCCAGGTTGCGCTGGTCGCCTTGAAGCAAGGCCGTGACCTCCGCGCTCACCGCGAACCGCGCTAGCGGCCAGAGCAACGGCAGGCACAGTGCGGCGGCCACCAGCAGCGACGCGCGCGGAAAGCGCAGAAACGGGTTCCACTCGCGGCGGGTCACGAGCCGGCAGGCTAACGGGTCGCGACGCGGCGCGAAGCAAAAAGCTCGGCTTGGCGACCGCGGAAGCTGCGCCCCTTGTTGGTTCGGAAGGCAGGTAGCCGGCGTCTCGTTGAGACGCAGGCTCGTGTCGCCCCTCAGCGAGGGGCGACCCACCTCAATTGCCGGAGGCGACCCACCCAAAGGTGAGGAGCGACCCACCTCATTCAGTTCAATCGGAGGCGGGGCGTTTCGCGACGCGCCTGGCCAGTGCGCTGGCCACACCCACCAAAGCGACGCCGCCAAGCGCGATCGCAGTCGCCGGACCCAGGCCGGTGGGCCGGTAGCGCAACCGCAGAACCGCCGGCGCCGAGCCGGCGGGGATTTCGATCGCGGAGAAACAGGGCTCGACGCGCCGCGGTGCGACCGGCTGGTTGCCCAGCGTCGCCCGCCAGCCCGGATAAGCCGTGTCGGTCCAAAGCAGCGTGCCCGCCGGGCCGGGCTCGAACGTGACCCGTTGTTCGTTCAACGAAACCAGTTCCGCGCGGAAGGCGCGGGGCGCCTCGCCTTGCCATTGAAAGCTGGCCGGGCCGGCGAGGCGGTTGGTCTCGAATCGCCCGCCCGCCAGGCCGGGCTCAGTGGTGGTATAGGTGGCATCGGCCACGCGGTTGGCCCAGGCGGTTTGTTCCGATTCCGGCAGGTTGGCGAAGCAGCGCGGGACCAGCGCCGAGTAACCGTGCAGCACGCGCACGCGCTGGAGATGACCCAGGCAGTTGGGAAAGACCTGATCGTACACCCCGGGCGCCACCTCGCGCAGGCGCGCCAGGTCGTGATCCAGCGCAGTGGCCACGCGCCGCTGCTCGGGCCCGCCGGCTTCCAAATGACGCCAGCCGGCGACGGGCTGGTTTGCGGTGAACCGCGCGTAAAACAGCGCCACCGGCGCCAGGTTCAGCGCCAGCAGGACCGGCCACACGCCCGGACGGCGACGCCAGTCCGGCCGCAGGCAGAGCGCGGCCACGGCGAGGAGTCCGGCGGTGGCCAGCACGGTTTCGGGATTTCGCACCGAGATTTCGCGCGGCAGGTTGTTCACCTGAAACTCGCGGAGCGCCGGCGCCGCGGTGAGCGCGCTGCGGGTCGCGGCTTCGCGCAGAACCGCGTCGCGGACGCGCGGCAGCAGGCGCGGGTAGATCACGAAGGCCATGAGGTTCAACGCTAGCGTGGTCGCCAACGCCAGTCCGGCCAGGCTCCAGCCCCAGGTACGCAACGGCGCGGATTCGCGGCGCAGAAACTCGAGGCCCAGCCCGGCCAGCACGATCAGGCCCAGCACCGCCAGACCGGCGGACCGCGTGTAAAGCGCGGCTTGCAGCGGCGTGGAAAGGATCAGCAGGTAAGCGAGCACCAGCCCGATCGCGACCCGCCAAATTTCCGGTCGGAGCGCCACGCGCCGACCGCGAGCCGCGCCCAGTACCGCCAGCGCCACAGCGGCCGATCCGATGAACACCACAAAGCCGAGTGCATACTGGCCGAAGAATTTGGAGAGGTCGAGCGACCGGAACGTGCCCAGCGCCCAGGGATGGAACGCGGTGAGCGAAGCCAGGCCGCTCAGCCACGCAACCGGATTCAGCGGCAGCGGCACCGGGCGCACGCTTAGCCGGTAGAACTCGATTTGGGCCGCCAGCACCGGCGCGGCCAGCAGGGCGCCGAGCACGCCGCAACCCGCCACCACCGGCAGCGTCCGCCGCCATTCGCGCCAGGACAAACCGGCTTGCCCGACCAGGAAAGCCAGCGCGAACACCACCACGTAGGCGTGCGACTGGATGTTGCCGGCGTAAAACACGCCCGCCGCGGCCAGCCCGCCCAGCGGCCAGGCCCACCAGCGTCGTTCCGCGAGCCACGCATCCCAGGCCAGCCACAGCCACGGATAGAACAAAAAGGCGCCGGCGTTCCACGGATGCCCAAAAAAGATCGCCTGGTACCCGGCGCATTGGCCGGCCAGCGCCAGGCCGACGCTGGTCGTGGCGTCGTACCGCCAGCGTCGCAGCAGCGCAAACAGACCCAGGCCGCCGAGCCACCAGTGCAGGATCAAGGTCCAGTTGTAGGCCGGCTCGAAGGGCAGGGTGAGGTAGCACAGCAGGCGGACCGGGTCGGTTCCGTTGATGTGCGCGTCCGCCAGGAGCGGCCGGCCGCCGAAGGTGTACGGGTCCCACCACGGCACTTCGCCGGCGCGGTACGCCTCGTAGAGCGTGCGCTGGAGCGGCAGGTCGTAGGTGAGCTGGTCAATCGTGTAGTGGTTGGCCGGGACGCCCGCATGGCCGGGCGCCAGCCAGCGGTACTTGGCCAGCAGGGCCGGGGCGATGTCGAGCGGCGCCAGCAGGCGCTCGCCCCACAACGCCCCGCGAAAGACGGCGAGCGCCAACAGCGCGCTGGTGACGAGGAAGAGGAGGAATGCCCGCCGGTTCGCGCCGTGATCCGTGACGCCGCCAACGGGGCCGCCGGCGTTGTGTTCCGCTCCGGGATTCAGGCTCATGGCGGGGCGGGGTGCGCCACCGCAAGGAGGCTTTGTCCAAAAGGCGGCGCCAGCACGCGGCTTTCCAGCGCATGCACCAGCGGGAAGATGACGCGATCGAACAGCCGCACGGAAGGCAGGTCGAAGCCGCGCCGGCGCAGCACGCGGAAATTCAGCCACCAGGCGAAATAGCCCGCGCAGTTGTAATATCGCAGCCGCGTGACGCGAAAGCCGGCGGCCTCGAGCCGGGCGCGCAACGACGGCCGCGTGTAACGCCGGTAATGGCCGAAGTCGCGGTCAATCGGCGCGTACAGCTCCGGCCGCGCGGGCACGAACAGGCACAACGCGCCGCGGCGGGCGGCCAGCAGCCGGGCGTAGGCGCGCAGTTCGGCCGCGTCGTCGGCGATGTGCTCGAGCACGTTCACGCTCAGGACGGCGTCCCAGTCCCGGTCTTCGCCGAGATCGGCGACCGTGCCGCAGACCACGCGCCGGCCGGGCAGGCTGGCACGGAGCCGCTCGCAGAAGCGCGCCTCGGGCTCGACCGCCACGACTTCGCGCACGCCCGGATGCAGGCACAGCGCGGCGGTGATCTGGCCAATGCCCGCGCCGACCTCGAGCACCCGCCCGGCGAGATCGGCGCCGAACTCCCGCAGCAGCCGGGCGCGGTAGTTGCGCGCCTCGGCCAGCGCGGCGAACTCGAAGTCCTCGGTGTGCGCCGCGGCGTTGGGCGGCGCGGCCGGCGGCGGGTTCATGGCAGCGGCTTGAGGCGGTACTTGAGGATGCACCACAGCGCGCGCACGGCGTCCTTCCAGCCGATCTTCTTGCCCTCGGCGTAGGTGCGGCCGTAGTACGAGATGGGCACCTCGTAAATGCGCACGCCCAGCCGGGCGACCTTGGCGGTGATCTCCGGCTCGAACCCGAAGCGGTTTTCCTCGATGACGATGCGTTCGAGCACCTCCCGGCGGAACGCCTTGTAACAGGTTTCCATGTCCGAGAGGTTCAGGTTCGTGGCCATGTTCGAGAACGTGGTCAGCAGCCGGTTGGCCACCGAATGCCAGTAGTACAGCACGCGGTGCGCGCCCGCGCCCTGGAAGCGCGAGCCGAACACCACGTCCGCCTTGCCCGCCAGGATGGGCGCCAGCACGGTGTGGTACTCGGCCGGGTCGTACTCGAGGTCGGCGTCCTGCACGATGACGACGGGCGCGCGGGCGTGGGCGAAGCCGGTGCGCAGGGCGGCGCCCTTGCCCTGGTTGACTTCGTGGTGGAGGAGCAACAGACGCGGGTCGCCGTCGGCCAGGCGCTCGAGCGCCTCGCGGGTGCCGTCGGTCGAGGCGTCGTTCACCACCACAAGCTGCTGCACCGCCCGCTGGGCCAGGACCGCCTGGACGACCTCGGCGACGGTGGCCCGCTCGTTGTACACCGGCATGACGACCGCCAGACAGGGCGCGAGGTCGGCGTTGGACTTGGCTTCGGTCATGTCAAAGTGCGGCGGAGCCTAAAGGACGCGGCGCGCGGCGGGCGAGCACGAACCACGGCGTGGAACATGAAGACCACGGGTCGCGCGGATTGGCCGGGACTGGCGGGGCGTAGCCCAAAAGCAGGGCCGCAAAAAGGCGCAAACAGCGCCAAGGCGCCACACGCTCAAAACCGAAAACCGAAGTTGAGGATCACGCCCGCCCCGGGCGTTGCGGGAGGCGCCCCGCCTCTCGCTGCCGAGCGCGCGAACCGTGGCAGATCGGGTTTGGGAACGGGGCGGTTTTCCGCGAGGCGCGGAAAACTGCGCCCGGGGCGGGCGCGATTCCCGGCGCTGCTTCAGGCTTTGCGTTCGTGCCGCGCGGCTCACGCCGGCGCGGGGGCCAAAGGCGCGGCGGGGGCCGGGGTGACGCCGGGGGCGGGCGGGGCGGCGGCCTGGAATGGCTCGAGTTCCTCACCCTCGCGCACGAGGCGGGCGCTGTTGAAGACGACGATCAGCGAGCCGGCGTTGTGCATGATGGCCGCCACGATCGGATTGATGTAGCCGAAGGCCGCCAGCGTGAGGCCGCCGATGATGAAGAAGACACCGAAGAGGAAGTTCTGGTTGATCACGTTGCGGGTCATGCGCGAGAGCCGCACCAAGAACGGCAGCCGGCGGAGGTCGTTGTTCATCAGCGCGATGGTCGCGCTGTGGATGGCAACCTCGCTGCCGGCGGCGCCCATGGCGATGCCCATGTCGCCGGCGGCCAGGGCCGGCGCGTCGTTCACGCCGTCGCCCACCACGGCCACGCGGTAGCCCTTGGCCTTCATCTGCCGGACAAACTCGACCTTGTTTTGCGGCAGGCACTCCGCCATGACCTCTTCGCAGCCGATCTCGCGGGCGACGCGCGCGGCCACGGGCTGGCGGTCGCCGGACACCATGGCGATGCGGCGCACGCCTGTCTTGAGCAACGTGGCGAGGGATTCGCGCGCCTCGGACCGGGTCTGGTCACGCAGGCCGATCCAGCCCAGGTAACGGCCATCGCGGGCCACGTAGATGAGGCTGAAGCCCTCGGTTTCGTTCAGGTCCACCGAGCGGGTGAGGTCGTCGGCCACGCCGTTGTCCTTGAGCCACTGGGCGCGGCCGATGATGACGTCGGCGCCGTCCACCTGGGCGCGGATGCCGCGGCCGGCGGTTTCCTTGAAGTTCCTGGGTTCGGTCAACGGGACGCCCACCTCCTGGGCCAGTTCGCCGAGCGCCTTGGCGGTGGGGTGGTTGCTGTACTTCTCGGCGGAGGCGGCCAGGCGCAGCAGCTCGGCGGGTTTGATGTCGCCCAGCGGCAGGAGCCGGCTGACGGCCAGGCGGCCGGTGGTGAGCGTGCCGGTCTTGTCGAAGATGAAGGCGTTGATGCGCGCGGCCAGCTCGATGTCGGCCACGTTCTTGATGAGGATGCCGAGGCGGGCGGCGGCGGACAGCGCGGCCACCATGGCGGTGGGCGAGGCCAGGATGAACGCGCACGGGCAGGCCACAACCAGCACGGAGATGACGCGGTTGAGGTCGTGGGTGAAGGCCCAGACCAGCGCGCCCAGCACCAGCACCAGCGGCGTGTAATAGACCATGTACTGGTCCACGATGCGCATGAACGGCAGCTTGGTCTTCTCGGCGGCGAGGATCAGCTCGCGCACGCGCCCGAGCGTGGTGTCGTGGCCGGCCTTGGTCACGCGCACCTCGAGCACGCCGGTGAGGTTTTGCGTGCCGGCGAACACCAGGTCGCCGGGCTTCTTGTCCACCGGCAGCGATTCGCCGGTGATGGTGGCCTGGTTGAACGAGCCTTCGCCCGACACGATCACGCCGTCAGCCGCCACGTTGTCGCCGGGGCGGATGCGGATCACGTCGCCGACCTTGAGATCGGACACCGGCACCTCCTCCTCGGCGCCAGCCGCGAGCAGCCGGCGGGCCTTGGTGGGGGTGAGCTTGATGAGCGACTCGATGGAGGCGCGCGCGCCCGCGGCGGTGCGGGTCTCGATGATTTCGCCCAGCAGCATGAAAAAGGCGACGATGCCGGCGGTCTGGTAATCGCCGACGCCGTAGCCGGCGGCCTCGCCGGCCCCCAGGGCGGCCGCGCCCTTGCCGAAGGAGGCCAGCACGGCGATGGCCACGAGTTCGTTGATGCTGAGGATCCCGCGGCGCAGGTCCTTGACCGCCGTCCAGATGATCGGCGCGCCGAGGATGACGGCGCCGACCATGGCGCTGGCGCTGGCGACCATCCGGCCGCCGTCGAAGAACCACGAGACCAGGAACGAATTGATCAGGAACATCATGCCGATGAGCGTCTGGGTGAGACGCACCGGGATGTGTTCGTGGTCGTGGACGCAGCCCGCGCAGGACTCGTGCTCGTCGTGCGCGTGGTCGTGATGCGCGTGCGCGCCGTGGTCGTGCTGGTGTTGCTGCCGGGAAAGGAGCGAGGTGACTTGCATGGCGGGTGAAGGTGGTGCGGAAACGGGTCAGCGCGTGGCCGGGGCTTCGCGTTTCACGGGTTCGCGGCTGAGCTGCAGGCGCACTTCGCGCGACTGGCTGAAGTCACGTTCCGGCAGGAAGAACTTCTCCTGGGCATTGGTCAGCACCCGGGACAGACGGGCGGTCAGCAGGCGCTGCCGGAACAACTCGGGGTCCTTCAAGTACTCGGGCAACTGGTCGCGGAACGCCTGCGCCTCCGAGGCGATGGCGGTGACGAGCCGGTTGCTGCTGCCCAGGGCGCGGGCGATGATGGCGTCCGCCTCGCCCAAGGCCTTGCTGGTGATCTGGTCGCGGTAGCCGAGGGCGTCGCTGATCTTGCGGCTGCGCTCCTGCTCGGCGGCGTTGACCTGCTCGAAGGCCAGCCGCACGTCCACGGGCGTCTTGGTCTCGACGTCGCTCGGCTCGAGCGTGATGCCCAGGTCCGCCTCGGTGATCTTGGCGCGGACGCGCTCGAGGACCAGGTCGCGGAAGCCGGCCTTGTCCTTGTAGAGCGCGGTGTCGGCGGTCATCCGGGCCGAGGCGAAAATGAGGGCGTTGTTCAGGATGTTGGTGAGCAGCGCCGGCGCGTTGGCGAAGCCGAAGGTGTAGCGGATCGGATCGGTGATGCGGTACTTCACCGTGGCGCGGGCGTGGAGGATGTTGCCGTCCGCGGAGAGCGTGTAGCCGTCGGCCTCGGGCCGGAGCATGCCCGTGGCGGGCGGTTCCTGGTTCGAAGCCTCCATCTCGGGCGTGGTGGCATGCCAGCCGGTGATGGAGGTGACGGTCTGGATTTCGCCGACCGGGATGCGCACCGGCTCGTTGATCGGATACGGCCAGGCCCAATGCCAGCCGGGCTTCTTGAGCTGGTCATCGCCCACGCCCATCGGCCGGCCGAAGAACAGGACGATGGCCCGCTGGTTGGGCTGCACCACGAACATGCCCGAGCACAGGAACACCAGCACCAGGACCGCCATCAGGAACTTGACGATCTTGAAGCTGCTGCGGAACGCCTCGGAGAGCGCCTGCGAACTGGCGTCATCCACCGCCGGAGTGGCGGGCGGCGGGGCGGCCGCCGCTGGCGGTGTGGGCGGCAGGTTGGACGGGGGCAGTTGCGGATCGTTCATGGCTGGGAACCCGGTTGGCTCTTGCGGCCGGACGGTGAGATCGCGCCCTGGAGCAGGTCAAAGGGCGGGGTGCGCGGGTCCAGCACCAGCGTGGCGCGTTCCTTCAAGGACTGCTCCAGCGCGTCGAGCTTCAACAGAAACACGGCCAGCTCGGTGTTTTGCTCGAAGGTCTTGAGCTGGGCGGCGGCGCGGGCCTCGGCTTCGCCCAGGATCTGCCGCGCCCGGGCGTCGGCCTCGGCCAGGATCTGCTCGCGCCTCAGGTCGGCCTCAGAGCGGATGCTGATGGCTTCCTTCTCGCCCTCGCCCTGGAACTGCTTCACCAGGCGCTCGCGTTCGGCCTTCATGCGCTCGAAGACCTTGGTGGTGATGCTCTCGGGGAGCCCGATCTGTTTGATGCCGAGCAGGACGATCTCGACGCCGAAATTGGCGGTGGCCTTGCGCACCTCCTCGAGCATCTCGGTCTCGATGGCGTCGAACTTGAGCGCCTGCGGGTCCACGGAGATGAAGTCCGACAGCGGATGGCTGCCCACGGTGTTGTTCTTGGCGGTGCGAAGCTGGATTTCCAGGTTGCGCTCCGCCTCGGCCACGCTCTCGCCGAAGTATTCCAGGAATTGCCGGGGGTCCTTCACCCGCCAGCCGAGGAAGACCTCAATCACGATGATCCGGGCGTCCGCGGTGGTGGTCTGCTCGTACTTCTTTTCGAGGTTGCGGACGCGGTTGTCGTAGCGGTGGACGTTCTGGATCGGCCACGGCAGCCGGAAGTACAGGCCGGGCTGCTCGATGCTCCGCGAATAGCGGCCCAGGGTGGTCACGATCACCACCTCGGTCTGCCGCACCTGGAAGGCGAACAGCATCGCGGCGAAGATGAGCACCACCACCGCGCCGGTGGCGAGGGTCAGGGGGTTGTTCTTCATGGTCGGGGTCAATCAGGCTCGGGAGTTCACTTCGAGGCCGCGGGCAGCGCCACGTCCAGCAGGTCCTGCCGGATGCGGTCCTCGAGGTTGAAGGTCACGACTTCATGCGTGTTGCTGGGGACGATGACGTACTTGCGGGCCGGCGCCGTGGCGCGGCTGACGGTGTCCAGGTAGGTGCGCAGGCGGTACACCTCCGGCGAGGCCTGGTAGGCCAGCACCTGGTTGGTGAACCGCGCGGCGGTGCCGGCCGCCAGGGCGGTCAGCCGCGAGCGGGCGGCCTCGGCTTCGTTGACCTTGCGCGCCGCCTCGGCCTGGGCCAGCGGGAGGCGCTCGGCGGCGTACGCGCGCGCGTAATGGTTGGTGGCCGCTCGTTCCTGCATGGCGCCGAACACCCGCTCGAACTCGGGCGCGATCTTGACCGGCGGATGAATCCCGTGCAGGCCCACGAACAGCACCTTCACGCCCAGCTTGTAGGCGTCGGCCCGCGCCTGGATGCGTTGCAGCAGCACCTCGCTGGCCGCGCGCCGGCCGCGACCCATGATCTCGTCGAAATCCACGTTCACCAGGTAGCGCGTGACCTCGGCCTGGGCGATGGCTTGCAGGAGCCTGCCGGCGTCGGCATGGCCGTAGGCGTAGGCCACGAGGTCGTGAATCTGATACTGGACCGGCAGCTTGACGCTGAGCATATTGACGGGCACGGCCTGCTCGCCTTCGGTCGGGGCCGCCCCGGTCTGGGCCTCGCGACTGGCCACGAGCAGGTTGAACTCCTCCTTGGCGTGCGGCTTGGACCAGAGCACCACCCGCTGCTGGACGTGCTCCTCCTCCTCGACGATGCCCACCGTGAAACTTTGCACGCGCTCGGTCTGGTAGCGCTGCACCCGGTCAACCGGCCAGGGCCACTTGACGTGCGGGCCCGGGCCCAGGATTTCCCGGCCGGCCACCGGCCTCCCGAAGCGTTGCAGGACCGCCTGCTCGCCCGGCTCGACGAACACGAACGAGGTGGAGAGCAGCAGGATGGTCAGTTGCACCAGCACCAGCCAGGCAAAGGCGCGCTCGAGGAAGCGGTAAAACCACGTCTGCGAAACCTTGAAGCCGAACTGGTAATCCAGCGCCTGCGCCGCCGTGGTGATGAGCCCGCCGGGCTGGCTCAATATGCCGATGAGGCGGCTCTCGTACAGCGGATGCGCGGCCTGGCCCTTGACGCGCGGGCGGTAGATTTCCAGCACCAGCGTGATGAGGTTCTCCGCCGCCACCAGGCCCAGCACCATCACCAGGATGCGGGCGACGGTGCGGTCCACGCCCGGATAGCCCGCCCAGCCGGCGGCCTCGACGCCCGCAGCCACCACGCACAGCACCGAGCCGAGCAGCACGTAACTGGCCTGGGGCCGCAGCAGCCGCTGGTTCTGGAGGCGCGCCAGCACGGCGGAGTACTTGCCCACCTGAAAGTACACCAGCGCCAACAGGCCGTTCAGCGTCATCGCCACCGTGGCCTGTTCCGTCGTGGCCGGCCAGTCATGGACGATCAGCCGCCAGAGAAAATTGACGCCCGCCGCCTGGCCCAGCAGCAGCAGGATGGCAAAGCCGGGCACGATGAACCGCTCGAACTGCTCGCGCGCCCGGCGGGCGGGGAACAATTCGGCGTCCGCCCCGGTGAAGAGCGAGGAGCTGCTGGCGCTTTTGCGGAGTTCGTCCACCTCCATCTGCTCGAGCTGCTCGCGTTCCTCGAGGCGCATCTGGATGTAGGCCACCAGCGCCACGAGAAAGCCCATGCCGATGAACGCCGCGGTCGCGTAACCCGTGACCGACCCGGCGTAATGGCCCAGCGCGGCCACCGCCACGGTCAGCACCAGCAGCAGCAGCCAGTTCACCAGTCCTTTGGTAGAAATGCTTTGTTCCATGGTTCTAACTCAGCTCGCGGTCTTGAAAGAGCACCAGCGCCACGGCCAGCACCGCGCCGATATACCCGGCGCTGTACCCGAACGCCCGCGCCACGTACGTCCACGGGATCGCCTTGTCCATGCCGAGGGCGTCGGCCATCCAGAACAACTGCCAGTTGGGCAGCAGCGTGTACGGCACGACCGCCCAGCCTTCGCCGGCCTCGGCGCGCGCGCCGAAGAGATAATCGGACAGCAGCCCCAGGATGAACAGCGCGGTGCACACCGCCAGCGTGGGCAGCATGTCCAGCCGCGTGGAGCACGCCAGCGCCAGCCCCGCCAGCACCCACACCGCCAGCAGGATCAGCATCGCCGCCGGGATGAGCCGCCAGTCCACGACCTGCGGCGTGCCGAAGAACGTGTCCACCTTGGTGAAGAACGCCACGTACAGAAACCCCAGCGTGGTGAGCACGCACGCCGCCGTCACCGTGATCGTCACGAACACGCGGTCCAGAAAGTAGTTCGCAAAGCCGCCCGCCAGGTATGCCAGCACCAGCATCCCGAAATAGATCGCCAGCGACAGCGTGTCCGCCTCGCCGTAGGCGTCGAAGGCCATCCGGCTGGCCAGCAGCGAGGCGATGGCGTTGAAGTAGGTCAGCACCATGAGCGCGGCAGCCAGGCCGGCGTATTTGGCCAGGAGGAACTGCGCGCGGCTGACCGGCTTGGCCAGCACGGCCAGCGCGGTGCCGGTGCGGATTTCATGCGCCACCGTGGCCGAGGCGCTCAGCACCGCCCCCACCAGGCCCGCCAGCAGCATCACGGCCAGCACGCTGTCCTTGACCATCTTGGGATCGTCCCCGAAGCCGAAATACGGCACCGCGGCCAGGAACACGCAGAACGCCCCGGAGGCGGTCATCAGCAGCAGGAAGACCGGCTGCCGGACCAGCTCCAGAAAGGTGTTGCTGGCAATGGTCAGGAACTGTCGCATGTGCGAACGGCGCGAGTCGCCAAGCCTACCTGGGCAAAAGGCGATTGCAAACCGATATTCCCCGCCGCCCACGCCCGCCCGGGCCGCGTTCCGGGCATTAAACCCGGCTGGGAGCGGCTGGAAACTGTGCGTCTGACGGCACAGAAATGGCCGCTGCGGCGGAAGGCAGGAGCCAGAAGGCAGTGGTCAATAGTCAGTGGTCAGGAGTCAGAAGTCAGAAGCGGGGAACGAGAATCTGGCATCCGGCATCCGCTTCCCTCGAACCATGAACCCCGAGTCTCGAACCCCGGCACAGCAGGGCCCGACAGAGTCTCGCCCAACCAAGAAAAGTCGAAGGCCAGCATCTGGCCGCAGCCCCCCGGCCTACGCGCTGGGGCCCGGGCTGGCCAGCAAGCGCGCGATGCGTTCGCGCAGCAAAGCGAAGTCCACCGGCTTTTCCACAAAGTCGGTCACCGGCAGCCATTTGGGGTCAATGTCCTTGGTGCTGAACCCCAGTGGAAACTGCTGGTTCACGGCGGTGAGCATGAGGATGGGCAGGCTGGCGGTGCGGCGGCGCAGTTCGCGCGCCAGTTGGAAGCCGGCGCTGGGATCCTCGGGAAACATCACGTCCAGGATCACCGCGTCGGGTCGGCGCGCTTCCACCCTGGCCAGGGTCTCGCCCGGGGTGTGCAGGACCTGGACCTCGTGGCCCATCGCTTCGCACACGGTGGCCACCGCGGAGGCGAACTCCGGGTCGTCGTCAACAATCAACAGGTAAGCCATGGTCGGATTCGGGTTTGCGGGGCTGGAGGTTTCAGAGAGTCGTCGCGGCGAGGCCGGGCCAGGTGACGGTGAAGCGCGTGCCCCAGCCGGGCGCGCTTTCCACCTGCACGGCGGCGCGCTCGGCGCAGGCCACCTGGCGCACGATCGCCAGGCCCAGGCCGGTCGAGGCGCGGTTGTGCAACACGGCTTCCTCGGTGCGGTAATAGTCCTCGAAGATGTGCGGCAGTTTCTCGCGGGGGATGCCGATGCCGTGGTCGCGCACGGTGAACCGCGCGCCCGCGCCGGGCTGCGGGCCGCAGGCCACCTCCACCACGCCGCCGTCGTGCGAGTAGTTCACGGCGTTCACCACCAGGTTGTCCACCAGCATGGTCACGTGGTCCGCCACGGCGCTCACCGGCGCGGGCGCCAGGGCGGTGTCGAGGCGGATGTGGCGCTGGCGGGCGGCCGGTTCGACGCGGGCGACCACCTCGCCCACCACGGCGGCGAGGTCCAGCGGGCGGCGCGGCGGCTCCGCCTGGCCGCGGGAACGCAAGTTGGCGAGCTGGAGCATCTCCTGAATCTGCCGCGACAACGCCAGGCAACGGGTCGCGATCTTTTCCACCACCTGGGTTGCCGACGGCGGCAGCGCCCCGGCGTAGCCGCCCAGCAGCACCTGGCTCATCGCGTGGATGGCCGCGAAGGGCGCCTTCAACTGGTGGGTGGTCTGGAGCATGTGCTTCGCGCGTTCTTCAATGCTGGCCGCCAGCCGCCGGTTGGTTTCAGCCAGTTGATGTTCCCGCCGGCGCAGCGTCGCGGCCAGGCGCGACACGAGATACCAGATCACCGCCCAGATCAACAACATGGGAATCACGGCGGCGATGCCGCCCGCCGGGGCAGAGCCGTCCCCGGCCGGTCCGCCGGCGGCCAGCACCGACGAAGGCGGCACCCAGCCCGCGGCCACGGCCCACAGCGCCAGCCCGTGACTGCCCGCCGCCAGACCCGCGACGGCCAGGCTTTCGCCCGGTGAAAACACGAGACAGGCCAGGATGATGTGAAAGAGGTACATGAACGGCGCCGCCGGCCACTCGGGTCCCAGCCAGTGAATGACCGCCGTGAGGATCAACAGATCGCTCACGATCTGCGCCCACAACACCACCCGGAGCGGACGCCACTGTCCGGTGCCCGCGACCGCGCGTCGCGCCAGGCGGCTGAAGGCCAGGTTGAGCGCCGCCAGCAAGGCGGCGGCTGTGCCCGGCCAGACGGGATTGATCTTCAGTCCCAGCGACGCGGGCAATTCGTGGAACAGCCCGGCTGCTGCCACCACGAAAAGCACCGCCACCACCAGCCAGCGCAACTGACAAAACCAGATGGCGTAGTCGCGCAACAGCGGCTCGGTCCATTCCCGGTCGTCGGGCACGGCGGCCGCAGGCTTGGCCGGCGTGCTGGACGCCTCCTCGAGGCGGTACACCGCGAGGTCGGCCGGGTCGGCGTCAGGCGCGGCAGCGGCCGTCATCGGCGCTACTCCACCTCCCAGGTGGTCCCCGAATTGAGCAGGGCTTTCAAATTAGGCTGCCCGCGCCTGGCCATGGAGTTGCGGATTTGCTCCATCAACAGGTCGTCGTAGGTCTGGCGTTCAACCTGGCGGAACACGCCCAGTGCGGTGGGAAATTGCGGCGGCTCGAGCTCGGCCAGCAACGCCGCCAAGGCCGGCGACTCGCTGCGCGCGTTGTGGACGAGCAGTTCGCCTTCGCGCGCGGGTTCGGCCTCGAGGTCCACGATTGCCGGTTCCATGTTGCGCATCACCAGGCCGCGGCGGCCGCCTTTGCCGAAGCGGATGGGCTCGCCGTGGCGCAGCAGAATCCGCGATTCCTCGGCGCTGGCCCGGTCCGCGACTTCATCAAACGAGCCTTCGTTGAAGACGCGGCAGTTCTGCAGAATCTCGATGAATGCCGCGCCCCGGTGCCGCGCGGCGGCGTCCACCGTCGCCGCCAGATGGGCGGGGTCCGCGTACAGCGTGCGCGCCACGAACGTGGCCTGGGCGGCCAGCGCGGTCAGCACTGGGCTGATGGGTTGTTCGATGGTGCCCAGCGGGCTGGACTTGGTGCGCTTGCCGAACTCGGAGGTGGGCGAGTACTGGCCTTTCGTGAGGCCGTAAATGCGGTTGTTGAACAGCAGCACCTTCACGTCGAGGTTGCGGCGCAGGCAGTGAATGACGTGGTTGGTGCCAATGGACAGCCCGTCGCCGTCGCCGGTCACGACCCAGACCGACAGCGCGGGGTTGGCGCATTTGACGCCGGTGGCGATGGCCGGCGCGCGGCCGTGGATGCCGTGGATGCCGTACGTGTTCACGTAGTACGGGAAGCGCGACGAGCAGCCGATGCCCGACACGAACACGAAGTTGTGTCGCGGGATGCCCAGCCCGGCCAGGACCTTCTGGACCTGCGTCAGAATCGCGTAATCACCGCAGCCGGGGCACCAGCGGACTTCCTGCCCGGTCTGGAAATCCTTGCGGGTCAGTTGCCGCAGGCAATCCGCGCTGGCGGGAGGCGGCGTCTCGGGGGGGAACAGGGTGGGGGCGCTCATGGTCTCAACTCGGCTTCGAGGGCGTTGCGGATTTCGCGGATCAAAAACGGCCGGCCTTCGATCTTCGCCAGCGGCTTGACCGGCAGGAGAAAGCGGCTGCGCAGCAGCGTTGCCAGATGGCCGGAGTTGTTTTCGGGCACCAGAATCTTCCGGAAGCGGCGCAGCACCGACTCCAGATTCTTCGGCAGCGGGTTCAAATGGCGCAAATGTAGGTGCGATACCGCGTGGCCTTCCATCCGCGCCTGGCGCACGGCGGCGATGATCGCGCCGTACGTGCTGCCCCAGCCCACCACGAGCAAGTCCCCGCCAGGCTCGCCGTCCACCTCCGCCGGCGGGATGGCGTCGGCGATGCCTGCGATCTTGCGCGCGCGCAGTTCCACCATGTGGGCGTGGTTCTCCGAATCGTAGGTGACCACGCCGGTGACATCCTGTTTTTCCAGGCCGCCGATGCGGTGTTCGAGCCCCGGCGTGCCGGGCGTGGCCCAGGGACGGGCCAGGGTTTGCGGATCACGCCGGTACGGCGCGAAGTCCAGGCTGCCGGGCGGCGGGCCGGGCGCCCGCAAATCCGGCAGGCGGTCCGGGTCGGGGATGCGGAACGCCTCGGCGCTGTTGGCCAGGAAGCTGTCCGACAGCACCAGCACCGGCGTCATGTAACGCATGGCCAGCCGCGCCGCCTCGAAGGCGATGTCGAAGCAGTCCGCCGGGGTGGCCGCGGCCAGGACGGGCAGGGGCGCCTCGCCGTGCCGGCCGTACAGCGCCATCAACAGGTCGGCCTGCTCGGTCTTGGTGGGCATGCCCGTGCTGGGCCCGGCGCGCTGGACGTTGATCACCACCAGCGGCAGTTCGGTCATGACCGCGAGGCCGAGCGCCTCGGTCTTGAGCGAAAGCCCCGGCCCGCTGGTGCCGGTGGCGCCGAGCGCCCCGGCGAACGACCCGCCGATGGCGGCGCACGCCGCGGCGATCTCGTCCTCGCACTGGATGACGCGCACGTCGTATTCCTTGCGCGCCGACAGCTCGTGCAGGATGTCGCTGGCGGGCGTGATGGGGTAGCTGGCGTACAGCAGCGGGCGCCCGGCCTTGCCGGCGGCGGTAATGAGCCCCAACGCCATGGCTTCGTTGCCGGTCACGCGCCGGTAACGGCCCTTGGGGAGGTTGCCCGGCGCCACGCGGTAATGCACGCGCAGCAGTTCGGTGGTGTTGGCGAAGTTGTAGCCGGCGCGCAGGCTGGCGCCGTTGGCCGCCATCACCGCCGGGTTCTTGCGGAACTTGTGCATGAGCCATTCCAGCAGCGGCTGGAGCGGCTGGTCGTACAGCCACAGCGTCATGCCCAGCGCGAAGAAGTTCTTGCATCGCGCCTGCGCGCTGCCCGAGAGCCCGCTGTCCTTCGTGGCCTCCTCGGTGAGCCGGGTCATCGCCACGGGGATCACCCGGTAGCCTTCCAGCGAGCCGTCCTCAAGCGGGTTCGCCGGGTACTTCGCTTTGGCGAGGTTGGTCGCGGTGAACTCGTCCGTGTCCACGATGATCAGGCCGCCCGGCTGCAGCTCGGGCAGGCTGACCTTGAGCGCCGCGGGGTTCATCGCCACCAGCACGAACGGCGCGTCGCCGGGTGTCGTGACCTCCTCGCTGCCGAAGTTCAACTGGTAGCCGCTCACCCCGGCCAGCGATCCCGCGGGGGCGCGTATCTCGGAGGGAAAGTCGGGGATGGAGCGGATGGCGCAGCCGGACAGGGAGGCGAGGTCGGCAAACTGGCTGCCGACCAGTTGCATGCCGTCGCCGGAATCGCCCGCGAAGCGCACGGTGGACTGCTGCAATTCCCGCAATTCCCGGCCGTTGTCAGAACAACAGGGGTCCATGATTTCAAGTCGTTTGCCCGGCAATCTTCCCGCCGTCCGGTACCGACCGGTCAGTTCCGGCCCGCAGCTACGCTCGCCGCGGGTCCAACGATTTCTTCGAGCGCCGCCGTGCTAATGGGCTGCTTGTGCGCTCCTAACGCGCCGATGTAAAGCCAAAATGAATGGCCGCGACAAGGCCCCGGTCCCGAGCGGCAATGGGTTCAACGGAGCGCGGCGTTTACGCCGCTTCAATGCCGCCGGGCGACCTGTGTGGCCTGCGCTCCCGAGCCTTTGTCCAGACTACACTGAGGCGCACAAACGGACCGCGGACGGCCTCGTTCGCGTCCGGCGGGTTGAAGTTCCGGGCTCGCAATGCCCGCCCATTTGATTTCGCGAGAACCGGGCAACGCCTTCGACCGGTCGGGCGTCTGCCGAAGACCTTCAGCCCCGGCCGGGCGTTCTCCGGCGTTTCCGGCCTCTCAAGCCCATCTGGCGCAGCGCCGCGCCGGTGTGACTGACCCGGCAGGCCGCGATGGCTTCCGGTGTGCCCTCGACCACGATGCGGCCGCCGGCCTCGCCGCCTTCCGGCCCCAGGTCAATCACCCAGTCCGCCTCGGCGATGAGGTCGAGGTTGTGCTCGATCACGACGACCGTGTGACCGGCGTCCACGAGCCGTTGCAGGACTTCGACCAGCCGGCGCACGTCCGCGATGTGCAGGCCGATGGTGGGCTCCTCGAGGATGAACAGGTTCCGTTTCGCGCGCCGCCCGGTGAGTGCCGGCAATTCGAGCTGCGGCTTCAGGCCGGTCAGCAGATGCGTCACCAGCTTCACGCGCTGCGCCTCGCCGCCGCTGAGCGTAGGGCTGGTCTGGCCCAGCTTGAGGTAATCCAGGCCGGTGTCGTGCAGCGCGTCGAGCGCGCGCCGGATGCGCGGGAACGCCGCGAAGAACTCCCGCGCCTCGGCCACGCTCAGGTCGAGCACCTGCGCGATGTTCCGGCCATTGAGCGCGACGTCGAGCGTCTCCGGGTTGAAGCGCCGTCCGTCGCAGGTCTCGCATCTTACAAACGCGGGCGGCAGGAAGTTCATCTCCAGCTTCACCACGCCCGCGCCGTCGCAGCCCGGACACCGCCCCTGCGGGCTGTTGAAGGAAAAACGCCCGGGACCGTAGCCGCGCAGCCGCGCCTCCGGCACCTGGGCAAACAGCGCGCGGATGTCGTCCAGGAAGCCGACGTACGTGGCCGGCGTCGAGCGCGGCGTGCGGCCGATGGGCGCCTGGTCCACCTCGTACACCGCTGCGATGGATTCGTGGCCGGTGACGGCGCAGCCATTGGCCGGACGCCAGAAGCCGGATGCCGGAGACACCGCGGGCTTGCCCCGGCCGGACTTGAGCGCGGCTTGGAGCGCGGGGATCAGGCATTCGCGGATCAACGTGCTCTTGCCCGAGCCGCTGACGCCGGTCACCAGCACCAGCCGGCCCAGCGGGAAACGCACCGTGAGGTCCTTGAGATTGTGGACGGCGGCGTGGCGGAGCGTCAGCCATTGGAGGGACGGGGGGCGAGGAGCAAGGGGCGAGGAAGAAGAAGCAGGCAACGCCGCCCTCGCTTCGGACTTCGGACTTCGGACTTCGGACCGTGTGCTTCGCCCCTCGGATTTCAGATTTCGGATTTCGGATTTAACCACCGGTCTGCGTTGGCCCCGCGCCGGATGCGCCACCGCCGCGTGTTCGCGCAGACAGCGGCCGGTGATCGAGTCCTCGCGGCGCAGCAGGTCCGCCAGCGTGCCGGTCGCCACCACCTGACCGCCGTTCACGCCGGCGCCCGGTCCCAGATCAATGATCCAGTCCGCGTGCCGCATGGTGGCCTCGTCGTGCTCGACCACCACCAGCGAGTTGCCGCGCGCACGCAGCCGGGCCAGCGTCGCCAGCAAGCGGTCGTTGTCCCGCGCGTGCAGGCCGATGGTCGGCTCGTCCAGCACGTACAACACGCCGCTGAGGTTCGAGCCGAGTTGCGCCGCCAGCCGGATGCGCTGGTTCTCGCCGCCGGAAAGCGTCGTCACCGCGCGGCTGAGCTGGAGATAGCCGAGGCCGACCTCGCGCAGGAACCGCAGCCGCTCGCGGATTTCCGGCAGGATGTCGCGCGCGATTTCCGCCTCGCGCCCGCGCGGCTTCCAGCGCGCGAACCACTCCGCAGCCGCGTCCACGGACATCGTGCCCAGATTCTCGATCGTCACCCCCGGCTCCGCGCTCCGCCGCCCCGATTTGGAACTTGGAACTTGGGGCTCGGGACTCGGAACTCGGGACAGTGGACTCCCGGCAACCAGCCTCACCGCCCGCGCGACCGGGTTCAGCCGCGCGCCCCCGCAGGCCGGACACGGCTCGCGCTGGCCTTCCTGCCAGCCCCACCATGATTCCTCGATGGCATCCGCGCGCGCGCCGCGGTCCACGTCCTCGGGCAGGTAGAACAATTCGCCGAAGCCGCGGCAGCGCGGGCACCAGCCGGCCGGGGAGTTGTAGCTGAAGAATTTCGGGTCCAGCGGCGCGAACGATTTGCCGCACGACGGGCAGGCGCGCTCGGTGGAATGCACCGTGAATTCGCCGTGGTTGTCCAGGGCGAAGAGCGTGCCCTTGCCGATCTCGAGCGTCTCGTCCACGAGTTGTTGCGGGGTCTTGGTCGTGGCGGGCGATCCCCGGCCGGCGCGGGGCGTGCGCGACCGCGCGCGGGCTTCGAGCACACCAGTGACCACCTCGACGTTGTGCTCGCGGAAACGGTCCAGCCGGAACGGCTGGTCAGTGCGGTGCATCCGGCCGTCGGCCCGCAACTCGGCGTAGCCATGCTTGCGCGCCCACTCGGCGACTTCGCTGTGAAAGCCTTTCCGGCCGCGGACCACCGGCGCCAGCAGCAACAAGTCGCCGCGCCGCCGGGCCTCGGCCTGAAGCCGCGCGCCCACCTGATCGCGCGTCTGCGGTTCGACCGCCACGTGGCAGTCCGGGCAGAACTGCGTGCCCAGCCGCGCGAACAACAGCCGGATGAAATGGTAAATCTCGGTGACGGTGGCGACCGTGCTCTTGCCGCCGCCACGCGAATTGCGCTGCTCGATGCTGACGGTGGGCGGGATGCCGGTGATGAGGTCCACGTCCGGCCGCGCCATCTGCTCCACGAACTGCCGCGCGTAGGTGTTCATCGAGTCGAGGAAACGCCGCTGGCCCTCGGCGAACAGGAGGTCAAAGGCCAGCGTGCTCTTGCCCGAGCCGCTCACGCCGGTGACGACCACGAACAGGCCGCGCGGAATCTCCACCGAGAGATTCTTCAGGTTGTGCTCGCGCGCGCCGCGAATGGCGATCACGGCAGCGGCGGCGGACGGGGGCTGGAGTTCGTGCAGCACGGCGCAAGTCTTAGCACACGACCGGGCGCGTTCCAGCCGCCCGTTTGTGGGGGCGCATCTCAATTTCGCGCCGGTGACAGGCGGGCTGTAGCGGCCCGGGCGACCTCGCCTGGGGCTCTGCCGCGGGCGCCTCGCCCGCGGTGGCCTCGGCCTGACCACCACAGTCCTGAAAGTTCGGGCTCGACGGAGTCTCGCCCCACCACGTCAAGACGGGATGGCACAATAGCGAGATGCGTCCCGTTTGTTCTGCCCGGGGTCTCCACGGTTGACACCGCAAGCGCGCTTCCCAGGCTCGCTGCATGAAAACTCCCCTCGCTTTCCTGGCGCTGGCAGCCGGCCTCGCGGTTACGACACAGGCGCGTCCCGTGGATGTTCCCAGCCTGGATGAACTCTGGCGCCGGGCGGACCTGGTGGTGGTGCTCGCGCCCACCAACACCATGAAGACCGCGGACCAGTTTCCGCAAGCGGGCGAGCCGGTCAGACCAGCCCCGCCGTCTCGGGGAAGCCGCACAGGATGTTGAAGGCCTGCACCGCCTGGCCGCTGGCGCCTTTCACCAGGTTGTCCTCGGCGCTCATCACCAGCAGGCGGCCGGTGCGCGGGTCCACGCGCCAGGCGATCTCGACGACGTTCGTGCCGACGACGTTCTTGGTGTCCGGCAGCGCCTTGCCTTCCAGCAGCCGCACAAACGGCTCGTCGTTGTAGGCCGCGCGGTAGCATTCCGCCACGCGTTCGGCCAGGGCGGCGGCGGCTTCCACGCCGCGCGCGTCCATGGCGGGGGTCAGGTACAGCGTGGTGAGGATGCCGCGGTTCACCGGGATCAGGTGCGGCGTGAACTGAAGCGTTACCGGCCGGCCGGCGGCGATGGACAGTTCCTGCTCGATCTCGGACAAATGCCGGTGCTTGGGCATGCCGTATGGCCGCACGCTTTCGTTGCACTCGACGAACAGGTAGTCGAGCTCCGCCTTGCGGCCCGCGCCGCTCACGCCGCTGAGCGAGTCCGCGATCACGCCGTCCGGCTGGGTCAGGCCGGCGCGCAGCAGCGGGATCACGGGCAGCAGGATGCTGGTCGGGTAACAGCCCGGCGAGGCGACCAACGCCGCGCCGCGGATGGCGTCGCGGTAAACCTCCGGCAGGCCATAGACGGCCTTGGCCAGCAGCTCGGGCGCGGGGTGGTCGTGGGCGTAAAACTCGCGGTACACGGCGGCGCTGCGCAGCCGGAAATCGGCGCTGAGGTCAATCACCTGCGCGCCTTCGCGCAGCAGCGGCACGGCGAATTCCGCCGCGACGCCGTGCGGCAGCGCCAGGAAGAACACCTGCGCCTGGCGCGGCAGCAGTTCGAGGTTCGGCTCGCAGAAACGCAGCGCGCGGGCGCGCGGGTGGCTGGCAAACTTCGGGAACACCTGCGCCACGGTCTGGCCGGCCTGCTGGCGCGAGGTGACCACGGCCAGTTCCGCGAAAGGGTGGTTCAGCAGCAGGCGCACCAGTTCCTCGCCGGAGTAGCCGGACGCACCGACGATGCCGACCTTGACCCGCGCCGCGGGCCCGGCGGCATGTGAGGGTGAATTCATGTCTCGATGGGCGGGAAACCGCCCGGTGCGCGACAGGGTGCGAACGCCGGGGCCGCTTGGCAAGCGGGACGGGGGCGGGGGGTGCTGGACTGGGGTACGAAGCCCGAGGTTCGTGGCTCGAGGGAAGCGGACGCCTGATGCCGGATGCCGGCTTTCGGACTTCGGACTTCTCGGCTGCGGGCCGCGCCGCCCGCGTCACGGCCACAGACGGGATCGCCAACGCAACCACAAGTGGCACGGACAAACTCTCCAAGCCGTCCTGTCAGGCAGGTCGTTGCCGGCGGGAATCTGAAACGCGCGAGGTGGCGATGCCGCGTCCAGCTTGCGCTTTCGAGCGCGGACTCTAGGCTCGCCGCCAAGATATGCCCCGATTCGCAGATTCCATGAAAACCGGCTCTTCCCTCACTCAAACCCGTCGTTGCTTTCTCGCCACCTCCGGCACCGCAGCGGCCGCCTTCGCGCTCGCGCCCGCCGCCATTTTGGGTCGCGCCGGCGAGAAGGCGCCCAGCCAGAAACCGGCGCTCGCGGGCGTGGGCGTGGGCGGCGTGGGCTTCGGGCAACTGGCGGAGCTCGAACAGGAAGGCTTCCAGATCGCCGCGCTGTGCGACGTGGACGACGCGTACGCGAAGAAGGCCTTCGACAAGTGGCCGCAGGCGCGGCGTTACCGTGACTTCCGCGAAATGCTCGCCGCCGAAGGCGACCGGATTGACGCCGTCTATTGCGGCACGCCGGACCACACGCACGCCTTGATCGCGCTGGCCGCGTTGCGGCGCAAGAAACACGTCTGCTGCGTGAAGCCGCTGACCCGCACCGTGCATGAGGGCCAGGCGCTGCTCGCCGCGGCGAGGGCGGCGGGCGTGGCCACCCAGATGACCGCCGCGCCGCACACCACCGAGGAACCGCGCCGCCTCCTCGAATGGCTCGACGCCGGTCTGCTCGGCGCGGTGCGCGAGGTCCACATCTGGAGCAACCGCCCCGTCTGGCCGCAAGGCATGTTGCGCCCGCCCGGCGAAGACCCCGTGCCCGCCTCGCTCGATTGGAAGCTCTGGCTCGGCCCGGCGCCGGCACGGCCGTTCAAGGACAGGTGGCCGGCCGGCAGCTACCCGCTCGCCCAGCTCAAGGCCAGCGTGGACTGGATCGCGCAGTACAACGGCGTGTACCACCCGTTCAATTTCCGCGGCTGGTGGGATTTCGGCACCGGCGCGCTCGGCGACATGGGCTGCCATCATTTCAACCCGGTGATGAAGGCGCTCCAGCTCGGCCCGCCCGGCCGTATCGAGGCCACAGCCACCAAGGTCACCGCCGAGACCGCGCCGCTGGCGGCGATCGTGACGTACGATTTCCCGGCCCGCGGCAGCCGCCCGCCGGTGCGGGTGGTCTGGTACGACGGCGGCCTGCAGCCGCCCCGGCCGGTCGAACTCGACGAGCCGCTGCCCGAGGAAGGCGCGATCTACCTCGGCGACGAAGGCCGGCTGCTGTACTCATGGAAAGGCGCGCAGTTCCTGTCGCCGAAGCTGGCGGCGCGGGCTAAGGACGTGCCCAAGACGCTGCCGCGCCGGCCGGGCACCTGGGGCGAGTTTTACCAGGCCTGCGCCGGCGGCGAACCGGCCGGCTGCGCGTTCGACTGGGCGGTGCCGCTGACCGAACTGGTGCTGCTGGGCAACATCGCCATCCGCACCGGCCGGCGGCTGGATTGGGACGCGGCGAAGCGGAAGTTCACGAACCATGAACCCGCGAACGCCCTGCTGGCCGAGCCGTATCATAACGGCTGGTCGCTGGAGGCGGTCTAGCCCGAAAACCGAAGTTAGCCGTAGCGCAGCGCGTCCCACCCAAATGGGCCTTTTCAGCGCCGCCCGCCCAGTTACGCTGGAGACCGTAACGCCATGCCGGATGCCACTCAGCCACCGCTCAGCGGCGCCAGCGTCCTCCTGGTCGAGGACGAGCCGCTGCTGCGCCGTCAGCTTGCCGCCTACCTCGAACGGCAAGGCGCCGAGGTCACCGCGGTCAGCCTACTGGCCGCCGCGCGCGAGGCGTTGACAGCACTGCCGTTCGAGTTCGCCCTGCTGGACGTGAATCTGCCCGACGGCACGGGCACTGACCTGCTCCGCGAAGGCGCGTTCTCGGCGAACACCGGCGTCGTGGTGATGACCGCGGAAGGCGGCGTGGCCGGCGCGGTCGAGGCCATGAAGCTCGGCGCGCTGAGTTATCTCACCAAACCTTTCGAGCCCGGCGAACTGCTGCTGGTCTTTGGCCAGGTGCGCCGCGAACGCCAGGCCCGGCGCCGCGAGGAATACCGCCGCGACGATGCGTCGCTGAGCGACGGCGACGTGTTCTTCGGCCGGGGGCTGGCCGCGTTGCGCGCCCAACTGGACCGCATCCTGGCCGCCGACCGCCGGATGGAACGCGGCCTGCCGCCGGTGCTCATCACCGGCGAGACGGGCACGGGCAAGACGCTGCTGGCCCGCTGGCTGCACCGCGAAGGCCCCCGTGCCGGCCAGCCGCTGGTGGAGGTGAACTGCCCGGCCTTGCCCGAGACGCTGGCCGAGTCCGAACTCTTCGGCCATGAGCGCGGCGCCTTCACGGACGCCCGCTCGGCGCGCATCGGCCTGTTCGAGGCGGCGGACGGCGGCACGTTGTTTCTGGACGAACTCTCCAGCCTCTCGCCGCCCGTGCAGGCCAAGGTGCTGAAGGTGATCGAAGACGGCTGCCTGCGCCGCGTGGGCGGGAACAAACCGATTCCCGTGGACGTGCGCATCATCGCCGCCTCGAACCGCGACTTGCGGATCATGGTGGCCGCCGGGCAATTCCGGGAAGACCTCATGCACCGGCTGGATTTGTTCCGGCTGCACCTGCCGCCTTTGCGCGAGCGGCCCGGCGATCTCCTGCCCCTGGCGGAGACGCTCCTACAACGCATCTGCCGTCGCCAGCGGCTGGGGCCGCGCCCCATCAGCGAAGCGGGTCGTCGCCGCCTGGCCGCCTGGCCGTGGCCGGGGAACGTGCGCGAGTTGATGCATGAGATCGAGCGGGCGCTGGTGTTCGAGGACGGGCCGCTGGAGTTTGCCCATCTGGAGCGCCTGGCGGTTCAGGGCGCGACCGCTTCCGCCGCCGGTCTGCTCTCGGAGCAGTGGTTCAATCCGGCCTTTCGCTTCCCCGAAAGCGGCTTCTCGCTCGAGGCTGCCATTGACCGCCTCGTCCATCACGCCCTGGCCCAGGCCGGCGGCAACGTGTCCGCCGCCGCCCGGCTGCTGGGCGTGACCCGCGACGTGGTGCGCTACCGGCTGACGGGCAAAACCGGAGCCGGGAAAAGCGGTGGCAGCACCGGGGAATAATCCCCAACCTGCAAACGTCGGTTACCTCACTCGCCTGGGGAATAATCCCCAACTTGGACAAGTTCAACTTCAGGCCAGTGTGTCGGATGTCGGTTGGATCGTTCAGCCAAAGCGACTTGCGAACTTGGAGCGTGGCTGGCATGGGGCTTGCGTTTGGTCGCTCAGTTCGACGTTAACAACAACGATTAAACTGGAGACACCATGAAATCCCTTAAATCAGCACTGTTTGCCGCGTTGTTCGGACTGGGCTTGATGGCCGTGCCCATGTTCGCCAACGACGACGCCGGCAACGTGAATCCGCCAGACCAGCCGACGACACCGGAGCCGCCTGTCGTGGCCGACCCGCCGGTGACGCCCGAGCCGCCGGTCGAACCTCCGGTTGTTGAGCCGCCCGTGGAACCTCCGGTTGACCCGCCAGTAGTTGACCCGCCGGCGCAACCCCCGGTCGATCCCCCAGTGGTGGACCCGCCTGTGGTGACTGATCCTCCAGTGACTCCGGAGCCTCCAGTGGAGCCGGAGCCGCCTCAGGAACCGGGAAAACCTGGCAAGCCCGGCAGGCCGGAAAAGCCCGAGAAGCCGGAGCCGCCTCGCGGCCTGCCCCCGGAGATCAAGGACCTGATTGAGAAATTCCGCGCGGAGCATCATGCGGCCATGGAAGAGTGGCGGAAACTGGCGCGGCAGATGCGCGAGTCCACCAAAGAACAGCGCGAGCAATTGCGCGAGCAACTGCGCCAGATCCTCGCGGAGCAAAAGGAGAAACGCGAGCAGATCCGCGAGCAGATCCGGGAGCGCCTTGAACAACTGGCGAAGGACCTGCCCAATCGCAAGGAAGTGATCGAGGCCGCCAAAGAACAGCTTCGCGCCCAGAAAAAACACGCCAAGGGAGACTAAGGGCCTGTTTGGGAGAGGAACAGGCCACAGGGCTACGACAGAGCAGGCGACGCGGCAGCGTCGCCTGCTCATTTTGGCCCGGCCCCGCCACGCGTTCAAAGCCGGGCTCGACGCCCACCGCCCGTCCCGGTAAACCGCACCCGGTCATGCGCCGTCCGCAGCCACCCGCAACGCGAGATCCGGCAGGGAAGCACACGCGCCTCGCGTGCCCTTTTACGCGCCCACACGGAAAGCGGATCGGGGAAGCTCGCGTCCGGACTACCAGCGGTCCCGGCTTTGTCCAGGACGCCGGCCGCAAGGCGCGCCCGGGCGTCTCTGGGAACCGGCGCGCCCTCCAGTCCGGCTCTGCGGGCTCAACGCCCTCAGTCGTGTTCCCCGCCGCAACCGCTCGCCGCCGATGGCACGCGTGCTCCCGGGCGTTGGTTGCCTTGACGGCGCTGGCGGTGGCCACCGCCGCCGAACCGCCGTCCGATTCATCCGAAGCGCCTTTGACGGAAGAAGCCTTCATCGCTGAACTTCAGAGGCTGGCCATGCCCTCGGTCTGGACCACCGGCGGCAGTCTGCGCGCCGGCGGCGGCTACCGCGACAACGTGCTCCTCAGCAGCCTCAACCCGGTGGCGGCCGGCTTCGCGACCGCCGGCGGCGACTTCATGCTCAACCGCCTACCCACCGACGGCACCGAGGTGTCGGTGTTCGTGACCGGCGACTACACCTACTTTGTGGACGAGCCCGCCGCCGACCCGGAGGCGCTGATCCTCGCGCAAGGCGAGGTCAAGCGCGACCTGGGCCGCGCCTGGACCGCCGGTCTGCGCGGCCAGTACGTCTTCATCAACCAAGTCTTCGACGTGTCCGCGACCGAGGCGGACCTGAAGACTGTGACCGCGCGCGGCCACCTGATCTCGGCCATGCCGTCGCTGGCGCGCGAACTGGGCCGGGGCTGGACCGCGACCGCAGCAGCGGACGGCTCGCGGCAGATTTTCGACGCGCCGCTGGACAATTACTGGGAAGCCATCCCCGCCGGGACGGTGCTCCGCAGGTTCGGCAAGCGGGCCGAAGCCGCGCTCACGTACCGGTACGACCGGCGCTGGTACGACGACCGCCCGCCGCTGGACGCCGCCGGCGCGTCGTTGCCGGGCAAGCTGCAGTTCGAGTCGCACGAGGTGGAGCTTCGCCCCCGCGTTTTCCTGGACGCCGCGCGGCGCTGGAGCACGCAGTTCCGGTTGGGCGCGCTGGTGAACCGCGACAACGGCGGCGGTTACTTCGACTACGTCCGTTACAGCGCGGCCGTGCAGCTCAAGTACCGGAGGGCGGACTGGACCGTGCGCGCCGAAGTCCGCTGGCGCGGTTACGATTACGACGTGCAGCGCGCGTCCGCGACCGACCCGGAACTCCGGTCCAAGACCGACTTCGGCTTCACGCTGCGCGGGGAGCGGCGGCTGGCGCGCAAGTGGACGGTGTTCGCCCAGTACGAGCGCGAGTCCAGCAACGACACGCTGCCGACGTCCGATTACGAGGCTAACACCGTGCTGGCCGGCATGGAACGGGAGCTATGAACGCCCCGCCTGAATCCACCCGCGCCGCGCGCTGGCAGGGCGGCGCGGCCATCGCCCTCACGCTGCTGGCCTTCGCGGCCGCCGTGCTCTGGGCGCGCCTCCAACTGGGCGCCCAGATGCGTGCCCACATTCTGGACCGGGACGCGGTGATCCTGCAGACGCTGGCCCAACGCGAGGCCGCCGAGGTCGCGGCCCAGGATTCCGCGCTGGATCTCGCCGAGCCGTCCGCGCAGTACGCCATGTTGCTGGGCATGGCCGACCTCACGAACATCATTGCCGCGCGGCTGTTTGACGCCGACGGCCGGTTTGTGGCGGGCGTGCCGATCGAGGTCAAGGAAGCCGCGCTCGGCGAGGCCACGCTGGCGCAATTGCGCGCGCTCGCGCCGGTCACGCGCTTCCGCCCGGCCGCGCCGCGCCACGAGCTGTTTCTGTACCTGCCCGAGCTGGATTCGCCGCAGTCCGGGACGCTGGCCTGGGTCGAGGTCTATGTCCCGCTGTACACCGCGCAAGACCGGACGCTGCTCGGCGTCGCCCAGTTCATGCTGGAAGGCTATTCGCTCCGGCGCGAATTCGCCCGGCTGGACCGCCGGTTGAACCTGCAAAGCGTGCTGATCTTCGGCGTGGGCACGGTGCTGATCGTGGTGGGCTTGGGCTGGGCCTTCCGCCGGCTCGAGCGCGCCAACCGGTTGCTCGCCACCCGCACCGCCGACCTGCAACGCGCCAATCAGGCCCTGGCCGACGCCGCCAAGACTGCGGCCGTGGGCGCCGTGACCGCACACCTGATCCACAGCCTAAAGAATCCGGTGGCCGGATTACAGTCGTTCGTGGTGGCCCGGCAGGACGCCGCCGCGCCGGCCGAAAGCGAGGAATGGCGCGAAGCCCTGGCCGCCACGTGCCGCATGCAGAGCCTCATCCAGCAAGTGGTCCAGGTGTTGCGCGACCAGGAAAGAGCGCCGGCCTTCACGCTTACGCTCGCGGAACTGGCCGGGGCGGTCGCCGCGCAGACCCGGGCGCTGGCGGCGGGGCGGGGCGTGCGCTTCGAGACACGCTGCGAAGGCGAAAGCGCGCTGGACAACCGCGTGGCCGGCCTGCTGCGGTTGATCCTGGCAAACCTGGTCCAGAACGCCATCGAGGCAACGCCGCGCGGCGGCGGCGTGGGTCTGGCATTGCGCGCGAACGGCTCCCAGGTGATTGCGGAGGTGCGGGACCAGGGCCCCGGCCTGCCCGAGCCGGTGCGGGCGCGGCTGTTTGAGCCGGTGCGTTCCACCAAGGAAGGCGGCTCGGGCATCGGCCTGGCAATCTCGCGGCAACTGGCGCAGCACCTCGGCGCGGAACTGATGCTGGTGTCCACGTCCGCGCAAGGCACTGTCTTCCGCGTCACGCTGCCGCGGGCCGGGGCCTGACGGTCAAGCGGCGTGGCTCTGTAGCTTGGAGGGCAGGTAGCCGGCCTCTGGCTCAGAGGCCGGACGTGTCGCCCCTCGGCGAGGGGCGAACCACCTGAATTGCCGGGCTGACGGCCGCGCGCGGGCTTTTGGACTTCGCCAGTCCCCCGGGTAGCTGGCTTCAAGCCCCGCCGGCCCGCAGTCGGCCGTTGACCGGCTCGCGCCGGACGCCGATAAACCGCGGCGGTCATGCATCGCGCGCCATTTGACGCCAATCGGGAAGGGTCACGTTGGGGCCGGCCGGGACTTTGGACGCTCCTGACGGTCCTGGCCCCGATCAGCCTCCTCGCCCAGCCGTCCAGCCTGCCCTGGCGGTGGTCCAACCCGCGCCCGCACGGCAACAACGTCTATGATCTGGCCTTCCGCGACGGCTGGTATTGGCTGGCATGCGACCGCGGTCAGCTTTACGCCGGGACCAACCGCTTCGTCTGGACGGCCGTGCCCACCGGCACCACGAGGGCGTTGCGCGGGGTCACCTTTTTCGGCGACCAGGTGATCGTCTGCGGCGAGGAGGGCACCGTGCTGCGCGGGACGCTGGCCGGCAGCTTCCAGCCCTCCGCCGTGACGCCGGCCACGACGGACTGGCTCGAAGGCGTGGCGGCTTCGAGCACGACCTTGGTGGCTGTGGGCGACAACGCCGCGGTTTACCGCAGCACCGACGGCGGGGCGACCTGGCAGCGTGTGAACAGTCTGCCGTTCTCGAACTGGCTGCTCAGCGTGGCTTGGGGCGGCAACACCTTCGTGACCGTGGGTGAAAGCGGCTTGATCGCCACCAGTGCGGACGGCCAGTCGTGGCGCCGGCGCACCAGCAACGTGAACACCAGCCTGAACCGCGTGGTGTACCAGGGCGGGCGGTTTTACGCGGTGGGGGAGAACGGCGTGCTGCTCTCGAGCGCGAACTTGGGCGCAAACTGGACCCGCGAGTCGCTGGGCATCACGAACACGCTGTACGCCTACGCCCAGGCCGGCACCGCGTCCGGCACGCCACGGCTGGTGGCGGGCGAGAGCGCGCTGTGGCTCAAGTCGAGTCCGACCGGCGGCTGGACCAACCAGCTCGGCGCCGACAGTCTGTTGCCCGCGCCCACATGGGACTACTTCGGCGCGGTGTGGGACGGCGACCGGTTTTTCGTGGCCGGGCGCACCGGCCTGATGGTCGAGAGCCTCCAAACCAACGTGAGTTCCGGCTCCACCACCTACGAGGGCACGCTCTGGTTCGAGGAATCCGACTCGCCGCGCGACTGGCTCTGGGACGTGCTTGCCCTGCCCGGGCTGTACATCGCCGTGGGCGACCGCGCGCAGGTCGTGACCAGCGAAAACGGCGCGGATTGGTGGAGCGAAACGGTGCCTTCCGCCGTGACCAACGCCGTGTTTCTCGGCGTCGGCGGCTCCAGCAAGCTTGTCGTGGCCGCCGGCAGCGAGGGCGCGTTGATGTTCAGCGAGTCCGCCGTGACCCACGTGACGCTCACCAACACCGTGGTCGAGTTCGTGAACTGCGCCTGGACGACCAACACCGTCGAGACCACGAACGCGGTGAATCTGCTCGGCGTGCGCTGGACGGCGGTCGAGCCCCGCCCCGGCACGAACGCACTGCAAGGCGTCTGCGAGCGCGCCGGCCGGTTCGTGGTGGCGGGCGACTTCGGCACCGTGCTCACCAGCACCAACGCCAGCGACTGGAGCGCGACCTCGCTGCCCGGCCAGCCGCATTTGAGCGCGGTGGCTGCGGGCGATCCGGGCTTCGTCGCCACCGGCAGTCGCGGCGCGATCTGGTTCAGCCCGGACGCCGGGGAGTGGTCGCCGCGCGTCTCCGGCACCACGAACTGGATTTACCGTGTCGCCTGGGTGAACGGCGGCTTCGTGGCCGTGGGCCAGAACGGAACGCTGCTTGCCAGCCCCGACGGCCTGGCCTGGACCCCGCGGGCCAGCGGCACCACCGCCTGGCTCACGGATGTGGCGTACGCGGCTGGCCGCTACTTCGTGTGCGGCACGCAAGGCACCGTGCTGGTCAGTTCCAACGCCGTGGACTGGGCTTCGGTCGGCACCATCACCGGCAAATCGCTGTACGGGCTGGCGACGCGCAACAGCCAGTTGGTGACGGTGGGCGTGGAGGGCGTGATCCTGCGCGCGTTGCTGGACACCGCGGCGCCGGTCCAGATCGCCAGCTACGACCACGAGCCGTGCCCGGATGCGCGCGTGGACCGGTTCCGGTTCCGCGGCCACGTGGACCAGAGCTTCACCCTGGAAGCCTCGGAAGACCTGCGGGTGTGGCAGGCGGTGGGCGAGTTCGGGTTCGACTACGAGGAGTTCGAGCACGAGCTGGTGCGCACCAGCCTCGCGCCGGCGGCGGCCGAGTATTTCCGGGCCAGACTTACGGGTCCATGAACTGCTGGCAGCGGCGTGTGACCGGGAACCCCGACCTTCCCGATGAACGCGGATGAACAAGGAGCAACGCTCGTGCCGCGCAAAATTCTCCGGCTACGTAACTCATTTAACGACTCCTTTAACCACCGGCGGTTGCGGCTCAGCCGCGTCAGATCCATTCGTGGTTCAAAACTCCTGTTGAGATGAAGCTTCCCCGCGTGCCGCATGCCTGGCGGCTCAGCCCGCGGCAGGCCGTCGCCGTCCAGCGCCGGCTCGCGTCGCGCGTGGTCGTGGCGCCGCCCGACCGCGAAATGCGCCGCGTGGCGGGCCTGGACGCGGCGTTTAGCGTGGACGGCCGCCGCTGCCTGGCCGTGGCCGTGGTCTGGGACCGGGTCGGGCGCCGCGTGACGGAGGTGGCGTCGGCGTCCCGGCCGGTGCGTTTCCCGTACGTGCCGGGGCTGCTGTCGTTTCGCGAGGCGCCCGCCCTGCTGGCCGCCTTGCGCAAGCTGCGACAGCCGGTGGACGTGTTGCTGTGCGACGGCCAGGGGCTGGCGCATCCGCGGCGTTTCGGCATTGCCTGTCATCTGGGCGTGCTGTGCGACCTGCCCGCCGTGGGCTGCGCCAAAAGCCGGCTGGTCGGCGAGCACGCGGAACCGCCCCTGCACACCGGCGGTTACGCCGCCCTAACCGCGAAGGGCGAAGTGCTCGGCGCGGTGGTGCGCACCCGCGCCCGGACGCGACCCGTCTTCGTCAGCGTCGGCCACAAGCTGGACCTCCCGAGCGCCGTGAAGCTGGTGCTGGCGTGCGTGCGCAACAGCCGCGTGCCCGAGCCGACCCGCCTGGCGGACCGGCTGGTGGCGGCGTGGAAGCGCGGTGGAGCGCCGCCCGGCCGGGGCGATTCGACAGGACCACCAATGGACACGAATCAACACGAAGCAGGACGGGCGAGGCAGTAACGCAAGCGTTTTGATCCGCAAAGAACTTGCTCAAACTTGCGCCCGAACCAAGACCAGCCAGTCCGGGGCGGCACTCCGGCGGCTCAGCGGTTGAGCAGGTAGATCACCCCGCCGAAGAGCGCGGCCACAAGGGCGCCAAAGGCCACTGCGACCAGATGCACGCGGCGCCGATGGCGCTTGTTGCTCCGGCCCATGCCAGGCAGGAGGTAATAGCGCCGGTCTTCGCGGTTGCGCTTGCGGCCAAACATGCTTTCCCGTCGGTCGGAGCCGCCATGCTTCAACAGCCGGCGCGGCCGGGCAAACGCTTTCTGCGGGCCGCAGGGCCCCCGGTGCCGGGCACCGCGGCGTTTGTGCTGTTCAAGCGCGCGCGCCTGTGCAAAAGAGCAGCCCGCAACAGTCACCCCGGTCTCGCCGGCC
>CAZMOZ010000007.1:0-196365 GCA_964568145.1 uncultured Verrucomicrobiota bacterium
GCACGGTGCGCTGGGGGAGGTTGCGGAGGAAGTTCTCGAACGCCATCAGGCTGGAAGCGCTGCGGAAGATGTTGTGACAGATCTCGGTCTTGATGTTGACCATCAACTCGTCAAACATCTTGTAGGCTTCCATTTTGTACTCGATCAGCGGGTCCCGCTGGCCGTAGGCGCGCAGGCCGATGGCGTTGCGCAGACTGTCCATGTGGTAGAGGTGCTCCTGCCACAGGCGGTCAATGGCGCTGAGGATGGTGTAGCGCTCGACCTTGGCCAGCGCCGCCGGGTCCTCGAAGCTGATCTTCAGCTCGTACGCGTCCCGCACGCTCTTCGCGATGAACCGGGCCACGGCGTACTGGGACGCGCTGAGGCCGCCGAACAGCGAGCCGGGCATCGGCTCTTCCGTGCCGGCCTCCGCCGCGCGGAGGATTTCGTCCTCCGGCAGCCCGAGCGGGAAGTTCAGGTTCACCCAGTCGGCCAGCGCGCGCTTGTTCCACTCGGACGGCTCCTTGTCGGCCGGGGTGAGCTGGCGGACCTTCTCGACCACCACCTCCTCCATGATGTCCATGAGCCGGTCGCGGACCTCCTCGGCGTGGATGATCTCGTTGCGGAAGCCGTACACGACTTCGCGGTGCTTGTTCATCACGTCGTCGAACTCGAGCGTCCGTTTGCGGATCTGGAAGTTGTGCTGCTCGACGCGCTTCTGGGCCTGCTCGATGGAGCGGTTCAGGAGCGGGTGCTCGAGTTCCTGGCCTTCCTCGAGACCCATCTTCTCCATGTACTTGACGATCCGGTCGGAGCCGAACAGCCGCATGAGATCATCCTCGAGCGAGATGAAGAAGTGGCTGGAGCCGGGATCGCCCTGCCGGGCGCAGCGGCCGCGCAACTGGCGGTCGATGCGGCGCGCCTCGTGCCGTTCGGTGCCGAGCACGTGCAAGCCGCCCAGGTCCGCGATGCCCGGGCCGAGTTTGATGTCGGTCCCGCGGCCGGCCATGTTCGTGGCGATGGTGACGGCACCGCGCTGGCCGGCGCGCGCCACGATCTCGGCCTCCTGCTGGTGGTACTTGGCGTTGAGCACCGAATGCACGATGCCGACCTTCTTCAGCAACCGGGACAGGTGCTCGCTGACCTCGACCGAGATGGTGCCCACCAGGATGGGCCGGCCCTGGGCGTGGATGGTCTGGATCTCCTTTACCACCGCGTCGAACTTCTCCCGCTTGGTCTTGTACACCGTGTCGTGGGCGTCCTTGCGGATGCAGGGCTTGTTCGTTGGGATGACCAGTACGCCCAGCTTGTAGATGTCGTGGAACTCGGAGGCCTCGGTCTCGGCGGTGCCGGTCATGCCGGCGAGCTTGGTGTACAGGCGGAAGTAGTTCTGGATGGTGATCGTCGCCAGCGTCTGGGTCTCCCGCTCGATTTCCACCCCTTCCTTGGCTTCCACCGCTTGGTGCAGGCCGTCGCTCCACCGCCGGCCGGTCATGAGGCGGCCGGTGTTCTCGTCCACGATCACCACCTTGCCGTCCTGGATCACGTACTGCACATCCCGCTGGTACAGGCAGAACGCCTTGAGCAGTTGGGCGATGACGTGGATGCGCCGGGCCTTGGCCTCGAACTCGCCTTGAACCTTCGCCTTGAGGTCCAGCCGCTTGCGCAAATCGGTCTCCGGTCCGTTGTCAATCTCGTGGAACGCCGTGATCAGGTCCGGCAGCACGAACGCGTCCGGGTCGCCGGGGCTGAGGAAGTTGCGCCCCTTTTCGGTGAGGTCCGCCTCGTGGCCCTTCTCGTCAATGGCGAAGAACAGCTCCTCCTTCTCGGCGTACAGCTCCTTCTTGGTCTGGTCCGCGTGGAGCTGCAGCTCCGCCGCGTTCATGAGCTGGGCGTTCTCCGGGTTCTCCAGAAGCCGGAGAAACTCGGGCGAGCGCGGGTTGCCGCGCTTGACGCGGTAGAGCAGCAGGCCGGCCTGGCGCTGCAGGTTCTCGGCGTCGGGCGGGTTCGAGCCGTCCTCGGGATGGAGCTTCTTGATCAGCTCCTCCGCCTCGCGCAGGAAACGGTTGCAGAGCTGTTCCTGGGCGTGCACCAGCGCCTGCACCTGCGGCTTGTACTGCACGTACAGCGCGTTGTCCTGGGTCACCACTGCCGGGCCGCTGATGATCAGCGGCGTGCGCGCCTCATCAATCAGGATCGAGTCCACCTCGTCCACGATCGCGAAGTAATGGCCGCGCTGGACCTGGTCCTCCTTGCGGATGGCCATGCCGTTGTCGCGCAGATAATCGAAGCCGTACTCGGCGTTGGTGCCGTACGTGACGTCGCAGTAGTACTGCTGGCGGCGCACGGCCGGCGGCTGGTCGTGCAGGATGCAGCCGACGGTCAGGCCCAGAAACCGGTACACCGCGCCCATCCACTCGCTGTCGCGCGCGGCAAGGTAATCGTTCACCGTCACCACGTGGACCCCGCGGCCGCTCAACGCGTTCAGGTACACCGGCAGCGTGGCGACCAGCGTTTTGCCCTCGCCGGTGGCCATTTCCGCGATCCGCCCGTGATGCAGCGCCCAGCCGCCAATCAACTGCACGTCAAAGGGAATCATGTCCCACACCATTTCGTGGCCGCGGACGACAATCTTCTCCTTGCGGTCGTAAAGCCGGTGGCAGGTGTTTTTCACCATCGCGAACGCCTCGGGCAGCAGCTCGTCCAGGCGCCGGGCCAGCTCGGCGTCGTCCTGGATCTGGCTCAACTCCGCCTTCCAAGCGGCGGTTTTCTCGCGCAACGCCTCGTCGCTCAGCGACTGCAGCGACGCCTCGATCTCGTTGATTTGGGCGACCAAGGGCCGCAGACGGCGCACTTCGCGCTCGTTCTTGGTGCCGATGACTTTCTTGATGACCCAGCGAATCATGCGAAAGAAAAAGCTATTGAAGCGTACGGGACGGCAGCGGAGGCGTCAAAGCATTTGGACACGCGGGGCCAGGCGTTCTTGGCGGTGGACGGATCAGACAGGTCAGATGCTTCGTCCGGCTTGCCGTTATTTCAATCCGAGCTTCCCGCCTCGTGCCAAGAGGGCCAGGGATTCTCGAACCCGCTTCACCCGGGTCTCCGACTGTTTGGCGGTGACGATCCAGCCGATAAACTGCTTCCGGCAGGACGGGGCGAGCGTATCAAAGAAACTCCTGGCCTTCCGGTTTCGCGCGAGGGCGGCGGCCAGGTCTTGCGGGACCTCCGGGCTGATCACCGGGCGCGGGTCCGTCGCCCAGCGCCCCAACCGCTTCGCCGCCTCGACCTTCGCCAAGCCGGCCGCGGTCATCCGGCCGGCCCGGACCATCTTCTCTGCGCGCCGCTTGTTGGGCTCCGACCACACGCTGCCGTCTTTCCGGGGCGTGAACCTCCGGCAGTACCGTTCGTCGTCGAGCTTCTTGATGACGCTGTCAATCCAGCCAACGCACAGCGCCTCTTCGACGGCGGCTTCATAATCCAACGCGGGTTTGCCCGTCTCCTTCCGGTGAAAGACCAGCCAGATTCCGCCCGCCTCCTTGTCGTGATTTTCCGCCAGCCACCGCCGCCATTGGGCTCGGGTCGAAGCGTGGACAAGTTTCATGCGGGACAACCGGGTTGGACAATCTCGCCGGCAACGGTGCGCCGCGGCGGCCGGACCGGCAAGCGGTTCGTCAGGCTGGTTGTTTGGCGGCAGTCCACCCCCCGGCTCTACAGTGTCGCCGCTTTGGGGCGGGCCTTAATCCTCACCCCATCCAAAATCCCTTGCGATGGGAAACACCCAGCACCTTCCGGCACTGGGGACAGAAATAAACGTACCGCTTGCCAAACACACTCCGCAGGAGCCGGCACCATATGATGCTCAAAACCGCGCTGCAGTGGGGGCATACGGGCGATACATCGTCCTTTTCTAGGCACTCGATCATGGCCAGGCCTTTCTGCGGTTGAACGACCACCAACGTCCAGATTCGGTGTCCGCCAAGGACAGCGTGCGGCGGATGGCCAGCTAAGGTCAAGGGTCATCAGCCGCCACCGATGACCCGGCGAGGCGACCGCCGGGCTGGTGCCGACATGGCCGGTTCACTGACCGGCCTTCGGGCCGTACCGGAAATCGTCAAACCACGTGACGCTGTCGGCTTTGGTCCAGAGCCCCACCCTGCCCGGCCCCGTGAAGGTCGCGTCTTCCACGGCGAACAGCTCCCGGCCGTCCAGCCACACGCGGAAGCGCGGGCCGGCGAACTCAACCCGGAGGGTGTGCCAGCGCGCCGGCGCCACCGGCACCTCCACGCCGTAGCCGCCTTTGCGGCCCACGATGTCCAGCGCAGTGCGTTTGCCGTTTTCCACCTTGTAAAGCACCACGTTGTTCTCGAGCGCGTTCGCCCGGCAGATGTAATAGTTCACGGCGTTTTGCGCGCGCCAGACCACGCCGGCGGCCTGATCCACCGCGCCGCTGATGGTCCGAAACTTCACCTCCACGAAGCCGTCCTGGGGCGCAGGCCCGTCCAGCAAACACAGCGCGAAGCTGGGCTTGGGCAACTGCCCTGTTTGCGCGAGAACCCGCCCCGGACCCGGCGCTGTGGCGTCGGTCACAATCTGCCATTCGGGCGTGCCTTCGCCAGTGACGGCCACGGTCCAACCGGCCGGCACGCGGCCGATGCGCTCCGCGTCGAAAGCCACGAGCCTTGCCTTGGAACTGGTGGAATCCGCCGCGGCCTCCGGCACGGCGGCGTCGCCGCCAGAGGCCGCCAATTGGCCAAAGGCGGAACCGACGCCGGCAAGGAGCGCCACGCGCGTGGCGTGGGCGAACAAACGCGTTTTCAGCTTCATGACAAACAACATGGCGTGGAAGTGGATAACCGCCGGGCCCATTGGGTGCCAGCAGTATTCAAGCACCGACGGAGTGGTCTGGCGACGGTGGTGGCACGGGCGACCCCGCCTGGGGCAGTCGCGCGGGCGAGGTCGCCCGCGCCAGCAGCCGCGGTCTGACGACCGCAGCCACACAAGGGGTCAGGGCCCGGCGGAGTCCCGGCCCGCCTCATCAAGGTCTGGCCGGCGGGCCAGCGAACCGCCCCGCGCACCTTGCCCGCGCCGTTTTCGCGCTTGTCACTTCGGGCATATGGCTGGTACGGTGTGCGGCCTTTGAATGAAAGCTGAGATTCATCCGAAGTACGTGGATGCGGAAGTGCGTTGCGCCTGCGGCAACTCGTTCAAGACCCGCTCCACGCGTCCGGTGATCGTGGTGGGCATCTGCAACGTCTGCCACCCGTTCTACACCGGCCAGCAGAAGTTCGTGGACACCGCCGGGCGCGTGGACAAGTTCCAACAGCGCCTGGCCAAGACCCAGGCCGCGCAGGCTGCGCTCGCCGCCACCGCCGGCAAGAAGCGGCGCAAGTAGCTTTCCTCCAGCGTGCGCCCGCCCGGTTTTCCGCCGGGCGGGCTGCTGCTTTTCCGGAAGGCCCTGCCCTATGGACCTGCGCCCTTACGTCGAACGCCTGCGCCAGCGGCTGGCGGAGGTGGAAAACGCCCTGGCCGAGCCGTCCACGTTCCAGTCGCCGCCGCGCGCGCAGGAACTGGGCCGCGAATACGCCCGCTTGAAGGAGGCCGTGAGCCACGGCGAGACCTACGCCCGGACGTTGTCGGAACTGGAGGACAACCGCGCCCTGCTTGAAACCGAGAAGGACCCCGACCTGCTGGCCCTGGCCCGTCAGGAAATCGCCCGGCTCGAAGCCGCGTTACCGGACCTGGCCCGGAAAGTTCAGGAAGGCCTGGTGCCCTCCGACCCCTCCGATTCGCGCAACACGATCATCGAAATCCGCGCTGGCGCGGGCGGGTCGGAATCGGCGCTCTTTGCCGCGGACCTGTACCGCATGTTCACCCGCTACGCCGAGGCGCGTGGCTGGAAGGTGGAGACGCTGGATTCCAGCCCCTCGGACTTGGGCGGCTTCAAGGAAATTATCTTCAGCGTGACCGGCACCGAGGTCTTCAAGCGCCTCAAGTACGAGAGCGGCGTGCATCGCGTGCAGCGCGTGCCCGCCACCGAGGCCCAGGGCCGCATCCACACCAGCACCGCCACCGTGGCCGTGCTGCCGGAGGCGGAGGAGGTGGACGTCGAGATCAAGCCCGAGGAACTCGAGGTGACCACCTGCCGCGCCTCCGGGCCGGGTGGCCAGGGCGTGAACACCACGGATTCGGCCGTGCAAATCCTGCACAAACCGTCCGGCCTGGTGGTGCGCTGCGCGGACGAGCGCTCCCAGCAGAAGAACAAGGCCAAGGCGCTCAAGGTTCTCCGCACCCGCCTGCTTGAACGCAGGGCACAGCAGGAGAAGGCGCGTTACGACGCCACGCGCAGCCAGCAGGTCGGCACGGGCGAGCGCAACGAAAAGATCCGCACGTACAACTTCCCGCAAAACCGTGTCACGGACCACCGCATCGAGCTGAGCGTGTACAACCTCCCCGCCGTGCTGGACGGCGACTTGGACCTGTTGATCGAGCCGCTGATGGCCCGCGACCTCGAGCAGCGCCTCGCGGCGTTGCGCCCATGACCCCCGTCCCGCCCGCCGAATCCTCCGCGCCGCCGGCCGCCGGGCTGGACGTGCCGCCCCACATTCGCGGCCTGATCTTCGACTTCGACGGCACGCTGGCGGACACGATGCCGCTCCACTGGCAGGCTTGGCGGCAGGTCGCCGCGCGCAACGGCTTTCGCTTCACCCGCGAGCGGTTGCACCAGTTGGCGGGCATCCCCTCGCGGGACATTCTGCGCATGCTGTCCCGGGAACAAGGTCTGCGATTCGACATCGAAGCCGTCGCCCGCCCAAAAGAGGAAGCCTACCTCGCGTTGCTCGAAAAGGTGGGGCCGATCGAGCCGCTGGTGAACCTTGCCCGATCGCAACGCGGCCGGCGGCGCCTGGCCGTGGCTTCGGGTGGTTCACGACGGATCATCAGCCGCGTGCTCGACCATCTGGGCATCCGCGACTGGTTTGATGCCGTGGTCACCCAGGAGGACGTCGCCCGCCAGAAACCGGCGCCAGACATCTTCCTTGAGGCCGCGCGCCGGCTGGGCCTGCCACCCGCGCAATGCCGCGCGTACGAGGACGCCGACCTGGGCCTGGCCGCCATCCGCGCCGCGGGCATGGAGGCGGTGGACGTGCGTCCGTGGCTGGCTGCCGCCGACCCGCCAGCCGCGAGTCGGTCCTAGCCGCGCCACCTTCCGCCTTCGCCGGTCTGGCAGCCCGGCTCAACGGCCGGCTGGGAAGCCTGCCGCCGCGGACAATTCCTGATCCCCACGCCAGACCGACCTTGCTGTGGCCCGCGCCCCGGCGTACTCTCAGGCACCAATGGAAACGGTGATCATCCTGCTCATTGCGGGGCTGGTGTTGATGCTCCTGGAGACGGTGTTGCCGGGCATGATCGCCGGGCTGGTCGGCTTTGGCTGCCTGGTGGCCGGCGTGGTGCTGAGCTACGTCAAGCACGGCCCGCGCACGGGCAGCATCGTTTTGTTCACCGTCCTGGCGGTGCTGCTGGTCGCGGCGCTGCTGTGGATTCGCTTCTTCCCGCACAGCCGGCTGGGGCAGGCCTTTGTCACGCGCAGCACCCTGGGCAGTCCGCAGGTGGAGCATCCGGAACTGCTCCACCAGACCGGTACCGCCCTGACCAATCTCCGGCCCTCCGGCACCGCGCTCATCAACGGCCGCCGCGTGGACGTGGTGACCGAAGGCCCGATGATCCCGCCCGGCACGCCCGTCAAGGTGGTGGCGGTGGAAGGCATCCGCGTGGTCGTCCGCGCCGTTTGACAACCGGCCCCCGGCTGCGCCACACTGTCCGCAACAAGCCAAGATCATGAACGCAACCCTGCTCGCCGCCGTCTCGTTTCAGTTGATCCTGCTCGTCCTGGTGCTCCTGGTCGGGCTGGTCTTCCTGATCCTGCTGTTCAACTTCTTCACCATCTTCATCCGGGCCTGGGTGTCCGGCGCGTACGTCGGGTTGATCGAACTGGCCGCCATGCGGCTTCGGGGCGTGCCGGTGGGCCTGGTGGTGGACAACTACATCAACGCCCGCAAATCCGGCCTGGTCGTTACTGTGGACCAGCTCAACGTCCACTTCCTGGCCGGCGGCGACGTCTCGATGGTGGTCCGCGCGCTCATCGCCGCGCAGAAGGCCGGCATTCACCTCACCTTTGACCGCGCCTGCGCCATTGACTTGGCCACCAAGGGCACGGGCAAGACCGTGCTCGACGCCGTCAAGACTTCCGTCAACCCCCGTGTGATCGACTGCCCCAACCCCGCCTCCGGCAAGACCACCATTGACGCCGTCGCCAAGGACGGCATCGCCGTCAAGGTCCGTGCCCGCGTCACCGTTCGAACCAACCTGGACCGGTTTGTGGGCGGTGCCACGGAGGAAACCATCGTCGCCCGCGTCGGCGAAGGCATCGTCAGCACCATCGGCTCGAGCAACAGCTACAAGGACGTGCTCGAAAACCCCGACCGCATCTCGAAGACCGTCCTCGACAAGGCCCTCGATTCAAACACCGCCTTCGAGATTCTCTCGATTGACATCGCCGACGTGGACGTGGGCGAGAACGTGGGCGCTAAGCTGCAGGCCGAGCAGGCCGAGGCCAACAAGCTCATCGCCCAGGCCCAGGCCGAAGTCCGCCGCGCGCTGGCCGTGGCGCAGGAGCAGGAAATGCTTGCCCGCACCCAGGAGATGCGCGCCCGCGTGGTCGAGGCCGAGGCCCAGATTCCGCTGGCCATCGCCGAGGCCTTCCGCAGCGGCAACCTCGGCATCATGGATTACTACCGCCTGCGGAACATCCAGGCGGACACCCAGATGCGGGACAGCATCGCCCAGCCGGGTGGCCCGGCGCCGTCCGCCGGCGACAAGACCAAGACCAGCTAGCGCCGGTCGCCGTTCCCCATGCCACTCTTTGCCCAGTCCTGGGAAAGCTTGATCGCTTTCGTGGTGATCCTGCTCCTTTCCGGCCTGGGCAACTGGCTGCGTCAACGCAAAGCCCCACCGCCGGAGCAATGGACCGACGAAGAGGAGATGCCGTCGCCGCGGCCGGGCCGGCCCCGGCCCGAGTTCGAGGGGCCCCGGCCCGCGCCGCCGGCGTTCGATCTCGAACGCGAGTTGCGGCGCATGTTGGGCGAAGAACCTCCGGCCCCACCGCCACCGCCGCCGGTCATCGTCACCGCGCCGGTGGAAACCCGTCTGCCGCCGCGCGCACCGGCTCCGACTGTCGTTCCGGAGGACCTCGAGCAGCGGCCGGCGCCCAGCTTTGAACTGGCGGCGCTGCCCGAAGCGCACGCCGCTTACCAGCGGGCCAGCGCCATTGACGCCAACGCCCAGGCGTTGCTGGAAGCGGCCAAGGTGCGCGCCGCCCAGCACCGCGTCAGCGCGGCCGGCCAGCCGCGCGGGGGGCATGCTCCGGAGGTTGCGGCGGTGTTGGCGGCACTGCGGTCGCCGCGCACGGCGCGCCAGGCCATCCTGGCCTCGATCATCCTGGGGTCCCCCAAAGCCTTCGCGGAGGAACCCGGCGGCTATCTCCCGCGCTGACGGGCGTTGCGTGTAGTTGATCCGAAAACCGAAGTTGTCCATAGCGCAGGGCGTCCCGCCTGCTCAATTTCGGTTTTCGGGGAGTGTAGTTGACCGAAGCGTCCCGCTCCGGGCGCGTTACTTGCGCTTCTTCTTCGTCCCGGCCGGGGGTTCTTCCCGGGCGGGCTGGCCGTTGATGATGCGGTCGAGCTCCTGCTCCGAGAAGGATTGCGGCAGCACCCGCGAATTGGCCCGCTCGGTCTGGGTCATGGCGATCAGGTCGCGCGGATGCTTCACGATGCGGGGCGTCAGGAAGATCAACAACTCGGTCTTGGTGTCCTGGTTCACCTTGCGCCGGAAGGCCACACCGAGCAGCGGGATGTCGCCCAGCAGGGGAATCTTGCTGACGGTGGCGGTCTTGGTGTCCTGCATGAGCCCGCCGATGACGACGGTCTGGCCGTTCGGGGTCACGACGACCGTGTCCGCCGCGCGGCGGTTGATGACGGGCGCGCCCACGCTGTTGGTGCCGGTGGCGATGGGCACCCGTTCGTCGGAGAGGTTCGAGATTTCCGGGCTGACGATCATCTCCACCAGATCCTCCGAGGTGATGAACGGCGTCACGCGCAGGATGATGCCGACGTCCTGGTAGGTGATGCCGTTGATCTGGTTGCCGAAGGTGTCGTAGCGCACGTTGGTGATGAGCGGCACCTGCTGGCCCACCGTGATGAGCGCCTGCTGGTTGTTGCGGGCCAGGATGGTGGGCCGGGACAACACCTCCAGCTTGCCGTGCTCGGCGATGGCGCGCAGCGTCACCGTCCAATCCTGTCCCACAAAGCTGGCGATGCCGTCGCCGGAGGAAAGTCCGGGCAGTCCGCGAAACTGCTGGAGGATCGAAGTCGTGACGTCGCCGTCCTGCCGCCGGTAGGTGCCCTCGACGCCTAGGTCCAGGCCCTTGCGGTACGTGACCTCCAGGAAAATGACGTTGATGAGCACTTGCGGCGCGGCGCGGTCGAGGTTGGTGATGACCTGGCCGATGTACTGCGCGGTCTCGTCGTCCGTCACCACGATGAGTTTCCGCGTTTCGGGGTCACTGGAGATGATGGCCTCACCGAGTTCCGTGGCGGGAGGGTAGGTCGCGGACGAACGGGCGCGTTGCTGTTGTTGGGCCTGGGCCAGAACAGCGAGCAAACACACCGCGCCCAGCAGGAACTGGCTGCGGGTGCGGAGGCAAAGCAAGGATTTCATGATCGGGTGACTTGGTGATGGGCGGCGAAACCGGTCAACGTCCCGTGCCGCCGATGGCGTTGCCGAAGCCGGTCGCACCGCCGCCCAGCCCGGTGCCCGTGCGGCCCTGATTCTGCATGGTGGTGGTCGCCCGGTTGTTGAGCTGGCTGCCGGCCTGGCGGGTGTTGGCGCGCGTGGTCGCCGCGCGGTTGCGGGTGTTCTGCGTCTCGAAGAGCCCGCGCAGGATTTCCTCGACGGCCGCCGGATCGGTGTTCTCCACCGAGAAGGTGAACACGCGTTGCTTCCGAGCCGGATCGGAGTCGAGCTGGGCAATCATCACGGCAATCTGATCCATCAACTCGCGCGCCGCGCTGACGACCACGGACTGGGTGCGCAGGTCCGGCACGGCAAGAACGCGGCTTTGCTTCTGCAAGCGCGTGCTTTGTTCCGCGTTGGCGTTTTGCGCCCGGCCGGCGAGGCCGGGCGGAAAGCCGCCGCCGAAGCGCACCTGGCCGCGGCTCTGGTTGTTCTGGGTGGTGGGATCCGGGAACAACTCGTTGATGAGATCGGCGGTTTCCTGGGCGTCGGCAAAACGCAGCCGGAACACGCGCAACTCGGTCACGTCCTCCACGTCCACGTCCACCTGTTCCACCAAGTCGGCGATGAGCGTCATCTGGTCCTCCGGCGCGCTGACCACGAGCGAGTTGCTGCGCTCGTCCGCCACGGCCACCACTCGTGGCGTGGCCACGCGGGAGCTGCCGCTGGCCTGCTGCCCGCCCTGGTCGCCGCCAAAGCCCGGCGGACCGCCCCGGAAGCCGCGGAAGATTTGTTGCTGCTGCTGGTTGCCAGCGCGACCGGTGTCCGAGGAAGCAAACAAGTCGCGGACGACCGTGGCCAGGGCCTTCGCATCCGCGTACCGGAGCGGGAAGACCCGCACCGCGGACACGCTGGCGATCGAGGTGTCCAGCGCCCGGATGATCTCGGCGATGCGGCGGATGCTGGCCTGCGTGTCGGTCACGACCACCGCGTTGCCACCCTCGTTGGAGGCGATGGTGGCGGAGGGCGGGAACAAAGGCTGCAAATCCCGCGCGACCTGCACAGCGTTGATGAACCGCACCGGGATGATCTGCGTCACGATCGCCTCGCTCTTGGGAATGTCCGCCGGGTTGTTGCCGGCGCGCACCGGGATGTCGCGTTTCTTCGCCTCGTCCCGGCTCACGATGGTGAGCGTGCGCCCGTCCCGGATGGCGGCGTAGCCGTTCTTTGCGAGCACCTTGTTGAGCAAGTCCACCGCCTCATCCTTGCTGAGCGGCTGGTTGCTCCACACGTCGAGTTTTCCGCGCACCTCGGTCTCGAGCACGATGATGAACCCGGCGGCTTCGCTGAGGTAATCCAAAACCATTTCCAGCGGCGCGCCGCGGAAATTCAGTCGCAGGCTCTTTTCGTTGTCAGCGGCGGCCGGAGGCGAGGAAGCGGCAGCAATCCGGATCGAGCGTGGTGGCGGCGCGGCAGGTCGTGCTTCGGGCTGGGAAGGCGCTTCCTGTCTTGTCGTCACAGCCGGGGCGGCGGGTTCCGCGACTCCGGCAGGCGCGGCTTCAGCGTTATCTTCCGCCGCGGGTTCCTGGACCTGGGCCGGCGTGGCGGATTCGTCAGGAGCCGGCTCCGGCTCCGGCGCTTCCGGCGGCGGGGCTTCCCCGGTTTCCGGCGGCGGTGGCGGGGGCGCGTCGGTTTGCGCCAGCGCCAGGCCGGCCAGCCACACGGCGCCGGCCAATGCGAGGGTGAAAGACAAGGTTTTCATCGGGTCTCCTGTTCTCGTTTTTGCAGCAGTCGTTTCAGCACTTCATCATCGGCTCCAGCGCTCCCGGAAGAATCGCCCGTGCTCGAGCCGGGGCCGGCCAGCGGCCCGGCGCGCTCCGCCAACTGCCAGGCGCCCAGCTCTTCGCGGCGCAACTGGGCGCCGACGCGCAGTTCAACCAGGTTGGTGCCGGCCGCGAGCTGGACGGAGTTCGGCCGCACCTCGAGCAGTTTCAGGTCGGCCACCGCGCCGCCAGGCTGGAGGGCCTTGCGGTATTCGGAACTCGAACCGTCAAAGAACGCAAACGGTCCCTTCTCGTACGTCATGACCCCCACCAGCGACACCGTGTCCACCCGGCTCGGCCGCCGGTTCTCCCGCGACGGCGCGGACACGCGGCCGGACCGGCCGGCGTTGAAGATGTTGCGCTCGGTGATGACGCGGAACGCGGCGTAGTCCGGGCGCGCGCGCTCCCCGCCGGCCGGCTGGGCCAGCAACGCCAGTCCCAGGCCGCATACCAGCCCGCGCGCCGTCCGGTGCAGGCGGCGGATCGCGCGGTCATGGAAGGCCGGGGCTTTCATCGGCTGGGGGCAGGATCGAGGATGAGGCCGCTGACCTGCAGGCCGAGCGTCAGTTGCTCACCCCGGTCGTCCCGCGCGGCAATCTCCACCACATCGAGGCGAAGCGCCAGTGGATCCGCCTCCACGTTGTACAGGAAGCGGGTCAACGCGCCCAGGTTGCCGAAGGCGTCCACACGGCATTCGAGCGTGGCGTGGTCGTCGTCGCCGCGCTTGAGCTGGGGTTTGATGGCGGACACGCCCACGCGGCTGTCCTGGGTCCAGCGGTCGAAGGCCTTGAGCAACTGGTTCTCCGCCAGGGAAGCCTGGTTGGTCAGCGCGTGGCGGCGCATGGACTCCCACCGGGCGCGCAGGCTGTCCCCGCGCTCGAGGAGCCGGGTGCCGTCCTCGGCCGATTTCCGCAGCCGGGCGATTTCCGCGCCGCGGGCGCTCCAACTGCGCGCCAGCGGCTCGAACACCAGGTACGTTGCGGCCAGGAGCGCCACCGAGCCGGCGGCGACCCACGCGAGCAGTTGCTGGCGGTCTTGCGGCTTCATCAGGGTGATCCGGATTCAGTCCACTGGAAATTGACGGTGAATTGCATCGGCGCGTTACCACGAATTTGCACGACCTTCAGGTCCCGCACTTCCGGCAGGGCCTGCAGCTTTTCGCGCACGCGCAACAGCGCCGCCTGGTCGCGCGCCGTCCCGGTGCAGGTGACGCCGGTGCCGGGGCGAATTTCCACCGACTTGGCCGACACCGTCCCGTCTTCCGGAAAGGCCTCGGTGAGCCGACGCAGGATGGTCAACGACCGGAACGACTCGTCGTACCAGGGCCGGAACTGCCGCACCCGCTGCTGCACCGCCTCCAACTCCGTCACCTGGGCGCGCATGCCGTTCCATTTCGCGCGCCAGTACATCAGCCGCGCCTGCTGCACGCCGAACGCCACCACCACCAGCAGGACCACCGCCCCTGCGGCCAGCGTGGCCAAGGCGACGGTCCGCGAGGTGGTGTACTTCGCGGTCAATGCCTGCCAGCGGCTGACCTTGGGTGGCAGGAACTCGATGGCCGGAGCCTTCTGCGCCAGATGCCGGACCGCCACCGCCAGCGGCAGGGACACGCCGGTCCCGGCCGGCAGCTTCACGCCCAGCGATTCCGGCGGGAGTTCCCGAATCCATTCGATCCGTAGGCCGGATTCGGCGAAGCGCTCGCGCAACCGGCCGGCCAAATTCTCCGCGGCCGGTCCCGCGCCGACCACGCGGACGCAGCGGACGGCCTCGCCCACTTCCGGGGGCAACTGACCCAAGGTGATGCGGAGTTCGCGCGCCAGCGGATCGGGACGCGCCACCGCCGCTACGTTCGGCTCCGTCGGCGCCGCGAGCGTGCGCAGCAACGCCATGCCGCCCCCGCAGGTGACCTGCAGGCCCACCGCCTGCTCGCCCGGCACCAGCATCACGACGCCTTCGGCGGCCTCGCCGTTAAGACCCGGCAACGCGGCCAGGCCCAGCGTGATGCTGACCAGCCGAAGATGCGCCGCGCGAAGCGCCGTTTCGATCCGCGTCACGTGCTGGCGTGAAAGCCCCAGCAACGTGACGCCCGCCGCGCCGGCCGGCGTCCGGTAGCGCGAGCGCGCCACCACCAGCGTTTCCGGTCCGCTGGGAAAACCGCGCTCGGCCTCGAGCTGGATCAAGCTCTCCAGATCCGCCTCCGGCAGTTCGGGCAACGGCAGGCTGAGCGTGAACAGCCAGGACAGCGGCACCGCTACGACGCACCGGCGCTCGCGCACGCCGGCGGCATCGAGGTGCTGGCGGATTTCGCGGCCCAGCGCCACGGGGTCGGCTTCCAGCGGGTCCAGCGCGAGGTTGGCCGAGAAGGCGTGCGCGATCTCGGCGGAACCATTGGACCGGCGCACGACCACGCCTTCCAGCCGCGAGCCGTCAATGCCCAGCCCGAGCAAAGTGCCGCCGCCCGGGCGCGCGGGGCGAAACAACCGGCGGGGGAGATCAAGTTGCGGCCAGTTCATGCAATCACCAGTTCAGAAAGCCACCCGAGCGGCGGTTGGCGGTCAGCGGAATGCCTTCGCGGCGGGCGGTCAAGAGCAGCTCGCGCACCTCGGATCCCAAAGCCCAGCCCAGATGCGTGAGATCCTGCCGGGCCACCAGACGCGGCTCGCCGCCAGTGGTGTCAAACACGCAGCGCACCCACTGGTAGCCGCGACCTTGGCGGCCCAGCGCCACGATGTCCGCGCTGAACTGGTAGCTCCGGCCGGTGAGGTACGGCCCCGCCTGGATGGCGTCGGCCTCCTCGAGCACTTCGGTCACCCAGGCCATGGTGCCCAGCGTGCCGGATTGCATCTGGCGGTAGGCCACGAGCGCGCCGGCGTTCTCAAAGCCAATGCCGGGTATGCAGGCCAGGACGGCTTCGCTGGCGGTGTTCACGTTCACCAGGCCGGTCGCGGTGGCGTTGGTGGAAACGGTGAGCTCGCCTTCCACTTGGGCGAATTCGTCGGGCGTCATCCGGCTTTGAATGTAGAATTGCAGCAAGCTGCGGAAGTTCGTGGCCGGCGCGTTCGTGCCGCCACCGGGTCCGCCCCCGCCTGGACCACCGCCACCGCCACCACCGCCGCCCCCGCCGGGCGCGCCGATCTGGCGAAGAATGGCGTTGGCGCGGTCGGTGCCGAAGTACTGTTGCAACAATCCGGCCAGGGCCTGCTGGTTCGAACTGTTCACGTTGATCCGTGCCGAGCCGTCGGCGCGGGTGTTGGGCTCGGCGCTGTACACCGTCACGTATTCGAGCAGGCCGGCGTCGAGTTCGCCGTCGCGGTCGTCGTCGGGCGGCGAGAGGTCGCCGTCGTTTTCGTTGGGATCGAGGACGCCGTTGAGATTGGTGTCCTCGCCGAAGAGGTACCGGAGGTCGGCGCCATGCACGAGGCGGAGTTCCTCGACCGACTCGAACGGCGCGTTCTTGCAGCGATACGCCGGGTTCAGGCGCAGATACGTTTCGTCCTCGGCCCCGCCGGGCGAGACTTCGCTGTCGCTGTCCCGCCAGTCCACGATGGCGGTGGCGAACTCCGCGGTCATGCCGGGCAGCAACTGGAGCATCTCAGCGGTGGCGGTGTTGAGGTTGAGCTTGGACGCCTCGTCCACAAGGCCGAAGGCGGGCCGGTTGGCGAGCGTCTGCCGCAGGTTGCGGCCGAGAAACCAGAAGGTGGCGTCGCCCACCGGCACGGCCTCGCTGGCGTAGCTGAAGTCATCCGGCGGCAGCCCCGGCTCCTCCACAAGCGTGGCCAGCACGTTGCTGGCGTACCGGATCGCGCCGTCAATGGCCTGGCCGGCCTCGAGCGCGGCGGCGCGCTGGTCGGCGGCGCGCAGTTCGAAGCTCATCGTCTGGGCGAAGTACAGCGCTAGCGACACCAGCCCGAAGGCGATCCACAGCACGATGATCAACACCGAGCCGCGCGCGCGGCGGGTGGACGCTGGCGTGGGGCTTCGACTTGCGCCGGGACGCAACCTCATGACGCGCCTCCCGAGGTTTGCGCGGCGGTGTTGGTGGCCGGCTGGACGAAGACCGGCACCACCAGTTCCACCGGCTCGCGGTCGGTCAGGTTGGTCCGGCCGCGGGACAGGTAAAGCTGCACCTTGATCGCGCCCGGCAGGACGTTTGGCTCCACCGTCGAATCCCAGGAATCCCGCCATTGCGTGCCGTCGTGGAACTGGAAGGCCAGCTCCTCGACCCCGCCCACCAGGAACTGGTCCTCGGGCGGTTCCTCGACGGTCGCGAGCAGGTTGCGCGTGACCGAGCGCATCAGGTCCAGGCCTTCGGTGTGGTTGGTGGGCGGCACCAGCCGGTACGCGACTCGTTGCAGCGCGGGCCACGGCGCGGTGTCGGTGAGCACGCCCACGGTGGTGTGGAAGTACGGGCTGCTCCGGCCGACGAGCGGGTTCAGGTTGGTGGGCATGGTCTGCAACGCGCCCACCAGCGTGCCGCCCGGCGCGGCCAGGTTGGCGAGGTCGCGCTGGATGATGGCCAGCGCCTGCTGCAACGGCACGGCATCCTCCAGCCCGGCGGCGACCTTGTTGCGGAGCCGGAGCGCGCCGTTGAAAACGTAATGCAGCGACAGAAGCACCACCGAGAACACCATCACGGCCAGGAGCAACTCCACGAGCGTAAAGGCGGAAAGCGAAGTTCGCCGCAGCGCAGACGACCTGGCCCGCGGACCCTCATTTGCCGGCACGAAGAGCCGGGTGAGGCGCAACGGACGGTTGGCAGGGCTGGCGACTTTCACGGCGCGCCTCCCGGGTTGGTCGTGGCGGTTGACGAGGTGGTCGTCGTCGCGCTTGCCGCCGGGTCCACCAGCGTGCTCAACAACGCGGTGTACTCGCGTCCTTGCACCGTGTAGGCCATCCGCACGGTTAGCAGGCGCAGAACGCCGAACTCCCACGGCTCGTTGTCGAGCTGCCACTGGTATTCGTGCGGCCCCTCGAACAGGCTGCCGCCCCGGGTGGTGCGCTGCCACTGGCCGGTGGCCACCAGCTCGTTCAACACCCGGTCGGCCAGACGCGCGGCCACGGCCTTGCGCGCGGCCACCAGCCCGGCCTGGCCGGCCACGCGCACCGCCTCCACCGCCACCGGGATGACGATGGCCATGAACAGCAGCGCGGCCAGCACCTCGGCCAGCGTGAAGCCGGCGCGGCGACGCTCAGCGGCGCAGAAGCGGGGGCTGGTTCGTGTGAATCTCATACCGCAGCCGGTTGCGGCTTTGCGCCACCCACAGGGCGCTCTCGGGTTCGCCTTCGCGGACCTGCCGAAAGGCCACCCACTCCGGGCTCGTCCCAGCCAGAAAACCCTCCGGCGTGAAGCGAATCCAGAACACGTCCTTGAGCGAGCGCGGCCGCTGGGAGTCGGGAGACGCGACCACCGGCGCCAGCGTCGGCACCGGTTCGGCGAGCGTCTCGCGGGTGAGCGCCTGGCTGACTTCGATCTCGAGGTCGTCGGCCACCGCGAATTCCTGCGCCCGGTCATCCGTCTCCGTGTAATTGTACTCCGCCTCCAGGCCGTAGCGGCGTTGTCCGGGGTTTACCCAGAGAATCATGGGCACGCCTTCCGACACCGCGCGGCTCTGCCCGTAGCGGGTCAGGGCCAGGAACCGCAGCGCCTCGGCGTCGAGGTCGCGGCCGCGGAAAAACCGCGCCAGCGTAGGCGCGGCGAAGCCCAGCACCGTCAGCAGGAGCGCCAGCACCAGCAGCAGTTCGACCAGCGTGAAGCCGCGCGCCCACGGTGGCACTGGGGCGATCTTGAGCCGGCTGGTCTGGCCTGGAGTCATGGGCGCTCAGCGTCGTTGCGTGGTGGTCTGCCAGTTGGTGATGTCGTCGTCGCCGCCTTCGCGGCGGTCCGGACCCATCGAGTACAGGTCGTACCCGTTGACGTTGTTCTTCCCCGGGTACTCGTAGATGTAGTCGTTGCCCCACGGGTCCTTGGGAATGTCCTTCAGGTACGGTCCCTTCCAGTTTTGGGCGTCGCGCGGCTGGATGATGAGCTCTTCGAGGCCGTTCCGCCCCTTGGGGTAGTAGCCGTTGTCCACCTCGAAGGCGTCCAGGGCCGTGGCGAAGGCGGCGATCTGGGTCTTGGCGGCGGTGATGCGGGCCTGTTCGGAGCGCCCGGCCAGCCGGGGATACACAATGGCCGCCAGGGTGCCGAGGATCACCAGCACCAGCAGCAGTTCCACCAGCGTGAAGCCGGCGCGGCGACGGGCGCGGCTCGCCGACTTCGGATTTCGGATTTCGGATTTCGGATTTCGAGCGGGGCAATTCATGGCAGCAGGTCTGGGTTCAACGGATGTATTCCTGAAGCGTGAAAATGGGCAGCGCCATGCCGACGAAGATGACGCCGATCAGGCCGGCGATGAGAAAGAGCATCAGCGGCTCGGCCAGGGCCACGGCGGTCTTAAGCTGGCGGTCAAGGTCGGCCTCGGTGACGTTGGCAATGCGGACCAGTTCCTGGTCGAGTTTGCCGCTTTCCTCGGCCACGGCGATCATCTCGAGCGTGGAGCCGGCGAAGAGGGTCCGGCACTCGGCCAGGCTGGCGCCCAGCGGCTTGCCTTCCTTCACCAGATCAATCGAGTTGGACACCGCGTCCACCAGCGTCTGGTTGCCGAGCGAGCGGCGGGCCACATTTAAGGCGTTGATCAGCGGCACGCCGGCGGCCAGCAGCGTGCCGAGCATCCGGCAGAAACGCGCCATCGCGTACTGCGCCACCAGCCGGCCCACCACCGGCAGCTTGAGCACCACGCCTTCCCACACCCGCCGGCCGGCCGCGGAGACAAACCAGTTGCCCACCAGGTAGCCGCCGAGCGCGAGGCCCAGGGCCAGGAACAGCCCGTACGACCGCAACGCGTGGCTCAGGCTGATGATCGCCTCGGTGAGCGCCGGCAGCTTCGCGCCGAACCCGGCGAAGGTGAGCTGGAACTTCGGGATGATGAACACCAGCAGCACCACCATCACCGCCAGTGCCAGCGCCAGCAGGATGGTGGGATAAAACATCGCGGTGAGCACCTTGGACCGCATCTCTTTTTCGCGCGACTGGAAGTCGGCGATCTGCGCGAGCACTAGGTCCAGAAAGCCGCCGGTTTCGCCCGCCTCGACCATCGCCACGTACACGCGCGGGAAGGTCTCCGGCGACTGCGCCATCGCGTCCGCCAGCGACATGCCGTCCACGACCCGGTCGTGAATCTCCTTCCACTTGGCGCGGGCGGCCGGCGTGGCGGCCTCTTTTTGCAGGATGACCAGCGCCCGGCTCAGCGGCACGCCGGCGGCGAGCAGGCTGGCCAGCAGGCGGGTGAAGTTCTCGAGCACCCGGCCGCCGATGCGCTTGCTGCCGCCGAAGCTGAAACGCGCGGCGGTCTCGCCCGCCACAGCCGGCGCGGCCGCGGTTTTGGGTTTGCCGTTGCCGTTGGCGCTGGAGCCGTTGCGTTCGGAGAGGCTGATGGGCCGCAAGCCGCGGCTTTCCATGAGTCGGAAGGCTTCCTGCCGACCGCCGGCCTCGAGCTGGCCCTCGGTGACCGTTCCCCCCGCCGCGAGCGCTTTGTAGTAAAAGACGGGCATGACGCGGACGGATCAGGCGCGGACCGCAGCCGTGGCGGCCGGGCGCGGCGCCGGCGTTTCCTGGGTCTCCTCCGCGGCCCCGTTCTGCGTGGCGAGCGAGACTTCCTTGGCGGTGGTCACGCTCAACACCTCCTCGACGGTGGTCACGCCCAAGCGGACCAGGCGCCAGCCGTCTTCGGCCAGGGTGACCATGCCGGCGCGGCGCGCCGCCTCGCGAATCTGGTCGCTGGAGGCGTTCTTGAGAACGAGTTGGCGGATTTCGTTGTCAATGTCCATCCACTCGAAGATGGCGTGGCGGCCGAAGAAGCCGGTCTGGCGGCATTCGCGGCAGCCGACCGTGCGGTAGATCACCGCGTTGGGCGGGATGCCCACCTGGGCCTTGAAAGCCTGGGCCGTGGGCGAGGTGTCGGGTTCCCGGCAATGCCGGCAAAGCACGCGCACCAGCCGCTGGGCAATCACCGCCTCGAGGGAGGAAGCCACGAGGTAAGGCTCGACGCCCATGTCCACCAGCCGCGTGACCGCGCCGGGCGCGTCGTTCGTGTGCAACGTGGAGAACACCAAGTGGCCGGTGAGCGAAGCCTGGACGGCAATCTGCGCCGTCTCGCGGTCGCGGATTTCGCCGACAAGCACCACGTCCGGGTCGTGGCGCAGTATCGAGCGCAGGCCGCGGGCGAAGGTGAGGCCGGCCTTTTCGTTCACCTGGATCTGGTTGACGCCCTTGAGCTGGTACTCGACCGGATCCTCGATGGTGATGATCTTGCGCACTGAGTCGTTGATCTCGCTCAGCGCGGTGTAGAGCGTGGAAGTCTTGCCGCTGCCGGTGGGGCCGGTGACCAGCACGATCCCGTGCGGCAACTGGAGGATGTGCCGGAAGCAGGCCAGCTCCCGCGGGGCCATGCCCAGCTCGGTCATCCCGCGCAACGGCGCATCCTGCCGCAGCAGGCGCATCACCACCGCCTCGCCGTGCAGCATCGGGATGACCGACACGCGGATGTCCACCTCGGCGTTTTCGATGCGGATTTTGATGCGGCCATCCTGGGGCAGGCGTTTCTCGGCGATGTTCAGGTGGCTGAGAATCTTGACGCGCGAGACGATGGCCGGCTGGAAGCGCTTCAACTGCCCCGGCACCGGCACGTCCTGCAACACCCCGTCAATCCGGTACCGGATGCGGAACTCGTCCTCGAACGGCTCGAGGTGGATGTCCGAGGCGCGCAGTTCGATGGCATCGCGCAGGACCTGGTTGACGAAGCGGATGATCGAGGCGTCCTCGGCCGCGCTGTCCAGGTTCGTGTCGTCCTCGCGCTCCTCGTCCACGACTTGGATGCCGGCCGCCTCTTCCAGCGTGCCGATGGTGTCGGCGCCCACCCCGAGCCATTTCTTCATCTCGCGCTGGATGGCCTCGTGGGGCGCGAGCACCGGGCGCAGGCGCAGACCGGTGAAGCTGCGGAGCGTATCCAGCCCCTGGGTGGCGAAGAGCCGGCTGGTGGCCACCTCGATCACGCCGTCCACACGGCGTAACGGCAGCAACTCGTCCTTGAGCAACAGCCGGGCGGGGAACAGGCCCAGCACTTCCTTGTCCGGCTCGACCTCCTCGAGCGAGGTAAAACCCAGGTCGTATTCGCGCGCCAGCCAGCGCAACACATCGGCCTCCGACTGGACCGGCAGGCCGGTTCCCGCCAGCCGGGCCAGCGAGCGGGCGTCGGCTGTGGAAAGCTGCCGGGCCGCCAGCATGCGGCTCAGCAGCTCGTCCAAAACCGGGGCGTTGTTTTCGGCGGACATGGCCGTGAGGTTCAGCCGGCGCGGCGGCGGAGAAAAGACTTAACCTGGCAGCCGGAGCGCGTCACCGCCCAGGCGGAACCGTTTGCGGCACTCCGGTGGCGGGCTTAGTCCACCAAACCCATTTGCAGGGCGATGGCCTCCTGTTCGAGCGACAGCACCTTGCGCAGGTCTTCCTGGGCCTGGCGCAGCTTCTCCTCGTTGGCCTTGCGGGCCTCGCGGTACTTCGCCATCGCGGTCTTCAACTCATCCTTGGACGCCTTGGACTCGATGGCTTTTTGGAGCGCTTCGGCCTCGGGGGAACTCCCGCCGCCAAAGCCGCGTCGCCCGCCGCCCGGGGCGTTGTCACCACCCGGCGGTCGGCCAAAGCCCATGCCGCCGCGAAAGGCGGTGCTCCGGCGCGCTTCCATCACCTTGGTCAGGCGCTCGGAGATGATCTTCCACTCGGCGTCGTCGGTGACGCCGAAACGCTCACGCAGGTTATCCATCATGCGTTGCTGAAACTGCGCGGGATCGAAATTGCCGCGCTGGCCGCGGTCTTGCTGGTCGCGGCCGGGGGCTTGGGCAAGGAGGCTCGCGGGGGCGAGGAACGCGGCGGCGGCCACCATCGCCAGCAAGCTGGTGTGGAGAATGTGTTTCATATCGTGTCTGTGCATTGGTTTCGTTTCTTGTCGTGGACCGGTCCGGCACGCTCGCCGGGCAGGTCCGTGCGAGACAAGACGTCGGTCCGAAGGCGTTGGTTACGTGAGCCGCAAGGCTGGCGCAACCGCGTCGCTGCCACAAGCGCCGCCAGGCTGCAGCGGCAGACATCCCTGGCGACGCCCGGAAACAGGTAGCCGGCCTCTGGCTCAGAGGCCGGGAGGCGTCACCACTCTACGAGAGGCGACCTGCCCGGCGGCGGGCTGGAAGCCCGGCTCGCCGGCAGGCACGGATACCTGCCCGAATTGCGATGCGCCCCGTCTAACACGAAAACCGAAGTTGGGCAGACGGGACGCACTGGGCTACAGCCGACTTCGGTTTTCGGCTTAACGCACGCGCTTGCCCGCCGACCGGGGGCTGGCGCAATAATCCGCCATGCCTGCCATCATTCCATGCCCGCGCCCGCAATTCGCTGTGCTGGCTGCGAAGCTTTTCTCCGCGCCGCTGCTTGCCGGGCTGTTGGTTCTTGCGGCCGCGCCCACCCGGGCTGAATTCCAGCAGCCGGACCCGCGCGGGCAGCCCGACCTCTTCGTCTGGATGGACACCGGCAACGTGTACGTGCTGCGGGCGGGTGACGCGGCGCTGCTGATTGACCTCGGCGACGGCAGCGTGCTGGACCATCTGGGCGAAATCGGCATACAACGCGTCGAGTGGGTGCTGTTCACGCACCACCATCGCGAGCAGTGCCAGGGCGCGCCCAAACTGGCGTCCTGGCGGGCGGCCGGCACCCGCGTGGCCGCGCCCGAGGCGGAACGCGCCTTGTTCGAGCGCCCGGCCGAGTTCCGGAAAATGCAGGTGCGCCTGGGCGACGCCTACACCATTCACGGCGCCAGCTATGTGCGGCCGCCGGTCGAACCGGTGCCGCTGGACCGCACCTTCAAGGCGATGGACGCCTTCACGTGGCGCGGGCGCGAGTTCTGGTGCGTGGACACCCGCGGCAACAGCCCGGGTGCCATGTCGTATCTGCTGCGTGCCGGCGCGGGCTGGCTGGCCTTCACCGGCGACCTGATGCTCGACGGCGCCCGGCTGCACACGTGGTTCGACTCGGAATGGGACTACGGCTTCGGCGCGGGCATCTGGGCGCTGGCCAACTCCGCCGCCCAGGTCGCCGGCTACCGGCCGCGGCTGATGCTGCCGGCGCACGGCCCGGTGATCCGCGAACCGGCGGCGCAGCTTGCGCGCTTTCAGCGGCGGCTGGTGGAGTTCGAACGCCTGCTGCTGCGCGGTTATCCAGTGAACTCGTTCTCCGGCGCCGTGCAGGACAAGGTGTCGCGGCCCTCGGTCGTGCCGCACGTCTGGCAGGTGCTGCCGCACGTGTACAAGTTCCGCGGGCCGAATTTTTATCCGAACTTTTACCTGATCCTGGCCGACAGCGGCCGCGCGCTGGCGGTGGACTGCGGGCTGCTGGACACGCGGTTCCTCGACGAAGCCCTGGAGGGCCTGCGGGCGCGGGCCGGCTTGAAGCAAATTGACGCGGTGATCGTGACGCACATGCACGGCGACCACTTCCTGCAGGCGCCGCATCTGCGCGAAAAGTGGGGCGCGCAAATCTGGGCGCTCGACCGCATGGCCGCGGTGTGCGAGCACCCGGAGTGGTTCGACTACGCCGCACCCATCCAGGCGTACGGGAGCGGCGCGGACAGCGTGCGGTTTGACCGGTTGTTCCGCGACGGCGAGCGCCTGGACTGGGAGGGCTTCCGCTTCACCGTGGACTGGATGCCCGGCCAGACCGAGTTCGCACTGTGCCTGCAAGGCGGGATTGACGGCCGCAAGGTGGCCTTCACCGGCGACAACCTGTTCGGCGACCCCGACGACCCCGCGCAAACCGGTCACGAAGCCATGGTAGCCCACAACAGCGCCATCCTCGAGGAAGGCTACATCCTGGGCGCGGAGTACCTGCGGCGGCTCCAGCCGGACCTCATCCTGGGCGGGCACTCGTATGTGATGGAACGGCCGGCGAAGTTCATCGAACGCTTCCGCCGCTGGTCCTATGCCATGCGCGACGCCTTCCGCGAGATCATCGCCGCGGACGATTACCGGTACGGCTTCGATCCCTTCTGGGTGCGCGCGGAGCCGTATCGAAACACGGTGAAGCCGGGCGAGGCGGTGGAACTCACGCTGCACGTGCGGAACTTTCTCCGCCAGACGCAGGCGCATCGGATCGCCGTCCACGCCCCGCCGGGGTTGAGCGCCGAGCCGGCAATGCTTGAAGCGAGCCTCGGACCGGAAAGCCGGCAGAGTTTTCGCCTGCGGCTTCAGGCGGACGCCAGCGCCAGGCCGGGCGTGCGGATTGTGGCGTTCGACGTCACGCGCGGGGGCCAGCGGCTGGGCGAGTGGTTCGACGCAATCGTGGAAGTGCGGCCGTAAAGCGCGCGACTCAGCCCGGCAGGCAAAATTTTCCAGGCGGGTCGCCGCACGGCACCACCGCGGGCGGGATCGTCCGCGGCGCTACGAATCCCGGCTGTCAGGCGGAAACGAGCAGTTGCAGCAAACGCGGCTATGGGGCCGCGTCCGGGAGCGGGGTGCCGGCTTCGCCTTCGCCTTCCTCGGGGATGACCGGCGCGATGGCCTGGAGGCGGTCGTTGGACTCGAGCTCAATGAGCTTCACGCCCTGGGTGTTGCGGCCAGCCTGGCGAATGCCCGCCACACCGATCCGCACCATCTGGCCGCCGGCGGTGATGAGCATAATCTCGTCCTGGTCGCGCACGGTGAGCGCGCCCACCACGCCGCCGGTGCGGTCGGTGGTCTTCATGGTGATGATGCCCTTGCCGGCGCGCGACTGGCGGCGGTACTCGTCAAAGCTGGTGCGCTTGCCGAGGCCGTTTTCGCCCGCGACAAGCAGGGTGGCTTCCGGCTCCGCCACGGCCAGCGCCACGACGGAATCGTCCGCTTCGAGTTCGATGCCGCGCACGCCGGTGGCCGGCCGGCCCATCGGGCGCACGTCTTCCTCGGAGAACCGGATGCTCATGCCATTGCGGGTGATCAGCACCACCTCCTGCCGGCCGTTGGTGAGCTTGGCGTCAATGACCGTGTCGCCCGGCTCTACGCCGATGGCGATGATGCCGCCACGGCGGACGTTGGCGAATTCCGCGAGCGCGGTCTTTTTCACGGTCCCGCCGCGGGTGGCAAAGAAGACGAAGAACGGCTGCTGCCAGGTCTGGTCCTCATTGTTGGGGCCGGTCTCGCTGGGCACGCGGATGAGCGCGGCAATTTTTTCTCCGCTTTGCAGCTCGAGCAGGTTCGCGATGCTGCGGCCGCGCGCGGCCCGGCCCATGTCGGGAATCTCCAGCACGCGCTCGACGTACACCCGGCCGGTGTTGGTGAAGAACATCAGGTAGTCGTGGGTGCTGGCGGTGAACAGGCGCTCGATGAAGTCCGCCGGCTCGCCCTCCACAGCCGAGGCCTCGCGCGGGGTCATGCCGATGACGCCCTTGCCGCCGCGGCGCTGGGCGCGGTATGAGCTGATGTTGGTGCGCTTGATGAGGTTGTTGTGGGTGAGGGTGATGATGACCGCCTCGTTGGCCACCAGGTCTTCGATGGCGATCTCGCCCTCGTCGGGAACGATCTGGGTGAGCCGGGGTGTGGCGTGACGGGCCTTGATGGCCTGCAATTCGGTCTTGATGATCGCCAGCACGCGCGTCTCGCGCGCCAGGATGTCCTGCAGGTCGCGGATGGTCTCGAGCAGCCGGGCGTACTCGGCCTTGACCTTGTCGGTCTCGAGCGCGGTCAACTGGTAGAGCCGCAGTTCGAGGATCGCGTCCACCTGGCGCTCGGTGAGCGCGTAGCGGCCGCTGGCCAGGCGCGCTTCGTGGCGGATGAGGATGCCCCAGCCTTCGACCTGGGCGCGCGCCCACTCGAAGGCGAGCAGCTTGACGCGCGCCTCCTCGCGGTTGCGGGAGCCGCGGATGATGCGGATGAACTCGTCCAGGTTGGCCAGGGCCACGAGGTAGCCTTCGAGCACCTCGGCCCGCTCCTCGGCCTTGCGCAACTGGAAGCGCGTGCGCCGGAGCACCACCTCGCGGCGGTGCTCGATGTAGCAGTTGATCAGTTCCTTGAGGTTCAGCGTCTTCGGCCGGCCGTGGTCAATGGCCAGGGAGTTGACGGCGAAGGTGGTCTCCAGCGGGGTGTGCCGGAACAGGTTGTTGATGACGACCTTGGCCCCCGGGTCGCGCCGGATTTCAATGACCAACCGCGTGTTTTCATCCGACTCGTCCCGGACGGCGGTGATGTCTTTGAACTCCTTGATCTCGCCCTCGTTGACGAGATTGGCAATCCGGCTGACCAACTCGGCCCGGTTGACGTTGAACGGTATCTGCGTGATGACGATCTGCTCGCGGCCGCCCTTGAGCTGCTCGACGCCCACCACGCCGCGGATTTTGAGCGAGCCGCGCCCGGTGGTGAAGTAGTCGCGGATGCCTTCCACGCCGCACACCTGGCAGCCGGTCGGGAAGTCCGGGCCCTTGAGGTGCTTCATCAACTCCGGGATCGTGATGTCCGGGTTGTCAATCTGCGCGCAGACGGCGTCCACCACCTCGCCCAAGTTGTGCGGGGCCATGTTGGTGGCCATGCCCACGGCGATGCCCGTGCCGCCGTTGACGAGCAGGTTGGGAAAAGCCGCGGGCAGCACGACCGGCTCCTCGTGCTCCTCGTCGTACGTGGGCACGAAGTCCACCGTTTCCTGGTCCAGATCCTCCATCAACCTCGCCCCCAGCGGCGTGAGCCGGGCCTCGGTGTAGCGCATGGCCGCGGGCGGGTCGTCCTCGACGGAGCCGAAATTGCCCTGGCCGTCCACGAGCGTCTCGCGCATGGACCACGGCTGGGCCATGTGCACCAGCGTGGGGTAGATGGCCTGATCACCGTGCGGGTGGTACTTGCCCATGGTCTCACCCACGATGCGCGCGCACTTCAGGTGCTTGCGGTTCGGGAGGAGGTTGAGGTCGTGAAACATCGCGAACAGCAGGCGCCGTTGCGAGGGCTTCAAGCCGTCGCGCACGTCCGGCAGCGCACGCGAGATGATCACGGACATCGAGTAGTCGAGGAACGAGTTCTTGATCTCGTCCGCGACGTTGATGCGCTCGATCTTTTCGCTGGCGGCAAAGAGCGGCGTGTTGGTGACCGGCAGTTCATCGCCGCGGGACAGCGATGAACCTTCGTTCGGAGAAGCACCGGGAGGGACGGGAGAATCGGGCATGATGGAAAAAACTAAGCGGCGTGCGGATTCGGCGCCAACGCCAGGCCCAGGAAGGCGCAGGCGTCCTGCACGCGCAGATCGCTGCTGCACATTTCATCGCCGCCGTGCAGTTCGGCGGTGGCGACGTGGATGGCGTCCAGCGTGCGGAGCGGAACTTTGGGATGACACTGTTCAATGACGCCGCCCGCGCGCTCGATCACCAGGCGGTTGAGCGGCAGCAGGACGAACTCGCCGTCCCGCACGCGCTCCTGGAACAACCGCCACCCGGCCAGCCGCGCGGGGCGGGAAATCCGCCCTGTCCGCTCCTTGGCGAGCAGGGCGGATCGCACTTCTGCCACCGCGAGTTCCGAGGTGGTGACCGGCTGGCCGCGCACCAGCCGGTCGTAAGCCTCGCTGTCAGGCTCGTGGCTGACGAGTTTGACGATGACGCAGGAATCCAGGTACATCGTCCTTACCAGCCGCGGCCGTCGCGATCCGCGCGGATGATCTCCTCGGCGAACGGCCCTTCCGTCTGCATGGGCAGCTTGCGCAGCGCCTCGATCGTCCCGGTGAACACCTTCCGCCCGCGGCGCGCCGCGACCGGCGCCAACACGGCCTTGGGCTTGCCGTCGCTGGTGATGGTGACCTCCCGGCCGGCCGCGACCATCTCGAGCAGCGCCGAGAGCTTGGCCTTGGCCGCCCGCACGGGCACGGTGAGCCCGATTCCCGGGGCCATCACGGCTTCCTTCAGTTCAAGTGCCTGCGGCATGTGCGGCGGGTATTTGAAACCAGTTTTCTTCTTCACGGCACCAATGTAGTCACATGTGGTCACTCGCGTCAAGCGCTTTTTCAAATGTCCAGGTTGCGGACGTTGAGAGCGTTGTCCTCGATGAACTGCCGGCGGGGCTCGACCTCGTCGCCCATCAAGGTGGTGAACATGCGCTCCGCCTCGATCGCGTCGGTGAGCTCCACGCGGAGCAGCTTGCGCCTGGCGGGGTTCATGGTGGTCTCGAACAACTGGTCCGGGTTCATCTCGCCCAGCCCCTTGAAGCGTTTGATCTCCAGCCCCCGCTTGCCGACCTCCTGGATGCGCTGGAGGATTTCCGGGATGGCAAACAGCGGGGTCACGCGCTCCTCGCTGCCCGTGCCTTCGACGAGTTCAAACAGCGGTTTGTCCTGGGCGGCGTAGTGTTCGACATTGAGCCCTTTGCGCTCGAGCTTTTGCAGCAGGTCTTCGATGGCCTTGCTTTCGTGCAATTCCACGTGTCGGGCGCGCCGGGTCGGGCCGTTCTGGCCGGCGCGCCGCTCGGGAGTTTTCTCGTGGGGGCTCTCGGCGTCCTCGTTGCCGAAGAGGCCAAGGTCGGGGTTGTTTTCGCCGAACTGGCGCAGCTCGGCCTCGCTGTGGAAGTAATGAACGTATTCGTCGTTGCCTTCGCGCACCTTGACGAGATGCCGGGGCAGCGCGTGGTCTTTCGGATCGCGGCGTTCCACAAAGTCGCCGAAATCACCGCCGTGCCGCTGGAGCGCCCGGGCGTATTTGTCCAGCGCGACCAAAAGTTCCAGGATTTCCGCAAGCTGTTTCTGGGTCAGTTCGCGGCCGTCGGCGACGTTGCGCAGCCGCACCTCCTCGACGCCGAGCTGGATCAAAATCCGGTTCAGCGCGGCGTCGTCCTCCACGTACTCGACGCGTTTCTTCCGGGCGATCTGGTACAGCGGCGGTTGGGCGATGTACACAAAGCCGCGTTTGATCAGCTCCGGCATCTGCCGGTAAAAAAAGGTCAGCAACAGCGTGCGGATGTGCGAGCCGTCCACGTCCGCGTCGGTCATGATGATGATCTTGTGGTAGCGCAGCTTGGCGAGGTTGAAGGAGCCCTCGGCCTCGCCATCGCCGATGCCGGTGCCCACGGCGGTGATCATGGTGCGGATTTCGGCGTTCTGCAGCACCTTGTCCAGCCGGGCCTTCTCCACGTTGATGAGCTTGCCGCGGATCGGCAGGATGGCCTGGTAACGCCGGTCCCGGCCCTGCTTGGCCGACCCGCCCGCGGAATCGCCCTCGACGATGTAAATCTCGGTGTTCGCCGGGTCGCGGTCCGAGCAGTCGGCCAGCTTGCCCGGCAGGCCCCCGCCGCTGAGCGCGCTTTTGCGGACCGTGTCCCGCGCCTTGCGCGCGGCCTCGCGTGCGCGCGCCGCCGTCAGGCTTTTCTCCACCACCTTGCGGGCGACGGACGGGTTCGCGTCGAAGTAGGTCATCAGCCCGTCATAAACGATCGAGGACACGATGCCGTCGATCTCGGTGTTGACGAGCTTGACCTTGGTTTGCGACTCGAAGCGCGGGTTGGGCAGCTTGACGCTGAGCACGCAGACCAGGCCTTCCCGCACGTCGTCGCCGGTGATGGCGGGGTCCTTGTCCTTGATGAGGTTGTTCTGTCGGGCGTACTGGTTGACCGCCCGCGTCAGGGCGCTGCGGAAGCCGGTCAAGTGCGTGCCGCCGTCGGGGTTGGAGATCGAGTTCGCGAAGCACAGGATCTGGTCGTTGTAGGTGTCCGTGTACTGCAGCACGCAATCCACGAAGACATCCTCGTCGCGGCCCTCGACCTTCACCTGACGCTTGCCGGCCAGGCTGATGGGCTTGGGATGCAGCACCTGCTTGGCCTTGCCCAACTGCCGGACGAATTCCTCGATGCCGTCCTTGAAGTAAAACCGCTCGGTCTTCTCGACCCGTTCGTCGGTCAGGGTGATTTCGATGCCGGGATTCAGGAAGGCCAGTTCGCGCAGGCGCGTCGCCAGCGTCTCGAATTTGAACTCGGTGGTGAGCGTGAAGATCGTCGGGTCCGGCTTGAAGGTGATGAGCGTGCCGGTGTGCCGGGACTTACCGATCACCTCCAGCTTGCGGGTGGTGACCCCGCGCGCGAATTCCATGAAGTACACCTGGCCGTCGCGGGACACCTCGACCTTGAACCAATCCGAAAGCGCGTTCACGCACTTGGCGCCCACACCGTGCAGGCCGCCGGAGTACTTGTAGGCGCCCTGGCCGAACTTGCCCCCAGCGTGCAGGTTCGTGAGCACCAGCTCGACCGCAGGAATCTTCCACTTCGGGTGGATGTCCACCGGGATGCCCCGCCCGTCATCACGGATGGAACAGGAGCCATCCACGTGCAAGGTCACTTCGATCCGTTTGCAGAACCCGGCTAGGTGCTCGTCAATCGAGTTGTCAAGCACCTCGAAAACACAGTGGTGCAGCCCGCGCTCATCCGGGTCGCCGATGTACATGCCCGGCCGTTTACGGACCGCTTCCAAGCCTTCCAGTTTGTCAATCTTGGAGGCGTCGTACTTCTCCGTTGTGAGATCCACGTCTGCCATACTTGATGCAACTCAAAAACCCCTCCGGCCAAACCACTTGAAACACTTGCGGAAGCTGGCCAACCCCGGATGCCATGAGCGTACCGGACCCCCCATGCGCGGACAATCCGAAAATCGGTCCAGCCACAATCAGTTGTGGGTGTCGGGACCGTCAGGCAAGATTAGTTGTGGAACAGCATGGCGGCTACTGCTGCGGCGATTCGAGCGGTCGCCCAACCTGGCGCTTGCGACGCAACTGGCCTGCCTCCCGCCGGGGTGCTTCAACCTGAAAGACGAAGAAACGAAGTTCAGCCGGATGGGAATCCGGCGCCACGAGCAATACGTTGTCGGTTCAATTCGGAAGCGTTCGGAGTCGGCGCTTGCCTCAACCCGACCGCCTCCAGAACATCCGCAGCCGTGAACCGCATCGTCGAACGATTCGCGCAACTCCGCGCCCGCCGCCAGAAGGGCCTCATCATTTACATCGGCGCTGGCGATCCCGACCTCGACGCCACGCGGCGCCTGGCCATGACCTTCGATCAGGCCGGGGTGGATGTGCTCGAACTCGGCGTGCCGTTCAGCGACCCGCTGGCCGACGGGCTGGTGAACCAGCTTGCCGCGCAACGCGGACTCGAGGCTGGCGCCACGCCGCCCCGCGTGCTTGAAACAGTCGCCACCATCCGCCGCGACGCGCAGATCCCGATCGTCTTGTACGTCTATTTCAACCTGCTCCACCGTCGGGGCGTGCGGGAGTTCATCGCCGACGCCGCGCGCGCGGGCGTGGACGGCCTGCTGGTGTTGGACCTCCCGCCCGAGGAAGCCGACACCTACGAGGCGCTGATGCGCGAAGCCGGCCTTTGCGCCATCTGGCTGGTGGCGCCCACCACACCCGAAGCGCGCATCGCCCGGATCGCCCGCCGAGCCAGCGGCTTCATCTACTACGTCTCCCGCGAAGGCGTGACCGGCATGCAGGCCCGCGTGAGCGATACCATCGCCACGATGACGGCGAAGATTCGGACGCACACAGCCCTGCCCATCGCGGTGGGTTTCGGCATTTCCAACGCCGCGCAGGCGCGGGCCGTGGCGCAGCACGCCGAGGCCATCGTGGTGGGCAGCGCGGTGGTGAACCAGATCGCGCAGCACGGCCGCTCCCCGGAGCTGGTGCAGGCGGTGGCGGGCTTCGTCCGCACACTGGCGGAGGCGGTCAGGAGCGTCTGAAGCTGAGCGACCCGCCTAGACCCGCGCCAGCCATCCGATATCGTATCCGACATGAAGAACACCGCGTCCGTGGCAGAGTTCACCAAACAGTTCGGGCCGATCACCAACACGCTCGCGCCCGGTGAAGCTGTGGAAGTCACCAGTTACGGCAAGCTGCATGGGCGCTACGTGCGCGAAGGCGTCCCGCAGCGCCGCGCGAAGTTCGACATCGGTGCGCGCCTGGCCCAAGAAGACTACGCGGCAGCGGATGGCCAGCGGCTCGTTGATGCGATCCTGGCGCAAGCGTGACGCGCTACTTCGATCTGGGCTTCTTGCTGTGTCTCGTCGCCAAGGCGCCGGGTTCGGCACTTGCGTGGGAACTGGTCTAGGCGTTACCCCAACCATTCCAGATCACTGCCTTCCAAGCCATGCAGGTGGAAAATGGCCTGCGCAAACAACTGTTTCAACGCGACGCCAGGGCGCAGGCGGTCGCCGCCAAGGCTTGGGGGCTGTGGGAGTTCTACAAAAGTGAGATCGTCTTTGCCCTGGCTTCCGCGCCATGGGACGCGGCTTTTGCCCTGGCGCGCGCCTGGAACGAGCGCCTGACCAAAGAGCCGCCCACGAGCAGTTTCCTCCTGCATCCGGCCATTGCCGCGGCATGCGGTTGCACCCACTTCCTGAGTTTTCAGCCCGAAAGCCGCGCCCTGGCGCAGCGGCCGGGCTCACGCTCCTGCCCAGGCAGCTTTGAACGACAGAACAAGACCGGCCCGCCTTCGCTCAAGCTCCCGCATTGCGGCGGGCCTTCTGCGCAAGCTGCGGTCCCGGCGCGGGATAAAGGCCCGGGCAGCAGCCGAAGTGTTCGTGGAACGCCTGGCTGAAATGGCTCAGGCTCGAATACCCCACCGCCATCGCGGCCTCGGTGACGTTGTGCCGGCCGGCCCGCAGCAGTTCCGCCGCCCGCTCCAGCCGCAGACGCCGCAGGTACTGCGGGATCGTCGCGCCCATCTCCGCCGAAAACGTGCGGCTGAGATGAAACGGACTGCACCCCGCCAGCCGGCCCAGGGCCTCGAGGTCGGGCGGCTGCGCCAGGTCGGCCTTGAGAATCGCGACCACGCGCTCCACCCGCTCACGCGCCACGCGCCGCTGCCGGTCGCAGAACAGTTCGGCGTCCGGGCTGGCTTGGAACAGAAAACGCGCCGCGAGTTCGAGCGCCTTGCTTTCGTACCAGAGCGCCCGCGCGGCTTGCAACGGCGGGGGATGCCGCAGGCCTTCCGCCAGGTGCTCCAGTTCGGGCGTCAAGGGCGCGGCCTCGGCCACGCCGCCCGGCCAGGGCGGCTCCGCCAGCAGGGCCTTGACCAGCGGGTGCATGCCCGGCTCCTGGCCGGTGAGCCGCCGGGTGAGAAACGGGCGGGACAGCTCGATCGTGAAGAACGCGTGCGGCTCGGCCGGCAGCCGCCAGGCTTGCGGCCCGCCGTCCCCGCACAGGTAAAAGACCGCGCTGCGCGGCGGCACGTCCACGGCCGACCGGCCGTTCAACAGCCGGCCGCGCCCGCTCAGGTTCAGGCAGATTTCCAGGCTTTGCGGGTGGAAGCTGCGGCTCCAGTCGAGCTGGAAGGGGCACTGGAAGCTGTGCCATTCAATGCTGAAGCCGCGTTCGCGAAACCCGGCAAACAGCGGACACCACCCGGCGCAGACCTCGCGCCAGGCATCGCGCTCCGAAAAGCCATCGGGCCCCGGGCACACAAAGCCGCCGGCCTCGGGGCAATGCCCCGAAGCCGCGCGCCGGTCGGCGCGTTCGCGCGGGGCGGATGCCTCGGCCGCGGTTCCAGTCATGCGTCGCAGTTTATGTACCCCATCAGGGCGCGGCAACAGACTTCGGGAGCAATCCAGCATTGCCCGGCGGCCGGCTCTCTGGTTCAACCAGAGCGTACACATGAAAGCGGACGCCGACACTTCACGGAATCGGTACGCCATCATCCTGGCCGGCGGGCGCGGCGAGCGCTTCTGGCCCGTGAGCCGCGAGCAGCACCCCAAGCAACTGCTCCGCCTGCTGGGTGAACGCTCGTTTCTCCAGCAAACCGTGGAGCGCGTCCGGCCGCTGGCGCCGCCTGCCAACATCCTCGTCCTCACGAACGCCGCCCAGGCGCCGGAAGTCCGCCGGCAGTTGCCCAAGCTGCCCAAGGAAAACGTCATCGTCGAGCCGGTGGGCCGCGACACCTGCGCCGCCGTGACGCTCGGCGCGGCGGTCGTGGGCGCGCGCGCGACCACCGCCGTCATGGCCGTGCTGCCCGCCGATCACGTCATCCCCGAGGAAAAGAAGTTCCAGCAGGTGCTGGGCGACGCCTTCGACCTCGCCGGCCGCGGGCAGGTGATTGTCACCATCGGCATCCAGCCGACGGAGCCGGCGACCGGCTACGGCTACATCAAGTTGGGACCGGAGCTGCCGCCGCCCGCGGGTGTGAAGCGGTACAAGACAAGTTTCTTCAAGGCCGAGCAGTTCAAGGAAAAGCCGGACCTCGCCACCGCCATCGAGTACGTCAACAGCGGCCAGCACCGCTGGAACGCCGGGATGTTCGTCTGGTCCTTTGTCACGCTCACCAACGGTCTGGAGATGCACCAGCCGGAGATGCGCGCCGCCTGCCAGCGGTGGTTCGACGCCGCCACGAAAAGCCCCGCGGCGCTGACCCGCGCGCTGGCGAAGGATTACCCCGACCTCCGGCGGATCAGCATTGATTACGCGCTGCTGGAAAAGGCGCACAACGTGGTCTGCGCGGACGGCGCGTTTGCCTGGGACGACCTGGGCGCCTGGCCGGCCCTGGCGCGGCACGTCAAGCCGGACCCCGAAGGCAACGCCGCCGTGGCCGAACTGGTCCACGTGGACGCGGCGCGAAACGTCGTTTACGACGCCCGCGGCGCGGGCCGGCGCGGGCAGGTGGCGCTGGTGGGGGTGCGCGACGCGATCGTGGTGCTGACCGACGACGCGACCCTGGTGGCGGACAAAAACCAGGCCCAGAAGATCAAGGACCTGGTCAGGAAACTGGCGGCGGACCCCAGGCTGAAACGGCTGGTTTGAGCACCGCGACTGCCTCACCCGAAAAGCTGGGAACTCGCATACCCAGCCGAAAACCGCCTTGGTGGGTTTGGCCTTTGGTGGTTGTGCTGGTGCCTGCGTTGCTGCCCGTTTTGGCAATCACGGCCCTGGCTTTCGTCATCTCGACCTGCGGCATTCATTTCGCGGTCTGGAGTCTTTGGTGTTCACGCGGACGCGATGTGTTGCTGGTGTACTCGGACAGCCCGCACTGGGGCGAGTTCTTCGCGACCGAGATTGCGCCACGGTTGGAACGCCGGGCTGTGCTCTTGAACCGATCCGCCCCACGCCGATCACAGGCGCGGCTGGCGCGTTGGGCCTACGGCCATTGGGGCGGCTCGCGTGAACACTGCCCGCTGGCGCTCGTTTTCAGGCCGCTGTGGCGAACCCGCGTCTTCCGGTTCTACCAGCCGTTCCTCGAATGGAAGCAGGGCAAGCTTGCTGCGCTGGAACGCACACTCACGGCTTTCTTTGAGAAGGTTGGGCAGCCTCCGCCGCTGGTGCCGCCGCCGCCCGGCCAGCGATAGCCGCCATCGCGGGCTGGAGTCACGGCTCCACCATCCGGCGGTACTGGCGGAGGCCTTCCACGATGGCCGCGGCCAGCCGGTCGCGGAACCGGGGGTCGGCGATCTGCCGCATTTCCTCCGGCACGCTCATGAAGCCGCCTTCGATCAGGATGCCCGGCATGGTGAGGTCGCGCAGCACGGCGAAGCGCGCGTGCTTCACGCCGCGGTCGTTCAGGCCCAGTTTCTGCACCAGCGCCTTCTGCACCTGATAGGCGAGCAGGATGTTGCGGGCGCCGGAGCGATGGCCCGGCAGCACGTCGTTCGACACCTGCGAGCGCGGCGCGTGGGTGGACGCCGCGCCGTTCGGCGTGAGACAGAAGACCTCGATCCCGCGCGCGGTGCGGTCGGTGGATCCCGCGGCATTGAAGTGGAGGCTGACAAACAAATCGGCTTTGGCCCGGTTGGCTGCGGCGGCGCGCTCGGGCAGTTCCATGAAGGCGTCGCGGCTGCGGGTGAGCACCACGCGGTAGCCGGCGGCCTGGAGCTTGGTCCGCAACTGCTGCGCCAGCAGGAGCGTGTAGCGTTTCTCCTGCCGGGCCCCGGCCTGGTGGCCGGGGTCTTTGCCGCCATGCCCGGCGTCGAGCACGATGGTGCGCACGGGCTTCGCCGGCCGGGGCCGCTCCGGCTTGAGCAGCGGCCGGAGCACCTGGTCCACGTCGAGCGCGGAAACCAGCCAGGTGTCGTTCCGGGCCGCCACCGGCTGGCACAACCAGACCTTCACGCCGTTCACGACCATCTGCTGGGAATCCACGGCAAAGGTCAGCCGCGTGGCGCCGCCGGACACCGATGCGATGCGCGTGTGCGGGTTCATGCTCACGGTGAACCGCTGAGTGGCCGCCCACGCCTTGAGGTCATACCACTCGCGGCCGAGGAATTGGACCGTTTCGAGCGCGGGCGTCGCGCCCCGGGCGGCGGTGGCCACCGCCACGCCCAGGCAGCACCACAGCAGCGCCCATACGCGTCTCATGTTAAGCAGACGCTGCCGGGCGCGCGGGGGGAGCTTCAAGCAAAACCGCCCCGGCGCGATCAACGGGTTATTCACAGGCTGCGGTTGCCCAAATCAACATCAGGCGTGCGGCAGGGGCAGCCGGAAGATCACGCACGTGCCGGCGCCGGGCGCGCTGTGCAGCTCGAATTCACCGCCGAGCGACTCGATGCGCTCCCGCATCGAATGCAGGCCCACGCCCGGCTCGGCCCGCGTCGCGTGTGTGACTGCGCCCGCCTGGAACCCCACGCCGTCGTCGGCGACCTCGATCACCAGTTGGCGCGGTCCGGGCACGGCGCGCAGCGTCACCTGTTGCGCCTGGGCGTGGCGCACGGCGTTGTTCACCGCCTCCCGCAGCGCGAGCAGCACCTGGCGACGGAAGACCGGGCCGACGGCGATCCGCGACGGGTCCGCCGGCAGGTCGAAGCGCGCGCGAATCCGCGCGGCCGCCAGCACCTGGCCGACCTGGTCGCCGGCGCGCGCGAGCAACGACCCCAGGTTGTCCGCCTTGGGATTGTTGGCCCAGATCAGTTCGCGCAAGGCCTCGAGCGCTTCGCCGCTGCGGCGGGCCAGCGCCTGGAAGGTGCTTCCGGCCGCGGCCGGCGACCCGGCCGCTTCGCCCTGGCAGCTCAGCAGGCTGATCTCCGTGAGGCAAGCCCCCAGCCCGTCGTGCAAGTCCCGCGACATGCGTTCGCGTTCCCGCGCCAGGCTGGCGGCCTGTTCGAGCTGGTGGAACCGCCGCGCTTCGTGCAACCGCCAGCGGATGACCCAGCCCGCCGCTCCGGCCAATGCCAGGGCCGTGGCCAGTCGGACGCCGGCGCGCTCGAACAGCCGGGGTTCGATTCGGAAGGCGATCCGCGCCGGCACCGCGCTCCAGTAACCCTGGGCGTTGGCGGCCACGACCTCGAAAGTGTAGTCACCCGGTGCCAGATGGGCGTAGGTGGCCACGCGTGTGTGACCAGCGTCCATCCATTTCGCGTCCAGGTCCAGCAGGCGGTACCGGAAACGCGTTTTCTCGCCGGAGCGGAAGTTGGGGGCGGTGAAACGGATTTCAATATGGCGGTCCGAGTCCTGCACGGCTTGCAGGGCGGGGTGGTCGAGGCCGTTCGTCCGCGCGCCCGGATGGGCGGTGAACAACGGCACGTTGCCCGCCACGAGGCGCTCGATCCGCGCGGACGGCCCGTTGGTCAGGTCCGGCAGCCGCCGCGGATCGAACTGGGCCACACCCGCCACCGTGGCAAAGGCGATCCGTCCATCGCGCCGGCGCAGCACCGCGGGCTGGCTGATCTGGCCGTTGGTTTCGAGGCGGACCAGGCCGTCGCTTTCGTCATAGACCACCGCCTGAAACGCCGGTTGCCGCCCGGTCACCACGGCCGCCACGTCCGCGCGCCGCGCGCGGTACATGCCCGTGTCGTGGCCAATCCAGAACCACCCGTCCGGGTCCAGGACGAGGCCATTGACGAGATTGTCCGGCAGGCCTTGCGCGGTGGTCACGGGCGTGATCCGGCCTTCGTGCAGGCAGTTCAATCCGTGGTCCGTGCCGATCCACAGCCAGCCGGCTTCGTCCTCGGTCAACGCCCAGACGCGCGAGCTGGAAAGGCCCTGCCTTTCGCCAAACCGCTCGAAACCGTCGTCGCGCACGCGCGCCAGACCGCCGCCGTCCGTGCCGATCCAAATCCCGCCGTCCTTCGTTTCGAGGATGACCCGCACATCCTCGTGCGGCAGGCCATTCTCGGGAAACCACGAGCGGTTCTCGCCGTTCCACAAGCGGTGAAGCCCCTGGGCGGTGCCCACCCACATGGCGCCGTCGCGGGCGCGGAGCAGGCAGCGGATCTTGGTGCGGAACCACGGCCCCTCGAAGCGCACCGCGTCCAGCCGCGTGCCGTTCCACACGTTGAGCCCGGCGCCGGTGCCGATCCACACGCGGCCTTGCGCGTCCTCGGCCAGCGCCCGCACGCGGAGGTTCGCCAGCCCGGTTTCCTCGACGAAGGTCCGCACCGCGCCATTTTGAAAACGCGCCAGGCCGCCGTCCGTGCCCACCCAGAACGCGCCATCCGCGGCTTCGAGCAGGGCCCAGGCGCTGGGATGCGGCAGCCCGTCGCGCGCGGTGAGCGTTTCCACCCGGCGGCGTTGCAGGCAGTACAGGCCGCTGCTGTCGGTGCCCAGCCAGAGATTCTGGTCGCTGTCCTCGGCGAGGCACAGAACCCGGTCGCCAGCACCCAACAAATCGTCCAGCGAGTACGAACGGCGTTCGCCGTCGCGCCAGAAGCCGAGGCTGCGCGGGGTTTCGGTGAACCACACCCCGCCGCCGGCGCCCGCGGCCAGGACCAAGGCTTCCGCGGCGTTGTACAGCTCCTGCTCGGAAATCTGTTGCCACGCCGCTGCCGTCAGGCGGTAAAGCTGGCCGGTGTGCTGCGACCCGTCTCCGCGGATGGCGAACACCGTGCCGTCCGCCCCGGCCGCCAGCGCGTGGATGTAATGGCTTTCGCTCGAAGTTCCCTCGGCAAACTGGGGCTCCCAGGCCGAAGCCCCAGGTGCGAGCCGATACAGTTGCCGGTCTGTGCCGGCCCATACCGCGTCGTCCGAGGTTTGCAGCAGGCTGGTGACCGTCACACGGGCGAGGACATCCGCAAGCGCCAGCGAAGGCCAGCCCCCCGCGTCGCCGCCCACCCACAGCCCGTTTTCGCTCCCGGCCATCACGCGGCCCTGGGGTGTCGCCAGCACGTTGCGCAAGGCGGCTTGACCGGGCGGCGAGACGACGGCGGGACCGGACGGACCGCGCGTGAAGGGCGGCCACTCCAGCCGTTCGCCCAGCACCACCACGCCCTCGTCCGTGGCCACCCAAAGGCGCCCATCCGGGCCTTCGGCCAGGGCACGACAGGTGTCATTGGTGAAATCGGCGTGGGTCGGGCGTCCCCAGATTTCGAACCGGTACCCGTCGAAACGCACCACACCCGCGCGGGTGCCCGCCCAGAGAAAGCCGTCGCGTGCCACCAGCAGACTGAGCACACGGTTGTCCGGCAGACCGTGCTCCTTGCGCCACGCGCGGACGGTGTAATCGCGCTCGATGGGGATGGGCGCGTCGGCGGCGTGGCCGCCTGTCATCAGGCCCCCAAGGACGCAGAGCCCGACGCCCCAAGCAAGGTTCTGCCATTTGCCGGGCCGGCATGGACCGGCCGCCCGCCGCTGGCGGCTCGCGAGCCAGTGGAATCCCGGACGTCCGGGCAAGGGCGTGGGTCTGAAGGTGGTGTCAGTTGCGTCGGTGTGCACTGGCAACGCCATGCATTGTCCGGGTGATACCCGCAAACCCGTGTCAACTCAAGCGCCAGGAAATCGGTGGTGTTCCGCGATGCACTCGAATCACCGATGCTCCACGGCACCGCGGGTCGGTTGAGGATGCCTGACACGAGGCAGACCGGGCTTTCCAAGCCCCGCCCGGCTTGACGTCCTGTCCCCGGCAGTCGTCCAGCGCGCTTCAAGGGCTGACCAGCCGGAAAAAGCGCCAGGGCGACGTCTGTTCGGTGAGCGGCAGCACGATGGCTTGCGCGGGCTCGGTTTGCACGAACGTGACCACGTCCGTCCAGTCCCCCGGTGCGAGCGTGGCCGAGGCCTGGACGCGGCAGGTCTGCCCCACCCGGCCCAGCGCCACCACCACCAGCCGGCCGCCGGCGTCGAAGCCGGGCGCGGCCAATTGCAGGCGGCCGTCCGCCGACGTGGGATCGCCACCAGCCTGGTATTCGGCGAGGTTGCTCAGGCCGTCGTTGTCCGGATCGCTGTCCGGGCCGTAAGTGTAGATGCTGCCGAACCAGGCGCTTTCCCAACAATCCGGCAGGCCGTCGCGGTCGTGGTCGTCGTTTGAGCAATCGCGGCCTTCCCAGCGGAACGAGAAGTTCTGCGGGTCGCGCGAGGTGTTCGTGACCGTCAGGAAATAACGGAAGCCGGCCTGCCACGGCCAACTGCTGTCGTAAAGCTGGCGTTCGAGCATGGCGTTCGCGCCGCTGCTCACCCAGTGGTCGCCGGACGTCACCGTGGGCAGGCTGCCTTGATCCAAATGGAACCGGACGGACACCGGATTCAGCCCGGTGAGCTTGAACCGGCGCGCATCCACGGGCGTGTCCACGCGATACCGGCGCCAGCCACCGGCCGGCAACTGGCCGCTCGCCTGGCCGTCCACGAAGGGCAGCACGGCGTCCAGCGTGATCGGCAGACCCACCGGCTTCGCCGCCAGCGCGAAGCGCGCGTCGCTCAGCGCCCGCACGCCGAGGTAATACGGCGTGCCAGGCCGGAGCGGCGGCACGGTGAAGCGGTGCGTGCCGGGCGGCAGACCCACCGGGTAAGGCCCGTGATTTCGCGCGTCGTCCTTCCACGTCACGAATTGCGCGGCGTGCGTGCCCAGGCCCGGCGGCAGCGTGTCCCGGAGATAAAGCGCCATGTCGCCGGCAACCCGGTCGAGCGTGACTTCCCATTCCTCGGTCATGTCCACCGGCAGCAGCACGCGATAGTAACGCCAGTCGCCCGCCGCCAGGATTTGCAGGCTGGTGGGCGCGGGTTGTTGGAAATCGAATTCGGTGAGGTCGCCCACCGTCGCCTTGAGGCGGTAGCGGACGTTCGCCCCGCCGGAAGCATGCACCGCCAGATACCACCAGCCGGGCGCCAGCCGGGCTTCGGTCTTGCCGTCCAGCGGCACCCAGTTGCCGTACTCGGTGCCGACCGCGTTGGTCAGCGCCCGGTCGAAGACCGGCTGGCCGGCCAGCGTGGGCGGCGCAGCCCAGCGCAGGTAGAGGTTCGGGTCGCCATTGTACGCGATCAACTCGGTGCGCAGCAACCCGAGGTTCCGTTCCGGCACGCGGATGGCGTAGTAGTGGAAGCTGTCCAGCTCGAGGTCCACGTAAAGACCGGACAGCGGACTGCCGTCCGGCGCGATGCCCGTGTCGCCGAACACCGGGCCGGCCGCCGGCAGACCCGGCGTGGTCACCGGTTCGCCGGGCGCGGGCATGACCCACGCCGGCCGGTCCAGCCGCAACGCCTCGCTGCGGAGGGTGAAGTGGGTCAACCCGCCGGCCTTGACTTCGACATACCACGTCCCCGGGCTGAGGAATTCCGGCACGAACACCGCCTGGCGCCGGACGTAGCCCGAGGTGCCGGAGTCGGGCCGGTCATCCGGCAGGGCGTGTTTGCGCACACGCATGAGGGGCGTGCCGTGACTGCTGCTCAAACTCAGCCGCCAGCCGATGACCGGTTCGCCGTTCAGGAATTGCGGCACCTCCACGCGGAAATAGGCGCGATGGTCCTCCTCGACGGTCGCGCTCGCCGTGCTGATCTGGCCAGTGCGGTCGAGCACGGGATCGAAGCTCAGCTCGCCGATGGGCAGTGCGCGCACCTGTACATCAAAACGCGCCTCGGGATAGGCGCCGGCGCTGGTGCCGGCCTGGACCGTCAACGCGTAGTTCGTCGGCACCGGGTTGGGCAAGGTGATGACCGAGCCGGCCTGCCAGGTGATGGCGGCCCCGCCGTCCACGCCGTAGAAGTTGGTCACGCCGGGCGGGCTGTCGCCGGTGGTCAGCGTCAGGGTGGGCGCGCCGGTGGAGCGCGGCAGCCACACCTCGACGGCGCGCGTGCCCTCGGCCACGCGGAACTGCCACGTGGCGCTTTCGCCACCGGCCAGGATTACCGGGGCCACGAGGTTGCTGACGCCCACCGTGCCCAGCGGTACGGGCGGCCGGCTGCCTTCGCTCCAGAGCGAAACGCGCGTTTCATTCGTGCCGATGCGGGTGAGGCTGTTCGTCGGCACGACGCCTTCGCCCACCACGCCGAGGTAATATGTGCCGCCCGGCAGGGTGGTGTTGGTGCCGCCCGTGGCGAGGTACAACAGGTGCTCGCCGCCCGGCTTGCGCAGCAGTTTGCCGCCGTGCAGACGGTCCAGCCGGTTCGTGACCAGCGCCCGGATGTGCGGCAATGCGTCGCGCTGGGCCAGGAGCAGTGCCTCGCCCAGTTCCGGCGCGAGGCGGATTTTCCAGCTCGGCGCGTTGCTGGGGACGGCCACGCGGTACCACGCGGTCTCGCGCGGCGCGAGCGTCTTGAAGTCCACCCCGTTCGCGAAAGGCAGGTCATGTACGGGGATGGAAAAGCCCGACCCGATGCCGCGGCTGGTCAGGGTGTAACTCGCCGCCTGCGTTCCGAAATTGGTGATGCCGACGTAATAAATCCCCGGCGTAAGCGGGTTGCCCATGCCCACTTGGAACACCCGGCCGGTCGAGGACGAGCCGTCCGCCTCGGAACGACCGGTCCAGTCCAGCGCCGGCGCAAGCTGCCAGCCGCCGGGCCAGTTGGTCATCTGGTACAACTCGTCGCGGGACTTGACATCCACCGGCACGGCCTCGCGACAGATCACCAGGCGCGGATCGCCGCCGCGCACGTCGGTCAGGCGCACCTCCCAACCCACGGCCTGCGGCGGCACCTCGACCAGGTAGGTCTTCCACAAGTCGGCGGGCTGGTTGGTGATGGCCGCCCGGCCGGCATCGAAGGACAGCACCGAGACCGGCGATTCGGCGCGGACGCGCAGGCGGTACGCCAGATCGGGATGAACCAGATTCGTCCCGCCCGCATGCACCGTGAGTTGATAAACGCCGCCTGTCGGGCTGAGCACCGCAATGCGGTTGGTGCCTTCCCAGAGCCCTTTGAAGTTGCCGTCCTGCCCGTAGGTGCCGGCGTCGAGCGGCGGGTGGCCGTCGTTGCGCAGCCGGAGCAGCGGACGCCCGGCCTCGGCCTCGAGTCTGACTTCCAGACCCAGCGAACCGGCCGGCAGGGTGAAGTGGTACAGCGCCGTGTCGCCACCGGACAGCGCGTTCGTGTGCAACAGATCGTCGCCGCCCAGCGGGACCCAGCCCAGGTCGGTCACCGGCGCCGGCAGGCGGCTTTCGAGGACGCTGTCGCTGGAACCCGTTCCCGCAGTGCTGAGCGCGGGATTCGGCGACTCGCCTTCGCTGACCACTGCGACGAAGTACCGGCCGGGCGGAACCTGGCCGGCCCCTGTGGGCTCGCCGAAGAACAGATGTTCATCGCCCACCTTCTGAACCTTGTGCCCGCCCGCCTGCGCGGTGGCGACCAGGTTGGATACGGCGCCCACGCTGGGCAGGCCGTCCCGCCGGACGGCGAGCAGCGCCTCGCCGCGAAGGGTTTTCAACCGCAGCTTCCAGCCCGGGGTCTCCTCCGGCACGTCCACGCTGAAGTACGCCGCCTCGCCGGCCTCAAGCGCCGTGACGGCCGCTTTGCCAGCCGCGACATCCAATGGTTGCACGGGAATCAGAAACCCCGCGCCGATGCCCCGGCTGGCGATGGTGTAGTTCATGTCCGCCTCGGCCTTCGGATCGGAGCTGGTGACGCCGATGACGTACCGGCCCGGGCCCAGCGGGCAACCCATGCCGGCGGCGAAAATCTTATTGTCCGCCTTGGTCTGGTACGCGTTGGTGTGGTAGCCGGTCCAGTCGAGTCCCGGCAACACCTGGCCGCCCACCGGCCAGTTGGTGGCGCCCGCCCAGGTAAAGGTGGACGCCAGCGAGCGCGGATAATCGTCGCGGCAGATGACCATCGCCGGATCGCTGCCGGACACGTCTTTGAGCCGGAGGTCCCAGCCCAGCGCCTCCGGTGGCACGTCCACCGAGAAGAAAATCCATTCCTTGCTGGTGTGGCCCTGGATGCGCCGGGTGCCGCCATCGAAGGCCAGCGGAATCGTGCCGGTCACCAGCGAATAGATGCGCAGGGTGTACGTGGCCGGGACGATTTTCCCAGACACCGCATTGGCCTGGACCACCAGGTGGTACTCGCCGCCGATCGTGCCGGGAATCCGCAGATAGGCCGGATCTTTCCAGTCTTCCGGCCAGCCGCCCTGACGGCCGTAATTTTCGGTGGAGCGCGGGATCGCCGCGCCGGAACGCAGGGTCATGACCGGGTTGCCCGTGCGGTTGTCGAGCCGGGTCACCACCGCCACCGTGCCGGGCAGGACCTCGAAGCGGTAGGCGACCAGTTCCCCGCCATCGAGCCGGCCTTCCACCTGAATTTCCTCCCAGGACCACGTGTCGAGCCGGCCCAGATCCACCGGCGTCAGTGGACTGCGGCTATGCAGCCGCGCCGAGGCCGTGTCCGAGCCAATCTTGCTGCCGCCGGGTTGCACGCCTTCCGAGACCACGGCGAGGTAGTAATCGCCAGCCAAGAGGTTCGTGGCGGGCGGAAACGGCAACAGGACGAAATGCTCGTCGTTGGTGCGCTGGAGCAGGCAACCGGCGAGGTTTGTGAGCACTGTGTTGACGCCGGCCCCGAAGTTGGGCAGACCGCCGCGACGCAAGGCCAGCAGGCTGTCGCCCGTCACCGTTTCCAGCCGCACCTGCCAGCTTGGCACGTTCGATGGGACTTCGACCCGGAAATACGCCGCCTCGCGGGGCGGAACAGCCTCGGCCGTGCCAATCCCGCCGGCGAAATCGAGCGGGTGGACCGAAATGGCGAACTCCGGTCCGATGCCGCGGCTGAACAGTTGGTAGGACAGGAAATTCGTCGGCCCGGGCGTCCCGCCGCCGGTCACGCCGATGATGTACACGCCCGGCTCGAGCGGATTGCCGGCGGGCACCATCAAGACCTGGCCGGCTTGGTTGGCGCCAGTGGCCGATTGCGAGTAGCCGGTCCAGTCCTTCTCCGGCGCGAGCTGGAAGCCGGACGGCCAGTTGGTGGAAGTGAACGGCGTCCAGGAGCCGCCAGTGGCGTTGCGGGTCGTGAGGTTCGCCGGGATGCGCTCGCGGCAGACGACCATCCGCGGATCGCCCTGCGTGATGTTCGTGAACCGCAGATCCCAGCCCAGGCAGTTGGTCGGCACCGTGACGCGGAAGTACTCCCAGCCCGTGGCGGGCTGATTCGTGACCGTCATCAAGCCCAGGTCGAAGTCCAGCGGCTGCGCGCCCTGCGCCGTGATTTCCAGGGTGTAGGCGGCGTCGGGAAACTTCCCGCTGGCGCCCGCCGCCTGGATTAACAAGGTGTACTCGCCCGGCGCCGGGCTTGGAATGCGGATGAAGTCGTCATCGCTCCAGGTGGCGGTCGCCCCGCCGCTCACCCCGTACGAATCATAAAGCGCCGGCAACTGGCCGTCCGCGCGCAAGGCCAGGCGCGGATTCCCCACCCGGTCTTTCAGGCGAATCTCCAAGGCCGGCGTGCCTGCCCGCACCGTGAAGCGGTAACCGCGCACTTCGCCGCCGGCCTGCGTGACGCTGTCGGTCAGCGCGGTCTGGCCGGCCGGATCCAGCGCCAGCAGGTCGCGCAGCAGCAGCGGGCCGAGGCTGGTCACCGTGAAAGCGCTGGTGTTCGTGCCGGCGCGGGTGCCGGTGGGCCCCATGCCTTCGCTCACCAAGCCCACATAATACAGGCCCGCCGGGATGTTCGTCGCCGGGTTGGTGGGCAACAGGAGGAAATGCTCGTTCCCGCCTTTGCGCAGCCGCACGCCGGTGACGTTCGTGGGCGAAGTCTGACTCGCGCCGTAGTTGGCCACGCCCTGGTGCCGCAACAGGAGCAGGCCCTCCTGGTTGGTGGGCATCTCCACCCGCAGCTTCCAACTGGGCTGGTTGGACGGCACCTCGACGCGGTACCAGACGCTGTCCTGGGCCGGGAGTTCGCCGCTGGCGGCCGTGCCGCCGGCAAAGGGCAGTTCGGCGATGTTCGTGCCGTTGAACAGGCCGCGCACCAGCAGATCCGCCGTGATCGGATTGGTCGCGCCCGGCCCCGTGCCGGTGAAGACGCCCAGATGGTACGTGCCGGGCACCAGCGGATTGCCCCGGCCGGCGAAGAAGAACTGCCCGGCCTGGTTCGTGCCGCTGGCCGCGGTGGTGAACCCGGTCCAGTCCGTCTCGTGATGAATCTGCGCGCCGCTGGGCCAGTTGGTGGCGGTGTTCGGCGAACTCCAGTTGCCGCCCCCGGCCTGGAGGCTTTTGGCGCTGACCGGCAGCAGATCACGGCCCACGGCCAGCCGCGGCGCGCCGCTGGTCACGTTGGCCAGCCGCGCCTCCAGCGCCAGCGCGTCCGGCGGCACCGCGACCCGGAAATACTGCACGAACCCGGCCGGCACATCGGCGAGGGGGGCCGCGCGGAATTCACCCGCCAGGTCCAGCGGCGTGACCGGGATGTCCCGGCCGGTCAGCACGAACGGCCCCGCGGGCTGGGCCGGGTGGTTGACGCCGATGTACCAGATGTCAGCGGTGTGCTGCGGCCGCTGCAGGAAGCCGTTGGTCGAGCTGAACTCCACCTCGCTGCGCGGCACCGGCGCGGCGGCGCCTTGCACAAAGTTGCTGCGCGACTGCCAGCGGCCCGGCGCGCGGTTCCGACGCAGGGCCAGTTCTGTGCCGGGCGCGTGGTTTTGCAGCAGCAATTCCCAGCCGGGGCTGGCGGCCTGTTCCTCGATGTTCGTGACGCCGTAGAAGCGCCAGCCCGGGTCCGCCGGCAGGGCGTTGGTCACCTGAAAGCGGTAAGGCACGTACTGGACCGACGGCCGTCGGCTGGCCAGCGTCGCCGCGAACGGCGGCTCGCCGTACACCGTGACGTAATACGCGTTGTCCCGCAGTGTGGGCGGCACCAGCGTGACCGTGCGCGGCTGGGCATTCGTCTGCTCGACGAAGGCGGTGTTCACGAATTCGTTGCCGACGAACGCCTCGCGCACCGCCAGTTGTGGGGTCCCCGCGGTGGGATTCAGGTCAACCTGCCAGCCGACCTGCTCGGCCGGCACCATCACCCGGTAAGTCACGTAGCCGTAATCAGTCGCCGCCACCGGGGCGGTGGACTCGAAGGCCACGTCAATCACCGGCTGAGGCCGCGAATCCAACGTGAAGCTCTCGCCGGGCGTGCCCATGACCGAGACGAAGTACTCGCCGCCGGACTTCAAGTAAGGCGGCACGAGCAGAAGCTGCCCCGGCAGATTCCAATCCGGCTTGGGATTGGAAGCCGGGTGCGCCGCGCGGTCGCGATGCGCCAGCACCTGGTTGGTCTGGCCATTCAAACCGAGCCGCCAGGCCGGTGTGTTGGCGGGAATGGTGGTGCGGTAGAAATTGATACCTTCGGGCGCGACAACCCCATTGGTGCCGCTGGTGCCGTCCGCGGCCGGCGGGGGCAGCGGCGGGATGTAAGCGCTGCCGGAGACGAGCGTCCACGCGGCGTCCGGCTGCGCCAGCACCATCGCGTACCAGGTCTGGCCGCTCGCGCACTGGCCGGGTTGCGCCAGCGCCACGCCGTCCGAGCCCGTCCGCGTGGCGGCGTGGTCGTGCGTGGACTCGGTGGGGAACGCGTTTTGTTTCAGGAACAGGTTCGCGTCGCCGGCGCTCACGCCGAGCCGCGTCCGCCAGATGCCCGCCGTGGTGTTGGTGGTGACGATCTTGAAGAAATAGTCGCCGCCCAGCCGGCTTGGGTTGGTGTACACGTAGGCGGGCTCGGGGCCCAGACCAGGATCCCAGTCCAGTGTCACGAGCGGATGCACCTCGCTCCGGAGCGTGTAAGTGGCGTTGCCCAGCGCCTTCTTCGGGACTGTGACCGCGATGAAGCACGTGCCGGCGGCGCTGTTCGTGTCGTGGAGGAACACCGTGTCGAGCACCCGCCCCGTGCTGGCCTTGAGATACTTGCTGCCCGGCAGCGCGTCGCGTTGGACATAAACGTCCGCGTCCGCGAAGCCCGTCCCGGACAGCACGACCCGCCAGCCCGGCAACTGCGCGGGGAAATCCACCTGAAAGACGTTGCTTTCCCCCGCGTTCAGCGTGCCCGTGACCGTGAACGCGAGCGGCTTGACTGCCGGCAGGGCGGGCTGCCGGACGTTGGGGCGGTCCGTTCCGGAAACGACCGTGAAGGCGTGCGTGGAGGAGTTGGTCGGGGTGAAGACCCAGAGCGCGTAATTGGATCCAGGCGCCAGTTCCGGCAGTTCGAGATTCAGCGTGATCGAGTTGCTGCCGGCGCGCGCGACGAAATCGAACTCGTTGGTCGAGGCGCTGACGCCGCTGCGCAGGTAAAGGTGCGAAAAGGCCGTGGCGGAGTTCGTCAACGACAGTGTGAGATTCGTGGCGTGCGCGGGCACGGCGAAGATGAACAGCGTGCCCGCCCCCGGTTCGTTGGTCGCGGTGAATGTTTCCGCGCCGGCCCGCAGGCTGAGGAGAATTCCCAGCAACCCCGCCGCGACGCGCGCGGCACCCCGGCCCCAATCCCTTTTTGTCTTCACAAGTACTTCCCTTTTCATCCCGGCCGGGGCGGTTTCCTTGACTTGTGGAGGAAAAACGCCTCCGGCGGCTTGAGCCATGTTTGACCGACCCCAATCAAGCCAACGTCGCGGATAGTCCCCCGCCGCCTCCAACCATCAAGCTTTTTTTGCCGGCTTCGCAAACTGACGCATCTCAATTTCATGCCCGCAGCGAACGGGCCGTAGCGGCCCAGGCGACCCCGCTTGTGGTCAGGCAGCGGGCGACCCGCCTGCGGGGCCGCGGTCTGACGACCACAGTCCCGAAAGGTCAGGGCTCGATGGAGTCTCGCCCCACCACGCCAACGCCGCATCGGCACAAAAACGAGATGCACCCGTTTCTCCCTGCCCCGGCGACGAACGGCCTTCAGCCCATCGGAGTCCATTCCCCTCCCCTATGGGGAGAGGGGAGTTCCCCGGACGCTGCTCCCAAACCCCGGCGCATTCGGTCAAACCAGCGCGGATAGCGGCCCTCCCTCTCCCGCTGGGAGAGGGCTGGGGTGAGGGCAACGGGAGGCCAATCAGCCTTAAACCGAAGTTGGGCAGGCGGGACACGCTGCGCGACGGCCAACTTCGGTTTTCGGGAAGAAGACGTGGGCCGTCACGCCCCGGAGCGTGACGCGCCGCCCGCCGCGTCAAACTTGGAGCGATCTCTCCAAAGCAAGACGGCCCCGTCGCAAGGCCGGAGCCGTTCGCGGTGCGGGTTTCTTGCGCGACCTCAGGGGCGCCAGCGGCGCCAGCAGGCAAAGCCCAGCCCGCCCAGTCCCATCAGGACCGGCCAGGCCCGGATTTCCGGGATGGGCGTGAGGACAAGGTCGTCATAGAACGCGCCGGCGGGAAGCAGGACGCAGTTCACGTCCGCCAGGGGTGCGCCGAGGACGACGCTGAACCCGGGCTGGGTTTGATCGACCGGGAGTTGCAGCAGCACCCCGCCGTCGGCGCCGAGGAAATGCACGGCCACGTCCGCGAAGGCGGGTTCGAAGCCGTTCAATCCCAGGTCGTCGTTGTCGAGGGTGATGCTGAACGCCCGGACTTCCATCGGCGCGGCCAGCTTCAGCAGCACCGGCTGCCACAGCGCGTTCAGCGCGTTGTCCGGCGAAGGCGCCGGCCCGCGGCCGTAGGCCAGCGGATCTTCGACGATCACCGGCGGGGCGGCGGGATCCGGCCGCCACTTTTCGGTGCCGGGGATTTCGAGGCCGTCGGCGTCCAGGTCGGGCGCGAACACTGCCGGCTCGAAGCGGAGCGCGGAGGTCGAGGACTCGTTCGCCTGCGTGCCGGCGGGCAGTCCGTCGAAGTTGAACGTGGCCGCGTGAAGGCCGGTCGCCAGCGCGAGGCCGGCGCCCAGCGTGAGCGTGGACAGGAGGGTGGGCATGGTCATGAGGGGGAAGTTGACCCGGATTACTTGGACCCGCCCAGCACCGCCTGCATGGCGCGGAAGAATGGCTCAGTGTTGTCCATCACCCCGGTGAACAGCATCGCGCCCCGGCCGTAGGCCGAGAGCGGAACGTCCGATGCGGTGTGCGAGGCCACAGTGTCGGGAATCTGGCCCGTGACCAGGAAATTACCGGTGGTGTCGCGGGCCAGCGGGCTGGCGGGCCAGCCGTTCATGGGCGGCAGGCCGACGAAGGGCTGCTGGCTGTCGCGCAAGGGCAGCGGGTTGGTGCGCCAGTCTTCGTAACGGTCGGCGTTCGCCGCGTAGCCGATCAACATGCGTTTGTCCACGTCCGTGGTGACAGGATAGCCATCCGCCGCAAGGGTGTACTTCGGAAAGCCGGCCGCCTCGTAGGTGCCCACGACGCCGTTGCGCACCTGCGACGCGCCCTGGCCGGAGGCGATGCGGTTCTGCAACTCGGCGTCGGTGACGCGCGAGCCGCCGATGATGTTGATGCCGGCGCACTCGTGGTCGGCGGTGACGATGACGAGGGTGTCCTTGTCCTGCTCGGCGAACTGTTTGCAGACGGCGATGGCGCGGTCCATTTCGATGGTGTCGAGGATCCACCGCTCGGTGTCCATGTTGTGCGCCTGCTTGTCAATCGAGGCGGCCTCGACCATGAGCACGAAGCCGTTCTTGTTTTGCGCGAGCACCTGCAGCGCCGCGGCGGTCATTTCGTCGAGCATCGGCTGGTCCGGCAGCCCGACGTCGTACACCACGCCGGCACCGTTGCGGCGGCCGTCCACCTTGTCGAGCGCGACGTTCATGTTCGAGAGGTTGAACAGGCCCAGGAGCTTGCCCGTGCCGGCCGGCATGGCCTGCAAGGTCGTGTGGTCCGGTGCGTAATACCAGCCGGCATTCTGGAAATCGGTCAGCAGGTCGCGCGTCTCGTCCTTCGCGCCCGCGGCCACGCCCCAGCCGGTGGCGAGATCGGCCGGCAACTGGTAGTCGTTGTTGTTCGAGCGCGCAGAGCCGGGCGTGCCCTTGGGCAGAAACCATTTCCGGCCGCCGCCCATGAGCACCCTCAGGCCGCCGGTGACGGCGGTCTCATCCAGGTATTGGTCGCAAATGCCCGTGCCCGCGCCGCGGTTCGCCGTGTGCGTGCCGAACGCACCCGGCGTGGCGTCGAACACGTCGGACGTGGTCACGATACCGAGCGACTTGCCTTGCGTGCGCGCCAGGTATTCGCCCACGAGTTCCACGCGCGGATTGTCGAAAACGTCGGTCGTGTCGTCCGGAAACACCCCTTGCTGGTTATTGTTCGCCTTGTTGCCGCTGGAATAGCACGCGGCGCCTGGCGAGGAGTCGGTGACGATGGAGTTGAGCGAATGCGTGACGATCAAGGCGACGTCCTCGAAGGTGTCCATCGCCAGCGGCCCCCTGGCCTTGCCGAGCTCGACGCCGTTCATCATGATGCGCGCCGCCGTGCGGTGGGCGATGCCCATGCCGTCGCCGATGCACCAGATGATGTTCTTCGCGCGGCGGCCCTGCTGCTTGATTGACACCACCTCGAAGTTGCCCTCGGCGGAAACCACCTGGCCGTCGGCCTGGGTGGCTGTGGCGCGAAGTATATGTACTCCCGGCGACATGTGCTTGTAGGCGCGCAGCGACGCAACCGTGGTGTCCGCCGGCAGGCCGACCACCAAGCCGCTGGTGGTGAGCGCCACGGAGCCTGCAACCAAGTTGCCGTCCACGTAGAACTTCACGTCGCTGATCGTCTGGCCGGTGTCCGGCTGGACGGTGGCCTGGAGGTCGAAGCGCTGGCCCGGCAGGAAGCGCGCAATGATCGGAGGATTCGCGGCGCCGGACTCAAACAGGCGGCTGGGCGGAGTCAGCCGCGAGATGACGGGCGCGGCCTCGGCCGGCGCCAGACTGGCGGCCAGCGCGGCGGCCGCACCGAGGACTTGGAGGGGACGAACCGGATGTACCTGGGTTTTCATGGCTGCGTTTCGGGTTTTTCAGTTTTGGGTTTTTGCGCGGCGCCATCGCCGCCAAAGGGGATTGGATCGCTGGAGCGGCCAACTGGGCTGACAGCGGAGCGCGAACCGTCTGCCGCGCGGGATTCGCCCGCCCCGGGTGAACCGGCTCCGGCCGTCGCGGAGGCCACACTGTCCAGCACCAGTCGAACCGCAAAGTTCCGGCCGTCGGGTTGTTCCCGGGGACCGAGTTCCAGTTTGCCCGTCATCAGCAGCGGGCCGGGTACGTACGGCACCGGTTCGCTGGCGAGGCTGGGCACTGTGACATGCAACGTCTGCGGCGGCAGGTCGTCCGCCAGGCCGTAATGGCAATCGTCCACCTTCACCACGTAAGGCGTCAGCAACAACGTGCCGGGCACGTTGAACCGGCTGTGGACCATGTAGCCCACGATTTGAACGCGCCGGCCGTCCAGCGTCTTGATCCGGGGCGTGAACTCCAACCCGCGTGGGCCCAGCGGCGTAACATAAAAATCCGCGAATTTGATCGGCGTGGCCTCCGCCGCGGCGGCGCCGGACGATTCGTCCACGCGGACGGCCGCGCTCAACGCCGCCGGGTCGCTGACGGCGTGGCCGTGCGTGGCGCAGTCCGGGGTACCGTCGTGGGCGACGACGCGGAACGCCAGGGCCAGCGCGCAGCCGGCGCGCGCGCGGGATGGGAAACCAACCGAACCGGCCGCGCGAAGGGCCAGTCGAAGCGGGGTGAAAGCGATGCCAAACATGCGGGCCACTTTGTGCCGCTGAAGGGCGGATTCCTCAAGTTACGTCTGGTCAAGATTCGATGCCGATTGTGGGGGCGGCGTGGCGGAATGGCGACGGGCGGCGCGGCCCGCATCAGTTCCACTCCCAGCATCAGCCCCAACTCATGCCCATCGCCGATGCGTGCGTGCTGGGGCTGGAGGGTCTGCAGTCGAAAAGCTTCGCGAGTACTTGGCTCCACCGCCGCCGCCGAACGGGCCGCTGCGCCAGGCCGCATCGTTGAAATCCGGCGCGGGCGCTGCCGATTCCTCGATGATGAGCAGCCGCGGGTAATCCGTGGCGCTGAGCTGGAGGGAGGCGCGCGACCGGTCCAGCGGCGCCACTGTCACCGGCATGTTGGTGTCGCCCATCGGGTCATAGGCGCTCACGGTGGCGTTGCTCAAGTTCAGCCCGCGCAGCACCACGGTGTAATCCTCCGGCGGCAGGCTGGCGCGCTGGCGCTTGCAACGCGTCCCGGTCAGGTCGTCCTTTGGCCCGGCAACCCGGCGCCATGAACTGGAAAACTTCCGGCGCGCCGCCCCGCTCCCAAGGCTCCAAGCCCCAGCGCCAAGGCGCTGGCTGACCCGTATGGCTTAACTCAGACGAAATAGCCCTGGCGCGGGCCCAGCTTGCGGCAAAAATACTTGAATTCGGGGCGAAGGAGTTGCACATGTTGTCCAGACCCCTATGAGCGCAGCCACGCGATGTTCTGCGGCTCGGACCATCGCCGTCGGTCTGTTTCAACGGACGGCCAAGGAGGGGGTCTTCCGCAAATCGAGGCCCCCACAGCGCGGTCTTCGGAGGCGCTCACGGTCCCGGCCACGCGGCCGGCTAAGTCTTACCGGCGGTTCGAACTTGGAAACAGCCCCCTGAATTTCCCGCAATGAAACCCAGAGCGCGACAAACCCAAGTCAAACACTCAACGCAGATGAAACCCCTTCTCAAGATGATTCTCGGGGCCTTGCTGTGGGCGGCCATGGTTTTGCAACCCTGCCTGACCTTCGAACGTCAGAGCAAAGATGGCGAAACCTACCTCGGCGTTCACTGTGACAAAGTCGCCCTCGTCCTTGTCAACGCTGTCAACGAACTGCACGACGACTTCGAGTCCCAACTGGGCCGGAAAGACGCCGAGATTCGGCGACTTGCGCGACGGCGGGCGTGGCTCGAACAACTCGTCGCGCAGTCCGCCAAGTAAAAGGAAGAAGTCCATGAAGACCACTCTCCCCATAAACGCCGAAATCCATAGCGATCAACCTTCAAACCAGCACCAACGCATGCAAACCAGCACTCGTCTCCATCGTCTCTGCGCGCAGTCCTCGGGCCTGCGCTTCCTCCGCTACTCGACTTCGCTCCTGGCGCTGCTCGGCTTGGGCCTGCTGGCCGCCGGCCTGGCGCGGGCCGAAACCCTCTGGTGGACCAACACCACCGGCGGCAACTGGAACGTCGCCGCCAACTGGGAGCCCAACCGCGTGCCGGCCGCAGGCGACGAAGTGATCATCACCAACAGCGGCACCTACACCGTGACGCTGAATGCCAGCGCGTCGCCGGCTCGACTGATCTTGGGAGGCGATAGCGGCATCCAGACACTGGCCATTCCCGGCTCGACCTTGACGCTCCAAACTGAGGGCTGGGTGATCGGCAATGGCGTTCTGGTCCTAAGCGGCGGCACTTTGACCGGCACTGGAACGCTGACGGTGAGCAACGTGATGAGCTGGACGGAGGGGACGATGAGCGGGGGTGGGGCGACGGTGATTGCGGCGGGGGCGACGCTGAACATCAGTGGCAGCGCGCAGAAGAATTTGGATCAGCGTACCCTGCGGAACTTGGGGACGGCGGTGTGGAGCGGGTCGGGGAAAATCTTTGTGCAGAACGGGGCGCCGTTGCGCAACGAGGCGGGCGGGGTGTTCGAGGTGCAGAACGACGTGGTGTATGACCAGGACAATTGGACCAGCCCCGGGTCGTTCCACAACGCGGGCCTGTTCCGCAAGACGGCCGGGGCGGGCACGACGACCATTCAGACGCCCGTTTACAACACCGGCACGATCGAGGTGGCGGCGGGGACGGTGGCGGGGACGGCGGTGTTCAACAACGACGGGGTGGTGCAAGCCACTGTGGGCGACCTGACGTTGTCCGGGGGTGGCAGCAGCAGCGGGCAGTTCGAGTTGGCGACCAACCAGGTGGTGCGGTTCACGGGCGGGGCGCACACGCTGGGCACCAACAGCAGTTGGGCGGGGGCCGGGCTCTGCCAGATCGCGGGGGCGAGCGTGAGCGTGGCGGCGGGGTTGGGGATGGAGCGGTTGGCGTAGTCGAATGGCACGCTGACCGGGGCGGGGACGCTGACGGTGAGCAACGTGATGAGCTGGACGGAGGGGACGATGAGCGGGGGTGGGGCGACGGTGATTGCGGCGGGGGCGACTCTGAACCTCAGCGGCGGTGCGACCAAGACCTTGAGTCAGCGGTCGGTGACGAACTATGGGACGGTGGTGTGGAGTGGGGCGGGCAAGATCATGACCGCCAACGGGGCGCCGTTTTACAACGAGGCGGGCGGGGTGTTCGAGGTGCAGAACGACGGGGTGTACGATCGCGATATCTTCAATGCAGCCGGCGCCATTCACAACGCCGGGCTGTTTTGGAAGACGGCCGGGGCGGGCACGACCACCATCCAGGTGCCCTTCCACAACACCGGCACGATCGAGGTGCAAACCGGCACACTGCAGTTCCCCAATAGGTACTATCCGACAGCGAGTTCGGCTTTCCATTTCGGTCTGCGGAGTTCAACAGACTTTGGCCGGGTGCAAATCACGGGTGCGGCGACTTTGACCGGCAAATTGGGGGCGGCGTTGCTGGATGGTTTTGTTCCCGGCACGAACGATGCCTTCCAGGTGATGAGCTTTGCCTCCCGCACCGGCGAGTTCGGCGATTACTCCGGCCTTTATGTGGGCTGGGGGATTCATCTCAAGCCGGTGATCACCGCGACGGCTGTGACCCTGGTGGGCATCTCGATTGTTCCCCCGGTGGTGATCCTCACCAGCCCGTCGCAAGGGGCGGTGTTTCCCGCGCCCGGCGTGATTCCCCTTGCCGCCACGGCCACGGACAGCAATGGGTTCATCGTCAGGGTTGAGTTCTATGCCGATGGCCGCAAAGTGGGCGAGGACACGACCGAACCTTACGCGATGAGTTGGACCAACGTCCCGGGTGGCGCCTACACCCTGCGCGCCCGAGCGGTGGATGATCAGGATGCGTGGATCGCCTCAAGCCCGGTGGCGGTGACGGTCGAGGCGGCGTGTGTGCCGCCGCCGGCGAGCCTGGTGGCGTGGTGGCCCATGGAGTCGCCGCTGGTGGACGAGGCGCAGGGGATCGTGCCTGTGCGAGCCACGGCCTTGAGTTTTGTGGAGGGGCAGGTTGGCTCCGCGGTGCGCTACGGGAGTGGCGGAGTGCTTGATTTTGACCACAACGAATCGCTGGCCAACCAGCAATTCACCTGGCACGCCTGGGTGCGCCCAGAGGGGGCGGGTCCAAACAATGACGCCTGGGGCAATGCCATCATCAACCGTGGCACCTACAGTGGCACGCTGTCCTACTCGCTGAACTGGCGGGCGACGGACTCGCGGTTCATGCTGCAAGTCGGGGCGCAGAATCAGTCGGAGGTCATCTCGTCCAGCACCTGGCCGACGGGCGCGTTCTACCACGTGGTCGGAACCTGGGATGGGCAGACGGCAAAGCTCTACGTGAACGGGCAACTGGAGGGGCAACGGAACGTTCCCGGTCCGATCCAATACGAGGCCTCCATTCCGTGGGCCATCGGTTGCAACGCCATCAACTACCGCAATGTGGGCTATCCCCGCACCTGGAACGGCGTCATTGACGAGGTCGCCATCTTTAACCAGGCGCTGACCGCAGAGGAGATTAACGCACTTTACTTCAGCAGCAATGTGGGCCTGTGCCGCGTGCCCTACCCCGACCTGGTGGTGTCAAATGTCGTCGCCCCCGCCGTGGCCTCGGCGGGCAACTGACGACGCTGTCCTGGGTGGTGGCCAACCGCGGGCGAATGGCGGCGCAGGGATCATGGCAGGAAACCATCTTCGTTGCCAACAACCCCGCCGGCACGAACGCTCAAGCGGTGGGCACCTTCACGTATTCAACCCCCCTCGCCACAAACCAGACCCTTGCCCGTGCCGAGTCCGTGATTCTTCCCAGCGGCTTGTCCGGGTTGTATTATCTGGCGGTTCGCGTGGACAGCGCGGACCAGGTGGCCGAAGGGGGCGGCGAGTATAACAACTTCACCGTGGCGGCCAGTCAGACCGCCATTTCCGCGGCGGACCTGGTGGTGGAGGCGCTCAATGTTCCGGCTTCCGCCCTGTTCGGTCAGCAGGTGGAAGTCTCCTGGACCATCCGGAACGCCGGCTCGGGTCCCGCCAGCGCGCGGTGGAGCGATCGGTTGTTCCTCTCGACGAGCAGCAACTCCGTGGCGGAGGCGATGACGCTCCTCACGCTCCCGGCCGCGCCAACCTTGAGCGCGGGCGAGAGCTATACCCGCACCCAAAGCGTGACCCTGCCGCTAAGCAGCTCGGTGCCGACGGGTCAGTATTTCGTGGTCGCGCGCACGGACGACGGCAATGTTCAGGCAGAAGCCAACGAAGCAAACAATCTGCGGTCCGCGCCGCTGAGTCTGGTGTTCCCGCCGTTGCCGGACCTGCAAACGGCGGAGGTCGTCGCGCCGTCCACGATGCGGCCGCTGCAACCGGACGAATTGCGCTGGACCATCACCAACACCGGCCCCGCCGCCGCTGCGGGCGTGTGGCGTGAGACGGTTTACGTTTCCAACGCCGTGAATGGCCTGAGCGCGCTCGCGCGATTCGACTTCACGAACACCGTGCCGGCGGGCGGCGGATTGGCGCGCACCCAGGCGGTCACTCTGGAGATGACCGCGCCGGCCGGCGACAATTGGTTCGCGGTTGCGGTGGACTCCTTGGGCGAGGTGGTGGAGGAGATTGAAACGAACAACCTGACGCTGGCCGCCGCCCCGACCACGGTGCCTGCGATCCTCCGGCTTCAATGTCCGGTGCAACAGATTGCGGAGAACAGCAGCCAGGCCGCAGTTCTGCTTACCATCACGCGCAACGGCACCGTCAGCCAACCGTTGGCCGTCAGTCTGAGCAGCAGCGACACCAACGAGATCACAGCCCCGCCTGGCGTCACCCTCGCTGCCGGTCAATCCTCCGGGGTCGCCGAGTTGCGTGTCCAACCCGACGGCGTCGTGGATGGTCCCAAGCAGGTCACCGTCCAAGCCACCGCGCCCGGATTCCTCAGCGCGGCGGTGGACATCCTGGTTCTGGATTCCGATCTCCCGCGATTGGTGCTGTCGCCGGCGACGAATGTGGCGCTCGAGGGCAGCAGCCCATCGTTGACCTTGACGCGCGTCGGCGTCCTTTCCAGCCCCTTGATCGTCACGCTGCAAAGCTCGCAACCGGGCCAGGTGAGCACGCCGGCCACGGTGACGATCCCCGGCGGCTCGGCTGCGACCGCGTTTAGCGTGTTTCTGGTGGAGGACGACCTGATGGAAGCGGCTACGGAATACACCGTGTTTGCCTCCGCCACGGGATTCGAGAGCGGCACGGCCAGGATCACCGTCTTGGACAATGACCTGCCCGAGGTGACGTTGGTGTTCGCGGCCTCGACCGTCAGCGAAGGGGATGGCGTGGTTGCGACGCACGCCACGCTGACCCGCAGCATCGTGAGCGCCCGGGCTTTGTCCTTGGACATTGCCAACAGCGACCCGACGGCGGCCCAGGCCCCCGCGCGCGTGGTGATTCCCGCCCACCAGGCGTCGGTCAGTTTTCCCATCGCCGCCGTGGATGACGCGCAGGTTGACGGCCCCCAGACGGCGACCTTCACTCCTTACATCCTTGCCTCGGGCACCAACATTCGGCTGGCCGCCGGCACCTCGACCTCGCTGATGGTGCTGGACGACGATGGCCCCACGCTGCGCCTGGTGGCCGAGGACAGACTTGTGGGCGAGGGGCGAAACCCGGCCACGCAGATCGCGGTTTACCGGAACACGCCCCCCACCAACACGCTTGAAGTGGTGCTGCGTTCGAGCAACACCAACGAGGCTACGCTGCCGCCGAGCGTCTGGATTCCCAGCGGGACCAATGTGGTCCTGGTTGCCCTGGCCACGCTGAACGACGGCGTCCCCGACGGCAACCAGAGCGTGGCGCTCACCGCCAGCGCGACGGGCTATACGCCCGGCACGGAAACCATCGTCGTGACCGACACCGATCTGCCGGATTTGTACGTGTCGGCGGTGGCCGGCCCGCCCGCCGCCGAAACCGAAACCCACATGAGCGTCACCTATCGCGTGGCCAACCGCGGCCTGGCGCCCTCGGGCACCAACATCCTCACGCGGGTATTCCTGTCCCGAGACGCGTCGGTCGGGGACGACACGCTGGTCTCGCAGTTCCGGTTCACCGGCTCCCTTCCTGTGGGGCAGTACTTCGAGCAGACGCTCCAGGTCCGCGCGCTCCTCGCGGCGGGCGCCTATTGGATTGTGGTCCAGACCGACGCGGAGGAAACGATTCCCGAACTGCTGGAAAACAACAATGCCAGCGTCAGCGCCGCGCCGATTGCCGTGAGCGCGGCCTACGACGCCGTGGTGCAAGCGGACCTGGAAACGGCGCTGGCCGGCACGCCCGTTCCGTTGTTCGGATACGCGACAAACCGCGCCGGCGGCCCGGCGGCGTTCAAGATCGTTAACCTGCACATTCTCACGCGCGGCACACGCCGCACCCTCTCCGCGCTCACCGATGGCCAGGGGATATTCGCCACCGTGTGGAGCCCGCTGCCCAATGAGGCCGGTTTGTATCAGGTGTTCGCATCGCATCCGGGCGCGACCGAGGGGATGCCGCAGGACCAATTCCGGCTGCTTGCCCTGCGCGCCGACCCGTCCGCCGCCGCCGTGAAGGTGACCGAGGGCGCGAGCCGGTCGGGCGCGGTGCGCTTGGAGAACTTGAGCGACCTGCCGCTCACGGGCTTGACCGCCGCAGTGCTGGAAAAGCCGGACGATTTGACGGTGAGCGTGACGCTCACCAATGCGGCGCTGGCGGGTTCGGGCAGCGCGTATGCGGGCTATGTCTTCACCGCCAACACGGCTGCGGCCTACGGCACCGTCCGGCTACGCGTCGAGAGTGCGGAAGGCGCGGTGGCGGAGGTTCAGTTCGCGGTCAGCGTCGAACCGCTGCAGCCGCGTTTGGTGGCGACGCCGGCGAGCCTGGTGGCGGGCATGCCGCGTGGCCGGCAGACGTTGCTGGCGTTTGAGGTTGCCAACGAAGGCAGTGTGTCGACCGGTCCGATTTCCCTGGCCTTGCCCCAGGTGTCCTGGCTGCGCCTGGCGAGCACGAATCCCATGCCGCCACTGGCGCCGGGCGCCAGCAACACGGTCACGCTTCAACTCACCCCTCCCGACGATCTGATGCTGGGCAATTACACCGGCACCCTCGGCTTGAATTCGGACAATGCCGGGCTGGCTGTGCCCTTCGAGTTCCGCGCGCTGTCCGACGCGCGCGGCGACCTGCTGATCACCACGGTGGATGAACTGACCTATTACGCCGAGGGCACACCCAACCTCGCCGGCGCCAGTGTCACACTCCGCGACGTGGCGACGCAAGCCCCCGTTCTCAGCGGGACCACGGACACCAACGGAACGCTGTGGATCGGTGGACTTATCGAGGCCTACTACGACCTTGAAATCAGCGCCCCGAAGCATGCGACCTATCGCAACACAATCCTCATTGCCCCGGGCCAGACCAATGAGGTCCGGGCGTTTCTCTCGCGCCAAACCGTGCATTACACCTGGACGGTCGAGCCGATCGAGATTGAAGACCGCTACCAGATCCGCATCGAAACCACCTTTGAAACAGCGGTGCCGATGCTAGTGGTCACCATCGAACCCTCGATGATTGACCTCGGCCTCATCACGGCCGCGGAAACGCAGATCGAATTGCGGATATCCAACCATGGCCTGATTGCGGCTCAGGACGTGCGGCTGACGGTTCCCACCCACCCGAATTGGGAGTTTGTAGCGCTGGTGACCGACCTCGGGGCGCTGCCGGCGCGCAGCTCTCTCTCCGTCCCCCTCACGATTCGCAAGGCGACGGCTCTCCTGCGGCAGGCTGCCAGCCCCCCCTGCACGGTGACGACGGACGTCTGCTGGAGTTTGCCTTGCGGCGAGGTCGCCAGCCTCTACTGTCTCCAGGTCTTCATGCCGAACGCCGCGCCGGATTGTCGTCCTTCGGGACGGGGTGGCGGCGGCCTGGGAGTGGGCTTGGGCGGATGGCCTTCCGGTGGTCTGCCCGACAATTACTCCGGGGCGATCAACCTGCCCCCGTTGAATTCCGCGCCGCAAGAGTGCCAAGAATTCCCCTGCTGGGTAGGGGCGCTTTTTGGCTGTATTCCCGGACCCATCGGCTGCACCGCTGGCTTGCTCGACTGCATCCGCAACGCCCTCGACGGCCCGGACCCGATGGATGAGGTCGATTGCTATGCGGCGGTACTCAACTGTGTGGATGACGCATTTGGACCGGCCACGTGTGCGTACGCCCTCCTGCGCTGCCTCTACGACACGCTGTCCCAACCCGGCTCGGCTGGAGCGCGGGCCCGGAAATCGGCGGACGAAATTGCCGCTCCCTACCTCGACGGCGCTCGGGCCTTGATCCGGCTGCGCAACCTGCTGACCGGAACAGAGAGCGCGGTCTGGATCAACGCCGCGAGCGATGAGCGCACCGCGGAGTGGTTCAAAGCGTTCTTTGCGGCGGTCACCGCGGCTTTGGAAGACGCGCGGCGAGTCTCCGTTTCAGAACATGCGGCGCTGCTCGCCAGGGAGCTTCCCCCCGGCGTTCCCTCAGCGGAGGTGGAGCATTTGATGGAGCGCTGGAACCGCACCATGCATTACTGGTCGCAGGGCATCCTCCGGTCAGCGGACGTGCCCGCCGGTCAGAGCACCGATTTCATAGACCACGATCTCCTTCGGATACACCTGGGACAACTCGACGCCAGTTATCAGGTCTGCCGGCAGAATGGATTCACCGACCCTCTGAACGCCCTCATCGAGACCGGTCGCACGCTGGTGGGCCAAGGCGAGGCGGGCGGCGTCTGCGCCCAGGTCCGCTTGCGCTTGGAACAGCAGGCGGTCATCTCCCGCGATGCCTTCCGCGCCACCCTGGAAATTGGCAATCAAGAACCCACGCGCCTCGAGGAAATTGCCGTCACGCTCACGGTTTACGACGAAGCCGGCCGTGACGTTACCGAGCGCTTTGGGCTTCGCCCGCCGGACCTTCTCGGATTAAACAGCGTGGATGGTACCGGCATCCTGCCCGGCGGCTTGACTGGCACGGCCCGCTGGACATTGATTCCGACCTCGGACGCTGCGCCGACCGGCCCAACGCAGTATTACGTCAGTGGCCGCTTCAGCTATCGCCAGGGAGACTCCGTTGTGTCCGTCCCGCTCAGTCCCGTCGGCATCACCGTCCTGCCCAATCCGCGCCTCTACGTGGATTACTTCCATGAGCGGGACGTTTTCAGTGACGACCCGTTCACCGATGCTGTGGAACCGAGCATCCCCTTCAATCTGGCGGTGATGATCCGGAACCAGGGTTACGGCCTGGCGAAGAACTTCCAGATCGCCTCCGCCCAACCGCGGATTGTCGAAAACGAAAAGGGCCTGCTGATTGATTTCCAGATCATCGCCACCGAAGTCGCCGGGCAGAACCTGACCCCATCGCTCACGGCCGCCTTCGGCAACATCGCGCCGGGTCAGACCGCGGTGGGCCGCTGGCTCATGACTTCGACGTTGCAGGGTTTGTTTGTGGATTACAGCGCCTCGTTCGAGCACGTGGACGCGCTGGGAAGCAAGAAGCTCTCGCTGATCGAGGAGGTCAACATTCACGAAATGATCCGGCTCGTGCGCGCCACCGGCCACTTCGAGGACGGCAAACCGGATTTCCTCGTGAACGACGTGCCGGACGCTAATGACCGGCCGGACACCCTTTGGTTAAGTGACGGCTCGACCCAGCCCGTGGGTGTGGTCGAGTTCGCCAGCCAAGATGGACCACCTACGGAAACGGACCTCGAGGTGCAACTGACCGCTGCCCAGTCCTCCGGCTGGGTTTACGTGCGCGTGCCCGACCCGGCGGATGGTCGGTACCGCCTGACGGGCATCCGTCGCTCGGACGGGACGAATCTCCTGACCGCCAACTTTTGGACGACAGATCGGACCTTCGTCGGGATGGGTCGTCGCCCCACGCCGGAGAACATCCTGCATCTGCTCGACTACGACCCTCCCGGCGCTTACACCCTCTTTTATGCGCCGCTGCCGCCGGCAGACACCAACCCACCGAGCAGTTCGGTCGCCGCGCTGCCGGCAGCCAGTGGGGCGCAGATTGCCGTCTCGTGGAGTGGCACTGACGGAGCCGGCAGCGGGATCGCATTCTATGACATCTTCGTTTCGGAAGATGGCGGTCCCTTTGTGGCCTGGCTGCAACACACCACGCTGACCGGGGCCATCTATAACGGCACCCACGGCCAGACGCTGGCCTTTTATAGCGTGGCCACCGACTACGCTGGCAACCAGGAAACCCCACCCGGCATGCCCGATGCCTCGACCAGCGTAACGGTGATCAACCGGCCCCCGGTGCTGGATCTCATGCCGGACCAGTTTGTGGATGAGGGCAACGTGTTCCAATTCGTGCCCTCCGCCTCGGACCCCGATCTGCCCTCCGACCGGCTGACCTTCAGTCTTTCGGGCGCGCCGCCGGGCATGAACATCAATCCCGCAACGGGTTTGATGCGCTGGCTGACCAGCGAGGCCCTTGGCCCGTCCACGAACACCATCATCGTGCGCGTCGCGGACAACGGCGTGCCCTCCCTCAGCGCGACCGGCGCGGTGCGCGTCATTGTGCGCGAAGTCAATCAGCCCCCCGTGCTGGCGTCCCTCGAAAGCCTGACCATCAATGAAGGCTTCACTCTGCTGCTTACCAATGTGGCCACGGACCTGGACGTGCCCGCGAACATGCTCACGTTTGGTCTGGCGTTCGATGCACCCCCGGGCGTCACGCTGAACCCGACCAATGGTCTGTTCCGTTGGCGGCCCACCGAGACCCAAGGGCCCAGCACCAACGTGATCGGCATCGTGGTCACCGACGACGGTTCGCCCAGCCTCAGCGCCACCCAGCAGTTTACCATCATCGTCCGCGACTACCTGAGTGACCTGGCTCTGGCCCTCGGCACCACCAACGTGCTGGCGGGTGAGACTGGAGCCGTGCCGCTCAGTTTGGTGGCCAACCTGGATTTGGCGGACATCAGTTTCCATCTGCGCACGTCCGAAGCCCGTCTGGCCAATCTGACGCTGCAAAATGCCAGCCCCGAGGTCGCCGGCACTTCCATCGTGGCGCTTGGACCTGACGAACACTTGCTTCAATTCACGCTGAATCCGGCCTTGCGAGGGAGCGGTTTCCGGACTCTCGCGTGGCTGGGGTTCACGGCCGTGTCGCACGCGCATTCCGCCATCGTGCGTCTGGATGCTTCGCAGTTGGCAGCCCGCCAGGTCTCCGGCACGCCCGTTGCCCACTCCCAACTCACCAGCGGACGTGTGTTTGTGGTCGCGAGTGAGCCGTTGCTCGATATTCACCGTGCGCCCGGCACTTGGGTCAGGCTTTATGGAATTCCGGGCGGGCTGTACGCGCTGGAATCACGCGCCACCTTGGACCTCGGGAGCTGGACTGAAGTCCAACGGGTCAGTCTCACTGGACGTTTTCATGATTTCACCAATGTCAGCGCGGGGACGGGCAGCCAGTTCTTCCGTGCTGTGGAAATCGCCGGCCAGGCGCCGTCCTTGCGGCTCTCCAAGTCCCAGGATGAAGTCTTCCTGCTGCTGTTGGATGGCCCAGTGGGCATGGCGTTCTCGGTCGAATCCAGTACCAACCTCGGCTCGGGGGGAGAATGGGCGCCTTGGCTTGGTCTAACCCTCACCAACCCACCCGCCGTGCTCCAATGGACCAACGCCGATGAAGCCCGTCGTTTCTTCCGCGCTCTGCGGTCCGGAGGCGACAGAGGTGGCGCGGGCCGGGATCCGAAAGATGGGAACAACTGAAGGACGCTTGACGCCTTTCGCCATCGCGCTGTTTGAATCCGACACTGCCGAGTATGAAGAACGTTTCTCGATCCGCGGAACTACTCCCTCTGCCTTCGACCTTCGACCTCAACGCGAACTGCAAGCCATGAAAACCAAGACATCCGTTCGTCTCCTCACACTGTTGGTGCTGACTTCAGCCTTCAGCCTTGTTTGCCCAAGGCACGGCGTTCACCTACCAGGGCCGCTTGATGCAGACCAACAGTCCGGCGGATGGTCCGTACGACTTCGTCTTTCGGCTGTACGGGTCACCCTCGGGGGGTACGCTGCTCGCGTCGGCCACGAACAACAATGTGGCCGTGCGCAGCGGATTGTTTGAGGTCCAGGTGGGTTTTGGCGGGACGACACTCTTTGATGGTGACAAGCGCTGGCTGGAAATCGCCACCAGCGGCAGCGGCTTGGGGGCGACACTGGAAAGCCTGTCACCGCGCCAGGCGGTGTTGCCCACGCCCTGCGCCATTTACGCGGGTAACGCCGGCGTGGCCGCCAGCGCGCTGGGGGTCGCCGCCAATGCCGTCGGGAGCGGCGCGATTCAGAGCAATGCCATCACCTCGGCCAAGATCGCGGATGGCACGATTCAACTGGCGGACCTAGGGACGGCCCTGGCCACTGGCACTTTCTGGCGGTTGCTGGGGAACGGCGGCACAACGCCCGGTACGCATTTCCTGGGGACATCGGACAATCAGGCGTTCGAAATCAAGGTCAACAATTTGCGGCAATCCGCATTGTGGACAATGGCGACAGTATTGATGGCGGCACGGTGTCCGATGAGGCGCCCAGCACCGTGGCCGGCGCGCGGACAATTTGATCGGGCCCAACACCGTGGGGGCCACCATCGGCGGCGGCGGGGCGAACAATTGGGAGGGCCTCACGCTTGCGCACTGGGTGTTCTCTGACTACGGCACAGTGGCGGGCGGCTTGCGAAACCGCATTTCCACCAATTCGCTGGCCGCGACGATCACGGGCGGTTACTTCAACATGATCGACACGAACGCGCCGTACGGCATGGTCGGCGGGGGCTTCTCCAATAATGTCTTTGCCGGTTCGTGGTACGCAACGATCGGGGGCGGGCAACAGAACCAGATCAGCCCCAATGCCTCCTATGCCACCGTACCCGGTGGATTCGGCAACACGGCGACCAATTACGCCTTCGCCGCCGTGATCGCGGCATCAAGGATGTCCAGTGCTTCCGCCATTTGCGCGCGCGTGATGGTCAGGGCCGGCGTGAGCTGGAGGATGTTGCCCATCGTCACCTTGAAGTTCAGCCCGCGCCGCAGGGCCTCGTACATCACCCGCTCGGCCAGGGCGCAATCGCGGGCCAGGGTCGCCCGATCCCGCGTCAGTTCCACTCCCAGCATCAGCCCCAACCCACGCACATCGCCGATGCATGCGTGCCGGGACTGGAGAGCCCGCAGCCGCTCGAGGGCGAAGGCCGAGAGTTCGCGCACGTGCGCCAGCAAGTTTTCCGCTTCGATGTACTCGAGGGTCGCGAGCGCCGCTGCGGCCGCCACCGGGCTCTTCTCGTGCGTGTAGTGGCCCAACGCACGATCGGCCGCCACGTTGAGGGAACCGCGCGCGATGACGGCCGCCAGCGGCATGACCCCGCCCCCGAGCGCCTTGCCGAGGACGAGCAGGTCCGGGACAATGCCATAATGTTCGCAAGCGAACATCCGCCCGGTGCGTCCCAGGCCGGTGGGAATCTCGTCCAGAATCAGCAGGGCGCCATGACGGTCACAGGCCGCGCGGATGCGGCGCCAGTAGTCCGGCGGTGGAATGAACGGCGCGGAGCGCACCGTTTCGCTGATGACCGCCGCCACGTCGCCCTCCTTCGCCAGCACGTACTCGACGTAGTCGGCGCACCTCAGGCGGCACTCGCCGCGGCAGTCCCACGGGCAATGCCACGGATCCGGCGGCGGCACGTGCTCCGCTCCCGGGACGAGCGGACCCAGGCCGGCGCGAAAGAGAGATTCGCCGCCCACGGCGCTGGCCTCCAGCGTCGCGCCGTGAAAGGAGTCCCACATGGACACGGTCTTGAAGCGGCCGGTGGCCACGCGCGCGAGCTTGAGGGCGATGCCGATGGCCTCCGCGCCGCCGGGCGCGAACAGGACGCGATTCAGGTCGCCCGGCGCCAACGTGGCCAGCTTCCGGGCCAGTTCGACCGCGGGCTTGTTCGTGTAGCGGCGCGGGCAGAAGGGCAGCTCCCGGAGCTGTTGGATGACCGCCTCGATCACCCGCGGATTCCCAAACCCGACCTGATGCACGCAGTTGCCGTGGAAGTCGAGGTAGGCGCGTCCTTGCAGATCCTCGATCTCCGCCCCGCGGCTGGACCGCAGGACGTTCAGGCAGGGGGTGGACAGGGACTGGTGCAGGAACCACCGCGCGTCCTCATCCAGCCACCGGCGCGTCTCCGCGTCCAGCGACTCCGCCTGCCACGCGGCGCGCTGGGAGGTTTGGTTCACGTCGCCTTCGGCGGCAGGTGCCCCGGCGGCGCGGGGCGCGGGCGCGTGTGGGTGGTCGCTCATGGTTCGTCGGCACCGCGGCGTTCCGGCACCCAGCCCAGGTCGGTCAGGACCAGGCGGACGGCGTGAACGAGTTGCTCGAGGTCCGCGGGGAACAACCGGCCGATGGTGCCGATGCGGAAGGTGTCCACGCGCGTGAGCTTGCCCGGGTAGATGATGAAACCCCGGTCGCACAGGCCGCGGTAGAAGGGGGCGAACGCGAAGCCCGGCACCGCCGGAAACGGAAACGCCGTGATGATGTGGCTTTGAAACGCGGGGTCCAGGTACGGCAACAAACCGAGCGCGTGCAGGCCGTCGAGCAAAGTGTCGTGGTTGCGGCGATACCGCGCGGCCCGCGCGGGCACGCCACCTTCCTGCTCCAGCTCCCGCAGTGCCTGGGCGAAGGCCAGCAGCGCGTGCGTGGGCGGCGTGAAGCGAAACTGGCCGTTTCGCTCGAAGCCCTTCAACTGGGCCAGCAAGTCCAGGCTCAGGCTCCGCGCCCAGCCGTCGCTGGCGAGCAGTTCCTCCCGGCGGCACAGCACGAAGCAAAAGCCCGGAACGCCTTCGAGACATTTGTTCGCCGAGGACACGAGGAAGTCCACGCCGCTGGCCTCCAGATCGAGCGGCATCCCGCCAAAGCTGCTCATCGCATCCACGATGAAGCTCCGCCCGCGCGCGCGCGCCACGCGGCCCAGGTCGGCGATGGGATTGAGGATGCCGGACGTGGTTTCGCAATGGACCGCGAAGACATGGGTGATCGCGGCATCGGCGTCCAGCGCGGTCTCCAGGGCGGCCGGCTGGGCCGGCAGGTCTTCCGGCGTGCGCAGGACGCAATGCCCGATGCCCGCCTGCGCAAGCATCTGCACGGCTCGTTCGCCGTAAGCCCCGTTGGCCAGCAAGGCCACCTTGCCGCCGGGCGGCACGCACGTCGCAAAGACGGCCTCCACGCCGAAGGTGCCGCTGCCTTGCAACAGCACACATTCCCAGCCCGCGTCGCGCGAAACGCCGGCGATGGCGAGCAGGCGCTCACGAATCCACCGGACGACGTCGTTGAAGTCGGCGTGCCACGAGCCGGCGTCGTGGAGCATCGCCTGCTTGACGCTCAGGCTGGTTGTCAGCGGCCCGGGCGTGAAGAGCAGGGGGTCGCGGGCCGGGGGAAGAGGAGCGGGAGGTTCCATGTTCGTTCAGCGCAAGGCGGCGGGGAGCTCGGCCAGGCAGCGAATCAAGTGCGTGTGTGCATGCGGCAGCAACTGCTCGCGGGTGTGGGAGCCATTGGTCACGCCCACCACCCAGCCGCAGCCCGCGGCGATGCCTTCCTGCAGATCGGAGGGCGTGTCGCCCACCTTGGCCACGTTCGCCGGATCCGTCACCCCCGTTCGCCGCATGGCCTCAAAGATCAGGTCGGGATGCGGGCGGCCCCGGGGCACTTCGTCGCTCGTGACCGTCGCGTCCAGCACGTCGGGCACCTCCCAGCCGAGCCGCCGCAGGATGACGTCCACAATGTCCCGGCTGAATCCGGTGTCCAGGGCGAGCTTGGCGCCGCGCCCCCGGAGCGTCTCGAAACACTCGCGGGCCCCAGGCATCGGCGCGACCGCGGGATCCTGCTCGTAGAAGGCGATCATCCGGCGCAGGAACTCCCGGTGCAACCGTCGGACCGTGGCATGTTCCGCCGAAACGGGCGCGGCCTGGCGGGCCGAGAGCAGGCTGGCGATGGCGGCGGGCTTGGGAATGCCCATCACCGCGTTGACTTGATCCCGGGACACTTCGACCCCGCCGAAGGACAGCGCCTCGCGCAGGCAACGGTTCACGGCGTCGTCGTCCCGGATCGTGGTGCCAGCCATGTCGAAGACGACCAATTCGAGTTTCTTCATCGGGTGCTTGGGTGCGTTGAGTGCGCCGGCCGGAGGCCGGGGGCTTCAGGTCGTTTCAAAATCCGGATTCGGCTTGAAGGCCGCAGGCGCGGCGGCTATCTCCGCCGGCCGACGGTACAGCAGGAAACACAATCCGGCGGCGATCATCGTCACGCCCGCCATGACCTGAAACCCCAACCGGTACCCGCCTAGGGTCAATAGCTTCCCGAACACCACGCCGGACAGGACCCCCGCGAGATAGCCCACGCCGTCCACAAAGCCGGCGACCGTCGCGGCGGAGTTCCTGCCCAGCACCTCCACGGCCAGCACTCCCGCGAGCAGGCTGTAAGGCCCGTAGGCCAGGAAACCGACCACCCCCACGCCCACCGTCAGGACCGTCAGGCTGGACTTGAAGAACAGGGGAAAGGCCGCCAGCAGCAGCGCGAGCGCCCCGAGCAGCGCGGCGAGAAAAACCTGGCGGTCGGACGGGCCCAACCGGCCGAACGCCCAACCCACCAGCAGAATGCCCACCGCGCCGCAAACATCGAACGGCGCGGACAGAAATGCCGCCAGCGAATTGGTGACCTGGCTGCCGCCCTCCGTACGGATGAAATCCACGGTCCAGAAGTTGAACGTCTCCCGCAGCAGATTCAGCGCGAAGCTCAACGCCAGGATCACGAGGAAGGACCGTTGCCGAAACAACGCTCCCAGCCGGACAGGCCTCCTAGTGGGTCCGGCCGCCAATTCCGCCGTAGCCGAATGCTGGCTTCGCGGTCGTCCGATTCCCCACCACACCCCAACGGCCAGCACGGCCAGCACGAGGGCGGGCGCCGCGAGTATGACGCGCCACGAATCGCCCGAAAGCCCGGCCACCATTCCGGCAAAGGCCACGGCGAGGGCGCCTCCAAACACAAAACTCAACGACAAGAGGCCACAGGCGAAGGCCAGCTTGGTCGGCGGAAACCACTCGGGAACCAACTTGACCATCGCGCCCCAACTGGCCGATCCCGCCAGCCGGTTGGCGCTGTAAATCACCGTCAGCACTGCCAGTGACGGGGAGAACGCGCCGGCCAGGCTGAAACAAGCCACCAGCAACATGGAACCCACCAACGTGGTCCGGCCACCCAGCCGGTCCGTGATCGGCCCAAACCCGATTTTCCCGGCGGCATAGACCACCGTGCTCACGCTGGCGATCAAGCCAACCTGCTCCTTCGACAAGCGCCAATCCTGCTGGATCAACGGCACCGCCACCGCGAGGTTCTTGCGGCAGAGATACACGCCGATGTACGCAGCCACCAGCATTCCCAAATACAGGAAGGCGCGGGAGGCCCGGACCGCGGGCTCAAGGGGCGTAATGGACATGTGTCGGAACCAGCCGCGGCCCCGCGCGGTATCAGGAAGCTCGAAGCCGCTTTGACCAGCGACGTAGAGCGTGGAGGCCGTGGGTGACGAACGTATGACACGGCGGCAACAATTGAGTGGCAACCCGCCCCGGCGTGGCGGCGGGCGGCCGCGCTCAGGCCGCCGGCTCGCGCGTGAGCGCAGGCACCGGGCTTGACGCCGCCGGCAACCCGGCGGCGGTCCGCAGCCCGGCCACCGTCTCGACCACTTGCAGGGCGATGGCTTCGGCGCGCCCAATCCAGCGGCGGATTTCCGGCGCCGCCGCTTTCGCCTGCGGCGACAACAACCGCGCGAGGCGGAAGTCCGAATCCTTCATGCCGATGCCCGCGTGCTCCGCGTCGCAGGCGTTGAGGTATTGCTCGATGTGGTTTTCGACCGGGACCATCAGGAGTGGTTTGCCGAGGTAGGCCGCCTCGCTCACCGACTCGAAGCCCGCCGTGCAGGCCACGGCGCGCGCGCCCGCCATCAGACGGAGGAACTTCTCCCCGTGCAGCCGGTGGAAGGTCAGGTTCGGCCGCGGCATCTCCTCGGCGGGCGCGGCTGGCTTGTCGTAGAAGCAATGCACCGGAATGTGCGGATGCAGCGTGTGCCAGCGAGTGATGGCGTCGGCGTAACCGTGGTTGAGCAGGTACACCAGCAGGTAATCGCCGGCGACCGGCTCCAGCTCGAACAACTGCCGGCGCAACAACGGCGGACAGACGAACAGTCCGCGACGTGGCAGATCCGGCGCCGGATAAAAGGACAGCGCGAGCCGCGTGGAACGCGCGCCCACCAGGGCGCAATAGCCCCGCATCAATCGCTGCTGGAGGCGTTGCTGCGGTACCCGGACGTAGCCAGGGTGATCCAACATGTACTGGTGGCCGACGACGATGGTTGGCACCCGCGCACCGTACAGGAGGTTGTGCAGCCCCATCGTGGGCTCGAGGAAATTCAGGATCAGGTCCGGCCGGGCGCGCCGGATCGCCCGGCGCAGCGCCCGGAGCGCGCCCCGGTAGCGTGGCAGATCGCATAGCAACCGGAGAACCGTGCCCCGGTTTGAGATGCCCCGCGCGCCGTGAAACACGAAGCCGGGACCGACGATTTCCTCCACATCCACCGCAAACGACGCGGCGAAGTAAGCGGGCAGCGGCCGCGTGCCGTTGTTCCCGACGAGGACGCCCACGATTTCGTGGCCGCGCCGCCGCAGCATTTCTTGCATTGCGATGGCCTGGGTGAGGTGCCCCCGGCCTTCGCCTTGGACGGTGAAGAGGACTTTCATCAGTTGTCCGGGCCTGGCGGTCCGCCGGTTCTTGGGTCGTGCGTCCGGCGGCGCGGGTTTAATGGTCAACCACTCATCCTGTAATCCTGCGGCTCACGCGAAGGCAACCGGGAAAGCACGGCGCCACCTGCATTTTACATAAGTCACCCAGACGACACCTGCGGCGTTACGAACCGCGTCCCTGGAGTCCGGTGACAACCGCGTCACCCGCGCGTGCCAGGACGGCAAAAAACGCGCTTCGCCGCGCCGCGTTGTTGACCCGGGGCGGGCCGGGACTGCATTCCCACGGGTGCATGGCTCACGACCAAACTGGTGACTGGCGGACGGGCGGGGAACTTGCGCTCGAAGCTGCGCCACTGTTCCTGCGGCCCGCCGCGCCACCCGAAAAGCGCCCGCGAATTCTCACGGGCGTGTTCACCGTCGAAGGGCGCCAGGTGGCGTTACGTTGCCCGGTGCATGCGACCCCGCCGCCGGCGGCGCGGTGGTCGCAACGCTGGCGGACATTGGCTGGCGGCCTGCCGTTCTTTCATGTCCAGCAAGCCGGCGCGCGTCCCAGTTTCATCGGCGTGGCGGCGGCAGACGTGCGGCTGGGCGCGGCGTTCGCCCGCGAACTGATCGGCGGCGGCTGGAACTGGTCCAGCCTGCGCCGGAAACACCACCTCTTCATCGTCCGCGACAAACAGGTGGAAATATTCGCCGGCCGCCGGGCGCGTCCCGTTCTCTCGCTGGGCAGGTTGGCGGCGGCGCGCCTGCTGCCCCGCGTGCGCGAAATCCTGGCGCGCGAAGCGGAAGCCGCGGCCCGCCGCGCCGCCGCCGAGCGCCAGACCCGCACGGAAGACTGGCCCGACAGCTTCCCCGCCGCCGCGCTTGCGCAAGCCGAGGCGCTGGCCCTCGTCCGGCGCGGACAGCACACGCTGGTCGTGGGCGGCGCGCTGGACCAGGCCGAGGCGGAGGCGCTCGCCCAGGAACTGGCGCAGACACGCGCTTGGCGCCCGGAAGCGCTCGGGCACGCGGCGGTGTTGCGCACCGGGGCCGGCATTCGTGTGTGGACCGGGCAGGCCGACGCCGCGGGCGTCGCCAAGCTGCGCGAAACGGCGGACGCGTTTTGCGAAATCGTGGTCGTCTCCGATTTGCACCTGGGATTGCCGGCGCGCGATTCCTTCGGTCCGCGCAAGGCGGCGGCGTTTTGTCAGTTGCTCCGGCGGGTGATCCAGCGCCGCTGCCGGCTCGTGCTCAACGGGGACTTCCTCGAACTGGCTCACGAGCGCTACGGTGACATCAAGCGCGCATACCCGGAAATCTTCGCGCTTCTGCCCCGCGTGCGCAGGATCATCTACGTGGCCGGAAACCACGACGCCGCCGTGCTGGGCGAACACATCAAGCAGGCGCGCCGGGCCGTTCGCGTCACGGCCCTGCGCAACACCTTCGGCGAGGTGCGGCTGGGCCTGGACGGCACCTTCCGCCTGGAATCGCACGGTCCGCAGGCGGGCCGGCCGTGCCGGGCACGCGCGTGGCTGGCGTGGCTGAACGAGCCGCGGATTCGCGCGGCGTTGGAGGAGATTTTGCGCGGGCGCGACGGGCGCGTGTTCCTGAGCCATGGTTTTCCCGAAGCCGGCGTGGCCTTCAAGCGGTCCGGCCCACGCGATACGCCGCAGGAGCAGCCGCAGTGGTTTCTCGACGAAAGTCTGCGCGAGCGCGCGGACGCCACGGGGCATCTGCTGCGCTTGCTGGCGGACCGCCGCCAGCGTCTGGACCGCGTGATCCAGGCGGACTGGGGCAGCCAGGTGGAGATTGTCCGCCACTTCGCGGAGCCCGCGCGCGGCCTGCACTTCGAGCACGGCCACGCGGCGATCCCCGCCTGCAACGAGGGCAGCGTGGGCCGTTGGGTGTCTGCCGCAGCGGGCTTGCTCAAGCGCTGCGGCCTGCGGCAGATCGAACACTGGGTCGAGGAGGACCTTGGTGAGCGGCTGCGCGCGGTCTATCCGTTCGCCTCGATCCGCGAGTCGCGGCTCCTCGCCGAACGGCTCGTCGCGGTGGGAACCGCCTGGCGCGCGCTCGATCCGCGGCGGCCGCCGCCGCTGCTGGTTTGCGGCCACACGCACGAAAACGCGCAAGCCGGGTTGGGGCCGGTGAGCGACTTCCTGAACCGCGCTTGCGGCGCGCGCTACGCCAATAGCGGCGCCTGGTCCTGCCGCTTCCGGTTGCGGCGCCCCGGTGCCAACCGCGGCGAGTGGCTCGTGATCGGCGCGAACAACGCGGTGGCGGTCCGGGCCACGGCGCCGGAGGGCTCCGCCGCACGGCCGGCGCCCGCACCCCCCGCGCAGGAGCACGCCGGTCTGTTCGCCCTGGAGAACGCGGCGCCCGGCCCAACCAGGCAGGAGCAGACTTCGCTCACGGCTGGAACAGCCGCTTCAGGACGGCGGGGTGTTCCGGCAAGGCGGGGTTGATGACCATCACCGGTTCGGTCACCAGCGCCTCCGCCAGCGAGGCGGCCTGTGCTGCGGCCAGTTCCTGGCGCCACACCAGGTCGAACTGGAATTTCATCACGCCCGGATGATCGCCCTGGAAGTTCGTGTACCAGAGGTTGTCGTACAGAACCGCCAGCATGCGGCCGGTACGCGCGGGCGGCGCGGTGAGATGCGACTTGGGATGCGGCCCGTCGAGCGTCACCCAGAGCCAGTTCCCCGCCGGCGTGACGTAGTGCGCCCAGCCGTCGATGCCGAAGTAGTCGCGGCACGTGCCGGGAAACTGGTCCGTGAACGGCGTGAACGGCAGGCCGCCGCTGCTGAGGCGCGGCAACGTGCCGTCGCACGGCAGCGGGGGACGACGCAAAGCAGCTCCGGATCGAACGAGGAGAGGCGGTTCAGCCGGAAGGTCAGGCGGGCGCGCGGCTCACGCTTCAAGAGTTCCAGCCGGCGCGTGGCCCACTGGAGGCGTGGATGTTCGAGCGGTTGCGTGTAGCGGAGGGTGTGCGGCGTCGCTAGCACCGCCGGCCCGGCGGGTTTGGCCGTGATGAACTCCAGTTTCTCCCGCTGCAACTGGGCGCGCCGCCCGGCGTCGCCGGCGCCGCTTCCTCAACTGAGTCCTTGCTGAGTTGAAACCGCTTCACGCTGGCGGCGTCGAGGTGCTCAACCCAAAAAGGGCGAAGCGGTTTGGCGCCTGATCGGGGAAAGTGTCGGAGACATCTTCGCGGCTCAGGTCGGCGGGCGTTTGCCGGCGGCCCCAGAGCGGCCCCGGCTCGAAGTGGAGCTTCGCCTTCGCGCCGGTGGCCGGATCGACGACCGAACGGCAATCGTCGCGCAGGCACGAGGCGATCATCGTCGCCCGGCCGTTGAGCGGCGCGCGCGCCGGATTCGCGAGCCACAAACCCTCGCCTTCGGGCATGGGACGCGTGCGGGCGCTCTGGCGGGCGCTCTGGCCCGGCAGCCGTTCGGCGAGCGCCATCGGAGCCCACGCTGGCCGGGCCTTCTCGTTCCACTGGCCCTGCGCGTCCAGGCTGTAAGACTGGCCGACGCTCATGCCGGAACCCCACGTGTGCTCGTCAAACAGGCACAGGTCCCGGGGTCAACGCCTCGATCCGCGCGCGCGGCGCGGCGTCGAACGGCCCCCACACCGGTGATTGCGCGGGGGCCAGGTGGCGCTTGGCGAAACGGCTGGCGGCGACTTCGCGTGGCGCGCAGGCGGTGCCGTTGGCCCACCAGTCGGTCCACTCGCCTTCGTATTCGGGCGCGGTGGGGCCAGCGGCTTTCTCCAGATCCTTCATCGCCTCGGTCACGGTGGTGAGCCGGAGCTTGGGTTGGAGGCCGAGCCGGTCCCACGCGGCCACAAAGTCCGACAGCGGCGGGAACGGCGGGCCGTTGTCGTAACGCCACATGCTGGTCATCGAGACGGCGAGCACGGGATGCCGGTAGCCGGCCTGCTCGAATTGCCGCAGGCGTGTGGGGCACTGTCGGTGCGCCGCGCGCAGTGAGGCTTTGTCGGTCTTCAGGATTGTCCCCGGCGCGGGGCAGACGGAACGCGCCCTCGGCCGCGCGGGGCAGCGGGCCGCGAGCCACTCGTCCTTCTCGAAGAAGAAAAAGCCGTCGCCGTAGGTGAGGCTCATCCACACGAAAAGGCGGCGGCCTTCGGACTGCTTCCACCAGAACGCCGTGAGGCGCGGCCGGGGCGGCCCGCCACTGTCGCTGTTGATGCCAGCGAAGAGGCAGCGCACGCCGCGGTCGAGGATCGCCTTCGCGCCCGCGCGCGGAAAGCCGTTCACGTCGTTCTGCACGGCGGTCTGCGGGCGGAGTTCCTTCCATAGGTCCTCCGGCAGCCAGTGCGTCATCGCCCGTCATTGGTCTTGGTTGAGGAACGGCGTGTTGTTGAACGGCAGCGCGGCGACCTCGCTCTGCCCGGCGCGGACGGCGGCGAGGAACTCTTTCCGGCGGGCGGGTGGGGCGGCCTGCCACCAGTCATTCACCGCCACGGTGGTTTCCGCCGTCCAGCGGAAGCGCGCGTCGTCGGGCAGCTTGCGCGTGGCCAGCGACAGGTCGAGGTAGCGCACCTGCATGTCGCGACAGACAGCCGGGTGATCGGTGAAGCCGTAATCCGTGTGCGAGAAATGAATCAGGTCCAGCTGGCGGACGAATTGCGGGGCTCGAGCGAGGGTCGTCCGCGGCCAGGAGAACGCCATCGAGCGAGCGCGCCAGGAATCGCGGGGTTTGCATGGAGTCGACTCTGCCCCGCGCCGGCCGCAGACTCAAACTGTTCCGCCGGCGAAGACGCCTCAGCGGACGTCCCGGAGGAGCCGCCGAAGCTGGTCGAGGACTTGCGTCACCAGGCCGGCGCGGCTGGCGTCGCTGCGGTCGCGCAAAGTCAGGCTGCGCGTTTCCAGGCGGTCGCCGGCCTTCACGGCCACCCACACCGCGGCGTCACCGGCGTCCCGGCCGCCTTCGCCCACCGCCACCGCCCAGTCGGCGCGGGCGTGGACCGCAGCGGCGTCGGCCAGAGTTTTTGCCCGCGCTTCCGCCGGCGCGTCCGCCCGCCAGGCATCCGCTTGTAGCAATTCAGCCAGGCGGCTTTCGCCGGGCGCGGCAAAGGCGCCGGTGACCACCGCCTCGGCCTCCGCCGCGCCGCTCAACGACGCGGCCAGGCTGCCGCCGCTGGCGACTTCCGCCAGCGCGAGACGCGCGCCGCAGGCCCGCAATTCCCCGAGCACCACCGCTTCGAGCGAGCGGCCGTCGTCGGCGTAGAGGAATTCGCCCAGTTCCCGTTGCACCGCGGTTTCCAGTTGCCGCAGGCGCTCGACCTCGGCCGCGCCGTTGCCCGGCAGGTGAAAGGTGAAGTCCACCCGGCTGCCCTCGAAGAGCGAGGTGACGATCACGTCCGGCGGCAGCGCGAGCTTGTCCTTGAGCGTTTGGTCAATCTGCGACTGGCCCACGCCCACGAAGCGCAGGGTGAGGCTCGCGCCGGGGGTGCGCGCGCGGTAACGGCGTTGCAGCCAGGGCACCAACTCGTCCCGGACCATCGCCTGCAACTCGCGCGGCGGGCCAGGCAGGGCGATCACGGTGGCGGTGCCGGGCTCGAACACCAGGCCCACGGCGGTGCCGGCGGGGTTGCGGAGGAAGCCGCCGCGCTCCGGCACCAGGCACTGGCGGCGCAGGTTGGCGCGCAGTTGGTCGCGCGGCTGGCGGAAGCGGCGCTCGAGTTCCGCGACGGCGGCCTCGTTTTCGCGCAGCGCGATGCCGGTGAATTCGCTCAGCGTCTCGCGGGTGATGTCGTTCGGCGTGGGGCCGAGTCCGCCGGTGACGAGCACCAGGCGCGCGCGGTTGGTGGCGAAGCGCAGCGCGGCGAGCATTTCGGCGCGGATGTCGTCCACGGTGAGCGAGCCGGCGCAGCGCAGGCCCAGCGGGCGCAGCGTGCGCGTGAGGAAATGCGTGTGGCCGTCCGGGTACGCGCCTTCGAGCAGTTCGCCGCCGGTGACCACGATGAAGTAATCGGGCGGAGCGGCGGAGTCGTCGGCCGCGCGGGCGCGGGCGGCCGCCAGGCCGAACAGAATCAAGGCAAGCAGGGCGAGGCGCATGAGCCGGAGGCGTTGGTAGCCCAACGGACGGCGAGGTCAAGGCGCAAGCGCGGAGGGTGGCCGGGTGGGGGGAACAGGCAACCTGCCCGTGGCGGCGAGCTACCAGCCCACTGCCGGCCTGTCGGAACCGGTTGTTGGCCGGTGGCCTGGGTAGCCGGCCTCTGGCTCAGAGGCCGGTCAGTGTCGCCCCGCAGCGAGGGGCGACCCACCCCTGAAGCAGCCGCGGTCTGACGACTGCCGCCACCCTGGCCCGGATGCCCGCGCAATCCCCCGACAATCTTTCGCAACCCACCGTTAGCGCGCCGCCCGCCGCCCCCGGCACACTGGGGCCATGCGCAACAAGCGACAGCATTTCAACCCGAAAGCCGAAGCCGGGCCGGCGGGACACCCCGCGCGGCGGCCGACATCGGTTTTCCAGTTCATTTCCTCCGACCGCCGGCTCCGGCGGGCCTGGCGCCTTTGTCTGGCGTCTGCGGCGGCCGTTTGCACCGGGCAGGCCGCCGACGCCGAACCGCTCGTCGAGGCCTTGGACAAGGTGGTCGTGGTGGGCGAGAACATCGCCGACGACGCGGTGCAGCCGTTGTTCCCGCCGGAGGTCCAGGACGTGCGGGTGTTCGGCGGCAAGAAGGCCACCGTGCTCGATCTGGACGCGCTGCCGCAAATCCAGACCGACAATTACCGGCAGGCGTTCGCCAAGGTGCCCGGCCTGCTGACCAGCGAACTGTCCAACCCCTCGCTGCTGAGCCTCGGTTACCGCGGGATCGGCGACCCGCACGAGTCGCAAAACCTGCTGGTCCTCAAGGACGGCATTCCGTTCGTGGTGGACCTGCTGGGCTACCCGACGGTGTATTACGCGCCGCCGTTCGAGTCGCTGGACCGATTTGAATTCATCCGCGGCGGCGCGGCGCTGATGTACGGTCCCCAGCCCAGCGGCGCGCTGAACTACGTCACCCACCAGCCGCGCGCCGACCGGCCGGTGGCCTTCTCCACGCAGCACATCTTCGGCTCGGACGACCTGTACGCCACCTACTCGACGCTGGACGGCACGCTGGGCCGGCTGGGCTACCTGCTGAGCTACGACCACCGGCAGGGCGACAGCTTCCGCCGCGAAAACAGCGACTACGAATTGAACGGCGGCAGCGCGCGGTTCGTGTTCACCGCCACGCCCGCCACCCGCTGGGGACTGGACCTGGACGCGTACAGCGCCGATTCCGGCGAGCCGGGCGGCCTCACGTTCAACACCGCGCCGGGCTTTCTGAACTACAACGAGGACCGCACCGCGACGCAGCTTCGGTACGACCGGGTGCGGGTCCAGCGGTACGTGCCGGTGCTGTCCTTCACGTACGAAGGCTGGGACAGCACGACGCTGGAGGTGAAGGCTTGGGGCGGGCATTACGCGCGGTTCAGCAAGCGCCAGCGCAACAGCGGCGGGTCGGCCTTCGGCAACGCGGGCAACCTGATTGATTCCAACACCATCGCCGACCACAACTACTACTTCGGCGGCCTCGACGCGCGGCTGCGCCATGACTGGGTGGCCGGGAGCGAGGCGCACGTGCTGACCGCGGGCGTGACCGGCTACGGCTCGGACGCGCCGTACCGCGAGTATCGCGGCGCCACGGCGGACGCGGACACCGGCACGCCGCGGGTGATCACCGACCGCAGCTCGGCCTACGGCGCGGTGTTCGCGGAAAACCTGTTCCGCTTCGGCCGGGCGCGGATCACGCCGGGGGTGCGCTTCGAGTTCAACCAGCAGGACGTGGCGGAGGAACTCAACCTCAACAAGACCTCGCCGCTGCTGCGCGAGGATCACCTCGACTTCGTGCCGTTGGTCGGGCTGGGGCTGGCGCACGAGTTCGACCGGCAGATCACCGCCTACGGCAACGTCTCGCAAGGCTACAAGGCCAAGACGTACAGCGACGCCGTGCCGCCGCAGAACAACACGGTGGTCAACGAGTCGCTGGACCCGGCGAACAGTTGGACGTACGAGGTCGGGCTGCGCGGGCACCCCTTCGAGTGGCTGTACTTCGACACCAGCCTGTTCCTGGTGGATTACGACAACCGCTTCGGCAGCGTGACCGAAGGCGACATCACCACCATCCAGAACGTCGGCCGCTCGATCAACCGGGGCTGGGAGGCGGGCGCGGAGGTGGACCTCATCGGCCTGACGGACGCGGTGCGCGGGCACGACGCCGGCCGGCGGGCCGCTTCGCTGAACCTGTACGGCAACTTCCAGTGGCTCGACGCCGAGTTCGTGTCCGGGCCGCTGGAAGGGCGCGCGCCGCAGTACGCCCCGGATTACATGGTGCGCACCGGCCTGATCTACCGCCGCGGCAGCGCGGTGAAGGTGTCGCTGCTCGGCACCTTCCTCGGCGACCATTTCGCCAACGACAACAACACGCCGGACTTCCACATCCCGGCCTACATGGTCTGGGACCTGACGGCGGAGGTGCGCGTGTACCGCGACACCCTCAGTCTGCTGGGCGGCATCAACAACCTCTTCGACGAGGACTACTACTCGCGCATCCGGGCCAACGGCATTGACCCGGCCTACGGCCGCAACTTTTACGTCGGCGCGCGGCTGAGCTTCTGATGCGCCCCACCCTTTCCCTCATCCCCGGTGGGGGAGAGGGTGCCCGCTAGGCGGATGGGGGATTCGTTTCGCCGCGAAAGCCGGTCGCCGGCAGAACATCCGCGCGGCTTCAACCCTTCAGGAAGCTCCGCAGCATCCAGATAGTTTTTTGGTGCAGCGTGATGCGGCCCACCATGAGGTCCTGGCTTTCCTGGTCGTTGGCCGCGCCGGCGAGGTCGCGCGCGCGCACCGCGTCGGCCACCAGCTTTTCGTTGGCGGTGACGAGCTGGCGCACGTATTCCTCTTGGGCGAGCGGCGCGGCGAACTCCTTCATCTGCGCCGCCTGCGCCAGGATGCCCAGCCCGCCCACGGCGTACGCGCCGAGCGCGCGCACCCGCTCGGCGATCTCGTCAATCGCGGTGAAGAGCTCCTCGTACTGGGTCTGGAAGGCGGTGTGCAGGGCGAAGAAGCCCGGGCCTTCAACGTTCCAGTGGGCCAGATGCGTGAGCGCCATCAAAGCGTAAGAATCGGCGAGCACCTGGTTCAGGCTCGCCGCCAGTTCAGGGCGGGTGGGTTGCTTTGCCATGAGCGCGAGGATGCGCCGTGAATGGTTGAAACGCAACCGCCCAGGCCGGCGCTGCGCGCCGGAGTAAAGGGGGAGCGTTGCTTCCCACCAGGTCGCCCCTTGCGGGGAGCGACGGATCCGGCCCCTGGGCCAGGGGCCGGCTACCCAATACCCGCCGGGCTGCCCCCGCAGTCTGACGACCACAGCCACGGAAAGCCGGGGCTCATCAGGCTCTCGCCCCACCTCGTCAGTCGCGACACTGGTGGCTGCCTTGTCAGTCCACCGCCCGGCGGGTAGCGTGACCGCGATGTTCCGACCGTGCATTGACCTCCACGAAGGCCGGGTGAAGCAGATCGTGGGCGGGTCGCTCACCGATGATCCCGCCACGCTGCGCACCAACTTCGTGGCGCCGCAGCCGCCGGCGTGGTTCGCCGCCTTGTACCGGCGCGACGGCCTGCGCGGCGGGCACGTGATCTGTCTCGGCCCGGGCAACGACACGGCCGCCCGCGAGGCGCTCGCCGCCTATCCGGGCGGTCTGCAACTCGGCGGCGGTGTCACCGCCGCGACTGCGCGCGACTGGCTGGAGGCCGGCGCCTCGCACGTGATCGTCACCTCGTGGGTGTTCCGCGAAGGCCGCCTGGATCACGACCGCTTGCAGGCGTTGGTCCGGGCGGCCGGCCGGGAACGCCTCGTGTTGGACCTGAGCTGCCGCCGCCGCGGCGCGGAGTACTGGGCGGTGACTGACCGCTGGCAGCGCTTCACCGATCTGCCGGTCAATCGCGCCACGCTGGAACGGCTGGCGGAGTCCTGCGCGGAATTCCTGATTCACGCCGTGGACGTGGAAGGTCTTTGCCGCGGGATAGACGCGGAGCTGGTGACCCGCCTGGGCGAATGGACCCCACTGCCCATCACCTACGCCGGCGGCGCGAGGTCGCTGGAGGATTTGGAACAGGTGACCGCGCTGGGCCGGGGCCGGGTGGACCTGACGATCGGCTCGGCGCTGGACATCTTTGGCGGCGCCGGCGTGCGGTACGCGGACTGCGTGGCCTTCAACCGCCGCGTCGCCGCCAGCGCCGCGCCGCCAGGCTGAAGATTTCCTTCGCCTCCGACACGCGCAGCCACAGCGCGAGGCCGAAGTACATGGCCGTGGCCGCCAGCGCCGGCACAAACACCTCGCCGAGCCGCAACCCGAGCGTGTCGTGCCCGAGCCGTCGCGCCCACAGCCACGCCCCGGCCCACGCCATCCCGCCGGTCAGCAGCGCCGCGGGCACCAGACAGAAGAGCTTGGTTTGCAGTTCCGCGAGATCGAGCGTCTTGAGCTTGCGACGCAACGCGCGGCTGAGCAGCCAGACATTGATGGCGGAGGTGACCGTGTTGGCCAGGCCCAGCCCCGCCTGGCGCAGCGGCGCCACCCACCAGAGCGAGAGCAGCAGGTTCAGCGCGAGGCAGAACAGGCTGATCCGCATCGGCGTCTTCGTGTCACCCAGCGCGTAGAACGCGCGGGCGAGCATGTTCACGGCGGAGAAGGCCACCAAGCCCGGCGCCAGACAGGTGAGCGCCAGCGCGGTGCGTTGTGTGGCGCCGAGGTCGAATTTCCCGCCCTGGAAGAGCAGGCGGATGACCGGCTCGGCCAGAGCGACCAGCAGCGCGGAGGCCAGCAGGTTCGCGAACGCCACGTAACCCAAGCCCTGGCGGAGCGTGGCGCGGAACTCCGGGTACTTCTTCTCGGCCGCCAGGCCGGACAGCGTGGGCAGGAGATACGTGGCCAGCGACACGCCCACGATCCCTTGCGGAAACTCCATCAGGCGCACCGCGTAATCGAACGAAGCCACGATGTGCCGGTCCACCCAGTACGAGACCAGCATGATGATTGTGACGTTGAACTGGAAGGCCGCCACGCCGATGATGCCGGGCACCATCCGCCGCGCCACCTCCCGCACCGTGGCGTCCCGCCAGGGCGTGATCCAGCGAAAGCGGAAGCCTTCCCGGAACAGTGTGGGCAGTTGAAAGGTGAACTGCGCCAGCCCGGCCACCAGCACCCCCACGCCCAGCGCGAAAATCTGCGTCTCGAGCGTCGGCCCCAATCGCGGCGCCAGCAGCAGCACGCTGGCGATCATGACCACGTTGAGCATGGTCGCGCCCAGCGCCGGCACGAAGAAATGCCCGCGGGCGTTGAGCATCCCGATGCACAGAGCCGCCAGGCACACCAGTATCAGGTACGGCAGCATCAGCCGCAGCAACCGCAACATCAGCCGGACGTCCTCGGAGAGCGCCAGCGGCGGGAACACCGCCTGCCCGGCGCGCGTCCACGGCGGGTCGCTGAGCGCGAGCACCAGGCTGATGAGCACCAAGCCCGCGCCGACCAGCGCGGCGGTGACCACCACCAGCCCGGACAAGGCGGCGTTGGCGGCCTGCCACATCGCCGCTTTGCCCTCGTGGGTCTCCTTGTGCTTGAAGATCGGGATGAACGCCGCGCTCAACGCGCCTTCGCCCAGCAGCCGGCGGAACAGGTTGGGAATCTGGAACGCCAGTTTGAAGGCGCCCGCCACGGGGCCGTCGCCCATGAAGCGCGCGTACACCTGCTCCCGCACCAGCCCCAGCACGCGGCTGGCCAGCGTGGCGACGGCCAGCGCGGTGGAGCTTTTGAGCATTTGCGACATCGCGCCGGCAGTCTAGGGCGCTGAGGCGGGTCGCCAAGCGGCAAACCGGCGGCGGGGCAGGTCGCCCCTCGCTGCGGGGCGATGGTTCCGGCCCCCGGGCCAGGGGCAGGCCACCCAAGTCCCGGCGGGCGATTCTGCCTGCAGGAAATTGAGATGCGCCGGGTCGCGAACGCGCTACGCCGGCGGGGCTGCGGGACTTGCTCCTCCAAGGCTCTGGGAAGGCCGGGCGGCAGGATATCGCCCTTTACGTCAGGCAGGATGTCTGACGCTGCATCAAAAAGCGATCCGCTCGCCATCCTCCGGGATGCGCACCGGGACGGGCGACAACGCCCGGGCCGCGCGCGTCCGCCAGCGTCGTCGCTGCCGCCACTGGTCGGCGGAAAGATGCACGAACACCGCGCGCCGGATGGGATGGCCGCGCAGCCGGGCAAACAAACTGGCGGGCTCCAGATGCGCCAGTTCGCAGACGAACAGGTCCAACGGCTCGCGAATCAGCGGCGGCACGTCGTCCAGCCCGCCCAGGTCGGCCGAATGCGCCACGCGGCAGCCGCGGTCTTCGAGCAGGAAACTGAACGCCTCGCCGTCCAGCCCGCGCGCGGCCTTGGGGTTCACCGCCAGCGCGCGCAGGTGGCTGGAAGGGACGGGCGTCACCGATCCCGTGCCCGCCGGCACCGGCTGCCACGGCCGCAGCGGTTCCCATTGCAGGTCGAAAGGCGGCCGGGCGTCGAACAGGCGCGCGGCGCGCATCAGGGTTTGCACCGGCCGCAGCCCCGTCTCGGGCAGATGAATCGTGAGCGGGCGCTGGCGCCGCGACAGCCAAAGTCCTTGCAGGAGCATGAACAGGCCGCCGACGTGGTCAAAATGCAGATGCGAGATGAAGACGCGGTCCAACGTCTCGAGCCGCGTGCCGGCGCGCAGCAACGCCTGGCTGGCCGGCTCGCCGCAGTCCACCAGCAGGCGCGTGGCGCCGAATTCGTACAGGAACGCCGCGTGACCCCGGTCCGCCGTCACGTGGCCGTCGCCCACGCCGAGGCAGGTGAGGGTGCGTTGCGGGCGGGCGGGCATGGCGCGGGTTGGGGCAGGGCTCAGCGGCAGGGCGGCGGGGCGGCGGACGTGCGCACCGCGAGGTCCCGGAACCGCACCCGCAGTTCGTCGCCGGTGTGGATTTGCAACGCCAGGTGGCCGCGCATTCCCACCCGGTGCTGCCGGTGGACCTCATCGTCCAGCGTGCCGGCGCCGTCGTAGTCGGTGACCTCGTGTCCGTTGAGGCGTACGCGCACGCGGATGCCGCGAGCGGTGATCTCCAGCCGGTTCCAATCCGGGGAGCCGCCGGCGAAATGGAACGGCACGCCCGGCCGGGCCATCGCCTCGTTCACCCACTGGCCACGCGGCACCGGCGGAAAGAGCCAGCGCTGGTTGCCGCGGGTTTCGTCCCAGATCATGCCGGTGCGCCACGGATCCGGCGGGTGGATGTCCACCTGCGGGCCGTCCAGCCAGCCCGCCGCGTCGTCGTAGCGGCTGCGAATCTGGACGCCGGTGTTGCCGGGGCTGTCGCGGAACGGCTGGAACTCAAGGCGTAATTCGAAGTCGTCGAACTCCTCCTCGCTCAGCAGCCAGATGTAATCGTGTTTCGGGCGGCCCAGTGAATCCGCCACGATGCAGCCGTCCTCGACCCGCCACCACGTCTGCGCGCGGTCCGCCGGCTTGCACTTCACCACCCAGCCGGTGAGGTCGCGGCCGTTGAACAACGGCCGCCACGACGCGGCCGCGGGCTCGGCGGCTTGCGGCAGCCAAGCCGGCAACGCCGCGAGCAGACAGATTCCCGGAAGACGCATGGCGATGGGTCGGAGGGCGTGGCCGGCGGGTCAGATGATGGTCCCGTGCGGGATGACGGCGTTCTTGGGGATGACCACGATGCCGTCGCGGATGAAGTACAACGGGTGGTCCAGCGTCTGCGGCTTGCCGTGGGGGGTGATGACGCAGTTGTCCCCGATGCGGGCGTTCTTGTCCACGACGGCGGTGTCAATGCGTGTGTTGCGGCCGATGCCGATGCGCGGCTGGCCGGCGGCGGCGTGGGCGGCGATGGATTCGGCCGATTCGTAATAGTCCGCGCCCAGCATGACGGTGCGGGTGATGTGGCTGCCGGCGTCCACCATGTACCGCAGGCCGACGATGCTTTGGGAAATCTTGCAGTGGTTCAGGATGCAGCCGTCGGAGACGACCGCGTGGTCTAGCGAGGCGCCGTTGATCTTCGAGGGCGGCAGGAAGCGCGGCCGGGTGTAAATCGGCGCCGTCATGTCGAAGAAGTTGAACCGCGGCAGCTCGGAGGTCAGCTCCAGGTTGGCCTCAAAGAACGAGCGGATGGTGCCGACGTCCTCCCAGTAGCCCTGGAAGATGTGCGAGTACACCCGGCAGTCGCGGATGAGGCGCGGGATGACGTGCTTGCCGAAGTCGGTGAGGTCGTTGTCCAGCGCGCGGTGGAGCAGGTCGCGGTTGAACAGGTAGATGCCCATCGAGGCCAGAAACGCCTCGTCCAGGCCGGTGATGCCCAGCGCCGCGTGGGTGGCGGGGTCCACCCGCAACTGATCCTGCACCGCGGGTTCCTTGGGCTTCTCCTCGAAGCGCAGGATGCGCTGCTGGGCGTCAATCTGCATGATGCCAAACGACGGCACGGCGGCGCGGTTGACCGGGATGGTGGAAATGGTCAGCTCGGCCCCGGACTCGACATGGCGCCGCAGCACTTCGCGGTAATCCATGCGGTACAACTGGTCGCCGCTGAGGATCAGGGCGTAGTCGAATTCCACCTCGCGGAAATGGATCAGGTTCTTGCGGACGGCGTCGGCGGTGCCCTGGTACCACGAGGCGTCGGTCATCGTCTGCTCCGCCGCCAGAATCTCGACGAAGCCCCGCGAAAAGGCGTCGAACTTGAACGAGCCGTACACGTGGCGGTGCAGCGAGGCGGAGAGGAACTGGGTGAGGATGTAGATGCGGCGGACGCCGGAGTTGATGCAGTTGGCGATGGGGATGTCCACCAACCGGTACTTGCCCGCCAGCGGCACGGCGGGTTTGGCGCGCTCGCGGGTCAGCGGAAACAGGCGGGTGCCCTGCCCGCCACCCATGATGATGGCCAGCACCCGGTTGGGGTCGGCCGTTGATTGCTGCGTCGCAGGCATGGTTTGCAGTCCTTTCTTGCGCGGGGTTTTTCCCGCTTATAGCGTCGCCTGCCGGTCGCGCGCAAGCGGCATCCCCCCAATTCGCCGCGGCCGGTGGAAACCATGTGTGGCATCGTCGGCTACGTGGGGCGGCAGCAGGCGGCCCCGATCATTCTCGCCGGTCTGCGCCGGCTGGAATACCGCGGCTATGACAGCGCCGGCATCGGCACCCTGAGCGACGGCCGGCTCGAGATCCGCAAGCGCCAGGGCAAGATTGACGAGGGCCTGGCGCCCCTGCTCGCCCAGGCCCCGCTGGCCGGCCCCATCGGCGTGGGGCACACCCGCTGGGCCACCCACGGACCGCCTTCCGACGTGAACGCCCATCCGCATTGCGACCGTGGCGGGCGCCTCGCGGTGGTGCACAACGGCGTCATCGAAAACCACGAGACGCTCAAGCACCGCCTGCTCGAGGCCGGCCACGAGTTCCGTTCCGCCACGGACACCGAGGTGCTGGCCCAGTTGATCGGCGCGCATTACGACCACCCGGACCTGGCCGGACAGCCGCCGGAGGAGCGCCTGGTGCGCGCGGTGGAGCGGGCGCTGGGCGAGGTGCTGGGCACGTACGGCATCGCCGTGGTCTGCGCCGACGCGCCGGGCCTGCTGGTGGGCGCCCGCCGCGGCTCGCCGTTGATCGTCGGCCTGGGCCGGGGCGAGAACTTCCTGGCCAGCGACACCACCGCCATGGTGGCCCACACCCGGCAGGTGGTGTACCTGAACGATTTCGATCTCGTCACGGTCACGGCCGACAGCTTCCAGGTGACCAACCTGGGCCGGAAGCCGGCGGCGGTGCAGGTCAGCGAAATCGAGTTCGCGCCCGAGGCCGCGGAGCGGGGCGGTTACCCGCACTTCATGCTCAAGGAAATCTTCGAGCAGCCGGACACCATCGCCAACGCCTTTCGCGGCCGGCTGGACGAGGCGGAGGCCACGGCCAAGTTCGGCGGGCTGAACATGAGCCTGGCGGAGCTGCGGGCGGTGGACCGCATCGTGATCGCCGCGTGCGGCACGAGCTGGCACGCCGGCCTGGTGGGCGAGCACTTCATCGAGGCCTTTGCCCACATCCCGGTGGAGGTCGAGTACGCCAGCGAATTCCGGTACCGGAACCCGCCGCTGGAGAAGAACACCCTGGTGCTGGTCATCACCCAGTCCGGCGAGACGGCGGACACGCTGGCGGCGCTGCGTGAGGCGCGGCGTCGCGGTCACCGCGTGCTGGCCTTGTGCAACGTGGTGGGCAGCACGATCGCCCGCGAGGCCGACGGCGGCATCTACCTGCATGCCGGCCCGGAGATCGGCGTGGCCTCGACCAAGGCGTTCACCTCGCAGGTGACGGTGTTGCTGCTCTTCGCGTTGTTCATGGGGCGGCTGCGCATGCTCGCCCCCGGCCGGGGGCTGGCGGTGATCCACGCGCTGGAACAGGCGCCCGAACAGGTGCGCGCGGCGCTGGCGCTGGAGGCGCAGGTCCGCCAGCTTGCCGCCAGGTACGCGGACCGCCGCGATTTTTACTTCCTGGGACGGCAGCTTGGCTTCCCGGTGGCGCTCGAAGGCGCGTTGAAGCTCAAGGAAATTTCCTACATTCACGCCGAGGCGTATCCCGCGGCGGAGATGAAGCACGGGCCCATCGCCTTGATGGACGCGGACAGTCCGTGCGTGCTGCTGGCGCCGCGCGGGTTCCTTTACGAGAAAATTCTCAGCAACCTCGAGGAAGTCCGGGCGCGCGGCGCCCCGGTGATCGCGCTGGCCACCGAGGGCGACCACGCCATCGCCGCCAAGGCCGCGGAGGTGCTGTACCTGCCGGCCGCCGAGGAGTTCATGCTGCCCTTCCTGGGCGTGATCCCGCTGCAATTGCTGGCCTACCACATCGCCGTGCTGCGGGGCTGCGACGTGGACAAGCCGCGCAACCTGGCGAAGAGCGTGACCGTGGAATAACCCATGAAAAACCAAACCTACCGGGTGGGCATCATCGGCGGCAGCGGGCTGTACGCGCTGGACGGGTTCGAGCGCCAGCGCTGGGTGCGGGTGCGGACGCCGTTCGGCGAGCCATCGGACGAGTTGCTCACCGGGGTGCTGGCGGGCCGGGAAGTGGTGTTCCTGCCCCGGCACGGCCGCGGGCACCGGCTGCTGCCGGGCGAACTGAACCACCGCGCCAACCTTTACGCCCTCAAATCGCTGGGCGTGGCCTGGGTCGTCAGCGTGAGCGCCGTGGGCTCGCTCCAGGAGCGTTACCGGCCGTGCGACATCGTGCTGCCGGACCAGTTTGTGGACCGCACCAAGCGCTCGACCGAGCAGACGTTTTTCGGCGGCGGCATCGTGGCGCACGTGGCCTTCGCGCACCCGGTGTGCGAGGAGCTGCGCCAGCTTCTGCTGGCGGCGGGGCGCGAACTCGGCCTGCGGCTGCATGACGGCGGCGTGTACGTGAACATGGAAGGCCCGGCCTTCAGCACCCGCGCGGAATCGCTCGCCAACCACCGGGCCGGCTACGACGTGATCGGCATGACGAACCTCGGCGAGGCCAAGTGCGCCCGGGAGGCGGAAATCGCGTACGCCACCCTGGCCATGGTGACCGACTACGACGCCTGGAAGGAGGACGAGACCCACGTCACGGTGGCCCAGGTGGTGGAAAATCTGCACCGCAACGCCGCGGCCGCCCAGGCGCTGATCCTGCGGGTGCTGCCGCGCATTCCGACCGAACCCGCCTGGCCGTGCCACGCGGCCTTGCAGCACGCCATTCTCACGCCGCGTGAGTTCTGGCCACCGGCCGCGGTGAAACGGCTGGGGCCGATCCTGGCCCGCTATGCCGGGGATTTGGTGAAGTCATCCGGCCGTTCACGCTTCGCGAAACGCCGCCGGAGTTTGTGAATCTGGCTGCCCCGTGCGGCAGCCGGCGACTGTTGAACCCGAAAACCGAAGTGGGCAGGCGGGCCGCACTGTGCGCCACGGCCAACTTTGGTTTTCGGTTTGAAATCGCAGCCGGTTGTGGCAGGTCAGGCTTTGTGCGCGGGCGTGGCTTCCTCGACCGGTTCGGTTTCGGCGCCCGCGCCGGTCTGGTAGTACCCCTTGTAGTACCGGTTCTGGTAGTAGTAATACGAGTAGTAGTAAGCGTCGCGGCCCTCGAAATCAATGTCGTTGATCACCACGCCGCACGGCTGCACGCCGGCGTCCAGGAGGCGCTGCACGCTCTTGCGGGCCATCTCGCGGCGCACCTTGTTGAACTTGGCCACCAGCACCACGCCGTCCACCTGCGAGGCCACGATCAGCGGGTCGCTGACGGCGGACACCGGCGGGCAGTCAATCACCACGCGGTCGTACTGGCGGCCCGCTTCCTGGATGAACTCGGTCATGCGGCGGGAGCTGAGCAGTTCCGAGGGCTGCGAAGGCGTGCTGCCGCAGCACACGACATCGAGGTGCGGCACCTCGGTGCGTTGCGCCACCTCGTCGAGGGCGGCCGCCTTGCCGGTGAGATAAGCCACCAAGCCGGTGGCGCCTTCGACCTCGAAGCCGTGATGGACACTGGGCCGCCGCAGGTCCGCGTCCACCAGCAGGGTGCGCAGGCCGGTCTGGGCGATGACGATTGCCAGGTTGGCGGCGATGGTGGACTTGCCTTCGGCGGGCATGCTGCTGGTGACGGCCAGCAGGCGGAACCGGTCGCCCCGGCTGCCCAGCGTGATGGCGGCGCGGATGGTGCGGAAGCTCTCCGCCGCGTTGGACTGGGCGTGGAGGTGCGAGGTCTGGAAACGTTCGACCAGGCTGTTGGATTTGATGTTGGGCACGTACCCCAGGAACGGCATGCGCAGGTAGGTTTCCACGTCGTCCTGGCTCTTGATCGAGTCGTCGAGGAAGTTCACGAACAAGGCCAGGCCCAGCGCCACGACCAGGCCGCCCACCACGCCGGCGGCGATGGTCATGGGGACGTTTGGCTTGACGGGCCGGGCGGGCGCCACGGCGGGGTCCACCTGGCGGATGTTGTTCACCCGGTCTTTCTGAGTGAGGTCCATTTCGCTCATGCGGGCCAGCACCGCGTTGTACAGAGCCTTCTTGGTCTCGGCTTTGCGGGCGAGCACGTCGTACTCCATTTTCGCCCGGTTCCATTCCATCTGGCGGTTTTCCCATTCGGCCACGGTCGCCGCGGCGCTGGCTTCGCCGGCCTTGGCGAGGCGGGCGTCGGCGCGGAGGACTTCGGCCACCGCCTTGGCGGCGCGCTCGATGGCCTGGCGGGTGTCCTCGATGCGGGAGCGCGCCTGGATCACGGCGGGGTATTTCTCCTTGTAACGCTTGAGCAGGCCGGCCAGCTCGTTTTCCAGCGTGGCAAGCTGGCTCTGCAGGCTGCGCACCTGGGAGTCGCTGGCGATGAGCGGGAAGGTTTCCAGTGGTTTCTGCTCCTGGATGTGCCGGTCCAGCTCGTCCACCGTGGTCTGGGCCAGTTGCGCGCGCGCCTTGGCCTCGACGTACCGCGTTTGCGACTGACTCAACGCCTCGGCGATGATGCTGTCACCCTTCTCGAGCGACACGTACTTGGTGCGCATCCGGTAATTGTGCAGGTCGGTCTCGGCTTGGGAGACCTCGCCTTCGAGCCCGGAGGCCTGGTTCCGGAGGAAGTAAAGCATCTTGGACGTGCGCTCCTGGCGCTGGCCGGCCATCCAGTCAATGAACTCCGTGGCCAGGGTGTTGGCGATGGCCGCCGCCTTGGTCGGCGAGGTGTGCTCGACGCCGACATCTACCAGGCGGGTCATGCGCAGGGGTGCCACGCTGATGTCGTCGGCCACGGCGCGGGCGACGTCCACGTGCTTCTGGTAGCGCGAATCTTCCGCCAGCCGCTCCTTGCGGATGACCACGTTGAGCAGGCTTCGGCTGAGGAGGTTGCGGTACTGGGTTTGGAGGTAATCCTGGTTGGCCTGGATGCTTTGCACCGTGACGCCGCCGCCCAGGTTCACCGCCGCCTCGGCTTCGGGGTCGATCTGCAGGCGGGTGGTCGCCCGATAGACCTTCGGCGCCCAGTAGAGATACAGGCCGGTCAGCGCCAGCACGATCACGTACGTGGTGATCACCAGCCAGCGGCGCTCCAGCAGCACGTACCAGAAGTGCCGCAGGTTGACTTTGGAGCCTCCAGCGCCTTCGGCCTCGCCGGGCAACCCTTGTGCCGTCCCCATTCTGTCAAGGTCGTAGTCCATACCTAAAACACCGCCTCCTTCACTTCCAAAATGTCCCCCGGCCGCAACCAGATTTTCTTGGCGGGATCGCTCTCCCGCTTGAGTTTGTCCAACGAAAAGCGCTCCCGCTTGCCGTCGCGCGTGAATTCCACCTCGTTCTTGGCGAGACGTGTGACGCCGCCGGCGCGCGCGATGGCGTCAAGGATGTCCATGCGTTGCTCGGGTGAGAGCGGCAGGTTGCCCGGGCGGTTCACCTGGCCGATCACGATTACGAACTCCTGCCGGTATTCCTTGACCGTGACCAGCACCTCGGGCTTGACGAAGTAGTCTTTGGAGAGCAGTTCCTCCAGCTTCCGGCCCAGTTCCCGCGGCGTCAGGCCGTTGACCGGCACCACCCCGACGAACGGGAACTGGATTTCGCCACTGGCGGACACCCGGTATTCGGCGGGCAGGCCGGATTCGCCGACGATGATGATGTTCAGCACGTCCTGCGTCGCGATCCGCCGGTCGCCGCTGGCGGCTCCGGGGGACTCCTCAGGCGTTTGCGCGATCGCGCCGGCCAGCGTGGCCAGCGCCAGAAGTGTGCCCAAAACAATTGCTTTCATGTCACAGGCCCAGCGACAGACCCAGGTTGACCTGGTTCACATCGTAGTCAAAGGTCGTGCGCTCACCCAACTCGAAGGTGTAATTAATAAACACTGAAGCCCACTTGCGCAACTGGTAGGCGGCACCCAGCGTCACCCGGAAGTTCTCCAGCGTCTGGTCCTGCTCCACATAATCGTTGTGGACGTAGCGCACCGAGGCGTTCAGGAACCACGGCCGGTTTGTGCCCAGGGTTTGCTGGACAGCCAGGCCCACCGAGTCCGTGACGGTCCCGGTACCCGTGGTGGCGGAAACGCCGCCGCCCCGGTTGTAATCCAGTGACAACGAGGTCTTCTCCGTGAAACGCTGGGTCAGCCCCAGGCCGACGAGGGGATAGCCGTCGGATTCCCCCTCCTCGAAATCCCGATATTCGTAGCCGACGCGGAGTCTGCCGGAAAGCTTGGACGTGAGGTTGCCGGTCGCAGTCACCGAACCGCCGAAAATATCCGACTGGGGAGGATCTGGACGGTTGGGCGTGTTGGAGGTCTGGATTTGTTGGCCGTAATGGATAAGGCCGGCCAGCCGGAGCTTCTGGCTCAACGCGTAATCGTAACCAGCGCGCACCCGCCAGTCCATGGAGTCCAGGTAGCGGATCTGCTGCAGGTCACCGCCCGTGTATTCCCGGATGCCCAGCGAACCTTCCACGCGGATCCGGCTCTTGGCGGTCAGCGCGTACGCCAGGTTATGGTCGAGGTTGAAGTAGTTGCGCTCGACGTTGCCGCTGGGCACCGCCACGCCGTCCACGGTGGCCTCGTAGCCGGTCAGGATGCTGTTCAGAAGCTGGAAGGAATTGCTGCAATCGTATTCCAGCCGGCTGCCGGCCACCCCCGCGCCAAGGGTGAAGTAATGGTTCGAGGAATCCGACCCGGTGTTCTCGACGAACAGGATTTGGTCGAACCGGTAGCTGAACTCCACCCACTCGGTCGCCTCGGGTCGTCCCAGACGCGCGATGAGCCCCGGGCTGAGCACGAAGTTGACGTCATCCCGGCTCTCGATGATCCCCAAGTCCTCCAGCGGCGAATCCGAGGGCAGGTAATACACGTTGTCGCTGTAACCCGCCACGGCCGTGAAGCGCGGTTTGAGGACGACCGGACCGGCGCTGAACGCCATGAGGTCGCGCGCCTCGAACGCCTGACCCTCCAAGCCGGACAACGCCCCGACCGCCGATGCGGCCAAGGCGGCGCAGCCGTGCCACCGGACCAAGCCGGACGGGCGTTCGATGTTCAGGTTTGTCTTTTTGCTCCCGAGACCAAGTTTTGCATTCATGGCCAAGATCAGGTCCGCCTGCCGTCGCTGCGGGTCAAACTTCTCGAAAAATCACGGCGCGCGGCGCCGGCATTGCGGACGGTCATCCGCTTCAAATCCATCGTCTTGGACTCCGTACCCGAAGGCAAGATCGAAAATTCCTCCCGGCTGGTTCGGGATGCAACTGCCGTTCAAGCAAACGGTTTTGCCGGGGCGGGTGCGCATCCGTCCACTCCGGCTTGCGCGTGCGGGAAAACGCTTTCTACCCGGCGGATGTCGTGCATTTCGCAATGGACCAGAAGGGTCGCAGGACGCCGCGCGCAGCCGGCCGATGACTTGCTGGTGTGGACCGGCTTGACTGCGTCGCCGGCTGGCCGCCGTCTCCAACCCGGCGGCCAGCCGGGCGATCAGACAGTTACAGCGCCGACCCGCCTACCACGACCAAGGCGGGAGCGCCTTGCCGGTACGCAGGCGGACGGCATAGACGTCCATCCCGCTCAGCGAGCCGGACATGTCCACGTCCAGCGGGAAGTTCGCCTCGCTGGTCAGCGCGCCCGTCACGAGCCGCAATTGGTAAACGTCGGAGCCCGTCACGGCGGCGGTGTTGTTCACATCCCCGCCGAGGATGCCCACGCTGACCGAGGTCGCGTCCAGGAAGGAGCCATCGGCGGCCAGCACGTCAGCCAGTTCCACGGTGAGCCACTGGCAGTCGGCCACGCCGTCCAGCTCCACCACGACGCTCGAGTCGTTTTCGATCACAGCCTCACCCGCAAACTGGGCGGAGCCGCGAACCAGCCTCGGTGTCGCGGTCAGGATGGGCCGGTCGAAGGCGAACACCAGCGTGAGCCGGGAGTCTATCCGGCCGTCCACAGTGGGACGGCCTTCCAAGGCCAGCGGCAGGTCGTAGTCGGGCTTGGGATCCGTCTTGCCGTGGGGCTTGCGCGACGCGGCGGCCACCAGCGCCGGCGGCGGCAGCGTGAGCACAGTCATCGCGGTCTTGGCGTCAATCAGGCCGTAACCGGAGTCGTAATCAAAGCCGACGTACTTGGGCGGGGCCGTGTTAATGTAAATATCAATGGCCGTGGCCTGCAACAGCCAGCGGATGCGGTCCGGCGCGGTGTTCGGTCGGGCCTGAAGCATCAAGGCCGCCACACCGGCGGCATGGGGTGCCGCCGCGGAGGTCCCGTGGAAATTCGGGTAGCTGTCAGTGACGCCGCAATAGTCACCGCCCCCGAAGAACGTGGTGTTGCCGCCGTCCGGGGCGGTGAAGTCCGGCTTTTCGCGGAGTTCGTAGGTGGGCCTGCCGTCCGCCAGGTAATAGATGGCGGTTCCGCCGGCCGACGAAAAGTACTCCATCTGCGGCGGTGTCCGGCCAAAGGCGGGGGTGTTGCAGTAACGCGCGGCGCCCACCGCCATCGCTCCAGCGGCGTTCATGTGGCCGTACAGGGTGCTGCTGGCGGTGTTCCATTCCTGCTGACCCACGTGGCCGCTCGAGTACCACAAAATCTTCACCCGCGAGGGTGCCGGGCCCTGCTTGAGCTTGATCTGCAGTCCGCAATTCACGCCAAACGCGTTCACGGAAACGCCGAACACCTCCACCGGATCCAGCCCGATGTTCGGGGTGAAGCCGCCCAGCGGCACCACTTGTCCCGCGGCATTCTGGTAGGTCACCGGAGTTCCGTCCGGATTGACCAGTTCGATGTCGAGGTCCGTGGCCGCGCCGGGGTTGCCTGGCGCCGTGCTGGCGTAGCGGTCCGGCCATTGCAGCACAAAATAGGTGCTGCCGTTGTTGAGGCTGATGTTCAGGATCGTGTCGGTGGTCGTGCCCGGATTGAAATCGTGGTAGCCGCCGGCATTCACGAAAGGCGCCTCGTAGGATTGCCGGGCGCCGTTGCCGGCCGATGAGAAATAAGCCACCCCTCGGGCCGCCACTTCGTTCACGGCTTGGGCGATGATGCCGTCCGCGAACATCGGCTCCTCGAGGTAAAGCACGTCGTCCACGATCACCTGACAGCCGGCGTTGGCCAGCCGGCGGATGCCGTTGGCGAAGTCGGCTTCGCCGTACCAGGCGGTGTGGAAGGCCACCGTGGCGCCGGGCGCCACGTCATGCACGATCTCCGCCATGGCCCGGCCTTCGTCGGGCCGCTTCGCCTCACCCGGAGCCGGGGTGTAATCCTTCAAGATCAGGATGTCGCCGGGCAGGTCGCCCGAGGTCTTGCCGGCCGTCATGCCGCCAAGGTTGTTGAATGAATCCGACAGGATGCCTACGCGCACACCCGCGCCCGTGGCGCCGGTAGCCGTCCGCGCGAGGTCGGAATACTGCGCCTTGTCGCCTTGGGAGGTCGTTAGACCGGCCTGGGTGAACGCCAGGGCGGGCCGCGCAAACCGGAGGCTGTCAAGCGCCGGCAGGTGGGAAATGCGAGCCACCGGCAGGCGGGCGGAAACCACCCGGCCCGCGATGGCGATGTGGTCGGCGCCCAACGCCGCGAGTTGCTCCGCCAGCGCTTCCGGGGATTCCTCGGCGAGGGCGCTGATCACGACGCGTTGCGCCTCAGTGGGAACCGCCGCGGGAACCACCTGGTTCTCCGCAGTCGCGGCTGTTGCCTCGGCATGGGGAAGTGACCGGCTGGCAGCAGCCGGCGCCGCTTGGTGCGTCACCAAGTCCCAGAGACGATGGGAGACCTTTTCAGGGCGATGGGCCTGGGCATGGAGGAAGCCAGGTGCGGCCGCCAGGCAGGCCGCCCCCAGGAGCAGTCGTTTCATGTGATGAGTTGTTGAGGATTGTTGTTGTTTGTGACGTGTTCAGAGCGCAGGAGCTGATCGCGGTGATGAGCGCGCGATCCGGCTTGGAGGAATAGCAGTTCATCCGTTGAACTCTGAACATGGCATCAGACTTCCATAAATTCCGCTTCTTTGTCAAGCGCCCCGATCCTGAAAAAATGGGTCGGGACGCGGTCCGTGAACCCGTCAGGGCGGACAGAACGACGGGTGCATTTGCCGCCGGCGGCGGCGGAGACCGACCCTTCGCGCCAGTCAGGTCAGGTTCACAAAAGGCTCGCCGGGTCCACGTCCACGGTGAGCGTGAGTCCCTCGGGCAGTTTCAGGCGGGCCTGCAATTCGGTCAGCCGCGGGCTCAGCCGGGACATCTGCCGGGTCCGCAGCATCAACTGGTATCGGTAGTAGGTTTCCATCCGCAGCAACGGCGCGGGCGCCGGGCCGGCGATGATCAGGTCCGCCAGGCTTTTGGCCGTGTGCTCGAGCTCGCGCCGGAGGAACTCCGCCGTGAATTTGACCTTGTCCTCGTTGCGACCGCGCAACGTCAGCAGGGCAATCCGGCTCAACGGGGGGTAGCTCAACTGCCGGCGGAACTCGATTTCCTGCTCGTAAAAGCTCACAAAGTCGTGCCGCCGCGCGTACTGGATGGCGGGGTGAAACGGCGTGAACGCCTGCACCACCACCTCGCCTTCCACGTCGCCCCGGCCCGCCCGGCCGGACACCTGCGTCAGGAGCTGGAAGGTGCGCTCGGCCGCGCGGAAATCCGGCAGGTGCAGGCTGAGGTCGGCGTAGATGATTCCCACCAGGGTCACGTTGGGGAAGTGGAGGCCTTTGGCGATCATCTGCGTGCCCACCAAGATGTCTATCCGGCCGGCGCGAAACTCGCCCAGGATGCGGCGGTAATCCTCCTTGCGCGTCAGGCTGTCCGAATCCATCCGCTCGACGCGCGCCCGGGGAAAGAGCCGTCGCAGCACCTCCTCGACCCGTTGCGTGCCCAGACCCGCGTAGCGAATGCCGGGGTTGCGGCACCCGGGCGCGGGACACGCCGCCGGCACGGCATCCGAATGGCCACAGATGTGGCAGCAGAGCCGTTGCTGCTGCCGGTGGTACGTGAGCGCCACGCTGCAATTGGGACACCCGGCCACGTAACCGCATTGGGGGCATTGCAGCGCGGTGGCGTACCCGCGGCGGTTCAGGAACAGGATGGTTTGCTCGCCCCGCTCCAGCCGCGCGGCCAGGGCGTCACGCAACACCTGCGAAAACACGGGAACGCCGCGCTCGCGACGCGCCTCCTGCCGCATGTCCACCACGCGCACCACCGGCAGCCGCTGCGCGTCCACGCGTTCGGGCAGTTCCAGCAGCGTGTACTTGCCGCGGCGGGCGTTGTAGTAGCTTTCGAGCGACGGCGTGGCGGACCCGAGCACCACCACCGCGCCTTCCTGCTGGCCGCGCCACACCGCCACGTCGCGGGCCTGGTAGCGCGGCGCCTCCTCCTGCTTGTAGGTGTGCTCGTGCTCCTCGTCCACGATCACCAGGCCCAGCGGGTCCACCGGGGCGAAGACCGCCGAGCGCGCGCCAATGACGATGCGGGCGCGGCCCTGCCGGATTTTGTGCCACTCGTCGTGCCGCTCGCCCGCTGAAAGATGGCTGTGCAACACCGCCACCAGCGTGTGCAACCGCCCGTGCGAAAAGCGCGCCTTGAACCGCTCGATCGTCTGCGGGGTCAGGGCGATCTCCGGCACCAGCACGATGGCGCCCCGGCCGCGCTCCAGACAGGCGGCCAACGCCTGGAGATACACCTCGGTCTTCCCGCTCCCCGTCACGCCGTGCAGCAGGAAGGTCCGGCCGGACGCCGGTCCGCCCGTTGTCCCCGCGTTGGCGCGGTCCCAAGCCGCGACGATGGCCTCCAGCGCGGCGGCCTGGCCGGCGTTCAACCGCAGCGGTTCGGTGGGCAGAAAATGCTCCGCGCCGTACGGGTCGCGCTCCGCAACCTGCGGCGCCACGCGCACCAGGCCCTTGTCCTCGAGCCGCCGCACCGTGTCGGCCGTGGCCCCGGTCAGGCGTAGCAATTCCCGCAAGGGCACCCCCCGGCGTTCCTCGACCAGATTCCAGACCTCGAGCTGGCGCCGGGTCAGCTTGGGCATCTCCCCCGCCGGCGGCAGCGGTTGGACAAACAACCGTTCGCGCCAGCCCGCCTGCTCGCGGCGCACCGCCTCGGGCAGCACGGACTTCAGGACCAGCTCCAGCGGGCAGGCGTAATAGCCGGCCATCCAGCGCGCCAGCGCGAGCACCTTGGGCGTGATCAGGCTCTGCGAACTGAGGACCTTGAGGATGGGCTTGAGTTCCCGGCCGTCGGCGTCGGCGTGGATTTCCGTCACGCACCCCAGCACCTGCCGCGCGCCGAACGGCACCTTCACCCGCGACCCCACCTGGACGCGGCCCGCCAGCTCCGCCGGGATCGAGTAGTCGAAGTCCCGGCGCAAGGCGAAATCAAGCGTGACGCGGGCAATCATGCGAAGGCGCTGGCCGCCAGCCGGGGCCGATCAGCTCAACCACGAATGAACGCGAATCCACACGAATGCAGGCCGGCCCCTCCGGCTGGGTTCTGGACACCAGCCCGAAAAGGTTCGCCAGCGGCGTAAACCATCCAGCCAAGCAACCCATTTAATCATTCACCCATTTAACCCCCTTCGCGTCCGTGGGTGTTCACTCGTGGTTCCCGGCCGCCCCGTTCCAGCCCCGGCAGGTTCCGGTCCGCCCGCGGCGGCGTCAAGCCACGGGCCTCCGCCCCAAACCGGTTGCAGTCACCCGCCGCCACACTACCCTTGCCGCCATGCGTTTCATCGCCGGTATTGTGGACAAACTGCAGCGGCACCCGAAACGGCTGGTGTTCCCCGAGGGCACGGAGCCGCGGGTGTTGCAGGCGGCCCGGCAGTTCCATTCGCTGCATCTGGGGGTGCCGATCCTGCTCGGCGAGCGACCCAAGGTGAAGGAAGTGGCCGCGCGCCTCGGCATCTCGCTCGAGGGCATCCGCATCATCAACCCCGTCGAGAGCGACGATTTCGACGCCTTTGTGCGGCGCTTCCTGCTGCTGCGCCGCGGCAAGGGCGTGCAGGAGCCGGAGGCGCGCCTGACCATGGTCAAGCCGAATTATTTCGGCGCCATGATGGTGGCCATGCACCAGGCCGACGGGCTGGTCTCGGGCACCAACGAGTTCACCGGCAGCGTGCTGCGGCCGCTCTTCCAGGTCATCCAGCTCGCGCCTCACACCACCGTGGCCTCGAGCTGCATGGTGATGGAGCTGCCCGACTCGAAATTCGGCGAGGACGGCGTGCTGTTCATGGCGGACTGCGGTGTCATCCCCGATCCGAGCGTCGAGCAACTGGCCGAGATCGCCGTGGCCACCGCGCGCCTGGCGCGACATCTCCTGGGCGTGCGGCCGCGCGTGGCCATGCTGTCCTTTTCGACCAAGGGCAGCGCCACGCATCCTTCGATCGGCAAGGTGCAGGCCGCCACCGCGCTGGCCCGGCAGAAAGCCGCCCAACGCGGGCTGGAGGCGGACTTCGACGGCGAACTCCAGTTGGATGCCGCGCTGGTCCGCGAGATAGCCGAACTCAAGGTTCCCGACAGCAAGGTGGCCGGCCGCGCCAACGTGCTGATCTTCCCCGACCTCAACTCCGGCAACATCGCCAGCAAAATGGTGCGCGTGGTCGCCCGCGCCAACGCCTACGGCCAGCTTCTGCTCGGCCTGGACCGGCCGGCGGCCGATGTCTCGCGCGGCTCCAACGCGCACGACATCCTGGGCGTGGCGGCCATCGTCGGCGTGCAGGCGGTGGACTACGAGTTGCTGTACCCCGGCTCCGGCCAGAAGCTGCCCGGCGAGTCACCCGCATGAACACCACCACCCCCCGCGTCTTCATCGCCGCCACCCGGCAGAACGAGGGCAAGACCACCATCTCGCTCGGCCTGGCGTCCGCCTTGCAGCGGCATTACCCCCGCATCGGCTACATCAAGCCGGTGGGCCAGCGCTTCGTCGAAATCGAGACGCAGAAAATTGACGAGGACAGCGTGCTCATGGACCGCGTGTACCAACTCCGCTGCCCGCTGGTGGACATGAGCCCCATTGCCGTGGACCCGGACTTCACCCGGAAGTACCTCCAGAAATCCAACTACGACGTGCTCGTCAAACGCATTCTGGAGGCCTTCGACCGCGTCGCGTGGGAGAAGGAGTTCGTGCTCTGCGAAGGCTCGGGCCACGCCGGGGTGGGCTCGGTGTTCGACCTGTCCAACGCCCGCGTGGCCAAGCTGCTCGGCGCCAAGGTCATCATCGTCACCCAGGGCGGCATCGGCAAACCGATTGACGAGGTGTGCGTCAACCACGCGCTGTTCGAGAAGGAGGGCGTCGAGGTCATCGGCGTCATCCTCAACAAGGTCCTGCCGGACAAGCTCGAATTCATCCACGAATTCGCCCGCAAAGGCCTCAAGCGCCAGGGCCTGGACCTGCTCGGCGTGCTGCCGCACCAGCCCATCCTCTCCAGCCCCACCCTCGAGGTCATCCGCGAAGAACTCCACGCCCAGCCCTTGAACCGCTGCGACCACTACCAGAACCTCGTCGAGGAGGTGGTCGTCGGCGCCATGAGCGTCCAGAACGCGCTGGCCTGGTTCAAGAAGGGCGTGCTGGTCATCACCCCCGGCGACCGCGAGGACCTGGTGCTGGCGGCGGCCACCACATTGTACGGCCAGAGCGGCGACGGCCTGGCGGGCATGTTGCTGACCGGCGGCCAGCGGCCGTCCCCCAGCGTCCTGCGCGTGGTCGAGGCGCTGCCCTTCCCCGTCCTGGCCGTGGACCAAGAAAGCTACCGCGTGGCCTCGCGGGTGCATGACCTCACCGTCAAGACCCGGCCCGCGGACACCGCGAAGATCCAGCTCATCCGCGACCTGATCGCCCGGTACGTGGACGTGGACCTGATTCTCAAGGCGGTGGACGGCGAGCGCTTGCGCGGGAAGTAGAGGCCAGGGGTGCTGACGTGGGTTAACAAGCTGTTGAAAAACGATTTTTGCCAGGAATGCACCGTTGGATATCAACGAGTTGCGTTGGCAATTTTCGCAGAAACAGCACTTTTTCAACAGCCTGTTAAACGGGTTGATCGGTTGAAAGGTCAAATGGGCTGCGCGGCGGGCACTTTTCAACCTTTCACGCTCTTAACCAATCACGCCGCCCGCGCGGCCCATCCCCGCTCACAGCTTGCCTCACGCGGCGGGTCTGCCCGATTCTAGCCGCATGTTCTGGCGATTGGCACTCACGTTGTCGTTGTTGCTGGCGGGTCAGGCGGCCGCGCTGGCCGGTCCGCAAGTTTTGATCGTGGCGGACGAGTTTCCCGCCATGGAACGCCTGGCCACGCATCTGCGTCGCCAGGTGGAGGCGGACACGCGCGTGGTGACGCAGACCAACCTGCCGCTGGCGCTCGCGCCCTTCGACGCCGTGTGCGTGTACATCCACGGCCGGTTGCTGCCCGCGCCGGAGCGCGCGTTCGTGGACTACGCCCAGGCGGGCGGCCGGTTGATCCTGCTGCACCATTCGATCAGCTCCGGCAAGCGCACCAACGCGCTCTGGTTTCCGTTCTTGGGCGTGGAGCTGCCCCGCGCCGACCCCGCCGCCGGCGGTTACCAGTGGATCGAGCCGGCGGAACTCGAGGTGGTGAACGTGGCCGCGAATCATTTCGTGACCACGCACGCCGTGCGCTACCCGGAGCGGCTGGCCTACCGCAGCGCGGCGTTGGGCTTGGACGGCGAACTGCCCGCCTTCCGCCTGCCAGACTCGGAGGTCTATCTGAATCACCGCCTGACCGGCCCGCGCACCGTGCTGTTGGGCTTCCGCCACCGGGACGCGCAGTCCGGCCGGCTGTGGATGCAGGACACCGCGGGCTGGTACAAGCCGGCGGGCCAGGGCTGGGTGTTTTACTTCAAGCCCGGGCACAGCGTTCGCGATTTCGAAAACCCGGCCTACGCGCAAATCCTGGTGAACGCCGTGACCGTCCGCGTCGAAGACTTGTGAAGCCCACGCCGCCAACCTCCGCCGACTCCGCGTCATGAAACCCGCCGACGGCGCCACGCTGCCCAAGAAGTGGCTGGTCCTGGCCGGAATCATGGAATGGGGCTGGCCGATGGGCCTGAAGTTTGCCTGGCGCGACGGCCAGTTCCGCTGGCTGCCGGCGCTGGGCGCCCTGGCGAGCATGGTGGCTGGTGGCCTGTTTCTGTTCCTGGCCCAGCGCCACCTGCCGATGGGCACAGCCTACGCGGCCTAGACCGGCATCGGCGCGGTGGGCGCGTTCCTGCTGGGCCTCTGGTTGCTGTGCGAGCCGGCGCAACTGGCGCGGTTCTTCTTCGTGGGGCTGATCGTGGCAGGCATCATCGGCCTGCGCGTGGCGTCGGGGTCGTGAAGCTGTCCCAGGCTGTCGAGATCGGAACCCCCGCCACGCACCCGGGACGGTCACGCTCTCCTTTCCCGGATCATTCCGGCCGCGCCCGGTGAGGGCTCATCTCAAATTCGTGCCGACAGCGGGCGGGCCGTAGTGGCCCAGGCAACCTCGCCTGGGGCCTTGCCGCGGGCGACCCGCTTGCGGGGGTGGTTCGCCCCTCGCTGAGGGGCGACGGCCCCGGCCCCCAGCCAGGGGCCGGCTACCCGATGCCGAATCCCCCGCTGCCCGCCACTTTTTTTTTTTGAGTTTCTGAGTTTGGGCTTTCTCGCCGCGTCCACCGGGCTGGAAGCCGGCGCTACTCCGGAAGGGGTGCGGCCTGCAAGAAATTGAGATGCGCCCGCTGGCGGGCGCCGGCGCTTTTCCTGTTTCGCCGCCACACACCGGGGCGCTAACCTCGCCCGTATGAACGGAACTTCCGCGGACCTCTGGCCGCGCTTTCAACAGCACTTCTCGACGTACCCGGACATCGGCCTGGCGCTGGACCTGAGCCGGATCGCCTTCCCCGAGTCGTTCTTCGCCAAGACGGCCAAATCCATGGACCGCGCCTTCGCCGAGATGGCGCGCATCGAGCAGGGCGAAAAGGTCAACACCAGCGAAGGCCGCTGCGTGGGCCATTACTGGCTGCGCCGGCCCGAGTTGCTGGCGTCCGTGGCGGACGCGGCGCTGCGGCCGTTTGCCGCGGAAATCCCGGCCACGCTCGCGCGGATCAAGGCGTTTGCGGCGAAAGTCCACGCCGGCGAAATCGCCGGCCAGGGCGGCGCGTTCCAGAACCTGCTGGTCATCGGCATCGGCGGCTCGGCGCTGGGGCCGCAGTTCGTGGCGCGCGCGCTGGGTCATCCGGCCCGCGACCGGCTCAAGCCGTGGTTTTTCGACAACACCGATCCCGACGGCATGGACAAGGTGTTCGCGGAACTGGCCGCCGCCGCGCCCGGCGGGTCGCTCCGAGCCGCGCTGAGCCGCACGCTCTGCGTGGTGATCTCGAAGTCCGGTGGCACTCCGGAGACGGCCAACGGCATGATCGAGGCCGCCCGCGCCTACGAGCGCGCCGGGCTGAAGTTCCCGCTCCACGCCATCGCCATCACCCTGGCCGGCAGTAAACTCCACGGCCTCGCCACCGACCCCGCGCGGCGCTGGCTCGACGTGTTTCCCATGTGGGACTGGGTGGGCGGCCGCACCAGTGAAACCTCCGCGGTGGGCCTGCTGCCCGCGGCCTTGCAGGGACTGGACATTGACGGCTTGCTGGCTGGCGCGCGCGCCTGCGACGACCTCACCCGCGTGGCGGACACGCGTCGCAACCCGGCCGCGCTGCTGGCGCTAATGTGGCTCTTCCTCACCGAAGGCCGTGGCGCGCGGGACATGGTGGTGCTGCCGTACAAGGACCGGCTGGAACTGTTCTCGCGCTACCTGCAGCAACTGGTCATGGAATCGCTCGGCAAGGAAACCAATCGCGCCGGCGACCTGGTGAACCAAGGCATCACCGTCTATGGCAACAAGGGCTCCACCGACCAGCACGCCTACGTGCAGCAGCTCCGCGACGGCGTGCCGAACTTCTTCGTCGTGTTCATCGAGGTGTTGCGCGAACGCGCCGCCGGCCAGCCCGCGGTGGAAGTCGAGCCGGGCGTCACCAGCGGCGACTACCTGTCGGGCTTCCTCCAGGGCACGCGGCGCGCGCTCTGGGAAAATGGCCGCCAGTCCATCACGATCACACTGGACGAGGTCAGCCCGGCGCGGGTGGGCGCGCTCATCGCCTTGTTCGAGCGTGCGGTTGGCTTGTACGCCGGTCTGGTGAACATCAACGCCTACGACCAACCGGGCGTCGAGGCCGGCAAGAAGGCGGCGGAGCGCGTCCTCAAACTCCAGAAGCGCATCGTGGAATGGTTCAAGGGCGCCGGCCGCCGCGCCGCGCCCGCCACGGTGGAACAGATCGCGGCCGCGCTGGGCAAGGACGACGAAGGCCGGCCCGTGGAGCCCGAAACCGTCTTCAAGATTTGCGAGCACCTGGCCGCGAATCCCGGCCGGGGCGTGGTGCGGACGGGTGGCTCCACGCCCGCCAGCGCCACGTACGGCCCGGGCTGAGCCGGGCACGTGGAGTTCAACCACGAAGGGACGCGAAGGGACGCGAACCCCGCACGAAGAGAAACGTCGGTGCCGACCAGTGCACGAAGGCAGCCCAACTGGCCGGTCGGCGCGTGTTGGCCAACTGGATGGAGATTGTGCCCCTCGCCTGGGTTCGTGCTGATGCGCGCAACATCGCCCGAGAAAACCAGCGTCAGAATTGGTGGCACGCGGCTCCGAAGAGCCCCAGGCTGTGACGGTGGTTCCTTCTCCCTGCGGGAGAGGGAGAATCGTGCACCCCCGGTGAAAGCCAGCCCGGGGATTGGCGGCGACGGGCTCAGACGCTTTCCAGGAACGGCGGCAACGGGCAGTCCAGCGCGTCGGCGATGGCGCGGAGCAGTTCGGCCTCGCGCACGTGCAACTCGCCGTCCGCGGCCACGGCGTCCGCGCACGCCTGCAGTGCCTGCCGGCGGATCGCGGGCGAGGCGAGCGCCAGCCGGTCCAGCGCGGCTTCCACCTGCGCCAGGTTGCACTCCGCCAGCGGCAGCAGCCGCAGGGCCGGGCCGGCGGTGCCCAGCCGGGTCGCGCCCTGGGCGAAGGCCGCGGCGGCGTTCGGCGCCTCCTTGTTGCCCAGATGCGCCAGCGCGGACAGCAGCACCGCGCAATCGCCCAGCAGGGGTTGCAGCGCGTAGTACTGCGCCACCTGCCCCACCGGTCGCTGCTCGAAATGCGGCGCGAGGTGGCGGCGCACCAGGCGTTGCAGCGCGTACTCGAAGAGGTCAATCGCCTCGTCGCTTTCCACCAGTTGCTGCAACAGCCCCGCGAAGGCCTCGTACTGGGAGGGCGAAAGTTCGCGCAGCGCCGGCAGGGCCAGCATCACCAGCGGCAGCCGGTCGCGCTCGGCGAGGTTCTCCACGGCGGCGGCGATAGAGGGCAGGCCGGCGAAGAACTGCTCATGAATGGTCGCCTCGATGGAATCCAGTTGCTGCTGGCGCGTGGCCGGATCGCGGCTGAGCACGAGGCTGAGCACCAGGCCGGCGGCGCCGAGCGGTTCGCGCGCGGCGGCCACCAGTTCGGCGGGCAGCCGCGCCCGCAAGGCTTCCGCGTAAGCCAGATGCTCGGGCGCGGGATGGCCGGCGTCGGCCAGCGCGGCGTGCGCCGGCACCAGCCGGGCGGGCCGGGGCGCCGGAGGCGGCGCTTCCGCTCCCGCCAGCCCCGCGGCCACGCCCGCCAGGCGCGGCGGTCCCGCCTCGGTCCAGCGGCGGCTCGTCGGGGCTTCGGCCGGCGCCTCGGCGACCAGGCGCGGGAAGCGGCCGTCGAATTGCGGATCCAGCGCGCGGATGCGCTCCGCGAGCGGCGGGTGCGTGCTGAACATCGCCAGCCAGGACTCGCGCAGGCCGTTGCTGAAAAACAGGTGGCTGGCCTGTTCGGCGTGGGGCGTCTGCAGACGCGAGCCGGCGGCGAGCCCGCCGATCTTCTTGAGCGCGCCGGCCAGCCCGGCCGGATTGCGCGTGAACTGCACCGCCGCGGCGTCCGCCAGATATTCGCGCTGGCGCGACACCGCGCTTTTGATCAGGCGGGCGAACAACATGCCGATGCCGCCGATCACCAGCAGCGCCAGGCCGATCAACGGCAGCGGATTCGAGTCCTTGCCGCCGCGGGAGCGGCCGCCGCGCACGCGCAGCAACTGGCGGCCGATGATCGTCAGCACCAGCAGGCCGTTGATGATGCCGATCAGCCGCAGGTTCAGCCGCATGTCGCCGTTGAGGATGTGGCTGAACTCGTGCGCGATGACGCCCTGCAATTCGTCGCGCGTGAGCAGGCGCATGCCGCCGCGCGTCACGCCCACGGCGGCGTCGCGCGTGGCCAGCCCGGCGGCGAAGGCGTTGATGCCCTCCTCCTCGCGCAACAGGAAGACCTGCGGCACGGGCACGCCGGAGGCCAGGGCCATCTCCTCCACCACGTTGAGCAGCTTGCGCTCGTGCGGATCGGTTGTGTCCGGCCGGACGGGCGTGCCGCCGAGCATTGTGGCCACGGCGGCGCCGCCGCGGCTGAGCTCCATGATCTTGGCCACGCTGCCGAGGAAGACGATGAACATGGTGCCGAGCGCCACGCCGGCAAACAGGGCGGGGTCCCAGAGCCGGGCGAGGTTGCCGCCGCCGGCGCGCTCGTGGAGGAAGATGAGCGCGAAAACCGCGTAGAGCGCCAGCACCGTGAGCACCAGCGCCAGCCCGAAATAGAACACCAGCACCTTCGTGCGGCGCCGGGCGCGGTCCTGGCGGTCGAAGAAATCCATGACGGCGGAGCCGCGTGGCACCTTTCCCGGGACGCCGCGCGGCAAAGGGCTTTCCGCTCCGGTTACTTGAACGACACCTTGGGCGCCTCGCGGTGCTCGGCCTGCTCCACCACGAACAGCTCGGCGGGCGTGAAGTTGAACACGCCGGCGGTCAGGTTGGTGGGGAACGTCTCGCGCGCGGTGTTGTACACCATCACCGAGTCGTTGAAGGCCTGGCGGGCGAAGGCGATCTTGTTCTCCGTCGAGGTCAGCTCCTCCTGCAAGGCCAGCATGTTCTGGTTCGCCTTGAGGTCGGGATAAGCCTCGGCCACGGCGAAGAGGCGGCCCAGCGCGCCGGCCAGGCCGGTCTCCGCCGCCACGAGGCCCTTGATGCCGGCGGGGTCGCCGGGATTGGCGGCCGCGCGCTGGTTGGCGGCGTAGGCGGCGTTGCGCGCCTGGATCACGGCCTCGAGCGTGTTGCGCTCGTGGGCCAGATAGCCCTTGGCCGTCTCGACCAGGTTCGGGATGAGGTCGTACCGGCGCTTGAGCTGCACATCAATCTGCGAGTACGCGTTCTTGAAGCGGTTGCGCAGGGTGACCAGCCGGTTGTAGGCGGCGATGACGAACACCACCAGCAGGAACACCGGCACGAGGATGATCAACACCAGCACCAGCAGGAGTCCTTTGAGCATAGGTTGCCTTTCGTTCGAGTTCGCGTTCTCCTACGCCAATCCCCGGCGCCGAACAATTACATTTTCCCGGTGGAGATGGAAACGGCGCCTTTCGTTTTTGTGCGGGTCCGACCTTGGCGGGGTGGGGCGAGACTCCGCCGAGCCCAGGCCTTCCGTGGCTGCGATCGGCAGACTGCGGTCCCCGCAAGCGGGTCGCCCGCGGCACGGGCCCAGGCGAGGTCGCTTGGACCACCATGGCCCAAGCGCTGCCGGCATGAAACCGGGCTGGGTTCGGCGGAAACGGGCGCGCGAAGCCCAAGCTTGACGCGGTTTTCAGCCGGGGATGGAACGCCGCAGTGACTGCCCGCGAAATCCGAAAACCGAAATCCGAAGTTGGGAGGCTGGGCTGGCCGGCACTTCAGGCGGGCAGCAGCTCCGCCACCATGGCCTTCTCTTCCTTCAACTCCGCTTCGGTGGCGGCGATTTTCACCTGGCTGAATTCGTTCAGCGACAGGCCGGGCACGATGGACCAGTTCCGGCCGTCGCTGCGGACCGGGTAGCTGAAAATCAGCCCGGGCTCGATGCCGTAATCACCGGGCGAGGCGACCGCCACGCTGAACCAGTCGCCGGCGCGCGTGGCGGTGGTGAGCTGGCGCACCGTGTCCACCACGGCGTTGGCGGCGCTGGCGGCGGAGCTGGAGCCGCGGGCCTTGATGATGGCGGCCCCGCGCTGCTGCACGGTGGCGATGAAGTCCTTCTCGAGCCATTCGCGGTGGCCGATCACGTCGGGCACCGGCCGGCCGCTGATCCGGGCGTTGAAGAAGTCGGGGAACATCGTGGAGCTGTGGTTGCCCCAGATGGCCATGTTCGTCACGGCGGTCACGTCCACGCTGGCCTTTTTCGCGAGCTGGGTCCGGGCGCGGTTTTCATCGAGCATGGTCATGGCGAAGAAGCGGTCGGCGGGCACGCCGCGGGCGTTGCGCTGGGCGATGAGGGCGTTCGTGTTGCACGGGTTGCCGACCCCCAGCACGCGCACGTCGCTGGCGGCGTGCCGGGCAATGGCCTGTCCTTGGCCGGTGAAGATCTTGCCGTTGATGCCCAGCAGGTCCTTGCGCTCCATGCCGGCCTTGCGCGGCACGGCGCCGACGAGCAGCGCCCAGTTCACGCCCTTGAAACCTTCCTCAAGGCTGGCGGTGGGCACCATGCCCTTGAGCAACGGAAAGGCGCAGTCCTCGAGCTCCATGCAGACGCCTTGGAGGGTGTTCTGGGCCTTCTCGTCCGGGATCTCGATGAGGTGGAGGATGACGGGCTGGTCCGGACCGAACATGGCGCCGGAGGCGATGCGGAACAGGAGGGAATAACCGATCTGGCCGGCGGCGCCGGTGATCGCCACGCGAAGGGGTGACTTGTTCATGGACTCAGCAAAAACGGCGGCACTATAAAAGGCGTCGCCGACGCGGCAAGGGTTATCCCCCCGCCGGCCGGGGTCACCCCTCGCTGAGGGGCGACGGGTCCGGCCCCTGGGCCAGGGGCCGGGTACCAAGCCCCCGGCCGGCGCGACGTTGGCCCGCTCAGCCGCCCACGCTGGCGAGTTCCTCGTTGGTGATGGCGTTGACGATCTTGAACTGCTCGGCGTGCAGGGTGGGCTCGCCGCGGAAGCTGAGTTTGCCGAAGTAGCGTTTCTCGAGTTCGATGATGAGGTGCTCGTCCTCGTTGCGGAGGCGTTCGAGCACGGCGGGGTGGACCACCACGCGAAGCTGGAAGTCGGACTCGTCGCGTGCCCGGCGCTTGAGGAGTTCCGCCAGCTTGCGCTGGATTTCCACGCTCATGGTGAGCGGGCTCTTCACCACGCCGCGGCCCTTGCAGTACGGACAGTCGTCATAGACGGACTCCTGCACGCTTTCGGTGTGGCGCTGGCGGGTCATCTCCATGAGGCCCAGTTGCGAGATGGGCAGGACGTGCGTGCGGGCGCGGTCGCGTTTGAGCAGCTCCTTCATCTTCTGGTACACCGCCTGGCGGTCCTTGCCGGACTTCATGTCAATGAAGTCGAGCACGATCAGGCCGCCCATGTTGCGGAGGCGGAGCTGGCGGCAGATTTCCTCGGCGGCCTCGAGGTTGACCTTGGTGATGGTGGACTCGGGGTCCTTGGCGCTCTTGTGGCGGCCGGTGTTGACGTCAATGGCCACCAGCGCCTCGGTCTCGTCCACCACGATGTACCCGCCGCTCTTGAGATGGACCTGGCGGGCGAAGGCGGTCTGAAGCTGGCGCGTGATGCCGAAGCGGTCGAAGACGGGCTGGGATTCGTTGTAGAACTTCACCTTGCCGGCGGACCGGCGCGAAATCTTGCCGATCATCGTCCGGATGCGCTCGTAGCTGGCGTGGTTGTCCACCACGATGCGCTCGACGTCGTCGGTGAGGAAGTCGCGCACCGTGCGCTCGATCAGGTCGGGTTCGCGGAAGACGCAGCAGGGCGCGGGCTGGGTGTTGATCTTCTCCTGGACCGCCTTCCATTCCTCGAGCAGGAGCGCAAGGTCGCGCACGAAGTACCGCGCCTGCTGGCCTTCGCCGGCGGTGCGGATGATGACACCCATGCCGTCGGGCAGGGTGAGGCTGCGGACGATCTTCTTGAGCCGCTGGCGTTCCTCCTGGTTCTCGATCTTGCGGGACACGCCGCACTGATCGGAGTTGGGCAGCAGCACCAGGAAGCGGCCGGGGATGGCGAGGTTCGTGGTCACGCGCGGGCCCTTGGTGCCGATGGGGCCCTTGCTGACCTGGATGACGATGTCGGTGCCTGGCGGGTACAGGCGCGGGATGTCCTTCTGGGTCACCTTGGGTTTGTCCCGCCGGCGGCGGTCGTCGCGCTCGACCAGCTCCACGTTGCTGTCGAAGCTGGCCGGCACGATGTCCCAGTAATGGAGGAAGGCGTTTTTCTCGAAGCCGATGTCCACGAAGGCGGCCTTGAGGCCGTCCTCGAGGTTGCGCACCTTGCCCTTGAAGATGCTGCCCACCAGGCGTTCCTCCTCGGTGCGCTCGATGGTGAATTCCTCGAGCCGGCCTTCCTCGAGGACGGCGACGCGCGTCTCGAGCGACTCGGCGTTGATGATGATCTCCTTCTGGGTGCTCTCCTTATTGCGGACCAGCCCGGTGACGCGCTGGAGGACCCTCTGGGCTGCGGCTTTCAGCGTGCCCATGAGGGTGGGCGGCGTGGCTGGCGCGGGCGCGGAGGCGGGCGGCGGCGCGGCCTCTTCAGTGACCTCGGCCGGCACATCCAGGTGCGGCTGGCGGTACTCACGCTTCTCGATGTCGTCCATCGCCGCCTCGGCGGCGGGGGTGTCGGTGGCGTCCTCGGGCAGGCCGGCGGCGCGGTTCTGGGCGCGCAGGATTTCGCGCTCGTGGCGGCGGGTGTCAAAAACAGACTCCTCGCCGGGCTTGTCGCCGACGGCTTCGGCGCGCGCCTCCCACGCGCCGCGCTCGGGTTTGAAGGATTGCCCGCGGCCGGGGCGGAAACGCTGTCCGCCGCGGCGACGGCTGGAAAAGTTGCGGTCGGTCATGGGGACTTTCAGGGGGGTTGAGGGTGCAGTTGAATGTTTTGGAGCAGGCCGATGGCGACCAGGGAACAGAGCACCGACGTGCCGCCGTAGCTGAGCAGCGGCAGGGGAATGCCCGTCACGGGCATCAGCCGGATGTTCATGCCGATGTTGACGAAGACGTGGCAGAACAACAGCGCCACCACGCCCACGGCCAGCAGATACCCCAGGCGGTCGCGCGCCTGGCTGGCGATCTTGATCCCGGTGAACAGGATCACGGCGTACAACGCGAGCACGGTCGCGCTGCCGACAAACCCACTCTCCTCGGCAATCACGGAGAAGATGAAGTCGTTGTGGGCCACCGCGCGGGGCAGGTAGCCGAGGGCGTTCTGGGTGCCCTGGCGCCAGCCCTTGCCCGTGAGCCCGCCGGAGCCCACGGAGATGAGCGCTTGTTCCACGTTGTGCGCGGCGTCGCGGTACTGCTGCAACGCGCGCGCGCGTTCCGCCCCGGTGGCGTCAGGCGGCACGAAACTCTTGCCGAAATAGACCATGAGCCGGCGCTTCTGGTAGGGCTCCAGCTTGACCACCTGCCAGTCCACCGGCGCCCAGAGGATGTCCACCACCAGCAACGCGGCGACCACCGCCGCCCCGCCCACCACGCGCCGCAAATAGCGCGCCGGCACGCCCGCGGCGTACATCATCACCAGCCCCACCGGCATGAAGACCAGCGCCGAGCCCAGGTCCGGCTCGCGCAGGATCAGCACAAACGGCAGCACACACAGGCCCAGGGTCTTCAAAAACGACGCCGTGTTGGCCAGCTCCGGCGCCGGCCGGCTCAGATAACTGGCCAGCGCGAAGATGAAGGCGATCTTGGCGAACTCCGAGGGCTGGAACTGCGCCGGACCCAGCGTGATCCACCGCCGCGCGCCCCAGCCCTGCGTGCTCCCGATGCCGGGGATCAACACCGCGACCAGCAGCAGGATGGACAGCCAGTACCCGACCATCGCCCAGCGCGAGAGCCAGCGGTAATCGCGCGCGCACACCAGCGCGGCCATGCCGAAGCCCAGCGCGTACCAGACAAGCTGGCGGAGGTAGCCGCGCCGGTGCCACGGCGTGCCGGCGAGCCCCTCGCTGCCCAGCGTGGCGCTGGCCACGAACAGGCCGCCCAGCACCACCAGGCCCAGCGCCGCCGCCAGCATCAGCCATTCGAGGCGGCGGGGACGATTGACAGGCACGGGTTGCATGGTCATTCGCCTCCCCGGGCCAGCGCCGGCGGGAGGGCGGTCTCGCGTCGTTCCAGGTGTTGGAAAATCTGGCGCACCACCGGCGCGCACGTGCCGCCGCCGGAGCGGCCGCTTTCCACCATCGCCACCACGGCGTAGCGGGGCTGGTCGTACGGCCCGAACGCGGTGAACCAGGTGATGTAGTCCACAGTGCGCCCGTTTTCCTCGATCTCGGCCGTCCCGGTCTTGCCGCCCACCTGCATGTGCTTGAGCACGGGCGTGCGACGGTCGCGTTCGTGAAACGCGGCGAAGCCGGTGCCCTCCGGCTCGACGGTGTCGGCCAGCATGGCCTCGCGGAGGATTTGGAGGTGCGCCGGCGGCACGCCCAGTTCGCCGCGCAGCCGCGGCGGGAAGCTCGTGGCCGTCGCGCCCGGACCGGGCTCGGGCGGTTCCACCCGCAACACCAGCCGCGGCCAGAACACGCTGCCGCCGTTGGCCACGGCGGCGGTCAGGACCGCCATTTGCAGCGGAGTCACGGTGATTTCCTGGCCGATGCAGGCGTTGGCCACATTGCCGTCCGTCCACTGCCAGCGCACCTCGCGCGGGTACGGAAAGTAGCCGCGCGCCTCCTGGCGGAGCGGCAGGCCGATGCGCTCGCCCAGGAAGAAACGCTTGCCCATTTCGAGCAACCGGTCGCGGCCGGCCGCGAGCCCGTGATGGATGAAGTACGCGTTGCTCGAACGCAGCAACGCCCGGCGGAAGTCGTACTCGCCCGGCGGCGCGGTGTCGCGAATCTTGCGCCGGCCCACGAAGATGGCGCCGCGGCCCGGATTGGCCGGGTCGGGCTGCACCGTGAAGACCAACGCGGGATCGAGACCCGCTTCCAGGCAGGCCAGGGCCGTGACCATTTTGAAGATCGAGCCGGGCGGATAGGCGCCTTGCGTGGCGCGGTTGAGCATGGGGCGCAGTTGCGGGTGGTTGAGGCGCTCCCGCCAGTCCTGCTCGGAGATGCCGTCGAGGAAGTCGTTCGGGTCGTAGGCCGGCGAGGACACCAGCGCCAGCACGTCGCCGTTGGTCACCTCGAGCACGACCACCGCGCCGCGCACGTTGGGGCCGGCGGATTGGAGCGCCTGCCAGGCGGCAAGCTGGAGGTCGAGGTCAAGAGTCAGGACGACATTCTGCCCGGCTTCCGACGCCACCCAGATGCTTTCCTCGTTGCGGTAGCTGAGGCTGTCCACAACGATGTTCCGGATGCCCGGCCGGCCGAGCAATGTCTCGTTGTAACCGAACTCGATGCCGATGGCGCCTTCGTAGCTGGGCAGGCTGTAGTTGAAGCCTTCCTCCTCCTCTCCGCGGGCCTGGTCATCGCGGGTCAGGTACCCCAGCACGTGGGCCACGCGCTGGCCGTGCGGGTAGTGGCGGACCGGGCGCACCTCGAGGTCCACGCCGGGCAGCACCGGCGCCTGTTCCAGGAAGCGGGCGACTTGCGCCGGGGTGAGGTTCTCCAGGATGGGCAGCGGCCGGTACGGCCACTGGTGGTGGTGCCGGCGGTACTGCTCCTCCGTGATGGTAAGCGGGGTGCCGAGCAAGGCGCCGACCCGCGCCACGGTGTTGCTGACCACCGTGAAGCGGGTGGTGTGGTTCAAGGCCATGATCTCATCGCGCGTGAGCCGGACACGCCGCGTCGCCGGCCGCAGCCCGGCCAGCAGGCGCTCCCAGAAACCGGCCGGCGGGCTGGCCGGTCCGGAGGTCAGGGCCTTGCCCGCGACGTACGCAGCCCGCTGCCGCCAGTACTCCTCGCGGAACAGCGGCCGCAACTCCTCGATGTACAGGTTCAGGATGTAGCCGGGCCGGTTTTCGGCCAGCACGCGGCCCTTGCGGTCCAGAATCCGGCCCCGCACCGCCGGCTCGCGGACCGTGCGAAACGTCTGGTTGCGCATCCGGGCCTGGTAATAACCGGCGTTGACCACCTGCACGTACCACAGCCCGGCCAGGAGCAGCAGCAGGCCGGCGAAAATGCCGATGGCCAGCACCCGCAGGCGCTGGTCACCGCGCCGGAGTTGGTCCACCACGAGCATGGGTTAGTCCGGAGTCATCGAGTTCCCCCACGGTTAAAGCCGAAAACCGAAGCTAGCCGTGGCGCAGTGCGTCCCGCCTGCCTAACTTCGGTTTTCGGGTTGAAGGGGTGATCGGTTAAATGAGTTGCAACACCTGCGAATCTGCGCGCCACCCGGGCCGGACTGCGGCCGAAGCCGGCCGCCGGCGCGCCGGATTGGCGGCCTTCCAGTTCATTTAACAACTCACTCATTTACCTGTTCTCAATCGCGCCCCCGCCGCCCGGGCTGGCCGACGTGATCTTTGTTGAAACGTTTCCATCAATAGCGCCCCCGTTTGATCTCGCGGTCGGGCCGGTACAGGCTCGCGACCGCCGGGGGATGGACAAACAGCCGCTCGAGCCGTTCGAGCAGGCGGAACAACACCGGCGTGAGCACGCCGCCGGTCACGGTCAGCACCACCAGATGCCAGAGCGTGCGCCAGCCCAGCTCGGGCTGCGGTCCTTTGGTGAGCACCACCACCAGCGTCAGCACCGGCACCAGCAGGCTGGCGGCGGCGCCCAGGAAAAGCTGGGCGTAATCCAGCTCGCGCAGCAGCACGTCCCGCCGATGCCACATCGCCCAGCCCACCAGGAACAGCGGCAGGATGCTCGCGCCGATCGGGTTGGCGGACAGCGCGTCGAACCACAGCCCGCCGCAGATGGCCAGGAGCGTGACGGCCGTGAGGTCCAGCCGCAGCGCGGCGCACACCATGAGCGGGGGCAGCAGGTCCAACGGGCTGCCCAGCCAACGCCGGGGCGCCTCGAAGGCGGCCTGGGCAAACACCGCCAGGAAGGCGATCAGCAGCAACAGCACCAGACGCGCGTGGTTCATGGCAGCAAGACGATGACCTCCCGCAGCCGGCTGGTGTCGGCCGCCAGTTTCACCCGCGCCTCCGAATACAATCCGAAGCCGATGCTCCGTGTGTCCACCACCGTGCCGACCGGGATGCCGGGGGGGAACACGCCGCCCATGCCGCTGGTGAAGACCGTCTGGCCCGGCCGGACCGCCAGATTCCGCGGCAGGTGGGTGAGGTCCACCAGCCGGTGGTCCATCACGCCGGCCGACAGCGTGGACAGGACGCCGGTCTCGCCCGTTTCGCGCACCACCACGGACACCCGGCAACGCGGATCGCCCGCCAGCACCACCTCGGCGGTGGCGAAGCCAACCCGCTCGAGGCGGCCCACCAGCCCTTCCGGCACGACGACCGGCAGGCCGGGCCGCAGGCCGTCGCGGGAGCCGGCGTCCACATGGAAGCCACGCCACCAAGTCGCTGGGTCGCGCGCCAGCACGGCGCAGACCTTGGTCTTCCAAGGACTGGATTGCCGCCAGCCCACGAACTGGCGCAGCCGCTGGTTTTCGTCTGCGGCCGTGCGGGCCTGGGCCAGCTCGTTCCGGAGGTCCTGGTTTTGCCGGCGCAGTTCCTCGAGTTGGCGGGTCAGGACGGCGCGGGGCGTGGCCGCGCGGGCGGCCTCCCCGGCGAGGTTCTGGACGGTGCCCACCAGGCCGAAGAGGGGCAGGAAGAGCGTGCCAATGGCGATCTTCACGCGGGCGGCAAACTGGTCGGGCAGGTTCAGGAGAACCAGCGCCAGCAACACCACCGCGCCGAAGGCGACCAACTGCGGTCGTTTTGACATCCGTTACCCCGTTCCACTGCACGGGGCGAACGTGCCGGCGGCAGCCGGGCTTAATTGGCGGAAGAGGCGACGCGCTTGAGGAACTGCAACTCGTTCAGCACCCGGCCGGTGCCCTCGGCCACGGCCGTCAGGGGGTCGTCCGCGATGTGGACGGGGAGGTAGGTCTCCTCGGCCACCAAGCGGTCCATGCCCCGCAACAACGCCCCGCCACCCGCCAGGACGATCCCGCGGTCCACCAAGTCGGCGGCCAGTTCGGGCGGGCATCGTTCCAGGGTGATGCGGATGGCTTCAAGGATGCTGGAAAGCGGCTCCTTCAGGGCCTCGCGGATCTCCTCGGAGCGGATGTTGATGGTCTTGGGCAGGCCGGTGCTCAGGTCGCGGCCTTTGACGTCCATCGTCAACTCCTGCTCGAGCGGATACGCGGAACCCACGCGAATTTTGATCTCTTCCGCTGTACGTTCGCCAATCATCAAGTTATGCGCGCGTTTCATGTGCGCGACGACTGTCTCGTCGAATTCGTCGCCCCCCACGCGCAGGCTGCGGCTGAACACGATGCCGGCCAGCGAAATGATGGCCATCTCGCACGTACCGCCGCCAATGTCCACAATCATGTTGCCGGCCGGTTCATGCACGGGCAGGCCCACGCCAATGGCCGAGGCCATGGGCTGCTCGATCAGATAGACCTCGCGCGCGCCGGCGTGCGTCACCGAGTCCTTCACCGCCCGCTTCTCGACTTCCGTAATGCCGGAGGGCACGGCCACCACCACCCGCGGGGCGATGAGCTTGCGGTGGTGGACCCGCTGGATGAAATGCCGCAGCATCGCCCCGGTCACATCGAAATCCGCGATCACGCCGTCCTTCATGGGCCGGATGGCGATGATGTTGCCCGGGGTGCGGCCAAGCATGCGCTTGGCCTCTTCACCCACCGCCAGCACGATGTTCGTCCCCGCCTGAATGGCCACGACCGAGGGCTCCCGCAGGACGATACCCCGATCCTTGACGTAAACCAAGGAATTGGCCGTGCCCAAATCTATTCCAATATCGTTGGAAAACAGGCTCTTAAGTTGCTCGAACATGAAGCGTGCCTGGCACGTGGCGACCTTAAGAATCCCTTTAGCTCGCGGTCAAGGAGATTCCCGCCGCGCGTGCCCGCGCGGACCTTTCGCGGGGTCTGGAGACCGGAAATCCCGTCTGCTCGGCGTTCTTTGAACGAGCGCGCGCGTTCGTCCTCGCCCCGGCACCCCGGACCACGCACCTCGCACCCCACGCCTCAAACCCCAGCCCGTGAACCGCTTCGGGCCGGCGCACCGCGTTCGCCTTAGCCGCAGCGATGACATTGGGCGGGGGGCGCACCCGTCTCAGGTGCCGGGGCAGGCGCCTCGCCCTTGGGGCCGCAGTCTGCCGACCGCCGCGCTGAATCCGAAAACCGAAGTTGAGCCGGATGGGAATCCGACGCTACGAGCAACTTCGGTTTTCGGGCTGAAAGGCAGTGCCCAATGGAGTCTCGTCCCACCCCGTCAAGGCTGGTCCGGCACCAAAGTGAGACGCGCCCTCACGGCCCCCCTTTGCTCTGGCTTGGCACGGGCCGGGAAACACGTCAGATTGAACCGGCGTTTGCGCCAGCCATGAACAACCGGCCTTTGATTCTGATCACGTCCGGAGCGCAAGTCCGTGGAGCCGAGTTCGCGGACGCCTCGATCAGCCTTTCCAACGCCTACCCGCGCGCGGTCGTCGCTGCGGGCGGCGTGCCTGTCGTGGCCGCCTGCGAGCCGGACTCCGGTTACGCGGCGGCTGCGGTCGCGCGTTGTGACGGCGTCCTGCTCACCGGCGGCGAAGACATCCAGCCGGAGCTGCATGCGCCGGACCTGCCGGCGAAGCTGCGCGCCACAGTGCGCGTGGTCGAGCCGGAGCGGGACGTCTTCGAACTGGAATGCCTGCGCGAAGTCTTCCGCCAGCGCAAGCCGCTGCTCGCCATCTGCCGCGGACACCAGCTCTTGAACGTGGCCTTCGGCGGCACGTTGTTCGTGGACCTGGCCACGCAGGTGCCCGGCGAGATGGGGCACCGCCGGCTGGATCGCAAGGACGAGCCGGTCCACGACATCACGCTCGAGCGCGGCTCGCGGCTCGCGCGCCTGCTCCGCGCCACGCGCGTGGGCGTGAACAGCACCCATCACCAGGCGGTGGACCGTCTGGCGGAGTTGTTCGCGGTCACGGCGCGCAGCACGGACGGCGTGGTCGAGGCGATGGAACTGGCGCCGCGGCACGCCGGGGTGCTGCCGTGGCTGCTCTCGGTCCAGTTCCACCCGGAACGGCTGGTGCGGGCCTGGCCGCGCTTCCGCGCGCTGTTCCGGCATTTCGTCCGCGCCTGCGCCGAGGCCGCTGCGGCGGGCGCGGGCCGCCGGCGCCTCAGCTCCTGAGCCGAGGGAACTCGGCCACGCGCAGCTTCGCGCAGCCGTACGGAATCAGCGTCAGGTCTTCCAGCGGTTCCCGGCTGGCCTGCTCTTGGGGCGAAACCTCCGCGGCCCAGCCATGCTCGAGTTCCCAGTTGGGCAGCCGGCGGCCTTGGACGCGGGCCACGACGCCCGCGCCTTCCGGCGAGAACGGCCGCTCGCCCACGGGCCGCTCCTCGAAGCGCACGCCGGCCTCGGGTCGCGCCTCGTCCACGAGCAAGCCGTAGTTCCACGGCGTGGCCGGGCGCACCTCGAAGTCGCCGTGCGGCAGTTCGCGGTGCGGCTGGTCGGCATTGACGCGCGTCCAGGTCTCGCGCGGATTGAGCGCGTACACGAGCGGGCCGCGCTCGATCGCCAGGGCCTGGTTGTAACGCCGCGAGACCTTGACCGCCATCGGCAGGCGCAGTTCAAGCGCAGTCGCGCCGGACCAGTTCCGCACGACCCGATGGAACCGGCCGCTTGCGAGCGCCTGCTCCCGGCCGCCGGCCACGCGCAGCGTCGCGCCGCGCGCCCAGGCCGGCACGCGCAACCACAGCGGAAAGCGCACGCGCTGGCCGGTCTCGACGGTGAAGCGCAGCGTCTCGCGGAACGGGTAATCGGTCTCGAGCGCCACGCGCACCGGCTGGCCGCGCACCGCAACCCGCGCCGTGCTGGGCGCGTAAGCCACGGCGGCGAGGCCTTTGCCCGGCGTCCGCATCCAGAGATGAGCGGCGAACTTCGGCCAGCCCTGATGCAGGTTCGCGGTGCAGCAGCCGTAGTTCGGTTCGAGCCCGAAGATGTTCGAGTCCGGGCCGTTCGTGGACCACATGTGGTGGGGGTTGATCGTGCATTGCACCTGGTTCACCTGCTGGTCGTACTGGTGCGACCACATGTCCGGCGCGAACGTGGCGGGCAGCGCGTTGAAGGCCACCCGCTCGAGGCGGTCGGCGTAGGCGGGCTCGCCGGTGATGGCCGCCAGCCATTCCAGCGAGTACAGCGACTCGACCACCGCGCACAACTCGGTGCCTTGCGTGGGGCTGCGGCCGGACAGGCATTCGTCGCCGGTGAACAAGCCATGCACCTGGCCGTGGTAGCGGTCCAGGATCTCCAACATGCGCCGCGCGAACGTCCGGTCCTCCTCGCGGCGGGTCAGCCGCCACGCCAGGGCGTGCGCCTTCAGCGCCATCCCGGTGTTCACGACGTGCTTCTCCCAAGTCCACCGGCCGCGGCGCGGCGTGGGCGACACGATGTCGGGACCTTCATAAAAGGCGCGGTAGTCGAAGCCCTGGGCCTGGAGCTGGCGCGCCAGTTCCAGCAGCCAGTCCTCGCCGGTCAGCTCATAGGCGTAGCAGGCGGGAATGAGCCCCTCGAACCAGCGGAAGCGGCCCCAGTCAAACAGCGGCGTGCGGTCCAGCGCAGCCTGGACGGCGCGGAGGTTGCGCAGCACGGCCTGCAGCACCGCGGCGTCGCCGGTGGCCTCGTGATATTGCGCCAGCGCCTTGTTCGCCAGCAGGATGGCCCACAGATCGTACGGCCGGGCGTTTGCGTCGAGCGGGTAGGGCGCGTACCAGCCGTCGAGCCGCTGCGCGGCGAGGATGTGGTCCACGTAACGTTTGATCTTGGCCTTCAAGGGTGTGTCGTCGAGCACCCAGGCCAGCGGGATCACGCCATCCAGCCAGTACGGCGCGCGCTCCCAGCCTTCGGCCTTGCCGCCGAACCACTGGCTTTGCCCGACATCCGGCCAGAATTCGTCGAGGTGCCCGCTCAAGCCGTCCGCCTGCTGGCGCAGTTGGCGACGCAGCCAGCCGTCGGCGGTGACCGCGCCCAGCGGCAACGGCCGGAAGGCGGGTTCTGCCAGGCCGCGCGCCGTGCCGCGGCGGGAGGACGGCTGCGAAGCCGCCGCGTGTCCGGCCAAAGGCACGGCGGCGACCGCCGCGGCGCCCAGCGACAATTGGGTGAGAAAAGTCCGACGTGGGGAGGCTGACGCGTTCATGGAATTTGTCGGGCCGGTCTTTAGCGGAATCGCCGGCGGTTGACCAGACGCGAATCAGCCAAACTCGGGAATAAATTCCGTCCCCTTGTCATTTTGCGCGGTTCCACCAAGCGACTTCGCTTGCCGGCGGCTGTGAGGCTTGGAAGACTGCGTCGCAAAACCGACGCATTCAGGCCATGCCGATCATCTTTGACCGTGCCGGAAACCGCCGTGCCTTTCTCAAGACTGCCACGCTGGGCGGGGCGGCGCTGGTCTTCGCGGGCTGCCGTTCGCTGACCCCGCGCCAGGCGGGGGCGGACGCGGAATTTCACCTCGCCTTGCTGGCGGACACGCACGTGCCCGGCGACCGCAAGAACGGCCACCGGGGCTTCAATCCGTGGGAAAACCTCCGGGCTGTGGTGACGCAGGTGGTGGCGGCCCGCCCTGAAGGCGTGGTGATCTGCGGTGACGCCGCGCGGCTGGAGGGCCGGCTCGAGGACTATCAGGAATTGCGCGCGTTGCTCGAGCCGGCGGCGGCCGTGGCGCCGGTGTACATCGGCTTGGGCAACCACGACGACCGGGCGAACTTCCTCAAGGTGTTCGCCGAGCGTCCCGACACGCCGGCGCCAGTCAGTGGCAAACACGTCACCGTGATCGAGCATCCCGCCGTCCGCGTGATCGTGCTGGACTCGCTGATGTACGTGAACCAGACCCCCGGCCTGCTGGGGCGCGCCCAGCGCCAATGGCTGGCCACCCACCTGCCGCGGCTGGCCGAGCGTCCGGCGGTGCTCTTTGTGCATCACACCCTCGGCGACGGCGACGGCGACCTGCTCGACGCCGAGAGGCTCTTTGCGCTGGCCCAGCCGCATCGGCACGTGAAGGCGATTTTTTACGGCCACTCCCATGTCTGGGCGCTGAGCCGGCGCGAGCGGCTGCAACTGATCAACCTCCCGGCGGTGGGCTACAACTTCAACGACGCGCAGCCGGTGGGCTGGGTGGACGCGCGTTTCGGCCGGAGCGGCGTGTCGCTCACGTTGCGCGCCCTGGCCGGCAACCGGTCCGGGGACGGGCGGACCTGGTCCGTGGCCTGGGTCTGAGGCACGCGCACAGCGGCGTTTTCGGCCCAAAACCGGCGGAAAAGGTTGCCATTTGCGCGGCCGGCTGGTAATCGCCTGCCTTCTGAAACACGCCACAAACTCATGAGCCAGCCGATTCGATTCGATCTGACGCAAAAGGAAATGCCACGCGCCTGGTACAACCTGCCGGCCGATTTCCCGGAGCCGCTGCCCCCGCCGCTCCACCCCGGCACCCGCCAGCCGGTGACGCCGGACCTGATGACCGCGATCTTCCCGGAGAACCTGGTCATGCAGGAGATGAGCCCCGAGCGGTGGATCGAGATTCCCGAGCCGGTGCGGGAGATTTACTCGCTGTGGCGGCCCACGCCCTTGCTGCGGGCGGTGCGGCTGGAAAAGGCGCTCAACACCCCGGCGCACATCTACTACAAGTACGAAGGCGTCAGCCCGGCCGGCAGTCACAAGCCGAACACCTCCGTGCCGCAGGCTTACTACAACAAGCTGGCCGGCACCAGGCGGCTGGCCACCGAGACCGGCGCCGGCCAGTGGGGCTCGTCGCTGGCGTTTGCCACGCGGCTCTTCGGCCTCGAATGCGTGGTGTACATGGTCAAGGTCAGCTACCTGTCCAAGCCGTACCGCGGGTTGATGATGCAGGCCTGGGGCGCCGAGGTGCATGCCAGCCCCACCGAACACACCGAGTTCGGCCGCAAGATGCTGGCCGAAGACCCGGATTGCCCCGGCAGCCTGGGCATCGCCATCAGCGAGGCGATCGAGGACACCGTGAAGCATCCGGGCACCAAGTACTCGCTGGGCAGCGTGCTTAACCACGTCTGCCTGCACCAGACCGTCATCGGGCAGGAGGCCCTCCAGCAGATGGAAATGGCCGGTGAGGAGCCGGATGTGGTGATCGGGTGCGTCGGCGGCGGCAGCAACTTCGCCGGGCTCACCTTTCCGTTCATCCGCCAGAAGCTCGCCGCCGGGAAGCACTACCGCATCGTCGCGGTGGAGCCGTCGTCCTGCGCGTCGCTCACCAAGGGCGAGCTGCGTTACGACTTCGGCGACACGGCGGAGATGACGCCGTTGCTGATGATGTACACGCTGGGGCACCGGTTCATGCCGCCCAAGATTCACGCCGGCGGCCTGCGCTATCACGGCATGGCCCCCGCGGTGAGCCACGCGAAGAAGCTGGGGCTGATTGACGCCGTGGCCTACCCGCAGACGAAGGTCTTCGAGGCGGCGGTGCTCTTCGCCCGCACCGAGGGCATCCTGCCCGCGCCCGAGCCCTCCCACGCCATCGCCGCCGTGCTGGACGAGGCGATCCGCTGCCGCGAGGAAGGCCGCAAGAAGGTGATCCTCTTCAACCTCTGCGGCCACGGCATGCTCGACCTGACCGCGTACGACACCTACCTGTCCGGCAACCTCCGGGACGGCGAGGCCTGAAACCGATTTTCCCGCCCACGGCGGGACGCACAAACCATGAAACCCAAGAAACTCCTGTTGCTCGGCGGCGCGCTGGCGCTGCCAGCTCTCGTGCTGGCCCAGCCCAGCTTCACCGGCCTTTACCCCATCGGGGTGGAAGGGCTCAAATCCGGCTCGCTGCCCCCGCCCGGGTTCTACCTGCGGGACTACAACCTCGCTTACTACAGCGATCAATTGAACGACGCCAGCGGCGACGAACTGCCCCTCGAATTCGAGGCCTTCGTATACGCCAACGCCATCCGGCCGATCTGGATCACCGACTTCCAGATCCTCGGCGCCTATTACGGCTGCGACGTGCTCGTGCCGTTCCTCTATAAGAACGTCAAGGTCATGGGCGAGCGCGACGAGGTGTTCAACCTCGGCGACATCTTCATCGAGCCCATCACGCTCTCCTGGCACTGGCAGCGCGCGGACCTGGGCATCGGCTACGGCATCTGGGCGCCCACCGGCGACGGTGACCCGGAAAGCATCACTGGCGGCACCGGCCAGGGCACTTGGACGCACATGGTCACCGCCGGCGGCACGCTCTACCTGGACGCCCGGAAGACCTGGTCGCTCTCCGCGCTGGCCCGCTACGAAATCAATTACGAAAGCACCGATTACGACATCACCCCCGGCGACACGCTCTCGCTCGAGGGCGGCCTGGGCAAGGCGTTCACCCCGACCTTCGAGGCGGGTGTCTGGGCCTATTACCAGGGCCAGATGACCGAGGACGAGGCCAACGGCGCCATCCCGGCCAGCGACAACAAAGACAACGTCGTGGGCGTGGGCCCTGAATTCGTCTGGTTCTGGCAGAAGGCCGGCCTGTTTGTCTCGCTGCGCTACGGCTACGAAGTCCTGGCCGAAGACCGGCCGCAAGGCCATCGCGGCACATTGACCCTCACCAAGAAATTCTGAACTGGACTTTCCGTGCGTTCGCCGCGCCGGCGGGAACCCTTCCGCCGGCGCTTTGCTTTTGCGTCCGGGTGGGTCGCCCCTCGCTGAGAGGCAACGGGATCCGGCGTCTCGGCGAGACGCCGGCTACCACGTCTTGACCCAACAACGGCCTTGCGGGGCCGGCCGGGCTTTCGCAGCCTTGCCCTCGTATGCTTGAAGCCGCCCATGCCTTTCAGCGGCACTTTGGCGCCGCCCCCGCCCAGCTTGCGCGGGCCCCGGGCCGCGTCGAGCTCCTTGGCAACCACACGGATTACAACCAGGGCCTGATCATGGCGCTGGCGGTGGACAAGTTCGTCTTCATGGCCGGCGCCCCGCGCGCGGACGACGTGGTGGAGCTGTTTTCCACCGCCTTTCCCGAACCGGCGAAATTCAGCCTGTCCAGCACGGAACGCGAAACCGCCGCGCCCTGGGCCAATTACAGCAAGGGGCTGTTGCTCCAGCTCCGCGAGCGCGGCGTGCCGCTGCGCGGCTTCAACGCCGCCATCCACAGCACCATCCCGCTGGGCGCCGGCCTGAGCAGCTCGGCCGCCCTGCTCGTGGCCACGGCGCTGCTGGTCCGCAAGCTTTATCCGTACTCGCTCGACGCGGAGGGCCGGGGCGTCGCGCTGCCACGGCTGGGCGTGGGCGAACTCCCCGCCCCGGGCACGGTCGAGAAACTGGCGCTGGCGAAGCTGTGTCAGGCCGCGGAAAACCGGTTCGTGGGCGTCAACTGCGGCCTGCTGGACCATATCTCCTCGCTATTCGGCTCCGCCAGCCACGTGATCCTCATTGACTGCCAGAGCCTGGGCGTGGACTGGACGCCGTTCGCGCCGGACCTCGCGGTGGTGGTCTGCCATTCCGGCGTCCACCACGCGCTGGTGGCCGGCGAATACAACGACCGCCGCGCCACGTGCGAAGCGGCGGCGCGGGCGCTGGGCGTGCCGGCGTTGCGGGCGGTGACGCCGGAAAGGCTGGCGGTCAGCCGCGGCCGGCTCACGCCGCATCAGTACGAGTGCGCGCTGCACGTCGTGGGCGAGACCGACCGCGTGGCGCGCGGCGCGACGTTGCTGCGCGCCGGCGATTTCGCCGGGTTCGGCCGGCTGCTCTTCGAGAGCCACGCCAGTTCGCGCGACAACTTTCACAACAGTTGCCCGGAGTTGGACGAACTGGTGGAACTGGCCCGCGCGCATCCGGCCTGCTTGGGCGCGCGGCTGACCGGCGGGGGCTTCGGCGGGGCCACGTTGAACCTCGTCAAACGCGAGACGGAGGAGGACTTCCGCGCCCACGTGGCGGCCGGCTATCGGCTGCGGACCGGCCGCGCGCTGGAATCGTGGGTCTGCCAGGTGGTGGACGGCGCGGCCTGAGCGCTGGCGCTACACGGTGGGTTCCCCTCGCAGGCAGGCCACCCCTCGCTGAGGGGCGACACGGGCCGGCCTCTGAGCCGGAGGCCGGCCACCTGCCCTCCGGACCAACAGCCTTCTCGCCGATGAGCGACACGACCCGGCGTCTGAGCGAGACGCCGGCTGCCTGCATGGGGCTCGCGGCGCTCGCCCCTCCGACCGCTGGGCGAAAGCGCCGGTGAACTGGCGCAGTCCAAAGCGCGTCCAGACTTGCCCGGCGGGCGGTTTCGGCCAACAGTCCGGCCATCGCCTCCGGCCCACCGCGCGGTGCCGGCCGGAGCGGCGGATGTTGACAGCAAGCGCATGAATTCCGTACAGCCGCCCGACGCCTCGAACCTCGCCTACGCCGAGGAGCAACTGGCCGCGTACCAGCGCGACCCGGCGTCCGTCCCGCCGGAGTGGCAGGAGTATTTCCGCCGCCTGGGCAACGGCGACCTTGCTGCCACGCCCGCGCGCCCGGCGCCGTCGTTTCCGCGCCGCAGCCTGTTCAACCCCGCCGGCGGCGCGCCCGCCCCGCGCGTGGCCGCCCCGGAGGAAGACCTGGAGACGATGCTGCTGCTCCAGCACCGTGTGGACCGCATGGTGCGGGCCTACCGCACGCGCGGTCACATCCTGGCACGGGTGGACCCGCTCTCGAATTTCGTGCCGTACGTGCCGCAACTGGACCCGCAGTTCCACGGGTTCAGCGGCGGCGACATGAACCGGCGGTTTTACCTGGAGACCTTTTCCAAGACGGACCGCCTGCCGCTGCGCGACATCCTGCAGCGCCTGCGCGAGATCTACTGCGGCGCCGTGGGCGTGCAGTACATGCACATTGACGACCTGCGCATCCGGCACTGGTTGCAGGACCGCATCGAGAGCCCGGCGTTCCGGGCCGAGCTGAGCCGCGACATGCAGCTCCGGATCCTGACCCGGCTCACGGACGCGATCGTGTTCGAGCAGTTCATCCGCAAGAAGTTCGTGGGCGCCAAAAGCTTCTCGCTCGAGGGCGGGGAGACGCTCATCCCCATGCTCGATCTGGCCATCGAGAAGGCGAGCGAACTGGGCGTGGAGGAAATCGTGCTGGGCATGGCGCACCGCGGCCGGCTCAACGTGCTGGCCAATATCATCGGCAAAGGCCCGCGCGAAATCTTCCGTGAGTTCGCGGACAAGGACCCCGACCTGTACCTGGGCGGCGGCGACGTGAAGTACCACATGGGGTACAGCAGCGACTTCATGACCGCCGCCGGCCGGCGCGTGCATCTCTCGCTGTGCTTCAACCCCAGCCATCTCGAGTTCGTGAACCCGGTCGCGCTCGGCCGCGTGCGCGCCAAGCAGGACCGCCGCGGCGACGCGGAGCGCGCGCGGGTCTTGGCGCTGCTGATCCACGGCGACGCGGCGTTCATCGGCGAGGGCGTGGTGCAGGAGACGCTCAACCTCAGCCGGCTGCCCGGCTACCGCACCGGCGGGACGATTCACATCATCGTCAACAACCAGATCGGCTTCACCACGCCGCCCAAGGAAGGCCGCTCGACGCTGTACGCCACCAGCGTGGCGCGGATGCTGCCCGCGCCGATCTTCCACGTGAACGGCGAGAACCCCGAGGCCGTGGCGCGGTGCATCCGCCTGGCGATGGAGTTCCGCCAGGAGTTCAAGCTGGACGTGGTGATTGACATGTACTGCTACCGCCGCCTGGGACACAACGAGGGCGACGAGCCGTCCTTCACCCAGCCGGAGTTGTACCGCCTGATCGAGCAACGCCCGCCGGTGCGCGACGCCTACCTCGAACGCCTGCTGGAACTGGGCGGTATCACGCGCGAGGAGGCGGACGAGATCGCCCGCAAGCGCCACGACTGGCTGGAGCAGCATCTCAGCGAGGCGCGCGGCAGCTACACCGCCCTGCCGCCCAGCAGCCTGGAGGGCATCTGGCGCGGCTACTTCGGCGGGCCGGTCGCGGCGGCGGACCACCCGGAAACCGCCCTGCCGGCGGCCCGGCTCGCCGACCTGCTCCGCCGTCTCACCGTCCTGCCGGAGGACTTCACGCTCCATCCCAAGCTCGGCCGTTTCCTGCAACACCGCCGCGAGATGGCCGAGGGCAAACGCCCGCTCGACTGGGCGGCCGCCGAAGCCCTGGCCTTCGCCACGCTGGCGGACGAAGGCCACCGCGTCCGCCTGTCCGGGCAGGACTGCGAGCGCGGCACGTTCAGCCAGCGGCACGCGGTCTTGCACGATTACGAGACCAGCGTGAAGTACTGTCCGCTCCAGCACCTGCGCACAGGCCAGGGGCCGGTGGAGATCCTCAACAGCCCGCTCTCGGAGACGGGCGTGCTCGGCTTCGAGTACGGCTACAGCCTGGACACGCCGGACGGGCTGGTGATGTGGGAGGCGCAGTTTGGCGACTTTGCCAACGCGGCGCAGGTGACCATTGACCAGTTCATCGCCAGCGGCGAGGACAAGTGGCGCCGGCTCAGCGGCGTGGTCCTGCTGCTGCCGCACGGTTTCGAGGGCGCCGGCCCCGAGCACTCCAGCGCGCGCCTCGAGCGCTTCCTGAGCCTGGCCGGCGAGGACAACCTCCAGGTCGCGCAGCCCAGCACGCCCGCGCAGTTCTTCCACCTGCTGCGCCGCCAGATGCTCCGCCGCTGGCGCAAGCCGCTGGTGGTGCTCACGCCCAAGAGCATGTTGCGGAATCCGAAGGCCGTCTCGCCGCTGGCCGATTGCGCGGGCGGGCGCTTCCAGCGCGTGATCCCCGACCCGCGCGGCGTGCCGATGCGCGACGTGCATCGCGTGTTGCTGTGCAGCGGCAAGCTCTATTACGAACTCGAGGCCCGACGCCAGGAACTCGGCCGCGACGACATCGCCATCATCCGGCTCGAGGAGTTTTACCCCTTTCCCCGGGCCGAACTCGAGGCGTTGCTGGCTGAATGCCCGGCCGGCACGCACGTCATCTGGGTGCAGGAGGAGCCGGAGAACATGGGCGCGTGGCATTACCTGCGCGTGACCGTGAGCATGGCCTTCCTGGGCCGGCTGCCGTTCAGCGGCGTCTGCCGCCCGGCCTCCGCCAGCCCCGCCACCGGCTCGCACGCGGCGCACGAGATCGAGCAGGAGCAGTTGCTCGAGCGCGCCTTCGCCGGCGGAGACTACCAGCCGCGCCCGCGCACCGAAACCATTCCCGGCACCAAACAACCCACCCCGGCAACCGCCTGAACCATGGCCCTCGAACTCGTTGTCCCCTCGGTCGGCGAATCCGTCACCGAAGTCGAAATCGGCGACTGGCTCAAACAGCCCGGCGACCCCGTCCGCAAGGACGAGGCCGTGGTCGTCATCGAGACTGACAAGGCCACGCTGGAAATCTTCGCGCCCGCCGACGGCACGCTGGGCCGGCAGCTCAAGCGCAAAGGCGAAAAGGTCGCGGTGGGCGAAGTCGTGGGCACGGTCGAAACCGACGCCGCGCCAGTTCGACCCGCGCCCGCGGCGAAACCTGCTGCCGCCGCTCCAGCCGCCCAGCCGCCCGCCAGGCCCGCGGCCGAACCGCGCGTGATGCCCGCCGCCGCGCGCGCCGGCGCCCAGGCCGGCTTGAAGGCCGGGGAAATCCCCGGCACCGGCCCGGGCGGACGCGTGCTCAAGGAAGACGTGCGGCGCGCCGTCGAGGCCCAGGCCGCGCCTCCACCCGCCGCGGAGCTCGCGCCCGCGCCGGCAGCTCCGCCTTCAGCCCCGCCCGCTGCCGCGCCCGCCGGGCGCGAGGAAGAGGTGGTTCCCATGAGCCTCCTCCGGCGCAAGATAGCCGAGCGGCTTTTGCAGGCGCAGAACACCATGGCGCTGCTCACCACGTTCAACGAGGTGGACATGACCGCCGTGATGACCTTGCGCGCGCAATTCCAGGAGAAATTCCAGGAGCGTTACCAGGTCAAGTTGGGCTTCATGTCCTTCTTCGTGAAGGCGAGCATCGAGGCGCTCAAGGAAGTGCCGGCCCTCAACGCCGAAATCCGCGGCCAGAGCATCGCCTATCGCAATTACTTCGACATCGGCGTGGCCATCGGCGGCGGGCGCGGCCTGGTGGTGCCGGTGCTGCGCCACGCCGAGCGCCTGAGCTTCGCGGAGCTCGAACTGGCCATCGGCGACTTCGCCAGACGGGCGAAGGAAAACAAGCTCAAGCCCGACGAGCTGGCCGGGGGCACCTTCACCATCACCAATGGCGGCGTGTACGGCTCGCTGCTGTCCACCCCGCTGATCAACCCGCCGCAGAGCGGGGTGCTGGGCATGCACGCCATCCAGGACCGCCCGGTGGCGCGCGACGGGCAGGTGGTCATCCGGCCCATGATGTACCTAGCCCTGACCTACGACCACCGCCTGGTGGACGGCCGCGAGGCGGTGACCTTCCTGCGCCGGGTCAAGGACCTGATCGAAAACCCCGCCCGGATGCTGCTGGAGGTATGAACACTACTTCACCCTTCCTCTTCGAGCTTGGCGACCCGGACAAGGTGCCGGCCGGGAAGACCCGGGGTGTCGCTGCCATCGGGCAGGAAAACACGTTGCAGAAGGAGGACTCGCCGGTGCACGGCTGGTACCGGTTTGTGCTCGCGTACCCACCTCACCTGGTCCGCCAGTATCTCGACCGCTTCGGAGTGGGCGGCGACGACTTCGTTTTCGATCCGTTCTGCGGCACGGGAACCACGCTGGTAGAAGCCAAGAAGCAAAGGATCCCCAGCGTCGGTTGTGACGCGCATCCACTCGCCGTGCTCGTGTCGCGGGTCAAAACCGACTGGAGCCTCGACCCCGCGGTCTTGCGCCAAGTGTTCCGGGGCATCCTGCGTTCGGCGACCCGGGCCAGCACGGAGGCGGGGCTGGAGGAACTTTCGTTTGACGCGGCGGTCCTGCACGAGGAAACCGGCCAAGAGATCAATGCCGCATGGGGGCTCAGCGAGGAGGAAGCCAGGTTGCTTCCGACCGGTTTCCTCAGCCAGCGGCCACTCCGACGGCTGCTCATTCTGAGACAGACGATCGAACACGAAAGCGCCGGCTTTCCGGCTTCGGTGCGGGACTTTTTCCTTGTGGCACTGGCGCACGTCACCGCCAACGGAGCCGGCAATTTTGCGTTCGGCCCCGAAATTTACCGCACCCGGCCCAAACCCGACTACGACGTTGCCGGTCACTTCGCACGTCATGCGGACATGATGATCACCGAACTGAGCCGGCTCCGGGAGTCCGGCTTCAGTGCGGTGCCGGCCGTGATCCGTCAGGACGACGCACGACGCCTGGCAACCATCCCGGACGGCATCTCAGTCGTCATCACTTCGCCCCCATATCCCAACGAAAAGGACTACACCCGCACCACCCGCGTGGAATCCGTTCTGCTGCGGCTGGTCACTGACCGGGCCGCTTTGCGCGAACTCAAGGAATCCCTGTTGCGCTCCAACACGCGCAACGTTTTCGTGGACGACACCGACGCGGACGAAGTGCGGGAATTCCCCTCGATCCAGCGGGTCTGCCAGCAGATCGAGGCGCGACGGATCCAACTGGGCAAGGACAGCGGCTTCGAGCGGCTCTATCACAAGGTCGTCAGCCACTATTTCGGCGGCATGCGGCGGCACTTCCGCGCGTTGTGGCCGAAACTGCGAAGGCGGGCGAAACTCGTCTACGTCGTGGGCGACCAGTTGTCGTTCCTGATGGTCCCGGTCCCCACCGCCCGCCTGCTTGCCGAAGTGGCAGAGGCGGAAGGGTTCAAGACCGTGGGCTGCGACCTCTGGCGCGAGCGCATCGGCACCAAGGTGCGCAACTCGCTCACGAACGAAAAGACCGTGCGCGTCCGCGAAGAGGTGTTGCTGCTGGAAAAGGACTGAGAATGAAGACCGGAACAAAGCGAGGCACGGCCCAGGCCCGAAGCCGGGACGAAGTCATCCGCCGGGTGTTCCAGGCGAACTTTACTCCAGGAGCGGTGGAGGTGCCGTTCACCATGCAGCAGGTGCGCGAGGCCATCGCTGCGGTCGCGCGCGAACGACCGGGCTACCATGAACACAACGTGGCGGATGTGCGTTACGAATACGCTTCCGGCCGCCGTCCCTTGCCGGAAGCCGTCGACCGGCACGGGCCGTGGATGATTGTCGGGCGGGGCAAGGCCCGCTACGCCTTCGTGAAGATTGCTACCGCTCCGGCCGTTCAGGTGCCGCAGGATCTGTGCGTGATTCTTTTGCCGGATGCCACGCCTGAAGTCGTGCTGGAGTATGCGGGTAGCGACGAACAGGGCTTGCTGGCCAAGATCCATTACAATCGCCTGCTGGACATCTTTCTGCAGATCACCTGTTACCACCTGCAAAACCACTGGCGCACCTCCATCGCGGGAAAAGGCCAGTGTGAAATCGACGACCTCTACGTGGGCCTGAATCAAAACGGCAGCCAGTTTGTCATCCCGGTGGAAGCCAAATGCGCCGGCGAAACCCTGAGCAAAACCCAGGTCGTTCAGAACATAGACTTTGCCCGGACACAGTATCCCAGATTGATTCTGCGTCTGGTCGGCGTGCAGGAGTTGAAGGACGGCTCGCTGGTCCTGATCGAATTCACGCCCGCCACGCACCCAGACGAGGTGAAGATCAAGGAGCTGCGCCGCTACAAATTGGTGCCGATGTCTGAGGTGCCTCCTCAAGATCAGCAACCCCCGGCCCAATGACGAAGCACGCGCGTATCGCTGCTTGGCAACGTATTTCAGTTTGAGCGGAAGCACAAAGCAAGTCCCCTATGACGACGAAGCAACAGCGGGTTCTGAAGCATCTGGAGGAGAGTGACGAGCTTCGGATCGATGCCGAGGGCCGGGTGGTTGAGCGGACCTTCCACGGGATCCATGGCGATGCTGAAGACCTGGCGGTGTCCTTGGTCTGGATGGACGCTGCTGGGTGCCAATGGCTGGCGAAGTTCACCGAACAAAGTCTGGACGACGCGGAGATCGGTTCCGACTTCATTTCGCTACGGGACACCGAGCATCAATCCCTCAGCATCAAAGGTTTCAGCTTGGAACCCGTTCTGATGCGCTGAGTCGCCTTTCTACGCAGTTGAATGACCTGACCAGCACCCTCGACTCCTCGTGACCACCTACGATCTCCTCGTCCTCGGCGCTGGGCCGGGCGGCTACCAGGCCGCGCTGCGCGGCGCGCAACTGGGCCTGCACGTGGCCTGCGTCGAACGCGAGCCCGCCCTGGGCGGCACCTGCCTGCGCATCGGCTGCATCCCCAGCAAGGCCCTGCTCGAATCCAGCGAGAAGTTCGCCGAGGCCCGCCACGCCCTGGCCCGGCACGGCATCCAAACCGGCCCCGTCGCACTGGACCTGCCGGCCATGCTCCGCCGCAAGGACGCCGTCGTGGCTGCGCTCACCAAGGGCGTCGAGGCCCTGTTCAGGAAAAACCGGGTCACCCGCTTCACCGGCTACGCGCGCCTGGCGGGCCCCGGCCGCGTGGTGGTGGAAAATGGCGCCGGCGCCACCGAGCTGACCGCCCGGCACATCTTGATTGCCACCGGCAGCAAACCCGCGTCCCTGCCCGGCGTGGCGTACGACGGCGAGCGCATCGGCACCAGCACCGAGGCGTTGAGTTACCCGGAGGTGCCGAAGCACCTGGTGGTCATTGGCGCCGGTTACATCGGCCTCGAACTGGGCTCGGTCTGGCGCCGCCTGGGTGCGAAGGTGACCGTGCTCGAGTTTCTGCCCCGCATCCTGCCGGGCATGGACGGCGAACTGGCCGCCGAAGCGCAGAAGTTGCTGGCCCGCCAGGGCCTCGAGTTCCGCCTGGGCGCGCGGGTGATCGGCGCCACGGTCACGCCGGGCGGTTGCCGCGTGGAAATCGAGGGCGCCGAGCCGGTGGAGTGCGACCGCTTGCTCGTGGCCGCGGGCCGCGTGCCCAACACCGAAAACCTCGGCCTCGAGACCGTGGGCCTCGCGCCCGACGAGAAAGGCCGCATCCCCGTGGACGAGCACTTCGCCACGCGCGCGCCGGGTATTTACGCCATCGGCGACGTGATCGGCGGGCCGATGCTCGCGCACAAAGCGGGCGAGGAAGGCGTGGCCTGCGTCGAGCGGCTGGTCACCGGCTACGGGCACGTGGATTACCAGACCATCCCGGGCGTGTGCTACACCGAGCCGGAGATCGCCTCGGTGGGCCGCACTGAGGACCAGCTCAAGAACGACGGGATCGCGTACCGCAAAGGCGTGTTCCCGTTCCTGGCCAACGGGCGGGCGAAGACGCTCGGCCAGACCGAGGGCCGCGTGAAGGTCCTGGCCGACGCGGACACCGACCGCGTGCTGGGCGTCCACATCATCGGCCCGCGGGCGGGCGACCTGATCGCCGAGGCGGCGACGGCGATGGCGTTTGGCGCGAGCAGCGAGGACATTGCCCGCGTCTGCCACGCGCATCCCACGCTGGCGGAGTCGCTCAAGGAAGCCGCGCTGGCCGTGACGGGACCGGCGATTCACATCTAGCGGCGGTCCGAACGCCCGTGTTAGACCCGAACTACTGAGTTGGCTGGGGAAGCAGGAATGGGTGGAACGGGCAACTGGTCCGTTCCGCGCGGCAACTTGCCGCGCGGTCTCCCCAGAGCGGTGGGCACGGTTTGGCGCGTCCGCCCTGCACGCGACCGGTGGCCGTTTCGCCCGGCTGGTAGCCCGTTCCACGCCGGTCAATCCAGTTTGTCGAGTTAAAAGTTGCGCGCGGTCCGATTGGCGGCCAGCATTCCAGCATGAAACGGATGCACTTGACGGCCATTTTGGAGCGCGAAGACGATGGCTACGTGGCCTTGTGTCCGGAACTTGACGTGGCCAGTCAAGGCGACGACGTGAGCGACGCGCTGAACAATCTCCGCGAAGCCGTCGAGTTGTTTTTGGAATGCGCCACGCCGGAAGAAGTGGAGCGGCGCCACCACCCCGAAATCTTCGTGACCCGCTTCGAGGCGGCGTATGCCTAAACTCGGCGTCTTTTCCGGGGAAGAGGTTTGTCGGATCCTTGAGAACACGGGGTTTCAGCGGGTCAGGCAGCGCGGAAGTCACGTCGTCATGCAGCGATTCACGGAACTGGGCTCCATCACTGTGCCGATCCCCAATCACCGCATCCTGCGAATCGGGACGTTGCGGGCGATCATCCGGCAGAGTGGCGTAGGCAAGGAGAAATTCCTTCGTTGAGCGCGCCGGCCATGTCCGGGATGGCGATTAACCCCGAAAACCGAAGTCGGGCAGGCGGGACGCACCGCGCTACGCGCCAGCTTCGGTTTTCGGGGTTAACGTCAAGCCCGCTTTGGAACAATGTCCAGTCAAAAGGCGGTACTTTCCGTCTCGCCCGCTCCGCTCACAGCTCCGGTCGGAACAGGAAGCCGGCCCAGTTGAAGTTCCGGTTGAAGTAGCTGGTCAGGCGCACCACCACCTCGTTGCGGCCTTTGCGCAGCGGCAGGTCCACCCAGACGGACTCGAAGCCGTTGAAGCGCTGCCCGCCGGCATACACGCGGCGTCCGTTCACCCAGAGTTCGATCGGGTCGTCGTGCGCGAAGAGGCAGCGCGCCACGCGGCGGCGCGGCGAGTCCAGGAAGCGCCGCGCCAGCAAGGCGTGGCCGTTGCCGCCCAGTTCGGCCTCGTAGTCAATCTTCGTCCCGTGGCGGGCCACATAGGTGAGGTTCAGCATCGGCCCCACCGACCATTCCTTCATCCAGCCGGCGGTGAAGCGCTCCTTCACCAGCACGCACTCGAAGCGCCGGCCGGCGTCCAGGTCGCGGACGCTCGGCAGCCCGGCAAACAGCGGCGCGGTCGCCCGACCCGCGGCGTCGTGTGGGATCGGCACCGGCCCGAACACGTCCCACTCGGCGGACTCCGCCCGCGCGCCGTCCGGCACCGTGGTGTCGCCCGGCGAATCCTGGTACCAGACGGCGACGCTTTCCGGGTTCAGGCCGGCGAAGGCGCCCCACTCGAGGGCGAGCGATTTCCGGAACGGGTACACGTTCTCGAAGTGGTGCCGGTAACGGCCGGCGTCGTTCGAGTGCGCCACCGCGTACGGGTGGTGCGCGCCCTGCCCGAACCAGGCGAAGGTGAAGTAGTCCTCGCCGTTCACGCCGTGCAGAAACGCCGGCCGGTCGCCTTCGCCGTCAATCACCGCGAAGTCGCCGCCGCCGTGGTCGTGGCCGGTGCGGAAGAGCGACATGCCCAGCCAGTGCCCGCGGCCGCGCACGTACAAGACCTGGTGGAGCCGGTGGCCATCGGTCCGCGGCGTCTGCTGGTGCCGGGCGTGGAAGTAGCCCCAGCCTTCCGCGAACCGGGGCACCCGCTCCAGCACGGCCCGCCCGGAAACCTCCGCCGGCGCCGCGCCTTCGTTCACCACATGCACCTCGGCCGTTTCCCGGAACGGCATGGGCAGGTACGTGCTGTGGTCGTTGGTCGCGTGCGCGAAGAACGACACGCCTTGAAACGGCCCGAAGAACCGCGCGGCTGGCGAATCCACGGCGAAGCCGGCGCCGCTGTCGAACCGCAGCCGCAGGCGCACGCGGCCTTCGGGCGGCCAGCGCAGGCGCAATTCGCGCACGATGGCCGGGCCTTGGAGCCGGGCCACCACCTCGCTCGCGCCAGGCGCAAGGACGCGCGGCGGGACGTCCACCGTTTCCCGCGGTAGCGTCGAGGCCGGCGCCACGCGGCGCTGGTGCGACAGCCCGGCGTAGGAAAACTCCAGCTCGTCGCCCGCGCCGGCGGTGAACAGCCGCGCGCCGCGCAGCGAATCGTCCTCCAGGCGGTAATCGAGTTGGGCAAACCACAGCCAGAAGCTGGGCTGCCGCTGCACCACGTCCAGCCGCAGGCTGCGCTGGAACGGGACGGGCAGGTAGAAATTGAAGGCGCGGTTGTGGACGGGCAGGTGGTTCGCCGGCGCCACCGGCACGGGAAACTTCGCCGCCGCGGCGACCATGGATTCGTCCGTGAACCGGACGCTGGGCGCAGTTTCGCCGTCCACGAAGAATTCCCAGTCGAAGTAAGGCTCGCCCTCGCCGCGCGTGGTCCAGATGTGCCGCAGCGAGCCTTCGCCCCGCAAATCCAGCAGCGTGTAACGGAAGCCCCGGCCAGTCCACACCCCGGCGTGGCGCTCGGGGCTTTCCGCGAAGCTGGCCTTCCCGGCGCGGAACTCCTGCAGGACGAAGATGTCCTCGAGGGCAGCGCGGCGCAGCGCCTCGAGATCGGGCGGCGCCTCCGCCCAGCCCAGGTGGGCGAGGAGTCCCAGCGCGGCGAGGCGGAGTTTCAGGTAATGGCGGACGGGGCGCGGCTTCATGGCGGTCATGCGTGGGCGCGGTTTCACAGGCTGAACGCCGCGAGCATTGGACCCCGCGCGGCGTCTGGCAAATGCAAAGCCGGGCGTCCGAAACGTCTCGGAGGGGCGGGCTCCGCGAGCCCCCGCCGGCCTTGCTCGTTTGCGGACCGTGTTGGACGCCGCGGCCGTGGCCGGCCGCGCCGCGGCGCGGCTCTGCCGACAAGGTGATTGGTCCATCCGGGCAGGGTGGCGTTGCGCCGGCGTCACGCAGCCACGGGATACGGCATCCGCCGGACTGAAGTCCGGGGCTGCGGCGCGGCGGACTGCCAGATGAGCGACGTCAGCCCCCGCCCTGCAAGCAACAGAAGTGTGAGCCCCCCAAATTACCGCGTTTGGGCGTTGCCTTGCCGGATCCTTGGGGTTAAAAAAACTCACCGTCAAAACCAACGGCGCCCGGCTTGCCTCGGGGCAAGCGGACGTCAACCAAAACCAACCCCACAATGAACATACTTATGTCCACACCAAAACCCCGACCCCGCTGGGTCGTCGGTGTTGTCGCGACGACCGCCGCGTGTCTCACGGCCCTAGGCGGTTCGGCCACCTACGACTTCAACTCCCCACCGCCTGCGGACCTGCAGTTCGTCCTCTCCCAAGCGGACGCCGGCTGGCGCGACAGCGGCGGCGTGAACAACTCCGGCTACGTGGCCCTGTTTGACGCGGTCAACGGCCAGTACGCCGCGGTGATGCTCCCGGACTTCGACAACGGCCTGATTGTCAAGGGATTCACCTTCGAGGTGGACCTGCGCGTCGGCAACGCGACCGGCAACGACGGCCGCCCGGCCGACGGTTTCAGCATCAATTACGCCCGGGCCAGCGATCCGGTGGTGGCCCAGCTTGCCCAGGAACCGCCGGTGGACCCGCGCAATGAGTTCTCCATTCCTGGCGCGCCGGAAGGCGGCACCCTCACCGGCCTTTCGATCTGTTTCGACACCTGGTCCGGGAACACCTGGCCCAGCGGCGAGACCGACATCGAAGGCATCATCCTGCGCGTGGACAACGTCACCAAGGCCCGCGTGCCAATGCCGATACGCAACGGAGCCTGCGACAACGCGCAAAGTCTGCAGACCGGCCCGTACAACCCCGACCTGGCCGGCGCGCCGGACGAACTGTGCTGGGCGCCGCTCAAGGTGGATCTGGCCGAGAACGGCGAGGTGACGGTGACGTGGAAAGGCACCGTGATCGTGGACAAGGTCCAGACCGGCTTCACGCCCAGCGCCGGCCGCATTGTGCTCGCCGGCCGCACGGGCGGGGCCAACGAGAACACGCACATTGACAACCTCAAGATCACCACCATCCCGGCGGAGAAAGTCCTGTTCACCGGGGTGACCAGCGACCCGTACGGCTGTATAGTGACGCTGGACGACGCCGGCCCGAGCGTGCTCGACCCGGCCACGGTGGTGTTCAAGTTCGACAACCTGGTCATCCCGAACGCCCAGCTCCAGTTTAGCAAGGCCGGGACGACCACCAGCATCAAGTACACCGCGGCGGCGCTGTTCGCGCCCGGCTCGCAACACCGGGTGGACCTGGAGTTCAAGGACACGCGGGGCATCGCCGGCACGGGCACGGGCACCTTCACGGTGACGCCGTACGCGCTGATCCCCGCCTCGTTTGCCGCCACAGGCGTGAACAAGAACCAGCCGGGCTTCATGATGCGCCCCTACGGCACCGAGGCGAACAACCCGAACAGCCTCCAGTGGACCGAGGATCAGCTCGCCGGCAAGTACGGTCCGAACCTGGCCGATCTGTCCGGCGCGGACGCGAACGGTTTTTACGTCCGCGACACGGTCATCAACTTCGACATCGGCGCAGGCGCGGGCAACTTCCAGCAACCCGACTTCCCGGATGATCCCTTCCCGGGATTCCCCGGCTCCCAGTCGCTGGACGGCGGCACTGGCAACGCGACCGAGGAGGTGTTCACCTACCTCGAGTTCCCGGCGGCCGGCGTGTACGTGATGGGCGTGAACAGCGACGACGGCTTCAAGGTCTCCAGCGCCAAGAACCCGCGCGACAAGTTGGGCGTGGTGTGCGGTTTCTTCGATGGCGGCCGCGGCGCGGCTGACACGCTGTTCACTATCGTGATCGAGCAGGCGGGCATCTATCCGTTCCGTCTCCTCTGGCAGAACGGCGGCGGCGGCGCGAACCTCGAGTGGTTCACCGTCCGCAGCGGTCAGAAGATCCTGATCAATGACACGGCCAATCCGAACGCAATCAAGGCCTACCGCACGAGCAGCGCCAACCCGGCCTACGTGAGCAGCGTCACGCCCATGCCGAACGCCACCGGCGTCGCCGCCGACGTGATCATCAAGGTGGACATCACCCGCGGGGCCGCGGCCATTGACAACGGCTCGGTGCAGATGACGCTGGACGGCGCACCCGTGACGCCCAACGTGGCCACCGCGGGCAACGTCACCACCGTGTCCCACCCGGTGGCGACGCTCCTGCCGCCCAACAGCCCGCACACCGTCACGCTCAGCTTCAAGGACACCGCCGTGCCGGCGGTTCAATATGACTACTCGTGGCCGTTCACGGTGGCGAACTACGTCACCCTGCCCACCGCGTTGCGCAGCCCGCTGGGCAGCGAGGACCGGAGCAAGCCCGGCATCAATGTGAAGACCTGGCAGCTTGCGGCCCGCGGCAACACCCAGGCCAACAACAACGAGTGGGCCGAAGGCGCCCTCGCCGGCCTGGTGGACGAAAACGTGGCCGACCTCACCGGCTTCGTGAACGGCGTGTACGCTGAGACCGGGACGATCAACTACGCCCACACGGCAGACCAGGCCAACGGCAACTTCACGCCGGACCGCCAGCATCCGGGCATCCCCGGCAACACCTCCGCGCCGACGGACAACTACCAGTCCGAATTCCTGGCCTACATCGCCTTCGACCAGCCCGGGTTCCACACCATGGGCGTGAACAGCGACGACAACTTCCGCGTCACCATCGCCGAGCAGGTGGGCCGCCAGTACCTCCAGGTGCTGGCCCCGGCCGGCATCGCCGGCGGCATGGCCGCCGTGGCCACCTCCAGTGGCATGAACGTCAACCCGGGCTTTGGTGGCCCGTTGCCGACCACGCCCATCGAGGCGGACGCGGTGGTGCTGGGCACTTCCTGCCTGGCCGACCCGGCCCTGCCCGACCTCACCGGCAAGATCGCGGTCATCATCCGCGGCACCTGCACCTTCGTGGAGAAGTGCCGCAACGCCCAATCCAAGGGCGCCCTCGCCGTGGTCATTTGCAACCAGGAGGCCAACGCCGGGAACTTCCCGATTGTGATGGGCGGCGACGGCATTGACATCACCATCCCCGTGATGATGGTGGATTACGACGACGGCCAGAAGCTCATCAACAACGCGAACGGCCTGCGCCTGAGCATTGGCAAGGACACCAACTTCCAGGTGGGTGAGTTCAACGGCAACGGCCGTGGCGCCAGCGACACGATCTTCTCGTTCTACGTGCCGCAGGCGGGCGTGTATCCGTTCCGCTGCTTCTACATGCAGGGCGGCGGCGGCGCGAACGTCGAGTGGTTCACCGTCACCAAGGACGGCGCCAAGGTGCTCCTCAACGACACCGCCACCGGCGCGCTCAAGACGTACCGCGCCCGCACGTTCGTGCCCACGCCCACCCTCGCGATCGGCCGCCAGGCCGGCAACGTGGTGATCACCTACACCGGCACGCTGCAGTCCGCGGACGCGATCACCGGGCCGTGGACCGACGTAGTCGGCGCCAGCAGCCCGTACAGCACCGCGCCCAGCGCGGCCCAGCGGTACTACCGGTCCCGGCAATGACCTCGGAGCGGGAGTTTGTTGTGGCGCGGGCGACTGCCCCCCAGAACTCCGGCTCCCGGCATAAACCAGTCCTGACAGATCAACACGCAGCCGGGCGGGCAACCGCCCGGCTTTTTGTTGCCTCGCGGAACGCCGGCAAAGGACCGGCCGGGATCGCTGCGGAACAGACTGGTGCCCTGAGGCGAGGAGAACGGTCAACCTGGCCGTTCCCGGCGGCAACCTGTCGCCAGGTCACTTCTCCCGCCAGCGAGGCAGGTCGCCCCTCGCTGAGGGGCGACGGGTCCGGCCCCTGAGCCAGGGGCCGGCTACCAGGTGCCGAATCACAGCCCACCACCCCCTTGAGTTTCTGAGTTTGAGCTTTCTCGCCGTGTCCGCCAGGCAGGAAGCCGGCCCCACCCCGGCGGGCGATCCGGCCTGCACGACTTTGAGAAGCACTTCCGCGGCGACCCGTGCGGACTTTGACGTTGCGCGGAGCGGACACCGGTCTAGAGTTTGCGCAAACCCCAACCCCATTTGTGTATGTACTTCGGCGTTGATTACCACCCCGAACATTGGGTCTGGCCCTACGCCGGCACCCCCGAGGAACCCGAGGCCCGCTGGGAGCGCGACGCCCAGCTCATGGTCGCCGCCGGCGTGAACGTCGTCCGCATGGGCGAGTTCTGCTGGGGGCTTTACGAGCGCGAGGAGGGCCGGTACGACTTCGAATGGATGCGCCGCGCCATAGACATCATGAAGCGGCACGACATCCAGGTGGTGTTGGGCACCCCCACCGCCGCCCCGCCGTTGTGGCTGGCCCGCAAGCACCCGGAAATCCTGCCGCTGGACGAGCGCGGGCTGGTGCTGCACGAGGGCACCCGCCACGCCTACAGCATGAACAGCGACGTGTACTGGGAGTACGCGCGCAAGATCGTCACCGCCCTGGCCCGGGCCCTGGGCAACCACCCGCAGCTCATCGGCTGGCAGATTGACAACGGCATCGGCGGCCACGGCACCGAGTTTTCCTTCAACGAGGAGGCGCGCCACGACTGGCACGCCTGGCTCAAGGCCAAGTACGGAACCATCGAGAACCTGAACAACTGCCTGGGCAACCGGTTCTGGAGCCAGCTCGTGAGCGACTGGTCCGAGGTGCCCATGCCCATGCGGGCGCCCACCGTCCACAACCCCTCGCTGGTCCTGGACTGGATGCGCTTCGCCAGCGACACCTGCATCTCGTTTGTGCGGATGCAGGCGGACCTCCTGCACGAGCTCACGCCCAACGTCCCGGTGACCACCAATCTGCGCGCGCTCACGCGGCATTACGACCACTTCGACATGGCCGAGGTGCTGGATTTCGTGGCGCTGGACACCTATGCGACGCTCGAGCGCAAGCCCTCGGAGAACGCCGTCGAGTACGACATCATGCGCACGCTCAAGAAGTCCGGCATCCGCACGCCCGACGGCGAGCCGGGCTTCTGGGCCATCGAGCAGAAGGCCGGCAACGTGAACTGGCAGGACGTGAACTCGCTGCTGCGGCCGGGCGTGGTGCGGCTGTTCACCTACCAGCTCATCTCGCGGGGCGGCACCGGCGTGCTGTACTTCTTCTGGCGCTCGCCGCGGATCGGCTCGGAGAAGTTCTACGGCGGCGTGCTCACCCACGACGGCCGCGGCGACAACCGCGTGTACCGCGAAATCAGCCAGATCGGCGACGAGATGAAGCTGCTGGCGCCGGCCCTCAAGGGCACCCGGGTCGTGGCGGAAACCGCCATCCTGTCCAGCCACGCCAATTCCTGGGCGCTGCAGTTCCCCATGCAGCCCAACCGCCACTTCAGACAGCGCGACCACGTCATGCTGTTCTACAACGCGCTGCACGACCGCAACATCGCCGTGGATTTCGTGCGGCCGCCGGGCACGGATGCGGAATCCGAGGAGCTGGCGAAGTACAAGATCGTCTTCGCCCCCTCGCTGCACCTGCTGGCCGGTGGCGAGGCGGACCGTCTCAAGCTCTACGTCCAGAACGGCGGCACGCTGGTGGCCACCTGCAACACCGGCCTGGTGGACGAGCACAATATCGCGCCCGACACCGGCTACCCGCACGACTTGATTGACCTCTTCGGGCTCGAGGTCCAGGAGTTCGACCCCATCCCGCCCGAGGCGGAGAACCACATCGTCTTCAAGGGCGCCTTCCCCGCCAGCCACCTGTACAGCGCGCGGTTGTGGTGCGACGTGATCGAGCCGCGCGAATGCGAGGTGCTGGCCACCTTCTCGCAGGATTTTTACGCCGGCCGGCCGGCCATGACGATGAACACTTACGGCTTGGGCCGGGCCATTTACATCGGCACCCTGCTGGCGCAGCCGTTCTACGTGGACCTCGTGGCCTGGCTCCGCCAGCTCTGCAACCTCCAACCGCTGCTCAAGGTGCCGGACACCGTCGAGGTGAGCATGCGCCAGAAGGATGACACGCGGATTTACTTCCTGCTCAATCACCAGAACACGCCGGTGCGCATCAACTTCTTCAAGCCGATGCACGATTACCTCACCGGCAACGTCTTCAGCGGCAATTACGACCTTCCGCCGCACGGCGTGCTGGTGCTCGACGAAAAGGTGGCCAAGGCCCCGCCGGCCTGAGCGCCGCCCCAGGCTGGGCGGGTGAGCGGGTTTCAAACGGGGGCATTGGATGCGGTTAATTGGATAACTGGTTAAATGGTTGCCTGGTGCGATGGTTTGAGCGGCTGGGGGAAACCAAGTCGCGCCCATGCACCGGGCAAGTAACCATTTAACCAGTCGCCCATTTAACCGCCTTCGATTGCTCCTCCGCCATTGAAAGCCCGGACGCCGGGGACTACCTTGGCCACGGTCTGCGAAGACCCGCGCGGTCTGGTGTAACTTCCGACGCGAAAAGTGCCGGCCGCAGGTCCACCGCGCGCAACACTGCCAGTCCAGATTTGAGGTCGCCGATGAAAACCAAAGCCCTCGGGCTCGCCACCGCGCTGCTGCTGGCGGCCGTATGGCCGGCCCTGCAATTGCCGGTCATGGCCGCCGAATCCGGCCAGCCACGCATCGAGTCCATCGAACTTTCCGGCCAGATCGTCGTGGTCAAGGTCCAGGTTCCGGCCGGCCTGCGGAAGTTGACGCTCGAATCCCGCGCCCGGATCGGCGCCGGCACCTGGGTGCCCCGCGCGGTCGCGCGTCTGGACGGCCAGGGCGGCACGCTGACCTTCCGGCTCCCGGCGTCCAGCCAGCTTGAACTGCTGCGCGTGCGCGGCGACGCAACCGAGCCGCTGCCCGCCGCGTTTTATGCCGGGGCGAAGGAATTCGCCGGCCCGGCCTCCGCCTTCCCGCAAGTCAACGTGCCTTTCAACCGGGGAGATGCCTGGGAATCCGGCGCGCCCACCGCCGATGTCGGAGGCGGCGGCGCCCGGACCGTGGTCGAGTCCGACATCTGGCGCCTGCGGGGCGACACCTTGTACTTCTTCAACCAGTACCGCGGCCTGCAGGTGATCCGGCTCGTCCCGCCGGACGCGCCCACCGTGCGCGCCACTCTGCCGCTGCCCGCCGCGGGCGAACAGATGTACGTGGTGACCGACCCGGAATCCGGCGCGGACCGCGTGGTGTTGTTGGCCCGCAACGGCTGCAATGGCTGGGGCAGCGAAAACAACAGCCAGATTCTGGTCGTGGACCCGGCCAACCCGGAAGCCTCTGGCCCGGGCATCGTGGGCGGCCTGGAATTGCCGGGGTACATCCAGGAAAGCCGCTTGGTGGGCACGGCGCTGTACGTCGCTTCGCAGACCTACCGGGTGGTGACCGCTCCGCCCAAGTCCCCGGACGGCCAGGCCATCGAGCAATGGGAATACGGCACGCAGATCACCTCTTTCGACCTGGCCGATCCCGACGCGCCGCGCCGCCGCGACTCGCTGTGGTTCACCGGCTACGGCCACACGATCCAGGCCACGGACCGCTTCCTGTTCGTGGTGCTGAACGACCCGGCCCACTGGTGGCAGACCGTGGTGCGGCTGGTGGACATCTCCGCCCCCGACGGCGCGCTGCAACTCGCGGGGTCGGTCCGGCCGGCCGGCCACGTGGCGGACAAGTTCAAGCTGCACCTCGACGGCCACGTGTTCACCGTCGTTTCCGAAGTCTCGCGCTGGCTGCCCACCGGGCGCCAGATGAGCGTGCTCGAGACGTTCTCGGTGGAAAACCCGCTCGAGCCGCGCAAGCTGGGCGAACTCGAGGTGGGCCATGGCGAGGGGTTGTACGCGACGCGCTTTGACGGCCAGCGGGCGTACCTCGTCACCTTCCTGCGCATTGACCCGCTCTGGGTGGTGGACCTCCGCGACCCCGCGCAGCCGAAAATCTCCGGCGAACTCGAAGTGCCCGGCTGGTCCACGTACATCCATCCGCTGGGCGACCGTCTCGTCACGATCGGCATAGACAACTCGAACTCCTGGCGCGTCGCGGTGTCGCTCTTCGACGTGCGCGACCCCGCCCAGCCCGCCTTGCTGAGCCGCGTGCCGCTGGGCGAAAACAACTCGTGGAGCGAAGCCACGCACGACGAGAAGGCCTTTGCCGTGCTGCCCGACGCGGGGTTGATCCTGGTGCCGTACCAAAGCTGGGGCCAAAACGGCCAGGCCGCGCGCGTCCAGCTCATTGACCTGGCGGCGGACTCGTTGACGGCGCGCGGGGTGATCGAGCACGCCTTCCAGCCACGACGGGCCGCCATGCACGGCGAGCGCATCATCTCGGTCTCGGGTCGCGAGTTTATCAGCGTGGACGCGCGCGACCGCGATCTACCCGTGGTGGCGGCCCAGCTCGAATTGTCCTGGCCGGTGGACGAGATCCTGCCGGTGGGCGGGCACCTCCTGGAGCTGTCCGGCGCGGCGGGGTGGTTTGACCGCGCCGCCCAGCCGGTGATCCGGGTGGCCAGGGCTTCCGCGCCGGACGAGGTGCTGCGGCGCGTGCCCCTGCCCGCAGGGCAGGGTCTCCTGGGCGCCGCCACCGCCGGCAACGTGCTGTACGTCGTGCAGTCCAGTCCGGGCGAGGCGCCGCCGCCCAAGGAAGGCGAGCCGCCGGTCATTCCGCCGGACCGCCTGCGCGTGACTTCGTTCGATCTGTCCCAGCTTCCCGAACTCACCCAGTTGGGCACGACGGAAACGGAGGTGGCCGCGCTGGGCTGGGGCGGACAGTTCAAGGCACTCTGGCCGCGGCCCGGTTTGCTGGTCCTGGCCAGCCAAGGCGGGGGTTTCGGCTGGTGGCGCGGCCCGATCGGGTTCTGGGAGGGCGACGTGGTGATGCCCGGCCGGCTGTGGTGGCCGGTCGGCATGGGCGGCCGGCTGCTGGCGTTTGATGTGGCCGACGCCGCCGCGCCCAGGCTGGTTTCCGACCTGAATCTCGGAACCGGCGTCAACGGCTGGTTCGACGGGGAAACCTTCGCCACCGGTGGCCTGATCTTCCTCAGCCACCAGGCCAGCGAATTTCTCGAAGGCGTGACCCTGCCCGGCCAGCCGCCGCCGCAGCCTTACGAAATCACGCTGCCCGACGGCACGCGCGCCAAGGTGACGCCGCCGCCGGGCATCTGGGTGACCCGGCATTTTCTGGATGTGGTGGACTACGCGGACCCGGCCACGCCTGCCGTCCGTCCGGCGGCGAACCTGCCCGGACGCCTGGTGGGCGTGGCCGCGGAGGGCGCGCTGGTGTTCACCACCGGCCCGCACTGGAACGAGCAGTGGCAATCCGACGGCGCCGAGCACCTCGACGCCTCCGCTTACGACGGCGTGTCCGTGTCGCTGATCGCCTCGCTCAAACAGCCCGCCGAGTGGCCGCGCGCGCTGGCGGTGGACGCGAACGGTGTGGCCTTCGTGGCGCGCCCGGCGATTTCCCCCGCCACAGGTGGCGTGATCGAAGCATGGCGGCTCACCGATGCGGGGGCGTTCCTGAAGCTGACCGAGGCGGCGCTACCCGAGCCGGCCGGGCAGTTGAAACCCTTGGGCGCGCTCCTGGCGGCCCAGGCGGGCGCCGCCGTTCGGGTCTTTCAAAAAGACGCCGCGGGGATTTTGACGCTGGTGGGCCAGGCGCGTCCGCCGGGTTGCTTCTGGCCCGACCTCGCCCGCGCCACCGCTCAACCGGGACAGGCGCTCTGGGTGCCGCTGGGCGAATACGGCCTGCTGGCCGTGCCGCTGACCCCGGCCCCGTGAGGCGCTCGGCCTCGTGAAGCGAACTTTGTCCCACGGGGGCAAAGTTCGCTTCGGGGTGGCGCCGGGTGAAGACCGCTCAGCCGGCCACCGCCAGCAGGACCAACAGGCCCGCGACCAGCGTGAGGATCGTGACCGGGATGCCAAACCGGGCGTAGTCCCAAAAGCCCACTTCGAGGTGTCCGCGGGCGGACTCGACCACGATCAGGTTCGCCACCGAGCCGAGCAGCGTCAGATTCCCGGCAAACGTGGTGGCCAGGGCCATGACCTTCCACATCAGCGCCGGATTGGCGAAATGCTCCAGCCACGGCCCGGCGACCAGGACGAACGGCACGTTGGAAAAGATGTTCGAGCCGGCGGCCGCAAACCACGCCAGGTTCCACGCCTGCGCGGTCTGACTGTCGCCAAAGACGCCCCGCACGCGCTCGAAGGCCTGTCCCGGCAGGCCGGTGAGGTTCAGCCCTTCCACGACGGCAAACAGGGCGGCGAACAGCACCAGCAGGTGCCAGTCCACCTGTTTGAGCACCTCGTGGGTGTCGCGGCGCGCCAGAACCATGAGGACCGCGCCGCCCGCGAGCGCGGTCCAGGCCAGGTTCCAACCCGCCAGAAAGCCGGCAAAAACCCCGGCCAGAACGATCAGCGCCAGCCGCACCAGCCGCCGGTCCAGACGGACCTCGCCGGCCGGCGCCGGCTGGATGCGCGCCGCGGCCAGTTCGCGTCGGAACCCGAACCGCAGAATCACATATGCGATCGCCAGGCCGAGGGCGGCAACCGGAAGCAAGGCCAGCGTGAAGCGGCCAAACGGCAGGCCCGAGAGCTGGCCGATGATCATGTTCTGCGGATTGCCGACCAGCGTGCAGACGCTGCCGAGATTGGCGCTCATCGCCAGGGCGATCAGATACGGCAGCAGCGGCAGCCCGCCCCGGACGATCACCGCCACCACCAGCGGGCTGAGCATCAGGCACACGGTGTCGTTGACCAGCAGCGCGGAGAGCACGCCGGAGGTGAGGATCAGGTAAAGCAGCAGCCGCCGGGGCGTGCCGGCCACGCGCAAGGTCCAGTGGGCGGCCCAGTCAAAGAACCCGCCCAGGTGCAGGTAGGCGGCGATGAGCATCATCCCCAGCAACAGCACCAGCGTGTCGTAATCCACCGCCCGGTAAACCTGTTCCGGCGTCATGACGCCCGCGGCCACCATGAGCACCGTGCCCAGCAGCGCGGCGGCCGGGCGGTTCAACGGCAGGATTTTCAGGCGCCGCCCGCTGATGAGCGCGTAGGTGAGCGCAAAGATCGCAACCGCGATCCATTCGCGTTGGGCGTCGGTCCACATGCGCGCGGCCGTGAAGGCCGCGGCGGGATGCTTGCGGAACCGGCGCGCGCGCGCAATGCCGGCGCCGCCGCGGCAGGCCCCCAGCCCGACGCGCTGGGTGGGTCGCCTCTCGCTGAGGGGCGGCGGGTCCGGCCCCTCAGCGAGGGGCCGGCCACCTTAGCGGCGGGCCGGCTACCTGAACCGGGACCTGAGCCGGAAGCCGGCTGCCTTTACGGCGTGCGGACGCGGTAGAAACGCATCGGCTCGAACGCGGGCGGCGCGTCGGTGAACTCGCCCCGGATCAAGCCGGTGGCGAGTTCCGTCCACGGGCCGGCCGCGTCCGGAGCGGTCTGCACGCTGTAGGTCTGCCCCGCCACCGCGGTCCAGATCAGCCGCACCGAGCCGTTTGCATCCAGGCTGGCCGCGACCGCGCCGACTTCAACCACCGGGGGCGCGAGCGGCTCGCTCCACCGCCGGCCGTCGTACTGGCGGCCCGGCGTCACGGCCAGCGTGGCCACGTTGGTCTGCGCCATGAAGTCGTGGTCAATCGTCGGGACGCGGCTCATCGAACCGCCACTGCTGACCTGGCGCGCGGTGTACACGAGGCGTTCCACCACGCCGCCGACCTGGTTCCGCAATGTGATGGTGTCGCCGTCGTTGTTCAGCGCCAGTCCCGCGCTGCCTTCGCTGGCGGGAAAGGCCGGCACGTCCAGCGCGGGCGGAAAGCCGTTCAGCGGCCCGCCATAAACGACGACCGCGTTGCTCGCCCCAAGCACGAAAGACTCGTAGAAGCGGTGCCGCACCTGCACGGCGTCGGCGATGGACCAGCCCGCGAGGTCCAGGCCGGTGTCGCCGAGGTTCGCCAGCTCGAGAAACTCGTCATGTGTGCTGGTGTTCACCGCCGGCGGGTCGCGGCGCAACGGATTGAAGTGCGCGGCGCCGGCGTTGCCGGTGGGATTGGCGAGGTATTCGGTGATGGCCACGCGCTCTTCAACGGCGGTGGGCACATAGACCTTCCAGACCGTGGTGTTGGTGGCGGTGGCGTTCCAAGCAAGCAGCGTGAGGTCGAACTGCGTGCCTTGATCGGCCGCCCCGGCTGTCATGGTGAACGTGCCGTCCACTTGGGGGCCGACCGGCTCGGTGAAGGCCCACTCCGCCTGCGACGGCAGACCCGCGGTGACCGGCTGCACGGCGACCCAGTTGCCCAACGGATCGGTCACGGTGATCTGGATGGTGAGTTGCCCGCCACGCCGCAGGCCCAGTTCGGTGAAGGTGTTGGTGGGCAGGTCGCCGGTCCGGACGAGGTTTTCGAGCCGGTTGGTGAACCGGACCACCGGTGGAATGCTGGCGGCGATGATGTCCGCGTAGCGCGTGGGCAGGAGCTGATACCCCGAGTCGCGCGGCGCGCTGGTGTCGTACTGCGCCAGCACGCCGATGACCGCGAACGGGCCGTGGGGCACAGGCTGGCCGCCGAGGTCCGTCCGGGCGTCCACGCGCAGCGTCAAGGGCGCGCCGGCTTCGTCGGTGACCGTGAGGTTGCCGCTGCCGGGAAAGCTCGCCAGGCCGGCCGGGTCGCTGAGGGTCACGTTCGTCACGGTGAGCAGCCGGCCTTCCCAGTCCGCCTCGATTGCGGCGGCGCTCAAGACGATGAGTTCCGTCGGGCTCACCGGCCGCGGCGCGGGCAGGGGGTGGTCGGCGCCCAGCCGCTCGACCTTGTGCGCCGGGTTGGCAAAGTCCGGTTCGAGTTGGAGCAGGCCGTTGAAGTGGCCCAGCGGCGCGGTGACGCGGACCCGGTCGCCAGCCCGCGGGATGAAGCCGTTCGTTCCGCCGGTCCAGAAGGTGGCGAGGCCGCCGGTCTCGTCCTGCAGGTAGAAGAGCACGTTGGCCGAGGGGCCGGTGAGGTTGACCCACGTGGTCACGACGCCTTCCACCGTGAACAGCGTGGCGGTGTCCACGGGCGTCAAGTCCACCGGATCCAGCAGCGTGCGCAGGTGGGCGATGTTGGTCTCCACCGCGACCGGCGCCTCGGTGACCGTGAGGATTGCCTCGTCACTGATGGCCGAGCCGAGATGGTTGCTGACGATGACCCGGTAAGCGCCAGCGTCGGCGGCGGTGACGGGATCGAGCGTCAGGCTCGCGCTGAGGGCGCCGGGCAGATCGGCCTGGCCGCGCTGCCACTGGAAACTGAGCGGAGGGGTGCCGCTGGCGCTCACGCTGAACGTGGCCGAACCGCCGGCCGTCACGGACTGGCTTTGGGGTTGTGTGAGGATGCCCGGCGCCTTTTCCTGGGGCACGCCGAACAATTCCTCGAAGCTGGTCGCCACCCGCAGGTCATCCACCACCAGCATGCCCATGCCGTTGCCGGAATTCAGCGACTGGCGGAACGCGAACGCGGCGATGCTGAGCGGCGGCCCGTCATCGCTGGCGGTCACTGCGGGATCGGTCTCCGCCGTGGCGTTCACCCAGAGCGTGCTGGCGGCGGAGGCGACGTCGTAGCGCAGGACCACCACAAGCGGTGTGTCCAGGTCGAGGTCGGTTTCCAGCAGCGCGCTGGGGGAGTTCGCCGACTCGGAAATGCCCAGCCGGAACCTGCCCTCCGCCGCGCCGGTCACGCTGGCGAAAACCCTGCCGCGAAAGCCGGTGTTGGAGTTGTCCTTGAAATGCGCGAAGAACGTCCCGTTGCCACCGGGCAGCGCGCTGAACCGCGCCGTGAACTTTACGTAGAGCACCGTGGCGCCGGCCACTGCGTACGGTCCGCCGGCCAGCGCGGCGTTCACGTCCTGGGCTTGTGACTGGCTGAGGGTGATCGCCTCCGAAGTGACCGTCACCGGTCCGGACGTTCCGCTGTGGCTCGACCATTTTCCGGCCGAGACTTCGACCAGCGGTCCGTCGGGATAGCCGAACGGTTCATCGAGGACGACGTCGGCCTGCAGGCGCGGACCGGCGGCCGCCAACAGGGCGGCGGTGAGGGACAACAATGAGTTTGCGGGGATCTTCATGGCAGTCTTAATGGTTTGTGTTTTGGTTCTTGCCAGACAGCGGAATTGAAAAATTCGGGCGGGGTCGCCGTGCCGCTTTGCAGGGCGACGAAAAAGAAAAAACGGATGTCGGACGCTGGATGCCAGAGGTTGGACTGGCCTCGCCGCAGGTGGGTGGCTCAAACTCGATGCTGAGGCTCGCGTCCACAAGCGAATCACTCGAAGCAAAGCTGCGGCTAGTCCGACGCGCCGGCCGGTGGGGGAAACGTGGAATCGTCCGCATGAATCCCTTTTGTCCCGTGGTGTTGACGTGGACGGTAGATCAGGCCGGCGGCTGCGCGCAAGCTTTCTCTGCGCGGGGGCGCATCTCACTTTTGTGCGGGCGGTGGAAACGGCCGGAAGTTCCGGGTTGCGCGCCGGAGTGGAATGGGCGCGCGGCTTCCCGCCGGCGGGGGCAGGTCGCCCCTCGCTGAGGGGCGACGGGTCCCGGCCCTCAAGCCAGGAGCCGGCTGCCCGATGCCGGAGCCCCGCCCACTACCCACCACCCCTTTATGAGCTTCTGAGTTTGGGCTTTCTCGCCAGGTCCACCCGGCTGGAAGCCAGCCGCCAAGGGAGGGGTGGGGCGCCCCTTGCCGAGGGGCGACGGGTCCGGCCCCTACCGGGCAGGCAATCCTGCCGGCACGAAATTGAGATGCGGCCGACGCGCCCGGCGGGCGGGTGGTCTTTGCGGTTTACAGGCTGGGGTGGGTTGTTAGGCTGCCGCCATGCCAGAAATCGTTGATTATGTGAATCGCGGTGCGGCCCAGATCACCCCCCTCGTGGTGGACACATTGTTGCGCAAGCTGCCCTTGTGGAAAGCCGAGTTCGCCCAGATCAACGAACCCAAATTCCCGCACCTGGTGGGCCAGCTTGAATTCCTCGCCAACGTGGTCGAGGACGCGGCCGAGGGCGCCTACAAGGAGCTGCCTTACGTGGCGCTGGCGGGCGCCGTCTTCGCCCTCATTTACGCCCACAGCAAGGTGGACCTCATTCCGGACATGGTGAAGGACCTCGGGCGGGCGGACGACTCGAGCGTGGTGCGGGCCGTGTTGATCCAGCACGAAAAAGACTTTGCGAAGTACGCCGGCGCCCAGGGCCTGGACTGGGCGCGGATCACCAGCAAGCCATGACCCGGGCCACGCTCTGCCTGCTGCGTCCACCCGGCGCAGCCGGAGCCGCCGTGCCCGCCCCGCCCGCGGCCCCCCGCCGGCCGGTGCTGAGCACGCACGAGAAAGCCATCCAGATCAACCTCGACGCCTCCAGCTACGGCACCTTTGCCGAGATCGGAGCCGGCCAGGAGGTGGCCCGCTGGTTTTTCCGCGTGGGCGGCGCCGCCGGCACCGTGGCCAAGAGCATCTCGGCCTACGACATGACGGTGAGCGACGCGATCTACGGCCCCACCGACCGGTACGTGAGCCGGCAGCGGTTGCAGAAGATGCTCGATCACGAGTACGAGCTGATGCACGAGCGGCTCGAGGGGCGGCGCGGCGCCGGCACGCGGTTCTTTGTGTTCGCGGACACCGTGGCCGCCCGGAGCTACAGCCGGAACGATGATTGCCACGGCTGGCTGGGCTTCCGCTTCCAGCGCCGCCCGCTCGCGCCGCCTGCGGACATCCTCCTGCACGTGCAGATGCACGACCGGGAAAACCTCCAGCAACAGGAGGCGCTGGGCATCCTGGGCGTGAACCTCGTCTATGCCGGCCTGTACCTGGCCGACGAACCGGAGACGGCCATCCAGTCCCTCATGGACAACCTCACCCGCGACCGGGTCGAGGTGGACCTGGTCAAGTTCTCGGGGCCGGACTTTGCCGCGGTGGACAACCGCCTCGCGGCGCTGCAACTCGTGGCCCACGAACTGACCGACGCCGCGCTCTTCACCGCCCGGGGCGAGGTGGTGCAGGCGGGGGAGATGCTTTACAAAAAGCCGATTCTCGTGGCCCGCGGCAGTTTCCGGCCGGTCACGCGCGCCACCGTGGACATGCTCGAATGCGCCCGGGCCCAGTTCCTGAACGAGCCGCCGGTCCAGGGCGAAAAGGTGGCCATCCTCATGGAGATGACGCTGAAAAACCTGGCCGAGGGCGGCGTCATCGAGCACCGAGATTTCCTCGATCGCGTGGACACGCTGGCCGCGCTGGGCCGGGACGTGCTGATCTCCGACTACGGCGAGTTCCACCGCCTGGCCGGCTACCTGTTCCGCTACACCCGCAAGATGATCGGGCTGGTGATGGGCCTGCCCACGCTCCAGGAACTTTTCGAGGAGAAATACTACACCGACCTGGACGGCGGCATCCTCGAGTCCTTCGGCCGCCTGTTCAAAAACGACCTCAAGCTGTACGTGTACCCGTTCAAGGACCCGTTGACCGGCGAGGTGGAAACCGCCGACCAGCTCCGCGTCGCGCCGCATCTCCGCCACCTGTACGCCTACCTCAAGGAACGCGGTTGCATCCAGCCGCTGCAGGATTACTCGCCGGACTGCCTGCCCATCTTCGCCAACGAAGTCCTGGCCCGCATCCGCTCCGGCGACCACCGCTGGGAGACCCAGGTGCCGCCCGAAGTCGCCCGCCTCATCAAGGAACGCCGCCTGTTCGGCTACGTGGATTGACCCATGCCCCTCGCCCCCGAAGAACGCAGAATTCTGGGCGTCACCGCCGCCGTTTACATCACCGATCAGCTCAGCAAGCTGGCCGTGCTCCGGTTCATCGGCGAATGGGAGCAGCGCGTGGTCATCGAAGGCTTCTTCAAGTTCGTCCACTGGGGCAACACCGGCGCGGCGTGGAGCCTGTTCTCCGGCAACAACGGCCTGCTGGCGCTGGTCTCCGTGGTCGCCCTGCTCGTCCTGCTGCTCACGCGCGACCGCTTCGAGCCGCACACGCTCAACGGCCAGGTCGCGCTGGGCCTGATCTTCGGCGGCATCCTGGGCAACCTGACCGACCGCCTCCGCGTCGGGCACGTCATTGACTTCATCCGGTTCTACCTCGAACGGCGCGGCGACGGTGCCGAGGTGGGCTTCCCCGCCTTCAACGTCGCCGACAGCGCCATCTGCGTGGGCGTGGGACTGCTCTTCCTGCGCTCGCTGCGCGGCGAAACGCGGTCACCGCGCCCCGCCACCGTGTCCGGCAAGGCGTGATGCCCGCACCCGGCAAGGCCGTGTTCCTGACCGGGCCGACCGCCGTCGGCAAATCCGCCGTGGCGCTCGCGCTGGCCGAGGCGCTCCCCGGCGAAATCGTCTCGGTGGACTCGATGCAGGTCTATCGCGGGCTGGACTTGGGCACCGCCAAGCCCACCGCCGCGGACCGCGCCCGCGTGCCGCATCACCTGCTCGACGTCGTCGGCCTCGACCAGCCGTTCACGGCGGCGGATTTCGTGCGGCGGGCCCAGGCCGCGGTGCTGGAGATCCACAGCCGGCGGCGCGTGCCGGTCTTTTGCGGCGGCACCGGATTGTACTTCAAGGCCTGGCTCGCCGGGCTGGGCGGGGCGCCGGCGCCGGACCCGGCCTTGCGCGCCGAACTGGAAGCCGCCCCGCTGGCCGAACTGCTGCGCGAGTTGCAGGCGGGCGACCCGGAGACTTACGCGCGCATTGACCGCGCCAACCCGCGGCGGGTGGTCCGGGCCGTGGAGGTGCTGCGACTGAGCGGCCGGCCGTTTGGCGCGCAACGCGCCGCCTGGTCCGCGACCGCACTGGGTGGTCAAAGCGAAGTGGTGTTCGGGCTGCGGCGAAACCCGGAGGACCTGCGCGCGCGGATTGACGCGCGCGTGGCCGCGATGTTCGCCGCCGGGCTGGTCGGGGAAACGCGGCACCTGCTCGAGCGCGGCCTGGCGTCCAACCGCACCGCCCTCCAGGCCATCGGCTACCGCCAGGTGGTGGAACACCTGCGCGGCGAGCGCGACCTGGCGGAGACCCTCGCACTGGTGCGGCGGAAGACCTGGCAGTTTGCCCGCCGGCAGATGACCTGGTGCCGGCACCAGCTCCCGATGCGCTGGATGGACGTGCCAACGGGCGAGCCGCCGGAAGTCACGGCGCGGCGGATTCTGGAGGCGTCGAAGGCGGACTGAAGCGGTGAGTCGGATTGGATTGCGAACCTGGCCGCCACGCCGCTGGTGAACGGGATTTCCACGAGCCAGAACTCACCGGCCCGGGGCATCGTCGTAAAGGCCCTCGACCCCCGGGGCGTGGCTGTTCAGAAACGCGCGGTGATCACGGAAAACGCCGCGCGGCGCGTCCAGCGATCCGGGCCACAGGCTCGCCTGCCGTTGCGCCATCCATTCCGACAACCGGATGAACTCCTCCGGGTCCAGCTTTTCGATTTCGCGCTCGGTGTCTGCGAGCGTGCTCATGCCGGAAGGGTGGCCACCGGTTTCCCGGCCGGCAAGCTGGGGTGGACGGTACCGTCGCCGTTACGCCGCGCATACTGGGAGCGCCGGCATCCCTGCCGGCCGCTGGAACCCGGCGGACGCGTCTCACTTTTTGCGGCCTGTGGGTAATGCCAGACGCTGCCGGGGGTGGCGGCGGCCATCCTTGGCCGCCGTGGAGGGCGGCATCTTGCCGCCCGGAATCTACGACGGTAAACGCCGCCCGGAGGGTGCCGCCCGCTCCCCCCCACCGGGCTGGAAGCCGGCCGCCCCGCCCACTCACTCCGGCCGGGCGACCGGCACCGAGCCGCGCCCGGCGATCCATTTGCGGTCGCGGTTTTCATACAGCCAGAGGGTGATGTGGTTGGGCAGCCAGTTCGTGCGGGCCAGCGCCACCGTTTCCGCCTCGATCCACTTCCGGCTCTCGACGTGGCCGTCCGCAAACCCCACCACGCCTTGCGCCGCGTGCGACGCCGCCGGCAGATGCAGGAAGCAGCCGTCGAACCCGCCCAAGCCCACCAGGAACGCGGGCATGCACACGTGGCCGGGCGCGGTGTCCGCGAAGCTCAGGAGCCGGCTGGGGCTGGCCAGCGCGAGGTCGGCGGTGGTGGCGAAGTTCACGAAGCTCTGGCTGTTGAACGAGCCGATGCCGGGCAGCCAGCCCAGATAGGCGTTGAGCGCATAGCTGCGCACGTGCGGGTACAGGCGCCCGCCGAGCTCCACCTGGCCGCGGTCGCTCGGGCATTTGTACACCTCGACGGCGGGCAGGTACGGCGCGAAGGCTGCCAGCGCCGGGTCCACGAGGTAGGCGCGGTTGGTGAAGGCTTCGGGATGCAGGTGCTCCATGCCGGACACCCAGAGTTTTTCGCCGCTCAGCAGGTTCGGCGTGCCGTAGCCGTTCAACGGGAGCGCCTCGCGGTGGTCGCCCGGGTACATGGCCCAAGCGAGGTTCAACTGCCGCAGGTTGCCGGCGCACTGGATGCGCCGCGCCTTCTCCTTCGCCTGCGACAACGCCGGCAGCAACAGCCCGGCGATGATCGCGATGATGGCGATGACCACCAGCAGCTCGATGAGCGTGAAGCCGCGGAGGAACCACGTCAGCCGCCTCGGCGCGGGCAACTGGGCCGGTTTCATGGCACACTCATCGGTCCGTTCCGCCAGCGTGTCAATGGGCGTTTGCCGGCACAGGTGATGGCGGACCCAAGTCCGAAATCCGAAATCCGAAGCGCGAAGTGAGCAACCTCAATCCTCGCTCCCCGCTTCGGGCATCCGGCATCCGCCTTCCTCGCTCACAGTGGCGGGGGCAGCTTGTCCAGCGACTTGCCTTCGCGGCGCTGGAGCACGGCGTCCATCTTCGGCACGTACATCTGCGTCTCGGCGGGCAGGCGCGTGGCCACCTGATCGAACGTGCGCGCCCGGTGCCGGGTGAGGAGGGTTTGCAGGCGGCCTTCGCCGCAGTTGTACGCCGCCAGCGCCAGCGGCCAGTTCTTGAAGCGGCCGTGCAGGTAGCGCAAGTACCGCGCCGCGGCGTCCGCGTTTTTTTCCGGGTCCAGCCGTTCGTCGGTGGGCGCCAGCGCCAGCCCGAGGTTCCTGGCGGTGGCGGGCATGAGCTGGTACAGCCCCGCCGCGCCCGCCGGGCTGTGGGCCGCCGGGTTGAACGAGGACTCGACCTCCGCCAGCCAGACCAGTTCGGAGGGGAGTTTCTGGCCGGCGAACACCGGCTTGAGCCGCGGCACGTACGCGGCCGCCCCACGCGGCCAGGGCCGGGTGGCGATCGTCCGCCGCCAGATCTTGCGTTCCTGCTCAGGGGTGGGATGCGGACGCGGGGGCGGCGGCTGGCCCGGTTCGAGTTTGGGCTCCGGAATGATCAACCGGAGCTGCTCCGCCACATCGAAGTAGTCCAGGCGCGTGCGCAGCCAGAGGGCGTGGCCACGGGTCGTCTCGAACTTCTCCAGCACCGGCACCAGCGCGTTGGCCGTGGCGCGCAGCGGGGCGAGGTCCAGCACGTACTCGCCGGCGAAGCGTTGCTGGAAGTCGCGCAGGAACCGCCGCGCCTGTTCTTCGTCCAGCTCGCCGAACGACTCGATCACATCCAGGTCCACGTTTTCCTTGAGCCACTCCCGGCCGGAATCGAGCAAATCATCGAGTGTGACCACGCCTTCTCCCGCTCCGGCTGGCAGGACGGGCAGCAAACCGGCCAGGGCGAGCGCCAACAGCCGTCTCATGGCGGGCAAGATAGCGCGAGCGAAGGCCGGAACTCAAATCCGGTCCGCGCGGGGCACCTCTCACTTTGTTGCGGCCGGTGGTGGCGGCAGCCATCCCTGGCTGCCGTTAAGGGCGGCATCCTGCCGCCCGGATTCTGCGACGGATAGTGTGCCCAACCGGGTACCGCCCGTGCCCCACCGCCGGGCTGGAAGCCCGGCTCCGCGGCCGGCTGGAAGCCGGTGCCACCCCGACAGGCGATACGGCCTGCAGGAAATTGAGATGTGCCCGTCCTGCGCCGGGAAACCGCTGGGCATCCTGCCCGCCGGCTCTCGTTGGGGTTGGCCCGGCGCGCTCTTGCGCGGCCGGCCGGCCGGGGCATACTCGGGGCATGTCAAACGACCCCGTGCTCCGGCTTGACCTGCCCGGCCTCCCCAAAACCAAAAGCGGCAAGGTGCGCGAAATCTTCGATCTCGGCGACGCCTTGCTGCTCGTGGCCACGGATCGCATCTCCGCGTTCGACTGTGTCATGCCCAACGGCATTCCCCGCAAGGGCGAGGTGCTGACGCAGCTTTCGTTCTTCTGGTTCGAGCGGTTCGCCCCGCTGGTGCAGAATCACCTCCTGGCGCGGCCGGGCGACCCGTTGCCGGCCAAAATCGAGCCGTTCGCCGCGCGCCTCCGCGGCCGGAGCATGATCGTCAAGAAGGCCCAGCCGCTGGCCATCGAATGCGTGGTGCGCGGCTACCTGGCCGGCTCGGGCTGGAAGGAATACCGCAAGAGCCAGACCGTGTGTGGCATCCCGCTGCCGCCGGGTCTGACCGAGTCCGCCGAACTGCCGGAGCCCATCTTCACGCCGGCGACCAAGGCCGAGACCGGGCACGACGAGAACATCCCCTTCGAGCGGGCGGCGGAAATCGTCGGGCCGGACGTCGCCGCGCGCGTGCGCGACCTGAGCCTGCGGCTCTACCGCGACGGCCGCGACTACGCGCGCCAGCGCGGGATCATCATCGCGGACACCAAGTTCGAGTTCGGCCTGTACCACGGCGAGATCATCCTCATTGACGAGGTGCTCACGCCGGACTCATCGCGGTTCTGGCCGGCGGACGAATACCAGCCGGGCCAGAGCCAGCCCAGCTTCGACAAGCAATTCGTGCGCGATTACCTCGAGACGCTCGACTGGGACAAGACACCGCCCGCACCGGCCCTACCACGCGACATCGTGGCCAAGACCCAGCAGAAATACCTCGAGGCCTACGAACGGCTCACCGGCCATCCGCTGCCAGCCTGAGCGGGGTGGCGGCCGGGTGCTTCACGCGCCGCCGCACTGCGGCGGGTCTCCTGCCTTGCCCAACCGGGCGGGTTTCTGGATGTCCCGTTCGACCCGAAACCCGAAGTTGGGCAGGCGGGGCGCGCTGCGCTACGGCCGACTTCGACTTTCGGGTTCAGGGCTGGGGCTCGCGGCGCTCGCCCCTCCGGGACGCTTCGCGTTCACGGCAATGACCGGGCGCGGTAGTAGCGGGTGGTCGCGGTCTCCGGCACGGGGTCGGTGAATTCCACGGTGCCGTCCGGATTGTCCAGCGTGGTCAGGGTCGTCCAGTTCCAGAGGTCGGCGCTGAACTCGAGCCGCACGCGTCCGCCCGGCGGCCCGATGGCGCGCAGCCGGAAGCCGGTGCCTGCCGTGTAGTCCAGCGCCTCGAGAGTGAGGGCGTCGTCATCGAGCAAAGTCAGCGTGGCCTGGGCGCGGTCGCCGGGCACCACGTTCACAAAGCCGCTGAGCTGCAGTTCCACCGTCTCCGGCAACTCGCCCGCGTGATCGTTCAACACCGTGATCAGGAAGGTCCGGTCGGTCTGGCCGGGCGAGAAGATGAGCGTGCCCGCGGCCGCCACGTAGTCCTGGCCGGGTGTGGCCGTGCCGCCGACGGTGGCGTAGTCCACGAAGATCGTCTGCGCGGACGGTTTGCTGAGGCCGACCGTGACGGTGAAGCTGCCGGCGCTTTCGCTCGCCGAGTACCCGGCGGCACTGAAGTTCACCGTGGGCGGATCGTTGTCGAGGAGGTCGAGCACGGCCGTGGCGGGCGTGCCCAGCACGGCGTTGGTGGGCGAGCTGAGCCGGACCTCGATGGTCTCGGTCAGTTCATCCAGCGCATCGTCGAGGATCGGCACGGCGATGGTCCGGGTGGTCTGGCCGGGGGCGAAGTCGAGCACGCCCGTGACCGCCGCGTAATCGAGCCCCACCGTGGCCGTGCCGTTGGTGGTGGCGAAGGCCACGCTGACCGGCCTGCCGGACGCCGCGCTGAGCGCCACGGTCAGCACCCCCTGGCCGTCGCCTTCGCGCACGCTGAACCGGTTTGTGGCAAACCGCACCGCCGGCGGGTCGTTGTCCAGAATGGTCACGGTGAGCGGCGCGCCGGGCAGCGTGTCCACGCCGTTGGTGAGGACGATCTGGAACTGCTCGTCCAGCTCGACCGCCAGGTCGTCAAACAGGCGCACCGTGACCACGCGGTTCGTGCTGCCGGGGGCATAGATCAAGGTGCCCGCCGCGGCCTCGAAATCCTGCCCGGCCGTGGCGGTGAGCGCCTGGGTGGCGTAATCCACCCGCACCTCGCGGCCCATCGGGTAATCGAGGTTCACGGCAAACGCCAGCGTCAGGCTCTGTTCGAACACGTTCGTCTCCAGAAAAGCGAACCGCACCGGCGGCGGCGGCGTGGTGTCGAGGAAGATCGAGTCGGTCACCACGGCGGAGGCGTTGCCGAACGGATCTTCAAACTGGGCGTGCACGGTGCGGGTGGTCACGCCCGGCTGGAGTTCCCAGACCTTGTTGGTCGCAAAGGCCTCCCACGCGGACCACGTGGCGCCGTCGTTGCTGAAGCGCATCCGGGCCACGGTGCCGCTGTTGTCGCTCGCGGCGAGGGTGAGCGTGACCACGTGGTTGGTCGTGAACCCGGCGCCGTCGTTGATGACCACCGTGCCCGCCGGCGGGTCCAAGTCGGTGAGGATGTTGGTGGTGAACGTCACGCTCGTGCCGCCCGTGCCCTGGATGGTTTGGGTGACGGCGAACCGGCCAAGCGCGCGGAATGTGTAGGACGGGCTACGGGCGACGCTGGTTCCGCCGTCCCCGAAACTCCACGTCCGGCCCAGCGCCGCCACGGAGAGGTCGGTGAAATACACGGTCAGCGGCGCGCGCCCGGCGTTGGTGGACACCGCGAAGCCGGCCAACGGGCGGGTGGGCTGGGTGTGCCAGTTCGTGGCGGCGAAGTTGTAGCCAAGCTGGCTGACGTTGAAACCGTCCGACCAGGTGGCGGTGGCGTTCGTGATGCCCATAAGGATGGCCGTGAGCGTGGGCGGGGTGCGCGTCGTGGCCAGCCACTGGCCGGTGAGCGGGTGGAACAGCCGCGCCTGCAGCGACGAGCCGTTGCTCCAGGCCACCAGCCCGGAATCGTTCAGGAGACTGAGCGCGCCCAGGAAGGCGGTGTCCTCGCGGGCCCATGCCTGCCGCAAGGGATCGTAAACCCGCGCCCGCACGAACCCGCCGTTGCTCCAGACCGCCACGCCGTTCGTGCTGGTGAGGTCAAACGTGGCGCCGACGAGGTTGTCGTCCTTCTGCCAGCGGCCCGGCCCGGCGTCGTAAGTGCGCAGGAGCACCGCGTTGCCGGTGGTCCAGCTCACCACGCCGTCCACGCAGCGCAGATCGAAGGTGCCGGCGGTCACCGTCTCGGTTTTCCAGGCGCGGCGCGCGCGGTCATAGACCGTGTAGCCCACCTGACCCGTCGCGCTCCAGGCCACCAGCCCCCGGTGGCTGCGCACGTCCTGGGTCTGGACCGCCGGCTGGTTGAGCTCCACCCAGTTCGTCTGCCCCGGATCGTACGTGCGGACAAAGACGGTGTTGCCGCTGGTCCAGGACACGACCCCGTGAAGGTTGTTGAAGGCGAAGACTGACGGAGCCGGCGTGGTGTTCACGAACTCCTTGCCCTGGGCGGGGTCGAACACCCGGCACACGACCTCGAAACCGTTGTACGTCGCGGTCGCCTCGCCCAGCGGGGCGGACAGGTCCACAATGCCGGCCCGAGCCAGGCCGGCGCTTAAGCACAGGACCGCTAGGGTCCGGACACCGGACCACTGGCGGGCGTCACCACGGGAGGTGGCGCCGGCCAGCGGCCGGCGCGGGGGCTGATTCCCGGCAATCATGGGTTTCCAGCCTAGCAAGTCGTTTGCCAGGAGCAACGCGGGCGAATTGGAACTTTCGCACCACACAAAACGGACGCCTCTCGGCTCCGTGCATCCCGGCGGGGCAGTGGCGCCAGCGAGCGGCAGTGAGCCGGCGACCCGCCTGCAGGCACGCTGGGGGCGGCAACGTCCGCGCCCCAGACAAATGGGTTGACGACAACCCGCCGCCGCAGGCTAATGCGGCGCCCGATTCCGGCTGCCCCGGCGGGCGGTGCCGTGCCGCCGCTGGCAGGGCCTGCCGGCGCTGGTTTCCCGGCCGGAACGCGGCCTGGATGAACCACGAATGAACACCCACGGACACGAATCCGGCAGCCCGGCGAGCTTGGATCAAGGCAAGGCGCGCGCCTCAACCATCGCCGCCTTGAGCCGCCGGCCGACCACTTTCCGCCGCCAGTTTCTGCTCGTGTTACAACAACGCCTGTCTTCGTTTTTCCGGCCATCCCTTGGGGTTTCGGCCGCGCCGCACCGCAGCGCTTCGTTTCCCTTCGTGTTCATTCGTGTTCATTCGTGGTTCAACTCCCAGGGTTGAACTGACACGTCCCGGCTTCGCGGCATGCTTTTCAACTCCTGGCCGTTCCTGATCTTTCTGGTGTGCACCTTCACGGTGTACTACCTGATCCCGCTGGCTGGCGGCACGGTGAGTGTCCAGGTCGGATTTCTCGTGCTGGCCAGTTTCGTCTTTTACGGCTTTGACGGCCCGTGGCTCACGCTGTTGCTGGGCGGGTCCGTGCTGGTGAACGTTTATCTGAGCCGGCAGATCGTCCACCGCATCCGCGCCGGCCGGAGTCCGCGCGGGCACCTCGCCGCCGGCGCGACGGTGAACCTGTTGATCCTGGGCTTCTTCAAATACGCCGGGTTCCTAGCGGAAGTGTTCCTGCCTGGCGAAGGCCTGGCCGGGGTGCGGGCGGCCTTGAAGTCCATTCCGCTGCCGATCGGCATTTCGTTCTTCACCTTTCACATGATCAGCCTGCTGGTGGACCTGGTGCGGCTTTCGGGCAGCGGCGGCGTGGCCAGCTTGGAACAGGAATACCTGGCCGGACGCACCGCCTCGGCGGGCGGCCGGGTGGCGCTGTACGTGGCGTTGTTTCCTCAGCTCATCGCCGGGCCCATTCTCAAGGCGCATGAGTTCTTCGGCCAGGTGCGGTTGAAGCGGTTCGGAGAGATCGAATGGGCCGCCGCCGGCCGGCTGCTGGTGCTGGGGTATTTCCTGAAAATGGTCGTCGCTGACAACCTGCGCGAAGCCACGGGCCTGCTCACCACGCCGCTCATGCCCCGGCTGGGCGCGCTCGATCTCTGGGCGCTGCTGTACGGCTTTTCGTTCCAGATTTTCGCCGACTTCGCCGGCTACTCGCTCATCGCGCTGGGCCTGGGCAAGCTCTTCGGCTACCAGTTGCCCACGAACTTCAACTTCCCGTACCTCGCCGCCTCGATCACCGAGTTCTGGCGGCGCTGGCACATCTCGCTGTCCTCCTGGCTCCGGCAATACCTGTACATCCCGCTGGGCGGCAGCCGGCGCGGCGAAGCGCGCACGTACGTGAACCTGTTCTTGGTGATGTTCTTAGGCGGACTCTGGCATGGCGCGGCCTGGAGCTACGCCATCTGGGGCACCGCGCATGGCCTGTTCCTGGCCGGGGAGCGGCTGCTCGCCACGAAGGTCCTCCACAAGCCGGAAGGCGCCGGCACCGTGCCGGCGTCGCTGTTCTGGCGGCTGCTGCGCGCGGCACTGGTCTTCCAGGTGGTGTCCGTGCTGTGGGTGTTGTTTCTGATGCCGGACTTCAGCCAGGCGGCGCTGTTCTTTCAGCATTTGGTCACCCAGCCGCTCACGGGCAGTCCGCAGACGCTCTTCGTGGTGGCGGTGTACGGCGCACCGGTGGTCTTGGGGCACGTCCTGGCCTTGGGACGTGAGGCCGGGCTCTGGCCGGCATCGTGGATGGCACGCGCGCGGCGCTTCGACTGGCTGGCTTACGCGGTGCTGCTGTTCTTCATCGTGACGAACCCCGGCGCGACCGGCGCGTTCATCTACTTCCAGTTCTGAGCCGGAGCCTGCCAATGAAAACCGCCAGGACGCCAGAAACCACGAGTTCGCGCGAGCAAGTCCGGCGCAGCGTGCGACGGGCGGGCGCGGCGTTCATTCGTATAGATTCGTGCGCATTCGTGGTTCATACCCCCGGCCAGACACCATGAAGTTCTGCCTCCAGATGCTCGCGGCCACGGCGGTCCTGCTGGGCTTGTACCTCGCCGGGCTGCGCCTGACCGGTCTGCGCGCCGAGTATGCCGAGGCCAACGTGGTCGCCAACGAAATCAAGTGGCAACGCTTCGAGCGGCAGCGCGACGCCGACGTGGTGCTGGTGGGCTCGTCCATCGGCGGACGCCTGCCCGCGCCCCGCGTGGCCGGGCCGGGCCGCACGGGTGTCAACCTCTGCCTGGACGGCAGCAGCCCCCGGCTGGGGATCGAATTGCTGCGCGAGGAACAGGTCTTTCCGCCGGTGCTGCTGGTGGAGGCCAACACGCTCACGCTTCCGCCCTCGCAAAACGATCAGACGCTGCGGGACAGCTTCCGCAGCTTCCAGAACACACTCGCCCGGCACGTGCCGCTCCTGCGCGCCGAGTGCCGGCCGGTGACGCTCGTCTTTTCCCTGCTCAAGGTCCGCGCCGACCAGCGTCGGGCGGGCGAACGCCCCGCGCCGCCACTCGACGAGGCCGTGGCCGCGCGGCTCGTCTCGGCCAGCCAGCTGGCGTCGGCCGGCGGGGCGGAAACCGCGGAGTCGCGGGACTGGCGGGAACGGCTGCGGCCATTTATGGAGCGGGGTTGCCGGGTGATGGTGGTGATGCTGCCGGACGGCGGCCAGGATCGCGCGAAGGATTACGCGGTCGCCCGGCAACTCACGGCGGCGGGCATCCCGTTCCTCGACCTCAAAGGCGCGTTTCCCGAGACCGAATTTCGCTACACCGACGGCATCCATCTGGTGCGCCCCGCCGCGGAGGCGATTGCCGACCTGCTGGCGCGGGTGCTGCCGCGCCTGGAGCGGGCCGGGCCATGATTCCCACCCGGCAGGGCTTGGCGGGGAAGCGGCTGCGGTGGATCGGAGTATGTGTATTCTTGGCCGCTGGCTTCGCGCAAAGTCCGCTACACCAAAGCCGCCAAGGATGTCCGTGCCCCGCGTTTCCGGCCTCAGGCTCAGTTGTCCGCGTAACCGCTGCTCCACGAGCGCGCGGCGTCGTGGTTGCGCAGGTCCACTTGGTGATCCACGGCGGCCTTCATGGCCAGCAGCACCGAGACCCAGCCGGCGGCCACCTCGCACTTCTCGGGCTCACCCACCCCGGTGGCCAGCAGCGCCAAGATCGTCCCGCCGGCTCCGTCCCCGGCGAGCGTGAACTCGATGCGGGCGCCGAAGTACTCGACGACAAACAGATCCGGCTCGCGGCGTTGAAGCACACGCCCAACCACCGGGGGATGCCCGCTGGAGCAAAAGGTGATCTCGCCGTCGGACTCGCGCGCGAACTCGGCCCAGAACGTCGCGCGGCCCTCGTCGGTGGCGAGCGCGGCGTACACCCGCGCCTGCGGCGAGCGGAAACGCACCCGCCAGCGAATCGTGCCTGGCTCGGGCTGGAACGGCATGGCGGCGGCTTTCCTCGCACGTTGACGTCGCAACGCACGAGTTTTGTTTCAGGCCCGGACAACTCCCGACTTCGTCATAGTCCCTTCACATTGCCCGTCCCTTGTTCTGCCTGTTCAGGAAAGCCGCCCGGCGGAACCCGCGACCGGCAAATCGAAAGGGCCGTGAGGGCCCTGCCGAGTGCCGCCTGCGCACTCGCGAGGTCGTCCTCCCTCAGTTGCCTGATCTCCTCGAAGATGAAGGGTTTTTCAGCGGGCGAGGCGCGCTTCAGGTCGTCCTGGAGTTTCTTGACCTGCTGGTTGATGTCATCAATGGCGGACTGCGCTTTCCGCACGGCTTCGACCTGTGTCTGGCAGCGGTCCACGCGGACTTCCCGCACTTCGAGCTTGCCCTTGATCTCAAACGCGTGCCGGCCCACCGCCCCGGGCCGGGTGTCTCCTGAAAGTGGCAGGGTGAAAGTTGTCGGCAGGGCGCTGGAGAAACCCTTGAAGCCTGAGACGAGGATGTCATCCAAGTCCAGGAGACCGGTCTTCACGGCCACTTTCTGCGGACCGGTCAGGGTGTCCTTGATGGCTGACCTGACCCGTTTGTCCACGCGCTCCCGGATGGCCTTGGCTATCGCCTCCCTGGCCGCCTCGTCAGTGTCCGCTTCCGCCTGCTGGATCTCCGAGAGGGTAAGCGCGTTGCCGAACGCGGCGCGAAGCTCGCTGACGAAAGCCTGAAAACCAGCGCGCACGGCGGCCTCGGGCGTTGCGTCCGCATCCCAAAGCGCGACGACCAGAATCAGGTGTGTTTCAAAGAGGTTGTCCTCCAATCGGGCGCGCAGCAGGCCCACCCGGGGCGGTATCGCCGCAGTCTGGCCCGCCCGCATGTCGTTCTGGATCACCACACGCGCGTTTGCGGACAACGGGGCGACGACATCCACGAGCGAATCCGTCTGGAGGGTCAGGTCGTCGATCCGGATCAGGACCGGCCAAATGTAAGGCTCTGAACCTTTCTCGGCCTCGCGGAGGCAGTGCAGGGATTCAAGGAGAAGTACAGCGTCAGATGGCATGGGATTTACTCCTTCGTTGAGTGCCAATTGATGGATGGAGCCTGACAGCCAAGCTCAGCGACTGCCTTCCGGGCACGCGCGCGTGTGAAGGCTTCCCGAGTTGGCCACGGCGGTAGCGCAAAATCAGGGTGTGGCTGCGGTGGCCCGCTGGTCAGGCCGGCTGGATGTTGCCCCGCTCGCCCTCCAATTCGACCCGCGTGATGCTGTCAACTGGCATGCCCATTTTCGCAAACCACGCCGCAAGCGTGTCCTGGCTGGGTGCCTCCATGACGCACACGGCCTTGCCTTCCGCCAGGTTGGCGAAGCTGCGATAGCCTTTGACGGTCGGGTCCTGTTGCGCCGCCAAGGCGAACTGCCGGAGCTGGTCCGCGGAGAATTTGCCGGGCGGCAGGGTGTGGATGCACATGAATTTAGCCATGGTCATTTGCCTTTCTGTTTGGGTTGTTTTGTCTTGTCCTTACGGACGAAATGTTTCGCCGGCAGGAGGGTCGCGGTGACTTGCGCGGCGGCATGGAGCGGGTAGCCGTATGGTTCATCGTGTTGTCAACCAGTCCTTTCCGGCTCTTGCCCCAGACCCGCACGTACCCGGCGGGGTGATTTGAAATGCGATGTAACGCTCGTCGGTGAAGAGTTTTTTCACCTCGTCAATCGCCTGGTTCAACTGCTTGATCACGTCGGCAGCGTTCCGGCCTTTCACGGTCACCTTGACACCCACCCCGCCAACATTGATCTCCGCCTCCAGCGTGACTTCGCCACCTTCCGGAGGTTTGCTGTCGGCATCCTTGTTGAGGGCGTCAGCGGTCGCTTGGTCCACCTTGTCGGGCTTTTCGGGTAGATCATTTCTTTGTTGAACGTCCTCGACCGCCTCCCTGGTCTTGGGTCCGTAAGTGCCATCCACGCCGTCTTTTCGGGGGCCCGAGTTGCCCAGATCGTACCCGGCTTTCTTGAGTTCGGCCTGGAGCTTCTTGATGTCCGCCTTGCTGCTGTTCGGGCTGATTTCCCGCGGAGGGTTGCCGGGCAGTTTCATGTTACCTCCCTTGCGCGCGTATCTGACTCGCAGTCTTGCTGCTGGCCGGGGATCCGCGGCCAGGAGGGGGTGGAAATTTCGCGTGCATTATGATTACCATAAGATGACCTAGAAAGAAATGCAAGCACGACTTCGCGTCCGTCACGCCTGCACTGGCGCGACGTGGCGGTCAACCACGCAAGCTGTGTGCTGCAAAAGACTTCCGTCTCCAGCAGGTTTCTCCCGGCTACCGCCGCGCGAATTCCGCGTGGCGATGGGTATCGCCTTCCGCTGGAACAGCCCCCACCCGGCTGGTCAGCGTCGCCGCCAGCCAAGCCTTCCCGGCTTTCCGGTTTCCCCCGCGGCACAAACGCATTGCCAACCGGCGGGTCTGTCCCTAGTTTGCCGCCGTGAGCATCGCCGTCCGCGCGACCACGACTTTCTAGCGTCCCCGGCCAACCGCCGCGGACGCCAACGCCTCAGACTGGGAAGTCCGGGGCGTTTTTGTTTGTTGAACCGAACCACGAATGCACACGAACCGACACGAATGCCAGCCGGGACGCGGCCCGCAGGCTGTTTCAGCCTCGCCTGCGCACGCCGCGTTGAAGCGGGTTGAAGCAGGCGCCCCCAAGCGACCCGCCTTGACTGATTCGTGTCCGTTTGTGGCCATTGGTGGTTGACCCCTTTTATGGAAAACGCACGCAAGACGCTCGACGACCGCGCGAAGATGACCGAGCTGGAGCGGCTCCGGCACTCCTGCGCCCACGTCATGGCCACGGCCATCCTGCGCCTGTGGCCGGACGCCCAGTTCGCCTACGGTCCGCCGGTCGAGAACGGCTTTTATTACGACCTCGAGTGCTCCCACCGTATCACGCCGGAGGATTTCCCGGCCATCGAAGCGGAGATGAGGAAGGAGATCAAGGCCAACCACCCCTTCGAGCGGATCGTCGTCCCGCGCGAGCAGGCCATCCGGGACGCCCAAAGCGGCCGGCTCGGGGGCCTCGCCGAGCGGCCGGGCCACCCGAGCAAGTTCAAGCTCGACTTGCTCAACCAGATTCCCGAAGGCGAGCCGATTTCGTACTACCGGAATGGGGATTTCGTGGACCTGTGCGCCGGGCCGCACGTGCTGCGCACGGGCAACATCGGCGCGTTCAAACTCACCACCGTGGCCAGCGCCTACTACAAGGGCGACGAGCGCAACCCGCAGCTCCAGCGCGTGTACGGCACGGCGTTCAAGAACAAGACCCAGCTCGACGAGTATTTCAAGATGCTCGAAGAGGCCAGGCGCCGCGACCATCGCAGGATCGGCGCGGAGATGGGCCTCTACGTGATTGACACCGAATACGTCGGGCCGGGCCTGCCGCTGTGGCTGCCCAAGGGCACGGTGCTCGTTGAGGAACTGGAAAAGCTGGCGAAGGAAACCGAATTCGCCGCCGGCTACGTGCGCGTGAAGACGCCGCACTTGGCGAGGGAGAAGATGTACCGGACCAGCGGGCATCTGCCGTACTACGCGGAGTCGATGTTTCCGCCAATGGAATTGCGGGAAGAAGGGGGAGCGCACGCGCCCTCGCGTGCAGCTTCCGGCGCCCCGCCGGAAGCGGCCTCTGGCGCCACTTATTCCAAACGCAGGCTCCCGCACTTCGAGCGTCCTTGGGCCAAGTACCTGGTGACATTCTCTACCCACAACCGGAGGCAGATCCCGCCCGCGGAGCGGGACGTTGTGCTCAAAAGCGTGCTGTTTGGCCACGAGCGCCGGCAGTACGAACTCTTCGCGGTGTGCGTGATGCCTGACCACGTTCACATGCTGTTTGAGCCGCAGATCAAAGCCGAAGACGCCGCGGGGAACTCGGTTTTTTATTCACTCACTGAAATCCTACAAGGCATCAAGTCCAGTACAGCCCATCGGATCAACAAGACATTCGGCTGGGAAGGTCCGGTCTGGGAAAAGGAGTCCTTTGACCGGCTGATTCGCTCGGAGTCGGACTTCGAAGAGAAATTCCATTACGTCTGCCGCAATCCTTGGGACGCTGGCGTGGTTGGCCCAACCGAATCGTATCCATGGCTCTGGACGCCAGACTATGCGGCGGACGAGGCGTCCGCCGCTGCACGCGAGGGCGCGTGCGCTCCCCGATCAGAGCGTGAGGCGCGTGCGCTCCCCGAGCCCGAGCGCTACTACCTCAAAGCCATGAACTGCCCGCATCACCACCGCATTTTTGCGGCGGCACCGCGCAGTTATCGCGACCTCCCGCTGCGGCTGGCCGAATACGGCTGCTGCTACCGGTACGAGCAGTCCGGCGAGCTGTTCGGCCTGATGCGCGTGCGCTCGCTCAACATGAACGATGCGCACATTTACTGCACCCCGGAGCAGTTTGCCGCCGAGTTCAACGCCGTGAACGAGATGTACCTCAAGTACTTCAAGATCTTCGGCATCGAGAAGTACGTCATGCGCTTCAGCACACACGACCCCGCCAAGCTCGGCCACAAGTTCGTCAACGAGCCGGAGCTGTGGCGGCAGACCGAGGACATGGTGCGCCAGGTGTTGAAGGACTCGGGCCTCAACTTCGTCGAGGTGCCGAACGAGGCGGCGTTTTACGGGCCGAAGATTGACGTGCAGGTCTGGAGCGTCATCGGCCGGGAGTTCACCCTGGCCACGAACCAGGTGGACTTCGCCCAGCCGCGGCGCTTCGGCCTCACCTACCGCGACCGCGACAACGCGGACAAGACGCCGCTGTGCATCCACCGCGCGCCGTTGGGCACGCACGAGCGGTTCATCGGCTTCCTGATTGAGCATTACGCCGGCAACTTCCCGCTCTGGCTGGCGCCCGACCAGGTGCGCGTGCTGACCGTGGGCTCGGAGGAGGACCCCGCCAGCGCGCCGCTGATCCGCTACGCGCGGGGCATCGTGGAGGAACTCCGCGCCCGGATGGTGCGCGTGGAAGGCGATTTCAGTGCCACGCCCATCAAGGCGAAGATCGCCGGCGCCGAGCAGGCGCGCGTGCACACCATGCTGGTAATCGGACCGCGCGATCTGGAGGCCGGCGCGGTGAGCGTGCGGGTGCATGGCAAAGGCAACGTCGGGGCGAAGCCGCGGGCGGAGGCGGTAGCGGAAATCCTGGCCGCGATCCGCGAGCGGTGGTCGTGAACCAGCGCTCGCGCAGCGCGGACCCGGTGGCGCAGACTGGCGGTCTGCTGTTTCGCAAGTTGGTAACCTGCGGGGCTGGCTGCCAGCGGCACGGCTGTTTGCATCGCGTGGCCGGCCTGCTACACCTTCCCTAGTCAGACCCAAACCACAAACCACCATCGTGCATCCTCCCATGAACAAACTCCTCACGGAATTCATCGGTACGTTCTTCCTCGTGCTCACCGTCGGCTGCACGGTCGTTCCCGGCGCGGCCGGTGTCATTGCGCCGCTGGCCATCGGCAGCGCCCTGATGGTGATGATCTTCGCCGGCGGCCACATCTCCGGCGGCCACTACAACCCGGCGGTCACGCTGGCCGTGTGGCTGCGCGGCCGTTGCCCGGCCAGGGACGCGGTGCCCTACATGGCGGTCCAGCTCGTCGGCGCCGCCGTGGCCGCGGTGGTGGTCGGGTTCCTGTACGGTCCGGGCAAGCCGATGGCGATCGCCAGCGTGCCCAAGGCCTTTCTGGCCGAATTCCTGTTCACGTTCGCGCTGGCCTACGTGGTGCTCAACGTGGCCACCGCGTAGGGAACGGCGAACAACTCATTCTACGGACTGGCCATCGGTTTCACCGTGCTCACCGGCGCTTTTGCCGTCGGCGGCATCTCGGGCGGGGCGTTCAACCCGGCGGTGGCCCTCGGCGCGGGCCTGATGAAGCTCGTCCAGCTCCCGCAAATCTGGAACCACATCGTGGCGGGCCTGCTGGGCGGCGCGGCGGCCGCTGCTGTGTTCAAGTTCGCCAATCCGGGCGACAAGTGAGCGGCGCGTTGGTCACGCGACCAAGATTGGCCAGAGGCGAAGCCAGAGGTTGAATGGCGGTGGGCGTTCCGACGGCCACCGGCCACCGGCGGCCGTGAACCCCGCATTTTGACGCGGGCTGAAAAAGCCGGACTTTCCGGTATGACCAACACGGCCAAACCCAATTGCCTCGCCCCCAATACCGGCGCGGCTTTATCGGTCCTTGGCGACGTATATCGCGTGCTAACTGGCGGCGCTGACACCGGCGGCGCGTACGCCATGCTTGAAGCCCGGATTCAGCCTGGCGGGGGCCCGCCGCCGCCCGTTCACGCGCGGGAAGACGAGGCGTTCTTCGTACGCAAGGGCGAGCTTGCGTTCCCCCTGGGCGATCACCGCGGCGTGGCGGGTGCCGGCGCGTTTGTCCAGGGGCCGCGTGGCATTCCGCACGCCTTCAAGAACGAGAGCCAACGCCCGGCGCGGCTGCTGGTGTTCGTCACCCCGGCCGGCTTCGAGAAATTCATCGCCGAGATCGCGATGCCGTTGGCTTCCTTTGATTCACCGCCTGTGCCGGCTACCGCGGCGGACTTTCAGAAGCTTCTCGCCGTCGCGCTCCGGTACGGCATCGAAATCCTCCCGCCCCCGCAATGAACGCGGGCCGGCCGGGACAGATCCCCGGCGACAACAAGGCGCCCGGCGCTGCAATGAGCGCGCGGCCACAACCCAGCATCAGCCTTGCGTGCGCGGCAGCGGTCGCGACACCACAAGTCAACGCAAACAGGCGGAGGCAGAATCCCTCCGCCCCCGCCCGTTACGATTCCGAAACCCCGGACCGGACAACACCCGCGCCCCGTCCTAGGCGTTCCAGGTGTAGGTGGCCGGCGCCACCTTCTTGACTTCCCTGATGCCCTTGCCCGTCGAGTTGAACCACACGTAGATGCGCTGCGGGTTCAAGCCGAGCTTGGCGGCGATCTCGCGGACGGAGATCCCACCCTTGCCGGCGCCCTGGAGCAGGGCGATCACCTTGGCCTTGAGTTTTCCCGGCCGCCGCGCGCGGAAGGCGGGTTTGGCCGCCGCTTTTCCGGCCGCCTTGGCTCTGGCCGGAGCGGCCACGGGCGCGCCGCCCCCGACATAGGCCATGAGGCGGCTGTCTATCCTCGCGATGCGGGCCAGGAGGGCTTCCTTTTCTTTGAGCAATCCGGCGATCCCTTTGAGATCGGCGGATGTGAGTTGCAACAAGTTCATGCGGCAGTTATATAAGCCTCTCCTCTCGCACAACGCAAGCTTTGTTTGGCCGGCGGGTGCGCTTGCCACTCACATCCCGCTTCGGTAACCTTGGCTGGAACGAATCAAACCAACCGAAGAGTTCCGCCTCGTGCGTGCGGTTGGAGAGGTCGCCTTGCTAACTTCGTTCCCCAAACCTTCGTTAACCCGAAAACTGAAGTTGGCCGTAGCGCAGCGCGTCCCGCCTGCCCAACTTCGATTTCGGGGTTGACCGAACACGACTGCGTGAAGGATGAAACCCGCCCTTAGACGGGCACCGTCAGAGGCGCATCGAACGCCTGCGCTCCCCAATGCCGATCGATTCGTCCGGGCCTGGCCGGATCGGCCGATCGAGAACCTCGAAGGAGCACGGAGACCGGGAAGCAAAACATGCACCAGCCTCCATCCAGCCTCCACCAAGCCTTGCTCTCCCTTCGGCCGCTGGCTGGTGGCCGCGCGGTTGGCAGGGGCCGGGCGGTCTGCTTACATCGCCGCGTGCTGCTGCCCCGGCTCATCCGGCACCATCTCAAGCACGGGACCGACGACGAGTTCTACCGCCTCCAAGCGCGCGACGCCATCGCGTGGCTCGGGCGGGTGGGCGTCGCCTTCGCGCCCGGCACCACCGTGCTGGACCTGGGCTGCGGCACCGGGATCTTCGGCGGCGAACTGCTCCGGCTGGGCTGCCGCGTGACCTTCGCGGACGAAAAGAACTGGCTGTCCCCGTCGCTGGCGGGCGCGGTCTTCCGGGCGGTGAACATTGACCGGGACGACCTCGCGATCCTCGGCCGGCATGAGGTGGTGATCTGCTCGAACGTCCTCGAGCACCTCGCGCGGCCGGACAAGCTGCTGGATGCCATCGCGGACCTGCTGGCGCCCGGCGGCGTGTTTTACCTGAGCTGGACAAACTGGCTCTCGCCGTGGGGCGGGCACGACTTTTCGCCGTTTCACTACCTCGGCCCCCGGCTCGGCCCGCGCCTGTGGGATCGCTGGGTGCGGCGGCCGCGCCAGCTCCGGCCGTTTGAGAACCTGTACCCCACGCACATCGGCGCGGTGCTGCGGGCGCTGCGCCGCCGGCCGGCCCTGCGGGTTCGACAGGTGGTGCCGCGTTACTACCCGGAACTGGCGTTCATCATGGCGGTGCCGGGGCTGCGGGAGTTCCTGGCCTGGAACTGCGCGGTGGTGGTTGGGTTGCGCCGCCAAGTCTAAGCGGGTTCTTTGGGACCCGTGTCAATATCCTTCCTTCCGCCAGCGGGTCAGGAACCGCCGCCAACGTTGCTGCCAGAGGTTGAGCGGTCCGACATCAGCCGGGAGCGGTTCCAACTCAGCTCTTGACCGCACGGGCACAAGCTTCCTGGCCGCCTCGATCCAATGGCGGTTGTGGTAGATGCGTATGCCATCAAGGTGTGGTGTCCGCGCCCAGCCGCGTGGCCTGGCTCCGAGCGAGCCACGATAGTTGTAGTGACAGGGCAGAATGATGACTTGGTCGGAAAACTGTGTGTGGATGACTTCGTTCAAGGCGAGCTGGTCATCCACCAGGTTGCGATAGCGCGTCCGTCCGCGACGCTCCACTTCACGCCGCAGTCCCAAGCTGGCTTTCACATTCCAGAACGTCACGCCAGCGTTGAGGAAATTGCTGGTGTACACCCTTCTTCCCAGACACCGGCCCCCGTCGTGTTCGACACACCCGGCGAACCAGGCCCCGCGCAGCAATTCGGGAATCGCTGGGAGCGGCTGGAGACACAACACATCACAACCGTCCACCACCAGCGCGTAATCCACGTCGAGTTCGTCAATGAACAGCCAGCGCCGGTAGTCCGCATCCCGCATTGGATGCGAAAAGGACGGGTCGGGCGTGCGCAGGTGATATTGGATCCCCGCCACCTGGTTGACTGGCAGGTGGTCGCCGAGGATGAAGGCGTGAAGTTCCAAGTGCGGATTTTGGGCAAAGCTGGTGAACGTGTAGTCAAGCCGTTCGGCGTGCGCGCCGTAAACCACGGTCACCACCGCCTGTCGGCCTCCGGCAGAAGCTGGATTGGCTGGAATCGAGTTCATGGCGGATGGGATGCACCTGGCCCGCGCTCAGTTGGCGCCTGGCTGGAAGCATCGGCCAGACGGTAGTGCGTGCGGTTTGCGAACGACAGTTGGCGGAAAAAGCGGCGTTTGCGGAAGGGGTCGAGGACCCACGCCAGCCGGGGCAGCGTTTCGCGGCAGAACCGCTCGCCAAACCGCCGCGCCAGCCACGCAGCGACGGTGCCGCCGCGGGGAGATTGCCGCAGCGGTTGCGGCGCTGTCCCGGCCGCCCATTGCCCGACGTAGTCGCTTTGCAGCGGCGTAGTCTGGAGCGGCTCCACCAGTCGTGCCCGGCGGGCTTGGACGAAGAGCAGCACCGGTGCGTTATTCACCAGCAGCACCCGGTCTTTCACGTGACGTGGGTCAGCCACCTCGTACCGCCGGCCGGTGATGGGAAAGGCGTACTTGACGCCCAACACCCGTGAAAAACCGGCGGTGTCCACCATCGCCTGCAACCGCTCGACCTCAAAGCCGTTCTCCGGCGAAAGCACCCGGTAAAACAGCTCCGGACTGAACTGGTAGAACCCGTGACCGAAGTAGTTGTTCGCCGGCGTGAACAGGATCAGCCGTCCGCCCACGCGGAGCATCCGCATGCAGTTCCGGATGGCGGTGGGAAAGTCGAAGATGTGCTCCAGGGTGCCGCCGTCGAGGATCAGATCGAATTGTTGCTCCAGTGCGGGCGGGACGGGTTGGTTGAAATCATGGATCAGATCAGCCCCCTCGTAAGCCGAGGCGTCGGCTGCCAGCACTTCCGAGGCGCCAAGCAACGTCAGGAACGTCTCCAAGCGGCGTGCTGTGTCCGCCAGCGCGGCAGCGCAATGCGCGCGGGCAGCCGCGTCGGGCGCACGACCCGCCTCAGCCAGCAAGCTGACCAAGCGTTCCGGGCTCACCCAAAGACTTTGCCGCCCCAGCGTGAGCACCCGCCCCGGCACGATACCGGAACGGCAGGCCTCAACCAGGAAGCGGCAGGATTCAAGGGTCATTCCCATGACGCACTGCCCGAGAGATTGCGGTGACCACCGCCAGCAGCAAGTTGCTTTTATCTCCGCCTGGCAGAACGGTCGCGACAACTCGGAATCGTGAGGTCTGATACTTCTGGGCGCATACGATCTTCTGGTTGCGAAAGAGGGCGCAACGCGGTAAATGTGCCATCAACTACGGTGATGGCAACATTCAGCAGGCGACTTGGTTATGAAACTCCGGTTGTTCCCCATGCAGGCTGTTCCCCTCGTTTGTCTCGGACTCCTCACGGCTCTTGGGCAAACCCCAGCGGTGCTCCTGAACGTCAACTTCGGCACCGACGCCGGGCTGGTCAAAACAGGCCCGGCCGCCATCGGTCAGCCCGGTGACCTTTGGAACCTCTACAGCCGGGACGACGGCGCGGGCGGTTTCCGCCATTTTGGCCAACTCAACAACTTGAAGTGGGCGGATGGCAGTCCGTCACCCGTTCACCTCACCGTCACGAACGCACCCGGGGCCTGGCCCAGCGATCTCGCAGACCCGATGATGGCGCAGTGGCTCTACCCGCTCCCGAACGGCAACGGCAACATCAGGCTCTGGCTCCATCAGGTGCCGGCGGGACATTACGACCTGTATCTGTACGGCCATGGCAACCTGGACGACTTGGTGGGGGTGTACGAGGTCGCCGTGCTGGAACAAAGCCAGGGAACCAAGTCGGTCACCGTCGGGTCGGGTTGGCGCACCGACACGCTTCAGGAAAACGTGCATTACGTGGTGTTCCGGGATGTCCCGTCGGACGGCACCCGGCCGGTTGTCGTCACCGTCAAGCCCAGCCCCCATGGCGAGGCCGTGCTTAACGGGCTCCAACTCGTGCAACGAGATTCCCTTCCTCCGGTGGCTGGAGGCAGCGTGGTCGTTCCAAGTCAGTTTGCAGATCTGGAAGATGATGCGTATGGGGCCAGTTTCTGCACTCCCCCCACCTTGCGGCTCCAAGAGGTTTACAGGTCCAGTCATTTCAGGGGACGGAAAGTCACGATCAAGGCCATTGGGTTCCGGCGGAATTACGGTATCGCAGCGTTCTCCGGTGCTTTGCCGAATCTGCGAATCACGCTTTCGACCACAGCCCGGCAGCCTGGCGGCCTCGACTCGTCTTTTGCCGCTAATTTGGGCAGCGATGCCGTGGAGGTTTTTTCCGGCCCGATCACCCTCACCTCCTCGGCGACCGGTCCGGCTGGTGGCCCTAGCCCGTTCGACATGGTCATCCCGTTGAGCCGGTCGTTTGTTTATGACCCGACAGCGGGGAATTTTTTTGGTCGAGATACGCTGCTACGGGGTGATTCCCGACGGGTTCAACGACGCCTCCGACAACGCCGATGACGACGCTTCACGAGCATTTGCATTCTCGGCCGACGCCGAAATTGCCAACCACCACGACACGGGAGCCGACATACTCCAGTTGCAGACGGTAGAGGCTACGCCGCCGCCCCCGTCCGGCCCTTTCTCCAAGGTGACGTCTGGTCTGCCAGGAGATCTGGGCGGGGCTTGGCACGGGGTCGCTTGGGGCGACTTCGACAAGGATGGAGACCTGGACCTGTTTGTTGCCGGTGTCGGCACCGGGAACCGCTTGTTCCGAAACGATGCCGGAAGCCTTGTTGTCGTCGAAGGAGTCTTCAGCGAAACCGCACATTCCACTGCCTGCGCTTGGGTGGACTTTGACAACGACGGCGATTTGGATTTGTTCGTCACCAACAGCGGTCAACCGCATTTTCTTTACGTGAACAACGGCGACGGTTCTTTCACCAAGAACGCCACGGCCGAGATCACGGCAAGCACCGGAGAGTGCTACGGAGCCACTTGGGGCGACTACAACCGCGACGGTTTTCCCGACGTGATGATCGCCGGGGCTTGGAAACCCAACATCCTGTACCGGAACAACGGTAACGGCACGTTTACGCGCATCACCGAGGGCGCGATCGTAAATGACAGCGCCGGTTGGGTGGGAGGCGCGTGGGGCGATTTCGATGGCGATGGCTGGCCTGACTACTTTGCCGTGAGCGGAGGCGACGACCGGAGCAACGCGCTGTATCGCAACAACGGCGACGGGAGCTTTACGCCGGTTAGTGTTTCTGGGCTCACGACCGATGGCGGAGCCAGCACAAGCGCCGTGTGGGGTGATTACGACAACGACGGGGACCTCGACCTCTTTGTCGCCAACCGGCTGGGGAGCAATTTCCTCTATCGCAACAACGGCAACGGCCAGTTTTCCAAGATCATGGCCGGCGACCCCGTAAACGACGGCGGCGAGTCCAATGGTTCCGCTTGGTTGGATTATGACAACGATGGCTGGCTGGATTTGTTCGTCGGCAACTACATGGGCGGCCAGAACTGCCTCTATCGGAACCAAGGCGATGGCACGTTTGCACGGGTGCTGAGTGGCCCCGGCGCGGAATACACGGATACTATGGGCGTAGCAGTGGCGGATTACACAGGCGACGGCTATCCGGATATGGCCCTGGCCGGCTACGGTCGCCCCAACTCGCTCTACCGGAACAACGGAGACACGAACACCTGGCTGATCGTCAAGTGCGTGGGCACCCGGTCCCACGCAGCCGGCCTTGGCGCCAAAGTGCGGGTCACTGCCAACACTGGCGGTACCATTCGCACACAAATGCGGGAGATCAGCGGTGGCGGTGGCTGGTTCAGCCCCAACCAGCGTGCTGAATTCGGGCTCGGCACGGCCTCGACCGCCGATCTCGTACGCATCGAATGGCCGTCCAGGATCGTGACCGAACTGCGCAACGTCCCCGCCAACCAGGTGCTCACGGTGGTCGAGCAACCACCCCCGCTCGAAATCACCCCGGCGGGCGGCTTCTTCAGCGGCACCGTCGAAGTCGCCTTGACCGCCCGCGTCGAAGGCGGCGAGGTGCGCTACACGCTCGACGGCACCGAGCCGACCACCGGCGCGACGCTCTACAGCCAGCCCTTCACGCTCAGCGCCTCCACCCGCGTGCTGGCCCGAGTGTTCAAGGCCGGCGAGCCGGCGTCGGAGGAGGTGGGCGCGCTGTTCCTGGAAAACCGCTGGAACGACGGCATCCCCGCCGCCTGGCGCGAGCGGTATTTCGGCGGCAACTGGTTCGCCAAACCGGTGGCGCTGGCGTTGGCCGACGCCGACAACGACGGCGCGATGACCATCCAGGAATGGCTGGCGGAGACAAATCCGGCCGACGCCGCCTCCAAACCGGCCAGCCCGGTCGCGCTGCTCGCAATGACCCCGGTCGGCGGCGAGTTCGAGCTGGCCGCGGAGGTCCGCCTCGAAACGCCGGTGCCGGGCGGCCAGATTCGCTACACCACGGACGGCTCCGAGCCGGGCGCCACGTCGCCCGTGGCCGAAGCGGTCGTCACGCTCACACGGTCCGCCACGCTCAAGGCGCGGGTGTTTGTGAACGGCAATGCGGTGTCGGCCGTGGTCGGCGCGTCGTTCACCGTGAAGGAAATCGCGCCGCGCATCACCCGGCAGCCGGTCAGCCAGGCGGTCCTCGCCGGCGGCAGCGTGAGCTTCGAGGTGGAGGCGGTGGGCACGCCGCCGCTGGCCTACCAATGGGCCTTCAACGGAACGGACATTGCGGAGGCCAACGGGCGGATGCTGGCGTTGGCCAGCGTGCGCCCCGAACAGGCCGGCACGTACACCGTGCGGGTCAGCAACGCGCTCGGTTCGGTGGTCAGCGAGCCGGCGGTGCTCACCGTCCACCAGCGCCCGCAGATCTTGCGCCAGCCGGAGCCGGTCGCTGTGGTGGTGGGCCAGTCCGCCACCTTCAGCGTGGAAGCGGTGGGCGACGCGCCGCTGGGTTACGTCTGGTTCCGCAACGGCATGCGGATCATGGCCGCGCCCAACGCGCCCCTGTTCACCATCGCGGCGGTGACGCCGGCTGACGCCGGCCAGTACCAGGTGCGGGTGTCGAATCAGTACGGCGCCGCCGCCAGCCGCCTCGTGTCGTTGACGGTGCTTCCGGCACCGCTGAAACCAACCATCACGACGCAGCCCGAGGGCTTGATCCGGGTGGATGGCGAAAGCGCCGCGCTGACCGTGGCCGCCACCGGCACCGCGCCGCTGGCTTACCAGTGGTTCTTCAACGGCCAGCCGCTCGCCGGGGCGACGGAGCCGCGCGTCGAAATCACCAGCCTGAAGCTGAGCGACGCCGGCACGTACTGGGTGGTGGTCAGCAACGTGGCGGGTGTGGCAACTTCGTTCCCCGCCGTGCTCGAAGTGCATCCGAAACAGCGCGGCGGCACGGTGGTCTTCGCCAACCGGGTCACGATCACGGACATTGACGCCCCGGTGTATGACGCCGATGGCACCACCCGGCTGGCCGGCGCGGCTTTTTTCGCCCAACTGTACGCCGGACCCGCGGAGGACCAACTGACGCCGGTCGGCTGGCCCGTGCCGTTCGGCGAAGGCACGCGCGCCGGCTATGTGCCCTCCAGCGTCGTCGCCATCACCACAGTGGCGCCGGGCGCGCTGGCCTGGGTCCAGATGCGGGCGTGGGAATCGGCCAGGGGTCCCAGTTACGAGGCCGCGCTGCAGGCGGGCGGCAAGGTGGGCGAGTCGGGGCTGGTTCAGGTCACCACCGGCGGAGCGGGCGATCCACCGAGCTTCCCCGCCGCCTTGGTGGGTCTGGCGAGCTTCCGGCTCCTGCGGGAATCGGAGCCGCCCGTGATAACCATCACCTTGCCCAACGCGGGCGTGACCGCCGATGACCGTTTCGCTCTCGCGGGCACGGTGGCGGACAACGCCGGTGTGGCGCTGGTCCAATGGGCCTGGAACAACCGGACGATGGGCGTGCTCCCGCTGGTGGATGGCCGGTTCCATCTGGCCGGCCTGCGCCTGGCGCGCGGCGAAAACCGGATCCGGGTGGTGGCCACCGACACCGCCGGCAACGCGGCCGAAACCGAGGTGCTGGTGGTTTACGAGCCGGTGCGGGTGCTGGCTCTGTCCAGCCCCGCGCCCGTGCAGGAAGGCCGCCGGCTCGCGACGGAAGTAACGCTTGCCAGCCCGGGCGGAGTCAGCGGCCTGACGTTCGGGCTGCGGTACGACGCGGAACGGTTCCGCGATCCCGAATTCGCCTGGAAGGAGGCTGAAGCCCTGGCGGGCGCGCTGACACAGGTCAACGCCGGCACGCCGGGCGAAGTCCGCGCCACGCTTTCGTTGCCGGGCGGCGAACTGCCGGCCGGCGCCTTTGCGCTGGGCACTTTCACCTTGCGCGCGCGCAGCGTGCCGGAGGCCGTGGACACCGACCTCGTACCCGATCTGGGGGACATCGCCGACCGGGCGGGCGCGAAGATCGAGTTTGGCAACGCCGCCGAAAAGACCGTCGCGCGGATTCTCCCGCGCGGGATTCGCGGCGACAACAACGCCAACGACGCGCTCGACGTGGGCGACGCGACGTTGATGCAGCGCCTGCTCACCCAGCTTGACCCGCTGCGGTCCTGGGACCACGCGGCGAACGACCTCAACGCCAGCGGCGACCTCGACTCCGGCGACGTGACCCGAGTGCTGCGCGTCGTGGTGGGCCTCGACCCGGCGCCCACGCCCACGCCGCCCGGCCCGGCGCTGGCGCGGCCGACGCGGCGCCCGCCCAGCCTGGCGGCGGCGGAGACGGCCGCGGCGGTGTGGCTGGCGGCCGATCGCTCGCAAGCCTGGCCCGGCGAGGTCGTCAAGTTCCAGGTCCGCCTGGCGCAGCCGCCGGCGGGCGTTTCCGGCGTGAGCTTCCGGCTGGCTTACCCGGCCGGGGCGCTGCGCCTGCTCGGCAACGCCGTAAAGACCGGGCTGGCGGTGCCCGCCGGCGTGTCGTCGCTGTTGCACGTGGACGAGGCGGCGGGGCAGGTCAACTTCGCGGCGTCCGGGACGATCATCTGGTCGGAAGCCGGCGCCGTTGTGCTGGAAGTGCCGTTCGAGGTGCTGCCGGCCGGCGGCCAAACCGTGTGGGCCGTCAGCCTGATCTCGGGTCAGGTGGCCTGGGACAACGGCTACGAAGTGCGGGCGCTGGCGCCGGCGAGCCTCGAGCTGCGCAGCCTCGCGCCGGAGCTGGTGTCGGAGGTCGAGTTCACCGGCGAGGGCGTGCGGCTCGCGTTCGGCACGGCGCCGGGCGTGCGTTACACTGTGGAAGCCTCGGATGACCTGAAGACCTGGACACCGCTGGGCACCGTGGACGGCACCGGCCAGGTCGCCGGTTTCATTGACACCGACCGGCGGGAACGGGCGGTCAGGTTCTACCGGGTGTCGGTCGCCCGGTAAGTGGCCCGCCGCAACAGGCCGGTTGCCACTTTGGAGGAGGGGCGCCCCTCGCCGAGGGGCGCCCCTTGCGAAGCTGGCCGTAGCGCGGTGCGTCCCGCCAGCCCAGCTTCGATTTTCGGGTTGAAACAGCCGGCCGGTTGAAAACCGGCGCTAGCGAGCGGTTTAACTAAAGCTGTGGCCGCGTGGGGAGCACGGGCTTCAGCCCGCTTCACCGTGCTCGGGCAGACGGGCGGGGAAGCGGCGTGAACGCCGCGCGGCGGAAGCGCTGTCGCAAGCGGCCGCAGTTTTATTGAAAACTGCTCTAACAACCGGGCGCCGCAAGCTTCATTTCCGTCCAGGTGGCGGGGAACCGTTCACCGGTCCCAAGTCCTCGATGTGTTCGAGGTCGGACGTCTTCAACGGCGAGGATATCCGGTGCTCTTCGCCCAGCCACTTGCCCAGGTCCACCCATTTGCAGCGCGCGGAACAGAACGGTCCGTGCGGGCCGTCGAACCACGGGCCTTCCTTCCGGCAGGTCGGGCAGGGGATGTTCGGTGAGGCGCTCATGGGCGGGGTTCAGCGGCGGAACAGCCAGAGCAACAGGGTCAGCACCAGGCTCAGGGCCAGGCACGTGATCACCGGGAAGTAGATGCGCACCGGGCCGCGCTGCCAGGCGATGTCGCCCGGCAGCAGCGTACCGCCGCGCCCGCCCAGCAGCCAGAGCAGGGCGCCCATGACGGCCAGAGCGAGGCCGGCCACGACCATCAGTTTGGCCAGCGAATCCACGCGCAGAATCTAGCCGGGGCGCGCCCGCGCAACAACCGCAGCCGGGGGCGTTTGGCTCCGGCGGGTTTGGGTCTGGGTTGTTTTGTCTCGCGTCAAACTGGTTAACACGAGTGAAGCGTTAAACCCGAAAAACGAAGCTGGGCAGGCAGGACGCACTGCGCCACGGCCCAATTCGGTTTTCGGGCCAAACCGGCTGCGCCGCGGTCGCTTTGAACTTTTCACCCTTTCAACCAATGACATCTGCCATGACCGCCTGGCGATGTAGTCCCGGCGGGGACGGCTGACAAAACCTGACCATGTGAGGTGCCACATGTTTTCCCAAGAGATCGAGCTGTGGGGTCACATCATTGACTCGCTCATCCTGCCGAAGGTGCTGGACTTGATCCTCGCCGAAGGCGGGACGTTCCAGATCGAGGAGGTGCGCGTCGGCAAGCGGCGCACCGACCCGAGCTACGCGCGCATCACCGTCTCGGCCGCCACGCCGACGGCGGTGGATGAGCTGGTGCGCAAGCTGCGCCTGCACGGCGCGGAGGTGATCGGCGAGGCGGAGGCGGCGCTGGCGCCCGCGCCGGCGGACGGCGTGTTCCCGCCCGATTTTTACGTGACCTCGAACCAGCCGACCTTCGTCCGCCACGACGGGCGCTGGCTGGAGGTGCAGCCGGTCATCATGGACTGCGGCATCGCGGTGGACCCGGCAGCGCGGCGGGCCTGGCCGGTGAAGTTTTACGACGTGCGCGCGGGGATGCGCATCGCCACCGGCCACCGCGGCGTCCGGGTGACGCCGGCGGAACGCGGCACCCAGCGGCTGAGCGAATTTGAGTTCATGGCCAGCAGCGTCTCCACCGAGAAGCCCAAGAACGCCGTCATCCGCGCGCTGGCCGACGAGATGCGCCAGACGCGGCGCAGCGGCGATCTAAACCTCCAAGCATGGTAGGGCCGCGCTGCGACGCGGCCGTGGGTGAATGTTGGGCTCGCGGCGCTGGCCCTTCGAAAGTCTGGCCGCGGTCCTCAAACTGCGGTCGTTTCCCGGAAAGCGCCGGTAAACCGGCGCACTCCAGGAGCCGGCACCCGACACCCGTGCCCAGCCTGCGAGGAGCATTCCACCCGTCCAGTTGGGGCTTGCGGAGCAGCCGGAACGGGTTTGGAATTACGCAGTGCGAAACACAGCGCAGCGATTCGCGTCCGCGCCTCCGGGCATCGCCGCGGAGCCGCCGGCCCACCCGAAGCATTATTGCGGTGTGTTCGGGGTCATGGGCCACCCGAACGCGGCGGAGCTGACGTATTGCGGGCTGTACGCCCTGCAGCATCGCGGCCAGGAGAGCGCGGGCATTGTCACGTGCGACGGCCGGCAGTTCCGGGCCCACCGGGGCATGGGATTGGTGCCGCAGGTCTTCAACGGCATGATGCTCCATGAGCTGGACGGGCACATGGCCATCGGCCACACACGTTATTCCACCACCGGCGAGTCCTACCTGCGCAACGCCCAGCCGCTCACGGTGGATTGCGCCCGCGGCCAACTGGCCGTGGCCCACAACGGCAACCTGACCAACGCCCTCCAACTGCGCGAGGAGCTCGAGGCCGCGGGCTCGATCTTCCAGACCACGGTGGACAGCGAGATCATCCTGCACCTGATGGCCCGCCCCGGCCAGGACGGCAGCGAGAACATGTTGCTGTACGCGTTGCGCCGCATCGAAGGCGCCTACTCGCTGGTGATCCTGACCGAGCGCGAACTCATCGCCGCGCGCGACCCGTTCGGCTTCCGGCCGCTGTCGCTGGGCCGCCTGGACGACGCCTGGGTGGTGGCCAGCGAGACCTGTGCCTTTGACCTCATCCGCGCCCAGTTCGTGCGCGACGTGGAGCCCGGCGAGGCGGTCATCATCAGCGCGGACGGGTTGCGCTCGGTGCGGGTGTTTCCCGCGCAGCAGCGGCGCGCCTTCTGCATGTTCGAATACGTGTATTTCGCGCGGCCGGACAGCACCATTGCCGGCCGCAACGTGTACCGCGTGCGCGTGGAGATGGGCCGGCAGCTTGCCCGCGAATGCCCGGTGGACGCGGACGTGGTCATCCCCGTGCCGGACAGCGGCACGTGCGCGGGGCTGGGCTATTCGCTCGAATCGGGCATCCCGTTCGAGATGGGGTTCGTGCGCAACCACTACGTCGGCCGGAGCTTTTTGCAGCCTTCGCAGATCATCCGCGACTTCGACGTGCGGGTGAAGCTGAACCTCATCCGCGAGCTGGTGGCCGGCCGCCGCGTGGTCATCGTGGACGATTCGATCGTCCGCGGCACCACCTGCCGGCAGCGCGTGAACAACCTCAAACAGGCCGGCGCGAAGGAGGTCCACGTGCGGGTCAGTTGCCCGCCGCACATGAACCCGTGCGTGTACGGCATTGATTTTCCGGACCGCTCCAAGCTCATGGCCGCCACACACACGCTGGACGAAATCCGCCAGTACTTGCAGGCGGACTCGCTCGCCTACCTGTCCCGCGAAGGCATGGTCAAGGCCACCGGACTGCCGGTGGAATCCTTCTGCATGGCCTGCTACGACGGCCGTTACCCGGTGCCGTACGATCCCTCGCTGGACAAGCACATCATGGAGCGCCGCCAGCAGCGCGTCCAAAGCCTCAGCGAACTGCTCGCCCGCGAGGAGCAACAGCAGCGGCTGCTTTGAGGCGCGTTTCCCGGAAGCCGCTGACGTCTCGCGCCCGGCATGGAGCCCGTTCATCAGCGTCTCGACCGCTACCTGCGCCAGACCCCGCGCCTGGGCCACGGCGTGTACCTGGCCCGCGGCGCGCGGGTCATCGGCGCGGTGGAAATCGGCAACCACTCGAGCGTCTGGTACAATGCCGTGCTGCGCGGCGACATCAACGAGATCATCGTCGGCCACCACACGAACATCCAGGACAACGCCGTCCTGCACGTCTCGGACGACTTCGCCTGCCGGCTGGGCCACTGGGTGACCGTCGGCCACTCGGCCACGGTTCATGCCTGTACGGTTGGCGATGAGGTGCTGGTCGGCATGGGTGCCACGATCTTGGATGGCGCGATAATCGGCGCGCAGTCGCTCATCGGCGCCAACGCCTTGGTCACGCAAGGCACCGAAGTGCCGCCGGGTTCGCTGGTAATGGGATCGCCCGCCCGCGTGCTGCGGGCGTTGACCGATGACGAACGGCGGCGACTGAGAGTATGGGCCGAGAAATACGTCGCCAACGTGGCTTATTGCCTGACTCACCGCGTCCAGCCCATTTCCGGCCTGGAAGATCCTGCGTGATCGGCTAGGGCCGGCACAATCGCTGTGCCAGTTCGGCCAGCGCCCAGTCGCAAAACTGCGTCAAGACGGCGCAGTTCGCGCGATTTTCAGAGTTCAGCTTCGTCGTTTGGAATACTTCAACAGCCTTGAATTCAGGATCTTGCGGTCATTCATCATTTTGGGCATCGGGCCTGCTCTTAAGCTGACAACGATTTATGCCGAAGGTACTTGGAATAGACTTGGGGACTACCAACTCCTGCATGGCCGTCATGGACGGCGGCGAGCCGACTGTCCTCGAGAATTCGGAGGGACGCCGCACCACGCCGTCAGTTGTGGCGTTCACCAAGAGCGGCGAGCGGTTGGTGGGCGAGGCGGCCAAGCGGCAGGCGGTCACCAATCCGCGCAACACCATTTACTCGATCAAGCGCTTCATGGGCCGGAAGTTCCATGAAGTCCAGGAGGAGATCAAACGCGTCCCGTACAAGGTCATCGAGGCCTCGAATGGCGACGCGCATGTCGAAGTCGAGGAGGCCGGACAGATCAAGCGTTACAGCCCGCCGGAAATCTCGGCCATGATCCTGGGCAAGCTGAAGGCCGACGCCGAAGTGCGGCTGGGCGAAAAGATCACCCAAGCGGTCATCACGGTGCCGGCGTACTTCAACGACTCGCAGCGCCAGGCGACAAAGGACGCGGGGCGCATCGCCGGCTTGGAAGTGTTGCGGATCATCAACGAGCCCACTGCGGCGTCGCTCGCCTACGGTTTGGACAAGAAGAAGGACGAGAAGATCGCCGTGTACGACCTGGGCGGCGGCACTTTCGACATTTCGGTGCTCGAAATCGGTGACGGAGTGTTCGAGGTCAAGGCCACCAACGGCGATACCCACCTGGGCGGTGACGACTGGGACAACCGCATCATGGACTGGATCCTGGAGGAGTTCAAAAAGGAGCACGGGATGGACCTGCGCCGGCAGCCCGATGCCCTGCAACGCATCAAGGAGGAGGCGGAGAAGGCCAAGATCGCGTTGAGCTCGTCCCAACAGTACGAGATCAACCTCCCGTTCATCACGGCGGACGCCAACGGCCCGAAACACATTTCGATGAAGCTGACCCGGGCCAAGATGGAACAGCTTTGCGACGACCTGTTCGAGCGCACGGTGGGCCCGGTGCGTGCCTGCCTCAAGGACGCCGGCGTGACGGCGGGGCAGATAGACGAGCTGGTGCTGGTCGGTGGCATGACCCGCATGCCGCGGGTGGTGGAAACCGCGCGCTCGCTGGTCAACAAACAGCCGCACCAGGGCGTGAACCCGGACGAGGTGGTCGCCGTGGGCGCAGCCATCCAGGGCGGAGTGCTCAAGGGCGAGGTGAAAGACGTGCTGCTGCTCGACGTGACCCCGCTTTCGCTCGGCATCGAGACGCTGGGCGGCGTGTTCACCAAGCTTATTGAGCGCAACACCACCATCCCGACGCGCAAGTCCGAAATCTTCTCCACCGCCAGCGATAATCAGCCCGGCGTGGAAATCCACGTCCTGCAGGGCGAACGGCAGTTTGCGCGCGACAACAAGACCATCGGCAAGTTCCATCTCACGGACATTCCGCCCGCGCCACGCGGCGTGCCGCAGATCGAGGTGACCTTCGACATTGACGCCAACGGCATCCTGCACGTGAGCGCCAAGGACCTCGGCACCGGCAAAGAACAGAAGATCACCATCACCGCCAGCAGCGGCTTGACCAAGGACGAGATTGAGCGCCTTCGCAAGGACGCCGAAGTCCACGCCGAAGAGGATCGGCGCAGGCGCGAAGAGGTCGAGCTCCGCAACGAGGCGGACGCTGCGGTCTATCGCTCGGAAAAGATGCTTAAGGACAACGCTGGCAAGATCAAAGCCGGCGACCGCGAACGCATCGAGTCGGCCGTGGCCGCCGTCAAGGAGGCCCTGAAAGGCACCGATGTCGGTGCCCTCCGTACCGCCAGCGAGCGTCTGAACGAAACCTGGCAGGCCGTCTCGGCGGAGCTTTACAAGGCCGCTGCGGAGCAGGCCCGAGCCGGCAAGGCCGCTGGCGGCCAGGCGTCCGGCGGGGCGGGCGGCACCGGCGGTCCGGGTACCAAGGCCGGCGGCGAGAGCCCCATCATTGACGCGGAGGTTGTGGACGAGAAGAAGCCCTGACCGGATTTGCCGGTCAGGCGCGCAGGGCACGGCAACGTGACCTCCGCGCCTGACCGGCCGATGCGCGGGTCGGCCCGACGCGGGTGCGGCGGGAACCGACCCGGGCAACAAACAGCAAGCAAACACCCAGCAAGACAGCAACAAACGATATGGCACTAAACGTTAAACCGCTCGGCGATCGCGTTCTGGTCGAGCCCGTCGAGGAGAAGGAAGTCAAGAAAGGCGGAATCATCATTCCCGACTCCGCCAAGGAAAAACCCACCGAGGCGGTGGTCCGCGCCCTCGGCACGGGCAAGACCGACGACGACGGCAAGAAGATTCCCTTCGAGGTCAAGGTGGGCGACCGGGTGCTTATCAGCAAGTACGGCGGCACCGAGATCAAGATCGAAGGCAAGGAGTACAAACTCCTGAACTCGGACGACATCCTGGCGATCGTCGAATAACTCCCTCAACCCTGAAGCAATCCCTGTACGACAAAACCTATGGCAGCAAAACAACTCCTGTTCGATGAAGCCGCCCGGCAGGCGGTCCTCCGCGGCGTGGCCAAGCTCTCCAAGGCCGTCACCGCCACGCTCGGCCCCAAAGGCCGGAACGTCGTGCTCGACAAGAAATTCGGCTCCCCGACCGTGACCAAGGACGGCGTCACCGTCGCCAAGGAGATCGAGCTCGAAGATCCTTACGAAAACATGGGCGCCCAGATGGTGCGCGAAGTCGCCAGCAAGACCAGCGACGCCGCCGGTGACGGCACCACCACCGCCACCGTGCTGGCGGAGGCGATCTACCGCGAGGGCCTGAAGTTCGTCACCTCCGGCGCCAACCCGATCGGCATCCAGCGCGGGATCGCCAAGGCTGTGGAAGCGGCCGTGGCCCACTTGGACAAGATCGCCAAGAAGGTCAAGGACAAGGAGGAGATCAAACAGGTGGCCACCGTCTCGGCCAACTGGGATACCACCATCGGCGAGATCATCGCCGATGCGATGGACAAGGTGGGCAAGGACGGCACCATCACCGTCGAGGAGGCCAAGTCCATCGAGACCACCCTCGAAGTGGTGGAGGGCATGCAGTTCGACAAGGGCTACCTCTCGCCCTACTTCGTCACCAACGCCGAGACGATGGAGTGCAAGCTGGAGGACGCCTATGTGTTGATCTTTGAGAAGAAGATCAGCAGCCTGAAGGACCTCCTGCCGTTGCTCGAGAAGGTGGCGCGCACCGGCAAGCCACTGCTCATCATCGCCGAGGAAGTTGAGGGCGAGGCCCTGGCCACCTTGGTGGTCAACAACCTCCGCAAGACCATCACCTGCTGCGCCGTGAAGGCACCCGGCTTCGGTGACCGCCGCAAGGCCATGTGCGAAGACATCGCCATCCTCACCGGGGGCAAGTTCATCAGTGAAGACTTGGGCATCAAGCTTGAGAGCGTCGAAATCACCGACCTCGGCAAGGCCAAGAGCGTCGTGGTGGACAAGGAAAACACCACCATCGTGGAAGGCGCCGGCAAGGCCTCCGAAATCCAGGGCCGGATCAACCAGATCCGCCGCCAGATCGAGGAGACCACCAGCGATTACGACCGCGAGAAGCTCCAGGAGCGCCTGGCCAAGCTGGCCGGCGGCGTGGCCGTCATCAACGTCGGCGCCGCCACCGAGACCGAGATGAAGGAGCGCAAGGCCCGCGTCGAGGACGCCCTCCACGCGACCCGCGCGGCGGTCGAGGAAGGCATCGTGCCCGGCGGCGGCGTGGCGCTGCTCCGCTGCTTCCAGGCCATTGATGCCGTCAAACCGGCCAACGAAGACGAGAAGATCGGCGTGGACATCGTCAAGCGCGCCATCGAGTTCCCGACGCGCGAACTGGCGAACAACGCCGGCATCGAAGGCTCGGTCGTGGTCGAGGAAGTCAAGAAGCGCAAGGGCAACGAGGGCTACGACGTGGCCACCGGCGAGTACACCGACCTCGTCAAGGCGGGCATCGTGGACCCGAAGAAGGTCACCCGCACCGCCCTGCAAAACGCGGCGTCCATCGCCGGCCTGCTGCTCACCACCGAGTGCCTGATCACCGAGATCCCCGAGAAGGAAAAGAAACCGGCGGGACCGGGCGGCCACGGCGGCATGGGCGGCGAGATGGATTACTGAGTCTCCCGCGGAGGAACTGAGGATCGCAGAACGGGGCCGGGCAACCGGCCCCGTTTTCTTTTGCGCCGAAACGGAGGCAGACTCGCGAGTGGGGTTTCATAACCCGGTAACCGATGTTGGCCGTGGCGGAGTGCGTCCCGCCTGCCCCACTTCGGTTGCGGGCTTAACTGCGCCGGCATCCCAACCGGCGTGGCCGAGGCAGAGGGGAAGAGCCGGCAAGGATGCCGGCGTTCCCTGCGCGGGCGGGTTCGTTCAGAGGGAATGCAGCGCTGACCCCTGATTTGGAATCCGGGTCGAGCCGGCCGCCGCTTGGTTCTGGACCGGTTCGAGCGCGTGCCCGCCGTTGATCAGGTACAGCGCGGCCATGCGGATTGCCAGGCCGTTGGTCACCTGTTCCAGGATCACGGACCGCTCGCCATCGGCCACGTCGCTGTCCACCTCCACGCCCCGGTTGATGGGACCGGGATGCATGATCATCGCCTCGGGCCGGAGGTCGGCCAGCCGGTTGCGGGTGATGCCGAACAGGCTCGTGTACTCGCCCAGCCCCGGAAAGGCGGTCTTGCGCTGCCGCTCGTGCTGGATGCGCAGCAGGTTGATGACGTCCGCGTCGCGGATGGCCTCCTTGAGGTCGTATGTCACCCGGCAGCCCAGCGACTCGAAAGCCCGCGGCACCAGCGTGGGCGGGCCGCACAGCGTCACTTCCGCGCCCAGCTTCTGGAGGCCCCAAATGTTCGAGCGCGCCACGCGGCTGTACAGGATGTCGCCGAGGATCGTGACCTTCAGCCCGGCGATCCGCCCCTTCTTCTCCCGCATGGTGAACAGGTCCAGCAACCCCTGGGTGGGATGCTCATGGGCGCCGTCGCCGGCGTTGACCACGTGCGCGTCGAGCACCCGTGAAAGGAAATGCGGCGCACCGGCGGCGCTGTGGCGGATGATGATGAAATCCACGTTCAGCGCCTCGAGGTTGCGCACGGTGTCCTTGAGGGTTTCGCCTTTGCGCAGCGAGGAGGCCTCCGCCGTGAAATTGATGACGTCCGCGCTGAGCCGCTTGGCCGCCAGCTCGAAGCTGATGCGCGTGCGGGTGGAGGGCTCCACGAAGAGGTTCACCACCGTCTTGCCCCGCAGGGCCGGGACCTTCTTGATGTGGCGCTGCCCCACCGCCTTGAATTCACGCGCCGTGTCCAACACGGTGGTGATCTCCTCCGGGCTGAGCGACTGCAGGTCCAGCAGGTCTTTGCGTTGCCATCTCATGGGGGTGAGGCCGCGCGGGCGGCGCTGCGTTGCAGGACCACCTGATGAACGCCATCGCCTTCGATCCACTGCACTTCCACGCGGTCTTCCGGGGCGGTGGCGGCCTTCACACCCACAAAATCCGCCTGGATGGGCAGCTCGCGGTGCGGCCGTTCCACCAAAACCGCGAGTTGCACGCAACGGGGACGCCCCAGGTCGTGCAAGGCGTCCAGGGCGGCGCGTACCGTGCGCCCGCTGGACAGCACGTCATCCACCAGCACCACCACCTTGCCGGCGATGTCCACCGGGACGGCGGTCGGATGCACCGGCGGCGCCAGATGATGATCGAGATCGTCCCGGTGCATGGCGATGTCCAGTTGCCCCAGCGTCACGCTGCCGGGCCAGACGCGCGCCAGGTGGGCGGCAAGCTGCCGCGCCAGGTGCACCCCGCCGCTCTGGATGCCCACCAGCACCAGTTCCCGTGTCTGGCGGTGACGGCGGGCGATTTCCCGGGCCACGCGCGCCAGCGCCCGTTCCACCTGGGCGGCGGACAGGATCACGCCTCCGGCGCGGCGGTTGAGCCGGGTTGAAGCGACTTGGGCCCCAGTGGAGGAAGCGGCGGCAGCCGGCTGCGAACGAGCGGGCATTACTGGGGTCCAGTTGGATTGTCGCTGTCGTTATCGCCTGCGCCATCACGGCGGTCATCGCGGCCGGGAACACGCTGGGGATTGGTCTGATTCCGCTGGCTCCGGCGCCAGCGCAGCCAGCCGGCCCGGTGCTTGACGATCCAGTCGGTGTGGGCCCGTTCGAAGCCGATGTCGTGGCCGGCCTTTTCCGACTCGATCCACTTGTGCTTCAAAATCTCGTCCCGTTCCGCGAGGAACTCCTGGTACAACGACGTGTGTGCGAGCAGATTGTCGGACTCCGTCACGGCAAGCATCATAAGCTGAGACGTTGCGTTCTCATCAGAGAACACCGGCATTTATACCGCCGGTCCACCCGCAGGCAATTCCTTTCTGGCCCGGGTGGGGCGAGAGGACGCATCTCAATTTCGTGCAGGCCGGATCGCCAGCCGGGGTAGCGGCCGGCTTCCAGCCGACGGTGGAGCCGGGCTTCCAGCCCGGGGGTGGTGTGCGGGCGGCACCCGGCGGACGGCGTTTTCCTTGGCAGATTCCGGGCGGCAGGATGCCGCCCTCTACGGCGGCCAGGATGGCGCCGCTACCCTCGACTGCGACCGGCTGCTCCACCGGCTGCAACAAAGTGAGACGTGCCCAGGGCGAGACTTCCATCGAGCCCGGCATTTCCATTTCGGAATGCGGAATGCGGATTTGGTATTGGTACTTGGTTCGGGGTGCTTGGTGCTTGGTCCCGTTTTTGGGGCTCGAGAAAGGCGGATGCCGGATGCCGGAACCCAGCCAGCCTTCGGCCTTCGACTTTCGACCTTCGACCAATGATCGTCGCCGGTGCCACCACCTCCGCTTGCAAGCGCGCCATCGTGCGCCTACGCCACCGACCTTCGAGAAACCCGCATTCACCCCCGCGCAACCGCCGCTGACAGCCGGAAAAACAGGATCTGCAGACAAGAAATCGCCGCCGACAATCGGGAAACCGGGATTTGCACTCAGGAAATCGCCGCCGGCAGGCAGGAAATCGCCAGTTACATTCGGGAAACTGCTGCTGACATTACCGCAAATGCTGCTGACAGCCGGGAAACCGCCGATTTCGCCCCGGAACTCGCCCAACTGGCCGCCGACTACGGCGCTGTCACCGCCAAGGCCGCCCAGGCCGCCGCCGACGCCAAGGCCCTGGCCGAAACCGCGCTCGAAGACGCCGCCTTCGTCCTGGCCCGCGCCCTGGCCTACCACTTCAAAAAGACCGGCGACCTCGACCGCCACGGCAAAGTGGACCTGACCCGGAACGCCATCGTGAAACTGCGCACGCGGGAACTGGTGAACAAGGCGACCGCCATCCGCGACCTCGCCGCGGCGGCCGTCAACGAACCCGACGCCGCCAGCCGGGGCGTGACCCCCGCCCGGGTGACCGCGCTCGCCGCCGCCATCGAGGCGTTCCGCGCCGTGATGAACACCCCGCGCGGCCAGATCGTGAACCGCGGCGCGCTCCTGCGCGAGGTGGAGACCGACGTCGCGGCCCTCCTGGACCGGGTGAGCGACCTGGACGATCTGGTGGTGCAGTTCGACGGCGAGGCCGGCCAGCGCTTCCCCGAGGCCTGGCGCCGCGCCCGCATCATCGTGGACGCCGGCGGCGGCCGGGCCGACAACCCCGCGCCCGCGCCCAGCCCGGCACCGGCGCCGCAGTAACACAGCCTTGCCCGGCCGCGAGCGGTCTTCGCAAACGAGGGCTGCAATTTGTGTGCGCCGGCCATGGCATCCTGTATCCTCGCGGGGAACCGACGATGAACCAGCAGAACGGCAACGTCCGCTACGGCCCCGGCAACCCGCATCCGCTTTCCCTGCTCAAGACCGAGCTGGTGTGGGAGGGGAAATACGACGAGTACGGCAACCGCCGCGCGGTGGACGTGGCCGGGTGCGCCATGCCGCTGCAAAAGATCGAGACGATTGACGAGCCCCGCAGTCGCGCCGCCGCCGAGGGGCAGATGGAAATGTTCGAGGAGAAACTGCTGGCGGCAGGTAGGGCGCGTCACTCCGTGCGCGCCGAGGCTTTGCATGACGGAGGCGGCGCGCAGGGGACTGACGCGCCCTACCAACACTTCCGCAACCGGCTCATCTGGGGCGACAACAAGCTGGTAATGGCCAGCCTGCTGGCCGAATTCAAGGGCCGGGTAGACCTCATCTACATTGACCCGTCGTTCGACGTGGGCGCGGACTTCACCATGGACGTGCCGCTGGGCGACGAGAAGGAGACCGTGGCCAAAGACCAGTCCACGCTCGAAATGGTCGCCTACCGCGACATGTGGGGCAAAGGCACGGACTCCTACCTCCATATGATGTTCGAGCGCCTCTCGCTGATGAGGGAATTGTTGAGCGAACGCGGAACAATCTACTTCCACGTCGGCTGGCTTGTGTCGCATTACGTCAAAGCAATTCTCGACGACATCTTCGGGCGTGACCGTTTCGTGAATCAAATCATCTGGAAACGGCAAACGGCTCACAGCGACACGACGCAAGGAGCGGAACACATGGGCCGACTCCACGACGTGACTTTCCTCTACACAAAGGGCGAGCACTACACATGGAACATGCAGCTCACGCCTTATGATGCGGAATACATTGAAAAGACCTACAAGCACGTTGAGCCGAAAACGAAGCGGCGCTATTCGCTTGGCGACATCACCGCGCCCGGCGGAGCTTTCAAAGGGAATCCATATTACGAATTTCTTGGCTTCACACGCTTCTGGCGATTCTCGGAAAAGCGGATGAAGGAACTTTACGAAGAAGGCAGAATCGTTCAGCAATCGCCGGGTGCTGTTCCGCGACAGAAGCGTTACCTCGATGAAATGGCCGGCGTTCCCCTTCAAGACCTTTGGACGGACATTGGGCCAGTTCAGCCGGAGGCAAACGAGCGTCAAGGCTACGACACCCAGAAGCCGATCGCTTTGCTTGAACGCATCATCAAAGTTTCCTCTTATAGTGCTCCCGAAAAACTGGACAGGTGGTTTAGATGGTGACTGATAAGCACC
>CAZMOZ010000008.1:0-194049 GCA_964568145.1 uncultured Verrucomicrobiota bacterium
TCACCTACGAGGCCGAGGCCGAGGAAAAGACGCCCGAGGCGGTGATCCAGCGCATTTTCGACGAACTGCCGGTGCCGTGAGCAGCGGTGGCATCCGCCCAAGCGACAATGGACGCTGGCGCAAAGCGGCTTTAGGATCGAGCCATGAAGCGGAAGTTCCATGCCGTCATCAAGCAAGACTCCGGCTGGTGGATCGGCTGGATCGAGAAAATCCCCGGGGTGAACAGCCAGAGGAAAACACGTGCCGAACTGCTGGAGAACCTGGAATCGGCCCTGGCCGGGGCCTTGGAACTCAATCGCGCCGAGACGCTCCAGGCCGCCCAGAGCGACTTCGAGGAAACTGCGGTACTGGTGTGAAGCGCCGCGCGCTCATCCGGCACGTCATGGCAGCCGGCGGCGCAGCGCGGCCGGATTCCGCGCGCCGGGCCAGACGGCGAGCACTTTGACCTCGCGATGCCTCCGGTTCACGGTGAAATAGACCGAGTAAGGTCACGGTCCGGGCATCCTGGCCTTTCGCGTCAGCCGTGTGGTCAGAGGAAGGCGCTCCGGATCGCGGGCCAGGGATTGCAGGAAAGTCCGGAGCGCGTCGTCGAATCGCAGGCCCACGCCCGGTTCGCGCGTCTCGTACCGGTCAACGGCCTCATTCCACTCCCGCTTGGCCGCGCCTTCGGCAATGACGGTGAACGTCATTTCCGGGCCGGGAGTCGTTGTCTGATTTCTGCGGAGACTTGCTCCCACGGCGTGCCGCGGCCCGGATGCGCCAGCGCGTCCTCGGCGCGGCGGTCCAGTTCGGCGATCTGCTCCGGGGTGAGTTCGTCCTCGAAGTCCCCGAACTCCTCGCGGATGCGTGTCACCACCTCCAGTTGCTCCTCGGGGGCAACCGGCGGATTTGTTCCAGGATTTCGGCCGCGCTCATGCCGGCAATCTATGCGCGCCGACCCGGCCGGCAAGCGGCATTTCCCCGCCGGCCGAGTCGCTCCTCGTTCCGCGCTCCGCGCTCCGCGTTCCCATGATTCCCCGCGAGATTCTTAAAAAGATCCGCCTGATCGAGTTGCGGACCAACCGGCTGGTGAGCGAGACGCTCGCCGGCCAGTACCACAGCGTCTTCAAGGGCCAGGGCATGAACTTCGACGAGGTGCGCGAGTACCTGCCGGGCGACGACGTGCGCGCCATTGACTGGAACGTCACCGCGCGGATGAACCACCCGTACATCAAGAAGTTCGTCGAGGAGCGCGAACTGACCGTGATGCTCGTGGTGGACCTGAGCGGCTCCGGCCTGTTCGGCTCGGTCCAGCAGTCCAAGCGCGAGCTGGCCGCCGAGATCGCCTCCGTGCTGGCCTTTTCCGCCACACGCAACAACGACAAGGTGGGCCTGATCCTGTTCACGGACCGGGTGGAGAAGTACATCCCGCCCCGCAAAGGCCGCCGGCATGTGCTGCGGGTGATCCGCGACATCCTCTTTTACGAGCCGCGCCGCGCAGGTACCAACATGAACGCCGCGCTGGATTTCCTCGGCCGCGTGGTGCCGCACCGGTCCATCGTCGTGGTGATCTCGGACTTTCTCGGCCAGAGCGCGCCCACCCGGCGGGAGATCGCCGCCCACCTGCGGCGGCAGGTCATTCTCTCGGACACGCTCAGCCAAGCCTCGCTCACCGCCTTGCGCCAGGCGAACCGCCGGCACGACGTCGTGGCCGTGCAGATCACGGACCGTTACGAACTCGAGCTGCCGAACCTCGGCTTCCTCGTGCTCAAGGACGCCGAGACCGGCGAGGTCATCGAGGTGAACACCGGCGACGAGCGTCGCCGCCGGATCTTCGCCGAGCGCCAGTTGGAGCGCCAGCGCGACCTCCGCCGGCTCTTCGCCGCGGCGGGCATTGACTCGATCCAGCTTCGCACGGACCGCGCGTACGCCGCCGAGCTGGGCCGGTTCTTTGAGACGCGGGAAAAACGGAGGCGCCATGGCTGAGGTGTTCCGGGCCAGGCGGCGGTTGCGAACCGCCCGGCCGGCGACCACAATTCCGCTCTTGGTCCGCGGCTGATGGCCTCGAACACCACCATCTTGCAGCCCTCGCCCGGGGCGACGAACGGCGTGCCGCCAGAGCTGGACATCCGGCCGGCGAAGCCGCCTGTCGCCATTCCCGGCGCGTGGAGCGCCTGGCTGCTGCCGGTGCTGATCGCCGTGCTGCTGGCACTGGCGTTTGTCGCCTGGCGCCGCTACCAACGCGACCGCCGCCGTCCGCCGCCGGCGATCGTGATCCCGCCCTACCGGCGCGCGCTGGAGCGCCTGCGCGCCGCGCTGGACCTCATTCACGACCCCGGCCGGTTCACAGTCGCGGTCTCCGACGCCTTGCGGGTCTATCTGGAGGAACGGTTCAGCCTCCGCGCCCCGGAGCGGACCACCGAGGAATTTCTGGCCGAGCTCCAGGCCGGCAACGTGCTCACCGGCTTGCAGCAGCAGTTGATGGCCGATTTCCTAACCCGCTGCGACCTGGTGAAGTTCGCCCGGTACGAGCCGCGCGAGCCCGAGTTGCGCGAGCTGTACGACGCCGCGGTGCGGCTGGTGGAGGAAACCGAGCCGCTGCTCAATCCGGCACCCACGCCCGCGCCCGCGCCGGCCGCCGCCCCATCGCCCGCCTGACATGCGCTTCGCCGACCCGTGGTTTCTGCTGTTGTTGCTGGCGCTGCCGGTGCTGGCCTGGCTGAAAGGGCGGCGCGGCGGCCAGCCGGCGTTCCTGTATTCCTCGGTGGGGCTGGTGAAAGGCATCACCGGCATCACCCGCGCCCATTCGCGCGTCCTGCTGGCGCGGCTGCGCTGGCTGGGCCTGGCGTTGCTGATCATTGGCCTGGCCCGGCCGCAGCAGGGCGGCGGGCAGACGGAGGTGCGCGCCCGCGGCGTGGACATCGTGGTGGCCCTCGACTTGTCCACCAGCATGCAATCGGAGGATTTCCAGGTCGCGGGCGAGCGGGCCAACCGTCTGGCCGTGGCCAAGGACGTGTTGCGCGAGTTCATCCGCAAGCGCGTCAACGACCGCATCGGCCTGGTGGCCTTCGCACGCAACGCCTATGTTGTGGCCCCGCCCACACTGGACCACGCCTTCGTGCTCGACCACGTGGACCGGCTCCAGATCGGGGCGGTCGAGGACGGCACGGCCATCGGTTCCGGCCTGCTCGCGGCGTTGAACCGGTTGCGCGACCTCCAGAGCCGGGGCAAGATCGTGATCCTCATGACTGACGGGCAGAACAACGCCGGCAAGGTCCCGCCGCTCACCGCCGCGGAGGCCGCGCAGGCGCTGGGCGTGAAGGTGTACACCATCGGCGTGGGCACGCGCGGCAAGGCGCCGCTGCCATACTGGGACGCCTTCAACCAGAAACGCTACCGGCTGGTGGATGTGGACATTGACGAGGACACGCTGCGGCAGATCGCCCAGCGCACGGGCGGCGCGTACTTCCGGGCCGACAGCACCACCACCTTGCGCGACATCTACGCCCAGATTGACAAGCTGGAGCGCACCGAGGCGGCGGTGAAGAAGTACCAGTTTTACGCCGAGCTGTTCCCGCTGGTGGTGCTGCCCGGCTGGGTGCTGTTGATGCTCGAAATCATCCTCAGCAACACGGTCTGGAGGAGGTTGCCATGACAGGTTCTTGGTTCGTGGCTCGTGGTTCGTGGTTTGTGAGATGGGGCAAGGTGTGTTGCTGGAGTCCCTCGTGGATGTCGTCTCGCCTCTTCACACCACGAACCACGAACCACGAACCACGCCCTTCGCCCCTCCTCTCTCGTCCCTCGCCCCTCTCATGACCTTCGCCAAACCGGAAATGCTCTGGCTGCTGGCGGTGACCGCGCCGTTGCTGGCGTGGTTTCTGGTGTGGAGCTGGCGCAAGCGGCGGGCGCTCATCCGGCAGTTCGTCCAGTCCCGGCTGCTGGCGCAGTTGACTGTGGGCGTCTCCCCGTGGCGTCAGAAGCTGCGCCTGGCGCTCGCGGGCGTGGCGGCGCTGCTGCTCCTGCTGGCCCTGGCCCGGCCCCAGTACGGCTACGCTTGGGAGGAGGTCCGCCAGCGCGGACTGGACATCGTGGTGGCCCTTGACACCTCGCGCAGCATGCTCGCTGCGGACGTGGCGCCGGACCGGCTGACGCGCGCCAAGCTCGCCGCCCTGGACCTCCAGCGACTGGCCCGCACGGACCGGCTGGCGCTGGTGGCCTTCGCCGGCACGGCCTTCCTTCAGTGCCCGCTCACGCTGGATGACAACGCCTTTCAGCAAAGCCTGAACCTCCTGACCGTGGACTTCCTGCCGCAAGGCGGCACGGCCCTCGGCGAGGCGATCGAGGTGGGGCTCACGGCCTTCAAGGACAGCGGCAGCAACCACCGCGTGCTGGTCATCTTCAGCGACGGCGAGGACCACGACAGCGACGCCCCGGCCGCCGCCGCCCGGGCCGCGGAGCGCGGCGTGAAGATTTTCACCGTCGGCGTCGGCACCTTCACGGGCGACCGCCTGCGGCTGGTGGACGCCCAGGGCCGGACCACCTACGTGACCGACGAGCGGAACCAGCCGGTGGTGTCCCGGCTCAACGCCGATCTGCTCCGGGAAATCGCGCGCAAGACCGGCGGCGATTACCTGCCCTTGATCGGGGCCGACCCCATGAAGACCTTGTACGACGCGCGGCTGGCGTCGCTGCCCAAGAGCGATCTCAGCTCGCGCTGGTCGCGCCAGTATCACGAGCGGTTCCAATGGCCGCTGGGCCTGGCGATCCTGCTGCTGGTCCTGGAAATGTTCCTGCCCGAACGCCGGCGGGTGGAACGCGCGGAGCCGGGCGGCACCGCCACCGCCGCGGCCGCCGCCGGCCTCAAGCGCGCCCTCTCCGCGCTCGCGTTGCTGCTCTGGGCGGCGCCGGCGCTGGCCTCGGCCGGCGGGGCGCTGCGCGATTACGAGCGGGGCCGGTACCACGCCGCGGAGCAGGAATACCGGCGGTTGCTCGAACGCCAGCCGGACGACGCCCGCCTGCATTTCAACGCGGGCACCGCGGCCTACGCCGCCGGCGAATACGCGAGCGCGACCAACCACCTCGAAGCCGCCACCCGCACCAGCGACCCGGACCTGCTCCAGCGCGCGTACTACAACCTGGGCAACGCGCTGTTCCGGCTGGGCGAGGCCGCCGAGGCGCCGGGCTTGATCCTCACCAACTGGCAGCAGGCCGTGCAGCATTACGACAGCGCGCTGCGCCTGAATCCGCACGATCGCGACGCCGAGTTTAACCGCGGCTTCGTCCAGACCCGGATCGAGGAGTTGCTCCGCCAGTTGGCGCAGCCGCAACAGCAACAATCTGGGCAGAAGCAGCCGCAACAGTCGCAGTCGTCCGAGACAGCGGAACAGCCACCGCCCCCGCAACCGAAGCCGCAACCGAAACCGCCGGATTCAAAGCAAGGTTCGCAGCCCAAGCCTTCACCGGAAGAGCAGCGGCAGAACGAATCACCGCTGGACACCTCCGCGCCGCGCCAGCCGGAGCAGCCCAAACCCGATTCCCAGCCAGGCCGGCAAGGTGGTGAACCCAAGCCGGAGGAGAAGGCCGGCAAGGACCAGCCTGCGCCGCAAAGCGCCGGCGGTCAGGAAGGCCAAAGCACAAACGCCACCGCCGCGGCCGCGGCGACCATGACCGCCCCCGGCCAGATGTCGCGCGAACAGGCCCGCCAGCTCCTCGAAGCGGCGCGCCTGGACGAAAAGGCCTGGCAGCCGCTGCCGCCGCGCGATCCCCGGAAAGTCAACCGCAATTACCGTGATTGGTGAGCGCCCACACGCCGGGCATTCGCCCGTCCAGCCTTTTTGCCGGCTCATTCCGCGATTCGCGCCTGGGTGTCGGCCAGGGCCCGTAGCGCAGGCTTCCAGCCTGCCGTATCGCCGACTTCCAGTCGGCAAAGCCGCAGAACATGCCCGGCGCCAGGCGCGTGGGAATCCCGCGACACAGCGCCGGGTTCGCCGCGGATGGTCCGCTGCTTTGTCGCTGCTGGGTGTCGCGCTGAGCTTGCTGGCCACACCGCCCGGCCCCGCCGCCAGCTTCCGAGCCGAACTGGACCCCGCCGTGGTCACGGTCGGCGAGGCCGCCAGCCTGTCGCTGATTTTCGAGGGCGGCGTGCCGGACGTGCTGCCGCCGCTGCCCGGCGTGCCGAATCTCATCTTTGCCCCGGCCGGCCGCGAGGACCGCATCAGCATCATCAACGGCCGGCAGACCGCCACCACCACGTTCCGCTACCTGGTCACGGCGGCCGCGCCCGGCACCCACACCGTCCCGGCGCTCACCGTGACCGTGGACGGCCAGCAACTCACCTCCCAGCCGCTGCAACTGACCGCGCAGCCGGCGGGTCAGGGCGGAGCGCCCGCCGCCGCCGGCGGGGCGCAGTTGCGGCGTGCCCTGCTGAGCATCAGCGTCCCGCGCACCAACGTCTTCGTGGGCGAGGTGCTGCCGGTGGACCTGCTCCTGTACGCGATCAACCCGCGGCGGTTCGAGCTGGGGCAACTGCCCGCGGACGGCTTCACGCTCGGCAAGCAGGCCCAGATCGAGCCCGCGCGCGTGCCCATGAACGGCGTCTTCTATACCCGCACCGGCACGCGGACCACCGTCACGCCCAACCGCGTGGGCGATCTCAAGCTCGGGCCGCTGAACGGCCGCGTGGAAGTGCTCGTGCCCGTGGCCCGCCGGCGCGGCGACCTGTTCGACGATTTCTTCAACGATCCGTTCTTCAACCGCGCCTCCGAGGTGGCAGTGGCGGACGTGGTGGCCGAGGCGGTGGCCATCACGGTCTGGCCGCTGCCGGCGAGCAACCGGCCGCCGGCCTTCACCGGCGCGGTGGGCGAGTTCAAGCTCGAGGCCACCGCCGGCCCCACGAACGTCGCGGTGGGCGAGCCGGTCCGGCTGCGCGTGCAGATCAGCGGGCGCGGCGCCCTGGCCGCGCTCACGCTGCCCTCGCTGGACGGGTGGTCGGACTTCCGCGTGTATCCCGCCGTCAGCCGCGTGGAAACCACGGACACGCTGGGCATCGAGGGCGCCAAGGTGATCGAGCACGACCTCATCCCGCAGAACGCCGAGGTCAAGGCCGTGCCGCCGCTGGTCTTCAGCTTCTTCGATCCGGTGAACCGCGCTTACGTGTCGCTCACCAATCCGCCCATCCCGCTGCTCGTCCGGCCGGTGGGCAGCCGCGGGCCGCCCCTGGTCGTCGCGGACACCGCGCCACCGCCGCGTGAAATCGTCCACCTCAAGCCGCGCTTGGGCGCGGTGGCGGTGATCGGCCCGCCGTGGGTGACGCGCCCCGGTTTCTTCATCGCCTTGCTGACGCCGGCCGTGCTCTGGCTGGCGGTGCTGTCCTGGCGGAAGCGGCGCGAACATCTCGAGGCGAATCCGCGGCTGGTTCGCCGGCGGGCGGTCGCGCGCCAGGTCCGGGCGGGCGGCGATGAACTGGCGCGACTCGCGACGGCCGGCGACGCCGTCCGGTTCTTCGCGTTGACGTTCCGGCTCTTGCAGGAGCAATTGGGCGAGCGGCTGGACCTGCCGGCGGCTTCGATCACCGAGGCGATCGTGGACGAGCGCCTGCGGCCGCGGGGCGTGGACGGGGCTTTGCTGGACGAGGTGCGTGCCTTGTTCCAGGCCTGCAACCAGGTCCGCTACGCGCCGGCGGGCGCGGGCGAGAACCTGCCGGCCACCGCCGAGCGCGTGCGGCGGGTGCTCGAGAAGGTGCGGACGCTCGACCTGGGATGAACGCGAAGGCCGAAATCAAAGTTCCGGTTGCGCTCCCCGGTCCAAGGGCATCGCTCCGGCTGCGAGCGGCGGCTTCCGCGCTTCTCGCGGGCGCCTGGCTGGCGTTGTGCGTCTGGCTGGCCGGCACATTCCTGCCGGCGCGGGCTGGGGAGGCGCCGCCGGCGGTCACCCTGTTCGACGCCGCGAACCGGCTTTACGAGCAGGGCAAGTACCGCGAGGCGGCGGCGGCTTACGAGCAGTTGCTGGCGCAAGGCCGCGCCACCAGCGCGCTGTACTTCAACCTGGGCAACGCCTGGTTCAAGGCTGGCGAAGCCGGACGCGCCATCCTGAATTACCGCCTCGCCGAGCGCCTCGCGCCGCGCGACCCGGACATTCAGGCGAACCTCCGCCTGACGCGCGAACTGGTGCGGGGCGGCCCCGCGCCGGCGCCGTCGTTGTGGCAGCGGGGCATCAACGCGCTCACGCCGGGCGAATGGGGCTTCCTCACCGTCTTCGGCGCGTGGCTGTGCTTCGGCGCGCTGACCGCCGCCGAGTTGCGGCCCGCGCGCTTGGGCGCGTGTCGCCGCTGGGCCGCCGTGGCGGGCGTGTTGGCCGTCACGGCCGGCACCTGCCTGGCCGCGCAGTGGTTCACGGGTCGTCGCCACCGGGAGGCGGTGGTCGTCGCCAACGAAGCCATCGTCCGGTACGGCCCGCTGCAGGTGTCGCGCGAACTGCAAAAGGTCGTGGACGGCACGGAACTGATCGTCCTGGACGAGAAAGACGGCTGGTTCCAGGTGGCGGGGCTGGCCCGCGGCACGGGCTGGATTCAAGCGGCGGACGTGGCGTTGTTGCCGCCGTGACGGGACAAAGAACAGGGCGACCTGCCCTGGATTTGGGGAGCGCAACCGTCCCGGTTGCCGGGCTCCGGTCTCCCGCCGAAGCCCCTACCCGCCCACCTGTCACCGGCCGAAGTCTGACAGCCGGCCCCTGGCTCAGCAGCCGGGCCCGTCGCCCCTCGGCGGGGGGCGACGGGCCGTCTCCACCGGCGGCAAGAAGGTGAAATCCAACCCGCGCCCGCAGCCGGCCGCCGCTTCCTTGACACCGCGCGCGGGCTTCCCGGACACTGCCCGCTTTATGGCGGAGCCCAAAGTCAATGAACTGATGGAGAAGATCGTGTCGCTGTGCAAGCGGCGCGGGTTCATCTACCAGTCGTCGGAAATCTACGGCGGCATCGCGGGCTTCTGGGATTACGGCCCCCTGGGCGCGGAGCTCAAGCGCAACGTCAAGGACCTCTGGTGGCGGACGATGGTCCACCAGCGCGACGACGTCGCGGGCCTGGAGGCGACGATCATCATGGCCCCGCAAATCTGGAAGGCGTCCGGCCACGTGGACACGTTCAGCGACCCGATGATTGACTGCAAAACCTGCAAGGGCAGGTTCCGCGCTGATCAGATCCAGGACACGCCGTGCCCGCAACGGCCCAGCAAAATGGTGAGCCAGTGCCACGGCGAAAAAACCGAGCCGCGGCAGTTCAACCTGATGTTCAAAACCACCGTCGGCCCGGTCGAGTCGGACGAGAACATCGCCTACCTCCGCCCCGAGACGGCGCAGGCCATCTTCGCGCAGTTCAAGAACGTGCTGGAGACCTCGCGGCAGAAGGTGCCGTTCGGCATCGGGCAGGTCGGCAAGGCGTTCCGCAACGAGGTCACCCCGCGCAACTTCACCTTCCGCTCGCGCGAGTTCGAGCAGATGGAGCTCGAGTTCTTCATCAAGCCGGACGAGGCCGTCGAGGCCATCTGCGGCCGCGTGGCCACGCCCGCCGGCCCCGGCCATCCCGGCGAGCCGCAGCCGGACTGGGGTTGGCAGATGTGGCACCAGTACTGGGTCGAGGAGCGCATCCGCTTTTACGAGGGCATCGGCCTGCCGCGCGCCACGCTTGAGGAGTACTGGCAAAAGCCCGCGGAGCTGGCGCATTACGCGCGCGCCTGCGTGGACATCCTGTTCAAGTTCCCGTTCGGCGCTCAGGAGCTGGAAGGCATCGCCGCCCGCAGCGACTTCGACCTCTCGCAGCACCAGCGCTTTTCCGGCAAGCCGATGACCGTCTTCGACGAGGAACTGAAGAACGCCTGGGCGAAGCTGCCGAAGGAACAGCAGGACGCGCTCTGGAAGCGCTACTACGAGGCGCGCCGGAACTACCTCGTCAAGATGGGCGAGGAAGCCGGGAAGGCCGAGGCCCAGGCCCGCGCCGACGCCGACGGCCTCGCGAAGGGCTGGTACGTGCCGCACGTCATCGAGCCCTCCGCCGGCGTGGACCGGCTCATCCTCGCCTTGGTCTGCCACGCCTTCTCCGAGGAGGAGTCGGTGGACGACAAAGGAAAAAAGGAAGTCCGCACGGTGATGCGCTTTCACCCCCGCGTGGCGCCGGTGAAGGTGGGCGTGTTCCCGCTTTTGAGGAACCGGCCCGAGTTGGTGGCCAGGGCGCGCGAGGTGCGCGACCTGCTGCGCCGACGGTTCACGGTCTTTTACGACGAAACCGGCTCGATCGGCCGCCGCTACGCCCGGCAGGACGAGGCCGGCACGCCGTTCGGGGTGACGATTGACTTCGACACGCTGGGCGAAAAACCGGAGTTGCTGGACACCGTGACCGTGCGCGAGCGCGACACCGGCCAGCAGGCGCGCGTGGCCATCCGGGACCTGACTGCGTGGCTGGAGGAACGTCTCGGGTAGCATGAACGCCACGCTGGCCGCCGCGCTGGCTCCGCCCCGCCGGGCCGCCGGTTTGTACACCATCGTCGTCGTGAAGCTGGGCAAGGCCCTGCTGCTGCTGGCGGTGGCGCTGGGCATTTACAGCCTGCTCGGCAACAACCTGGCGCGGGAGTTCGAGGACTTGCTGCGCCTGCTGCGCCAGAACCCGGAGCATGAGTTCTGGACGACGCTGGCGGCCAGGGTCGAGCAACTCACCCCCGCCGGGATCAAGTCGCTCGCCTCGGGCACGTTGCTGTACGCGGTGTTGCTGGTGGTCGAGAGTCTGGGGCTGCTGTGGGGAAGCTGGTGGGCCGTGTGGCTGGCCATCGCCGAGACGGCGTTCTTCATCCCCATCGAGATGATGGACCTGTTCCACCGCTTCCGCCTCGGGATCGCCCTGCTGCTGGTGGTCAACGTCCTGATCGTCACCTACCTCGTCCGGAACCGGCGGCGGCTGTTTGGAAATCATCAGCCGGCGCCGGTCACGGCGGCTTTGCATTGAGGCGCGGCGCGGCGGCCGCCAGAATGGCGCCGTGCGCACCGCAGACTTCTCCTTCGATCTGCCGCCGGAGTTGATCGCGCAACATCCGGCGCCGCGGCGGGACGCTTCGCGGCTGCTGGTGTTGAACCGCGCGGACGGGCACATCGAGCACCGGCGCTTCCCGGACCTGCTCGAGTTTCTGCGCGCCGGCGACGTGCTGGTGTTGAACGATTCGCGCGTCCTCCCCGCCCGCCTGCGCGGTTTCAAGCCCGCCAGCGGCGGCGAGGTCGAGGCGCTGCTGGTCGGGGAGAACGCCCCGCACGACTGGTGGACGATGCTGCGGCCGGGCAAGCGCGTCCGCGCGGGGACGCGGCTCGAGTTCAAGCCCGCGAATCCGCGCGCCGCCGGACGCCTGGCGGCCACGGTGGTGGCGAAGAATTCGGAAGGACTCTACCGGCTCGAGTTCGATCGGGCGGACGTGCGCGAAGCCCTCGAGGATTTCGGCGAAGTGCCGTTGCCGCCGTACATCCAGCGGCCCGGCGCGCCCGCCCCCGTGGACCGCGAGCGCTACCAGACGGTCTTTGCCCGGCCGCCCGGTTCGGTGGCCGCGCCCACCGCGGGACTGCACTTCACGCCGGAGTTGTTGGACCGCGCGCGCGCGCGCGGCGTCGAGGTGCGCTTTCTCACCTTGCACGTCGGATTGGGCACGTTCGCGCCGGTGAAGGCCGCGCGCGTCGAGGATCACGTCATGCACGAAGAGGCGTACGAACTGCCGGCCGGGACCGCCGCCGCCATCAACGCCGCCCGCGCGCAAGGCCGGCGCGTGATCGCCGTCGGCACCACCAGCGTGCGCGTGCTCGAAAGCGTGGCGGCGGAGTGTGGCGGGGCGTTGACGCCCCGGCGCGGGCGCACCCGGCTGTTCATCCACCCGCCGCACCGGTTCCGGGTCGTGGACGTCTTGCTGACGAACTTCCACCTGCCCGGGTCCACGCTGTTGATGCTGGTGTGCGCGTTTGCCGCACCGGGCGGGACGCACGGCCGGGACCTGGTGCTGGCCGCGTACGCCGAAGCCGTGCGGAAACGCTACCGGTTCTTCAGCTACGGCGACGCCATGTTGCTGCTATGACCAAACGTCCGGCCAGCGAAACAGACCGCATCACCCGGCTGCCCGCGCGGGCGGGGCTTCGCCGCGCGACGCGGCCGTTTGTGTTCGTCAACATGGCCATGACCGCGGACGGCAAGATCGCGACCGCGAACCGGCGGGTGACGCATTTCGGCAGCCGGCGCGACGTTGCGCATCTGTACGAACTCCGCGCCACGGCGGACGCGGTGATGTGCGGCGCGCGCACGGCCAACGCGGACGTGACGCTGGGGCCGGGCGGGCTGAAGTACCGCCGGCTCCGGCTGCGGCGCGGGCTCGCCGAGTTCAACCTGCGGGTGCTGGTCAGCGGCTCGGGCTCGCTCGATCCGGGACTGCCGCTGTTCGCGAAGCGGTTTTCGCCCATCATCGTGCTGACCACGGGCCGGGCCGGCGCGCGGCGGTTGCGACGGCTGGCCGCGGTGGCGGACGAAGTGGTCGTGGCGGGCCAGCGCGAACTGAATTTCGGCGCGGCGCTGGCGCATCTTCGGGAGCGCTGGGGAGTGCGGCGGTTGCTGTGTGAAGGCGGCGGCGAGCTGGACGACGCGTTGGTTCGCGCGGACCTGGTGGACGAACTGCACCTCACGTTCTGCCCGTTCATTTTCGGCGGTCGCGACGCGCCGACCATCGTCGACGGCCGGGGGCTGGCCCGGCTGGCCGACGCGCGGCGGTTCCACCTGGTGCGCCGGCGCCGGGTGGGGGAGGAACTGTTTTGCGTTTTTGCCCGCGACCGTAGGGCGCGCGCCAAGCCGCGGCGGCGCGGGTAGTCCAAAAACCAGGCCGGTGGGGCGAGACTCGGTCGAGCCCTGCAAGTTGGGTTCGTGGTTCGCGGTCACGAGTCACTGGTCACTGGTCACTGGTTACTGGTCACTGGCTATTGGCTACTGGGGGCGGACGCTGGAACGCCGGATACCAGGGGCCGGCTACCCGATGCCGAGTCCCCGCCCACTGCTCACCACTTCCCTTCTGAGTTTCTGAGTTTGGGCTTTCTCGCCGGGTCCACCGGGCTGGGAGCCAGGCTCTACGGCTGGCAGCATGCCGGCGCTATTCCGGAAGACGGTATGGCCGGCATGAAATTGAGATGCGCCCGTTCCTGATTTTCCGCGAAATTCCCGCTTGCGCCAAAGACCGACGCCCCTAAGATGCCCGCTCTTTTCGACTCGATCATCTTGGCTATGCGTCGTCCCAAAGGCATCAAGACCCGGAAATCGGTGGCCAAACGGTTCAAAATCACCGGCACCGGCAAGGTCCTGCGCTCCCACGCCGGGCGCCGGCACCTGCTTTCCACCAAGAACGCCAAACGCCGTCGCCGCCTGCGCTCCACCGTGGTGGTGGACCCGACCGACGCGTACCGCATCACCCAGAACCTGCCGTTCAGCCATCGTGGCTGAGCCCGGCTTTCTCCAACCGCTGACCAGCCATGCGTGTCACCAACGCTCCCGCCTCCCGGAAACGCCGCAAACGGATGCTCCGTCGCGCGAAGGGCTTCCGGATGCGCCGCTCGAAGCTCTATCGCTACGCCTCCGACGCTGTGGACCACGGCATGGTCTATGCTTATCGCGACCGGAAAGTGCGCAAGCGGACCTTCCGCGCCTTGTGGCAGATCCGCATCAACGCCGCCGTGCGCGCGGCCGGCCTCACGTACAGCCGGTTCATCGAAGGGCTGAAGGCCGCGAAGGTGGCGCTGGACCGCAAGATTCTGGCCGACCTCGCGGCCACGGACGCCCCGGCCTTTGCTGAGGTAGTCAAGCTCGCCCGGCAGGCACTGCAGGCCAAGACCGCCGCGAAAGCGGCCTGACCCGCGGCGGCGGCCGTCGCCCGCAGTTCATCGGTGGGCGCGGACGGCCGCTGGACAGGCTTGTCATCACCGGCCGGCTCCGCGGGCGTTCAACTGCGCAACCATGTCTTCGCTGCCTGACATTGTCCCGCTCAAGCAGGACGCGCTGGCCGCCTTCGCCGCGGCGGAAAACCCCGCCGCCCTCGAGCAGGCGCGCGCGGCGTTTCTGGGGGTCAACGGCCGGTTCACCGCGTTACTGAAATCGCTCGGCAGTCTGCCCAAGGAGGAGCGCCCCACCGCAGGCAAGCTCCTGAACGCGGTCAAAACCGAACTCGAGGCGGCGCTGGCTGCCCGGCGGGAGGCCCTCGAATTGCAGGCCACCCGGCCCGCCCACCCCAGCGACTTCAGCCTGCCCGGCCGGCGCCGGGTTCTGGGCCACCTGCACCCGCTCACCCTGGTCACGGAGGACATCGTCCGCAGTTTCCGCAAACTGGGCTTCGCGGTCGCGGACGGGCCGGAGGTCGAGGATGAATATCACTGCTTCGATGCGTTGAACACACCGGTGGACCATCCGGCGCGGGACACCCAGGACACCTTTTACCTGGCCACGCCCAAGCGGCTGCTGCTGCGCACGCACACCTCGTCGGTCCAGATCCGGGTCATGTCCCGGCAGCCGCCACCGGTGCGGATCATCGTCCCCGGCCGGGTGTACCGGCGCGACAATGCAGACGCCACCCACAACCCGACCTTCCACCAAGTCGAGGGCCTCTACGTGGACCGCGGCGTGACCGTGGGCGACCTGAAAGGAACGGTCGAGTTCGTGTTCAAGGAACTCATGGGGCCGGAGACGAAGATCCGCTTCCGACCGCACTACTTCAGCTACACCGAGCCGAGCTTCGAGATTGATTTCGGGAGCGCCCTGACGCGCAAGATGGGCAAGGAATGGCTGGAGATCGCCGGCTGCGGCATGGTGCATCCGCAGGTGTTCGAGAACGTGGGTTACGATCCGGAGGTCTGGACCGGCTGGGCGTTTGGCTTCGGCATCGAGCGGATCGCCATGATCCGGTACGGCATCCCGGACATCCGGCTGTTCTACCAGAACGACGTGCGGTTTCTGCGGCAGTTTTGACCCGCGGCGGCGGACAACCGCACTCCGCCGGAGCCAGGGCGGGTTTTCAGCCCGAACTACGAAGGCGGGCCACCAAGAGCACCGGCATCCTTGCCGGTGAATTCGTCCGGCTGTGTTGTGCCGGCAAAGATGCCGGCGCTCCCAGTCCAGTGGCAGGCCCTTCCGGGTGAATTTCGCGAACGAGGCCGTCCGCGCTCCGATCAACGCGGGTCCGGCTTCAGCGCTTCAGCATCCGCGCCCGTGCTTGCTCGAGGATGCGGCGCTCCCGTTCGGTGAGACTCTGGAGGCCGTGCGCGGAAATCTTGTCGAGGATGGGATCCACCTCGCGGCGGATGAATTCGGCCGGCGGCAACTCCTCCGGCGCCGGTTCCGGTCGGCTGCGCGTCCGCGTGTCGCCGCGTTGCGCCCGCACCAGTTCGCCGTGTCGTTCGGCCGGGTGGGAAACAGTCCGCCAGTCGAACAGCCGCCGCTCCAGCCGGACGAACCAGTGGACGTAGGCCATACCGCCCAGCAAGCCGCCGAGATGCGCGGCGTGCGCCACTCCGGGCTCCGAAGGCACCAGCACGAAAAACACCGTCACGCCCAGCGTGAACAACAGCAGGTGCCACGCGCGGATCGGCAGCAGGAACATGAACAGGAACGTCCGGTCCCGCTCCAGCAGCGCGAAGGCGGCCAGCAGCCCGCACACCCCGGCCGAGGCGCCCATCGTGGGCATGCCGAAATGCCGCGGGATCAGCAGGGCCAGCGTCGCCTGCAAGAGCCCGCCCAGGAAACTGCTGCCGAAATACACTTCGAGCAGCCGCGCCTTGCCGAGCGCCGCCTCCAGCGGCCGGCCCAGGAAGAACAACCCGATGGCGTTGCACACGAAGTGCCAGCTCCCGAGATGCAGGAACTGGAAAGTGAACAACTGCCAGTACTTCCCGGTCTCCAGTCCATCGCGACTCAGCGCCAGCTCCTGCTCGACCGGCCAGCGCAGGTACACCGCGTTGATGTTCTGGAACACGAACATGACCAGGTTCACGGCCAGCAGCAGGGTCGTGGCCGACGGCACTGGCAGGCGCCGCGGCCTTCGATCGCGCATATATGGCCGGTCGTAAAGCATTGCCGGGAGATTAAGCGCGCGAGCGGGCCTTTTCAACGGCCTTTCGCATTCGGGCGGGACAGCGGGTGCAACTCTCCGGCTGGGGCTGACGCGAGGGAGCTACCGCGGGGCTGGCGAACCTGCCGGCCAGGCTGTTGGCGGGTCGCCAACGTCGGCGACTGCGGCGGTCGCGCACCCATTCCCGCCGTGACATTCGTGGTCGGGTTTTGTCCAACCAGACAGTCCGGGGCCCCGCAGCCGGCTCGGGCCGTGCCAAACAAAAGGCTGTGGCATTACCCCCGGCGGCGACCCTAGACTTGGCCCATGCCAGAGAAGCAAGCGCATGAAATTGCCCGCGCTTTGCGCGAGCAATACGAGAAAGGCCGGCTGGCGTTCGAGCGCAACAACCTGGATTACGCGATCAAGCTGCTGACCCAGGTGCTCGAACAGGAACCCGGTTTTTACGCTTGCCGCGAAGTTCTGCGGGCCGCCCAGTTCAAGCGCGGCGGCGGCGGCGGACTGTTCCGCAAGATGCTGGGTTCCACCCCGCGGCTCATGCAGGCCCGGGTGGCGCTGCGCAAGAATCCCCTGGAGGCGCTCAAGCTCGCGGAGGACGTCCTCAACACCACGCCCGACAACCTCGAGGCCCACAAAGTCCTGGCCGAGGCCGCCCTCGCCGCCGACCTGCCCCGCACGGCCCGGCTTTCGCTCGAAATCGCCTACAAGCAGGACCCGCGCGACCGCGACGTGGCCCTGCGCCTGGCCCGCCTGCTCGCCGGCGCCGGTCAGGGCGCCAAGGCCGAGGCGATCATGAACGCCCTCGCAGCCGCGCACCCGCACGATTCCGAGGTGGTCCAGGCCGCCAAGGACGTGGCCGCGAACCGCACGCTCACGGAAGGCGGCTACGCGGCGCTCGAAGGTGGCCAGGGCTCGTACCGGGACATCCTCAAGGACGAAAAGGAGGCCGTCGCGCTCGAACAGGAGAAGCGGGATTACAAGGGCGACAGCGCCGTGGCCAGTCTGCTGGCGGAATACCATGCCCGCCTGGAGCAAGAGCCCAACAACCTCCGGCTGGCGCGCGCGCTGGCCGAGCTGTACGCCGAACAGAACGAGTTCGACAAGGCGCTGGAATACTACAGCCGGCTCGCCGCCGCCGAGACGGGCGATCCCACGCTGGAGCGCGCCATCGCCCAGGTGCGCGAGCGCCGGTACGACTTCCTGATCCGCCAGCTTGACCCCGCCGTGCCCGAGCAGGCGGCGCGGGCCGAGGCGTTGCGCCGCGAGAAGCAGGCGTTCCAGCTCGCCGAGGCCCGGAAGCGGGTGGAGCGTTACCCCAACGACCTCCAGCTCCGCTTCGAACTGGGGATGCTCAACCTGGAACTGGGCCGGATCCACGAGGCCATCCAGGAATTCCAGAAGGCGCAGAACAACCCGCACATCCGCATCCAGGCGCTCTACCACCTCGGCCAGTGCTTCGCCCGGCGCCGGATGTACGATCTGGCCGCGCGCACGTACGAAAACGCGATCAAGGAAAAGCCGGTCTTCGACGAGGAGAAGAAGACGCTGATCTACGCACTGGGGACCGCGCTGGAGGCCATGGGCCGCAAGGAACAGGCCATCGAGCAGTTCAAGCTGATCTACGAGGCGGACATCGGCTTCAAGGACGTGGCGGCCAAGGTGGACGCCTTTTACGCCGCGCAAAACATGTGAAGCGCGCCGCGCCGGCGCGCCGCCTGGCAGACTATCGCGGGGCACCGCCGGGCCAAACTTGGCCGGCCTCGCCCTCTGAACTGGTCAAGCCGGCCAGTCTTCCGCGGCCGGCAGAGCGAGGTTGCCGATGATTTCCTGAAAGGTTTCTTCCGGCGGCTGGGAGCGTCCGGCGGATTCACAAGCCGCCTGTTCGGCGCTGGACAACTGGCGGCGTGACGCGGCGAGCGCTTCGTCCAGGCGCTCTTGCTCGGCGGGGGAAAGCGGCACGCCGATGGCTTCGCGCAAGGCCTGCGCCGCCGCCGCCAGCCGGACCGCCCCGGCGTGTTCCCCCGCCCGGCCCGCCAGCCGGGCGCCGGTTTCGAGTGCGAACGCGATGGCCGTGCGGTCGCCGAGGCGAAGGTTGATCTTCAGGCTTTCCCGCAAGTAGCTCCGGGCCGCGGCGAGATCGCCGTGATCCAGCGCCGTCTCCGCCAGGCTGGAGAGCGAGTTGGCGGCGGCCCAGCGGTCGCCCAACTCGCGGCTGATGGCGAGGCTTTCCTCGATCATCCGGCGCGCGCCGGCGTAATCCCGCCGGACGCTGAGCACGAGCCCCAGGTTGTTCAGCGAATTGGCCACGGCCCGGCGGTCGCCGAGCCGCCGGCGCAGGGCGAGGCTGCTTTCGTAAAAGAAGCCGGCTTGCAGCAGGTCGCCCTGGAAGTAGGCCATCACGCCCAGGTTGCTCAGCAGGCTGGCCGTCTTGGCGTCATCGTTCAACCGCCGGCGCAGAAACAGGCTCTCGTAATAGCACTCGCGCGCCTCGTCGTAACGCCCCTGCAAGGCGGCGGTGCTGCCCGCCACGTGCAGCGTCTCCGCCACCCCGGCCGGGTCCCGCAATTCCTCGTACAGGGCGCGCGCCCGGGCCAGCCAGCGACCCACGCCCTCGAAGTCGCCCTGCTTGCGACACAACTCCCCCAACGCCGCGCAGCAACGGGCCTCGTCCGGCGCGGAGCCCTGGGCCCTGGCCAGTTCGAGGGCCCCGGCGTAAGCCCGGCCGGCGTCGCTCCAGCGGCCCACCAGTTCGAGCACCGCCCCGAGATTGAGCAGCACCGGGACGCGCCGGGCGGGGGCCAGCAGCGGCAGCGCGCGCTCGTAGCAGTCAATGGCCGCCGCGTTCGCGTAGCGCGCCTGGGCCGCGGCGCCCGCCCGGAGCAGGTACTCCAGTTTCTTGGGCTCGTTGCGGCTGCGCGCGAAGTGGAACGCGAGCAGCGAGACGTATTGCTCGAGCGCGTCCGGGTGACGCCGCTCGAGCTCGAGGCCGATGGCGTTGTGCAGGCCGGCGCGCAGGGCGTAGCTCAGGCTTTCGTAAGCGACCTCCTGCGTGACCACGTGCTTGAACAGGTAGGTCAGTTCGGGCACCAGCCGTTCCCGCGGCGTGAGGTCGAGGTTGTGAAGTTCGACCAGCTCGCCGAGGACACGGCCGGGATGCCGCTGCGGATGGACTTCCACCACCAGGTCCGCCGGGAACACCCGGCCGATGACGCTGGCGACCTTGAGCGTGACCTTCTGGTTCTCGGTCAGGCGGTCAATGCGGCTGAGGATCAGCGAATGCAGCGTGCCCGGCAGTTCGATCACCTTCAGCGCTTCATCCGCGTCCGGCGCCACGCCCTGGTCGTGCAGGAACTGGAGCAGTTCCTCGAGGTAGAACGGGTTGCCCTCCGCGCGGGCGAGCAATTGCCCGGCGAACGCCGGCGGCGGCGCCACGTCCGGGCCGTAGAGCTGCGCCGCCTTCAAGCGCAGGAACTCGGCGCCTTCCTCCGGCGTCAGGTTGTCGAGTGCGAGGCCCGTGAAATGGGCGAGCCCGGTAAACGCCAGACTTTCACCCACCTCGTCCCGGGCCGGGCGGAAGCAGGTCACGAGCATCAGCGGCACGTCGCCGCAGGACCGGGCGATGGCCCCGGCGAGGTCAAGCGACAGCGGATCAATCCAGTGACAATCGTCGAGCACCAGCAGCAAGGGCCGTTGCCGGGCGTGCTGGCGCAGGCAGTCCACGAGCAGGCCTTCCAGGGAAGTCTTGCGCAGTTCCGCATCGAAGCTGGCGGTCAGTGCGTTGTCGGGCAGGGGCAGGTTCAGCGCCGCGCTCAGCAGCGGCAGGCGCGGCAGCCAGGCCGGGTTGACGGCGTGGAGGTACTGCGTCAGCACCCGCCCGGCGCTCTCGCTGTCGGCGTTCTCGGACAGGCCGAAGAGGCTGCGGAAGACCGGCCACCAGACCAGGTAGCTGGTGCGGAGGCCCGAGGACTGGCATTGCCCCGCCAGGACGGTGACGTCCGCGTCCACGTGGCGCCGCACAAATTCGGCCACGAGGCGCGACTTGCCCATGCCGGCCTCGGCCGTGATCCCCAGGACTTGTCCGCGCCCCGCGCGGGTGTGGTCGAGCAGGCGGCGCAGCAGTTCGAGTTCTTTCCGCCGGCCCACCATCGGCAACGCGGAGGCGGGTTCCGCCAGGCCGCTGGTCGCCGGGGCCCGGGCTTCGACCAGGCTGAAGACGCCAACCGGCCGGCTTTTGCCCTTGGCCTTGAACGGCGGCAGCGCTTCCCAGCGGAAGTTGTCGGACACCTGCGCCTGCAAGGCTTCGCTGACGAGAATCTGCCCCGGCTGCGCGCGTTCCATGAGCCGGGCGGCCAGGTTCACTTCGTCGCCCATCACGCCGTAGGTTCGCCGGCTGACGCTGCCGTAAGCGCCGGTCCGCATCGTGCCCAGGCTGAGCCCCATTTGAACGCCCCTGATGAAATCCAGCTCGCGCGGGCACTCGCGGACCTGCAGCACCGCCGAGAGCGCCCGCAACGGATCGTCCTCCTGGGCAATCGGCGCGCCGAAGGCCGAGCAAAGGCAACAGCCCTTGTCGCCGATGGACATGTCAATGAGGAAACCCTGGAAGCGATCCAGCGTGCGTTGGACGAACGTCACGTAGGCGTTGAGCTTCGCGGCGGCGGCGGGATCGTGGTCGAAGTCAATCTCGCCGAACTTTGTGAACAGCGACACGGCGGGGCGGAGCTCGGTCAGGAATTCGCCCTGGCCGGCGCGCAGGCGGCGGTAAATGGCCGGGAGCAGCCAGGGCCGCACCGCGTCCTCGGGAAGTTGCCGCGGCGGATTCCAAGGCGAGGCCTCCACCTCCGCGCGGAGGCCGCGCACGATGCCGAAGCGCCGGCCCCGGTAATCACGCCAACCGGCCAGTTCCACCGCGCCGCCCAACCGGGCCAGCGAGGCGGCGTCCATGACCACTTCATCCCGCGCGGCCACGTGGCCGCCGTCGCCCATGCGGAGCAGCGTCTCGCCGGCGAGCACGTCAATGAGATGCAGCGCCGGGTCGCCCACCGCCATGCGACGGGCCGGCCCGACGGCCACGGCGGCCTTCATGGCCAGCGTGGCGACCAAGCCGTCCGGCAGGCGGACCGTTTCGAGCCGCTGCATGGCCCGTTGCATGGCCAGCGCGGAAGCCAGGGCGCGCCGCCCGTCGTCGTTGTCGTACCAGCAGGTGATCGCGTCGCCAGCGAACGCCACCACGCTGCCGCCGAACCGATGCACCTCCTCGATCAGCGCGTCATACACGCGGTTGAGACGCAGCGACAGTTCCTCGACGCCCAGCCGCGGCCCCAGGGTGCGGGTCAAGGACTCGGTCAGGGGCGTGAAGCCGGAGATGTCCGCGAACAGCGCCGCCCCACGCACCCAGTCGGGCAGGGCGCGGCCCGCGGCCAGCGCCTGGCAGCGATCAATCGGCAGATAGGGCAGCAGCGGGTCCATTTCCTTCAAGCCTCAGTCCGCAGGCGCCGGCCCGAACCGGACCGCGGGCGAACCATCGTCAACGCCGAAGCCGGCGTGAAAACGGACGCCCGGGCGCGAAAGGCTAGACCGCTCCCGGCGGTCGGGCGCATCTCGATTTCGTGCCGGCCGTAGCGCCGGGCTTCCAGCCCGGCGGTGAGGCGCGGGCGGCTCCCGGCGCGCGTTGGTTGCCATCGCAGATTCCGGGCGGCAGGAGGCTGCCCTCCACGGCGGCCAGGGATGGCCGCCGCCACCCCCGACGGCGTCCGGTCGTTTCCACCGGCTGCACAAGAGCAAGCTGCGCCCCCGGCGGCCCGCCGGGCGAGATTGTTGTTGACCGCGCCGGTCATGCTTAATTCACTCACACTTACTTGCCGACATTGGTCAGCTAATTCCCAGGTCGCGCCGCCGGGGACGAACGCCGGCAACGGGCTTGTTAGAAGGGGGCGGCGGGCTTTTCAACGGTATTCTGAGGTTGCGCAATGCGCGACCTGGAGGATGTTGGCGGAACATTCGAAGGGGATGCCAGACGATGCGTATGATTCGGTTTGACCGCCCCCGGACCGCCGGCGGCGGAACGGTGTGGTCCATCCTACTCGCCCTGACCCTGAGCTGCCTGGCCGCGCTGGCCGCGCCGGAGGCGCGTCTGGCCACGGATCAGCCGCAGTACGAGCCCGGCGCCCGGGCGCTGATCGCGGGCTCGGGTTTCGCCCCGCGCGAACAGGTGCGCGTCACGGCCGCGCGGGCGGACGGCGCGGCGCTGCACGGGCCGTGGTGGGTGAAGGCCAACAACCGGGGCGAAATCGCCACGTCGTGGACCGTCTGCGCGGCCGAATGCCGGAACGCTTTCGTCGTCATCACGGCCGTGGGACAGACCTCAAAACAGTCGGCTCAGAGCCGGGTGTGCGACGGGCGTTCCGCCGGCGACAACCTCGAAGGCTGGTTCAACACCGCCCTCGACTGGGGCGGGACGATCAACGGCGTGAACTCCCGTTACGGCGAGAACGAAGTCATCCCGACGCGCTTCACCGTCTGGGTGAAGGCCGGCTCGGTCCACACGTTGACGCTGCAATACGATTACTCGAACGGCGGCGCGGGGCGGTTCATTGACTTCCTGACCTCGTTCGACGCCGGCGAGCGGCCGGAACTGCTCAAAGGTTTCGAGTACCTGGAAACCGCGCCCACCGCCACCGCCGCCATCCCGGCGGAGGCCGAGGTGCCGGCCGGAGTGCAAATACCGGGGACCCTGCTGGCCTATAACGTCACCGCCCTGGCGTGCACGCCGGCGGCGGCGCAGAACGGGTTGAAGGCGCTCTCGGTCCAGTTCCAGGCCGCTCCGGGCTCGGGGCTGGTGCCGGTGCTGATCGCGTTCGGCGCGCACACGGCCTCGCAAGCGGTGTACGGGGCCGGCAACGGCGCGGCGTCGTTCAGCGGCGCCTCGCGCAAAGTGTACGCCAGCCTCGATGGCGAAGCCGCGAAGATCATGTCCATCAACCCGGACGCCGTCAGCACGGACACCCAGCCCCCCAACCTCGTTTGTCCCCCGGCGATCACCGTGGCCGCCGAGCCCGGCCGGTGCGACGCGACGGTCACGTACACGGTGACGGCCACGGACGAGTCCGGCATCGCCGCGGTGACTTGCGATCCGCCTTCCGGCGTGTTCTTACCGGTGGGCACGACCGAGGTGCAATGCCAGGCAACCGACGGCGCTGGCAACGTGGCTCAATGCAGTTTCACGGTCACGGTCGTTGACGCCGAGCCGCCAACGGTCGTCTGCCCGGACGACATTCAGCGTGCGACCGATCCCGGCCAGCCTTACGCGACTGTAGATTTCCAGGCTTCCGCGACGGACAACTGCGACGGGCCGGTCTCCATTCATTACCGCATCGGCACGCGCGTGATCCTGTCGCGGCACGCCTTTCCGGTGGGCGCCACGGTGGTCACGGCCGTGGCCACGGATCGCTCGGGCAACAGCCGCAGTTGCAACTTCACCGTCACGGTGACCGACGAAGAACCGCCCGTGATCGCCTGTCCTGGAAGCCCCATCCGGGCTTCGGTCGGCGACTCGGAATGCCAGGCGCGGGTGGCGTTCGCCGCCACGGCCAGCGACAATCACGCCGTCGCCGTTCGCTATTTCATCGGCGGGCAGGAAATCGTCAGCCCGCACACATTTCCCGTCGGGCGGACCAACGTGCGCGCCGTGGCTGCGGACCCGGCGGGCCACACCGCTGAATGCACTTTCACCGTCGAGGTGGTGGACGAAATTCCGCCACGGATCACCAGCCAGGATGTCGTGCTAACCGCCCCGGCCGGTGAGTGCGAAGTGCCGGCGGCCTTCAATGTCCAGGCCAGCGACAACTGCGCCGTGGAAGTCCAGTACTACCTCGATCACGGCACGGCGGCGCCGCGGACCATCACCGAAGGCGCGCCGTTGCCGGTGGGCTCCAGCCGGATTACGGCCATCGCCCGCGATCCATCGGGCAATCAGGCCACATCAGAGTTCTTCGTCCACATCCTCGGCAACGTGTACTGGCCCGACGCGCGGACGCTGAGCCTGGCGGACCCGGACGGCGACGGCGTGTTTGAAGCCGCCGCCATGGACTGCATCGGCCAGCCCGACCAGTCACGCTGGTATCGCTTTGCGATCACGCCGGGCAGCCGCGTCGTGGTCACGCTCACGGACCTGCCGGCGAACTACGACCTGGTGCTGTTCCGCGACATTGGCGCGGCGTACCTGGAACTGATCGCCAACACGGTGCCGGAGTTGCAGCGTCTCGGCGCCGAGTTCGCTGCGGATGCCTTCAGCCCGGCGGCGTTGTCGCCGGCGGCGCTGAGTCCGGCCGCGCTGTCGCCCGCGGCGTTATCCAGTGCGCAAATCCGGAGCGTGGTGGGCATCTCTGCGTTCGAGGGACTGACCTCGGAGGGGCTGGTCGCGAACACGTGGTTGAGCCAGGGCTCGTGGTACGTCCGCGTGCGCGGGCGCAACGGGGAGCACGCGCCCGGCGCGCGCTTCCAGCTCCGCGTCTATTACCTGCCGGGCGCCTGCGAGAACGTCAAAACCGAGCCGCAGGTTCCCGCCGACGCGCCGGCGTTGACCGCGCCCGCCGGCGGGTACCGGACGCTGGTATTGACCGACTTCAGCCGCCTGCCACAGCCCGAATCGCACCCGGCGCTCCTGGCGAAGCTCGTGGCGTTCTGCGCCCGGCCGGAGGTTGCCGGCGTGGTGCTGGACGTGGATGCCGATGCGCGCGTGGCGTGGTTCAACCAGCAGGCCGACGCGGCGTACGATTGTCCGTTTGCGAAGAACTTGGTCGCCGACGCCATCCGCGCGGTTATCGCGCGCTCGCGGCAGGCCAACCCCGCGCTCGAAAACATTGTGTTGATCGGCAACGACGACGTCGTGCCGTTCTTCCGCCATCCTGATCAGGCGCTCTTGGGTCCGGAGCGCGATTACGTGCCGCCGGTCCGGCCCACGACCGCCTCGCAGGCCAGCCTGGGATTGAACTACGTGCTGGGCCAGGACTTCTACGGGAGCGCCTGCGATGTGCCGGTCAAGGCGTCGCAGATTCCGATCCCGGACCTGCCGGTCGGGCGGCTCGTGGAAACGCCCGGCGAAGCGATGCGGGTGCTCGACGCCTATCTGAACACCGCCGACGGCACCGTGCCCACACCCGCGTCCGCGCTGGTGAGCGGCTATGACTTCCTCGAAGACGCGGCGCGGGCCGTGCTGGCCGAGTTGAACGCTGGCATCCAGGGCCAGGCGACGACGTTAATCACGCCGGGTGAAGTCGCACCCACCGATCCCGCGGCTTGGACGGCGGATCAGTTACGCCCGTTGCTTTTCGAGCAGCGCCACGACCTCGCTTTCCTCGCGGGCCATTTCAGCGCGTCCGGGCTGCTGGCCGCCGATTTCCAGACCACGCTTTACGCGGCGGAGCTGGCAGCCGCGCCGGTGAACCTTGAGAATGCCATCGTCTTCAGCGCCGGCTGCCACTCCGGCTACAACATTGTGGACCCGCACGCCGTGCCGGGCCTGACCCGCGAGCCCGACTGGGCGCAGGCCTTCGCCCGCAAGGGCGCCACGCTGCTGGCCGGCACTGGCTACCAGTACGGCGACACGGATTTCATCGAGTACAGCGAGCGGCTGTACCTGCAGTTCGCGCGCGAGTTGCGGAAGGGCCGCGGCCCGGTTTCGGTGGGCGAGGCGATGGTGCGCGCCAAGCGCTGGTACCTGGCCACCACGCCCGCGCTGCGCGGCATTCACGAGAAGGCGTTCGTCCAGATGACCCTGTTCGGCCTGCCAAACTTGAAGGTGAATCTGCCGGGGCGAAACACGCCGCCGGGCGCCGCGCCGGACGTGGATGCGCTGGCCGCCTTCGCCGCCAATCCGGGCGCGCCGCTGGGCCTCCAGTTCGCCGATCTCACGGTGAATCCCGCCCTCACCGAACACACCGTGCCGCTGACGGTGCCGGATGACGATCCGAACACGCCCGATCCCGTTGTCCCGGCCACGTACTTCACCGGCCGCGATGGCGTGCTGAACAATCCCGCCGAGCCGGTGCTGCCGCTAGAAGTCCGCAACGTCACCGTCGCCGGCACGGCGCTGCGCGGTGTGGCCTACCGGCGCGGGACGTACACGGATCGCCCGGATGTGCTGCCGCTGACCGGCGCGGCCACGACCGAGATTCGCGGCGTGCATCCCACCTTTGCGCCGCGCGTGTTTTACCAGCCGCAATGGTGGGCGGTGAACCACTTCGACGCCGTCTGCGCCGAAGGCGCCGAAACCACGCGGCTGATGGTCACGGCGGCGCAGTTCGCCTCCCAGGAACCCGGCTCGTCGCGCGGCATCCTGCGCCTGCATGACCAGAACGAGTTCCGGCTGTACTACAGCGCGAACACGCAGGCTTACGTGAACCACGCGACCGGCCTCGAGGTGCGGCCCAGCCTCGCCGCGCCGCCAGCCATCAGCGCGGTGCGCGCGGCCACGGTCGGCAACGCGATCCACGTTTCGGCCCGCGTGACCGGCGACCCGGCCGCCGGCATCCAAGAAGTGTGGGTCAATCACACGGCGTTGACCGGCGCGCGGCACGGGACTTGGGAATACCTGCCGCTGGAGCAACACCCTCAGGATTCCACGCTCTGGACCGCGACCTTGCCGCTGCCGGGCGATGGCACGCCGTCCGGCGAGGTGCGGTTCATCGTCCAGGCCGTCAACGGCGTCGGCCTGGTCAGCGTGGCGCTGAATGGCGGCAAGTATTACCGGCCCGACGCCGTCCAGCCGAACCAGGCGGCCACGAAGCTGGAGTTCCTGTCCGCGCCGGCCGGCGGCGCTTACGGCGGCCGCGAGACCTTCCAGCTCTTGCTGACCGCGTCGGGCGCGCCCGTCGCCGGACGGCCGGTGTCGCTCACGATTGGCGACCAGACGCTCTGGGCCTACACCGCCGGCAACGGCGAGGCGGTGCTCGACTTCAATCTGCTGGGCACGCCGGGCAGCTACCCGGCCACCGCCGTCTTTGATGGCGACGAGGAATTCGCCTCTTCGTTCGCCGTGAGCGGCTTCACGATGGCCGCGCAACCGACCGCGCTGCGGCTTGAGCCGGAGGTCGGGTACGTCCAGCCGGGCGCGGATTCGGGCGTGGTGGCCTGGCTCACCGGCACCGATGGCGATCCGCTGATCGAACGCACGGTGGTGCTGCTCATCAATGGCGCCGGCGGCTGGTGGGAAGCCCGCAGTGAAATCACCGACTTCAACGGCCGCGTGCGGCTGGGCCGCGCGCCGGCCGCGCAAGGCCAGTACCGCGTCACGGCGACCTTCGGCGGCGTCCTGACCCTGCCGAACGGCGAAACCGTCGTGCTGGACGACGGCCGTTACGAGGCCTCGACCGCGACCATCGGCGGGCTGGTCGTGGACGCCACCGCACCGCAACTTGTGCTGCCCGGCCAGGACATCGTCCGCCCCGGCTCGGGCAGCGCGGCCGTCGAGGTGAGCTTCCAGGTGCGGGTCACCGACAGCAGCCCGGTGACGCTCGCGGTTTCCACGCCGTCCGGCTCCCTTTTCACGGGCGAGACCAGCGGCCCCGGCACGACCACCTTCGACGTGACCGGTTCGTTCGCGCCGGGCACGACGCCGGTCGCGGTGACGGCCACCGACCGCGCGGGCAACACCGCCTCGGGCGCGTTCAACGTGGTCATAGACACGCTGCCGCCGGCGGTGAGCCTGTCGGTTTCGCCGGCGGAACTCCGGCCGCCCAACCACAAGCTGGTGGAGGTGCGGGTCACGGCGTCGGCCAGCGACAACAGCGGCCAGCCGGTCACCTCGGGCATCGTGGCCATCATGAGCAACGAACCCGAGAACGGCACCGGCGACGGCGACCAGTTCCCGGACTACCTGTTCACGCCGGGGGCGATGACCGCCCAGTTGCGGGCCGAGCGGGCGCAAAACGGCGTGGGCCGCACGTACACCGTCACGGTCGAGTCGAGGGATGTCTTCGGCAACGCCATCCGCGACGTGGTGACCGTGTTCGTGCCGAAATGACCGGCGCGCGCCTTGCCCGTGCGGGCCGCGCGCGGATAAAGTCCCGTCATGTCCACCGGCGCCCGCCCGCCCCAGACCGGGAGTCCCGATCGCGTCGCGCCCCGCGCCGCTGAACTCCCGATCGAGGGCTTCACCGGCAGCCCGGCGGAGATCGAGCGGCAGTGGTTCGAGCGGGTTTACCTGGGACGCGGCGACTCGATGAAGCAGTTGACCGCGCGGGCGGTGGTCATGGGGTCGCTGCTCGGCGGCGTGCTTTCACTGACCAACCTTTACGTGGGCCTGAAGGCCGGCTGGTCGTTCGGCGTCGCCATCACGTCCTGCATCCTGTCCTACGCGATCTGGAGCTTCCTGCTGCGCGTGCGGCTGGCGCGGACCGGGATGACCATCCTGGAGAACAACTGCATGCAATCCACCGCCAGCGCGGCGGGTTACTCGACCGGCTGCACGCTGTTCTCGGCCTTCGCCGCGTTGATGATGCTGAACGGCCAAAGCCTGCCCGTGCCGCTGCTGATGCTCTGGGTGCTGCTGGGCGCGCTGCTGGGCGTGACGCTGGCCGTGCCGATGAAGCGGCAGATGATCAACGTGGAGCAACTGCGTTTTCCGGGCGGCATCGCGGCGGCCGAGACGCTCACCGCGCTGCATTCGCGCGCAAGCTCGGGCAACGCCGCCGCCCGGGCCCTGGGCCTCGCCGGCATCCTGGCCGCCACCAGCACGTTCTTGATGGACGGCCTGGGTCTGATCAGCGCCAGGCTCGCGGCGTTCTCGCCCGGCGCCTGGATCACCGCCTTCAACCAGGCCGTCTTCGGCCCTGCGTGGATCGGGCGGACGGTCATGTTCGTCTGGGACCCGATTTTCATCGCGGCCGGCGTGCTGGCGGGACCGAAGGTGGGCTGGAGCATGCTCGCCGGCGGGACGTTGTGCTGGGCGGTCTTCGTCCCGATCCTGCAACACCAGGACGTGATCACCGGCTCGGGTTTCCGCACGGCGGTGCAATGGACGCTCTGGGGCGGCGCCGCGTGCATGGTCACGTCCGGCATCCTGTCGTTCGCGCTGCAATGGCGCTCGGCCGCGCGCGCGTTTCGTGGCCTGGCGGCGATGTTCGGTCGTCGCGGCCCGGGCGGGCCGGACCCCATGGAAGCGATCGAAGTGCCCCAAAGCTGGTTCCTGGCCGGGCAGGCGGTGGCCCTGGCGGGGCTCGCCTGGCTGGGCCATTACACGTTTCAAATCCCGGTCTGGCAGAGCGTGGTCGCCGTGTTGATCACCTTTGCGCTGGCGCTCGTCGCCTGCCGGGTCACCGGCGAGACCGACACCACGCCGCACGGCCCAATGGGCAAGGTCACGCAACTCCTGTTCGGCGCCTTGAGTCCAGGCAACACCACGGTGAACCTCATGAGCGCGAACATCACCGCCGGCGCGGCGCTTTCCTCGGCCGACCTGCTGACCGACCTCAAGAGCGGCTACCTCCTGGGCGCCAACCCGCGCCAGCAGTTCCTCGCCCAGTTCGCCGGCATCTTCTCCGGCACCCTCGTCACGGTGCTGGCGTTCCGGCTGCTGGTCCCGGACGCGTCGGTCCTCGGCGGCGATCAATTCCCCGCGCCGGCGGCGCTGACCTGGAAGGCCGTGGCCGAGGCGCTCAGCCAGGGCTTCGGCGCGCTCGAGCCGGTCAAGCTCTGGTCCATCGCGGGCGGCGGCCTGGTCGGCGCAATTCTCACGCTGCTGCCGGCGATGTTTCCCCGGCACCGGAAGTACCTGCCGTCCGCGGCGGCGGTGGGGCTGTCCTGGAGCTTCCACTGGTACTACGGGCTGCTGTTCTTCCTGGGCGGCCTGACCGCGCATCTGCTGGCCCGGAAGGCGCCGCGGTGGTCCGCGCAGTTCACTTTCCCGGTCGCCTCCGGTGTCATCGCCGGCGGTTCGCTCATGGGTGTGTGCCTGATCTTTTGGGAAAACGGCCTGGACATCCTGCGGCGATTGTTTGGCGGCTGAGGGCGTGTCGAATTGCGAACGCCTCGGTTCCGGCTTCGCCGTGCGGATCCATCCGCGCTTATCCGCGCGATCTGCCGTCTTCAGCTCCTTGACAGTCTTGTTTTCCGCCCGGGCACAAAAAGCAGCTCGCGCGGCGCGGCCAGCGAGCGGTCGCCTTCCCTGCCGTACCGGTGGGGGACTCCTGTCGAGGCTGCAACTCTAGTCGCGCGAAGGAAGCTAAGGTGGCGAAGGCCCTTTTGTTAACCAAGACCAACGACCGCAGCCAAACACCGCGGCCATGGAGCTTGGCCGCTGGCTCAGGCCAGTTCGTCCAAGTCGGCAAGGTCCTTGTTCCGGCCGCTGGCGCGTTTGCTGGCCTTCAAATCCTCCCGGCTGATGAGCAGAACCCGCACGCCGTCCAGTTCGGCAGTGATCCGCCGGGGAAAGCACTCGGCAAAGCGTACCCCGTCAATGCCGGTCTGGATCTCGATCCGATTCGGAACCACGCCCATGCGGATAACCCGGTCTGGGCGCAGGAACAACTCCGGCGTCAGTTCGGGAACCGCGAAGCCGAAAGCCTGGAGCGCCGACACCTGGCGCGCCGCGTTCGCCTCGTTGACCGCCACTCACACATCCAGGTCGCCCGTGGCCCGGGGTAACCATGGTAAGCGACGGCGTGCCCACCGATCACCGGGTACTCAACGCCGGGGTCGTTCAAGCACTGCAAAAACTCTTTGAAGTCCTTGGTCAATGACCTCGCGTCCATAATTCAGCTCGCGGAGGGCCTCCAGATGTCGCAGGCGTTCGCTCGGGGTTCGGGACGCCCAGAAGGCGCGGTCCGCTTCCGCAGCTTCGCGGAAGGTGGCGACCGTCAAACAGCGACGATCCACGGGCGCGGTCACGGATTGGGACTCCAGCATATCGTGGAGTGAGCGTAACCCGCTGCCGGCAACGGTTCAAAAGCAATTCGGCGCTCGTGAAGGGCGACCGGCCGGAGCATCGAGCCCGCGACTCGATTCGGCGCCCGGCGCCGCCACCACGCGCGAGGCAATCCAAAGCGCTTGTCCGCCGGCGCTTTGAAAGCTGGCGCGCAAGGAAGTCAGCGGTTGCCGTGCGGGATCACCCCAGCCAGCCCGGCACGCGGGACACGCGGATGAAGGTGTAGCCGAGGCCGGCGGTGACGGGCAGGGTCAGCACCCAGGCCCACACCATCCGCTCGACGATGAACCATTTGACGGCGGTGAAGCGCTTCGCCGCGCCAACCCCCTGATGGCGGAGGAGGTGACGTGCGTGGTGGAGAGCGGCATGCCCCAATGGCTGGCCAGTTGGATGATCGTGGCGGCAGTGGTTTCGGCGGCGAAGCCGTGCACCGGCGGGAGCCGGACCATTTTGTGGCCGAGTGGCTTGATGATGCGCCAGCCGCCGGCCCACGTGCCCGCCGCCATGGTCAGCGCGCACACCACCTTCACCCAGGGCGCGATTTTCAGCGACTTGCCGATGCCTGGTTAGGCGGTCCGCAGGAAATGGAGGAAGCCCGGCAGGTGATCGAACACCCCGGTCTTGGTCGCTGTCACGAGCGCGAGCGCGATGCTGCCCATCGTCTTTTGTGCGTCGTTCAGCCCGTGGCTGAACCCCATGACGGCGCTGCTGGCGAGCTGGAGCCTGCCGAAGACGCGGTTCACCCAGAGCGGCCGCCAGTGCCGGAGCGCCCAGTCCAGCACGCCCATGATGACGAAGCCCAGGATCAGTCCGCACAGCGGCGAGGCGAACATCGGGACAATGACCTTGTGGAACAGGCCCTCGTGCTGCGCACGGCCGGTTGCAGGACGGCGCCGGTGACGGGGTCCGTGACGACGGCCCGCACGACCTTGACCTGGGCGAACTTGACCACCGACCAGTCGCCGTGCGCGGCGGCGAGCGTCGAGCCCACGATGCCGCCGATGAGCGCGTGGCTCGAGCTGGAGGGCAGGCCGTAGTACCAGGTGAGGAGGTTCCAGATGATCGCGCCCAGCAGGCCGCACAGGATCGTGGCGCTGGTGACGAAGGCGATGTCCACCAGACCCTTGCCGATGGTGCTGACCACGGCGGTGCCGGCCAGCGCGCCGCGCAGGTTGCAGACCGTGGCCAGCGCCACCGCCTGTCGCAGGGACAGCACCTTGGGGGCGACGACCGTGGCGATGGAGGTTGGCGGTGTCGTGGAAGCCGTTGATCTACTCGAACACCAGCGCCACCAGGATGACGCCCAGGACCAGGGTCATGGCGGCGGCTCAGGAGTTCTTGAGCACGATGTGCATCACCACGATCCGGGCGTCCCGGCAGCGGTCCAGGACCTTCTCGAGCAGTTCGTGGAGGTCCTTGATCGCCAGGGCGCGAATCGGGTCGTGCCGGCCAGTGTACACCTCCCTGAGCGCGTCCACCATGATGCGGTCGCCCTCGCCTTCGAGGTACTGCAGGCGGTCGCTCAACTGCTACACCACCGCGATCGGCGGGATCTTGCGCAGGTGGCGGACCATGAGGACCACTGTGGCCGCGGCCTTCTCGACCAGCTCCGCCTGCGGCCCGAAGTTGACCTGGCCCGGCGGGATGGCGGCGGCGTTGAACCGCTCGGCGAACTCCTGGGCTGTCCTGGGAATCTTGTACAGCGCGTGCGACAAAGCCTCGATGTCCTCGCGGTCCAGGCCGGTCACGAAGCTCCGCACGAACTGCGCGCCGGTTTCCTCGGTGATGCGCTTCTCCTTGCGCCGCATGAGCACGAAATCCTCGAGCGCGGCGGCCTGGCCCGGATGGCGGAGCACCTTGGTGAGGGCCTGGGTGCTGGCGTGGGCTTCCTCCGCGCTGGTCTCGAGCAACTCAAAGCACTTGTCGCCTTTGCCCCGGAGTTGTTGCAGCGAGAACATGCGGTGAGTTCTCCCACACTCATCCCAAAGTCACACGCGAAAAACCTGCCCCCCGCGGCCACGGCAACGCTTCGCCGTGCCGGCGTGGCTGCCAGCTCAACGGAGACACGGCGCCGGCCAGCGTGTGATACTTCGGGCGGCGGTTTATGCCTCGTTCACGAACTTCAGGTCCACGTAGCGGCAGAACCGCCGCAGGTCGTCGGTGAGATCGCCGTAGCACGTCAGCCGGTGCAGCCCGTGCGCCCAGTTCTGCCAGACCTTCGCGATGTCGCCGTCCACCCGCACCTTGATCTGGGTGCGGCAGCCGCGATCCGAGTCGGGCACGGCGATGATGTCGCCGGTGAAGTACAGCAACGTTTCGGGCGTGGCCAGCCAGGCCTGGGTGACCTTCTGCCCGCGGCGCATGAACACCTGCGGCACGCAGCCTTCCTGGCGTTCCATGATCGTGCGCAGCCGGTAGGGCGCCGCCTTGCCGCCGGGTCCATCCATCTTCCGCGTGCCGAGGCAATGGGCCAGGATGATGCTGTCGGCGGCCTCGTCCACGGTGGGATCGCTGACGAAGCCTGGCCGGCCGCTGAGGCCTTGCAGGATGATGTACGTCATCGCGCTGGTGAGGTCCGACTCGCAGATGCCGCCCAGGCCGAGGTCGTTCAACCGCACGAAGCCCACGCACGGAAACGCCGGCAGCTTCCGGTACATGCTGCCGTAGCAGTCCACCGTGATGACGGTCGCGTCCTCCTCGGCCAGGAGGTTCTCGAACGCCAGCGCCAGCCGGCACGAGCGCACGATCTCATCCCGCGACGGCTCGACCACTTTCGCGGCCTGGCGGATCCAGCGGCGGGCTTCCGCTGCGGCGTCCGCCACGCTCACCGCCTCGTAGGCCGCGAGCATGCGCTCGAGGCCCACGGTCTTGAATTCGGTGCCGAACTTCGCCCGCCATGCGGCCATCTTCGCCTCGTCGGGCGCCCGCGAAATCACGTTCAGAATCCGCGCCTCGCGCAGGTGATGGATCGCCCGGAACGGCCGCACCGCGGCGGCAAGTTGCGCGCGGTCGCTCGTGAGAAAGCACTCGAGACGCGCGCCGGCCGGCTTCTGGCGGAGCGCGCCGAACTGCGCCCATTCATGGCCCGAGTACGGTGCCGCGAACAATGCCGTGGGCCGGCCGCAGGCCAGGATTGCCTCGATGGTTTCCAGCATGCCCATCGAAAGGTGGATCAGCAGGACGCCGTCCACTGACTTGAGCCGTTCCTGCAAGCCTTCCACCTGCTTCTTGTCCGCGACCAGCTCGTCCACCGGGAATTCAATGTCCGCGAAGGCGTCGCGCATCTTCGCGAAGTCGGCCTCGTAGCCACGGCGCTCGGCGGAGAGGTCGAGCCTGGGCGTCGGCCAGTGGGCGTCCGGCTTGCCCAGGTAGAGGCGGGCGACCTTCACCTTGGAACGCCGGCACCCGGGGCTGAGCAACGGCGAGCCTTGGGGTGTGATGGGGGGGGCCGCCCACAGCGGTGAACCGTCCAGACAGCACGCGCAACCGCCCAAGGCGGTCGCGGAGCGGAGTAAAAACGACCGGCGGTCGAGGCTGGGCGCGCGGGCTGGGGTGGAGGAAGACACAGAAATCCCGGTGGATGGATCAGGAAGGATGTTCATGCCCGGATTCCAGTCCCGGGGCTCGGGGAAGTAAAGCCGCAAACTGGCGCGGGGAACTGAAGGCGCGCATTTCAGTTGCGTGCAGGCCGTATCGCCTCCCGGGGTGGCGGCCGGCTTCCAGCCCGGCGGCGGTGTGTAAGCGGCACCCGGCGAGCGGCGCGTCTGCCACAGGTTCCGGGCGGCAAGATGCCGCCCTTTACAGCAGCCAGGGATGGCGGCCGCCACACCGGTGGCGTCTGGCTGTTTCCACCGGCTGCAAAAAAGTGAACTGCGCTCGGAGAACAGCAAGCCGCCACCGATTCCGCCAGCGACCGCTCAAGGCATTTCGACTCCGGCGAAGTCCTCGTCGGTGGGCAGGATCGGCTCACCGTGCATGTTCTTCATAACGACCTTGAACTGGTCCACGAGGAACAGCGGCTTGGCGGCTTCCTTCGCCAGCGCCTCCAGGCGCTGCCGGAGCGCGACGACTTTCTCCGGGTGTTGCGCGGCGAGGTTGTTCTTCTCGGACGGATCCTGCGCGACGTTGTAGAGGTCAGTGCTGGAGGGAAGCAGCGTGCGCCAGATGAGCTTCCAGTCGCCCCGCCGCACCGCGCCGCGGAACGGCTCGATGTTGTAAATGACTTCAGAGCGGGGCGAGGGTTTGCCTTGCGCGATGGTCTGCCAGACGTTCACGCCATCCAGCGGCTTGCACCTCGCCGTGGAGGCGCCGGCCAGGGCCGCGAGCGTCGGGTAAATGTCCACGGCATGAATCAGGCCGTCCACCGTGCCGGGCTTGATGCGGCCGGGCCAGTTGGCCAGCGCGCAGACACGCGTGGCGCCTTCGTAGAGCGTGCCCTTGCCCTCGCGGTACGGTCCGTTGTCGCACGGGATTTTCACCTGCGACATGTCGGCCATGACGCCGGCAAACATGGCGCTGCGCGTGCCGCCGTTGTCGCTGTGAAAGAGGATGAGCGTGTGGTCACGCATCCCCTTCTTCTCCAGCGCGGCCACGACGCGGCCGATCTCGTCATCGAGACACGCGACCATGCCGGCGTACGTCCGGCGCGTGGGGTCGGCGATGCCAGGACGGCGGTCAATGTACTCCTTCGGCGCCTGATAAGGCGTGTGCGGCGCGTTGAAGGCCAGGTAGAGGTAGAGCGGCGTGGAAGGGTCGTGCCGCTCGATGAGCCGGGCGGCGTCCCTGCCAAGGAGCGTGGTTGTGTAGCCTTCTTCCTTGACCGGCTCGTTGTCGCGGAACCAGTCCGGCACGCCCTGCTCGTCATGCGTGAAGTAATCCAGCTCGCCGATCATCGCGCCGTACTGGTAATCAAACCCGCGCTGCCTCGGCCAATACTTCTTGTCCGCGTGGCCGAGATGCCATTTGCCGATGATCGCCGTCCGGTAGCCCGCCTCCTGGAGGCACTGCGGCAGCAGCCACTCGGCGGTGTCCAGACCGTAGGCGGACACAGAAGGGATGACCGCCGTCTGCAGGCCGTAGCGGAACGGGTAGCGGCCGGTCAGCAGCGCGGCGCGCGTGGGGGTGCACATCGGCTGCACGTAGAACTGCGTGAACTTCGCGCCGCCCGCGGCCAGCGCGTCCAGGTTCGGCGTCTGGATGTCCGTGCAGCCATTGAAGCCCACGTCCTTCCAGCCGAGGTCGTCGGCCACGATGTGAACGATGTGCGGCTTCCTGTCCGCCGCGTGGGCCGGGGCGACCGTCCACATGAGTGCGGCCAATGTCATCAGCAGACCGAAACCGGGAAGCCCCGGGAGCTTGGGTGTTTGGTTCATGGACTTCATGCCGGCCGAACAATGGCACGCGCCGGGGCCCTGGTCCAATCCGACCACTCTCTTAGAAGCTGCGATGGATTGCGCGAACCCCGCCATTAGACCACAGGCGGCGCCGGCGGGTCGCCGGCGCTTGTACGCTCAAGCCCGCGTGCTTCTCCGACCGCCATGCCTGGGTTTCCGGCCGTGGCCAGGAAATCGAGATTGCCAACCGCGCACCCCGGGTGGGTGAACTTTCCGAGGACGCGCCCTGAATGCGAAAACCGAAGTGTGACAGGCGGGGCGCTCTGCGCTACGGCCAACTTCGGCTTTCGGGTTGAATTCGGGGGTAGGCCGGTCCACAACACTCCGCGTGAACACCATCCCTCCCCGGAACGCCGGCGCCGGGCTGCTGCTCCTCGGCTGGCTGACGGTGCTCGGCCTCCCGGCCAACCGGGCGGCCGAAACCGCTTCGCCTCCGGTGCGGGTCACGCCCGCCGAAAGCGACGAACTCCTGGCCAACCCCGGCATGGGCTGGCAGACCTTTCACCGGTTCGCGGACGAGGACTCCAATCTCCAGGGATTGCCCAGCGCCAGCGCCTATTTCCGGTTCTACTGGCGGGAGATCGAGCCCGCGGATGGTCGGATTGACTTCGCCCGGTTTGACGACCTCCTGGCGCGCGCCCGCCGCGCTGGGCAGAAGCTGGCCTTCCGCGTCATGTGCACCGGCTCGGGCGCGTACCTGGACGTGCCGGCGTGGCTCAAGGACCAGGGCTGTGAAGGCGTCGAATTCACCTACGAAGGCCGCAACCACTGGGCGCCCGACTTCGCCGACCCGCGCTTTCAGGCGAAACACTTCCGCCTCATCCGGGAACTGGGCCGCCGCTACGACGGCCATCCGGACCTCGATCTCGTGGACATCGGCTCGGTGGGGCTCTGGGGCGAATGGCACATGAGCGGCACCCGCATCGTGGGTGCCGACCGCCCCGTGCCGCTGCCCTCCACGGAGCTTCTCCAGGCCATCATCAGCGCCTGGCGCGACGCCTTCCCGCAGACCGCGAAGTTGGTGCTGATCGGCAGCGAGGAAGGCATGAGGCGCACCGTGAAGGATCGCTTTGGCTGGCGCGCCGATTGCCTGGGCGACATGGGCGGCTTTTCCAAGACCTGGAATCACATGGAGGACTTCTACCTCCAGCAACTGGCGAAGACCGGCGCGGACGAGGCGTGGAGGACCGGGCCGGTCGCCTTTGAGAGCTGCTGGGACATGCGCAAGTGGAAGGAGGCCGGCTGGGACATCCGGTTCATCTTCGACTACGCGCTCCGCTGTCACGCCAGCTATGTGAACAACAAATCCGCGCCGATCCCGGAGGGCACCCGGCCGGAAATCGAGCGCCTGTTGCGGCGGCTGGGCTACCGGCTGGTGTTGCGCGCCGTCGAACACCCGGTCAGCGTGAAGCCGGGCGGGAAAACCACGGTAACGCTGGACTGGGAAAACGTCGGCGTGGCGCCGCCGTACCGGAACGACCGCGTGGCGGTCCGGCTGCGCCCCCGCGACGGCGGGCAAGCCGGCGTGTTTGTCACGGAGACCTCCATTCGCGGCTGGCTGCCGGGCCGGTATCGCACGGAACTGACGTTCGAGGTCCCCGTCGGGCTCGGCGCCAGCCGGCATGAGCTGGCCATTGGCGTGCTGGACCCGCACAGCCAGCAGCCCGCAGTGCGCCTGGCGATTGTCGGTCGCGACGCCGAGGGTTGGTACCCGGTGAGCCAGGTTGAGGTGGTGCCGTGAACCATCTGAGCGCCGGCTGGGGCGGCTCTGGTCGGACGACTTGTTAACCACAGTGCGCGAACGGGCATTTGACCGGCCGTGAGGGTTGGACGAACATTGCCCGCACGCAGGCTGCGCAAACTTAAACTGCCCGCCGGCGCGCCGCCAAACTGTGAGCGCGGGCGGGAACACCGCAGCAAGCATTTCGAAGTCAGCCATGACAGGATCATCGAAACGCGGGGGTCGCTGGGGACGCGGCCCGGTCGGAGCCATCCTTTGCGCGCTCTGCCTGACCGGGCTCAGCGCCGGCCTCGTTGGCTGCGGGCCGTCCAGCCGTTCAACCGCCACCCCGCCGGGCATGGACGCCTCGGCCAAGGCCGAAGAGGAAATCGCTCGCGTGCTGGGCGAACTCACGCAGTGGGTGCGCAAGTACAGCGTCGAGCAACGCCAGCCGCCCGCGAGCTTGGACGACCTGCTTGCCAAGGGTTACCTGAAAGAAGTGCCCGCCGCGCCGGCCGGCAAGCGATTTGTCATCACCAAGAACCTCCAGGTCGAGCTGGCCAACCGCTAGTCCCCGCCCATGCACCCCGACCCCGAGCCTTCAGCCCGAAAACGGAACTTGGCCGCGGCGCAGCGCGTTCCGCCTGCCCAACTGCGGTTTTTGGGTTCAAAACCGGCGAACCGCCCGGCCCGCGTCGTGCGGGCATTCACCTTGATCGAGTTGCTGGTGGTCATCGCCATCATCGCCATCCTCGCCGGACTGCTTTTGCCCGCGCTCGGGGGTGCGAAGTCGCGGGCGCAGCGGCTCAAGTGCACCGCGCAGATGAAGCAGCTCGGACTGGGCTTCAGCCTGTTCACCGGCGATCACTTCAACCAGTACCCGCCCACGGCCTTCGCCACGGGCGATTACCAGTACCAGCTTTCGTGGGATGATTACCTCCATCGCTACATCGGCGGCTCGGCCCCGGAGGCGGACTTGATTGTCGGCATCTCCGGCGGCATCGCGGACCGCGCCACGATCCCCCGGATTCTCAAATGCCCGGCGGACAAGATCGAGATCACGATCAGTTGGGCGGTGTTCGGCCAGCGGCGGACGTACGCCATGAACTACGCCGGACCGGGCTTCATGCTCCCGACCCGGACCAGCCCGCTGCCCGCCCCCGAATACGGCGTGGGCGTGTACTACAACCTGCGGGGATCGGCGCCCGGCTCGCTGCCGGACTGGGAGCCGCGCGGCTTCCAGGAAACCGTGGTGCAGGACCCCGCCGGCACGTTGCTGCTGGTCGAACAGCCCGAGGGCGGGAACATCGCCGGCAACGACTGGCCGTCCTTCAGCATGGGACCGGTGGGGCCGGCCTCGAGCGGGGACCAGAGTCCGTACCAGATCGTGCCGGGCGGCCGGCAGAAATGGGGCGAGACGGCGTACGGGCTGCACGCCCGGCGGTTCAACTACCTCTTCCACGACGGCCACGTGGCCATCCACCGCATCACCGACACCGTGGGCACGGGCACGACCAACGCCCCCCGCGGGATGTGGACCATGAAGGTCGGCGACTGATTGGGTGCCGGATTGCCGCAGCACGCAGGCCGGCGCGTTTCACGCCACGAGTTCCTGATTGCCGGGGGTGACCCGGGGCCCTCAAGGACAAGCAAGCTCACGGATTCAGCGCCCCGCCGGCATGAGTTCAGTCACGCGATGCCAGGCGCGCCATTCGCCGGGTGAGGCGCCTTCCCACCGCGGAAAGGCCCGCAAGAACGAGTTGGCTTCCGCGCAGCCCGGCAGGCTGGAGATGCGGAAGCGATCGGTCAGGATCCGAGCGAGGCCGCGTCAATGGACGGCGAGGTCATTGGCCCCGCGCCTTCACGTCGTAGCAGAGCAGCACATCCTGGTCGCGGAGGTAGAGCTTGCCGTTGGCGATGACCGGGTGCGCCCAGGCCGGCTTGTCACTGCGGTCGGGCTGCTCGAAGCGGCCGCGCTCGAGGTACTCCTTCCGGTTCGGCTCGATGAGGAGCATCGTGCCCTTCTCGGTGCGGTAGTAGAGCCGGCCGTCCGCGAAGGCCACGGAGCCTTTCGGCGCCCGACGTTCGGGGTGGTCGCGTTCGTCCCACAGGACTTCGCCGGTCTTGAAGTCCAGACAGACGAGGGCGCCTCCTTCATTGCCGCCGTTGGCTCCATACAGGCAGCCCTCGTAGAGAATCACGCCGCCATGGTGGTTCTGCATCCTCTTTGAGAACCAGACCTCCTCGGCCTTGACCCCGCCGGTCTCGTCCTTGCCGAGTTTCACCAAGCCGCCGCCCGCGCCATAGGCCGAGGCCGCAAACACGTGGCCGTCGTGATGGATCGGCGTGGAACAGTTGATCCCCATGCCGTTGGCGGCCCGGTTATACCGCCAGAGGAACTTGCCGTCGGACGCCGCGACCCCGACGAGCGCCCTCGCGGTGAGCTGGACGTACTGGCGCTGCCCGTCGAAGTCGAAGGCGATGGCCGACGCGTAGGCCGCTCCAGAACGTCCGAAACCACCGGGACCGCCGCCGCCGCCGCCGGCCATGCCGGGCACCTGGCTCTTCCAGATCGTTTCGCCGGTCAACTTGTGGAGGGCCACCAAGGTCGCCTCTTCGCCGCCCGGCGTGCAGATGACCTTGTCGCCGTCCACGAGGGGCGATTCGCGGTAACTCCACGTGGGCACCTGGCCGCCGAAATCGCGCGTCAGACTGCGCTGCCAGACGATCTTGCCGTCCCCGGCTTGCAGACAGGCCAGCTCGCCACCCAGTCCCAAGACGTAGAGGTATTCGCCAGCGACCGTCGGCGTACAACCCGGCCCTTCTTTTCCCTGCGGCATGCGCTGCCGGAAACCCGGCCCGAGGCGCGTCACCCAAAGGGTCTTGCCATCCGCCCCGGCCAGCGCCCAGACGACCTCGTCCTCGCCGCCTTCGTCGTTGGCGCGGTTGCCCATGCCGAAGAGCCGCCCGGCGGCAAAGGACGGGGCACCGTCGCCGCCGCCCAGTCCCTTGACCTTCCAGGCGAGCGGGGGGCCCTCTTTCGGCCATTCCTGGAGAAGGCCGGTTTCGCTTGAGATGGCGTTCCGGTCAGGGCCCTGCCATTGCGGCCAGTCAAAATTCGCCGCGCCAAGCGCGAGTTGGGCGAAGATGGCCGGTGCGACCACCCGGGTTGGGAACCGATGTTTCATATTCACGATCGTGAGCAGTGTTGTGGACTGCGGTGACTCCGGGGCCTGACGCCCAAGCCAACAGACGGGTTACAGGCAAGTCGCCAGAAGGCGCGACCGTCAGGCTCGCGAAACGTCAGCAGTCGTGCTTTCGCCAGCGGAGGCTCGTTGCGGTGACCGGGACGCCCCCATTCTGGCGAGTGAGATGAAGCCCGCGGTTGGTGGTGAGTTTTTTCCCGGGCGTTGGGTCTGAAAACCCATGCCGGGCTGGTCGGTTTCGAGGCCCTGGCCCGCCGCTTCGATCCGTGCAACAAAGATCCGGAAGCGCGCCGCGCCAGGCCCAACCTCGGTTTTCGGGAGAAAACCGCCGGGCTGGGCGGCCCCGAAAATGGAAAAAGCGCACGCGGGTGGCGTGCACTTTTTCGTGCAATTGGATTGCGGGCTCAGGCTTCGAGGGTCTCGCCGAGCAGCGGACTTTCCTCGGCCGGCGGAGGTTCCTCCTCGACCTCGATCTCGACCAGCGGCTTGACGCGGATATTCCGGTGCAGGCTGTAGCCGGTGCCCGCCGGGATGATGTGGCCCATGATGACGTTTTCCTTGAACCCGCGCAGGTAGTCCACCTTGCCCATGGTGGCCGCCTCGGTGAGCACGCGGGTGGTGTCCTGGAACGACGCCGCGCTGAGGAAGCTCTCGGTCTCGAGCGAGGCCTTGGTGATGCCCAGCAGGACGGGCTGCGCCTCGGCGGGCTTGCCGCCCTTGTCCTCCACGCGCTTGTTCTCCTCCTCGAAGACCAGCTTGTCCACCTGCTCGCCCCACAGGAAGGTGGTGTCGCCCGGCTCGGTGATGCGCACCTTGCGCAGCATCTGGCGGATGATGATCTCGATGTGCTTGTCGTTGATGGTGACGCCCTGGAGGCGATAGACCTCCTGGATTTCGCTGACCAGCCGCGACTGGAGCTCCTGCGGGCCGCTGACCTCGAGGATTTCGTGCGGCACGACCGAGCCTTCGGTGAGCTGCTGGCCCTTGTCCACGCGGTCGCCCTTGAAGACGATGACGTGCTTGCCGATGGGGATGAGGTGCTCCTCCTCGACGCCGGTCTGCGGGTCCTTGATGAGGATGCAGCGCTTGCCGCGCACGCTGGGGCCGAAGTCCACCATGCCGCTGATCTTGGAGATCTCCGCGGCGTCCTTGGGCCGGCGCGCCTCGAAAAGCTCGGCCACGCGCGGCAGACCGCCGGTGATGTCCTTGGTCTTGACCGTGCGGCGCGGCGTCTTGGCCAGCAGCGCGCCCGGCACGATCTTGTCGCCCTCGCTCACGGTGATGTGGGCGCCGGACGGGATCGGGTAGCTGGCGGCGGTGCCGCTCTTCTCGTCGCGGATGATGACCTGCGGGTGGAGGTCTTCCTTGTGGTCAATGACGACCATGGATTCCTGGCCGGTGGTCTCATCCATTTCCTGCTTCATCGTGACATTCTCGATGATGTCGTGGAACTGCACCCGGCCGGCGCGCTCGGAGATGATCGGCACGTTGTATGGATCCCACTGCACGAAGGTCTCGCCCTTGGCCACCCGGCCACCGTCGGGCACGGAGATCACCGCCCCGATGACGACGATGTGGTTCTCGAGCTCGCGGCCGTGGGCGTCCACAATGGACACGGAGCCGTTTTTGTTGAGCACGATGTTGTTGCCGTCCTCGAGCGGGACGACGCGCAGCTCGTTGTAGCGGACGGTGCCCTCGAACTTGGCCTTGATCTGCGGCTGCTTGAAGACCTGCGAGGCCGTGCCGCCGATGTGGAACGTGCGCATGGTCAACTGCGTGCCCGGCTCGCCGATGGACTGGGCGGCGATGATGCCCACCGCCTCGCCCAGCTTGGCGAGGCCGCCGGTGGCCAGGTTGCGGCCGTAGCAGCAGATGCACACGCCATGCTTGGACTCGCAGGTGAGGACGGAACGAATCTTGATGCGCTCCAGGCCGGAGTTTTCGATCTCGCGGGCCTTGACCTCGTCAATGAGTTCGTTCGCCCGCACCAGCATGCGGGAGGCGTCGCGCGGATCGGGCACGTCGTCGCAGGTGAAGCGGCCGACGATGCGCTCGCTGAGCTTGACGATCTCGTCCTCGCCCTGCTCGATGGCCTTGACCCAGATGCCGTTGGTGGTGCCGCAATCCTCCTCGCGGATGATGACGTCCTGGGCCACGTCCACCAGCTTGCGCGTCATGTAGCCGGAGTCGGCGGTCTTGAGCGCGGTGTCGGCCAGGCCCTTGCGGGCGCCGTGCGTAGAAATGAAGTATTCGAGCACCGAGAGGCCCTCGCGGAAGTTGGCCAGAATGGGCTTCTCGATGATCGAGCCGTCAGGCTTGGCCATGAGGCCGCGCACGCCGGCGAGCTGGCGCACCTGGGCCTTGTTGCCGCGCGCGCCGGAATCCACCATCAGGTGGAGCGGGTTGTACTCGCGCTTGCCCTGGTTGGCCTCGAGCGTGCGAATCATGACGTTGGAGATCTGGTCGGTGCAGTGCGTCCAGATGTCCACGATCTTGTTGTAGCGCTCGCCGGGAGTGATCACCCCCTTGCGATACTGCTTCTCGACCTCGCGAATCTGCTTTTGAGCCGATTCGATTTCCTGGTCCTTCTCCTTCGGAATGATCATGTCGTCAATGCCGATGGAGACGCCGGCTCGAGTGGCTTCGCGGAAGCCCAGTTCCTTAAGTTTATCGAGCATGATGACGGTCTTTTCGTGACCGCAAATCTTGTAGCATTTCCAAATGAGGTCCCCGAGTTCCGCCTTCTTGACGGCCTTATTGGGGAAGCCCAGTTCGGGTGGCCAGATTTCGCTGAAGATGACCCGGCCCACGGTGGTTTCGATGACTTTGCGGTTGGCATCGCCGAATTCGGTCTTTCGGCCGTAGTCGGGATTGGCAAGGCGGACCCAGTCATGCGTGGCGAGTGCGCCGTCGCTGTAGGCGAAGATGACTTCGGTCTTGGAGCCGAAGAGGCGCAACTGGGAGACATCGGCCGGGCGGGGTTTGCGGGGCTCGGCCGTGAGGTAGTAGCAGCCCAGGGTGATGTCCTGGGTGGGGGTGATGATCGGGCGTCCGCTGGAGGGGCTGAAGATGTTGTTGGGCGCCATCATGAGGAGGCGGGCCTCCATCTGGGCTTCAACCGAGAGGGGGACGTGCACGGCCATCTGGTCGCCGTCGAAGTCCGCGTTGTACGCGGTGCAGACCAGCGGGTGGATGCGGATGGCCTCGCCTTCGATGAGCACCGGCTCGAAGGCCTGCACGGAGAGGCGGTGCAGCGTGGGCGCGCGGTTGAGCAGGACGGGGTGGCCCTTGGTGACCTCTTCGAGCACGTCCCATACCTCCGAGGACTGGCGCTCGATGAGCTTCTTGGCCGAGCGCACCGTGTGGACAAAGCCCTTTTCCTTGAGGCGGCGGATGATGAACGGCTCAAACAGGACCAGCGCCATCTTCTTGGGCAGACCGCACTGGTGCACCTTGAGTTCCGGGCCGATCACGATGACCGAGCGGCCGGAGTAATCCACCCGCTTGCCCAGCAGGTTCTGGCGGAACCGGCCCGACTTGCCCTTGAGCATGTCGGACAGCGACTTGAGGGCGCGGTTGCCGGCCCCGGTGACCGGGCGCCCGTGGCGGCCGTTGTCGAAGAGCGCGTCCACCGCCTCCTGCAGCATGCGCTTTTCGTTGCGGATGATGACCTCGGGGGTCTTGAGCTGGAGCAGGTTCTTCAACCGGTTGTTCCGGTTGATGACGCGGCGGTACAGGTCGTTCAGGTCCGAGGTCGCGAAGCGTCCGCCTTCCAGCGGCACGAGCGGGCGGAGGTCCGGCGGGATGACCGGCAGCACGGTGAGGATCATCCATTCCGGGCGGGTGCGGGAGGCCAGGAAGCCCTGGAAGAGCTTGATCCGCTTGGCGAGCTTCTTGCGGACCTGCTTGCTCTTGGTGGCGGTCATGGCCTGCTGCAGCTCGTCTATGTTCTCCTTGAGGTCGAGCTGGGCCAGGGCATCGCGCACCGCCTCGGCGCCCATCTTGGCCGTGAAGGCCTCGGCGCCGTGGGTTTCGCGGGCGTCGCGGTACTCGCTTTCGCTGAGCAACTGGTGCTTCTGGAGCGGCGTGTTGCCCGGGTCAATGACCATGTAGTCCTCGTAGTAGATGACCCGTTCGAGCGCACGGGCCGTCATGTCGAGCATGAGGCCGATGCGCGAGGGCATGCACTTGAAGAACCAGATGTGCGAGACCGGGACCGCCAGGTCAATGTGGCCCATGCGCTCGCGGCGGACGCGGGAGAGGGTGACCTCGACGCCGCAGCGGTCGCAGACGACGCCGCGGTGTTTGATGCGCTTGTACTTGCCGCACGAGCATTCCCAGTCCTTGACCGGCCCGAAGATGCGTTCGCAGAACAGGCCGCCCTTTTCGGGTTTGAAGGTGCGGTAGTTGATGGTCTCGGGGTTCTTGACCTCGCCCTTGGACCACGACCGGATGGTTTCCGGCGAGGCGATGCTGATCGCCACGTGGTCCACCTGGTTCACCTTGTCGAGACCGAGCAGTTCGCGGGTTGACTCTTTGGTGTTCATGCGCGTGTCGGAGGGAATGCGGTGGGGACGATGACGGTTAACCCAGGATACCCAACTGGCTCGCCGCGGCGGTCGCCGTGGTGGTGGTGGAAGGCTGTTCGGCCGGGTGGGTGTACCCCACCTTCACGTCGAGTCCCAACGACTGCATTTCCTTGACCAGCACGTTGAAGGACTCGGGCACGCCGGCTTCGAGGGCGTTGTCGCCCTTGACGATGCTCTCGTAAATCCGCGTGCGGCCCTGGACATCGTCGGATTTGACCGTGAGCAGCTCCTGCAGGGTGTAGGCGGCGCCGTACGCCTCCATGGCCCACACCTCCATTTCGCCGAACCGCTGGCCGCCGTACTGGGCCTTGCCGCCCAGCGGTTGCTGGGTGACCAGCGAGTACGGGCCCACAGCCCGGGCGTGAATCTTGTCGGCGACCAGATGGCCGAGCTTCATCATGTAAATGTAGCCGACCACGACCTCCTGGTCGAAAGGCTCGCCGGTGCGGCCGTCGTAGAGCAGGGTCTTGCCGTTGTCGCCGATGAGCGGCGTCTCGTGCCTGGTCTTCTGGTGCTCGGCGGCTTCCCGGAGGTAGTTGCGGATGTCCTTTTCCTTGATCCCGTCGAAGACCGGGGTGCAGTACTTGAGGCCCAGGATCCGGGCCGCCCAGCCGAGGTGCGTTTCCAGCACCTGCCCGACGTTCATGCGCGAAGGCACGCCCAGCGGGTTGAGCACGATGTCCACCGCGGTGCCGTCGGCGAGGAAGGGCATGTCCTCCTCGGGCACGATCTTGGCAACCACGCCCTTGTTGCCGTGGCGGCCGGCCATCTTGTCGCCGACGGACAGCTTGCGCTTGGAGGCGACGTACACCTTGACGGATTTGATGATGCCGGTGTCGGTCTCCTCGCCGGACTCGACGCGCTCCATTTCCTCGTCGAACTGCATCTGCAGGTCGTCGAACTTCTTCCGGAACGTGCCGATGATCTCGTTGATCTTGTTGCGGATGGGCGAGGGGTCAATCTCGATCTTGTCGTACACCTGCGCCAGCTTGCGCAGGAGCGTCTTGGTGATCTTGCGGTTGGCCGGGATGATGATCTCGCCGGTCTCGGCGTTGGTCACGTCGAGCGGGATTTTTTCGCCGAGCAGGATGTTCGAGAGTGCCTCGGTCAACTGGTCGCGCAGTTCCTCGTTCTTGTTCTTGTACTCCTCCTCGACCTGCTTGGCATGCTTGCGGGCGTCGCTGCTGGCGGCCGCCTTTTCCTTTTCGCGGTCCGAGTCTTTCTTGGAGGAGATTTTGACATCCATCACGATGCCGTAAGTGCCGGAAGGCACCTTCAGCGAGGTGTCCTTCACGTCGGCGGCCTTTTCGCCGAAGATCGCGCGCAACAGACGCTCCTCGGGCGCCAGCTCCGTCTCGGACTTGGGCGTGATCTTGCCGACCAGGATGTCGCCGGGCTTGACCTCCGCGCCGACACGGATGACGCCGTCGAGCCCGAGGTTCTTCAACGCCTCCTCGCCCAGGTTTGGAATGTCGCGGGTGATTTCTTCCGGTCCGAGCTTGGTGTCGCGGGCGCTGACCTCGAATTCCTCGATGTGGATCGAGGTGAAGACGTCATCCTTGACGATGCGCTCGCTGATCATGATGGCGTCCTCGAAGTTGTAGCCGTTCCACGGCATGAAGGCGACGAGGACGTTGCGGCCCAGCGCCAGTTCGCCGCCGCGGGTGCAGGGGCCGTCGGCGATGACCTGGCCCTTCCGGACGTTCTCCCCCTTCTCGACGAAGACTTTCTGGTTGATGCAGGTGGCGGCGTTGGAACGCATGAACTTGCGCACCGGATACACGTGCACGCCGGCCGCCGGGTCGGTTTTGATCTTCTTCTTGCCCTCGGGCAGCTTGCCGTCCGGGGTCACGACCACCTGGCCGGCGGTGACGGAGGCCACCTTGCCGTTGTCCTCGGCAACCAGCACGGCGCGCGAGTCGCGGGCCACGCGCTCCTCGAGGCCGGCCGCCACCAGCGGCGATTCGGTGACCAGCAACGGCACCGCCTGGCGTTGCATGTTCGAGCCCATGAGCGCGCGGTTGGCGTCGTCGTGCTCCAGGAACGGAATGAGACCGGCGGCGACGGACACGAGCTGCTTGGGCGAGACGTCCATGTAGTCAATCCGCGTGGGATCAACGTCCACGAATTCGCCGCCCTTGGCGCGGCAGGTCACCGTCGGCGTCAGGAAGTGTCCCTTGTCGTCCAACGGCGCGTTGGCCTGCGCGATGACGTACTGCTCCTCGCGATCCGCGGTCAGGAACTCGATTTCGTTGGTGACGCGACCCTTCACGACCTTGCGGTACGGCGTCTCGATGAAGCCGAAATCGTTGACGCGCGCGAAGGTGGCCAGCGAGGCGATGAGGCCGATGTTGGGGCCTTCCGGCGTTTCGATCGGGCAGATGCGGCCGTAGTGCGAGGGGTGCACGTCACGGACCTCGAACCCGGCGCGGTCGCGGGACAGACCGCCGGGGCCCAGTGCGGAGAGACGCCGCTTGTGTGTCAGCTCGGCCAGCGGGTTGATCTGGTCCATGAACTGGCTGAGCTGGCTGCGGCCGAAGAAGTCGCGCACCACGGCGGAGAGCGCCTTGGGGTTGATGAGCTTCTGCGGCGTCATCGTATCCACGCTCTGATCGAACAGCGTCATGCGCTCCTTGACCAGACGCTCGGTGCGGGCGAGGCCCACGCGGCACTGGTTGGCGAGGAGTTCGCCCACGGTGCGCACCCGGCGGCTGCCCAGGTGGTCAATGTCGTCCACGGAGCCCTCGCCGCGCTTGAGCCGGAGGAGGTACTGGGTGGCGGCCACCAAGTCCTGCTTGGTGAGCACGCGGGAATCGTTCTTGTCGCCCAGGCCCAGCTTCTGGTTGATCTTGTAGCGCCCCACCCGGCCCAGGTCGTAACGTTTGGGATCGAAGAACAGCCGCTTGATCAAGGCGCGGGCGTTGGCGGCGGTGGGCGGGTCGCCGGGCCGCAGCCGGCGGTAAATGTCCTTGAGCGCCTCGTCCTCGTTCTTGGTGGGGTCCTTCTTGAGGCACTTGATCATCAGGCCCTCGTCCACGGCGGTGTCCACCACGCGGATTTTGGCCATGCCGAGTTCGGCGATCTGCTTGACCACGGCCTTGGACAGCGGCTCGAAGGCGCGGGCCGCGACGATGCCCTTTTCCGGGTCCACCACGTCCTGGATGAGCACCAGGTTCGAGAGGTTCTCCAGCGCCTCGGCCTGCTTCACGCCGATTTCCTTGACCTCGTAGAACAGGCGGATGATGTCCTCGTCCAGCCCGCGGGTCTTCTCGATGTCCTTGCCCTTGGCCTCGCCATCGAGGAAGGCCAGCGCGCGGAAGAACGTCGTGGTGAGAAATTTTCGCCGCCGCTTCTTGCGGTCGAGATAGACGTACAGCAGGTCGCTGGTGTCGAACTGGGCCTCGTACCAGGAGCCGCGGTCCGGGATGATGCGGAACGAGTGCAGCATCTTGCCGTTGGCGTGCTGGGTGGCCTCGAAGGCGATGCCCGGCGAGCGGTGAAGCTGGCTGACGATGACGCGCTCGGCACCGTTGATGACGAAGGTGCCCTGCGGGGTCATCAAGGGCAGTTCGCCCATGAAGACGTCCTCCTCCTTCGAGCCGGTTTCCTCGCGCAGCCGGAACTTGACGTGCAGGGGCGCCCCGTAGGTCAGGCCCTCCCGGAGACATTCCAGCCAGTCCAGCTTCGGCTCGCCGATTTCGTAGCTGACGAATTCCAGCTTGGTCTTGCCGTCGTAGCTTTCGATGGGAAAGACCTCGGTGAAGACCGCCTGGAGGCCGATGTTCTTGCGCTTGGACGGCGAGACCTCCGCCTGGAGGAACTCCTTGTACGAGTCGCTCTGAATCTCAATGAGGTTCGGCGGCGGGACCACTTCGCGAATCCGGCCGAAATTGATGCGTTCAGTTCCTTTTGCAGGCATAGGCTTTTTCAACTTACCGCAAGTTCACCGGAGGGACCGCTCCGGCACAAACGACAAAAAACCGGCTTCCCCACCGCGGGGCGGGGCGTTCCGGCTGACGGCCACACCGGCTGACGTAAGACGCTGTCTTGATGTGTCTGAAACAAACCGCATGGAAACGGCGCGGGGAAAGGCCGCTCCGGGCCTCTCCCCGCCCCGACCGGAGAATATACTACTTGACTTCGACCTTGGCGCCGGCCTCCTCGAGCTTTTTCCTGGCGGCCTCGGCGTCGGCCTTGCTGGCGCCTTCCAGCACCGGCTTGGGCGCCTCTTCGACCAGCTTCTTGGCCTCCGCCAGCCCGAGCCCGGCCTTGATCTCGCGCACGGCTTTGATCACGGCGATCTTCTTGTCCGCGGGCGCGGACGCCAGGATGACGTCAAACGTGGTCTTGGCCTCCTCGGCCGGCGCGGCGGCCGCCGCGCCACCCGCCGGCGCGCCGGCGGCGGCGGCCACGGCCACCGGGGCCGCGGCGGTGACGCCCCACGTTTCTTCGAGCTTCTTCACCAGCTCCGCGGTCTCCATGACCGTGAGCTTGCTCAACTGATCCACCAACGTTGCGATGTCTGCCATTGTCTTGCCTTTCAGTCTCGTCGTCCTTCGCGGCCACGAAGGGTTTAAGCCCACGGCCCGTGGGCCGACGATTTACTTTTTGGTTTGTGTTGTTCTCGCCCCCGCCAGCCGGCGGCGAAATTCATTACGGGTCATGCGCCTTTCTCGATGCGCGCCTGGAGCACGCGGGCCAGTTGCGTGGCCGGCGTATTGAGCAGGCGCACCAGTTGGGCCGCCGGCGCCTGCAACATGCCCAGCAACCGTCCCCGGAGCACCTCCAGCGGCGGCAGGTCCGCCAGCGCCACGATCGTCTCGCGGTCGAGCCGCTGGTTGCCCAGACAGCCGAACTGGATCTTCGGCTTTTCAAATTCCGCCTGGAAGGTCTTGAGCACCTTGGCGGCCACGCTCACGTCCCGCTGGCCGGTGACCACCGCAAGCTGGCCCGCCAGTATCCCGCCCAGATCGGCCAGGCCGGCCTCCTGCGCGGCGACGCGGAAAATGCTGTTCTTCACCACGTGGACCTCGGCCCCGACCTTGCGCAGCCGGGTGCGGAGCTCCTTGAAGTGCGGCACGTTCAGGCCCTTGTAATCAACCACCAAGAAGAACGGCGAGGCGTTCAGCCGGGCCAGGTATTCTTGCGTCAGGAATTTCTTTTCAGCGCGCATGGGAGGAAAGGTCAGGCGGTTTGGCCAAGGCTGCGGACATCCAGCCGGATGCCGGGATTCATGGTGCTGCTCAAGGTGCAGGAATGCACGTACGTGCCCCGCACGCTGGCCGGTCGCGCCCGCACCACGGCGTCAATCACCGCCTGGGCGTTTTCGACCAGTTGATGCGGCGTGAAGGCCAGCTTGCCCACGGGCACGTGCACGTTGCCGGCCTTGTCAATCTTGAACTCGACCCGGCCGGCCTTGACCTCGCGCACCGCCTTGGCGGTGTCCTCGGTCACTGTGCCGGTCTTGGGATTGGGCATCAGGCCGCGCGGGCCCAGCACCTTGCCCAGCTTGCGCACCTCGGTCATGGCCTCGGGCGTGGCCACGGCCACGTCGAAGTCCGCCCAGCCTTCCTGGCACTTCTTGATGAGGTCGTCAAAGCCGACATGCTCGGCCCCGGCGCTACGGGCGGCGTCCGCCGCCGCGCCGGGCTTGGCGAAAACCACCACGCGGACGACCTTGCCGCTGCCGTGCGGGAGCGGAACCGTGCCGCGCACCATCTGGTCGGACTGCTTGGGATCCACGCCGAGCCGGAAGGCCAGCTCGACGGTTTCGTTGAACTTCGCCCGGGGGAACCTGGCCAGCAGGTCCACCGCCTGGGGCAGCGGGTAGGCCTTGCCGGCGTCGTACATGCCGAGCGCCTTGCGGTAACGTTTGCTGTGTTTCTTCGCCATAGGAAATGCGGTGCCAGCGAGCCGGCGGCTCTCCCGCGTCCGGGTTAATCCACCACGTCAATGCCCATGCTGCGGGCCGTGCCCGCGATGATCCGGGCCGCCGCCTCTTCGGAGACGGCATTGAGATCGGCCTGCTTGAGCTTCACGATGTCCAGAATCTGTTTGCGCGTCACCTTGCCGACCTTTTCCTTGTTCGGGATCTTCGAGCCGGAGGCGATGCCGGCGGCTTTCTTGAGCAACGCCGCGGCGGGGGACGACTTGGTGATGAAGCTGAAGGACTTGTCCTGGTAAACGGTGATGACCACCGGGACGATCATGCCGGGCTGGTCCTTGGTCCGGGCATTGAACTCCTTGCAGAACGCCATGATGTTGACGCCGTGCTGACCCAGCGCGGGGCCCACCGGCGGCGCCGGGTTGGCTTGGCCGGCCGGGATCTGCAGTTTGATTTGTCCGACAGCTTTCTTCGCCATAAAAAATCGCCTGGCGGCTCGGGGCGGCCGGTCGAGCCGGGCACGCCCCGGATACCTAGACCTTTTCGAGTTGCCAGTATTCCAGTTCCACCGGGGTGCTGCGGCCGAAGATGTTCACGGTCACCTTCAGCTTGCCGCGTTCGGGGTCAATTTCCTCGATCACCCCGTTGAAATTGAGGAACGGCCCGTCGTTGATCTTGACCGTCTCGCCCACTTCGAAGCTGACCTTGGGCCGCTCGGACTCCTCGGCCTCGGAGATCTGGGCCTTGATGTGGTCAATCTCGTCCTGGCTTGTGGGCGTGGGGCGGTCGCCGCCCACAAACCCGATGATGCCCGGCGTTTCCCGGATGTAATACCAGGGCTTTTCGATCAGCCGCTGGTTTTCGTCCAGCAATGCCATGTGAATGAACACGTAGCCGGGATACAGCTTGCGGGTGGACACCGACTTCTTGCCCGCCCGCACCTCGGCCACTTTCTCCATGGGCACGAGCACCTCGTGGATGTACTCGCCCATCTCCTCGGCCTTGAGACGCTTCTCGATGCTTTCCTTGACCTTCATCTCCTGGCCGGAAAGCGTATGGATGACAAACCACTGGCTGCGCATGGCGGGGTGCTCGGGTTGCCGCAGGGGCTAGAGTTTCGGCAGAATGCCCCGGACGATCTGCAGAATCACGAAGTCGGAGACCATCGTGAACAACCCCAGCAGCGCGATGGTGACCATCACCACCACGGTGGAGCCCTTCAACTCGGCCGGCGAGGGCCAGGTGCATTTCCGGAGTTCCTCGCGCGTTTCGGCCACGTAGGTGCCCAGGCGCGTGAGCATGCCCTTGCGCCACAGGTAGGCGAAGACGCCCCCGATGACGAGGACCCACAAGGCCAGTGTGATGTAATCTCTCACAAGTTTTGTGTCGCTGGCGGAGGGGGAGGGATTCGAACCCCCGGTGGGCGTTAACCCACAACGGTTTTCAAGACCGCCGCATTCGACCGCTCTGCCACCCCTCCGGCCGGCCCGGGCTGGCAGGGCGGGAGGGACTCGAACCCCCAACCGACGGTTTTGGAGACCGCTACTCTGCCAATTGAGCTACCGCCCTATCTGCCAAATCGCTGATCGCAAACATGCATCGCCAGCCGTCGTTCTGCAACGGCCTTACTCGATGACTTCGCTCACCCGGCCCGCCCCGATGGTGCGGCCGCCTTCGCGGATGGCGAATCGCTGGCCTTTCTCCATCGCGATGGGGGCGATCACCTTCACCTCCACCGAGACGTTGTCGCCCGGCATGACCATTTCGACGCCTTGCGGCAGGGTGACCGTGCCCGTGACGTCCGTCGTGCGGAAGTAGAACTGCGGCCGGTAGTTGGTGAAGAACGGCGTGTGCCGCCCGCCTTCTTCCTTGGACAGCACGTACACCTCCGCCTTGAAGTGGGTGTGTGGGGTGATGGTGCCCGGCTTGGCCAGAACCATGCCGCGCTCGACCTCTTCTTTCTTCGTGCCCCGCAGCAGCACGCCCACGTTGTCGCCCGCCGTGGCCTTGTCCAGCAGCTTGCGGAACATTTCGATGTCGGTCGCCACGGTCTTGCGCGTTTCGCGCAGGCCGACGATCTCGACTTCTGACATGCGCTCCAGTACGCCGCGCTCCACGCGCCCGGTGACCACCGTGCCGCGACCTTCAATGTTGAACACGTCCTCGATGCTCATGAGGAACGGCTTGTCCACCTCGCGGGTCGGCAGCGGGATGAACTCGTCCACGGCCTTCAACAGGTTCTGGATGGACTCCTCGCCCTTCGGGTCGCCGGCCAAGGCCGCCTTGGCGCTGCCGCGGATGATCGGGGTCTTTTCGCCGGGGAACTCGTACTTGTTGAGCAGGTCGCGCAACTCCATTTCCACCAAGTCCAGCAATTCCGGATCGTCCACCAAGTCCACCTTGTTCAGGTAAACCAGAATGGCCGGCACGCCAACCTGGCGGGCCAGGAGCACGTGCTCCTTGGTCTGCGGCATCGGGCCTTCCGAGGCGTCCACCACCAGGATCGCGCCGTCCATCTGCGCCGCGCCGGTGATCATGTTTTTGATGAAGTCGGCGTGGCCCGGGCAGTCCACGTGGGCGTAGTGGCGCTGTTCGCTCTGGTACTCCACGTGGGAGATGGCGATGGTCACGGTCTTGGTTTCGTCGCGCACCGTGCCGCCCTTGGTGATGTCCGAGTACGAAATCGGCGTGGCCAGGCCCTTGCGCGCCTGGGTGGCGACGATCGCGGCAGTCAAGGTGGACTTGCCGTGGTCAATGTGGCCGATGGTGCCGATGTTGACGTGCGGCTTGGTTCGTTGGAATTGCTCTTTAGCCATTGTGCTTCCTGCTGTTTTTCAGTCGCTTATCTGTGGAGCCCATGACCAGGGTTGAACTGGTGACCTCGTCCTTACCAAGGACGCGCTCTGCCGACTGAGCTACATGGGCAAATCGTTGCCGGATTAGTTCGTAAACCCTTCTGCCCTAAATAGACAAAGACCGTTCGTCCCTCACCGGTTACTGAGGACGGACAGTCTTGTCAAACCGTAACAAGACAGAGAAACTAGGTAGCTCAATTTCCGCTGTCAACGCCTTTTGAGAATATTTTTACATGCATGGGTCACCAGCGACGAAAAACGGTCAACTCGCTGGTGTTCAGCGCCGCCGGGCCCGGCGCGGCAGCGCTGCCCAGCCCAACGAGTGCGCCCAGCATCCCGTTGTGTTCCGGCGCCTGCGTGAGAAGTCAAGGTCCACGATTCGAGCCGGTATTCCCCGCCGTCGCTCACGTCCGCCACGAACAGGGTCCAGCGTCCTGCCGCGTTCACGCCCACAAACGAGCCGAGCAGGGCATCACGCGGGTTCGCCGACGTGACCACCATCGGATCCACCGCTCGTCCATCCGGCCGCCACCGTCTGGTTCACCACGCGGGGCGCTGCAGGTCCGCCGGCCATTCGAAGCGGCCGGTGTTCGCGTTCCAGGCGCGGCAGGATGTCCACGTTGCTTCCGCCCGGGCCGATGCCCTTGACGGTGATGCCCACCCAGCCGGTCCAAAGCACATTGTGCCTGCTCCGCGGGCTGGGCGCGCCGGCCGCGGGCCGCCTGTCTTCCCGCCCTCCGGTCTCAAGGCGCGGGGGCGCCATCGGAAAACAACCGTTGAATCAGGCTCCGCGCCACCGGCAGCTCCGGCCGCGCGGCCGCCAGCCTTTCCAACAGCCGCCGCGCCTCGGCCGGGTTGTCCCGCGACATCTGCACCGCGAGGGTGATCGCGTGCGCGTAGCCGGTGGTGAAGTCCGCGCTCAGCCGCGCGCTTTCCACCAGCGCCTCGCGCGCCTCGCCCGGTCGGCCTTCCGCTTCGAGCCGCAGCGCCCCCAGATACTTGTCCCGCGCGGCGAGGATGGACTGGAGCCTTTCCAAACTTGCGGCGGACAAGCCTGGCCAGTCCTGCTCGTCCAGCCGCGGCACCCGCGCCCATTCCAGCAGCTTGAACAACGTCGCGTACGGCTTCGCGGCATCGGTGAACCCGGCGCGCGGCGCCAGGAAGGCCACCACCGGCCGGTTGTCCGTGGCCTGCACTTCAGCCGGCAATTGATCTGGCGCCAGGCTGACCAACAGACTGGCCAGTTGCGCCGGCTCGCCCAGCCCCAGTTCCCGCAGTGCGTTGCGCAGCCCGCCCCGGTTCACCTGTTGCGCGAAAAGCTCGTCGTCCAATGGATCGTAAAGGCTCTCCGGATTGGCAACGCCGGCGGCGGTTCTGCCGGTCAAACCCACCACTGGTGTCTCGAGGTTCAGCCGCAGCAGCCAGAGACGGGTTTCAGAAAACACCGCGCGGAAGGTGCCCAGGATCGCGCGCAACGTCCGTTCATCCGTCTGGTAAAGCGGCACCCACTGACAGAACAAACCGCCCGGCGCCAGCCGGTCGCGGATCGCCTGGAAATGCTCCCGCGTGTAGAGCGCGCCCGCGCCGTCGCGGGCCGGATGGAACAAGTCCGCCACGATCACGTCGTAGTGGTTCGTGGTCGCGCGCACGAAACGCCGCGCATCCGCGGTGAACTGCCGCAGCCGGTCTGGCGGCGCGGCGTTGGCGGGCGCGAACTCAGGCATGACCGCGACGATCTCGGGCACCAGTTCCACGCTTTCCACCCGCAAGTCCGGATGCGCCGCCGCCGCGGCGGCCGTGATGCCGGTGCCCGAGCCGAGGAACAGCGCCCGCTTCGGGCCGGGATGCAGCAGCAACGGGATGTGCGCCTGGCGCCGCTCGGCGTTGGCGGAGGCCGTGCCGCCCATCGTGAAGCGGTTGTTCACGCGCAGCGTGCGATGGCCGTCCGCCGTTTCAATCACCGCCACGGAATCGGACACGCCTTCGCGCAAGACGCGCAGGCGTTCGTCCGGCCGCAACTGGACCAGCCGCAAGTCCGGCAAAAGGCCGAACGCCAGGGCCAGCGGCGCCAGCACCCAGCCCGCGCGCCAACGCCGGGCCGCCGCGAGCGCCAGCGCGAGGTAACCCGCGGCCAGCGCGGCCAGCGTCCACTTGGCGCCCAGCAGCGGGAGGACCAGCACCCCCGCCAACACCGGCGCCAGCGCCCCGCCCAGCGTGTTCCAGGCGAGCGCGCGGCCCAGGCCAAACCCGGCGTCGCGCGCGGTCTGCGCCAGGCTGGCAAACGTGGCGCCCATCAACAGGCTTGCCGGCAGAAAGACCAACGTCGCCACCAGCGCATCGCTCAGCACGGCGGCTTGAAAGGAATCGCCCAACGCGCGGCGCAGTGTCGCGTACAGCGCCGGCGACCCCGTCATCGCCCAGCCGCCGAGCACGCAAGCTGCGGCAAGCCCGGCCAGCAGCGTCTCCACGCGCCCGGCCGCCGGCCAGCGCGCCGCGCACCGCTTGATGGCGGCGGCACCGAGCGCGGTTCCCAGCAGGTACACCGCCAGCAGACAGGCGAAGGTGTAAACGGTGTCTTCGAGCACGAGCTTGAGCACGCGCACAACCAGCACTTCCAGGCCAATGCCCAGCAAGCCGGTCGCCAGCAGCAAAACCTTCAGCCGGGCCGGCGACAACTCCGGGACCGCCCGGCCCGTGCCTTGAACCTGCGAGCCGGGGCTGGCCATAGCCCAATGCGACCCGCTGGCCCAACTTCGGCTTTCGGGTCGAAAGATTTTCGCCGGCTTTACCCCCCTCGCCACGCTTCGCCCCAAAAACGCCGCCGCCGCCGCGCAGCCGAGGTTCAGCACACCCAGCACCAGCAGCGTGCCTGCGAATCCCAGCCGGGCCGCCAGTTCGAGCACCGCCAGCGCGCCCAACGCCGCGCCCAGCGTGTTGGCCGCGTACAGCGACCCCACCACCCGGCCGTCCGCCGACAAGCCGCGCGCGAAATCCTCCATCGCGGCCAGCGTGGCGCCCATCGCCGCCGTGGCCGGCAGCAAGGCGAGGAACGGAACGCCGAACGCGAGTGCGGCGTGACGCAGCCCGGAGGGTTCGAGGCCGATCCAGTCCAGCGCCAGCCGGTTCGCCGCGGGGATGACCCCGGGGGACGCCAGCACCCAGAACCCGATAATGAGTTCCAGCGCGGCGTACAGCCACGCGAGCCGCGCGTGCGCCCGGCTCGCCAGGCCATCGGAGACGCGCGCGCCCAGGGCAAAGCCGCCGAAGAACGCCGCCACCACCGCCAGCACCGCCGGCATCTCCTGACCCAGACCGAGACCTAACATCCGGGTCCAGACCACCTGACAGCCGAGGCCGCATGCGCCAGACACGACGAAGACGGCGTGCAGCAGACTCGGCCCGATCACCGAAGTTGGGCCGGTAGGACGCGCTGCGCCACGGCCAACTTCGGCTTGCGGGCTTGATGGGACGCGTGCGGTCATGCGCGTGACCTCATGTCGCCAGCGTAGGCGGGGCCCTGCCAGCGAACAAGCGTCGGCGCGGCAAGGCGGGGCGCGTTTCAATTTCGTACAGGCTGTATCGCCTGCCGGGGTGGCGGGCCGGGGTGCTTGGTAGCCGGCCCCTGGCTCAGGGGCCGGAGCCGCCATCCCTCGGCGAGGGGCGACCTACCTCGCAGGCATGAAAGCGAGATGCGTCCGCCACCGCGCCCGTCGGAACTCTGAGCTTGCCGGGCGTTGTACGCGGTCGCTAAGGTGCGCCGTACCCAGTCGAACGCATGAACAAGCGACTGTCCAAAACGAACTCAACTCATCGCTAGCCTATGCCTACACCCGTTTACCACGCCTCGATCGAAGGCGCCCAGCACGGCGCCAAGCCCCTCGCCGACTTCCTGGCCTACGCCAAGCGTTCCGGCGCCAGCGGCGCGCAGCCGTCGAATTACATGTTGCAGGCCGCCAACGGCTTCAAAAGCGCCAAGGAGATCAAGGAAACTTTCGCCCAGGCCGGCCTGAGCCTGGACGGCATCTCCTGCCACTGCCCGCTGTGGGTCCACACCACCGCCTGGACCGGCAGCCCGAGCATCCGGCCGTTCATCCCGGCGGACGTGGCCCAAAAGTCCCCGGCCGAGATCGAGCAATGGGCGGAGGATTACCTGCTCCGGCTGTTCGACCTCGCGACCGAGTTGGGCGTGAAAATCCTGCCCACGTTCTGGGGCGTCGCCTTCGGCTGGGAAGTGGCCAGCGGCTATCCGTGGGGCTTCTGGGCCGGCGGCGACTTCGACCTCATCAAGGAAGGCCAGGAGCGTTTCGTGAAGAAGACCGCGAAGATCCGCAAGGCGGCCAACGACCGCGGCATCTTCCTCTGCCACGAAATCCACCCCGGCACCGCCGCCATGTGCGCGGACGACTTCAACATGCTCGTGAAAATCTGCGACAGCGACAAATGCCTGGGCGTGAACGCTGATCCGAGCCACTGCTGGGAGGGCGAAAGCTGGGAAACCCGCTTCCTCAAGGTGGGGCCGCGGGTGTACGCCGCCCATATCAAGAATTTCGTCATCCGCCCGGGCCTGCCGCTGCGCATGGCCAACGGCAACTGGCCGGAACGCGCGATGCAGTTCGTGGACCTGCCCTCCGGCGAGATCAACATGCAGCGCTACGCCGAGCTGTTGATCCACATCGGCTACCCGGCCCGCTACAAACAGATCATGGGCCGGCCCACCGCGCCGCTGGTGGTCGAGGCCGAGAGCGCCCACAAGGATCTCGACTGGACCAGCAGCAACGGCATTGCCTACGTGCGCGACCATCTCACCTGGCCGGCCGCCGCCGGTTCGTTCGAGGACGGCATGGGCGCGTAACCCGTCGGCCGATTGCATTCCCGCGACGGGGCGCCTCCGGGCGCCTCGTTTTGCTTTTTGGCCCGGATGTCTCATGAATCTGAACCGAATTCCGCAGCGGCTTGGAGCGCAGCGGCCACGCCGACGTAACTTAACGGGACGATTCAGTCCGATAGCCGAAGTTGGCCGCAAAAAGGCGCGTCCCGCTGGTTTCACAACTGGTCTGCACCGGAGGCGAGGCACGGTCTCCCTCTCCCCCAGGGAAAGGGCCGGGGTGAGGGGAAAGGAAACGCCGCTCACCTCCCAGACGTGCCATTCATCGAGTGCGCGGTGCCGCATTTTCCTGCTTCGAGCCTGCTCGGGAAAGTCGGACCCGCTTCCCCCTCAGGTAGAGGGGAGGGCCGGTCAATGGGGACTGGACGAGAACCACCTCAAATGAACCACGAAAGGGCACGAGTCCGCACGAATAAGCAGTTTGGTTAAGCAACGCACGCTCGGGTGTTCCCCTTCAACTGTGGCTGTCGGACTGGGCGTGCCAAAGTCCGCAAGCGCCCTTGTCTTCACCGCCGCTCCAGCCCCAACAGCCGGATTTTCTGGAAGACAAGACCGTAGCGGCTGCCGGGCGGGTTGGAACGGATTTTCTCGCGGTTCCAGTCGGGCGCGAAGTTGGCCGAGTAGCAGAGCCAAGCGGTGCGGCCGTCGGCGCTGACGAACTTCGAGGGCAGGTTTACAAAGTACGCCTGCTCGCCGAAGTGCTTCAGGTACGTCACCAGCCGCCACGGTCCGGTGAGCGCGTCCGCCTCGAGCGCGTAGGTGTTCATGCGCGCACAGGTGTTGCCGCCGTCGGTGACGAACATCAGGTACTTCCTCAACGGCGCGACGTACGTGGCTGTCACGCAGCCCATGTTGTTGTTCCAGTCGAGCAGCGGCCGGCTTTGCGCCAGGTCGCGCGTCCACACCGGCAGGCCCTGGGAGTCGTGCCCGGCGAAGAACTCGTAGGCCGCCGGGTCGTTGATGGTCTCGGGCGCGGGCGTCACGCGCAGCAGATAGACCTGGTCGCCGGTGATCCAGCTCAGGTTCTCGAAGCGCGGCCGGGGATCACGCAGTTCCGCGCCGGTGGCGACCAGGTACGCCTGGCCGTCGGGAGAATGTTCCATGTCCTTGCCGAAGTCCACGAAATGCGGCGCGCCGATCCTGACCGGGTGTCCCCACAGGCCAGTCTCGCCGAACAACGGCTTCGCCGGCGTGTGCGGCGTCTCCGTCCAAGTCCGGCCGAGGTCGCGGGAGACACGAAAGCCGACCAGCGGCCCCAGCCACGGCCAGTTGTAGTTGGTGGCGCCGAACGTCGTCACGCCGGCCGGCGACAGGCAATACGTCCCGTAGTACCACACGCCGCGATGCACGAGGCTGCCGCACGGGTAGCGCCCGCCGTACGGATGCGGATCGGCCTGCACCTTGCCAAGGTTCTTCACGGTGAGCTGGAGCGGATCGTCGCCGATCATGACGGCCTGGCCGGTGGTGGCCTTGCCGCGCACCAGTCGGAAGCCGCCGAAGCCGTCGGGATCGGGCGCGGTGGCGGAGGAGTCGGAGCTGTCCTCGTGCAGCGGGCCGTCGGTCCAGGGTGAATAGAGGTTTCCGTCGGCGGCCCAGCTTGGATACCAGGTGTCGGCAAAGCGGTAATCGCTGTGCTGGCCGGGGAACTCGATACCGGTTATGTCGCGGGAGGGCTCGAACGGGCAATCCGCGGGCGGTTCGGAGCGCCAGATGAACGGGTCGAACTGGGGGGCGGCGGGCGCGGCGGCCACCGTGGGCGCAGGTTGCGGCGTGCCGCGGGTGGCGCGGCTGTACAGGTTCCCATGCTGGTCAAACCACAGCGGGTCCACGGCGATGAAGCGGTCCCACTCGACGCGCGCGGTGCGTTTCTGATGGTACACGTGCCACCAGCGGCCGGCGGCGTCCTGCACCGCGCAGCCGTGGCCGGGGCCGAAAAGGCCCTCGCCGCGCTGGACGATGGGGTTGTGCGGCGCGCGCGTGAACGGCCCCAGCGGACTGTCCGCCGTGGCGTAGCCCACCGCGTAATCCGGCGTGTCCGCGCCCGAGCCGCTGTACAGCAGATAATAGCGGTCCAGGCGCTTGATGAGCCACGGGCCTTCGGTCACGCGGCCGGCGCGGGTTTCCCAGTCCGCTTCCGGCTGGAGGATCACGCGCGGTTCGCCGGCCGGCTCGGTTGGATTCGCCATCGGTTGCACGCTGATGCGAAAGCCGGGCAGTTGGACGAAGTACAGGTAGAGCTTGCCGTCGTCGTCGCGGAACAGGTGCGCGTCAATGGCGCGGTCAAAGAACTTCCGTCGCATCGTGAACGGCCCCAGCGGGCCGTCGGCGTCAGCCACGCCCACGGTCTGGTTCACGGTGTAGTAGAGGTAAAAACGGCCCGTGGCGGGATCGCGCCAGACATCCGGCGCCCAGACGTGCGGCGGGCCGGGGCGGAAGACCACCGGGCCGGCCTGCCAGTCCACGAGGTTGGTCGAGGTGTACACGCGCGTGCCGTTGTCGCCGTCCACCTCGCCGGTCGCGTAGAGGTAGTACACGCCGTTGTGCCGGATCACGGCGGGGTCGGCCAGGTTGCCGGGCACGACGGGGTTCGTGTAAGCGGGCGCGGCGTCGGCCCAGGCGCCGGGAACCAGCGCGGCGAAGAGCCCGAGGAAACAAGCGCGAAGCGGGGAGGTCATGGCGTGAGCGGCGGAGTGGGGTTCATGTTTCGGCTGACGCGGCGAGACTGCCATGCGGGCCGGCCCGCGCAAGCCGGACGAAAGGTCCGGGGCCCGACTCGATACCGCCGCCCGGCGGGCGCATCTCAATTTATTGCCGACCGTAGCGCCTTCCGGGGTGGCGCCGGCTTCCAGCCCCGCGTGGGGCGCGGGCGGCCCGCTGCGGGCGTGTTCTCCGTCGCGGATTCCGGGCGGCAGGATGCCGCCCTATACGGCAGCCAGGGATGGCTGCCGCCACCCCGCAGTGTCCGGCTGTTTCCACCGGCTGCACAAAAGTGAGATGCGCCCCCGCCCGACGCGGGATGACCGAAGTGCTGGCGTTCGCGGCGAAGGCCGGCTAGTTTCGCGGCATGAAGCTTACGAGTGATTTGCCGCCGCCGGTCACGCGCAGCAATGCGGTTTGCCTTACCGCTTCGGCCCCGGTCCAGACCAGCCACCGCAGGCAACCCCGTGCCAGCCGGCGACCTGGCGGAGGTTTCACGCTCATCGAGCTGCTCGTGGTGATCGCGATCATCGCCATCCTGGCCGGCCTGCTCCTGCCGGCGCTGGCGATGGCCAAGGACAAGGCCCACCGGACGATGTGCGTGAACAACCAGAAGCAGCTCGGCCTCGCCAGCCACATGTACGCCGGCGACAACCGCGAGCGCCTGCCCTTTCCCAACTGGAACCCACCCTGGGTTCCCGGCTGGCTCTACACGCCGACCAACAGCCAGGTGCCCGACCTGTTCCGGGCGCCGTACACCACCAACGCCGTCCTGGCGTACGAGGGCGGCCAGCTCTGGTCGTTCATGGGCGCGGTGCGCAGCTACCGGTGCCCGATTGACAAGACCAACACCGCGACCTTCAAGGCCCGCGCCAACAAGCTGGCCACGTACGTCATGAACGGCGCGTTGTGCGGGTACGGCGCGCTCATGCCGGCCGGCAATTCCTACAAGATTCAAGACTTCGCCCCGGACGCCTTCATGATGTGGGAGCCGGACGACGCGAACGTGACGCTCGGCTACGGCTACAACGACGGCTCGAGCTATCCGGACCCCGACCTGGACGGCGCGCTGGGCCGACGGCATGGCAGAAAGGGCGGGATCGTCCTGGCCGTGGACGGACACGTGGAGTACATCACCTTCGACACCTGGCGGCGGGAATCGAAGCTGCCGACGAAGAACCGGATGTTCTGCAATCCCGGATCGAGCAACGGGCGCTGAGCGCCGATAGGCCCGGCGGCGCGAAAACGCGGCCAAAGATCACGGCCGCGCGGAAGCTTATCCCGCCCGTGCCGCGGAGGGTCTTCACCGGAGGTGGTGCGCCCTTCCCCTCCCTCCCGGAAAGGGCTGGGGTGAGGGGAACAAAGTGCTGATCCGTCCAATTCGGCCATTTGCCTGAAAACCGGAGTTGGGCCGGATTGGAATCGGGCGCTACGGGCGGCTTCGGTTTTCGGGTTGAACCAGCGCCTTAAGCTGCGGCCGGTCGCGTCAGGTTCATCAGCGGTTCTCGGCAAGGGGCCGGCGGTCGCGCCGACAGAAGCCAGCGGTTGCTTCCGTTCACCGGTTCAACGACCCGTTCCCAAATCCGCAGCCGGGGGTTGAGCGAGCGGCCGGCTGGTGAGCAGGCCAATCCCCCGCCCTTTCCCGTCCACCGCGCAGTAAAAGAGGTAGAACGTGTCGTCGCGCGGATTGAACACGAGCGAAATCTTGTGCGCGTACTGCTTGTCCAGGCCGGCGGGATGGCCGCCGGCCTTGTACAACGGCTCCGGATGCGCGGTCCAATGCACCAGGTCCCGCGAAAACGCCGCCATGATGTGCGCCCCGCCGCGCCCCACGCCGAAATACAACATCGTCCAGTGGTCGCCGTCGCGGAACACCTTGGGGTCGGATGCGAACTGCTCGTCGTAGCCGCCGGGGCGGTTGCGGATGACCGGATTGGCCGGGTATCGCATCCAGTTCAGCAGGTCCGTGGAAAAAGCCAGACCCGTCTGCTCGATGCCGCCGTGGGCCGCGTTATAGAAGTTGAAGAACCGGCCGCGATGCTCGACCAGCCACGGCTGGTAGATGCAGTCCTTTTCCCAGGTGCCGCAGTCCGGGTCCTGGACGGCGAGGATCGGCGCGTCCTTGGCGCGACGCCAGGTGAGCCCGTCGTCGCCGCACGCCACGCCTTCGTAGCCGGGGCGCAGTTCGTAGCCGCCTTGCCGCGGGTAACAGCCGTAGAGCGTCCAGTACCGGCCGTCGCGGCGCTTGAGCACGCGCGGCGCCCGGAGGTCGTACGACTCATACAGGAACGCGCCGATGACGCGGCCGCCGTGGTCGAATTCGCCCGGCGGACCGAAGCCCATTGCCAGCCGCGGGCGGGTCCAGTGAACGAGGTTCGTGCTTTCGGCGACGAACGAGTTGTAGCCCTGGCCGTTGAACGCGATGAAGCTCATGAACCACCGCTCCGGCTGGCCGGGCAGTTGGTACACGCACGGCACGTCGGTGTTCTCGAAGGACTCGTGGCCCGGAATGCGCGGCTGCGCGGGAATGACGTGCTCCGGCCAGTAATGCCAGCCGCGAAACGGCGCGGACCAGCGGTCCAGCGTCTCGCGGTCAATCTCCGGCGCGGCGTCCGGTTCAGAGGCATGGCCAGCGGCCAGCGGCAACCACGCCGCGAGCAGACAACCGAGGAATCTGGCGTGGTTCACCTGGCGTATCGTTGGTCAGACACAGTGAAACGCATGGCGGCCGGCAAAGCCGGGCAATTCATGTTCGCCCACCGGTTCCGCCGCCAGCAACTCGCCCAGCGCCTGGCGGGCGGCATCGCTGAGCAGCCGCGGCCAGCCGCCGCGTTGCGCCAGCTTCTCCATGCGGAAGACGAAGTTCACGTCGGAGCCGGAAAGATTTTCCTCGCCTTGGGCGGCCGCGCCGCCCAGAAACGCCGTCCCGCAATGCACGACCACCCGGAAGGGCGGCTGCGCGGCGTCCTGGAGCGGACGCAGGCTGGCGAGCACGGTGGCGACGTGGGCCGGCGCATCGGCGGATTCCGGCCAGTAGGCCAGGAAGCCGTCGCCGAGATACTTGTTGATCGTGCCCCCGCTGGCTTCGACGACTTCACGGCAGCGCCGGAACCAGCCGCCGAACAGCACGGCCACTTCGTCGGCCGGCAGCTTCTGGCTCAGCAGGGTCGAGCCCGCGATGTCCGCCACCAGCAGCCAGGTGCGCGCGACCTTGAGATCCACAAGGGTCGCCTGGGTGTGCTCGGGGAACGCGGCGGGGTGACCGGTGGCGCCGGGCTGGTGGAACACCAGCTCGAACGGCCCCACACCGATCCGGTCGCCGTCCCACAGCCGCATGGGCTGGCTGACGCGGCGGCCGTTGAGGGTGGTGCCGTTGCTGCTGCCCAAGTCCACCAGCCAGAACTCATGGTCGCCCTGGGCGTGGATGATCGCGTGGCGGCGCGACACCCGGCGGTCCACCAGCGGGACGTCGTTGTGCGGCGAGCGGCCGAGCGCGCAGTTGCCGCGCAGCGGGACGCGCTCGCCGCTGACGGTCTCCAACCACGCGGGCATCTCGGGCGGTTCGTTCATGAGCCGGGGTGGGCGGCGTCGCTCAGGGCGCGAGGCGCGTGCGGTACAGGGCTTCGCCCACGGCGCGGCTCACCGCCACCGTTTCCGCGTACGGGGTGTCCGCGATGTCCACGAAGCCGATCTGGTAGTTTTCCTCGTCGAGGACGCGGCCGGTGGTGGGCTCGTCCTGGTACTGGAACCAATGCGTGCCCACAAACTGCGGGTGCCGCAGCGCGCCCTCGACGTAGCTCCGATACGCGGCGGCGCGTTCGGCCTGGTTCGCCACGGGCACCAGACCGGTGTGGAACATCCCGCGGTCCAGCGCGCCGAAATGAAATTCGCCGATGATCAATGGCACGTCCTCGCCGCTGGGGCATTTGAACTCCGCCACGTCGCGCCGGTACAGGTTGTGGCTGACCACGTCGCAGAACTTCGCCGCGGCCGCGGCGGCCCGCGCGTTCACCCACGCAAACCGGCAGCCCAGATAAAGCTGCTCCGGCGCGACCTGCTTGACCGCTTCGCGCACGGCGCGGAAATAGGTCTCGGCCGCCTTGGTGTAAAAAGCCTTCAGGTCCTCGCCCGCCTTCGCGGCGTCCGGCCGGGCGGTGCTGGCCAGCAGCGCGTCCCACGAGGCGTACTCGGTGCCCCAGGCGGCGTTGAGCTTCGCGGTGTCGCCGTACCTGGCGCGCAGGTCCGCGAGAAATTCCCGCTTGGCCGCCTGCTGGGGTGGCGACGCCAGGGCCGCCAGCGCGATGGACACCTCGTCGCCCCAGGACATTTCGTTGTCCGAGAAATAGCCGAGGCACCACGGATCGCCCGCGCTGCGGCCCGTCTTGGCCGCCGCGGAGGCGCGCAACGCCTCGGCGAACGACGGATCGAACACGTCCGGGAACTTGCCCCAGTAGCCTTCGCTGCCCTCGATCAGTTTCGCGCCGCGCGAACTCACCGCGTCCGTGTACGGCGTGCGCCGCAGCAACGCGACGTTCAGGTCCGACCAGTTGGCGATGGTGTTCAGGCCCCAGGCGCGCAGGCGTTGATGGATTACCGGCGGGTAAACGGTCTTCCAGTCCGGGCCGTATTTACGCTTGAAATTGGCCCCGGCGAAGGAAAAGCACCGCGGCGAGCGCCCGGCGTAATGGCCTTTGAGCGCGTAGGCCGACGGGATGATGAACTCGGCGAACTCGGGCTGCCGCCACGGCGGGTCCTCAAACCACGCCTCGCGCTCCTCGATGGGCGTGGCGTCGAGCATCCGCACGCAGGTGATGCCGTGCGACCAAAACAGCCGGCCTTCAGGGTCCACCAGCCACCACTTGCCGGCGTGCTTTTCAACGCGGAAGAAGCCGGTGGCCTTGAGCTGCGGGCCGTCCGCCCAGCCGCCGTACTGGTTCCAGCCGGCGACGCGGGTGAATTGCCCGGTGGACGCTGGCAACTCCGCGGCTTCCCGCTCGCGCCGCGCGGTGAGTTCAGCCAGGCTTGCGGTCTTGTCTGGCCAAGTTTTGTGCCGGTACTGGCCGAAGGTATCAATGAGGGGGAAGTACGGGTCGGCGTCGTTCGTCCAGGCCGTGGGCGGCGTGTAGGCGCCGGCGGCGCGGAGTTCGAGCAACTCGAAGACGTGATCTTCCTTCGGCTGGTTGACGAAGACGAGGAACTGGTTGATGCGCGCCGGGTCCACCGTGTCGTCGCCGCCGGCCCCCACGGGGTAGCCGCGCAGGCCGAAGAGCTTGCCGCCCAGCCGGTCCTCGCTGGTGCGTTTGAGGTCCACGCGCACCGTGCCGGTGGCGCCTGGCTCCAGTCGCGTGCTGCCGGTGCGGCAGTGTTTCGTGCCGTCCGCGCCGGGATTGTCCACGCGCAGATGCACCGTGACCGTGCGGGCGCCGGTGTTGCGCACGCGCAGTTGCACGAAGGCGTGCGGCGAAAGGTCGAGCGCGCCGCCCGGCGCGGGCAACGTGACGCCCGGCCAGGACGCGCGGTGGCCGGTCTCGACGCGCAACACCCGCCCGCCGGCCACCCGCGCCAGCGTCACGCGCGCGTCTTGAGTCGCCACGCTGGGGGCCTCAAACGGCGGCGTGAAATTGAAAACGACCCGTTCGGCCCCGGTGGCCGCGAACGGCAGGCTGGAGAAGAAGGCGGCGAGCAGCGTCGCGCAGACAGGCTTCATGCGCCGGTTGTCGCAAACCCGGTTGCGCCGGGCAAGGCTGCTTGTTGGCGCATTGCCGGCCATCGCCCGGCGGCTATGCTGCCGGCATGGACAGAGACCAAGTTGCCGAGGTGCTGAACGAGATCGGCCTCCTGCTCGAGCTGAAGGGGGAAAACCCGTTCAAGACCCGCGCCTACGCCAACGCCGCGCGCACGCTCGAGAGCCTGACCGAGCCGCTCGAAAAGCTCGTCGCCGAAAACCGGCTCGGCGAACTCAAGGGCATCGGCGAGGCCTTGCAGGAGAAAATCACGCGCCTGGTCACCACCGGCCGGCTGCCGTACTACGAGGAGTTGAAGGCCTCGATTCCCGCCGGCTTGCTCGGGCTCCTGAGCATCCCCGGCCTCGGGCCGAAGCGGGCCAAGACGCTCTACGACCGGCTGGGCGTGGACTCGGTGGAAAAGCTCGAGGCGGCGTGCCAGGCCGGGCGGATCGCGGCGCTCGAAGGCTTCGGCGAGAAAACCCAGGCGAAGATTCTGGAAGGCATCGCCCACCGCCGCCAGTACGCCGAGCGCCATCTGCTGAGCGACGCCCTGGCCGTGGCCGAGCCCCTCGTGGAAAACCTCCGCGCCCACCCGGACGCCATCCGCGTGAGCCTGGCCGGCAGCCTGCGCCGCTGGCGCGAAACCATCGGCGACGTGGACTTCGTGGTGTCGTCGCGCAAGCCCGCCGCGGTGCTGGACTTCTTCGTCCGCCAGCCCGGCGTGCGCAGCGTGAGCGCCAAGGGCGACACCAAGGCCAGCGTCCTTCTCGAAGGCGGCATCCAGGCCGACCTGCGGGTGGTGAGCGACGTCGAGTTCCCCTTCGCCCTCGCGTACTTCACCGGCAGCAAGGCGCACAACATCGCCATGCGCCAGCGCGCCATCGCCCGCGGGCTGCGCTTGAACGAATACGGCCTCTTCCGCTCGGCCGAGGAGACGCGTGACCCGGCCTTGCGCGTGGCCTGCACCACCGAGGAAGAACTGTACGCGAAGCTGGGGCTGGCGTTCATCCCGCCCGAGTTGCGCGAAGACCAGGGCGAATTCGCCGCTGCCGAGGCGGGCGCCTTGCCGCGGCTGGTCGAGTGGACCGACCTCAAGGGCGCGCTGCACAACCATTCCAACTGGAGCGACGGCCGCGGCAGCCTCGAGGAGATCGCCCGGCACAGCGAGGGCTTGGGCCTGAGTTACTGGGCCATCACCGACCATTCGCGGGCTTCCTTCCAGGCCAACGGCCTCGACCCGGCGCGGCTGCGCAAACAGATCAAGGAAGTACGCGAGGTCAACGCGCGGCTGGCCGACGCGGGGAGCGACTTCCGGCTGCTCACCGGCACCGAGGTGGACATCCTCCGGGACGGGCTGGACTTCCCGGACGAGTTGCTGGCCGAACTGGAAGTGGTCGTCGCCAGCCTGCACGTTCCGGCCGGCGACGAGGCCGAGAACACGAAGCGCTTGATCCGCGCCGCGCGGAATCCGCACGTCCACATGCTGGGGCATCTGACCGGCCGCTTGCTGCTCCAGCGCGAGCCGGCCCGGGTCAACCAGCAGGCGGTGCTGGAGGCCTGCGCCGCCACGGGCACCTGGGTGGAGCTGAACTGCAACCCGTCGAGGTTCGACCTCGACTGGCGGCTCTGGCCGGCCGCGCGCCGACTGGGCGTGAAATGCGTCATCAACCCCGACGCCCATCGGCCGGAGCACGCCGGCTTCCTCCGGCTCGGCGCCGGCGTGGCGCGCAAGGGCTGGCTCACGCGCGAGGACGTGGTGAACACGCTGCCGCTGGCCGAACTGCGAAAGGCCCTCGCCGCCAAGCGCGCCCGGCGCGGGTAGTCGCGTCGGGGCGGGCGGGACGCGCGGCGCCACGGCCAACTTCGGTGTCCGGGTTAAACGGCGCCTCCCGCCGCGCGCCACAAAAAGAAGTCGCCTTGGCCGGTCTTTGCCGGTTTCATCCGCGCCGGTCTATGCCGAAGCGCACTGACATCCACAGCGTTCTGATCATTGGCGCCGGCCCGATCATCATCGGCCAGGCGTGCGAGTTCGATTACTCCGGCACCCAGGCCTGCAAGGCGCTCAAGGAGGAGGGTTACCGCGTCATCCTCGTCAACTCCAACCCGGCCACGATCATGACCGACCCGGAGTTCGCCGACCGCACCTACATTGAGCCGATCACGCCCGAGGTGGTCGAGAAGATCATCGCGCGCGAACTCGACGAGATGCGGCGCCTGGGCGTGCCGGTTGGGGAATCTCAAATCCCAAATCTCAAATCTCAAGTTCCCCACAAACTCGTCCTCCTCCCCACCCTCGGCGGCCAGACCGCGCTGAACACCGCGATAGCCCTGCACTGCAAAGGCGTGCTGGAGAAGTACGGCGTCGAGATGATCGGCGCCAACGCCGCCGCCATCGAAAAAGGCGAGGATCGCCTGGTCTTCAAGGAACTCATGCTTGCCATCGGCCTGGACGTGCCGGTCAGCGGTGTCGCGCACACGCTCGAGGAATCACGCGCCATCGCGGAGCGGATCGGCCGCTTCCCGCTCATCATCCGGCCGGCGTTCACCCTGGGCGGCACCGGCGGCGGCATCGCCTACAACCGCGAGGAGTTCGAGGAGCTGGCCAGGCGCGGGCTCGACCTGTCGCCCGTCACCGAGATCCTCATCGAGGAATCGCTGCTCGGCTGGAAGGAATTCGAGATGGAGGTCATGCGCGACCGCGCCGACAACTGCGTCATCATCTGCTCGATCGAGAACTTCGACCCCATGGGCATCCACACCGGCGACTCCATCACCGTCGCGCCCATCCAGACGCTCACCGACAAGGAGTACCAGATCATGCGCGACGCCAGCTTCGCCGTGATCCGCGCGGTGGGCGTGGAGACCGGCGGCTCGAACATCCAGTTCGCCGTCAACCCGGACAACGGCCGGATGGTGGTCATCGAGATGAACCCGCGCGTCAGCCGCAGCTCGGCGCTGGCGTCCAAGGCCACGGGCTTCCCCATCGCCAAGATCGCCGCCAAGCTGGCCGTGGGCTACACCCTGGACGAAATCCCCAACGACATCACCCGCGAGACGCCGGCCAGCTTCGAGCCCACGATTGACTACGTGGTGGTGAAGGTGCCGCGGTTCGCCTTCGAGAAATTCCCGCAGGCCGATCCCACGCTGACCACCCAGATGAAAAGCGTGGGCGAGGCCATGGCCATCGGCCGCACCTTCAAGGAGGCGCTGCAAAAGTGCCTGCGCTCGCTGGAGATTGGCCGCAGCGGCCTGGGCGGCGACGGCAGACCCTGGCGCCTCGGCACCGAAGTCTATGGCGACCGCGATATCCTCCCGCGCGACGTGATTTCGCGCAAGCTGACCGTCCCCAACGCCGAGCGGGTCTTCTTCATCCGCCACGCCCTCCGCGCCGGCTTCACGGTCGAGGACATCTTCCAGCTCACCAAGATTGACCGCTGGTTTCTGACGCAGATCGAGGAGATTGTCCGGTTTGAAGAAGAACTGGCCGCCCTGAAGGCCTGATCCGCAACCGCGCCCGACCATCCGTGATCGGTCCGCCGCACTTCCTTCAGGGAAATCACAGCTTTCGCAGGGCACCCCACAGGGGAAGAACCGGGGTGCGGTAAGCTACGGCCGGGCAATTGACCATCCTGTTCCATCGCTGCTAGGCTTTGCCAGTGATGAAGAAGAAGTTTCTTGTGACCCTGCTCCAGCATGATGAAGGCGTGTCCGTGAGTTGCCCGGAACTCCCGGGTTGCCACTCGCTGGGGGCAACTGTGGAGGAGGCCCTGGAGAACATCCGGGATGCCATCCAGGGTTACCTTGAGCTTTACGGCGAACCGGCGGTGCATTGCGAGGTCCGGGAGATGGAGGTGCCCGCCGCCTGACATGCCAAAGCTGCCAGGCGCAACCATCTGCGGGCGGTGAAGGCCTTGGCGCGCGCCGGGTTCCGCGTTGACCGCCAGGGCAAGCACGTTTTCATGTCCAAGGGAGCGCTCAAAGCAGTCATCCCCCGGAACCACCCGGTGGATGCCTACACAGTGGCGGTCATCGTCCGGGACGCCGGGTTGACGATCTAGGAGTTCAAGAAGCTGCTTTGAATGCGTTCCCCGCCCAAGTCCACGTCCTGCCTCTGACCGCAGTGTTGTGGCAATCATCCTCTTCGAGAATCGAACCCGACTTGCACCGCTTCGCGGGCTGAATTTCCCGGCGGGCTGTGGCACCTTGCCGTCATGGCGCGACAGCAAACCCATCGTGGAGCGGCGCCCAAGGACGACAAGCTCTTTGGGCCACGTCAGCTCCCGGCCTTGCGCGCCGCCGTCCACGATCTGTGCTGGCTGCTCGACCGCGGTTACGCCCCGCATTCCGCGAGCGAACTGGTCGGCAACCGCCACAACCTGACCAGCCGCCAGCGCCAGGCGCTCAGCCGGTGCGCCTGCCCGGCCGGGGCCGCGCAACTCCGCCGTCAGCGCCAGCTCGACCCCGCCGGGTTGCGCGGCCGCGAACTCTGGCTGGACGGCTACAACGTGCTGACCGTGCTCGAAAGCGCGCTTGCCGGCGGCGTGGTGCTGCTGGGCCGCGACGGCTGTTGCCGGGACATCGCCGGGATTCATCGCCGGTACCGTAAGGTGGACGAAACCTTGCCCGCCCTCCGCCTGGTCGGGGAAACCACCGCCGCCTGGGGCGTGACCTGCTGCCGCTGGTGGCTGGACAAGCCGGTGTCCAACAGCGGCCGGCTCAAGACACTCATTCGCGAAACCGCCGCCGCCGCCGGCTGGAACATGACGGTCGAACTGGTGTTCAGTCCCGACCATGTGCTCTGGGAAACCGATCAGATCATCGCCACATCCGACGGCGTGGTGCTGGACCGCTGCCGGCAGTGGGTGAACCTGGCCCGGCACATCATCGCCGACCGCATCCCCCGCGCGCGGCTCGTGGATTTGTCCCTCGATGGAGGCGGCGGTCCGGACAGCGTTGTCGCGGGGAGGCCCTGAGTCGTTCGCGCCGCTCAACGAGCCTCACTCCCCGGCGGGCAAATCGTCCGGCTCGCGTTGCCGGTCGGTGTCCGGCGCCGGGCCGATCAGCACGACAAACTCACCGCGCAACGCGCGCTGCCGCGCGAGCGCCAGCAGGTCGGCGGGTTTGCCACGCAGGAATTCCTCGAACTTTTTCGTCAGTTCGCGGGCCAGCACCACGTCCCGGTCAGGCATGAGTTCCGCCAGTTCGCCCAGCAGGCGTTCAATGCGGTGCGGCGATTCGTAGAGCACCAGCGTGCAAGGCAAGGCGCGCAAGGTCTCCAGCGTTTTGCGGCGCTGTCCCGACTTGTGCGGCAGGAAACCGACAAAGTGGAACTCTTCGGCGGGCAGGCCGCTGGCGGTGAGCGCCGCCACCAGCGCGCAGGGCCCCGGCACGGATTCCACGCGGCAGCCGGCGGCAATCGCCGCGCGCACCACGCGTTCGCCCGGATCGCTGATGCCCGGGCTGCCGGCGTCGGTGACCAGCGCGATCTTCTCGCCGCGGCGCAGGCGTTCGAGGATGTCCTCGCTGCGACGCGCCTCGTTGAACTTGAAGTAGCTCAGCAGCGGCTTGCGGATGCCGAAGTGCGCGAGCAACTGGCCGCTGCGCCGGGTGTCCTCGGCGGCCACGGCGTCGCACTCGCGCAGGACACGCAGCGCGCGGAGCGTGATGTCCTCGAGGTTCCCGATGGGCGTGGCCAGGAGATAAAGCGTGCCGGGCTGGAGCGGGGCTTCCATGCGGGTGTGGGCCGGCGCCAGGCGTTCAATCGCGGCCTTGGACCGCCCGACGGCGCTTCAACTCCGTGAGCCGGAGCAGGTCCGCGGCGTCCTGCGCGCGATGCGTCTCCTTGCTGGCGATCAGCATGTCCAGGTCGAGGTAGGGAATCGCCGCACCGTCAATGTCCACCCGCAAGGGGCTGGGCGCCGCCGCCGCGTAAGTCACCTTCCAGGCGTGGGTGCTGATGTCCACCTCGACCTCGTCCGCGATCTTGACCACCACGTTTTCGATCAAGTCGCGCGGGGTTAATCCGTGGGCGGCGCCATCCGCCAGCCGGCTCAGCGCGGCGATCACCCGCCGGCAATTCTCTTCTGAAGGCTCGATGAGCAGATCCACGTCCTCGGTGGTGCGGACCTAGCCGTGCAGGATGCACGCCTGGCCGCCGACGATCAGGTATTGCACACGGTGCTGGTTCAGCAAGTCGCAGACGCGCACCAGCGGCGAGCGGAGTTCCGACGGCGCGTTCACCACAGGCGCGGGTTGGTCTGGCTGCGCCGCCAGTTTTCGTACTCCTCGCGCGTCCGCGCCTTGAACACGAATCCGCGCGGGCGCGGATACGGGTTCAGCTTGTCCGTCTGTTGTTGCAAGGCCCACGCCCGGCGCAAGGCCTCCTCCGGCGTGAGCCGCGCCGCCTCCGCCGCCGTCAGCCGTGTGCCCACCGTTTTCATGGCGGCAAGGTATCACGCGAGCGACCCGGCGAGAAGCGGCTTCACGCTTCAACGCCCCGCGAACACCGCCCGGTAGTTGAAGCGGTCGTTCGGCGCGGCGTCGCCGTTCAACGTGAAGTCGGTCCAATCGCCCGCCTGCAAACAGTTGTCCGTCCATTTGAAATCCAAGACGGCTGGCGGACGGCGCAGTCCCAGCGCCGACCACGCGAGGGCGAGTTCGAGCTGGTTTCCGGCGGAACGGAACTCCGCGCTGCCCGCCACTTGCCACGCGCCGTTCTGCCAGCGTTCCAGCGCGGCCCGGCCCGGTCGGGGCCGGCTGGCGTTTACACGGAAGTCGTAACCCAGCCAGCCGGTCTGTGCGTTTGTGTCGGCGTCGAGGAACAGCACCAGCCAGTTCGCGCCGGCGGGCGGCGTTGGTGAACACCTGCTGGGGAAAGACTTCAAGCCAGCTCCATTGATCGGGGCCGGTCGGTCCCTGGAAATAGTCCGGCTGCGGTTTGCGGAAGGTGAAAAACTCGCGCAGGCGGCGCGTCTCCGGGTCAGCGGTGAGCAGACGCAGTGTGCGGTCGCCCGCCACGGGCGCGCCGTCGGCGAAGGCTTCGCGCCGGCCAGCATATCGTCAGTGTGACTCCACCAGCCGACCTGACCGGTGGGCTCGGACATCTCGAGGTGGAACCGGCCGGGCGGCAGCGGCGGGTCAAAGCGGAGCATCCGCCATTCGTTGTCCCGCACGTTCTCAAAGCGCTCGCTTCCCAGCCGTTCATCGCCGGGGCTGTCGCGGTACAGCGTCAGCGTCATCGCCGAACCGGTGGCGCGCCAGGTTGGGAAGCGCCCGCCGACCCTTTCCAGGGCCGCCGTGGTGGTGAAGCTCTGCCCCAGCGTGTGGCCGGGCCGAAGTTCGACCGGGGTGTTCTGCTGGTCGTTGCCGCCGCGATCGAGAATCAAGGCGGGGTCGGCGAGAATCAGCGGTTTGCCTTCCCAGCGGAACCAAAGGTCGGGGAAAAGGCCCGGCGCGTACAGGTCGCGCCACAGTTCGCGCACGACCTTCGCCGGGTCCCAGAACGGCGTGAGGAACGCGACCTGCGGGGTGCGGTTGCCGGCGGCGCGCACCCGGCTCCAGACGCGCAGCAAGGCCAGGTAGTCGTCCCGGTAGGTGAGCTGGTTCGTCACGTCAAAGATCACCACGTCCACGCCCGCGTCGGCGAGCATCTGGGCGTGCTTGCGGAGCACGCCTTCGTCCTGGGTCAGGTAGCAGCCGAACAGCGACTCGCCCCAGTGATGCGGCGCGTGCAGCGGCCCCCAGAGCGGGCTGTCGGGCTTGGACATCGCGTGGGGGTCGCGCGCCAGGATTTTCGTCACGTCGTACGGACCGCCCTGGACGTGCGCCCCGTGCCAGAGGAAGTAGAAGATGCCGAGCGTGCGGTCAGCTCGCGGCGGGCCGACCTCGGCGTGAGTGGGCAGCGCGCGGCCCGGCGCGTCCGTGGCGACCCAGGTATCGGCGAAGGTGTCCCAAGGATGGGATGCTGTTTCTCCGGCCTGCAAAGCCAGTGACCCCAACAAAGCCAGGCCGTCCCTGAAGAATCCCAAAGACCGGCGCGTGCGCCGACGCCGCGGAAGGAACTGCGGTTCGGCCGGGCCATCAGTCGCCGTGTCGGGCGTCATCCCGGATCAAGTCCCAACTCGTGCTTCACTTTGGCCCAGGGCAGCAAGGGTTTGCCGCCGTTCTGCTCAATGGCTTGATTCAGTTCGCGCAGATTTTCGAGGTCTTCCACGCGCTGCTGCAACGCGCGCAACTGGCGTTGCGGCGTCGCGAGCGACAAACGCGGCTTGTTTCCGCGTTTCCCGGGTTTTTCCAAGGCGTTAATCATACGCTTCTTTCCGGTCACGGACGGCATACACCTGAATCTGATTTCCAACGAGCCGAAACAAAACTCGATGATTCCCCACCCGCAAGCGATATCTGTCCGCCGCGCCGGCCAGTTTGCGGACATCTCCGGCAAAGCCCGCTTCCCGCGCGTCCAGCCATCGGCCAATGAGCCTGCGCACGTGCTCGGGCAGGTGGGCAACTGCTCCCGCGCCTCTTCCGAGATGCGCAAAGCGAAGTTTGCGCCGGCCACGAGGCTACTCCTTCTTCGCCACCTTCAACTCCAGGTACAGGTCGCGGAGCTGCTTCGGCTCCAGCACGCCGGGGGATTCGGTCATCAGGCAGGTGCCCTTGGCCGTCTTGGGGAAGGCGATCACGTCCCGGATGCTCGGCGTGCCACACAGGATCGCGTTGAGGCGGTCGAAGCCCAGCGCGATGCCGCCGTGCGGCGGCGCGCCGTACCGGAAGGCCTCGAGCAGGTACCCGAAGCGCGCCCGGGCGACGTCGGGCGGGATTTGCAGCACGTCCTCGAAGACCGTCTTCTGCACGTCCGGCCGGTGAATGCGGATCGAGCCGCCGCCCAGTTCGACACCGTTCACCACCACGTCATAATGCTGGCCGCGCACGCGCTTGGGGTCGGTCAACAGCAGCGGGATGTCCTCGGCCACCGGCGCGGTGAACGGGTGATGGCTCGAGTACCAGCGGTTCTGCTCGCGGTCGAAGCTCAGCAGCGGAAAGTCCACCACCCACAGGAAGTCGAAGCGGTCCGCCGGGATGCCCAGCTTGCCCTGCTGCCTGAGCATGTCCGCGGCGTACAGCCGGATCTTGCCCAGGATCTCGCACGAGGTCAGCCAGTCGCCCGCGGCGAACAGGACCAGGTCGCCCTCCTCGAGGCCCAGCTTGCGCGTGAGCGCGGCTCGCTCGGCGTCGCCGAAGAATTTCACGATGGGCGATTTCCACTCGCCGTTTTCGATCTTGATGAAGGCCAGTCCCTTCGCGCCGAACCCGTAGGCGATGTCGGTCATGGCCTGGATCTGGCCTTGGGTGGCGCCGGCGAGGCCCTTGGCGTTGAGCGCCTTGACCACGCCGCCGTCCGCCGCCGCGCCGCTGAACACCTTGAACGGGCTGGCGCGAAACTCCTCGGTGAAGTCGGCCAGCTCCAGCCCGAAGCGCATGTCCGGCTTGTCGCTGCCGAAGCGGTTCATCGCTTCCTCGAACCGCAGGCGCGGGAAGGGCGTCGGGATGTCCAGGCCCAGCGCCACCTGCCAGATGCGCTTCAGCAACCCCTCGATCACGGCGTAGATGTCCTCGCGGTCAATGAAGGACATCTCGACGTCAATCTGGGTGAATTCGAGCTGGCGGTCGGCCCGCTGGTCCTCGTCGCGGAAGCAGCGGGCCAGTTGGTAATAGCGCTCGACGCCGGCCACCATGAGGATCTGCTTGAACTGCTGCGGCGACTGCGGCAGGGCGTAGGCCGTGCCCGGCTCGCGGCGGTTGGGTACCAGAAACTCCCGCGCCCCCTCGGGCGTGGACTTGAACAGGATCGGCGTCTCGACCTCGAGGAAACCCAGTTCGTCGAAGTAATTCCGCGTGGCGGCGGCCACCTTGCTGCGCAGGCGCAGGTTGCGAAGCATCTCGGGCCGGCGCAGGTCGAGGTAGCGGTACTTGAGCCGCATCTCCTCGTTCACCTTCGCGGCGGCCTCGGGCTCGTCAATCTGGAAGGGCAGCGGGTCCGCGAGGTTGAGCACCTCGAACTCGCGCGCCATCACCTCGACCGTGCCGGTGGCGATGCGGGGGTTGTCCGTGCCTTCCGGGCGGCGGCGCACCTGGCCGGTGACGCGGACGACGCTCTCGCTACGCAGCGCCTCGGCCTGCTGGAACACGGCGGCGGGCAGATCAGACGGGTCAAAGACCGTTTGCGTGCGGCCTTCGCGGTCGCGGACGTCCACGAAGATGACGCCGCCCAGGTCGCGCCGGGAATGGACCCAGCCGCAGAGCGTGACGGCCTGACCGACGTGTTCGGGGCGCAGTTCGTTGCAATGGTGCGTGCGTTTCATGCCGGGACCGCTCCCGCGCGCTGACGCCAGCCAGCCGGGGCCGGAGCGAGCCCGGATGTTGGCCAGCGTCAGCCGGCTTTTCCAAGGCTATTTTCGCGCGCCGGGTTGCGGCCGGGGCGGTTTTCAACCAACGCCCCCGCTTCACCCGACGCCACCTCGCTTGCGGATTTGCGGCTCACCATTGCTGGGGCATGTTCCATCGAACCTGGCCCAAACCAAAACGCAGAAGCTACGGAACCACCAAACACCAACGACCTTGAACACTCGGTCACCGCACGCCATGAAGCCATATCCCAAGCCTCACGCCATCCACGTCTGGATCGTCCCACTGTTCGCCGCGTTCCTCACGGTCGCCACGCAGGCGGCGGAGAGAAAACCCAACATCCTCGTCATCTGGGGCGACGACATCGGCACCTGGAACATCAGCCACAACAACCGCGGCATGATGGGCTACAAGACGCCGAACATCGACCGCGTCGCCCGCGAAGGCGTCGCCTTCACCGACTACTACGCCCAGCAGAGCTGCACCGCCGGCCGCGCCGCCTTCATCAGTGGTTCCGCCCCGGTCCGCTCCGGCATGACCAAGGTCGGCCTGCCCGGCGCGAAGGAAGGCTGGCAGAAGACCGACGTCACCATGGCCACCGTGCTCAAAAGCCAGGGCTATGCCACCGGTCAGTTCGGCAAGAACCACCAGGGAGACCGCGACGAACACCTGCCCACCATGCACGGTTTCGACGAATTCATGGGCAGCCTCTATCACCTCAATGCCGAAGAAGAACCCGAGAACCGCGACTATCCGCGCGACATGAAACTCGCGAACGGGAAGACCTTTCTCGAAACCTTCGGTCCACGCGGCGTGCTGAAATGCAAGGCCGACGGCAAGGGCGGCCAAACCATCGAAAACCTCGGCCCGCTCACCAAGAAGCGCATGGAAACCATCGATGACGAATCCGTCGCCGCCGCCAAGGACTTCATCACCCGCATGCACAAGGAGGGCAAACCCTTCTTCTGCTGGTGGAACGGCACCCGCATGCACTTCCGTACTCACGTGAAGCCCGAGCACATCGGCATCTCCGGTCAGGACGAATACGGCGACGGCATGGTCGAGCACGACATGCACGTCGGCGAGCTGCTCAAGCTCATCGACGACCTCGGCATCGCCGGCAACACCATCGTCCAGTATTCCACCGACAACGGCCCGCACTACAACACATGGCCCGACGCCGGCACCACGCCCTTCCGCGGCGAGAAGAACTCGAACTGGGAAGGCGCCTTCCGCGTGCCCTGCTTCGTCAAATGGCCCGGCAAATGGCAAGCCGGCACCACACTCAACGGCATCGTTTCGCACGAAGACTGGCTCCCCACCTTCGCCGCCGCAGCAGGGGCTCCGGACATCAAGGAGAAATTGCTCAAGGGTGTGGAACTCAACGGCCGCAGCTACAAGAACCACATCGATGGTTATGATCTCAACGACTACCTCAGCGGCAAGGTGAAGGAATCACCGCGCAACGAGTTCATCTATCTGAACGACGGCGCCGAAGTGGTCGCCATCCGCGTCGGCGACTGGAAGGCCACCTACCTGGAAAACCGCGCAGAGCAGCTCGACGTCTGGCGCGAGCCCTTCGTCCACCTGCGTCTGCCGCTGCTGTTCAACCTGCGCCGCGATCCCTTCGAGAAGTCGCAGCACAACTCGAACACCTACCACGACTGGATGATCGACCGCGCCTTCGTGCTCGTTCCCTTGCAAGCCGTCGCCAGCCGCTTCCTCATGACCCTCAAGGAATTCCCGCCCAGCCAGAAGCCGGGCGACTGGAGCCTCGATTCGCTGGAAAAGCAGATCAAGGGCATGACCACCGCCGGCGAGTGACACCCCTCGTTTCGTCTTTGAACCCCGCGGGCCGTCCCTCGCCGGACGGCCCGCGCCTTCAGACCCGAAGCTCCCATGAAACTCGCCTCGACCCTCCTCGCCGCCCTACTCGCCACAGCCGCCGCGCAAGACCCGCTCCCCTCGTGGAACGACGACGCGCCAAAGACAGCGATCACCTCCTTCGTCGCCAAGGTCACCACCGCCGGCGACGACTTCGTGCCGCCCGCCGAACGCATCGCCGTCTTCGACAACGACGGCACCCTCTGGTCCGAGCAACCGATGTATTTCCAAGCGTTCTTCATCTTTGACCGCATCAAGGCCCTCGCACCCCAGCATCCCGAGTGGAAGGACAAGGAACCCTTCGCCTCCGTGTTGAAGGGTGACGTCAAAGCCGCGCTCGCCGGTGGCGAACACGCCCTGCTCGAAATGGCCATGGCCACCCACGCCGGCATGACCACGGAGGAATTCGACAAGATCGTCCGCGACTGGATCGCCACCGCGAGGCACCCGAAGACCGGCAAGCTCTACACGGAGATGGTCTATCAGCCGATGCTTGAGTTGCTGGCCTACTTGCGAGTCAACGGCTTCAAGACCTTCATCGTCTCCGGCGGCGGCGTTGAGTTCATGCGGCCTTGGGCCGAGCGCGTGTATGGCATTCCGCCCGAACAGGTCATCGGCAGCAGCATCAAGACGAAATATGAAGTGCGCGACGGCAAGCCGGTCATCGTCCGCCTGCCGGAACTGAACTTCATCGAGGACAAGGCGGGCAAGCCCGTCGGCATCCAGCAACACATCGGTCGCCGCCCGATTTTTGCCGCCGGCAATTCCGACGGCGATTTCCAGATGCTCGAATGGACCACGGCGGGGCCCGGGCCGCGGTTCGCGCTGCGCGTTCATCACAACGACGCCGCCCGCGAATGGGCCTACGGCGCGCAGTCCAGAATTGGCACGTTCAGCGACTCGCTCCGGAGCGCGGCAAGCCAGAACGGCTGGACGGTGATCAGCATGAAGGATGACTGGGGGCGGGTGTTTGCTTTCGCGCCGTAATCACCGCTGACGCCGGCCCGCGGGTCTGCCAGATTCCCGTCATGAAGCGCCCGACAACCTGGCGGCTTGCCCGGCCAGAACCGTGCGAAGCGCAGCTTGTCCCCGCGTTGGCGGCAGGCTTTCCGCCCGGCGGAGGCTCGCAGGCGAAGCTTCAGGGACGTCGCTTTTGCGGGGCGTGCTCCGGGCGGCAAGATGCCGCCGGTTACATCAGCCAGGGATGGCTGCCGCCACAAACGGCGCACCCTGCCTCTTCCAGCCGGTGCGGAAAAACCAGGCGCGCCTCAATCCGCCATCCGTTGGCCCGTGGCGTCGCGCTGTGGGCGGTGTTGGGCCTGGCGTTGGCCGGGTGCCGGGTGGCCCAGGAAACCGCCAGGCTGCCCGTGCAGATGGTGTCGGCGGTGGTACCGGGCCGCGAATCCGTACCGCCGGACCCCGCTGCGCTGCAGGCGGAGTTGCAGCGTTACGCGAATGACTTCGCCGGCCGCATGACCGCCGGGCTCGACGAATACGCCCACCGCACCAGCACGCGGGAGGCTCAGGACCGGGCGTTGAAGTGGAAGGTGTCGCTGACCTCCTCCGCCCTGACCATTGCCACCGGCCCCAATCCCCGGGCCAATCTGTTGGACTTCGTGACGCTGGCCAGTCTGACCCGGTCGTTCGTGGAGGAACGCGCGGACGACGTCGTGCCGCCGGGCGCGTTCGATCCGTGGCTCCACTCCTGCCGGGTGCTGGAAACCAACGCGTGGACGCTGGCCGGCCGGATTCTGACCCCCAACCAACAGCATGAACTCCGGACCGCCATCGAAGGCTGGCGCACGGACAACGTCCGGGCCGGCGAGGCGTTCTTTGCGCGTCCGCAGGAGTTCGCCTCCGACATCCGCCAGACCGGCGAAAAGCAGGGCAAACCCGGCAGCGTGTTCAGCCTGGTGGGCCTGGACCCCACGGCCGGCCTGGATCCGGCCGTCCGCGAGGTAACGCGCTCGCGGCTTTTCGCCGAGCGCGCATTGTTCGCGGTGCAACACCTGCCGTTCCTTCTGCGCTGGCAAACCGAGTTGCTGGCCGAACAGCTTCTCCGCCAGGAGCAGCTCACCAATGTGGTGGCCAGCGCCGACCGCCTCAGCCGCGCGGCGGAATCCGCCAGCCAGACGGCGGCGGAGCTGCCCGACCGGGTGACCGCCGAGCGCGAAGCCATCCTGGCGGCGTTGGAGGCGCAGGAAGGCCGGCTGCGGGAACTCGCGGCGGAGGTGAGCCGGACCCTCCAGGCGGGCGAACGGATGTCCGCGTCGCTCAACACGACGCTCCTCACGTTTGACGCGCTGATGCGGCGGTTTGGCGTGGGCGAAGCGCCCCAGCACCCCGCGGACACGAACCGCCCGCCCTTCAACATCCTGGATTACGCGCGCACGGCGGAGCAGATCGCCGTCATGGCGCAACAGCTCGACACGTTGCTCAAGGACGCTGGCGGCACGCTCGATACGCCGGCGCTGGACCAGCGGGTCGCGAGCCTGAAGGCGCTGTCCGCCCAGGCGAAGGCCGATGCCCGGTCGGTGTTGAACCATGCGTTTTTGCAGGCGGCGGGCCTCGTCGTGCTGGTGCTCGTGTGCGCGCTGATCTACCGGCGCTTCAGTCGCGGTCCGCGCTGACCGCGGGCGGAGCGCCCCGGCACGGCCCCAGGCGAGGTCGCCTGGGCCACTACGGCCCACCCGCTGTGGGCGTGAAATTGGGTGTGCCCGGGCGCATCTCCTTTTTTGTGCCGGTGGAAATGGCCAGACGCCGCCGGGGGGGTAGCGGCAGCCATCCCTGGCTGCCGTAAAGGGCGGCATCCTGCCGCCCGGAGCGCGCCCCGCAAAAGCGACGTCCCCGAAGCTTCGCCCGCGAGCCTCCGCCGGGCTGGAAGCCGACCGCCACCCCGGCAGACGCTACTGCCTGCAAAAAAAATGAGATGCGCTCCAGTGTTCCGCTCCGCTTCAACTGCAAGCTTGCTTCTGGCCGCGGCGAGGCAATGATACATACCGCCGTGCCCAAGCACCCACAAAGGCGCCAGACGCGCTCATCCATCCAGACACCCCCATTATGAAAACCCACGCCCGACTCAGCCTCGTCAGCCTCGCGCTCGCCTGCGGCGCTGGCGCCCAACACTCCGTCCAGGCCGGGGGCATCTCGCTTTACGAGATCGCCACGCCGGATGTCGGCCTGGCCGCCGCCGGCTACGCCGCGCGGGCCGGGGACGCCTCCACGGTGTTCACGAATCCGGCGGGCATGAGCCGGCTGGAGGGCGCCCAACTGCTGACCGGTCTTCAGGCCTTGTACGGCAGCGCGACCTTCTCACCCGAGGCGGACACTTCGCCCCGGCTCGGCACCGGCGACGGCGGCAACGCCATCGGCTGGATGCCCGCGGCCAGCCTGTTTGTGGTGGTGCCGCTGGGCGAGAAATGGCGCGTGGGTCTCGGCGCCTTGTCCTATTTCGGCCTCGCGGAGGAATACGATGACGACTGGGTGGGCCGGTATTACGTCCAGGAAAGCGCGCTGCTGGGCCTGAGCGTCCTGCCCGCGGTGAGTTATCAGGTGACGGACTGGCTGGCCGTCGGGGCCGGGCTCAACGCCATGTACGGCTACCTGGACACCGACGTGGCGGTGAACAACGTCATCGGCCCGGACGGCCGGATGAGCCTGAAGGACCACACCTGGGGCTACGGTGCCAATGTGGGCGTGTTGATCCAGGCCGGCGAACGGACGCGCTTCGGGGTCACCTATCTCTCCCCGGTGGACTTGGACTTCAGCGACACCCCGAGCTTCACGGGACTGGGCCGGTTCTTCAGCCTGATCCTGGCGAACCCGGGCGAGCTGGACCTGGGCCTTACCGTCCCGCAGTCGGTCATGGTCAGTGCGCGCCACGCCCTGAGCGAGCGCTGGGCGTTGCTGGCCAACGCCGGCTGGCAGAACTGGGATCAATTCGGTTACGTGCAGGCTGGGGTGGAACCCGCCGGCGCCACCACGATCAACCTGCAATACCAGGACACCTGGCACGGCGCGCTGGGTGCCCAGTATCGCGCCTCGCTGAACTGGCTGTTGTCCGGCGGCGTGGCCTTCGACAGCTCGGCGGTGAACAGCGAACACCGCACCGTGACCGTGCCGATGGGCCAGACGTGGCGGTTTGGGCTGGGCGCGCAGTACCAGATCAGCCAGGCGGTGAATCTCGGCGTGGCCGGCGTCTTCCTGTGGGCAGGCGACATGGCCGTGGACCAGGGCGCAAACCTGAGCCTGCGGGGCCGCGTGTCGGGCTGGTTCGACGACACCTGGTTTGCAATCGCCACCCTGAACCTGAACTGGAAGTTCTGAGCCGGATCACCATCAACCTCCTACCGCCAACGCTCAATCAACTACCAGCGTCCGGTGAAACAGAAAACGACAAGACGGATACCTCCCAAGGATATGAAAATCGAAATCATCCCGAAACAACTCTTCCTCCGCAGTGCGTTCGTGGCCACCCTCGTGGCAACGATTGCGGCCGCCCAAGTCGCCAGTCCCCCAACCGACGCTGTGCCACCCGCCACCCCGGCACCGCCCCCCGCCGCCCCAGTCAAACGGAGCGCGGCCGATTTGGAGAAACTGGTCGCCCCGATCGCGCTGTATCCCGACTCGCTCATCGCCACCATCCTGCCGGCGTCAGTCTATCCGCTGGAGATTGTCCAGGCGGCGCGGTTTGTGGCCAACACGAACAACCTCGCCAAGCTGGATGAGCAGCCGTGGGACCGAAACGTGAAAGCCGTGGCCCGCGTGCCGGAGGTGATCAAGCAGATGAACGACGACATCTCCTGGACGATGGAACTCGGAGAGGCATTCCTGGCGCAGGATAAGGACGTGATGGACGCCATGCAGTCCCTGCGCGCCAAGGCCCAACAGGTGGGCACCCTCAAGACGACTCCGCAGCAAGTGGTGACAGTCACCAACGTGGTCGTCCAGAATACAGTCGAGCAGAAGGTCGTGGTCGTCACCAATACCATTATTCAGATTCAGCCCGCCAATCCGCAGGTCGTGTATGTGCCGACCTACAACCCCGCCGTCGTTTATTACCCACCCCCGCCGACGTATGTCGGCCCGCCGCCGGCCGTGTCGTTCGCGGCCGGGGTGGCCGTCGGCGCCATCATCGCCAACAACTGTGACTGGCATTACGGCGGTTGTTGGCACGGCGATGTGGATATCGACATTGACCGCAACGTCAACATTGACCGCAACGCCAACGTCAACACCACCGGTGCCCGCGCCTCCTTGACAGGCGCACCGCAGAAGTGGCAGCCGGATCAAAGCCGCTTAGCCAAGAGCGGCACTCCCACCGCGTCGGCCTCCGCTGCCAACAAGCAGGCCCGGGGGTGGGGTTCAGGAGGTGCCGGGCCTTCGAGCGGTGGCGTTGGCGCGCGGCCGTCCGCAGGGGCTGCTTCGGCCTCCCGACCGTCCGCTTCGGCTGGTGCCAGTCGCCCCAGTCCATCGCCGAGCGCTTCACCATCCCAAGCCAGTCCTTCGGCCAGCCGTGCTTCCTCATCCGGCAGTGCCTTTAGCGGCGCGAGCAACGGAGCCCGGGCTAGCGCCGCCAGCAGCCGGGGCGCCTCCAGTCGCTTGAGTGGCGGCGGCGGTGGACGCAGACCTAGCCGCTGAGGAACCCGAACCTCCCATCCCGATTCTCCCTGATATGAAAACTCTTTCCAGGCGTTTGACCATGCCTCCTCTGAAACGGCTCTTCCCATCATTGATCCGCCGCAACTGGGTTTTGTCCTTGGCCCTGAGCGCGCCCCTCGCGCACGGCGCGGCGGACTTCGGCCAGACCTTCGCCACACCCGAGGAGGCCGTCGCGGCGCTCGCCGCCGCCACCAGCGCGAAAGACACCAACGCCCTTCGAGTCCTGTTCGGTCCCGCGGCGGTGGACCTGCAAAACCCGGATCGCGTCCAAGCCACCAACGATCTGGTCGAGTTCACCACGGCCTTTAACCAAGCCCACCGGATCGTGCGCACCTCCGATTCCCAAGGCGTGCTTTACATCGGGGAAACCTCCTGGCCATTCCCCATTCCCCTCGTGAAGAAGAATGGGCAGTGGTTTTTCGACACCGAGGCAGGCAAGGACGAGCTGCTCAACCGCCGCATCGGAGACAACGAACTCTCCACCCTGGAATCGGTGCGCGCCTACGTCGAGGCTCAGCGGGAATACGCCGCGAAGGATCGCGATGGCGACGAGGTGCTGGAATACGCACAGAAGATTACCAGCAGCGCCGGTGCGAAGGACGGGCTTTACTGGCCGCCGGAGCTCGACGGGGAGATCAGCCCGCTCGGGCCGCACGCGGCCCAGGCGCAGGCGCAAGGTTATTTTCGGCGTGGCTCCCGGAGTGAAGGCGCGCCAGCCGAGCCGTTCCACGGCTACTTCTTCAAGATCCTGACCCGCCAGGGCAAGTCCGCGCCCGGAGGCAAATACGACTACATCACCAACGGAAACATGATTGGCGGCTTCGCGCTCGTGGCCTGGCCCACCGAATACGGCAACACCGGTATCATGACTTTCATTGTGAACCAGCAGGGCCGCGTGTATCAAAAAGACTTGGGCCCCAAGACGGCCAAAGCGGCGGCAGCCATGAAATCCTACGCCCCCGACAAAACGTGGACGATCTCTCCAAATTGAACCAGTTACTATGGACCTAGCCAAACACCTCCTCCGTGCGGCGTCGGTGGCCGCCCTCGTGGCGACGACGGCGGTGGCTCAAAGCGATTTGGGGTTTTACCGTCCGCTGACCCTCGCGCCCGCCGACGCGTCTTCCTCCGGCGGCGGCGGCGCGGGGGTTGACGACGAAAAGGCCAAAGCGGCCGCCCTGGCGAAGGCGACCTTGAATCCCGTCGCCAGCCTGATCAGCGTCCCGCTGCAAAACAACTTCGATTGGGGTGGCGGGCCGAACGACGACGGATTTCAATACAAACTCAACGTGCAACCGGTGATTCCGATTTCACTGAACGAGGATTGGAACGTCATCTCCCGGACCATTGTGCCCTACGTCTATCAGGAAAACGTCATCGGCACCTCCAGCCAGTCGGGCCTCGCCGATACCACCCAGAGCCTCTTCTTCTCGCCGGTGAAACCGACGAAGGGCGGCTGGATTTGGGGCGCCGGCCCGGTCTTTCAGCTTCCGACCGCCACGGACGATCTGCTGGGCGAGGAGAAGTGGGGGGCCGGCCCGACGGCAGTGGTTTTGAAACAGCAGGGGCCCTGGACCTATGGCGCTTTGGTCAACCACGTCTGGTCCTTTGCCGGCGAGGATACCCGCTCCGATGTGAACCGGACATTTCTCCAGCCGTTCGTGTCTTACACCACCAAGAAACTCACCAGCTTCGGGGCGAACACGGAATCCTCGTATGACTGGCAACGCTCGCAATGGACCGTGCCCCTCAACGTGTTTGTGCAGCAGTTGTTGAAGGTGGGCAAACAGCCCATCTCCCTGCAACTGGGTGCCCGTTATTACGCCGAAAGTCCGAGCGGCGCGCCGGAGTGGGGCTTGCGTTTCCAAGTCTCTTTCCTGTTCCCAAAATAATTCCAAGCATCTAAGGTCACAGACCGTTAACCAGAAATATGAAAACCAAAAGCATACTCACCGCGACAGTGCTTGGCGGGCTGGCTTATGCTGCCACCGTCGCGCAGGCCGCCAGCCCCTCGACCACCGCCACGGAAAAGCGGCCGAACATCGTGATCATCCTCGGCGATGATCTGGGCTATTCGGACCTGGGCTGTTTCGGCAGCGAGATCAAGACACCCCACTTGGATTCCCTCGCCAAGGCCGGCGTGCGCTGCACCCAGTTCTACACGAGCGCCAGTTGTTCCCCCACGCGCTCCATGCTGTTGAGCGGCGTGGATACGCACCTGAACGGTCTAGGTGCCATGGACGAGTGGGCGGCGCCCAACCAGTGGGGCAAGCCCGGCTACGAAGGCGACCTCAACGACCGCGTGACGACCTTGCCGCAGGTGCTCAAGGAGGCCGGCTACCACACTTACATGGTGGGTAAGTGGCACATGGGCAAGTCCCCGGACAAGATCCCCGCCGCGCGCGGATTTGAACGCGACTTTTCGCTGCTCGATGGCGCGGGCAGCTATTGGGACATGTGGAGTTTCACCGCCGCCAATCCGAAATCCACCTTCACGGAAGACGGCCGCTACCTGACCAAGTTGCCCAAAGATTACTACGCCACCAAGACCTATACCGATAAGCTCATCCGCTTCATTGAGGAGGGGCGGAAAGACGGTAAACCGTTCTTTGCCTACGTTTCGCACCAGGCTCCGCATGACCCGTATCATCTGCCGCGCAACTGGCGCAACCGGCACGTCGGCGAATACGACAAAGGCTGGGACGCAGTCCGCAAGGAGCGCCTCCAACGCCAGATTGAAATGGGCCTCATGCCCCAAGGCACGGAACTGGCCGAGCGCATGTGGTTTGTGCCCGATGCCACGCTGCTGGCGCCCGCGGCGCAAGCCATCTTGGGCAGAAAAATGGAGCTCTACGCCGGCATGGTGGAAAACATGGACTACCACACCGGGCGGCTGATTGATTACTTGAAGAAGATCGGCGAGTACGACAACACGATCTTCATCGTGTTTGGTGACAACGGCGCGGAAGGGGCCGATCTCTTCAAGATGATCGCGGGCACGCCGGGCACGCGCAATTATCTCTTCGCCTCCATGCAGTGGTCGCAAACCCATCCGAACGCCTGGGGTGATCCCCATACTTACGTCGGCTACGGTCCGATGTGGGCCCAGGTTTCGATGACTCCATTCAGCCAGTATAAAGGCCATATGTGCGAGGGCGGCATCCGCAAAGGCCTCATCGTCAGCGGCCCGATCGTCAAACGCCCGGCGGGGAGCATCAACCGCGGCCTCATGCACGTGGCGGACATCATGCCCACGCTGCTCGAAGTGGCCGGCGCCAGTTATCCCAAGACCGTCAACGGTCAGGAACCGCCGCCGCTGATTGGCAAATCGTGGGTCAAGATGCTGGCGGGAGAAGAAGAGTCGCCTCGTTCCGGACAGGACTACCTGGCGTGGGAGATTTTTGGCAATCGCGCCGTCCGGCAGGGCGACTGGAAGTTGCGTTGGCAATACAAACCCTATGGCACGGAGGAATGGGAGCTGTTCAACCTCACCGCTGATTTGGGCGAGCGCCATGATCTGGCCGCCCAGCAACCCGAGAAGGTCAAGGCGCTCTTGGCGCTCTGGGACGACTACGTCCGGGCCAACAACGTGATCCTGCCCAGCCGCGTCCTATGGGAGGGACAGGCAAAGCAGCTCCCCGATCGCTATCCGGTGGTGGACGGTTTCCCGCCGCTGGTCTATCAGAAGCAGTTTATCCCACCCAAGGAAATGCTGGCCGACCCGAAGCCGTGATCGCACCCGAAACCAAAACGAACTCCATTCAACGACCTGCCAATACCATGAAAACAGAAACCGAACCACACCGCGAAGGAGGTTGCATCCCGTCCATTTCGCGCTCACGCCGGCTTGCCACCGTGATCCTCGCCCTGACGATCCTTGGCCCGATATTGGCACTCGCGCAGGTGCCGCCGCGCTTTTATTGGAAAAGCCTCGCTGGCGCCAATGCGGTGCCGGTGATTTACCAATCCTTGAGCGGCAACGCCAATCCCATGGACCCGGCGTACGTCGTCTCGGCCGATGCCGACGTTGAGGCGAACGTGGGCATCGTTGGTTACGCGAAGATGTTGTCGGTGTTCGACCGCACCCTCACTCTCGCCATCTTGGAACCGGTCGGCCGGATTTCCGGCGAAGCCACTGTTGCCGGCATGACTTACGACCAGGACGCCACCGGTTTCGGCGACCCGATGATCGAGGCAGGCATCAACCTCATCGGACCCAAAGCGATGAAGAACATTCCCGACCTGTTGCGTTACGAGCCGAAACTCTCGCTGGATCTGATCGTGGATGTCGCGTTCCCCATTGGCGAATACGACAGCGACCAGGCGCTCAACCTCGGCCAGAACCGCTGGTATGGTCGTGTGGGCGCGCCCATCGTCTGGCAGCTCGGTCCCTGGGTGCCCGGCCGGCGCACCACGCTGGAGGTGCTTCCCTCGGTCTGGCTCTTCAGCGACAACGACGACTACGTGGGCCATACCTTGAGCACGGATCCCATGTTCCAAGTCGAAGCGCATTTGACCCGTGACCTCACGGAACATTTTTGGTGTTCTTTGGACACGACGTGGATCGGCGGCGGCGAGTCGAGCATTGATGGTGCGGGCGGCGATTCGCTGAATAATCTGGGCATCGGTTTCACCCTCGGTTATCAGATCAACGACAACCTCTCCCTCACCGCCGGCTACATGGCGACCGTCAACGACAGCGAGCCCACCGATCTCCGGATGGACGGCTTCCGTATCTCGCTCACTTACGGCTGGCACAAAATTGTGGAGGGCCAGAAGCGCCTGAAGAGCAGTGAATGATCGGCACCTTCAACCATAGGCACCTCAACCCAAGAATCGAAGCATGAAGACCACGCGCAGACAAAACCTCATCACCGCCGCCCTCAGTCTTGCGCTGGGTGCGGCGCTCCTCCCCACGGCTGCGGTGGCCGAGCCAAGGCCAGATGCGGTCGCGTACCAGAATCGCACGAGCCTGCCGATGCCGAACACGATCCGACCGGGGCTGATCGTGTATGACGCGAAAGACCCGGACAGCAAATTCCCACCGATACCCCAACTGCGCCCGCCGCAAGGCGCGCCGAACGTGCTGATCGTGCTGATTGACGATGCGGGGTTCGGCTCCTCGAGCGCCTTTGGCGGTCCCTGCCGGACGCCGACCGTCGAGAAACTGGCGGCGGGCGGCCTGAAGTACACCCGCTTCCACACCACCGCGCTGTGCTCGCCCACGCGCCAGGCGTTGCTCACCGGGCGCAATCATCACTCGACCGGCATGGGCGGCATCACCGAGACGGCCACCGGCGCGCCGGGCTATTGCTCGGTGCTGCCCAATTCGATGTCGCCGCTGGCCCAGACGCTGAAGCTCAACGGCTACTCGACCGCGCAATTCGGCAAGTGCCACGAAGTGCCGGTCTGGCAGACCAGCCCGGCGGGGCCGTTCGACGCCTGGCCGACGGGCGGCGGCGGTTTCGAGTACTTCTACGGCTTCATCGGTGGCGAGGCCAACCAGTGGTATCCGACGCTTTACGAAGGCACGACCCCGGTTGAACTGAGGAAAACGCCCGAACAGGGCTACCACTTCCTGGCCGACATGACCGACAAGGCCATCAAGTGGATCGGCCAGCAGAAGGCGCTCTCGCCGGACAAGCCGTTCTTCATCTACTTCGCGCCGGGCGCCACGCACGCGCCACACCACGTCCCCAAGGAATGGGCGGACAAGTACAAGGGCAAGTTCGACCAGGGCTGGGATGTACTGCGCGAGGAAATCTTCGCCCGGCAGAAACAGCTCGGCGTCATCCCGGCCGACTGCCAGCTCACCGCGCGCCCGAGGGAAATCCCGTCGTGGAACGAGATGCCCGAGGCGCTCCAACCGGTCCTGCGCCGGCAGATGGAGGTTTATGCCGGATTCCTGGAGTACACCGACCACCATGTGGGCCGCCTCGTAGAGAACCTCGAAAAGCTGGGCATCCTCGACGACACGCTCATCTACTACATCGTCGGCGACAACGGCGCCTCGGCGGAAGGCACCTTGAATGGTGCCTACAACGAGATGGCGAACTTCAACGGCTTGGCGCCGCTTGAGACCCCGGAGTTTCTCCTGGCCCGGCTCGACAAGCTGGGCGGTCCCGATTCTTACAACCATTACGCCGTCGGCTGGGCACACGCGCTGAACACGCCGTACCAGTGGACCAAGCAGGTCGCCTCGCACTGGGGCGGCACGCGCAACGGCACCGTGGTTCACTGGCCCAAAGGCATCAAGGCGAAGGGCGAAATCCGCTCGCAGTTCGCCCACGTCATTGACGTCGCGCCGACCGTGCTCGAAGTCGCGGGCCTGCCCCAACCCGAGTCGGTCAACGGCATTCGCCAGGACCCCATCGAGGGCGTGAGCATGGCCTACTCGTTCAATGACGCCAAGGCCCCAGAGCGACACGAGACGCAGTACTTCGAGATGTTCGGCAACCGCGGCATCTACCACAAAGGCTGGACCGCCGTGACCAAGCACCGCACGCCGTGGATTCTCGTGGGCCAGCAGACCGTCCCGCTCGACCAGGACGTCTGGGAGCTCTATTCGGACACGGACTGGAGCCAGGCGAAGGACCTGTCGAAGGAAATGCCGGAAAAGCTGCGCGAACTGCAGCGTCTCTGGATCATCGAAGCCACCCGCTACAAGGTGCTGCCGATTGACGACCGCGTGACCGAGAAGCTCGACCCGGACACCGCCGGCCGGCCCGTCCTCGTGCGGGGCAACACCCAGCTTCTGTTCGGCGGCATGGGGCGCCTGAGCGAAAACAGTGTCCTGAACCTCAAAAACAAATCCCACTCGGTCACGGCGGAAATCGTGGTGCCGGCGGAAGGGGCGGAGGGCGTCATCGTTTGCCAGGGCGCGAACATCGGCGGGTGGTCGCTCTACGCCAGGGGCGGCAAACTCAAGTACTGCTACAACCTGGCCGGCGTGAACCACTACTTCGTCGAGTCCACGACTGCCCTGCCGGCGGGCTCGCGCCAGGTGCGCATGGAGTTCGCCTACGCGGGCGGCGGCCTGGGCAAGGGCGGCAAGGTGAGCTTGTTCGTGGACGGCCAATCCGTGGGCACGGGAGAAATCCCCATGACTCAGGCGATGATCTTCTCCGCCGATGACGGCGCCGATGTCGGTGAAGATTCAGGCGCGCCGGTGTCGCCGGACTACGGTCCGGTGGGCAATGCCTTCAACGGCGAGGTCCGCGGCGTGCTGCTCTCGATCGCCGACGACCCGAACAACTCGGATCATCTGATCAAGCCGGAGGACGCCATCAAAGCCGCGCTGGGACGACAGTGAAGGCGGTTCCACCTGGAAACGGCGCGGACCGCCCTGCGCCGCGGCCAGCTTCGGTTTTCGGGCTGAAATCACCCGGAGCCTTTGCGCCGTTCACGCCGCAGGCAGGACGCGCCGCGGGTCCCGCGCCCGACACGTTTTTCAGGAGCCAACTCGCAGGATGGCCACGAGGAAGGCCAGGCGGTCCGCGGCTTCCTCGATGAGCTTCGTCGTGGGTTTGCCGGCACCGTGGCCGGCCTTGGTTTCGATGCGGATCAGCACCGGCGGACCGCCGGCGTGGCATTCCTGGAGCCGCGCGGCAAACTTGAAACTGTGCGCGGGCACCACGCGGTCATCATGGTCGGCGGTGGTGATGAGCGTGGCGGGGTAGCGCCCGCCGGGCTTGAGGTTGTGGTACGGCGAGTAGGCGCGCAGCGCGGCGAATTCCTCCGGGTCGTCCGGCGAGCCGTAATCACTGGTCCAGGCCCAGCCGATGGTGAATTTGTGGAAGCGCAGCATGTCCAGGACGCCCACGGCCGGCAGCGCGGCGGCAAACAACTCGGGTCGCTGGGTCATGCACGCGCCCACCAGCAGGCCGCCGTTGCTGCCGCCGGCGCTGGCCAGGTGCTGGCGCGAAGTGTAGCGGTGCGCGATCAGCCACTCCGCCGCAGCGATGAAGTCGTCGAAGACGTTTTGTTTCCGGAGCTTGGTTCCGGCCTGGTGCCATTCCTCACCGTACTCGCCGCCGCCGCGCAGGTTCGGTTGCGCATAAACGCCGCCCATTTCCATCCACACCAGGTTGGCCACCGAGAAGGCGGGCGTGAGGCTGATGTTGAACCCGCCGTAGCCGTAAAGCAGCGTGGGATTGCGGCCGTTGAGCCGCAGACCCTTTTTGTGGCTGATGAACATGGGCACGCGCGAGCCGTCCTTGCTCCGGTAAAACACCTGCCGGGTCTCGTACCGGGCGGGATCGAACGCCACCTGCGGCCGGCGGAAGACGGTGCTCGCGCCGGTGGCGGCGTCGTGCCGGTAGATCACCGCGGGCGTCGTGAAGCTGGTGAAGGAATAGAACGTCTCGGTGTCGGTGCGCTTGCCGCCGAAGCCGCCGGCTGTGCCCAGCCCGGGCAGTTCCACCTCGCGGACGAACCGGCCGGCCAGGTCGAACACCTTCACCTGCGTATGCGCGTCCTGGAGGTAGTTCACGAAGAACTGCTGGTTGAGCGCGCTCACACCCTGGATGGTCTCCGCCGCCTCGGGAATCAGCTCCTTCCAGTTCGCCCGGGCCGGCGCGCGGGTGTCAATGGCGATGACCCGGCCGCGCGGCGCCGCGAGGTCCGTGTGGAACCAGAACACCGGCCCGTCGTTGTCCACGAAGTTGTACGAGGCGTCGAAGTCGTTGAGCAACTCGACCACCGGCGCATCCGGCGTCTGCAGGTCCTTGTAGAACACCCGGTTCTTTGGGTCGGTGCCCTGGCTGACGGTGATGATGAGGTAGCGGCCGTCGTCCGTGACGTTCCCACTGAAGCCCCATTCCTTCTGATCGGGGCGGTGGTACACGAGCGCGTCCTCGCTCTGCGGCGTGCCGAGGCGATGGTAATAAAGCTTCTGGAAGTAGTTCACCCGCGTAAGCCGCTGCTCGGCGGTAGGTTCGTCGTACCGGCTGTAGAAAAAGCCCTGACCGTCCTTGGTCCAGGACGCGCCGGAAAATTTTACCCAGCGGACGTGATCGGGCAGGTCGTTCCCCGTGCCCACGTCGCGCACGCGCCATTCCTGCCAGTCGGACCCCGCGACCGCCACGCCGTAAGCCATGAGCCGGCCGTCTTCGCTGACCGCCGAGCCGGTGAGGGCCACCGTGCCGTCGGCCGCGAGCGCGTTCGGATCGAGCAGCACGCGCGGGGTGGCGTCCAGGGACTCCGCCACGTAGAGCACCGCCTGGTTTTGCAGGCCGTCGTTGCGGGCGAAGAAGTACCGGCCGCCCTGTTTGGTGGGCACGTTGTAGCGCTCGTAGTTCCAGAGCTGCGTCAGCCGGTCCTTGATCGCGCCGCGCCGCGGGATGCGCTCCAGAAAGCCGAACGTGACGCGGTTCTGCGCCTCCACCCAAGCCTTGGTCTCCGGCGCGTTGTCGTCCTCCAGCCAGCGGTACGGATCTTCGATCCGCACGCCGTGGAGGATGTCCACGACATTGGTCCGGGCGGTGACGGGGTAGGCGGACTTGGGCAGGCGGTAGGCCGGGGAACGCGCGCCGCGCGTGGCGCAACTGGACAGGGTCATCGCAAGGATCAGGCAGCCGGCGACGGCCGGCAAAACCAGCGACCGGCGGCCGGCCTTCGGGAGGGAGATGGGCTTCATGCCGTTTTGTTTCGGCGGAAGATGGGGTGAGCGCCGGGTCCCGGCAAACGCATTCAGCCGGCACGCCCCGATTTCCGCCGAGAATGTTGTTCGCCCAGGCGCGGCCGAAGTCGCGCATTGGCCGCCAAGCCGCCGGGCAGTCGCGCGTCTCACCGAGGCTGCGGCAGGGTGCGCAAGGTCGAATGATGGGCCGCCCAGTACAGCGCGAAGGCGGGCAGGCCCAAGAACAGCGTTGCGCCCGCCCAGACCAGCCGGCCCGTCAGCACTGTGGGGCGCCCGCGCGCGTCCCGCCAGACGGCGACCGCCAGTACGAGGTGCAGCGCCGGCACCAGCACGCCGAGCGCGTAGTACGCGTACGTTTTGAGCGTGTTGAACAGTCCAAGAATGCCCATGAGCATGGACGCACCGTAACGTTCCGGCGGGCGTCCGGCGAGCCGGGAACAAGCGGTCCAACACCGCTTTGCTCAGGCGTGGAGCGCGCTGCTGAACGCGCGGAAGTGCTGTTCGGCCACCGGATGGCGCGGGCCGAGCAGTTGAAAGATCGCGCGGCAGGCGTCTTTCGCGCCGCCGTTGTCGTAGGCTTTGTTCCGCTCCAGGACTTCGATGAACGCCGGCAGCGCCGCGCCGAAATCGCCGTTGCGCACCGCCCGCGCGCCGGCCAGATAACGGTCGCGTACGTTGCCGGCCGGAAGCTCGTCCGTGCGCGCGGCGAGCGTGGCGAGACGGGCCAGCGCGCGCAACGCGGCGGCGCGGTCGGCCCATTCCGAGTGGTCGCCCACCGGGGCGAGCAGTTCGCCGACACGCTCCGGCGCGGTAGCCAGCCAGGCTTGCGCCAGCAGCACGCGGGCGCGGTCGTTGCCGGGCTCCACGGCCACGATGGGCTCCAGCAGGCGCGCGGCTTCGGCGGGCTGGCCTTGTTCGAGGTGGGCCTGGGCGGCGTCGAGCTGGCCCGCGCTGGGCGATGGCAGGGCGCGCTCGAGCCAGCGCCGGACTTCGGCCTTGGGCAGCGCGCCGACGAACTCGTCCGCAATCTCGCCGTTCACGAACAGCTTCACCGCCGGGATGCTGGTGACGTTGAAGGCCCTCGCCAGTTCCTGGTTTTCCTCGGTGTTGACCTTGACCAGTTCCCAGCGGCCGCGGGCTTCGGCCGCCAGTTCTTCGAGCACCGGTCCCAGACTGCGGCAGGGTCCGCACCACGGCGCCCAGAAATCCACCAGCACGGGCACCGTCCGGCTGCGCTCCAGAACCTGTCGCTCGAACTCCTGAACCTCGAAGCTCATGACGCGGAGTTTACGGCGGGCGGGCACGACTGGAAAGCGCGGCGCTTAGGGCCTGACAGTCTGCTGTGGCGGGCAGGACCGCAAGTGCCATCCGTGCGGGCGAGGACGCCTGCGTCACCGTCTAGGGGATCGGACTGCTGGTAGTGGCGCAGGCGACCCCGCCTGCGGCCGTCACGCGGGCGCGCCGCCCGCCGCCGCAAACTCCCGTCCAAAGCGCGCTGGTGTCCGACTCGGCCAGCAGGAACGTGTCTCGGCATCTTTCAAACCTGAACCCGCTGAGGTGGCCCGGCGAGTCGCCGGGCTTACGGCGCGGACGAGGCGTCCACGCCACTACACAACCTTCGCGAATCAGGCTGGCAGCGAAGCCACTCGCCGCGACCTGCGCTTACCGGGCCTTCACGGAGGTCCAGACCTCGTCGTGGAGCCGGGACTGGGCGCCGAGGTGTTCCAGGAATTCGAGGCGGGCCAGCACCTCCTCGGGCGGGTAGATGGCGGGGTTGGCGAGGTCCGCCGGGCGGATGAACCGGCGCGCGGCGGCGTTGGGCGTGGCGAACTGGGTGAAGTTCGAGATGCGCGCGCCGATCTCGGGCTCGAGGCAGAAATTGATGAACTGCTCGGCCAGCTCGCGGTGCGGCGCGCGGCTCAGCACGGCCAGGTTGTCCACCCAGATCAGGCTGCCCTCCTTCGGAATCACATACACCGTCTCCGGGTCGGTGGTCATGCCCCGCACGCCTTCGCCGCTGTACACCACCGCCGCGGTGGCGAGCCGGCCCAGGACCTTGTTCTTGCCGCCCACCGTGCCGTCGAAGCCCAGCGAGCGGCGCTTGGCGTCGAGCAGCAGGTCTCGCACGGTTTTGAGTTCGGCCGGGGCGGTGACGTTGGCGCCGCGGCCGCGGAACTTCAGCGCGGCGCCGATGAGGTCACGCGCGGAGTCCAGCAGCACAAACGGCCCGGCCTGCTGCCGCGGGTCGAACACCGCCGCCCAGGAGTCGGGCACGGGCTGGCCGGCGCGCTTGCGGACGAACAGCCCGAGCGTGCCCCACTGGTACGGCACGGTGTAACGGTTGTCGGGATCGAACGGGAGTTTGAGGAAGCGCGCGTCCAGGTGGCGCAGGTTCGGGAGCTTGTCGTGCCGCAGCGGCGCGAGCAGGCCCAGCTTGGCCAGCACCGGCACCCGGTGGTCGGGCGGCACCACCACGTCGTACAACGCCGCGCCGCCGGCCTGGAGCTTGGCCATCATCGCGCCGTCGTCCTCGTACAGGTCCATCACGACCTCGCAATCGTGCTGCTGCTCGAACGCCTTGACCACGGCCGGGTCAATGTACTCGCTCCAGATGAACAGATGGAGCCGGGCCTTGGCGGCGAGCGCCGGCACGGCGAGCAGGCACACGGCGAGGAGGCGGAACAGATTTCGCATGGTCACGTCACGCAAGCTGGAGTGTGATTATTGGGGCGCGGGCGATGGGTTGAAAGCGTGAAAGGTTACAGCGTTCCGGTCGCACCCCAGTTGACCTTTCAACCCCTTTAACCCGTAAACCGAAGTCTCCCGTAATGCCGGATTCCCATCCGGCTCAACTTCGGTTTTCGGGTTTGACCACTCTTTCAACCCGGCTCTGCACCCGCTCCGTGGCGGCGCAGCCAGGCCAATCCCACCGTGGCCAGCACCGACGCCAGCACCAGCAGCGTGGCCAGGGCGTTGATCTCAGGCGTGAGGCCGCGCTTCACCGAGGCGTAAATGAGGATCGGCAGCGTGGTGGCGCCCGGCCCGCTGGTGAAAAAGCTCACCACGAAATCGTCCAGGCTCAGCGTGAAGGCCAGCATCGCCGCCGCCAGTACGCCGGGCAGGATGAGCGGCAGGGTGACGCACCGGAATGCCTGCCAGCGGCTGGCGCCCAGATCGCGCGCCGCCTCCTCGAGCGCCGGGTCCAGCCCCGCCAGCCGCGCGCTGACGACGAGCGTCACGAATGGAATCTGAAACGTGACGTGCGCCAGCACCATCGTGCCCAGGCCCAGCTCGAACAGCCCCAGCCATTGCCGCGCCAGTGAATAGAACAGCAGCATCGCCGCCGCCATGACGATGTCCGGGAGGAACACCGGCACGTGCAAAAGCCGGCGCACCAGTTGTTGGCCCGGCCAGCGGCCGAGGCTGAGGCCCCAGGCCAGCAGCGTGCCCAGGACGGTGGCGATGGCCGTGCTGGTCGTGGCCAGGATCAGGGTGTTGCGGGCGGCGGCGAACGCGGCTTCGTCGGCGAACAACGTGCGGTACCAGTTCAAGGTGAAGCCCTGCCAGCCCAGTCCGTGCCGCGCGGCGTTGAACGAAAGCACGATCACCACCGCGATGGGCGCGTACAGAAAGGCGTACAGCATCGCGGCGGCGAGCGTCAGCGGCAGGCGATGGCGGACGTGCGGATTCACAGCACCTCCGGGATTTCCCGGCGCCCGGCCAGGCGCGCGTACACCCACAGGCCCACGAGCACCGCCGCCAGGCCAAACGCCGCGATGGCCGAGCCGAACGGCCAGTCCAGCCCCGGCCCGAACTGCTGCTGCACCGCGTTGCCCAGCAGCACCGTCTTCGCGCCGCCCAGCAGATCGGGAATCACGAACTGCCCGCTGGCCGGCAGGAAGACCAGCACCACGCCCGCCGCCAGGCCGGGCTTGATCTGCGGCAGCAGCGCGTGCCGAAAGACCCGCGGTCCGCTGGCGCCCAAGTCGGCCGCGGCTTCGGCCAGCGTCCAGTCCAGCTTCTCCACCGAGGCGTACAAGGGCAGCACCATGAACGGCAGGTAGTCGCAGACCATCGCCGCCAGCACGGCGCCCAGCCCCGGGTACAGCGCCTCGCCGGGCGGCGCCAACCCGCAGGCGGTGGCGACGCGGGTCACCAGCCCTTCCGGGGCGAGCAGGATTTGCCACGCGTACGTGCGGACCAGCAGGTTCGTCCAGAACGGGATTACCACCAGCGTCAGCGCCACGTTTTTCCAGCGCGCGGGCAGGCCGGCGATGAAGAAGGCCAGCGGCAGGGCCGCGAGCGCGCACATGGCGGCGGTGGCCGCGCCCAGCGCCAGACTGCGCAGCAGGATTTGCGGGTAAAGCAGATCGAAGCCCAGCAGCCCGAAGCCCAGCAACCGCCGGTAGTTTTCCAGCGTGAACGGCCGCGTGATTTCGCCCAGTTCGCTGCGGCTGAAAAAACTCACGGCCAGGATCAATGCCAGCGGCAAATGGAAGAACACGGTCAGCCACAGCAGCCCCGGTCCGGCCGTCAACAGCGTGGTGGCAAAACTGCGGCGGCCGCGGCGACTCGGGCTGGCGTGCAACCGCGTCATGTCAATCCTCCAAGACCCGCAGGGCCGTCGGCGGCACGCGCAGTGTCACCGCGTCGCCCACGCGGACGGGCATGCCGGCGGCGGCGTTGAGGACCTGCACCCGCAGCGTCTGACCTGCGACCTCGACCTGGTACTGGGTTTCCGCGCCGGCATAGACAATGTCGCACACCTGACCGGTGAGCCGCGGTTCGGCGTCGTTTCCGGGAGGCGCGCCTGCGGGCATGAATTGAATTTTCTCCGGCCGGACGGCGAGGGTGACAGTGTCGCGTTCAGATTTGAGGTCAGCCGCCGGCAGCCACAGTTGGCCGAGCGGTGTCTCAAACGCCACGCGGTCGGCCCGGCGCAACGCGGCGCGGCGCGCGGCGATGAGGTTGCAGGCGCCCAGAAATTCCGCCACGAATCGCGTGCGCGGGTGTTCGTAGAGTTCCAGCGGCGTGCCCACCTGTTCCAGGCGACCCGCGTGCAGAATGCCCACGCGGTCGCTCATCGCCAGCGCCTCTTCTTGGTCGTGGGTCACGTGGATGAACGCGATGCCGAGGCGGCGCTGCAGGGCCTTCAATTCGGACTGGAGCCGGCGGCGCAGGCCGAGGTCGAGCGCGCCCAGCGGCTCATCAAGCAGCAACACTTCGGGTTCATTCACCAGCGCGCGGGCCAGCGCCACACGCTGTTTCTGGCCGCCGGAGAGTTGGGCGTGACGCCGGTCGCGCAGGTCGGTGATCTGGACCAGCGTCAGCGCCGCCTGGACGCGACGTTCCAAATCCCCGGCGGAAACGCGTTTCATGCGCAGGCCAAAGGCGACGTTCTCCCACACGCTGAGGTGCGGAAACAGCGCGTAAGACTGGAAGACCGTGTTCACCGGCCGCCGATGCGCGGGCACTCCGGCGGTGGGTTGCCCGGCCAGATGGATTTCGCCCGCGTCAGGCCAGTCGAGACCGGCCAGCAGGCGCAGCAAGGTCGTCTTGCCGCAGCCTGACGGCCCGAGGAGGGAGAAGAACTCGCCACGCCGCACCCGCAGGCTCACGCGGTCCAGCGCCGTCACGGCGCCGAAGCGGCGGCTGACCTCGATGAACTCCGCAGCGGTGGGCGGGGTGGCCGTGGCCTGGGTAGCGGGGGCCGGTTTTGAAGTAGTTGGGGGCGGGTGCGCCACGCCCAAGACGTATCAAATGCCGCTGCTGGCCGACAAGCTTACCGCGTCACCCGCAGCCCCGCGGAAAAACCACACGGGCGGTCCCGGCATTGCTCCGCAGACCGCCCGTAACGCATCGGTGGCTAGCAGTCCACGACGGTAAAGTCGCTCTTGCGGGCCCAAGTCTGCCGCCCGTTTCCGGGCGGCAGACCAACCCCTTCAAGCCTGTAACCCTTTCCCCTACGGGCTTGGAGGCTCAGGATGAACCCGGCCCACATTGTCAGCTAGCGCGCCCAGCCACTGACTCCCTGTCAGAGGCACCCTTGGGCGCACACAGCTGACGGCAACCGCTAAAGCAGCCAGCGTGCCTGCCATTTTGTTCGGCGGAGACCCCGCTGGCTGGGCACTTCATCAAACTTATTTTTCCGGCCTGATATTGATCGAGACCGCGGTGATGCCCGCGCTTCAGAATTTGCCGATAAACCTTTGTGGGAAAACCATCTGGAGCCGAAAAAACATGGGCAAAACTGCCGGCTCAGCAGACTTCACAAAAGGGCCGAGGTCATTAGAACGTTAAAGTCACTTTGATCTTCGAAGGCCCAGGCTGCGTAATTCTTATCCATACGCTGGCCAACATTTGGACAAAGCCTGCCCAAGCGATTGCCGGGTCGAGCCGCATGGGCTCGGCGCAGCCGCAAAGGTGCATCTCAGTTTTAGCAGCGAGGCCGCTGCCGGGGTCGCGGCAGGCTTCCAGCCTGCCGGTGAGTCGGGCTTCCAGCCCGGCGGAGACCAGTCAGTGGGGTGGCGGGGGCGGTGGTTTCCCAAGCGGGTCCGGGCGGCTAGATGCCGCCCTCCACGGCAGCCAAGGATGGCTGCCGATACCGTCCACACACCGGTCTCTTCCCGCAGGCGGAAAATACTGAGAGGCCCGGGCGGCAGGTACACGCTGGGTCAGGTGGGCGGGCTGAAAGACGCCGGTCTGGCCGTCCGCTATCGAGCAAGGACGCGGATTGCGGTCGGAAAACCGCAGGCTAGCGCTTCAAAACCGGCCTTCTCGGCTTGGGCGACCTCCCGCTGCCGGCTAATACCGGTAGTGTTCGGGCTTGTACGGGCCTTCGACCGGCACACCGATGTAGTCGGCCTGGGCCTGGGTGAGCTTGGTGAGCTTCACGCCGAGCTTCTCCAAGTGCAGGCGGGCGACCTCCTCGTCGAGCTTCTTGGGCAGGCGATAAACGCCGACCTTGTAGGTGTCCCGGTTGGCCCAGAGATCAAGCTGCGCCAGGCACTGGTTGGTGAAGCTGTTGCTCATGACGAAGCTCGGATGGCCTTCCGCGCAGCCGAGGTTTACCAGCCGGCCTTCGGCCAGCAGGTAGATGCTCCGGTCGTTGGGCAGGTCGTAGCGGTCCACCTGCGGCTTGATGTTGACCTTCTTCACGCCCTTGGCGGCGTTGAGCCGGTCCACTTGGATCTCGTTGTCGAAATGCCCGATGTTGCAGACGATGGCCTGGTCCTTCATTTGGAGCAGGTGCTCCAGGGTGATGACGTCGCGGTTCCCGGTGGCGGTGACATAGATGTCCGCCTCGCCCAGCGTGTCCTCGATGGTCTTGACCGCGAAGCCTTCCATCGCGGCCTGCAGGGCGTTGATGGGATCAATCTCCGTGACGATGACCCGCGCGCCGAAGCCGCGCAGGCTGTGCGCGCTGCCCTTGCCGACGTCGCCGTAGCCGCAGACGACTGCGGTCTTGCCGGCCAGCATCACGCCGAGGGCGCGTTTGAGGCCGTCGCTGAGCGATTCGCGGCAGCCATAAAGGTTGTCGAACTTCGACTTGGTGACCGAGTCGTTGACGTTGATGGCGGGCACGAGGAGCTTGCCCTGTTCGAGCATCTGGTACAGGCGATGCACACCGGTGGTGGTTTCCTCGCTGACGCCCTTCCAATCCTTCACGGCCTCGGTGAACCAGCCGGGGCGCGTCTTGGCGCATTTCTTGAGCAGGTTCTTGATGACCTGTTCCTCGCGGCTGCTGCCGGGCGTGTTCACCCAGTCGGAGCCGTGCTCCATCTCGTAGCCTTTGTGGAGGAGCAGTGTGGCGTCGCCGCCGTCGTCCACGATGAGCTGCGGGCCTTTGCCGCCGGGATGCGTGAGCGCAGCCAGGGTGAAGTCCCAGTACTCCTCGAGCGTTTCGCCCTTGAAGGCGAAGACCGGTATGCCGGCCTTGGCGATGGCGGCAGCGGCGTGGTCTTGCGTGCTGAAGATGTTGCAACTCGCCCACCGCACCGAGGCGCCCAGTTCGGTGAGCGTCTCGATGAGCACGGCCGTCTCGATGGTCATGTGGAGCGAGCCGGAGACGCGCACGCCCTGGAGCGGCTTTTGCGGACCATACTTGGCGCGGATGGCCATCAGGCCGGGCATCTCCTGCTCGGCGACGCCGATTTCCTTGCGGCCCAACTCGGCGAGCGTGAGGTCCTTGACGAAAAAGTCCGGTTTGGGCCTGCCGTTGCCGCCTTTGGTGGCGGCTTTGGCGAGTCTGGCGCGGGAGGGGGGGAGTTTGACGGTGGGCATGGTGTGTTCGGTGATTGGTTAAAACGGTGAAAAGTTGAATGGTTGAATCAATGTCTCATTCCAGCGGGGCGATCTTTTCCGGCATCCGTCCGTCACACAGCGCGAGCCAGGCGTCCATCAGTTCCCCGCGATGCAAGGCCGCCCAATTCGACCACCAGGCTGCGGGCACGCTGCGGCAGCCGCCCTTGCAGGAGGCGGAGCGTGGCAATGTCGAAAACGGCTTCATGACCTTGGTGTTCCGCGTGAAAGTGGGCCGGTGGATACTCGCGCAAATGCAACGAGACGTTGATGCCGTAAAAACGCGAAATCTCAGGCATGGACGGGAACTGGGTTCGACACCAGCCAGAGTTGTTCCGCAGTCAGGCCCGTGATCTCCAGGTAAAGCGCGTCCGCACAGGCATCCACCTCATCCGACCAGATGATCGCCGGACCGTTGCGCTCGATCCTAAAACGCGCAAACGCCTCCGGATCGCTCAAGATGGCGAAAACGCCTTTGCCCACCTCCGCCGAAAGGTCCCCGACGCCTTTCACGCTGTCGTCAAAACGGAACTGGAGCCGGTAACCGGGCAACGCCTGGGCAAAGGTGATCCGTTGCATACCGCTGGAATCTTTCCTACAGCAGCGCCTTCTTCAAGGCCGCGACCTTGTCAATCTTCTCCCAAGTCAGGTCGGGGTCGTCCTTGCCGAAGTGGCCGTAGTTGGTGGTCTTGGCGTAAATCGGCCGGCGCAGGTCCAACTGCTCGATGATGTCCGCCGGCTGGAAGCTAAACGTGCGGTTAATGGCGCGGGTGATTTTGTCCTCATCCACCGTCGCCGTGCCGAAGGTATCCACGTGAACGCTCACCGGGTCGGGATGGCCGATGGCGTAGGCGAACTGGATTTCGCAGCGCGCGGCCAGACCGGCGGCCACGACGTTCTTGGCGACCCAGCGGCCCATGTAGGCCGCGCTCCGGTCCACCTTCGTCGGGTCCTTGCCGCTGAAGCAGCCCCCGCCATGCCGGCCCATGCCGCCGTAGCTGTCCACGATGATCTTCCGGCCCGTCAGGCCGGTATCGCCCTGCGGTCCGCCGACCACAAACCGGCCGGTCGGGTTGATCAGGTATTCCGTGCGGCCGTTGAGCAGGTTCCGGGGCAGGACTTTTCTGATGACGTTCTCGACGCAGAACCGCTCGATCTCCGCGTGCTCGACGTCCGCCGTGTGCTGGGTGGAAATGACCACGTTCGAAATGGCCACGGGCCGGCCGTCCTCATAGACGACCGACACCTGCGATTTCGCGTCCGGACGCAGCCAGGGCACCTTGCCGCTCTTGCGGATCCGCGTGAGTTCCCGGCCCAGGCGGTGCGCGAACATGATCGGCGCGGGCATGAGTTCGGGCGTTTCGTTGCAGGCGTAGCCAAACATCAGCCCCTGGTCGCCCGCGCCCTGCCTGGCGGTCTTTTTGCCCTTGGCCTTGCGGGCGTCCACGCCCTGCGCGATGTCGGGCGACTGCCGGGTCACCAGCACGTTCACGAACACCTTGTCGGCGTGGAACACGTCGTCGTCGTTCACGTAGCCGATGTCGCGGATGGCCTGGCGGGCCACGGCCACGAAGTCCGGCTTCGCCCGCGTCGTGATTTCGCCGCCCACGATCACCACGTTGGACTTGGCATAGCACTCGCAGGCGACCCGGCTGAACTTGTCCTGCGCCAGGCAGGCGTCCAGCACGTAATCGGAAATGGTGTCGCAGACCTTGTCCGGGTGGCCCTCACCAACGGACTCGGACGAAAAAATGAAGGATTTGCTCATGGCTTAGCCGTGACCGTATCGCTGACGTATTGACGTATCGCGATGCGAAGATATATAAATAGACCGGCGCGTCAACTGCGGAATTGCCGCCGGCGGCCCCGGCCGGTCCGCCAGCTCCCCGGTTGCCGTCGCCGTCCAACATGGCCGACACCCTGAAAACGCTCCGGGCCCTCGCGGACCCGACGCGGCTGCGCATCCTGGCGCTTCTGGAAAACCAGGAACTGTCCGTCCACGAACTCCAGGAAATCACCCGCCTGGGGCAATCCCGCATCTCCACCCATCTCGGCCTGCTGGCGGAGGCCGGGCTGGTGGGCGCGCGGCGCGAAGGCAAGCGCACCTATTACCGCCTGATTGGCGCCGGGAACGCCGGCGTCGGCGAGGTCCGCCGCCTGGCGATTCGCGGCGCGACCGAACTGCCCGAGCACGGCGCGGACCAGATCAACCTCCGGCGCATCCTCGAGCTGCGCGCGCACCGCGAGCGGGTGTTCTTCAACCAGGTGGCCGGCCGCTTTGGCCGCAGCTACGGCCCGGGCCGTTCCTGGCAGGCCTTCGGCCAGTTGCTGCTACGCCTGCTGCCGCCGCTCACCGTGGCGGACCTCGGCTCGGGCGAGGGCCTGCTCAGCGAACTGCTGGCCTTGCGCTGCAAAAAGGTCATCGCCGTGGACAACGCCGAGAAGATCGTCGAGTTCGGCGCCGCCCGGGCGAAGAAGGCCGGGCTCAAGAACCTCGAGTTCCGCCTGGGCGACCTGCAGGATCCGCCCATCGCGGACAACGCGGTGGACCTCGTCATCCTCAGTCAGGCGCTGCATCACGCGGCGGAGCCGGCGCGGGCGCTCGCCAGCGCGCAGCGCATCCTCAAGCCCGGCGGCCAGATCATGATCTTGGACCTGCGCCAGCACACCTTTGCCCAGGCGCGGGAACTGTATGGCGACCACTGGTTGGGCTTCGCGGAGAGCGACCTGCAACACTGGCTGGAGACGGCGGGCTTCAAGAAGATCGAGATCAGCGTCGTCGCCCGCGAAGAGGCGCCGCCGCACTTCGAGACCATCCTGGCCGCGGCGAGCAAGCAACCTTGACACTGTGCCCGCCGGACTGCGCTCCGGCCCCGCAGGCGCGCCTTGGCGCAGGCATCATTCCACGACGCTGCGAAGTTCACCCGCGTGCAACCGCGTGCGCAGCCGTTGGCCGGACTGTGTCTGCTCGGCGTCGCGAAGCACGCGACCCGTTTCGGCGTCCATGGTGATCGAATACCCACGCGCCAGCGTCAGTTCCGGCGAGAGCAGCCGCAAGCGATCCCCCAAAGCGGCCAGCCGCTCGCGGCTTTGTTCGAGGCGGTGCCGCGCCAGTTCCCGCAAGCGCGCGCCGGCGCGGTTCACCTCGGTCTTCAGGCCGTCCAGACACGCCGCGGGGTGCAGCCGCTGCCAGGCAGCCTGTGCGGTCTCCCAGCGTGCGCGGGCCGCCCGCACGGTGTAGCGCGTCGCGCGGCCCAGGCTGGCGCGCAAGTCGTCTAGCCGCTGCCAGGCCTCGTTCACGCGCTGCCGCGGGTGCGCGCGGCGGATGCGCGCCCGCAGGTCTTCGCGCGCGGCGGCCCAGGCTTCGTGCTGGTCGCGCGCCAGCCGGGGCAGGCGCGCACGCGCGACGGTCAGCCAATCCCGCGCGGCCACAGCGCCGGCGGTGATGAGTTCCGCGGCGGCGCTGGGCGTGGCGGCGCGGCAGTCGGCCACGAAATCGCTGATGGTGAAATCAATTTCGTGCCCGACGGCCGAAACCACCGGCAACGCCGACTCGAATATGGCCCGCGCGACCACCTCCTCGTTGAAGGCCCACAAATCTTCGAGGCTGCCGCCGCCGCGCGTGACGAGGATGAGGTCGAGATAGCTCCGAGCCGGTGCGGGGGAAGTGGGTTGTTGGGGGCCGGATACAGGAGGCCCAGACGCCGGAGGCCGGAGGCCGGAGAGTGCCGCAGCGCTCATGACGGCATTGAAGACGTTCAGCCGCCGGATGGCCCCGGCGATTTCCGCCGCCGCGCCGTCGCCTTGCACGCGGCAGGGCGCGAGCACGATTTCCAGCGACGGTTGCCGGCGCTGGATCACGTACAGCACGTCCCGCAACGCGGCGCCGGTGGGCGAGGTCACCAGGCCGATGCGTTCGGGATGCGCGGGCAACGGGCGTTTGCGTTCAGAAGCGAAGAGTCCTTCCGCCGCCAGCTTCTGCTTGAGCCGCTCGAGGGCCAGTTGCAGCGCGCCGACACCGTGCAGTTCCACAGCCGTGACCACCAGTTGGTACTGGCCACGCGGCTCATAGACGGTGAGGTCACCCTGGAGCAGCACCTTGCGGCCGTCCGCCAGCAGTTCGCGCTGCGTCGGGGCCGCGCCGCGAAACAGCACGCAGGCAAGCTGCGCGCCGGCGTCCTTGAGCGTGAAGTACGCGTGGCCGGAGGCCTGGACGCGCAGGTTCGAGACCTCGCCGGACACCCACACGGAGCCGATCTGCGCCTCGAGCAGGCGCTTCACCTGGAGCGTCAGCTCCGAGACCGTGAGCACGCGCCGGGTCTGTTCGGGCGGAAACAGTTCGCCGAAGTCCCATTGCGAGGTGGTCTTGCGGGGCATGGCGCGGCGGCGGCGCGGCGGTCAGGGATTCGGCTCGGGCATCGGCTCGTTGAGACGCTGGATGCTGCGGGCCTTGCCGGTGGCCTGGTCCAGCTCGATCAAGGCTCCTTGCAGCCGCGGGCGGCCGGCGGCCACGGTGAAGCGTTGGGGCAGGTTGGTGAGAAATGCCTTGATCACCGGTTCGATCTCGCGGCCCAGCACGCTTTCTTGCGCCCCGGTGAATCCAGCGTCGGTCAGATACGCCGTGCCGCCGGGCAGAAGCTGCTCATCGGCCGTTTGCACGTGCGTGTGGGTGCCGATGACCGCGCTCACCTGGCCGTCCAGCAGCCGGGCCAGGGCGATCTTCTCGGAGGTCGCCTCGGCGTGGAAATCCAGGAGAAGGAGCGGCGTCACCTCGCGCCAGCGGCGGACTTCCGCCGCGACCACGTGGAATGGATTCTCCAAGCTGGGCATGAAGACCCGGCCCTGGGCGTTGAGCACCACCAGCGGGGCGAGGTTCGGCTTCTGCACCAGAAACGCGCCCTGCCCCGGCGCGCCGGGCGGGTAGTTCAAGGGCCGGATGATGCGCGGGTCGGCGGGCAGGTAGGCCATGATCTCCTTCTGGTCCCACATGTGGTCCCCGCCAGTGATGGCGTCCACCCCGGCGTCGAAGACCTCGGCGGCCGTCCTGGCGGTGATGCCCGCGCCGCCCGCCATGTTTTCGCCATTGGCAATCACCACGTCCGCCGCAAGTTGGGCGCGCAGCCGGGGCACCAGCCGTTTCACCGTCTTCCGGCCGGGCTCGCCCACGATGTCGCCAATGAACAGGATGCGCACCGGGGCAGACTAGGGCAGGGGGAGGGCTTGGCAAGCCGCTTGGCCAGCCGCGTCAGGGCCGAAATCTGGCCAGGAAACTGCTTAGTAAAGGGTAAGCAGCATGAACACACTGCACTCCATCACCGGGGTCAACACTCCGGCGGCCACACTGGGCGGCGTGCCGCGGGCGGTTTCAACGCTTGCGACACTGGCCAACGGTGATAAAAGTCGCCTTGTGTCTGTCGTCGAAAACGGGGCCCGCAAGCAGTTGCGGATGGTCGCCTGCCCGGGCTGCGGCACTACCCTGTTTGTGCCGGGGGATGCGGAACCGCTGAGCCATTTTCCCTGCACCAAGTGCGGCGCCAGCGTGATGATGCCCCTGCGGTTGCGGCAGTTCGAACTGCGCGCCCGCATCGCCTCCGGCGGCATGGGCACGGTGTACCGGGCGTTCGACCTCACCCTCGAGCGCGAAGTGGCGGTCAAGCTCGTCAAACGCGAACTCATCTCCGACGAGCGGGCGATGGCCGGCCTGCTCCGCGAAGCCCGCGCCTGCGCCAGCCTCAACCACACCAACATCATCCACATCTACACCCTCGACGAGTCGGACGGACAGCTTTACCTCGTCATGGAACTGGCGGACCGCGGCAGCCTGGACAGCCGGATTGAAAAGGGCCGCCTGCCGGAACTGGAGGTGCTCGACATCGGGATCAAGGTTGCCTCCGCGCTCAACGCCGCGCTCAGGCACGGCCTGCTGCACCGCGACATCAAGCCGGGCAACATCCTCTTCAACGCGGACGGCGAGCCCAAGCTGGTGGACTTCGGCCTCGCCCGGCCAGCCGACGCCGACGACGACTCCGACGGCACCGTGTGGGGGACGCCTTACTACATCGCACCCGAAAAGGTCCGCCGCGAGCGCGAGGATTTCCTTTCAGACATGTACAGCCTGGCGGGCACGTTGTACCACGCCATCACCCAGCACGTGCCGTTCGAGGCGCCGTCGGTCGAGGAAGTGGTGGGGGCGCACGTCCACACCCCGCTCACGCCGCCCAAGCAAGTGGTGCCGGAAATCACTCAGCACACCAGTGACGCCATTGTCCGCGCGATGGCCAAAAAACCGGGCGAGCGCTTTCAAAGCTACGAAGAGTTCATTCTCGCGCTCGAAGCGGCGCGCAGCCAGTATCTGGTGGGCCGGTACATCACCGGCACCACGCCGCCACCCGGCGGCAAGAAGGCGACCAGCGGCATCAAACGCTGGTTCCGGCTGACTTGAATCCGCGGGCGACTCCCACCGCCGACAAGACAACGCGGTGGATCGTTTTCCGGTTTCGCCAGGAAACCACGGCGACCGTACTGCTGGCGCGGTTCTTGCCCCGAAAACCGAAGTTGGCCGTAGCGCAGTGCGTCCCGCCTTCCCAACTTCGGTGTTTGGGTTTACTACTCTTCCTTCGGCTTCGGCGTCCCGGCCGGCTTGCTGGATTTGCCGGGCGCCGGACCGAAACGCACCGACACTGCCTCAGTACGGCCATCGTCGGTTTTGCGCGCCGAGCCGGCCACTTCCCCGTCGAGGATCGCATCGCCAAGCGTGGCGGGTTTGCCGTCCCTGGTGAACCGCGTCTGGAAGGTGATGTGGATGACGCGATCTTTCTCCTTGCCGGCTAGAGTCAGGGTCATGGCGTCCTTGTCCACAGCCTTGAGCGTCCCGCGGAATGGAAAGGCGGCGGGCTTCTTCGCCGTGGCCGGAGCCTTCTTCTCCGCCTTGGCCTTGGCTTCCGGTGTGGGTGGAGCGGCGTCGGCCGCGTCCTGGCCGCAAACCGGCCAGGCGAGCGCAGCCGTGGTGAGGAGTGCAATTGTAAGGATGTGTTTCATAGTTCTTCCATCGTTGAAGGTCCCGGGTCCCCCCCCTACTCTCTTCGGGAAAATTTGGCAATGGAAATTTCTGCGGCTCCGCAAATCAGGGCGCATCTCACCTTGGTGCCGGTCCGGCCTTGACGGGCTGGGGCGAGACTCCGTCGAGCCCTGCTGTGTTGGGGTTCGAGGCTCGGGGTTCGATGGGAGCGGACGCCGGATGCCAGATGCCGGCCTTCGATCTTCGACTTTCAACCTCCGACCCCCAGGCGGGTCGCCTGCGGCACGGCCCCAGGCGAGGCTACCTGGGCCGCTGCGGCCCGCCCCCAGCCGGCACGAAAGTGCGCTGCGCCCGGAGCCAGCCATCACCCGCACGACGGCTCGACACCGCCGGCGGGCGGCTTATGTTGGGTGCGTGAGTTTTTTGGCCGAGTTCGAACAACTGCCGCTGACGGACCTGCTGGCGCGCGCGCGCGGTGCGGGTCCGGCCGAGGTCCACGCGAGCCTCGCCCGGGAACTGCGTTCGCTGGCGGGCTTCGCGGCGTTGTTGTCCCCGACCGCGGCGGCGTTCCTGTCTGAGATGGCGGCTCGCGCGCGGCGGCTGACGCAGCAGCGGTTTGGCCGGGTGGTCCGGCTCTTCGCGCCGTTGTACCTGTCGAACGAGTGCATCAACAACTGCCGGTACTGCGGGTTTTCGCGGGACAACGCCATCCTGCGCGTGACGCTCAGTGTGGAGGAAGTGGTGCGCGAGGCGCGGGCGCTGTTCGCGGAAGGCTTCCGCAACCTGCTGCTGGTGGCGGGCGAGCATCCGCGGTTTGTCTCCGCCGACTATCTGCGCGACTGCGCGGCCGCGCTGCACGCCGAGGTGCCCAGCCTGTCGCTGGAGGTCGGGCCGCTGGACACGGCGCAGTACCGGCCGCTGGTCGAGGCCGGCGCTGAGGGCCTGGTGGTGTACCAGGAAACGTACGACCGCGCCGTGTACGCGGAGATGCACCTTTCCGGGCCGAAGCGCGATTTTGCGTGGCGGCTGGAAACACCCGAGCGCGCCTACGCTGCGGGCTTCCGGCGGCTGGGCATCGGCGCGCTTTACGGGCTGGCGGACTGGCGGTTTGAGGCGCTGTGCGTGGCGGCGCACGCGGCGTATCTGCTCCGGCATTGCTGGAAGGCGCAGCTCACCATCTCGCTGCCGCGCCTGCGGCCGTGCGCCGGGGAATTTCAGCCGCGCACCTCGATGACCGACCGCGAGCTGGCGCAACTGGTCTGCGCCTTCCGCCTCCAGTTCCCGGACGTCGGCCTGGTCCTTTCGACGCGCGAGCCGGCGCGGCTGCGCGACGGCCTGGTGCCGCTGGGCATCACGCTCATGAGCGCCGGCAGCCACACCGAGCCGGGCGGTTACACCGGCGCCGGCCGGGACAAGCTGCACCGCACCGAGCGCGGCCGGATTGTCGAGCTGGGCGCCAGCGAATGGGCGATGGCCGCCGCGCCCACCGGACAGTTCGACATCGCGGACGAGCGGCCCGCCGCGGTGGTGGCCGCGCGCCTGCGCGACCTCGGCTACGAACCGGTCTGGAAAGACTGGGACGCCGCGCTCACGGCCTGACCCGCCATGGACGCCCTGACGGAAGGCACGCTCATCGCCAATGGCCAGCCGGTGACGGTTCCGCTGCCCTGCACGCTGGAGCAATGGCTGGCGGCGCGGGGACTGCCGTCGCGCAGCGTGGTGGTGGAACTCAACGGCGAGGCGGTGGCGCCATCCGAGTTTCCCCAGCGAACGCTGCAAGCCGGCGATCGGCTGGAGATCGTGAAGATTGTGGCGGGCGGGTGAGGAGGAATCGGAAGTCCGAAGTCCGAAGGTCGAAGTCCGAAGGTCAAAGTCCCAAGTCCCAAGTTCAAAGTCCCAAGTCCGCCGTCGAAGGTCGAAGGTCGAAAGCCGGCATCTGGCATCTGGCATCCGGTATCCCCGAGGAGCAAGATTACGAGCAGGAGCGGTTCCCAGAACCAAGAACCACAAACCTCAAATTTTCAGGCAAGCGACGCCCCACCGGCTTCGGCTTTCGGTTTTCGGATTTCACCTTCCCGGCCTCGTGATTTCCAGATTCCCGATCGCCTGGCGGGCGCCTTTTCACTTGGAAGGCCAGGGGAGCGGACCTAGCCTGCACCCGTGATGCAACGGTCACGCAAGACCCGCACGGCGCTGCTGCTGGGCGTCGGCCTCGATTCCGACGGTCACAAGCGCGTCACCACAGGCTCCAACTTCGCGCTGGTGGGCGGCACGCAGGAGACGCACGCGGAGATGACCGAGAAGGCGATCAAGATCAACGAGAAGCTCATCGCGCGCGGCAAGCAGCTCGAGACCGTGAGCCGCGAGGAGTTCGACGACATCGCCCGCTCGGTGGGCCTGCGGCCGCACAAACCGGAGAACTCCTGACATGGATGCCGGCGGGCAGTCGTACCTGTTCCTGGCGGTGATGGCCGCGGTGGCCACGGCGTTTTGCCTGTCGCCGCTGCTGCTGGCCCGGCTGTGGGCCGCGTTCTTCGCCCCGCCCAAGCCGGGACCGGAGAAGAACGCGCCGTACGAGTGCGGCCTGCCGTCGCCCGGCGAAACCGGCGTGCAGTTCCATTCCGGCTATTACCTGTACGCGCTGGTGTTCCTGATCTTCGACGTGGAGATGCTGTTCCTGCTGCCGTTCGCGGTGGCGTTCACCGGGCTGCCGGCCGGCGCGGTGGCGGCCATGCTGGTGTTCGTGTTGCTGCTGGTCGAGGGGCTGGTGTGGGCCTGGCGGAAAGGGGTGCTGCACTGGGTGTAGCCGCGGCCGGTTGCCAGGCCGGCGCGGGCGCGCTTCATTCGCACATGGACGAAGGATTACGCAGCGAACTGAGCAAACAGGGGGTTTTCACCATCACCCTGCAGGAGTTGTACAACTGGAGCCGGCGCAACTCGATCTGGCCGCTGAACTTCGGCCTGGCCTGCTGCGCGATCGAGATGATCGCCGCCTCCATGGCGCGCTGGGACATCTCGCGGTTCGGCGCCGAGGTCTTCCGCCCCTCACCCCGCCAGGCGGACCTGATGATCGTGGCCGGCACGGTGACCAAGAAGATGGCGCCGCTGGTGGTGCGGCTCTACAACCAGATGCCCGAGCCGAAGTACGTCATCGCCATGGGTGCCTGCGCCATTTCCGGCGGCCCGTTCAAGCAGGGCTACAACGTGCTCAAGGGCATTGACCGCTACCTGCCGGTGGACATCCACATCCCCGGGTGCCCGCCCAAGCCGGAGGCGCTGCTGCACGGCATCCTCAAGCTCCAGGAAAAGATCGCGGCGCAGGCGTTGACCGGTGACGAGCGGCCGCGCCATCTGCGCGAGGACGCGCCGGCCGAGTTTCCCGTGCCCAGCTACGGGCCGTACGACCTGGAACCGCCCAAGAACACTGAGGTGTGGCAGCCGCCCGTGCTGGTGCGGACGCAAGCCGGCTGACGCTTCGCGCCGCAGCCCGGTGTCCTGCCCGTGGAAACGCTCGAACAGATTCAAGCCCGCATCCTCGCCGCCGTGCCCGGCGCGGAGGCGCGCGTGGAGCCCAACCCCGCCGTGCCCGCGCAGAGTTCGCTGGTGGTGGACCGCGCCCACGCGCTCGCGGTCGCGCGCTTCCTCCGCGACGACCCGGCGTTGCGGTTCGATTACTGCTCGAATGTCACCGGCGTGGACTGGCTCGAGGCGACGGTGAAGGAAAAGGTCAAGATCCGCCGGACTGTGGACGGCGCCGAACAGGAGGTCGAGGAGACGGTGGAACGGCGGCGCCCCGCGCATCTGGAGGCGGTGTATCACCTGTACTCGATGGCGCTGCGGCAGGGCCCGCTGATTCTGCGCCAGCGCACCGCGAACCGCGCCGAGGACACCCGGCTGGCGTCGCTCACGCCGGTCTGGCGCAGCGCGGAGTTTCAGGAGCGCGAGGCGTACGACCTGTTCGGCATCGTCTTCACCGGGCATCCGGACCTGCGCCGCATCCTGATGTGGGACGAGTTCCAGGACTTCCCGATGCGCAAGGATTACGTGGAGCCGGACGACTACGAGTTCGAGCCCACGCCGCACGACGCGGTGCTCGAGAAGGCGCGGCGGCATTACCCGCTGGGAGGCGCGGCATGACGCCCCGGGAACTCGACGAGCGCGCGCTGATCGCGGGTTTGTCCACGGGCGACCTGGTGCCCGAGCCGCCCGCGCTGGCGGAGACACCCTCGCCGGCGGCGGGACCGGGTTACGAGATCAGGGCCCGGGCCGGCGCGCCGCTGCCGGGCGAAGGCGAGTGGCTCGAGGTGTCGGTCGGCCCGCATCACCCCTCCACGCATGGCGTGTTCCGGATGGACGTGGTGCTCGACGGCGAGCGCGTGCGGCGGCTCAAGCCGGTGTTCGGCTACCTGCACCGCAATCACGAGAAGATCGGCGAGCAGACCAGCTACCTGGGCTCGATCCCGTACACGGACCGGCTGGACTACTTTTGCTCGCTGACCAACAACTGGGCCTACGTGCTCACGGTGGAAAAGCTCGCCGGCATCGCCGTGCCCGAGCGCGCCGAGTACCTCCGCGTCATCACCGCCGAGCTGACCCGCGTGCTCAATCACCTGTGCCTGATCGGCTTCCTCACCCATGACATGGGCACGATGGGCACGCCGCTCATGTACGCCTTCCGCGAGCGCGAAAAGGTGCTCGACCTCTTCGAGGCGCTCACCGGCGCGCGGATGATGTGCAATTACTTCCGCTTCGGCGGCTGCCGCTGCGACTTCCCGCCGGGCTGGGTCGAGGCGGCGCAACGGTTCGTGGACGCGCTGCCGCGCTTTCTCGACGAATTCGAGGCCTTGCTCAACACGAACGAAATCCTCCTGGCCCGCACTGTGGACGTCGGCGTGTTGCCGGCGGAACTGGCTGTCAATGCTGGCATCACCGGGCCGATGCTGCGCGCCAGCGGCGTGAACTACGACGTGCGCAAGGTGGACCGCTACGGCATCTATGAGCGCTTCGGCTTCCGGGTGCCGCTGGGCGAGCGGGGCGACACTTACGACCGCTACATGGTCCGCGTCCTGGAAATGCGCGAGTCGCACCAAATCCTCGCTCAGGCGCTGCGCGATCTTCCGGCCGGGCCGGTGAGCAATCCGCAGGTCAAGGTGCGCGGGTTGCGGCCCAAGCCCGGCGAGGCCTATGCCCGCCTCGAAGCCCCGAAGGGCGAGTTGGGCTTTTACCTCATCAGCGACGGCGGCCCCAATCCGTACCGCTACCGGGTGCGCCCGCCGAGCTTCGTGAACCTCACCGTGCTCGAGGACCTGTGCCTGGGCCACACGCTGGCCGACGCGGTGGTCATCTTGGGCAGCGTGGACATCGTCATGGGCGAGGTGGATCGCTGAGCGCTGTGGCCTGGCGGTGGTTTGGCAATAAGCTTTGCTGAAAACCGCAGCGTCCGGACAAGCTTGGTCGTGCTGTCCAACCCAGACGCCGCGCGCCGCGCCCGCCCTCATTCCCCCCCCTCCGCCGTCGCGCACTCCGGGACCGTCCCGGCAGGCAACCCCCGGCACACCCGGCCGGAAGGCTTGCAAAGACTTGGGGTTCTTCACCTGGCACGCCTGCTGCTGAGCATGAATTTGCCGTGGAGACATGGGTTGAAGTGTGCTTTTGCATGAGGATTTGGTGACTAGCTGGACGGGGGCCGTACAACAAACAGACACTTCCATGCAACTCTCCCAAACCATTCGGTTGGGACTGGTCATGGTCTTGGGTCTCGGATTATCGCCGCAGCAATCCGAGTGCGCGGGCATTCCTGACGACTCCCCGGAAGACACCCAAGCGCCGTCCGAGTCCGGACCCAATCTGGCTGACCTGAGCCTGGATGCTCTGATGACCATCAAGGTGGACACCGTGTTTGGCGCTTCCAAGCACGAGCAGAAAACCACCGAAGCCCCCGCCGCCGTCAGCATTGTCACGCGCGACGACATCCAGAAATACGGCCATCGGACGCTGGGGGACGTGCTCAACAGCGTCCGCGGCTTCTTCGTCACCTACGACCGGGCTTACAGTTTCATTGGTGTGCGGGGATTCAACCGGCCCGGAGATTTCGGCGGACGGATGCTGCTGCTGATTGACGGCCACCGGCTCAACGATGGAATTTACGACACGGCGGCGGGCAACACGGATTTCCCACTGGACATTGACCTGATCGAGCGCGTGGAGGTGATTCGCGGGCCGGGCTCCTCGCTGTACGGCAATAACGCCTTCTTCGGGGTCGTCAACGTCATCACGCGCAAAGGTCGCAATCTGGGCGGCGCCGAACTGGCCGGGGCGTATGGCACGTTCGACACCTGGACGGGAAGGGTGAGCTACGGCCAGCGCTTCACCAACGGCGTGGAGTTCGTCGTTTCCGGCAGCCTGTACGACAGCGCCGGCGACGATCGCCTCAGCTATCCCGAGTTTGTGGCGGAAGACCTGGACGGCGGCTGGGCGCGCAACTTGTTCGCCAGCCTCAGCTACAAGGACTTCACGTTGCAGGGCGGCTTCTCGCGACGACAAAAGGACTGGCCCACCGCGGCTTACGGCACCGTGCCCAACTCGCACGATCCGCGCCTGGCCAGCGTGGACGAGCGGGCTTGGGCGGACCTGACCTTCCGGCACGAGTTTGGCGATGAATGGCTGGTGACCGCCCGGGGGTACTTCGACCGCTACCAGTTCGACGGGGATTATCCGTACGACTACGACGCCGAACCGGAGACGGCGCCGGACTTGAACCTCGACCTGGCTGTGGCCACGTCAGCAGGCGCGGATCTGTCCGTGAGCAAGACGTTCTGGGACAGCCACCGGCTCACGGCCGGCGGGGAATGGCGGCACGACTTCGAGCTGCTTCAGCAGAACTGGGATGTGGATCCGTTCGAGGAGTATCTGGACTCAAACGAGAGCAGCGACCTCCTGGGGCTGTTTCTCCAGGATGAATGGAGCATCCGGAAGAACCTGATTCTCAACGCCGGCCTGCGGTACGACCACTACAGCGTGTTCGGGGACACCCTCAACCCGCGCGCCGGGCTGATCTATAGTCCTTGGGAGCCCACCGCGTTCAAGTTTGTTTACGGCCAGGCCTTCCGGGCGCCCAACGCCTACGAACTCTATTACGTCAGCACCGGGTCCATCGCCAACCCCGACCTGCGGCCGGAGACGATTCGTTCCTACGAACTGGCGTGGGAGCAACGGTTCGGGCCGCATTGGCGCGCCAGCGTCTCCCTGTTCTGGAACGACGTGGACGACTTGATCAACCAGATCGCTGTGGACGTTGACGGCGACCCGGAAAGTCTGGGTGACGACCTGTACCAGTTCGCCAACACCGGCTCGGCCGTGGCGCGGGGCGTGGAATTCGAGGTGGAAAGCAAGCTGCCCTGGGGCTTGCGCGGGCTGGCCAGCTACACGTTCGCCGACACCGAGGATGAAAACACCGGCGCGCAGTTGGAGAACTCGCCGCGGCACCTGGGCAAATTGAACCTCAGCGCGTCACTATGGCGCGAAAAGGTCTTTGCCAGCCTCGAGCTGCAGGCCACGAGCGAGCGCCGGACCGTGGCGGGCAGCGAAACCGACGCCTACGCCATCGTCAATTTCACCCTCTTCAGCCGCGAGCTGCTCAAGGGCCTCGAACTTTCCGCCAGCATCTACAACCTTTTCGACGAGCGCTATTCGCACCCGGTCTCGGCGGACTTTACGTACAACGGACCGGTCTCGGGTGAGACCCTCGCGTTGGACACGGTCGAGCAGGATGGCCGCAGCTTCCGGGTGAAGCTGCTGTATCGCTTCTGAAATGGCCGTCTCCCCCCCCATACCCGAGGTCAGGCGCTGGTCGGCCCCGAAGCGCGGAGCCCGCCGGTGGCGGTTCGTCTTGGCGTTCCTGTTTTCTCTGCTGGCAACCTTCAACCTGAACGCCCGCGCGGCGGGTGAGTCCGAAGTCACGGCCCGCGAGTACGACGTGAAGGCGTTCATCCTCGTGAAGCTTCTGCCCTTCGTGGAATGGCCGCCCACAGCTTTCACCAGCCCGGACGCTCCCCTGGTCATTGGGGTGGTCGGCGAGAACCCTTTCGGGAACACCCTGATCCAGGCGGTGCGCGGCCAGGCGGTGAAGGGCCGGCGGATCGAGGTTCGGTACTTCAAGGAGAACGAGGAACTTCGGAACTGTCAGGTGGTCTTTCTGACCCGGTCTGTCGCCGTGCAAACGGACGACATTCTGCGACGCCTGCGCGGTCAGCCGGTGCTGACGGTGAGCGACCAGAATAATTTCGCACAGCAAGGCGGCGTCATTGGCCTGGTCCTGGTGGAACAAAAGGTGAACATGGAATTCAATCTCGACTCCGCCAAGTCGGCCGAACTCAAGCTGAGCTCCCAACTGCTGCGGACCGCGCGCGCGGTCATCAAATCACCATGAAACTCCCGCACTTTATCAGCAATCTGCCGCTGCGTCGCAAGGTGACGCTGCTGCTGCTCATGCCCTGCCTGGCGGTGTTGCTGACCGCCGGCGCCGCGTTGTTCATCTTCCAGATCCAGATGTTCCGCAAGGACTTCATGCGGGACATGGACAGCGTCGCGAAAATGGTGAGCACGAATTCCACCGCCGCCATTTCCTTCGAGAACGCCGAGGACGCCACGCAGGTGCTCGGCTCGCTGCAGGCCAAGGAGGACATCATCAGCGCGGCGTTCGTCCTGCCCGATGGCCGGGTGTTCGCGAAATACGGCCGGCACACCGAGCCTCCGGTCTATGACACGGAAGACCGCTTCACCTTCCGGGAACAGGACGCCTTGACGGTCAAGCCCGTGATGCACAACGGCAAGCAGATCGCCACGCTCAACCTGGTGAGCGATTACCGGACGGTCTATGCCGGCATCATGAAACTGGTGGGCTGGATGCTGCTTCTGGTGGTGCTGGTCGGCACGGCGGTGGCCACGCTCCTCTCGAGCTGGATGCAACGGCTCATCTCCGAGCCCGTCCTGCGCCTGGCCCGCGCCGCGCAGGAGGTGGCCGACCGCAACGATTACTCGATCCGCGTGCGCGAAGGCTCCGGCGTGGAACTCCGCAACCTCATCCGGACGTTCAACCAGATGCTCGCCCGCATCCAGGAACAGGACGCGGCCATCACCCAGTCCCAGCAGAAGCTCGAGACGCTCATCAACTCCATCGAAAGCATCGTCTGGGAATGCTTGCCGGACACCTTCCAATTCACCTTCGTCAGCCGCCAGGTCGAGCGCATCCTCGGCTACACGCCGGAACAATGGACAGCCGACCCCCGGTTCTGGCACGACCATCTGCACCCGGACGACGCCGCCGCGGCGATCCAGATCTGCCACGGCTACGCCACCGCCGGCAAACCGTACAGCTACGAGTACCGCATGGTGGCGGCCGACGGCCGGGAGGTCTGGATTCGCGAGAGCGGCTCTATCGTGCATGAAAACGGCCGCCCCACCACCATGCGCGGCATCTTCCAGGACATCACCGACCAGAAGAAGGCCGCCGAGGAGGTGGAGCGGCTCAACCGCCGCCTGCTCGAGGCCTCGCGCCTGGCCGGCATGGCGGAGGTGGCCACCGGCGTCCTGCACAACGTCGGCAACGTGCTCAACAGCGTCAGCGTCTCCGCCGCTCTGGTCACCGACCGCCTCAAGCAACTGAAGCTCGCCAACCTGCGCCGCGCCGCCGGCATGTTGCGCGAGCAAGACGGCAATCTCGTCCACTTCCTGACCGAGGATCCCAAGGGACGGGTCCTGCCGGAATATCTCACGGCGGTCTCCGAGCAGCTTACCGCGGAACAGAACCAGCTGATCCAGGAAGTGGCGGTGTTGACGCAGAACATCGAGCACATCAAGGAAATCGTGGCCATGCAGCAGGGTTACGCCAAGGTGTCCGGCGCCTTCGAACACCTGGCGCCCACCGAGCTGGTCGAGGACGCGCTCCGCATCAACGCCGCCGCCTTCGAGCGGCACCGCGTCGAGGTGGTTCGCGAATACCGCAGCCGCCTGCCGCGCGTGAACGTGGACCGGCACAAGGTCCTGCAAATCCTCATCAACCTCCTCCGCAACGCGAAGTACGCCCTCGACGCCGGCAATCCGCCTCACCGGCGGCTGGTCGTCCGGGTGGAGAACGGCGACGCCAGCAAGGTGACCATTCGCATTCGCGACAACGGGGCGGGGATCGCGCCGGAGAACCTCGCCCGCATCTTCGCCCTTGGCTTCACCACCAAGAAGGACGGCCACGGCTTCGGCCTGCACAGCGCCGCCAACGCCGCCAGGGAGATGGGCGGCCGCCTCACCGCCCACAGCGAGGGCCTGGGTCGTGGCGCCGAATTCAGCCTGGAACTGCCGGCCGTTCCGCGGGTCGGCCTGCCGGAGACTTTTGCGCCGGCGCCCGCGACCGGGCGATGAATCACTCGAGTTTGGAAAACCCCAACTGTGAGTCACGGTCACATGAACACTGCATCGCATCCGCCGGCCACACCGCCGGCCCACCACCGGATTCTGGTGGTGGACGACAACCCCTCGATCCATTCGGACTTCCTGAAGATCCTGTGTCCGCGCCAGCGCCCCAAGGGCGGGATTGACCAGTGGGAAGCCATCCTCTTTGACGAAGTCCAGGAGGTGAAGGACCCCGTCGGCTTCGAACTGGACAGCGCCCACCAGGGCGAGGAGGCCCTCGACATGGTGAAACAGGCGCTGGCGGTGAACCGTCCGTACGCCCTGGCCTTCGTGGACGTGCGCATGCCGCCTGGCTGGGACGGCATCGAGACGGTCAGCCGCCTCTGGGAAGTCCAGCCCCGGCTGCAAATCGTCATCTGCACCGCCTACTCGGATTACTCCTGGGAGGAGATGCGGGCGCGGCTGGGCCGGCCGGACAATCTGGTGGTGCTCAAGAAGCCGTTCGACAACGTCGAGGTGCAGCAACTGGCCCACGCCCTCACCCGGAAATGGGAGTTGAACCTCCAGGCCGAGCTCAAAATGGAACAGTTGGAGGAAATGGTCCGCAAACGCACCGCCGAGCTGGAGCAGGCCAACGACAACCTCGCCCGCTCCGAGGAGCGCTTCGCCAAGGCCTTCCACACCAGCCCGGTCGCCATGGCCATCCAATCACTGCCGGACCGCCGCCTGGTGGACGCCAACGAACGGATGACCCACCTCACCGGCCGCCGGCGCGACGATCTGATCGGCGTCAGCGCGGGGGCCTTGTTCAACGCCAGCGCGCCGCAATTGGTCGAGGCCTGGTACGCCAGCCTTTCCCGCAACGAGGTGGTGCGCGAACAGGAGGCCGAACTGCACGACCAGGCGGGCAACCTGCACCACGTGCTGGTCTCGCTGGCACCGGTCACCCTCGCCGACCAGCCGCACGCGCTGCTGGCGGTCCGGGACGTGACCGAGCATGCCTTGCTCGAACAGCAGCTCCGGCAGGCCCAGAAAATGGAGGCCATCGGACAACTGGCCGCCGGCGTCGCCCACGACTTCAACAACATCCTCACTGTCATCCAGGCCCATGCCGAACTGATCGCCGGCCAGATTGCCGACGACGGCCCGGAAGCCCGGTCCGTGAAGGAAATCATCAAGGCGTCCAACCGCGCGACTGATCTGATCCGGCAGCTTCTGGCGTTCAGCCGCAAGCAGGTCATGCAGTTCCATTACTTGGACCTGAACGAGGCCGTTCAGGGCTCGCTGGGCATGGTGCGGCGGCTGGTGGGCGAGCACATCCGCCTGCAATTCTCGCCCGCGCCGCGGCTGCCCTCCATCCACGCGGACCTGACCATGCTCGAGCAGATCATCCTGAACCTGGCCAGCAACGCGCGTGACGCCCTGCCTGAGGGGGGCGAAATCGAGATCAGCACGGACGCGATCACGCTGCATCGCGGCGCCACGCCCATGGATCCCGAGGAACGCCACGGCGCGTTCGTCCGCCTGACCTTCGCCGACACCGGCTGCGGCATGGACGAGGCCACGCTGAACCGGATCTTCGAGCCGTTCTTCACCACCAAGGGCATCGGGGCGGGCACCGGACTCGGACTCTCCACAGTCTTTGGCACCGTACGCCAGCACGGCGGCTGGATCGAAGTGAGCAGCCGTCCCGGCAAAGGCACGACGTTCCAGCTCCACTTCCCGGCCGGCGCGCAGCCGGTGGAGAAACCGCCGACGCCAGCCGAAACCCCGCGGCCGTTGCGCGGTCGGGAAACCATCCTGGTGGCCGAGGACGAGGATGCGCTGCGGGAAATGGTTTCGCTGGTGCTCACCCGGCAGGGCTATTCCGTGCTGGTCGCCACCTCCGGCACCGAAGCCCTCACCGTTTACGAAAGCGCCGGCTGTCCAATTGACCTGCTGCTCACGGACATCGTCATGCCCGGCGGCATCATGGGGGGCGAGCTGGCCCGCCGTCTCCGCGCCTTCAACCCGGAGCTCAAGGTGATTTTCACCAGCGGCTACCGGCCCGCCATAGCCGGGGTGGACGTCTCGCTCGTGGACGGCGAGAATTTCCTGCCCAAACCGTACTCGATCAACAAGCTCGCCCAGATCGTCCGGGAGACGCTCGACCGGGTGCCCGTGTGCGCGAATTGAACGGCGCGCGGGCCGTAGCGCCGGACTTCAGCCCGGCAGATGCCGGATGCCCGCCGTCACGCGGCGCCGTCGCAGCGGCGCCTTGCCGGGCGGGAGGAAATGCTGACCTCGGTAGCGCCGCGCTGCTGCGCGGCCAGCGTGCGGCCGGGGTATGGACGTTCACGTCCGCTGCCGACCGGTCCCTACGGACGACAAGCCCCAGGTTCAGAGATTACCCGGGACAGCCACCTTGCCGGATAGTGGGGTAGGCGTGGCGGGAAGCAGGAGGTCCAGATGCGTCTCGCCCGGGCTGGCGGGGCTCGTTTTCACGGTACCCCCCAGTTCGCGGGCCATGACTTCGAGTCCATCGTGCCACGAGGAATTCGCGCCGCCGTTCGGGTTTGCCGGCCTGCCGGCGGCCGCCACAGCCAGGGCGGACTGCGCGGTCTGCTGCGCCAACGGCCGCAGGGAAAACCGGAACCGGACGAAGGCACCCGGTTCGCCGCGTCGCGGGCCGGCCAGCGGAGGCGACTCGGCGTCGGCGTTGGCGGCGCTCACTGTCAGGCTCCCGCCTTTGCGCACGACGTGCCGGGCCCGGAGACACGCCGCCAGCAGGAGTTGTTCGAGCAGCAACGGCTCGGCGGCGACGGGCCAGAGCGTGGCCGGGATGGCGAATTGGAACCGGGTCTGCTGGCGCGAAGAGGCCTCCATCGCCTGCAGCACCCGGCGGGCGAGGGGCGCGGGGTCCAGGAGGCCGCGCGGGCCGGTGGCGGCGCTGCTCAAGGTCATGATGTGGCTGACCAGCGCCGCGCCGCGCTGGGCGGCGGCTTCCATGATGGCGGGCAGGCCGGCGGCCGTGGCATCGGTCGCGGTCTGCCGCAGCACGCTGCAGCCCATCAGGAGCGGCGCCAGGGCGTTGTTCAGGTCGTGCGCCAGGTCGCGAAACACGGCGCGCAGCAGTTCGAGACTCTGACACCGCATCATCTGGCGCTCGTACTCCGACGCGGGCACGGCGATTCGTGCCGCTTCCGGCGGGACGGCCAACTCGCCGGCGCAGGACGGAAGTTGCGTCGAAACCCGGTTGTGGGCTGGCGCAGAGTTCATATCGGCGGAGCTGGCTTCCCGGGCAGGCTCGCGCGGTGTGAGTTCCGGCTCCGCGCCGGAGGCGGGAGTCACGACGAGCCGCTTCGGGGAGGAAGGCATGTCAGTCACACTGGCCCTCGGCCGGGCTGTTCATGAGATTCAACGCAGCCTGACTCATGGCCACCTGCGCGTCGCTGACGGCTCGAAAGACCGGGTGCGAAGAGCCTTTCGGCCAGGTGCCCAGCGCTGCCCAGGTGTTGTACGCCGCCATGAAGGCCTCCATGGCATCGAGAACCGTGCCCGGCGTGGCGCCACCTGCGGCGTTCCGGTTGCGCGGACTGCGATAAAACAGTTCGGCCATGTACTCCATGACCGGCGGCGTGACGGGCGGCGGATTGAACACCGTGCCGCGCCAGACACCCAGGTTGTACACGAAGTTGCAGTCGCGCGTGAGAATCTGCTGGGCTTCGAGGGTGTTGGTGTGCGTCAGCAGTCCCAGCGTCGTGCCCTTGATGAAGAAAGCATTCACTCCCGACGCGCCGTTCGGGACCGCGTTGGTCGCCAGGTTGTCAATCGCGTAGCGCCCCTGCCCGGGCGAGGCGTGGTTGTTGAGCGTCAGGCGCACAAATAACGGGGACAGATTCATCCGCTGGACGCGCAAATCCCGGCCGAGCCCCGACCAAGCGCTCCAAGGGCCGCCCGCCGGCACCGTCTCGGGCGCGGCGTTCCATAGCTCGTCGAAGTTCGCGGCCACCGTGCCCCCGCTGACCACAGCCGAGGGGAATGTGGGGCCCAGCGAGGAAAACACGATGAGCCGGAGGTTGACGGGCGGAATGATCACGCCGCCGGCGTTGGTGACCACGGACCCCGCGATGGTCTGGTGGTAAGGGAGCCCCTGGCCGTTCCCGCCGATTTGCAGCCGGGGATCAATCCAGAGCACGCGGGTTCTTTGGCGCGGATTCTGGCTGACGAAGGTTGTGTCCGTGCCCAGCTCCGTGGCGACGGCCTGGACCCAGTTCGTCGGGCCGGGGATGCTCCGCTGGCGCTGGACGCTCCGCTCCAGCGCCTCGGAAATGCGGGCCAGCGCGGCGTCCTCCTTCCGGGCCTCGATCGCGTCCAGTTGCCGGACGGTGACACCAAACACCAGCGTGGCCAGAATCATGATGACCGCCAGCACGCCCACCATCTCGATCAGCGTGAAACCTGCACGGGCGGGCGTCGGCGGTTGCTGGCTGGCAGGGTTGGGCTGGGCCCGACGGAGTCTCGCCCCACTAGCGCGGTGCACGCCGCGAGGTCCGAAGTCCGAAATCCGAAGTCCGAAATCTGAAGCCTCCAGCCAAGAGTCCCCGATGCTTCGGACCAGTAACCACGAACCAGGAACCAAGAACCCTTCTGCATGGCTCACCCCACCGCCGGACCTGGCCTGTAGTGGGCGGCTGGCTTGGCTACGGTTTGGCAACGGTTGAGGCATGGGAGCAGTGAAGGGCGTGGCCTACTTGAGGAGGTTCTTGCTCACGTTGTCGAGCATGGTCTGGGCGTTGATCAGCATTTGGTAGTGGGGCACCTGCTGCAAATTAACGCTGCCGTGGCGCGCGAAGCAGGGCGAGTCCCCCGCCCACAGGGTGTAGATGAACAGGTACGTGTACATCTGATCCACCACGGCCTGCTGGGTGCCGCCGAAGTCCGCGCCCGGATTTCGCGGCGTATTCAGGAATTGCTGCACCGCCGCGGCGAACTGCATCCCGCGCGACGGACGCAGCCGGCCTTCGTGAAGCAGCCCGCGCCAGTAGCCGAACTCGAACACGTAGCTCGCGTCGCCCGACAGAATCTCGCGGCACTGGAGCGAACCGTCCGCGCCATGCAGGCCGATGACGGTGCCGTCCACGTAGTACGTGTCCCAGCCGGTGCCGGTGTTGGGGACGGGATGCGCGGTGCTGCCGTCAACGGAGAACCGGCCGGTGCCGGCGAGGTCGTTGTTGATGAGCACCAGCCGGTGGAACAGCGGCCGCAGGTTCACGCGCTGAATCACCAGATCCTCGCCCGTCCCGGAGTAGTTCGTCCAGCTCGCGGGCCGGGCGCCGGACGCCGTGTTCCAGATTTCGTTGAACTCGCTGGCGCTGGGCACGCCGCTGGTCACCGGAAGCGCGCCCGCCAGCGATGACAAGATTATCACGCGGGCGCTGATGGGCTGGTGGGTGCCGTTGGTGGTCTGCGTGAACGGGAGATTCGCGCCGGCCAGGCGCAGGGCGGGGTCCACCAGGAACGCCCGGTTGAACCCGCGGGGCGTGGTGGCCACGACCGCGGCGCCCATCTGGGTTTCATCGCCCAGCGCCGCCGCCCATGTCGAGTGGCCGGTCACGGCGCGGTTCCGGCGGATGGCGTGCTGAAAGGCGTCCGTCATGGCGAGGAGGTCGGCGCGCTCCTTGGTGAGGGCGGCCTGGTCCATCTGCCGCATCACGCCGGGGGTGATGGTGGCGGCCAGGATCGCGATGATGGCCAGGATGGCGACCATCTCGATGATCGAAAAGCCGCGCGCCGCGCGGGGTGGCCGGCGGGTGGCGGCCAACGCCGGCCGCGCAACCGGGCGCTGCGCCTCGGTCATGAGCCGCTTAGGTTGGGACGTTGCTTTCACCGGATGTTCCCCACCAGGGTCAGGATCGGAAGATAAACCGCCAGGGCCACGATCAGCACGATGAAGATCAGAAACAGCATCAAGGCTGGCTCGAGGAAGGTCAGCAGCCTCTTGGCCCGCTCGGGAACGATCTGGTTGTAGTAGTCCGCCACTTCCTGGAGGGTACCGTCCAAGTTGCCGCTGGCCTCGCCCACCGAGACCATCCGCAGCACGAGCGGCGGGAAGATGGCGGCCTGTTGTACGGCCTCGCTGAGCGTGTTTCCGCCTTCCACGGCTTCCTGCACCTTCACGACAGCCTCCGCCACGATGATGTTGGCGACCAGTTCGCGGCAGAGTTCGAGCGCGTTGAGGACGGGGATGCCGGCGCGATACATGACAGCCAGGTTGTTGGCGAAGCGGGAAAGCGAGAGCATGTGATTCATCGGCCCGAAGAGCGGCAACTGAAGTTTCATCTGGTCCAGCCAGCGGGCGAACGCCGGCGACCACCGCCGGCCCAGCCGCGCGCCGAAGACCCCCACCAGCAAACCCAGCACCACCATCCACCAGTACTGTTTCGCGACGTCGCCGACGCCGAACACCACTTGGGTCATCAGCGGCAGCGGGGTGTTGAGCTTGACCAGCAGGTTCGCAAACGTGGGCACGACAAACGCGAAGAGGAAGACCACAAACAGGCAGACCACCGTGATGACGATGGACGGGTACAGCGTGGCCTGCTTGACCTCGGAGACCAGCCGGTCCAGCCAGGTGAGGTAGCGCTTGAGCTCGAGGAAGGCGCCGGGCATGTCGGCGCTGAGTTCCCCGGCCCGCACGATGCCGATGAACTCGGAGGAGAACGTGCGGTGGTACTTGCCCATGGCCTCGTAAAGCTGGTGGCCGGATTCCAGCTCCTCCTTCACCCCCCGCACCACCTCCCGGAACGCGGGATCATCGCAGTGGTTGGCAATGGCGCCGATGGCCTGCACCATGGGCACGCCCACCTTGGTCTGGTAGGACATCATGGTGCAGAACTCGATGAGGGCCCTCCGTTTCCGGCCGCTGGGCATCTTGGGACCGCCACCGGGACGGTGCTGGGGCACAGGCGTGGCGGCGGCGGGCTGGGCGACCTGCGCCTCGGTCAGCCAGAGCTCGGCCGCTTTGAGCGCGCGCTCCAAGCTCAGCTCGTCGGCGGCCGACATGGCGCCGCGCCGGACCCGGCCGGAGGCGTCCACTGCTTTGTAGCGAAAAAAGGGCACGGGGGGGCTGGGGTTGTCAGCTCAGGCGCGTCACGCGCCACAATTCCTCGAGGGTGATGCTGCCCTGGGCCACCTTGAGCATCCCGTCCTCGAACATCGTCCTCATGCCGGCTTCGCGGCCCAACCGGAGATACTCGGAAGCGGGGGCCCGCTGGATGATCGGCGAATGGAACCGTTCGTCCACGAGCAGCAGTTCGTGAATGCCCATGCGGCCCTTGTAACCGGACTGGCGGCAATGCGGACAGCCGGCACCGTGCCAGAGCTTGTCGGGGAGTTGCGGCAGCTCGATTTGGAGCGTTTGCAGCACCTCTTCGAGATTCTTCACCGGTTGACGACACCGCGGACAGATCGTCCGGACCAGCCGCTGGGCCAGGACGGCGATCAAGCTGGCGGGCAGCAGAAACGGCTCGACGCCCATGTCCAGCAAGCGGGGGATGGCGCCGGGCGCGTCGTTTGTGTGGAGTGTGGAGAGCACCAGGTGGCCGGTCAGCGCCGCGCGCACCATCAATTGCGCGGTCTCGGTGTCGCGGGTCTCGCCCACGAGGATGATGTCCGGGTCCTGGCGGAGCAACGCGCGCAGCCCCGCGCTGAAGGTCAGTCCGCGCTCCTCCTTGATCTGCGTCTGCCGGACCAGCGGCATGACGTACTCGATGGGGTCTTCGAGGGTGAAGGTGCTGACGCCCGGCGTGCTGATCTCCTTAAGCACCGCGTAAAGGGTCGTGCTCTTGCCGCTGCCGGTCGGCCCGGTCACCAGCACGACGCCGTAAGGCCGGTTGAACGCCTCGCGGAAGTGTTCCAGCGTATCCGTGGCAAAGCCGAGGGCGGAGAGGTTGATGACCTGGGCTTCCGGGTCGAGAATGCGCGCCACGATGTTCTCGCCGAACCGGGTGGGCAGGCTCGAGACGCGCAGGCTCACCTGCCGGCCGGCCACCATGACGTTCGCCCGCCCGTCCTGCGGCGCGCCGGTCTCCCCCAGGTCCAGTTCGGCCAGGATTTTCATCCGCGTGGTGACCGCGGACTGCATGGCCTTCGGGATCAGCACGTCATGCTGGAGCACGCCGTCAATGCGCTTGCGGATGCGCATCATCTGCTCCTCCGGCTCGAAATGGATGTCGCTGGCGCCGCTGTTGACCGCGCTGCTGATGATCTGGCTGACCAGGCGGATGATGGGCGCGTCCTTGTCCTTGTTGCTCTGGCGGCCGAGGAGTTCTTCGAGCGGCTGGGCGGGCTCCTGGCTCTTCTGTTCGAGCACCTCCTCGATCGTTGCGCCGACGGTCTCGAGGGCGTGGTAGTTGAGCTCGAGACAATGAATGATGTCCCGCTCGGTGGCCGCCAGCACGTCAATGGTGAGCCCGGTCGCGTGCTGCAACGCGTCAATGGCCGCCAGGTCCAGCGGATTCGCCAGCGCCACGGTCAGCACTCCGTCCACGCGGGAGATCGGCACCGCGCTGACCCGGCGGGCCAACTCGTACGGGACGAGTGCCATGAGCGCGCTCGGGATGGTGAACCCTTTCAGGCTGATGCTCCGGGTGTTGGCCTGGCGGCCAAGCAGGTCGGAAATCACCTCCGGCGTGACCAGCCGAAGATCAATGAGAATCTTGGTCAGCGGATCGCCGCGACGGCGTTGCTCGCGCAGCGCCAGGTCCAGTTGATCGGCGCTCAAATGCCCCACCGCCACGAGCTGCTCTTCCAAGGACAGCCGGCGATCCAGCGAAGGCTTGTCGCCTGATTTCGGCCGGGCTGGTTGAAGTTCAGTAGGCATGGCTGGCGGTATCGCTCACGCGGGACAGGCTTCCAAGCAACGGCTGAGCACCCCTTGAATCTGCCGGTAAGTAAACGGCTTGGGCAGAAACTCCACCCCCCGGCTGGCCTCCAGTTCGGAAATGAACGCCGACCCCGCAAACCCGGTGGTGAGGATGACCTTCAAATCCGCGCGCTCGGCCCGCAGGCGGTTGGCGAGCTGCAGACCGTCCACGAGGCCGGGGATGACGAGGTCCACGATCAGTAGATCCACGCTGTCGCGATTCTCCTGCCACAGCCGCAACGCCTCGGCGCTGTCCCCCGCCTCGAGGATCCGGCACTCGCGATCCTGGAGGACCAGCCGCGTGACTTCGCGCACCGCCTCGTCGTCCTCGACCAGCAGCACGGTCCTCCCTGGCGTGGGTTCAGAAACGGTCCGCGGAGGCGGGTTTTCGCTGACCGGGGGATCAGTTGGAGGGCTCTGGCAAACCGGGCTGGCCGCTTGTGCCCGCGGCAGGCTGACCTCGAAACCCACCGATCCATTGGCCGCGGGGTATTCGCGAATCCGCCCGCCCAGCCGGGTCACGATCGCCTCGGCGACCGTCCATTCCAGACCCGTACCGTGGCTGTTCAGACTGGAACCCACAGTTGAACCCGGAACCCCGGCCGGCAGTAACTCCGGTTCGCAGTACACGACCGTCAGCCGGATGGTACCCGTCGGCGTCGGGTCCGGCTGCGTTGCGGCCCGTGTTTCGGCGGCGTCTGTGACGACCGACAAGCGCAGGCTTCCGCCGGGCGGTGTTCCCCGGGCCGCCAGCAGACCCAAGTCCGAGATGAGTTGCTCGAGCCACGCCGCCTCGGCCGGGACGGTGACCGGTTCGGGAGCCGGCTGGATTTCCACCGTGGCCATGCCTTTGAGCAGGCGCCGGAGATGCGACGCCGCACGCTCCAAAGGCTGGTTCAAGTCCACCGCCTCGCCCGCGAAGGGCCCGTCGCAGCCCAGGATGGCGAGCTGGCTGACGAGACTGGCGGCGCGATGCACCGACAGAACGATCTCGCGTTGCCGGGGATTCGGGCCTTCAGCCGCGGAACGCGCACAACTCCGCGGGGCGTCCAGTTGCTGTTTGAACGCGGCCACGGTGCGGCTCAAGCCAGCCGCCACGCCGTCAGCCAGCAGGTCCAAATGCGCCGCCGCGACCCGCGCCCGCCCGCATTCCACGCCGGAGTCATGCCAGTCAGCGCCGGGCTCGGCGGCCGGCTGCGCCAGCGCCCCTTGATACCGCCCGGCGTTCAAGGCCCGCACAATCTGCCGGGCATTGAAAGGGTCAACAGGCCGTCGCAGCGCCAGCAGTTGGCCGTGTTGATTTCGTGCAACCGCTTGTTCCGCCCATGCGCAATCCGCCTCCGCAACGCAAAGGATGACGTGCAGCTCAGGGTCGGCCTCGCGAAGCAGGGCGGCGGTCGCGAGACCGGCGTCGCGCGCCAGCGTGTCCACCTCCACGACGGCCAGGTGGTAGGGTTCGGCGGCAGCCCGCGCCTGGCGCGTGAACTCGACGGCAGTTTGCGCATCGCTGGCCTGGTCCAGGGCGTACACCGGGGCCAGGGTTGAGGCGCTGGCAACGGCCTGTTCCGCATGCCGTTCCTCCCGGTCTTCACCGCAGAAACCGGCACGCAGTTCTTCCCGTAACGACCCGTCCGGGCTGACCACCAGGACGCGATACTTGGCGATGGGTTGCGACCCGCTCATGGACTTGCGACCTTTTCGTAATACGCGGCTCCGGACCTCCTCGAGCCGGCTTGCGGTTCGCATTCCCGTCCCTGCCAAGCCTGTACTCCCGGAATCCCAGCCACTTGTCTGCCCGGCCCAAACAGTCTGCCACGGCATTGGATAACCCTTAGCAAGGAGCGTGCCTTCGTGCCGGGCGCGAATCTGTCCCGCGATTCCAAGCCCGGAAGCCTTTAGAAGCTCTGTTGTTCTGCGATAACGTTTTCTGGATTTCTTAGCCACCCGGCCGTAGTGGGCAACCTTTCGTCCAAATATTTGCCAAGCCTGTATAAGAAGACTCCGCCACCGAAAAAGGCTTTGGCCTTGCCAAAACCCGGCGGGAACGCCGTTCCGGGGCACAACAGGACGCAGTCCTGCGGCCACTCCGCGCTGCCCGCCGACTGGCTTGCCAGCCAGTCGCGGAAATGCCTACGCTGCGGCCATGCGTTCCACGTTTTTCACCTGTCTCGGGCTGGCCCTGGCCGCCTTGAACCTCCGCGCCGCCGCCCCGCTGGCCTTGCATCCGGACAACCCGCATTACTTCCTGTGGCGCGGGCAACCGGCGATCCTCATCACCTCCGGCGAGCATTACGGCGCGGTGTTGAACCTGGATTTCGATTTCCGGAAGTACCTCGACACGCTGGCCCAGGACAGCCTGAACAACACCCGCACCTTCACCGGCGTGTACTGCGAGGCGCCCGGCGCCTTCAACATCGCCCGCAACACGCTGGCTCCGGCGCCCGGCCGCCTGGTCTGTCCGTGGGCGCGCAGCGACCAGTCCGGCTACCGGAACGGCGGGAACAAGTTCGACCTCACCCGCTGGGATGCGGCGTATTTCGAGCGGCTCAAGGTATTCCTGGCCCACGCCTCGCAGCGCGGCGTGGTGGTGGAGTTGAACCTGTTCTGCCCGTTTTACGAGGACTCGATGTGGCTGCTCAGCCCGATGAACGCCATCAACAACGTGAACGGCGTCGGCAACGTGGCGCGCACGAACGTGTACACCCTCGACCGCCACGGCGGCCTGCTGGCGGTGCAGGAAGCGTTGGTCCGCAAGCTGGTCACGGAGTTGAAGGACTTCGACAACCTGTACTACGAAATCTGCAACGAGCCGTACTTCGGCGGCGTGACGATGGCCTGGCAGCACCGCATCGCCGACGTGATCGTCGAGACAGAGCGCGCGCTCGGCGTGCGGCACCTGATCTCGATGAACATCGCCAACGACAAGGCCAGGGTCGAGATTCCCCACCCGGCGGTCTCGATCTTCAACTTCCACTACGCCTACCCACCCGACACCGTGGCGATGAACTACGGCCTGAACAAGGTCATCGGCGACAACGAAACCGGCTTTCGCGGCACGAACGACCTGCCCTACCGCGTTGAGGCGTGGAGTTTCCTTTTGGCCGGCGGCGGGCTGTTCAACCACCTCGATTACTCATTCGTGGCCGGGCACGAGGACGGCACCTTCGTGTACCCCGCCAGCCAGCCCGGCGGCGGAAATCCGGTCTGGCGCCGCCAGATGAAAATCCTCGGCGACTTCCTGCGCGGCTTCGACTTCATCCGCATGAAGCCCGCCGCCGAGGCGATCGCGGGCGGCGTGCCGGCGGGCCACCGGGCCTACGCGCTGGCCGAATCGGGCAAGGCGTACGCGCTTTACCTCGCGCGTGACACAAAAGACAAAAACGCGCCCGCCAGCCAGCAAACCGCCACGCTGCAACTCCGGCTGCCCGCCGGCGACTACACTGCCGAGTGGGTGAACCCGCGCACCGGCCAGGTGGACAAGCGGGAAGCTGTTCGCGCGACCGGCGACGCCACGGCGCTGGCCAGCCCGGTGTATGAAGAAGACGTGGCACTGCGGCTGCGGCGCTCGTGAGGCCGCAGCAGGAAAGTCGAAAGACAAAGGGTCGCCTCTTGAACCATGCACCATCCAGAATTTCAATGGCCACCCCACACTCTGGGGAGCTAAACTTCGGTTAAATGCTGACCCGCCTGCGCATCAGGAATTTCAAGCGGTTCGAAGACGCCGACATCGAATTGGGCCAGACGGTGGTCTTCATCGGTCCCAACAACTCCGGAAAAACCACGGCGTTGCAAGCGCTGGCGCTCTGGGAGGTGGGGTTGCGCAAATGGAATGAGCGTCGGCTGGGAAAGACCTCGCCCGAAAAGCGACCCGGGGTCACGATCAACCGCCGCGACCTAATTGCCCTCCCGGTGCCCGATGCGAACCTGCTCTGGCGCAACCTGCATGTCCGGGATGCGCGACGGACCAACGGCAGGCTGGAAACGCGCAACATCCGGTTGGACGTCATCGTGGAAGGTCTCACCGCGGGGAAGACCTGGTCTTGCGGCCTGGAATTTGACTACGCCAACGAGGAGTCTTTTTACTGCCGTCCCTTGCGGTTGAGCGACGACAGGTCGCCCCAGCGAATGCCCATCCCCACCGAGGCCTCCGACACACGGTTTGCCTTTCTTCCCCCCATGTCCGGCCTGGCGGCCACGGAACCCAAGTGGGAAACCGGGCGCATCAACGTGCTGCTCGGTGAGGGACAGACTGCCCAAGTCCTCCGCAATCTTTGCTATCAGCTTTACGAACAACCAGATCCCCAAATGGCTTGGAGCAAGGTCCGTCAACACGTGGCGTCTCTTTTTGGCGTTGAACTCCAAGCGCCACAGTTCATCAGGGAACGAGGCGAAATCACGATGACCTACCGCGAACCGGGCGGTTGTGTCCTTGATCTCGCGAGCGCTGGACGTGGTTTGCAGCAGACGCTCTTGCTGCTGGCCCATCTTTACGCCAATCCGAAAACGGTCCTCCTGCTGGATGAGCCTGATGCGCACCTCGAAGTGCTGCGCCAGCGACAGATTTACCAGCTCCTGACCGACTTGGCTTTACAGCAGGGATCCCAGGTGATCGCCGCGAGCCACTCGGAAGTTGTCCTCAACGAGGCGGCCAACCGGGATGTGGTCATCGCCTTCGTGGGACGGCCGCATCGCATGGATGACCGCGGACAACAGGTCCTCAAGGCATTGACCGACATCGGCTTTGACCACTACTACCAAGCTGATCTGAAAGGCTGGGTGCTGTACTTGGAAGGCTCCACAGATCTGGCCATCCTCCGGGCTTTTGCCAAACTTTTTAATCACCCCGTCGCTGAGGAACTCGAACAGCCGTTTGTGCATTACCTGACCAACAACCTCCCACAGCGTGCCCGGGATCATTTCTTCGCCTTGCAGGAAGCACGGACCGACTTGGTCGGCATTGCGCTGTTCGACCGCTTGGAAAAGTCCTTGCAAACAGATACGCCGCTCACCGAGTTGATGTGGCAGAAGCGGGAAGTTGAAAACTACCTCTGTCAGGAGGGTGTTTTGCTAGCCTATGCACGGCACGATCAACCGGATGATCTGTTCGGACGGGCGGAGTCAACGCGGCGCGAACAAATCATGCGCCAATGTATTGCCGAAGTAACCAGCGCATTGGAAACTCTGGGGCGTCCCGGGCCTTGGTCGGACGACATCAAAGCCAGCGACGAATTTTTAACCCCCGTTTTTGAACGATACTTCAAAAAGCTAGGCCTGCCCAACCTGCTCAGGAAGACCGATTATCATATTCTTGCCGGGCTCGTGCCAAAAGATCAGATGTCCCCCGAAGTCATGGAAAAGCTGGATGCCATCCTGGCTGTTGCCCGGAAGGCCAGGCCCGGCGGAGAATAGCAGCTTCTCCACTGTCCAAGCCGCATGTTGCTTGGTTGGGGGCTCCTCTGACGCCCCGCCTCCCCGATCAAGGCCGATCCAGACTGACCTGCCAAGGGTCCAAAACTTAAAAGGCGACGCGTGATAGTTATCGTCAATGCGTGATCAATCCAAGCTGTTCTCTAACCGTGGTTTGGATAAAATGGGTCACTTGGTGCTGGACGCTTTCAGTTCAACGATGCCCCACAGGCTCAGCGCGGGGACGGTCACGGTTCCATCCACCACAGGCAGGTTCAGCGGCTGCGCTTCCGATTCCCCATAGCGGCAGGTCGTCGCCCCCGGCACGCCCAGCGCCTTCAGATCAAGCCGCACGCGCACGCCGGCCTGCGGCGCCACGTCGTCGCGGTCGGGGCGATACTGGTAGTTCAGCAGATGCACCATCGCCGCGCCGGGACGTGTCCGGGCCAGCGCGCGCACCGGACCGGCGGCGGATACGCGGACGGCGGGCCGGACCTGCGCCAGCGCCTCGGCGACGGTGCCCAGCACGCGAAGCCGGGAGGCGTGCCGTTCCAGAAGTTCGCGGTCGGCGGGCAGCAAACTTTCCCGTTCTGGCGCCAGCACCGGCACGTCAGGCGCGAAGTTCTCCGCGCGCAGCGGGTGGTTCACGATTTCGTCGCCGCCGAGGAGCAGGCGGTACGAGACGTTCGTGGCGGCGAGCGTTTCGGCCAGTTGGAACCACCGGCCGGGGTCGCGCACGAACGCGCGGTGTGGCAGCACAACCGCGAGGTCGGCGTGGCTCTCGAAACCGTCGAAGAGTCCGGCGTTGCGCCGCACGAAGCGGTAGAGCGGGGCGAACTTCTCCGCCGGGCCCTCGTACCAATGCGTGCCTTTCTCCGGCGTGTAGCACCACTGCCGGTGTGGGGCCATGAAGTTGTGGCCGGCCGCGTAGCCCAGCGCGATCCAGCCGCGCACCAGGCCGGGCAGCGAATGCTCCTTGATGAAGGCCCAGTCGTGGCCGCTGGCGGTCGAGGCGTACGCGCGGCCGACGGCGTCGGCCAGCCGGTAGGCGAACAGCGGCCGGTCGCTGAAGCGGCGCGCGGCGGCCTCGTGATCGGTCTCCGCACTGAAGAGATCCAGCATGTGGTGGTCGCTCAGATGCCGGGGCCAGAGCAGGCCGGCGTTGGCGCCTAGGGGCACGGGCCGGCCTGCGGTCTGGGTGGCGAGTTCGCGCAGCTCCCGCATGAAGGCCGCCTGGGCGCGGCATTGGTAGATCGTCCAGTGATCCCAGAGCGGATGCTGTGGCGCGCGGCGCCGGCCCTGGACGTCTTCCGCCAGCCACCGCCGCACTTCCTGGCGGTAATCGAAGGTGCCGGGGTTCCCGATGGGGTGCCGGCGAAGCTCTTCCGCCGGCAGCGTGGCCAGGTAGCCGCGAAAGCCGTTCACGCACCGCTCGCAAAAGCAGATGCCCAGCCACAGCCCGCCCGCCGTGCCCAGGTGGTCGTCAATGTGCACGCCGTCCGCGCCGGCCCGGACCGTCTCGACCACGCGCTCGCGGATGAACTCGCGGAAGTTCGGCTGCGCGGTGCAGCACCACCAGTACGGAATGCCCTGGTGCTGGTGATCGGTCAGCCAGGGTACCTTCACCGGTTTGCCATCCACATCCCGGCAGAGGCCCTGCTCGTATGTGTCCGGAAAGCGGCGGTGGTAGCCCGCGAACTCGGTGACCATGCCCACGCTCCCGAAGAACTTCAGCCCGGCGGCCTCGGCGCGCGACCTGGCGTTCGGCGTGCCGCCCCAGGCCACCACGGTGGCGTCGTAGGCTTCGTACGTCGCGCGATTGGCCTGGTACATGAAGACAACGTCGGAGCGTTTCAACACCGCGCCGGCGGCGGGCAGAGCCAGGCCAAGCAGCAACAAGAGCCGGATGGGGAACGGGGACTTCAAGTTCATGTCGGGGACAGGTTCGCTTCAGGTTTGCCGGCCTGCAACCGCCGGCGCTTGCTTGAGGCTCGGGCGTGCCGCCGGAAGCAGCACCCGACGACGGACTTGGCGGGTCAAGTGCCCGTGGCTGCCGGAGACGATGCGATCCTCAATTCGATGGAGGCGATGTGATGGGTGGGGATGATCTGGAGGCCCTTGCCGTCCGGCTTCACCCACAACACCCAGTCCCGAGCGGGCGGCATGAAGAGGTAATCCGGGTGGGTGACGGTTATCGCCTCGCCGCTGCTGAGGCGCAGCGTGCAGTGCTGCCAGCGTTGACTGAAGAGCGTCGAAAGAATCTCGTCGTTGCTCATCCGCCGCAAGCTAGTCCGCGCCGGTCGGGAGCCGTCAACCGCGGCCGACCGCGTCAGACGGGAAACGCCCCGGCGGGTTCAATCGGACAGGCGGTTCCGTAATGTCTTTCGAACTCTTTGCGGAAAGCTGCAGACATGCTGTCCGCCTTCAAGCTCAGCAGGGCCTGTGCAAGTCAGCGGACAGGAGTATCCGCACTCCGGTGCGCTTCATTGTCGCAACCGGAAGTAACCGGTGTTGCCGGTCGTCGGTACGGAAACCGAATTGCCCGTCACGCCGCCGACCGGGGTCCAGACCGCCGGCGCGAGCGCGGGCGAGGCTTCCAGCGTGAAGCCGGTGGCGCTGGCCGGCCAGGAGATCGTGACCGTGTCGCCGGTCCGCGCGATGCTCAACGCCGGCCGCTCAGGCGGCGGAGCCGACATCGAGTACAGGCCGAAGTTGTCCAGCCCGAAGTACCAGCTATCCGTGCCGGCATGGGCGAAGCGGAACCGCACCGCCGGCTGGTTGTCCGCCTGCGGCAGCCGGTACAGCTCGATGCGTTTGGACTCGACGGGGTCGTCGTTGACCCGGGCCTGGAGGTACAGCGCCAGGTCCGGGCTGATGGCGGCGCCGATGAATGCCCCGTAGGTGCCGCCCTTTTCCTCGAAGGTGTCGGGATCGGTGTACCGGGCCACGTCACCATGCTCGGCGGTGAAGGTGGCCACGGCGTCCACGGTGACTTCGCCGGTGACTTCGTTGGTGACGCGGACGATGTCCGGGGCATCGAGGAAGTAGGCTAGGGGCAGCCAGGTCTGGCCACGGTCCACCGAGTACTCGATGGCGGCGAGGCTGTCTTGGTTTTGCTCCCAGAGGCTGTGGAAGGCAAGGTGGACGTCCGTCTTGCCAGTCAGGTCGAAGTCGGGCGTGAACAAGTAGAGCACCTGGCTGCGGCCGTTGCGGTAGCCGGAGTTGCCGAAGACGAAGCGGCCACTGGCCAGGGGCTGGTCATAGACCCGGCCGCTGACTACGTTGAAGGGGTTGACCGAAAGCACCCGGCGGTAGTCGGTCTCCCAGTCGTCCGGGTTGTCGGGGTTGCTGTAGGTGACGAAGGAGCCGGTGAACCGGTCGGCGGCGACCACGACCCAATTGGCGTAGCTGGCCGAGTCAAGGTTGCCCAGATCGGGCTCCGGGTTCTGCACGTCGGTGTAGCTCACGCTGGTCCAGCCCGCCGGCAACTGCCCTTCCGGCGTGGCGTCGAAGTTCTCGAAGTACAGCGGCGCGGGCAGGACGATGTTCCGGTAGGCGCCCACGACGAACGTGACCTCGTTGGTCACCTCGTTGGGCGGCGTGGCGTTGTCCGCAAACACCAGCCGGAAGACGTTGGCAGAGCCGCTCGGGAAGAGGGTCGCGTTGGTGTAGGTGATCGTCACCAGGTCATCCTGCTGCGCCAGGTGATGCGTCACCACGGCGCCGTTCAGGCGCAACACAACCGATCCCGGCACCACCTGGCTGGTGCCGTTGCGGATCGTGGCGCGGTACGTAACATTGGGCAGTTGGTTGACGGCGCCCGGCGCGGGCTGGACGGAGACCACCCGGGGAATGGTCGGCGCGGGCGCGGTCACCGCGAACGGCTCGGACGCCAGCACGGTGTAACCGTCGTTCTCGAGGAAGAACACGACGTAATTGCCGGCGTTCGTCAGGCCGTTGGCGAACGTCACGCTGCCCTCGGTCAGTCCGGTGGTTCCTGTCTGGGTGCCGTCCACATAGCGCCACAGCGTGGCGCTCGGTCCGCCGCCGGGCGTCTGCCCTTCCTTGTAGATGCCGATCCAGTCCAGCCGGTTGCCCGGACCGTTCAGGAAGCTGACCTGGACGGCCTCACCGGTCACGTACACACGCTTGTCGGTGCGCACCAGCGGCCAGCCGGGATCCACGACCGTGAAGGTGGTGCTCGCCAGAATGGTGTAGCCGTCATTGCGCAGGAAATGCGCGGTCCAGGTGCCTGCGAGGTTCAACCCGCCGGCAAAGGTCACCGTGCCCTCGCGCAGCCCCACGTTGCCCTGCTGGGTGTTGTCCACGTAAAACCAGCGGGTCGAGGGCACCGAACCGGGCGCGGTCCCTTCGGGGTAGATGCCGATCCAGTCCAGACGGTTCCCGGGGCCGTTGGCGAAACTGATGACAATGTCCTCGCCGGCGTAATAGGTGGTGTGGTTGGAAATCAGCGAAGGCGTCTGGGCCAGCGCGCCGGTCATGGCAGCCAGGCCAAGGCCGGCGCGCCACGTCGCGGCCAGGACCCGCTTCCAGGCGGAGGCGGTTGGGAACTTCACGGAGGTTGTTTTCATGCGCATTTGTTGTTGGGACTGTTTCGGACCGGACTTGAATTGAAAAAACGCCAGCGCGACACCCAAGTCAAGGCGTGCAAATTATCGCCGGCTGGCCGTTCGGGCCGGCGGTCAGCCATTCGCTCACGATTCGCTCCGCCTCCGGGCTGGTGAGCGGGTACCAGCGGGAATCCTGGAGGCGCCGGACAAACCGATGCACCTGCGCCAGCTCGCGCCCCATTTCGGGCGACGCGCCGGTGGCCTGCGCCGCCTCCATCTGGCGCTTCAATTCTGGCGAGTACATCTCGAGGTACGCGACGGCGCGCGCGCGCTTGTCGCGCGGGTTGCCGTTGGTCGCGATCACCACCGCCCGCACCGCGTCCGGCCGGTTGTCGTTCAGGCCGCGGATGGGTGGAATCGCGGTGCGCGGCGCGGTGAACAGCCGGCCTTCGCTCTGATCGTAAAAGAACGCGAGGTCCGAACCGCCCGGACCCGGCCGGACAAAGCGGGCGGCCACAACCGCCGCCAGCGCCAGCAAACCGAGCGCGGCGGCCAGCTTCATCCCTTGAAGACGCGGATTCACGACGGCGGGCACGGCGCGTTCAACCGGAACGAGGCCGCGGAAGACAACCCATGGACACGAAGGCAGACGAAGCCACGGAACACAATCCGCGCGGCGCGGCTGCGCGGTGCCGCGTCAACGAGTTGATCGTCTGGCGTCAGTTGCCAGTGGAGCGAAAATCGGCCTGATTCATGTGCATTCGTGTCCATTCGTGGTCGCCGGCGTTCCTCCTCAATGCGGATCGGCCTTGGCCGACCACCAGCAGGTATCCAGCGTGCAGGGGATGCGGGCGGCGTCGAGCAGCCGGGTGCTGCCGTCGGCGAAGGCGTAGTTGGACTTCCGGTTGTGCCGCAGTGCGCCCTTGTCACCCTGGGCCACGCGGTTGAAGCCGGCGGTGAGGTTGTTGCCCAGCTCCTTCCAAATCCACCACCGGTCCTGCGGCCAGACGCCGAAGACGTCGCTGTGGCCGTCGCCGAACAGGATCAATTGCGTGGGCCGCTCGACCGAGCTGGCGCGGCAGAGGTTGTTCTCGTAGCCCGCCGGCCGGCCAAACGGCGGAGGCGCGCCGCCGGCCTGCCAATGGACGTTCACGGCACCGATGCCGCTGGGAAGGTCAATCTCGCCGCTGGCGAACTGGCCCACCACCCACGGGCTGGGCGGGCGGTTCTTGGACGGCCGGGCTGCGGCGTAAGATTCGTCGTGTTCGGCCGGACAGTCATAGACCTTGGCCGCCCGGCCCAGGTGATTGAAGAGGTACGCCCGCCAGCTCGATTCGAAACCGGGGAAGCGGTCCTGGATGGGCGGGTACCAGTCCTGGTTGTCCTGCGCGTAAAGGACAACTGCGAGCGTGAGCTGGCGCAGGTTGCCCAGGCAGGCGATCTGCGTCGCCTTGCCCTTGGCCGTGCTGAGCGCGGGCAGCAATAGCGACGCCAGCAGCGCGATGATGGCGATGACCACCAGCAATTCGATGAGCGTGAAGCCCCGGCCGCCGCACCGGGCTGTAGGGCGGGCGGGCGGGCCGGCAGGGCGGACGCTGGAATGGCATCGGTCAATCACCACGCTCTTGAAGTTACCCCGGGCAGCGGCCCTGACAAGCGCCAGCACCGGCGCCGTTCCGAAGTTACCCGGCCGTGACCGGGCCTTTACGGGCGGCTATGCGATCGCCCGCCGCAGGTTCTCGGCGATGGTCAGGAAGGCCTGGGCCGGCGGCGAGTCCGGTCGGCCGGTGACCACCGGTTCCCCGCGGTCGCCGCCTTCCCGGATTTCGGTGAAGATCGGGATTTCGCCCAGGAAGGCGACGCCTTTGCGGGCCGCCTCCGAACGCCCGCCGCCGTGGCCGAAGATTTCGACGCGCGTGCCGTCCGGGGCGGTGAAGTAACTCATGTTCTCGATGATGCCCAGGATGGGGACGTTCACCTTCTCGAACATGGCCATGCCTTTGCGCACCACGCCCACGGAGGCCTCCTGCGGCGTGGTCACCACCACCCCGCCGTCGAGCGGCACCGTCTGGCAGAGCGAAAGCTGGGCGTCACCCGTCCCGGGCGGCAGGTCCACCAGCAGGTAGTCCAGCTCGCCCCACTCCACGGCGAAGAGGAATTGCTGGATGGTCTTGGTGATCATCGGCCCGCGCCAGATCACCGGCTGGTCGCCGTCCACGAGGAAGCCGATGCTCATGAGCTTCACGCCGTGGTTGACTGGCGGCACGAGTTTTTCCTGGTCGCTCACGGTCGGCCGCTGGTGGCAGCCCATCATGAGCGGAATGCTCGGACCGTAGATGTCGCAGTCCAGCAGGCCCACGCGCGCGCCCAGGCGGACCAGGCCGCAGGCGAGATTCGCCGAAACGGTGGACTTGCCCACGCCGCCCTTGCCGCTGGCGACGGCGATGACGTGCTGCACGCCGGGGACGCGGTTCTGGTTGGCCCACGGGTTGGCGGTGGCGGGGGCCGCGTGACCCGGCGCGGCGGCGGGTTGGCGCACGTCCACGTGCAATCGCTCGACGCCCGGCAGCGTTCGCAAAACCTGCTCCACCCCGGATTTGATCGTGGCGGCGACTTCCGGGTTCGGCGAGGTAAGCTGCAGGGTCACGCTCACGGCGCCGGCGTTGGCGGCGATGTCCCGGACGAGTCCAAACGAAACCACGTCCCGGGAAAAACCGGGGTACTTCACCGTCTTGAGGGCGGCCAGGATGGCGTCTTGCGTCAACATGCTTCCGCAGTCTAACGCGCAGGCAGACGATTGCCAGTCACGATGCGGCGTCGCTTCGAGGCGCGGGACAGGCTGCCCGGTGGGGCTGGGCAATGTTCGGGGAAGGGCGGGGGCGCATCAGAAAATCATGCTGGAGGTGGCGGGCTGTAGTAGCCCAGGCGTTCTCGCCTGTGGTCGAGTCACTGCCGGCGCGTGGGCCTGGACTGCGCGATGATCGCCCAGCAGCCGAACCTGGTGCACAACCGCCTGCGCAACCAGGCCACGGAGGTGGTGGCCTTCCAGCAGATGGACCCCCGGGCGGTGTACTGGTGCGCGGAAGTGGGGTTCTGATGCGGAGGCGATCCGCGCGCTGCCGCCAGGCGCCTACCTGGCCCGCAACCTCAAGAGCGGCGGCACGGCGGCCGGCGCTGGGCGAGATTGCGGACGGCTTGCGGCACCTCCAGATCATGCACCCAGGACCAGACCCGCGCCGCGTCGGCCAGGTCATCCCAACAGCGCGCGGCCGCGGCGTGCAACGAGTCGCCGGGCAGGTTGACCGCCAGAACGGCGGAGGTGTCGAAATAGACCTTCATGTCAACGGCGGCGTGCCAGCGCGTCGGTGGCGTCCACACGGCCGGCATCTTCGGCCAGGCCCAGGCGGCGGGCCCGCTCCGCCAGTTCACGCGCTGTGGGGCCGCGCGGCTGGTCCAGACGGATCACCAAGTAACGCGGTTTGCCCTCATGCGTGATGATGGCGGGCTGGCCGGGCGGGATCCGGTCCCGCACAGCCGCCTGGTTGGCCCACTCGCGCCAGCCGATCACAGGCGTCTTCTTGCGTTGACGGTAGCTGTTGACGAACGGCGCGTCAACCTCCTCTCACGGATCAAGCGAAAATCCAGCCGGTTTCGTGTCGCGTCGTGTCGCTTCCCCGCGCCGGCGGCATGGCGGCCGGGCGGGTGTTTTAGGCCAGCGGGTTTTCCGCCGGCACGCCGAGTTGCTGGAAATGGCTCACATTGGTGGTTGCCACTGTGGCCCCGGCGTCCGCGGCGGCGGCGACCAGCGCGTCGTCAATGCGGGCCTGGTATCCCTGTCGGCGCGCGGCGCCGCAGAGGATGGCGGCAATGAGGATGGCGCTGTCCAGACAGACCTTCATCGCAGGCCCTCCATGTTTTGCGCCAGCGCGGCCAGCGCGCGGCGGCGATGGAGGTGCCGGCGCCAGCGCTCCGCCAGCTCGCGGCCGGGCATGGGGGCCGGCGACCCCGGCACCAGCGCGCCATTTCGCGCCCGTGTTCGGTGATGCGCACCGGCCGGCCGGCACGCAAGGCTTCCAGCGCCGGGCGGGGGGCGCGGCGCAACTCGGTCAAGGTCGCATTCATCCGGACCAGAATTGCGCACTTTGCGCACTGGGGCAAGCCCGCGGCGCCCGCGCCGCCCCCTTTTGTCCCCTCGGCGCGCGCAAACCCGTGTCGCGTCGTGTCGCTTCCCCGGCACGGCGGCGGGGCGGGTGTTCTGAAGCCTCACTGGAAAGGATTGAAAGTGGGCACCGCGTGGCGCCGGAAGTCCTCGCCATTGCGGGTGGCCATCACCAGGCCGTGGGCCAGGGCCAGGGCCCCCAACCACAGATCGTTGACGCGGGGCCGCGCCCGGTAAACCGCCCGGCGCTGGCCCCAGATCACCCCCGCCCGCCGGTCCAAGGGCAGCCAGCTCCAGCCGCTCAGGCACCCGCGGAGAAAGGCCACCGCCTCCCGCCGGCGCGGCGCCGGCAGCCGGAAGGCTCCGGCCATGAACTCCCCCACCGCGACCGGACAGAGCACGAGCTGGGGCGCGGCCGTGCGTTCCAGCCAGCTTTGGACGCGCGGATGCGGCCGGGTCCTGGCGGCCTCGATCAGCACGTTGGTGTCCACCAGGTAGATCATGGCCGGGGCCGTTCCTCCTGGGCGAGCTGGTCCAGGACCTCCGCCAGATCGTCCAGCCGGGGCAGGTCTTTGACCACCCGCCAGGCGGAGGGGGCGCGGCGCGTCAGCCGCGCGAAATCGCGTGCGGCCACCAGCACCACAGGGGCCTTGGTGGCCACGGTGATTTCCTGCGGCCCCTCGCCCAAGGCGGCGTCCACCACGGCGCTCAGGCGGGCCTTGGCTTGCGTGAACTGCCAGCGTTTCATGCCCCAAGCCTAAGCCTGGCTGACCAGTCTGTCTAGTCTTGTCCCCGGTCCGCCAAGCCGGGGGCCGGCGGATGCCCTTTGTCTGTCGTGTCGTGTCGCTTCCCCGGCGCCGGCGGCGGCGGGATAGTCCGCCGCGTCAGCCAGGCCGGGCCGCGGGCGCGGCCGGATCCGAGAGCCCGCGGGAGACGGCCGGCCGACGCCGAAAACACAACGTCCGTTCATGCCCTCGCCCAAGTTCATCGTCACCGTCGGGATCATCGACGTGGTCTTCGTCACCCTCTGGCAGAAGCTCGTCGCCCCCAAACTGAATCTGTAACCTCACGCCGCGAAGCGGCCCCCCCCGCCCCTCACCCAGCCTCGCCGTAGTAGTCCAGGCGTCCTCGCCTGTGGTCGAGTCGCTGGCGACCCGCCCGTGCCTGCCGCGGACGTTGACGTCCGCGGCAGGCCGATGATTGTATGGCTTGACGGAGTCTCTCTCCACCTTCTCAAGGCCAGATCGGCATGAAACCGAGTACGCGAACGGCGGCTGGATCGCGCCCGGCCCTTGACGCGCGCGGGCAAGTCTGCGAGCGTGACAGCCGACGTTGGTTTGGGGTCGTAGCTCAGTTGGTAGAGCACCACAATGGCATTGTGGGGGTCAGGGGTTCGAGTCCCCTCGGCTCCACCAAACCTTCCCAAGCATGGGCGGCCAGATGCGACGTTCCACGCAATCATCCTAGCAGCGGCTCCAGCCCGCCCAGCGTCGGTTCAAACCGAAAACTAAGGTTGGGCTGGCGGGACCCACCGCGCCACAGCCGGCTTCGGTTTCCGGATTCAAATGCCTGCGCTACTCCGGCTCAATACCCTTGGAACCCGACGCCCCCACCAACAAAGCCCGGCAGTTGCAGCAACTCGCTCTGCGGCATCTCGCCAAGACTTGAAAGTCCACAGCGCGGGCGCTTTCTGACTCCAAAATCAGTTGCGTCAGGGCGGCGTTTGCCTTTGGGTTTGGGCACATGAAGTTGCGCATGTGGCGGCAAGACCTGACCCTGGCCCATCGCTGGACCATTGCGCGGGAACTGGGTCCCGACGGGCGGGGCGGAAACGACGTTTGCCCGGTGGCGTTCATCGAATTGAGCGGCCGGGACGGCGTGGTGGGCATCGGCGAGGCGGCGCCGTCGCTGCGGTACGGCGAGACGGCGGATTCGGTGATCGCGTTTTTCGAGCGGCTGAACCCTTACCAGTTGTCGTTCAGTGACCTGGAGGGCAGCCTGCGGTACCTGGCAACGGTCAGCCCGCGGAATTACTGCGCCAAGGGCGCGGTGAACATGGCGTTATTGGACGGCGCGGCGCGGCTGGCCGGCAAGCCGCTGAACCAGTTTCTCGGCCTGGGCTTCACTGAAGGCCGGCACGTCACGTCGTTCAGCATCGGGATCGCCGCGCCCGAGCACATGCAGCGCAAAGCGGCCGAGGCGGCGGACTTTCCAGTTCTGAAGGTCAAACTTGGCGGCCCGGACGACCGCGTGGCGTTCCGGGCGGTGCGCGAGGCGGCGCCCGACAAAACGTTGCGGGTGGACGCCAACGAGGCTTGGAAAACCAAGGAAGAGGCACTGGCCAACTTGGAATGGCTGGCCGCGGATGGCCGGATCGAATTCGTCGAGCAACCCATGCCGGCCACGACGCCCGCCGCTGACCTGGCGTGGCTGAAGGCGCGGTCGCCGCTGCCCTTGATGGCGGATGAATCGTACATCTACGCGGGCGATTTGCAGCAGGTCGTGGATGGCTTTCACGCGGTCAACGTCAAACTCGTGAAAGCCGGCGGGATCACGGCCGGCCGCGAGGCCTTGCAGGCCGCGCGGCGGGCCGGGCTCAAAACCATGCTGGGCTGCATGATCGAGTCGAGCGTGTTGATCAGTGCCGCCGCGCATCTGGCGGAACTGACTGATTGCCTCGATCTGGACGGCAACCTTTTGATTACCAACGATCCATACCATGGAGCAACCTGCCGCCAGGGCGTGCTGTCTTTCGCTGAGGCGCCAGCCCCGAGCGGTTTGCAGGTCGCCAAACGCTGAGTTCGAACGCGCACCGGCTGCCGGCGACAAAAAGTTGGCACGAGGAGGGAAATGAGCGGCGGCTGGTATCGTTATTGCTAAGACAAGCAGCGAGTTGTATTCGTATACGGAAAACCGTCTTGAAGCGGCGTGTCACGGGCCGGGGCGGGTGGCGGCGTGACGGGAGTGTGGCGAAAGCGTGTCAATCGTGGAACATTTGAGCGAACAGGCCGAAGATTCCTGACAGATGGGACCCGACCGACTCCAGATGCAGCGGTTGGAGTACAAGTACCTCATCAGCGCCCAACAGGCTCTGCTGGTGCGGGAATTTGTGCGCAGCCATCTTGAATTGGACGAGTACGGGGTGAACCAGCCGGACTGCTCTTACACGATTCACAGCCTGTACCTCGACTCGGACGGACTCAAGACCTACTGGGACACGATCAACGGGAACAAAAATCGCTTCAAGCTGCGCCTGCGGTATTACACCCAGGAGCCGGACGCGCCGGTCTTTTTCGAGATCAAGCGCCGGGTCAACGACGCCATCCTCAAGCAGCGGGGCGGGGTGCGCCGCGAGGCCGTGCCGCTGTTGCTGGCCGGCCAGTTGCCGGGACCCGAACACCTGTTGACCTCCCAGCCCAAGCAGTTGGTGGCGGTGCAACGCTTCTGCCAGCTCATGCTCGAAATCCAGGCCAGCCCCAAGGCCCACGTGACCTACCGCCGCGAAGCCTGGATCAGCACGCACGACAACTCGGTGCGTGTCACGATGGATCGCGACGTGCGGGTGGCTCCGGAAGCCACCGCCCGGCTCCAAGTGGACATGGGCGAGCACGTGCGGCCGTTCGACGGCCGGGTGATCCTGGAACTCAAGTTCACCAGCCGTTTCCCCCGGTGGTTCCAGGATTTGGTCGAAACCTTCGGCTTCTTCCGCACCTCGGCCGCGAAGTACGCCGATGGCGTGGCCGCGATGGGCGTCGAGCGCTTCCGGCGGACCGCCGGATTGAACGGGGCGTCACTGGACAAGACCGTGACGCCGGAATCCGGGGTGGACAGATCACGCCGGCCGGAGTTAGAAGTCTTGGGTTGAAACGGGTATGGACTGGTTCTTCAGAGGAGACTACGCCGCCACACCGATCAGCGTGCCGCTGCTCGCGCTTGGTTTGGTGCTCGCTTTCCTTGGCGGGCAGACGCTGGCCTGGGTGTACATGGTCACGCACAGCGGCCTGTCCTATTCGCGGAACTTCGTGGCGTCGTTGGTCGTCATTCCTGTGCTCACCGCCGGCGTCATGCAGGTGCTGGCGAACAACCTCATCACCGCGTTCGGCATGATGGCGGTCTTTGCCATCGTGCGCTTCCGCAACATCCTCCGCGACACGCTGGACACCAGTTACATCCTGGCCTGCCTGGTCATCGGCATGGCGTGCGGCACCCAGCGCTACCCGGTGGCGGTGGTGGTGACCGTGCTGGTGGCCGGCGTGATGGTGTATCTCTGGGTCACGGCGTTTGGCAGCCGGCACCGGTACGACGTGATCCTGAACCTCCACTGGGCGCGGCCAATGTCCGAGCTGGATGAACTGCGCCAGCTTTTCCACCGCCACAGCCGCCGGACCTTCTGCGCCAGCCAGCGCCTCAACGAAGCCTACGGCGGCACCGACCTTTCCTACCGTCTCCTGCTGCGGGACCCCAGCCGGCTCGAGGATCTGGTCAAGGAACTGCGCGCGCTCTCCGGCATCTCGCGCGTGACCAGCCTGCAGGCGGAGGACGAGTCCGAGGTTTGAGCCATGAAACGCCTGCCCCCGATACCCACCCCGCCCGCCTTGCGCTGGCGAGAGTTCCGGATTCGCGCGCTGCCGGTCATGGTGTTCGTCGCCGCCGTGGTCGGCGTGGTGTGGATCTGGAACCGCGACCTGGCGGCGCCCATGCTGGTGGGTGAGGTGGAACTGCGCCGCGCCCATGTGACCAGCACCCTTCCGGGCACCGTAGCCAAACTCACGGTGGACCGCTTCGCCAACGTCCGCGCCGGAGATCTCGTAGCCGAAGTGCTGGTCTGCGATCCCCGTTACCTCGAAAGCACCCTGGGCGTGGTCAAGGCCGAGGCGGAAATTCTCCGGCTCCAGCTTGATCCGGTGGTCACCACCGAACGGTCGCGGGTGGATTTCCAGCGTCTGCGCCTGGAGCTGCTCGACCAGAAAGTCCAGCTCGGCTCCAGCCAGATGCAACTGCGCTACGCCGAGGCCGAGTACGATCGCATTGCCGCGCTGCGCCGCGAGCAATCCGGCATCGCCTCGCAATCCGATCTGGAGATCGCCCTGCGCGACCGCGACGCGCTGCGCAGCGAAGTCCAGACCCGCGAGCGCCTGATCCGCGAGCTGGAAAGCGACATGGAACGACTGCGCGTCAGCCGGCCCGCCGACGCCACCGACGCCCTGCCCGAAGGCTGGCGCCTCGCGCTCGAGCTGCAGGAACAACGGCTCCGGCAGGCCCTGGCCGAATTCGGACCGGTCACGCTGACCGCGCCGATTGACGGCACGGTGAGCACCGTGTACCGCAACTCCGGCGAAAACGTGGCTGCCGGCGAACCCATCGTCACCATCACCGCCGCGCGCAGCGAACGGATTGTGGCGTATCTCCTGCCGCCGTGGCGTCAGGAACCCGCGGTGGGCACGCCGGTGGAAGTCCGTTCACGTTCGGGCCAGCGGCCGGTGGGGCGGGCCCGCATTCTCGAAGTCGGCCGCCACCTCGATGTCGTCACCCCCACCCTGGCCTACCAACTGGGCACGCGCGCCAGCAGCCTGGCGCAGAACGCCCTGATGGGCGGTCCGGTCAACGGCACCCTGCCCGTGTCCGGCCTGCCCCTGGCCATCAGCCTGCCCGAAGGGCTGAACCTGCGTCCTGGCGAAGCGGTGGACCTGCGCCTGCTGCCGGTCAGCGAAGCTGCGCCCGCGCCGGCCAACTGATCGCCGGAACCGGCGTTCGTTGTGGCGCGGGCGATCCGCCCGCAGCCGTGGCACGAGCGATCTCGCTCGCGCCTGCGAAACAGGCGACCCGCCCGCGGAACTTCAGTTCACGACCTCACCCAACCGGCGCGCCCGCCTCGCCGCCAGCGGGACGCGCCGTCAAGCCCAGCCGTTCACGCGCAAACGCCAGCGCCGCCTCGCGCGACGTCAGTTCATCCTGCAACTGCCGTTCCCGAATCTCGGCCAGCAACGCGCCCAATTCACGGCCGGGCTTCATGCCCAGCGCAATCAAGTCGTCGCCGCGCGCCAGCGGCGGTTTGATTTCCGGCCGCCGGCTTACCGCCGCGGCTTCACGGACAACCAGTTCGTAGTGATCCAGCCGGCCATGCGAGCCCAGACAGTCCAGCCGGTGCAGCTCGAGTTCGAGCGGGAAAGTCTCGCGCAGCACCAGCCGCCGCAGCGTGGTCTTGCGCATGTGCGGCACGTCCTTGAACTGCATGTGATACCGCACCACCGCGGCCACGGTCTCGATTTCCCGGTTGGGAAACCGCAGCCGCCGCAGGATGTCCCGCGCCCTCGCCTCGCCGAGTTGTTCGTGGCCGTGGAACTGGATGGCGCCGGTCCGCGGGTCGCGCCGGGCGGTGAGCGGTTTGGCCACGTCGTGCAGCAAAACACTCCACGCCAGCGCGGGCGGCGCTCCGGCCGGCAGCAGCGCGAGCATCCGGCGGACGTGCTCGTAAACCGTGCCTTCCGGGTGGTGATCCGGCGGCTGCTCGCAGGTTTCAAAGGCCGCCACCTCCGGCAGCACCTCGCGCAACAGCCCGCTGTCGCGCAGCAGGTCCAGCCCGCGCGCGGCGTGCGGCGGGGCGAAAAGCTTCAGCAGCTCGTCGCGAATCCGTTCCGCGCTCACGCGCCCGATGAGCGCCGCGTGTGCCTTCACCGCCGTGAAGGTCGCCTCCTCGATCTCGAACTCAAGCTGCGCCGCGAACCGCACCACGCGCAACAACCGCAGATGATCCTCGCCGAGCCGCGCGGCCGGGTCGCCGATCAGCCGGATGAGCCGCGCCTCGAGGTCCGCCCGCCCGCCCACCCAGTCGTGCAGCGTGCCGGTGATCGGGTCGAAGAACAGGCCGTTCACCGTCAGATCGCGGCGGCACGCGTCCTCCATCGCATTGGTGAAGCGCACTTCGTCCGGGCGGCGGCCGTCACTGTACCCGGTTTCCGCGCGAAAGGTGGAGACCTGAAACTCGACGCCGCGCACGACCACCAAGATCACGCCGAACTGCCGGCCCACCGGCACGGTGTGCCGGAACAAGGCTTCCACCTGCTCCGGCCGCGCGGAGGTGGCGATGTCGTAATCGCCCGGCTCGCGTCCCAGCAAGGTGTCGCGCACGCAGCCGCCCACCCAGAAGGCCAGATGCCCGCGGGCTCGCAGGCGGGCGACGATGCCGCGGGCCAGAGCGCGGCGCTGGCGGTGGCCGGCCGGCTTCATGCGATCTCGCCGGCCGAGGGCAGCGGCGCGGGCCGGCCACGGCGGAACCGCAGGTACACCACCCCGCCCAGCAGGCTCCAGCTCAGGCTGCCGGCGTAGGCCAGGAGCGAGAGCGACAGCGCGGCCGCCGCGGGCACGCGAATCTCGGGCACGGTCAGCGCCAGCACGTAGAGGTTTTCGCGGATGCCCAGTCCGCTGGGAGTGATTGGCAGGGCCGAGATGCAGATGATGATCGGCACCAGCACCAGCAGAAACCGGAACGGGATGTCCAGTCCCAAGCCGCGCGCCAGCGCCCAGATTTGCAGCACGCATGCCAGGTTCAGCACCATCGAAAGCGCAAAGGCCCGGGCCAGCAGACCGCGCTGGCGGCCCAGCCGGCGCATCGCCTCGAGGGCGCGTTCCAGCGTGGGGCCTTTCGGCAGGCGGCGCAGCCAGTCGCGCGCGCCAGGCCAGAGCCGGGACAATCCGCCTTGAAAGGAAAGGCCGCCGAGCAACAACAACCCGCCCAACATGCCCAGCGTCAGCAATCCGAGCACGCCCAGCCGCGGATGCCGAGTGAGCAGGTCTAGGTTCGGCGCCATCATCACGGCGGCAAACACCAGCATGGCCAGCAGCCCGATGAGCCGGTCCACGATCACCGACACCACCGCCTCCGCCTTGAGATGGTGGGTTTCGCCCGCGGCGTAGTAAGCCTTGACGAGGTCGCCGCCGGTGGAACCGAGCAGGAAGGCGTTGAAGCCATGCGCCACGAGGCTGATTTCCACGGCGCGAGCAGCCGGGATGTCCACGCCCTGGGCGTGCAGCACGCGATGCCAGCGCACGGCTCCGAGAAAGATCGTGGCGCCCATGAAGACCAGCGACAACGCGCCTTCGAGCGGCCGGATCTTGCCCAGAACGTCGGTCAAAGCCCGCGGTCCCGCCGTCCAGGCCTGGCGCCATTGTTCGGTCCGACTCAACTCCGTCCATTGCCGGCCCTGGCGCTCCCAGGCCAGCCGGCCTTCGCTGACGAAGATGGTGTGGAAGGCCCAGCCGAGCAGCAGCGCGCAAATCCCCAGCCGCCAGACGATGCGCCACGTGTTGCGGCCTGGCTTCACGTCTCGCCCCAGATGGCTCGCAGGTGCACGAAGCCGGCCAGCACTTCCTCGCGCTCCAGCGCGGGGCTCAACTCGATGACCTTGATGTGCTCCGGCTTCACAAACGGCTGGAGCACCGCGAAGTCAATCGCGCCCCGGCCCGGCGCGCGGTGGTCGCGGCCGGGAAACTCGACGTCGTGGATGTGGAAGCCGGCGAGGTCGGCCGCCAGCGACTCGAGGTGCATCGCATGGTTGATGAAGCCCAGGTTTTCTTTGATCTGGGCGTGGCCGGTGTCGTGCCAGTACCGCACCACGCCGCCGCGGAATTCAAACAGGAGGAACGGAAAGTCGGTCTCGAAGGGAATCTCCTCGAGCGCCTCGCGGTTTTCGATGCCCAGCAGCAGTCCGCGGCGGCGGGCATCCTCCTCGATCTGGCGCAGCAACTCGTAGGCGACTTCCAGGTGGCGTTCCTTGCAGGCCTCGCGCCGCGCCTCGGCCTCCTCGCACAGCCGCCGGTATTTGGGGGTGTCGGTCTGCCCCGCGGCCGCCAGCTCGAGCAGCTTGCCGGTGTACTCGCGCATATCCACCTCGCCGAGATGCAACACGACCAGCGAGGCCTTCACGCGTTCGGCCAGCTCGAGGGTTTTCAGCGTGTGACGCAGCGCGTTCTCGCGTTCGCGGCGGTCGAGCGAGGTGAACTTGAAGACGTTGGGCGCGGCGCGGTTGAGGCCCAGCGGCAACGGGCAGTAGTTGTGGAGCGTGCTGATCTTGATCTCGCCGGCGTCCACGGCCTCGAGGATGCCCGGCACCAGGCTCAGACGGATGCCGTGGCTGAGCTCGGCGTACTCGAAACCCAGCTCGCGGATTTCCCGCAGCATGGCCCGGCCGTCGGCGTGGCGGTCGGAATTCCAGCAGGTGGACAGGGCGTACATACAAACGCAGGGCCGGGCGTGGGTGTGCGGCCCCGCGCCCGGCCCTGCGCAGAGTCCGGCGGGTTACAGGTCCGCGTACCGCGCGGCGAGCATGGCGTTGAACCGCGCCACCTTCAGCTTGCGCCGGCGTTTCTCACTGGGCTTCTCGTAATGACGATGGTTGCGGACCTCCCGCAACACGCCTTCGCGATCCACCCGCTTCTTCAGGCGGCGAAGCGCCCGTTCGACCGCCTCGCCTTTCTTCAACCGGATTTCAGTCAAAGGTAACTCACTTCCTCTCTAGCGACCTGGACCCGTCCGCGTCCAACGCGGTCAAGCCCTTCTGGTCAAGGGCGGTGAGGCTAGAGTTCCCCGCCCCGGACTGTCAACGGCCAAAGCCGCTCCGCGGCACAATTCACTGCTTCTCAGTGCCTTGGACCTCGGTGGCCCCGGCCGACGCCGCCCGCGTTCAGGCGCCTTTCCCCGGACGGGGCGAGCGCCGCAGGCCATTCTGGAACCATAGCCGCCAGACCATCCACAGCGCCTCCCAGACGATCTTGCGCGACATCTTCGAGGTGCCTTGGAAACGGTCGGTGAAAATGATCGGCACCTCCGTGATCCGCAGGCCCTGCCGCCAGATTTTATGGGTCAGCTCGATCTGGAAGCTGTAGCCGTTCGAGTGGACCTGGTTCAGGTCCACCGCCAGCAGCGCCCGGCGGCGGAAGCACTTGAACCCGCCGGTGGGGTCGCTGACCGGCATGCCCGTGATGATCCGCACGTACAACGCCGCGCTCATGCTGAGCAGCAGGCGCGACAACGGCCAGTTGATGACCCGGATGCCCTGGGCATAGCGCGAGCCCAGCACCAGGTCGGCGTGTTGCGCGGCGGCGAGGAACCGCGGGATGTCGTCCGGGTTGTGCGAGAAGTCGCCGTCCATCTCGAAGATGAACTCGTACCCGCGTTCCAACGCCCAGGCGAACCCGGCGCAGTACGCCCGCCCCAGGCCGTCCTTCGTCGCCCGGTGCAGCACGTGAATGCAGTCGTGCCGGGCCGCGAGTTGATCGGCTACCTCGCCGGTGCGGTCCGGCGAATTGTCGTCCACGATCAACAAATCCACCGGGGTGGGCAGCGCGAGCACACGGGCGGCCAAGGGTTCGAGGTTGTCCCGCTCGTTGTAGGTGGGCACGATGGCCAGGGTGTCACGCTCCATACCGGTGGCCGACAGAGTAGCAAGTACCGGGCCGGGGTAAACCGCGAAAGCCGATCAAACGCATCAAGGGGCGCATCTCACTTTCGTGCCGATAGCGGAGGGCGTAGTGGCCCGAGCGACCTCGCTTGGGGCTGGGCCGCGGGCGACCCGCCCGCGGGGGCTGCGGTCTGCCGACCGCGACCCCGAAAGGCTGGGCTCGACGGAGTCTCGCCCCACCTCGTCAAGGCCGGAGCGGCACAAGAGAAGAGTGAGATGCGCCCCGCATTGAGGCCCGGCGAGTCGTCGGGCCGGCGTGGCGGACGAATCGTCCGCGCCACTACGGGGCCGGACGGCCACGAGCGGCGCGGCGAACCCGCTTGCTGTTGACCGGGACGGATTTCAACGGCCCAAGCCGGTTCTTAAATCGCGGGCTGCGGCTCCGCCTGAACGTGCCCGATGCGGCGGACACTGAACTTCCGGCAGCAACGGCTGCAACGGACAGGCCTCGCAGCGTGGTTGGCGCGGCCGGCAGAAGTCCTTGCCCACGGCCACCAGTTGGGCGTGGTAATCCTGCCAGTAATCCAGCTGCCTGGCCGCGGACAGGTGCTTCAGCGCCCCCTCGCAAAGCCGCTGCACTTCCGCGTAATCCGCCCCGGGCCGGCACCAGCCATGCCGGGCCAAGACGCGCCGCGTGTAGGCGTCCACCACAAAGGTGGGCCGCCCGCCGGCGTACAGCAACATGCTGTCCGCGGTCTCCGGGCCAATGCCGTGAATGGCGAGCAGTCGTTGCCGGGCCGCCGCCAGCGGGCCGCCCAGCATCCGGCCGAGGTCGCCGTCAAACGTCCCGACCAGCGCCGCCAGAAACGCGCGGAGCCGCCGGGCCTTGACGTTGAAATAGCCCGCCGGGCGGATCAGTTCCGCCAGGCGGGCCACCGGCAGCGCGAGCAGCCGGCGCGGCTCCAGCACGCCGGCGGCCTTCAGGTTGGCGATCGCGCGCTCCACGTTCGACCAGTTTGTGTTCTGGGTCAGGATCGCGCCGACGCAGACCTCGAACGGCGTTTCGCCGGGCCACCAATGTTGATGGCCGAAACGCCGGCGCATCAGCCGATACGCCCGGCGCAAGGCCCGCGCCAGCGCCGGGTTGGGCAGACCGGCGTTCATGCGGACGGCGGCGGGCCGAAATGAGCGGCCCACGAGGCGTAAGCCGCGGCATCCGCTAGCATGGCGTCAAGAGCCGCCCGCAACGGCGCCGCCTTGTACAAGCCGGAGAAAACCGCGCGGTCGCCGATGTCGCTTTCGAGCACGAACGCCGGGCGTTGCGTGACTTTCAAACCGTGAAATTCCGCCGTGCTGGCGCGCACGCGCGCTTCCACCTCGGGCGCGCACGCCCGCGCTTCGAGCGCCGCCCCGTCCACGCCCGCCGCGCGCGCCGCGATGCTTGTGGCAACTGCCCAGTTACCCACCCGCTGTCCGTCGAGCAACGCGGCGCGGGCCAGCGCCAGCCGCGCGCGGTCGTCGCTGACGCCGAAATCGCGGACCGCCTCGGCCAGCAGGTTGGGCGCGAGGTATTCGTCCATGGCCGGGTCCAGCCAGGCGGAACTGAGCATCACCGGCGAGCCGGTGATCGTCCCGCTGCGACGGTAAAACCAGTCGCACTGGCTGCGGGAAACGGGCAGGCCGGCGTGGTCCAGCAAGGCAATCCGCCAGTCGAACGAAACCGGGCGGTCGGCGCAGCAGGCCCGGAGTTCGGCCCAGGCGGGCTCGGCCCACAGGCACCAGGAGGACATCACGTCCAGGTAGTAGGTCACGCGGATGCGCATCGGCCGGGGAAACTAGCCGGCGGGCGGGGGTTCGCAAGCCCGGCGGCTGGCGCCGCTCCGCGCCAGTTATTACTTTGAAGGCGCCGGTTCACACGGTTAAAGTCGCGGTCGTGCATCTCTCCGATGGCATTCTGCCGGCGCCGCTGCTGGCCGGCGGGTTCGCCACCGCCGGCGCGCTGGCCTGGTGGGGCGCCCGCGACCTGCGCGACGCGGAGCCGCCGCGGGTGGCGGTCTTCACCGCCGCGTTCTTCTGCGCGTCGCTGATCCATTTCCCCGTCCCGCCCACCAGCGTGCATCTGCTCCTCAACGGCCTGCTGGGCGTGGTGCTGGGCCGCCGGGCGTTGCTGGCCATCCCGGTGGGCCTGGGCCTGCAGGCCGCGCTGCTCGGCCACGGCGGGCTCACGGCGCTGGGCGTGAATGCCACGATGTTCGGCCTGGCCGCCGCGCTGGGGAGCGTCGTCTATGACCGACTCGCGCGGCGCGCGGACTGGCGGCCATTCTGGAGCGGCGCGCTTGCCTCGGCCGTGGCCGTGCTGGCCTCCGGCGCGCTGCTCACACTCATTCTGTGGTCGCTGGGCGAAGGCTTCCGCCCGGTGGCCCAGTACGCGCTGCTGGCGCATCTGCCCGTGCTGGCGGTCGAAGCGGTGGTCACGGGATTCACCGTCGAATTTCTGCGCCGCGTGCAACCCGCCCTGCTGCCGGGCGCCTCGACATGAACCCAAAAGCCGATGGGATCGCCAAGCCGCCCGCGCCGCGCCGAACGCCGGCGTTCAGGATGAACTGCGTTCTGTTTTTCGCACTGGCGATGCTGGCACCGGCGATACCCCTTCAAGCGCACCGCCTGGCCGTGAATTGGCAGGTGCAGGGACAGACGCTGGTCCTGGAAGGCCGCACCGATGGCGGACCCGCGGCCTCGGCGGATGTCGAACTGCGCAGCCCGTCCGGCTCCGTGCTCGCCACGGGCAACCTGGACGCCGACGGCCGTTTTCGCTGGCCGCTGGCCGGGGCCACCCAGGATGTCGTGGTGGTGGTCAATGCCGGACCCGGCCATCGCCGCACTTTGACGCTGGCGGCGGCTGACCTTCTGGCGGCCGGGAAACCCGCCTCAACTCGAACCGCAACTGTCGCCGTCGTTGGTTCGCCTGTAACCGACGCTCCGCCCGCAGAGCCGCGCGGCGCTGCCGACGGCGCCGAGCCGCTCGCCACGCGGGTGGTGTTGGGGCTGACCTTTCTGCTGGCGGCCGCCGCAGCGTGGATGAGCCATCGCAACGGCCGGCGGCTCGCGGCGCTGGAGCGGCGCTGGCACGAACATGAGAGCCGAGGTTGAACTGTACGCCCACCGCGCCTCGCCGGTGCATGCCTGGGACGCGCGCTGGAAGCTGGCTGCGGCCGGGCTGTTCATGGCGGTGCTGGTGAGCCTGCAAACGCCCGCCGCCGCCGCGCTGGGCGTGGCCGTCGCCTTCGCCTGGCTGGCCGCCGCGCGCCTGCCCGCGCGTCAGGTGCTCGGCCGGCTGGGCGCGGCGCAGATCATTCTCCTGCCCTGCCTGGTGATCCTGCCGTTTTCGTGGGGTGGCGAAACCACCCGGCTGGGTCCGCTGAATCCAAGCCTCGAAGGTCTGCGGCTGGCGGGGCTTTTGTATCTGCGCGCGCTGGCCATCGTCACCCTGGGACTGGCGGTGGTCTATTCCACGCCGATGGTCGTGCTGTTGCGCGCGCTGCAAGCGTTCCGGCTGCCGCGGGTGCTGGTGGAGATCACGCTGCTCACCTACCGGTACCTGTTCACGCTCTGGTGGGAGCTGACGCGGATGCGCTGGGCGCTGGCGGCGCGCGGCTTCCAGGCGCGCGGCAGCCTGCGCTGTCACCGCACACTGGCCCAGGTGGTGGGCGTCTCGCTGGTCCGCAGCGTGGAGCGCACCGAACGCATCCAGCTCGCCATGCGCTGTCGCGGCTTCCAAGGCCGGCTGCGGACGTTGCAGCGCTTCCATTCGCGGCGGGCCGACTGGCTCAAGGCCCTGGCCGCGGCGGCCGGCGCCGTGGCTTTGCTGGCCTGGGAGCGCCACGCTTGGGGCGGCGGAATCAACTCCTGGCCATGAGCTGCCTGGTCGAAGTCGAGCGCCTGCACTACGCCTACCCGCAAGGACCGGCGGCGCTGCGCGACGTGAGTTTTCATGTGCGCCATGGCGAACGCATCGGGCTGATCGGCCCCAACGGCGCCGGCAAGACCACCTTGCTGTTGATCCTCGCCGGCCTGATCGAGGCCGCCGGCGGCGCGGTGGCGGTGGCCGGCTGCGATCTGATGACACCCGCCGGGCGGCGGAGCGTACACCGCAAACTGGGCGTGGTGTTCCAGAACACCGACGACCAGATCATCAACGCCACCGTGCAGGACGACGTGGCCTTCGGGCCGTTGAACCTGGGTCTGGCGCCCGAGGTTGTGGAGGCGCGCGTGCAAACCGCACTGCGCCAGGTGGGCCTGGGCGAGAGCTACCGGCAGCGCATCCCGTTTCACCTTTCCGCCGGCGAAAAGCGCCGCGTGGCCATCGCCGGCGCCCTGGCGCTGGAGCCGCAGGTTCTGCTGCTGGACGAACCGACCAGCGACCTCGACCCGCGCGGGCGCCGCGAGCTGCAACACATCCTGGCCGGCCTTTCGATCACGCGCGTGGTGTCCAGCCACAACCTGGAGTTTGTCCTCGAAACCTGCGACCGCGTGCTGTTGCTGGACGAAGGCCGGCTGTGCGCCGACGGCCCGGTACGTGCGGTCCTGGCCGATGCCGCGCTGATGCTCCGGCATGGCCTGGAGGTGCCCGGCTCGCTCGCGGCCAACGCCGGCCGGCCGGCCGGCGCTTGGGAATACGCGGCCGCCGGACACGCGCACCCTCACCACCATCACCACCACTAGCCGCCTGACGCACATCTGGACTGCCCATGCAATCTGTTCTGCCCACTGTGTTGTTTGCCGTCTGTGCCTGGCTGGCCAGCCTGCCGGCGCGCGCGCATTTCCCGATCTTGATTCACGACGCCGGGCTGGGCGTGACAAACGGCGTGGTCACCGTGATCGTGGCCGCCGGGCATCCGTTCGAGCTGGAAATGGAGGCGGCGCCGCGGCCGGAGCGGTTGTGGGCCCTGGACGCCCGCGGTCGCGTAACCAACCTGACCGCCGCTTTGCAGCCCACGTTGTTCCGCGGCGACACCAACGCCGGCGCGTGGCAGATTCGTTTCGAGCCCGGCCGGGGTGACACGGTGATCGCACTGGACAACGCCCCGTCGGTGGACCGCGCCCAGCGGAGTCTGTACCGCGAATACGTGAAGGTGTGCCTGCACCGTCGCATGCAGGAAGGCTGGAGCCAGCGCACGGGGCAGGCCCTCGAAATCGTCCCGCTCACCCGGCCCTACGGTTTGCGGGCCGGCATGGTGTTCAGCGGCCGGTTGCTGCGCGGCGACACACCGGTGGCCGAGGCCGAGGTCTATTGCGAGCGCCTGAACGACCGCCGGCCCGCGGCCACGGCATTGCCGCCCGAACCGTTGACCACGTTCGTGGTCCGCACGGACGCGGACGGCCGGTTTGTGGTGAGTCTGCCGGACGCGGGCTGGTGGGTGCTGGGCGCGTACGTCGAAGACTTGGGCAAGGTGCGCCATGAAACCGAAGAGTACCGCCTCGAAGGCTTCGCCGGGCTGTGGCTGAAGGTGGAGCCCGACCCGCCCGCCCGGTGAGTCAGGACGACAGCGCCGCGCGCAGCGACTTCAATTCCTCCTCCACCGCGGCCGGGTCGGTGAGGGTCTGGGCGATTTCGTCGCGGAGCAGCTCGCGGTAGCGCTTGCGCAGGCGATGCACGGCCACGCGCAGCGCGCCTTCGTCCACGCCGAGTTCCCTGGCGGCGGTGGCGTAAGGAATCGCGGCCGAACCGAGCGTGAGAAACGTCTTGGCGCGGGCGAACAGCTCCGCCTTGCCGTCGCGGGCACACTCGCCGGCCAGGCGGTCAACCACCCGCGCCAGCAGCGCCAGCGCCCATTCGCGATCGAAGAGCCGGTCGGGGCTGGCCAGATCCGGCGGTTCGAGATGATAGCGATCGTCGGCGTCCTGCCAGTCGAGCGACAGGTGTTCGATGTGGCCGCCGCGCTTCAGGCGGTTGGCCTTGTCCCATTCGTTGGCCAGAAAATGTTTCAGCGACGCCAGGAGGAAGGCGCGGAACCGCCCGCGTTCGCTGGCGAGGCCGCCGAGGTAATTCCGGGCCAGGAAGCGCTCGAAGAACGCCTGCACCTGGTCTTCCGCCTCCTCCTTCGAGTGGCCGCGCCGGCGCACAAAAGCGTACAGCGGATACCAGTAGGTCTGGCACAACTCGGCCAGGGCGCGGTCGGAGTCGGGCGACGACTTGCGCCCCGCGGTCAGCACCACCGTCCAGCGTGTAGTGACGAAGACATCGCGCGGAGCGGCGGAAGTGGAACCCGGCTCGGTCATGGGCGGGCGGTGTCTTGCGCGCGCTCAAGCTGGAGGCCGGCAAACTCAACCCACTCCAGCGGCTGCACCTGCACCTGGAAGTTCTGCACCTCCGCCAGCTTGAGCCCGGGGAACACATAGGTCGTCGTGGTCGTTGGGCCGTTGCTGACCCGGGCGTCCACCACGCCCGGAACATCAGCCGCGCGGGAACGCACGGCGGTGACGCGCAGGTTCCAGTCCGGATACGCCCGGCCGAAGACCACCGTGACTTGCGCGCCGAGGGTGCCGTCGCCGGCGGCGTGCATTTCAATCTCCCAGTTCGGATCCTCGCCCAGGCGGGTCTTGGTGAAGCTCCGCGAGACCGGTTCGAAGCTCCGGATGGTGTGCCAGCCGGCGCGCGGGATGCCGACCCGTGCCGACGCCAACCTCTCCGTTTCCGGCCAGACGACCTGCACGGGCAGCAACGACTCCTCGCCCGCGCCCCGGACGGAGGCCCGGCCACCGGCGGCGCTGCGGATCGCGCGGGGAAACTCGAACCCCGGCGGCCCGGCGGCTTCCGGCACGTCTTGAACCCGGAACAGCAAATCAAACCGCCGCGCGGCCACGGCGCTCAGTGGCTGCGGGTACTCCACCGTGCAATCCAACCCCGGCGCCGCGTCGCCGTCCGCGCGCCGCCAGGCGTCCGCTTTCGCTTCCGCGGGGCGGATCGCCACCAGCGCCACGGTACCGCCTTGTGCCAGCCGGGCGACGAGTTCGCCGGTCCGCGGGTCGCGCCGCGCCTGGGCGGTGGCCGGTTTCGCGCCGGGTCGCACGAGCCGCTTGATCCGCACGCTCGCGCCGGGACGCTGATCGTCAAGGGCCACCAGTTGCAGCACGCCGATGCCGCCTTCACGCGTCCGGAAGGCAAACGTGGCGGGCAGCCCGTCGGGCTCGGCCGGCTTCAGAAGCTTCGGCGCATACTGACCCTGGTAAAGTCGCTGCTGGACTTCCTCGGGTGTGAGCGTGTCCCAGTCGCTGTTCTTCAAGACCGCGAACACCACGTTGAGCACCTGGAGTTCACCCAAGCCCGCCACGGCGTCGAAGCCTTGTTCCTGCGCCCAGAGGACGTCTTCGCCGATGCCTTCGAACGGATGGGTGCCGGGCTTTCCGGGCGGAAAACCGGCGGTCCGGCCGGTGTCGAAGTCAATCAACTCATCGAACGTCCGCTCGACCACGGGGCCAAAGGTGTACGCTCCCAGGCGTGGCAGCGGCGTGCGGGGCTGCAGCGCGAGGTCGCGGAACTCGACCCAATGCACCGGGCGGACCTGCAGGCGGAATTCCTTCACCGCCGGCGCCCAGCAGGCCGAGGATTTCCAGTTGCGGGAACAGCCGGGCGATCTCGGACTGCGACGTCGGCTCGAAGCGGTACCCGGCCGGGCGGTCGGCGGTCACGGTCTCGGCGCCCTGGTCGAGCAGGCACGCCGGGCAAAGCCCGGCCGGCGCCCCCGCCGGCAGGGCCGCGCCGCAGTTGGGACAGACGCTGGTCGGTTGCTGGCAGCGTTCGCTAAATTGCGCTCTTTCACACGATACGCCAGAAGCGTCTGGCCGCCGGCGTGGAAAACCCGTTCGCCAGCCGCGCGCAATTTCAGCCTTTCACACGATACGCCAGAAGCGTCTGGCCGCCGGCGTTACAGCCTCACCCGGCTAAGCGGCTCACCCGCCGGCGGCATTGCTCCGGATGTCACGATGCTCCAAGCCCTTGGCGAAACCACAGCCATCCGGCTCCGCTGCCTCGGCGACCCGGCAAAACTCGCGTCAATGGGCCAAAAGTAGCAAACCCGGATCATGGGCACCGGAGGACGCGGCTTGCTTTGAGCCTATTCCCTTGACTTTAAGGTAAAGCGAACCCCACTATCACGCCGCCCTTAACCAGGGACAACCAAACGGCACAGCCAAACAACGGGAAAAGACCGGGACAACCAAACCACATGAATTCAGGGCGACTCTTCGGGGCAACTCATTCCTCCATCCTCCTCGCCGGCATCTTCACCTTGGCCGCCTGCGCCAACGTCACGGCCCAGACGGTGGTGAATTTACTCGGACCGGGCAACGATGCCCTCTGGGACGGCAATACTTACCTGGGGGGGCGATTCCGGGGAAATTAACGAGGCCCTCTTCCGGTTCGGCGATCTGGGCTCCGGCACGGGCAACTTCTATCCTTTTCTCCGCATCAACGGCACGGCCGTTGAACGCGGTTACAACACCTCCACCCGCCCCCTGGCGCTCGATGAAGACGCTTCTTGGACAAAGAAGCTCCAACTCCATCAGGTTCCCTACCTCTGGCACGGCGGCAAGCGGTATTTCCAGTTCAACTTGGACATCAACGAACCGAACAACAAGAACCGGTATCTCTCGCTGGATCAGGTCAAAATCTACACCCACCCCACCGAGCCGACCACCCCGCCGGCCAATCCCGATTTGCTGGGAACATTGCGTTACGACATGGATGTCGGCAACGCCCTGAACCGCGTGCTTCTGGATGGCAACCGAACCCCCGGCAGCGGCAACAGCGACATGGAGATGCTCATTCCCGTGGACGCTTTCTTGGGCGCGAACACCGACTTCTTTATCTTCCTTTACTCGGTGTTCGGCGAACTGGGTTCCTCGAATGTCACGCCGGGTGGCTCGGGCGCCTGGGCCAACAACAGCGGCTTCGAGGAATGGGCCATTTACGACAAGGCCGACAACCCCACCGGCGTCTTCTTCTTTCCGCCGGGAACCACGATCACCGAAGTGCCCGAGCCCGGGCACTGGGTCCTGCTGACCGGCTTGGGCCTGTTGGGCGTGGGTTTGTGGCGGCGTGGACGCGGGTTGCGCTGAGCGGCCGGCTTCAGCGCCCCCTGTTTTCTTGAATCCGGAGCCCGGCACACGCTGTCGGGGCAACGTGCCGCAATTCCGGTCCCGTTGCATTGCAGCCGAGGCGCGGCAGGTAGCCGGCCCCTGGCTTAGGGGCCGGACCCGTCGCCCCTCAGCGAGGGGCCACCCACCTCCCGCTGGCGGGAAGCCGCGCTCCTTTTTACCCAGGCCACCCCCGGAACTTCCGGCCCTTTCCGTGGTTGCAAAAAAGCGAGGCGCGGCAACTCCGCTTCAACCGCGGTTTTTCGGGTTGCCTCAGGAGCACGAGCGGTCTATCAGCGGGCCATGAACGCCAACCTGTATTCGCGTCGCGCCTTCCTGCGCACCGCCTCCGCCGCCCTCGCCGCCCCCGCTCTGCTGCGGGCCGCCGCGCCCAACGGCAGGCTACAGCACGCCTGCATCGGCACCGGCGGCATGGGCGCGGTGGACCTGGACAACTTCCGCCAGCACCCGCGCGTGGACATCGTGGCGCTGTGCGACGTGGACGAGCAGTTCCTGAAGACCGCAGCCGCCCGGGCGCCGGGCGCGCGGCTCTACCACGACTGGCGTGAGCTGCTCGTCCAGGAGGGCGACCGTGTGGATTCGCTGAACGTGACCGTGCCCGACCACATGCACTTCGCCATCGCCTTCAGCGCCATCCAGCGTGGCAAGCACGTGTACGTGCAAAAGCCGATGTGCCACGACGTGGCCGAGGTACGCGCGCTCACCCGGGCGGCCCAGGCCAAAAAGGTGGTCACCCAACTCGGCACCCAGCTTGCCTCGGGCGCGGGCGACCGCACCACGGTGCAATGGCTGCGCGAGGGCGTGATCGGCCGGGTCAAGCACCTGTATCTCAGCGCCAACCGGCCCGGCGCGGTCGAAATGTACCGCCCGGTGGGACCGCGTCCCGCCCAGGGCCAGCCGCCGCCGGCGCATTTGAACTGGGATTTGTGGCTCGGCACCGCGCCCGCCCGGCCGTACGTGCCGGACCTTTACCACCCGGTCAAATGGCGCGGCTGGCTGGACTTCGGCACCGGCTGGTCCGGCGACATCGGCTGCCACATCTTCGACGCCGTCTGGAAAGGACTGGACCTCCAGCCGCCGAAATCCGTGGTCGCACGCGTCCAGGAAACCTGGAAGCAGTCGCCCGCCCGCCGGGGCGACACCTGGCCGCAAGCCAACCACATCACCTGGGTCTTCCCCGGCAACGCGGCCAGCGGCGGCGAGGACCTCACGGTGGAGTGGTTTGACGGCGAGTTCTGGGCACCGGAGCCGGTCCGCGCGCTGTACTCGGTCGAGGACTACCCCACCGAGTCCGCGATGGTCATCGGCGAAAAGGGCGCGTTGCTCAACCCGCTGGGCAGCACGCCGCTCTTGCTGCCCGAGGACAAGTTCAAGGACGTGAAGCGGCCGAAGTTCGAGAACCGCAACCATTATCACCATTTCGTGGACGCGATTCTCGGCGGGCCGATGTGCGAATGCCATTTCGGCCAGTCCGGACCGATGACCGAGGCGATTCTGCTGGGCACCGTGGCGGTGCGCTTCCCGGACGAGAAGCTGGAGTGGGATCCGAAGGCACTGCGCATCCCGAACCACCGCGCGGCGGAGAAGCTGCTCAAACGCGCTTACCGCGCCGGTTGGGAAATCGCGGAGAGCTGAGACTGAATGAGACTGAACCAGGAAATAGCTGCCGAATTCAGCCCGCAAACCGAAATTGCCTGCGGCGACGGATTCCCATCGGGCTCTACGTTGGTTTTCCGGTTCAGCGTGGCTGGATGCTTTCCTTCGCGGCACGCACAGGCACTCGGCCGGTTCCGATGACACCCACCGGCTGTTTGCGCGCCGCGGTCAGCCTTTGATCACAACCTGGACCGCGAAAGTGCCGAGGTCCTGGTCGGGCGGCTCCCACGAGCGCCGCAGCCGGAAGACCAGCTTGCCTCCGCCGGGCGCCACCGCTCGCAGGCGGATTTGCCGCCGGCCCCCTGCCCCAATCCCGCCCCCCTCTGGCGGGAGAAAGTTGTCTGCCACCTCCCGCAAGCCCGGCGGCAACCGGCGGCCCTCCGGGGTCCAGAGGTATCCCGTCGTGGCGTTCTCCTCGAGCGTCAGCACCAGTTCGTCACCCAGGCTGACGGTCACGGTCTGGCCGTGGTTCGCTTTGTTCAGTGCAACTTCCATCTGTCCGAAGGTCAATGGCTCGACCGCCATCGCCGACTGTACTATTCAGCCCGTTTCCGGTTGCTGGCAAGTGCGCCAAACAACTTGCGCCGTTCACCGCGCCCCGCAGTGGACCAGCCCCCGAAGCCGGAGGCTGGTCCCCGCAGGCTGCCGAGGCTACCAGACGTAAACCTCGTGGATCATGCCGTCCGCCTCTTCGCGGCCGTAGTAGCCAGTCTGGCTGAGGCGGGCGTGCGCGCTCAGGATGGTGAGGGCCACCACGGCGCTGTCGGAGTTGTTGGCCAGCTTCTTCCACCCCACCCCGGCAATGCCCACCCAGGAGTTCCGGTTCTGGTTGATCCCCCAGAGGGCGTTGACGCGTTTGTCGCTGAGCCAGGCCCCGATCCCCCCCTCCTCGCCCATCGCCGCCGCCGGCGGTTCGAGCTGGGGTGCGCTCACCGCTTCCCGCGCGGTGCTGGCCAGGGCCATCTCGGTCTCGGAGAGGTCGCGAGGTTTCTCCTCGCCCCCGGCTTCGGCCTCCGCCGCCTGGAAGGCCGGCGCCGCTCCCGACATGGCCGTCTGGCCGGTCCCTCCCGCGGCCGGCGGTGGTTTCACGGGACGCCCGGTGATTTTGTCTTTTGGATTCATAGTCTTGTTCCCTAGTTGAGGATTCACAGCACGTAAACTTGGGTGATGACCCCGTTGGTCTGATGGACGTTGACCGGCCGTTTGCCGAGCTTGGCGGCCGCCAACTGCGTGAGCAGGTTGAAGAAGATGTTGTCGTTGTCGGCGGCGATGCGACGCCAGCCGATGTTGCCGTCCAGGAAGATCCAGGCGTTGCGATCCTGGTCAATCGTCCACAACCCGAGCACCTTCCGGCCGTTGAGCCAGCCGGTCTCGACGATGCCGTCCACGGCATACGGTCCCGCCCAGGTGTCAATACCGCATTCGCCGTAGGCGATGCGGAAGAAGCCGGATTCGCCCCACCCGGCACCCCAACTGTTCTTGCAGATCCAGTAACCCCCGGCGTCGCTATAGCCGATGATGGCCACGCAGTGGCCGCCGACATTGGAGCCGGTGACGTGCCGATACACGCCGCTCCGATAGCTCATGAAGTCCTGGTACACGACGAAGCAGCCCGTGATGGGGCCGCGGGTCGAGATCCAGGTCTTCATGTCGGCCACGGCGCTGACTTTGTGGTAACCGGTGATCTTGGTGACGCGGTTCTGCCAGTCGCTGCAGACGTTGCAGGCCTGGTCGCCGCCCGTGTAAGGGAAGCAGGCCTCGTCCGCGACACCCACGTTTTTGTAGAACTCGAGGGCCCGGTCCGGCCACCAGCCGTTGCCGCAGTTCCGGCCTTCGGACTTGGCGTGGCAGTAGAACAGGTGCGCTTCGGACAGATCAATGGCCAGCGCGGGGTCGTGGCGCTGCATCCGGAACGTGGACTCCACCACCACCGTGGTTCCGAACGCCACGCACGAGCCGCATCCCCCCTGGTTCTTGATCGGGGTGACGAAATTCGCGCCGTTGACGTTGCGCAGATCAAAGGCGGCGGGGGCGCCGATGGCTTTGACCGCTTCCACCTCGGCGCGCACCGCGGCGCGCCGCGCTTCCATTTGTTCTTCGAGCTCGCTGATGGAGACTTCTCCTGGCGGCGGCACCATTCCGCAGCGGAGCGCCATTTCCTCCAGCGGCAGTTCCGACACCGAAGTGGGTCCCGCCTCCCAGCCCGCGTTGGCCCGTTGAATGGCGGCCCGGACTTCGTTCAGTGCAATCTTCGCTTCAGGCATACATTTGCTCTCTTCCGGTCTTGGTTGCGACGACATCTCGTGAAGACGTCAACCCGCGGCAGCGCCGGCTCATGCCGGCCTCCTGGTTGCCATCCCGAATCGCCGCGGTTGTTCAGGCGTTCCGTCCTGGAAATGCCAGCACACGGGTCTCGCCCAAGGGCTTCGCGCTTGACTACCGATTGAAATAATTACCAGCATTTGCCGCCGCGCGACAGTCGGCTGTTTGGAGGACACCCGCCCATCCTGAAATCCGGCGGGCGGTTACTCCTTCACCGGCATTGCCAGCAGCACCGCCATCACCCGCAACACCAGCTGGACACGGGTGGTCACGCCGAGCTTGCGATACAGCCGCTCCAGATGGGTGTGGACGGTGCAGGCGGCGATGCCCAGATCCACGGCCAGGGCGCGCTCGGTGCGATTGTCGAAGACGCCGCGAACCGTCTGTTGCTCCCGGACCGACAGCCCGAGCGCCCTGGCAACCTCACCCCAATCGGCTTCGCTGAGCAGGGCTGAACCCGAAGCGGAGTGCGGGTAACGGATTTGTCCGGGCCTAGATGGCGCGGCCGCTGGAGTCAAATGCTTGCTCATGGTTCAGCCCGCTGAGTCTCGGTCAACAACCGCCGGCTGGCGGCGTTTGCGTGGTGGGTGTTCTGCCCGTTCCGGCTGTTTCCGCTGGCCGCGCACCTGGCCCCAACATATCACCGGCCCGTGAGGACGCCAATTGGCCGCCCAGACGCGGAACGTTCAACCTGAAAACCGAAGTTGGCCGTAGCGCAGCGGGTCCTGGGTGTTCGAGCGCTGCTGCCTCCTGGTCTGGCCGCCATCGTCGGTGTGCAGGATCGTGCCCAGGTCGCCCGCCACCCAGCCGTGCCGGGAATCCACGAAACAGACCGCGTTGAACGGGAGCCCCCAGCCACTGAACGGTGGGTCATCGGCCCCGTAAGCTTCCCATGTCCGCCCGCCGGTGGCCGTGTGCAGGATGGAGCCTTCGCTCCCCACCGCCCAACCCTGGTCGGCGTTCACGAAGGCGACCGAGAGCAGTCTAGGACCACCGCGAATGGTTTGATTTGTCCAGGACAGCCCGCCATCGGTCGTGTGCAAGACGGCGCCCCCTCCCGCGGCCCAGCCACGCTGGGCGTCCACGAAGGCGACCGCGTTGAGCCAGCCACTGGACTGGGTCGAGTGGGTGGTCCACACCTGGCCACCATCCTCGGTACGCAACACCGTGCCTCCGCTGCCCACCACCCAGCCGTTCCGGGAATCCACGAAGGTCAACGCACTGAGGCTCTCCGCCGTGGGGACGGCTTGGGCGGCCCAGTTCTGCCCGCCATCGGTGGTGTGTAGAATCGTGCCGAGCGCGCCTGCCGCCCAGCCTCGCCGGTCATCCACAAACCAGACGCCATTCAAGTGCTGCGGCGGGCGCGGACGCGGCGAGCCGGCTGCCGGTGGCGCATCCTTTATGGAACGGGTTTGGTCATAATCGGCCGCGCGGGCTGCGGGTGTGGCAGGCGGACCTTGTTCGATGTCGGGCGGAACCTCTTTTGTCCCCGCCAGGTTTGAATTGCGAATCGGCACTTGACTGGCTTTGCCATCATCGGTTTTGCCCTCCTTCGACCCGCTTGTTTGGGCTGCTACACTTTGGGACAAGTTCGCCCGGGTCATCCGGGCATCCGGCATTTCTCCCCAGGCGATGTTTGTCTGCGCCTGCCAGGACCGGCCGGCGTCGCGGGTGTGCAGGATGACGCCGTTGTCGCCCACCACCCAGCCGAGGTGGTTGGTGAAGAAGCAGCCGTTCAGATCCACCGACGGCACCAACAGCAGCCGGCGATGGGCGTTCCGCTCGACCGGCCGCCACCAGCCCCGAAGGGAGAACCACCCCTCGCGCGGCGGCCCCACCGGTCCGGGCGGCTGGAGCCAGCAGAACCACAGGCTGTACAGCCCCGCCAGCGCCAGCCCCGCCAGAAACCACCGCGCGCGCCGCCGGTTCAACCGCCACATGGGCGGGTGCGGTTGTGGACCGGCCGGCGCCGGCTGGGTCGCACCGGCGGCTTTCCAAGTCTTCCGGCTGGCGGACTCTTCGCGGTTGCTCATGGGTTGATTGAATTCCTCTTACACCCGGCCCGCAAAATTGCACGCCCGAAAAGAACGACGCCGGGGCAAGGCGGTCCACGTCCGCGACCGCGACGAGACGCCGGCGGCACCGCGGCCGGCCGTGCCCGGCCTTTTTCCTTCCCAAGACCGGCCGCCGTTCTAAGCTCTCCAGCGAAGACCTATGCCCAAAGCACAGACCTACAAATTCTGTTTCGGCCCGTGGAACCTCAGCGAAGGCCTGGACCCCTACGGCCCGCCCACGCGCCCCGCGCAGTCCTTCGACTGGAAGCTCGAACAGCTCCAGAAGCTCGGCTTCGACGCCATGATGTTCCATGACGACGACGCCGTGCCGGACATTGACAGCAAGACCGACGCCCAGCTCAAGGCCGAGGCCCGGGCGCTCAAGAGGAAGCTCGACGACGCCGGCATCGTGGCCGAGATCGTCGCCCCGCGGCTGTGGTTCGATCCGCGCACCATTGACGGCGCCTACACGAGCAACGACCCCAAGTGCCGCCAGTACGCCATCGAGCGCTCGCTGCGGTGCATTGACGTGGCCAACCACCTCGATTGCGACCTGATCGTCCTGTGGCTGGCGCGCGAAGGCTCGTACATCCGCGAGAGCAAGAACGCCCGCCAATGCGTGGACTACCTGGTCGCGGCGATTGACGCGATGCTCGCCCACGACAGGAAGATCCGCATCGCCATCGAGCCCAAACCCAACGAGCCGATGGACCTCGCGTACATCCCCACCATCGGCCACGCGCTGGCGCTGGCGAACCTGACCGCCGATCCGCCGCGCGTCGGCTGCCTCATCGAGACCGCGCACGCGCTGCTCGCGGGGCTGGACCCGGCCGACGAAATTGATTTCGCGTGCGCCTTCGGCAAGCTGTGGTCGCTGCACCTCAACGACCAGAACGGCCTGAAGTTCGACCAGGACAAGCCGTTCGGCTCGGCCAACCTCCGCGTGGCCTTCAACCAGGTGCGCGCGCTCGAGCGCAACGGCTACGGCCGCAAAGGCGAGTACGTGGCGTTCGACGTGCATCCGTTCCGCCCCACCAAGGTCGAGCACTGGACGGCGCACCTCGAGAACAGCCGGCGCACCTTCCTGCGGCTGGTGGAGAAGGCGCGCAGCTTCCCCGAAGCCGAGGCGCAGAAACTCATCGCCGACCGCAACTACGCCGCGCTCGACCAGCTCGTGCTCGAACACCTGATGGGCAAGTAGGCCAACGTGCCTTGCCTGATGCCCGCGAATCCTGGCGCCAGTCGTCACCGCGACTGGCGCTTTGGTTTGAACCCCAAAACCAAAGTTGGCCGCAGCGCAGTGCGTCCTGCCTGTCCAACTTTGGTGTTCGGGTTGAAAGGGGCGCGTCCCGGCATACCCGGGATGCGGGCTGCCCTGATCCCATTCGCGCGATGAACTACGGCTTCTTCGAGCGCGGCGGTTGGTGGGTGCTGGGCCAGTCCGTCCTGATGCCGCTGGTGCTGGCGCTGGGACCGCTTTGTCCCGGCGAATCGCGCCCGGCCTGGCTGCGCGGCGCGGCTTGGATTTTGCTCGCCGGCGGCGCGGGGTTCGGAATTGGCGGCGCCTGGGTGCTGGGCCGGAACCGGACCATCTTCCCCAAGCCCGCCGCGGACTCGCAACTGGTCCGGCACGGCGTTTACCGGTGGGTGCGGCATCCGCTTTACACGAGCCTCATGCTGCTGGCGCCGGGCTGGGCGGCGTGGTGGGCGAGCTGGCCCACGTTGCTGGCCGGCGCGGTGCTGGCCGTGTTTCTCGACTTCAAGGCCCGCCGCGAGGAAGCCTGGCTGCGCGCGCAGTTCCCGGACTACGCCGACTATGCGCGCCGGGTGCGCCGCTTCGTGCCGGGGCTGTACTGAATCGGACCGGGCACCTGGCTGCCCGCCGCGGGCTTGGAGCGGGCGGACTTCCGGAAAGCGCCAGGGAGTCGCCGGGAGCGCGGGCATCTTTGTCCGCGCAACCCTACGGGCGAACTCACCGGCAGGGATGCCGGTGCTCCCAGAGGTGGCGGCTGCTCCGCGATCGCGGCACGCGGGGTTGAACCGGACGGTAGTCCGGGCCTGGCGGCCCAATTCACGGATTCCCGCCCGTGAACAGCGTGCGCTCGTCCACAAAGCACAGCCGGCTCCCAAACGGGTCGCGCGCGTAAAACAGCCGTTCACCCCAGGGCATTGTCGCGATGCCCTCGTCAATCACGCCTCCGGCCGCTTGCACGCGCGCCAGCGCGGCATCGAGGTCGGACACGGCGAAGTACAGGTATTGCAGCGGATGAAAGCGCCAGCCGCCCTGCTCGCCGTCACCGTCCGCCACCGGGTCGTAACAGGCCAGGATGACGCCGCCGCAGTCGAAGTAATGCCGGCCCGGCGACACGCGCTGCCCCGGCGTGCCAAACACGGCGCCGTAAAACGCCGCGGCCCGCTCGAGGTCGGCCACCGGCAGGATGACCCGGTAAAGACGGGGCGTGGACATGGGCGGAATCGCTGCTCGTTCAGCGCGCTAGCGCGGGACGATCACGGGCCAGCCGGGCCGGTTTCGCCGGCGCCTGGATTTGAATGCCGAAGCCTTTCAGCGCCGTGACGCCGGCCGCCGTGACAAACCAAGCCGCACGCCAGCCTTCCCGTTCCTTGAGCATCCAGCCCTGGCGCGCGCAGTAGTCCAGGAAACTCCCGCCCACCCGATACGGGTTCACGGGGATACGGTCGCTGGCTTTCATGGCTGGCTTTCCGCGTGGCCGGCGGCAAGTCAAGTCATTCGCCGCGCCCGGCGTCCGGCCGCAAGGCCAGGTAACGTTCCCAGATCAGCGGCACGGAGCCGGCAAAGTCCCGCGGCCGCCCGGCCAGCCAGCGGGTGACGTGCGCGGGCGAAAACCAGCCGCCTTCGGAAATCTCATCGGGATGCAGTGTGAACGGCCCTTCGGCCCCGGCGCGATACACCCACACGAATTCCCAGCCCGTGGCGGCGCAGGCCTCGAGCTTGAACAGCCGTTCGGGCGGCCGGTCGAGCCGCCAGCCCAGTTCCTCGGCCACTTCGCGCACCGCGCCGTCGTCGTAGCTCTCGCCCGGCGCGAGGTGGCCGGATGCGGACGAGTCCCAGACGTCCGGGAAGCAGTCCTTGGCCGGCGAGCGCTTTTGCAGGAACACCTCGCCGCGACGGTTGAACACGAGCACGTGCACCGCGCGGTGCCTGAGGCCGCGGCGGTGGACCTCGCTCCGCGGCGCCCGGCCGATGACCTCGTCCCGGTCGTTGACGATTTCAAAGAGTTCCTCAGTCATGCGCGGGCAGGTTGGCGAGCCGCCGGGCCAGCTCGAGGAAATGTTCCCGGCTGAGGTTTTCCGCGCGCTCGTCCGGTTTGAGGCCGAGATCGCCCCAGGCGGCCTCAAGCACGGGCGCGGGCCAGTCGAACTTGAGCAGCTTGAGCGCCTTCTTGCGGCGCTCGGAGAACGCCCGCTTCACCATCCGCCGGAACACGCGCTCGCCGGCGGCGGTCAGCGCGCCGGGCGGGCGGAGCGCCAGCGCAATGCAGGCGGATTCCACGTCCGGCGCGGGGAAAAAGCAGTCCGCGGGTATCCGGAAGGAGCCGCGCGGCTCGTAGCGAAGCTGCACCAGCAGCGTGAGCACGCCGTAATCCTTGCTGCCGGGGCCGGCCTGGAGCCGGCGCGCGACCTCGAGCTGAAGCGTCACGACGAGTCGCGCGGGCGCGCGCCCGGCCGCGGCCAGTTCCACCAGGATGGGCGAGGCGACCGCGTAAGGCAGATTGGCCACCAGTTTCCACGCCGACCAGTCGCGCGGCTCGTTTTCGAGCACGCGCAACGCATCCGCATGCACCAGGCACAGCCGGCCGGGTTCGCTGGCTTCGGTCACCGGTTCAACGTCCGGCAGCGTCGCGCGCGGCGCAACGCCCAGCCGCCCAGCGAGCACGGTCACCAGCCGGGCGTCCTTTTCGATGGCCAGCACGTCCGCGCCGGCCGCCAGCAGGTGTTCCGTGAGCGGTCCCAGGCCCGGGCCGATCTCCAACACGCGCTCGCCGCGGCGGATTTCGGCCAGGTCCACGATGCGGCGGAGTTGGTTGGCGTCGTGCAGGAAGTTCTGCCCCAGCGACCGCGTCAACCGCAGGTCGCGCGCCGCGAGGAGGTGTCGCATCTCGGAGAGTTTCATGACGCGGCGGCTTCGCGGAGGACCTCGGCCAGGGCGCGCACGGCGCGGCGCAGATCGCGTTCCGGGATGGTCAGGGGCGGCGTGAAAGCGATCACGTTCACGTGCCCGCCTTCGGGCAGCAGGATAAAGCCGCGGCGCAACATCACCTTGACGGCCCGCAGCGTCTCGGCGGGGGCGGGCGAACCATCGGCGCGGCGCAACTCCAGGCCGGCCATGAGGCCGAGGCCGCGCGCGGACAGGCGAAGCCCGGGAGCCGCGTCTTGCAGGCCGGCCAGTTCGCGCAAAAGCATTTTCCCCAAACGGGCGCTGCGCTCGACCAGCCGCCGGCGACGGATTTCCCCGATTTGCGCCAGCGCCATCGCGCAACCGACGGGGTGGCCGAGGAAGGTGCTGGTGTGGATCGCTTCGCCGGTCGAGACCGGCCACGCGGCGTCCATGAGGTCGGCCCGACCCACGCAAGCCGAGAGCGGAAAGCCGCCGGTCAACGCCTTGCCGAGGCAGATCAGGTCGGGCGCGACGCCGCTGCGCTCGCAGGCAAACCAGCGTCCCGTGCGGCCCAAGCCGGTGAAGACTTCGTCCAGGATCAGCAGCGCGCCGTGCGCGTCGCAGAGCCGGCGGAGCCGTGGCAGGAAACCGGGCGGCGGGACGTTGAGGCCGCCGCGGCCTTGCAGGGGTTCGACCAGCACCGCGCCGATGCCGCCGCCTCGCAAGACGCGTTCAACGCCCGCTTCCACTTCGTCCAACGCTCCGGGCTCGCGCGGGAAGGGCGCGAACGTGGCGAACTCCCGGAGTTGCCGGCGGAACGGCGCGCGGAAATGGTCGCGGCGCGTGGCGTTGAGCGCGCCGTAGCCGAGGCCGTGATACGCGCCTTCAAAGGCGATCACGCCGGGCTTGCCCGTCGCGAGCAGCGCCGTTTTGAGCGCCGCCTCGACGGCCTCGAAGCCGGAATTGCCGAAGATGACTTTTCCGGATGCCGGACGGCGCGCGATTGCGCGTGCATCTGGCATCCGGCATCTGGCATCCGGCATCGGCCCGCTCTTTGCCCACCGCTCGAACGTGATCCGGCTCAGCTCCCGCGCCAGCCGCGCTTTCAGTTCGTGCGGATGCACGTCGCCCATCGCGTGGAGCAGGCGACCCATTTGCCGCTGCCCGGCGCGCACCACGGCCGGGTTGGCGTGGCCCGCCGCCACGACGCCAAACGCGGCGGTCAGGTCCAGATATCGCCGGCCATCCGCGTCCCAGACGTGACAGCCGCGCGCCCGCTCCCAGACAATCGGCCACGCGCCGTCGGGGTCGAGGAACGTGACGTTCCGCGATTCGTACTCGCGGAGCAGATCGAGAATGGCGCGGGTGCGGTTCATCCGGTCGGGCGCTCAGACGCCGCGCTGGTCGGCCGGCCAGATGAACTTGTGCATCTGGAGTTGAAACCGCACCGGCAGCGCGTCGGCCACGATCTGTTCCGCCAGCGCCTGCCGGCTCAGCGGCGTCTGGCCCGGCGGCACCGGCTTCAGCGCGGGGTGCTGCTGCGCCGGACTGAGCGGGATCACGGACGAGAAAAGCACCGGGCAGACGCGCGCGAGTTCGTGCTCGGCGAGGACGCGCCTGGCCCACTCGTAATCCTCGACCGTGCCGATGACGAACTTCACCTCGTCGCCGGCGGTGAGGTGGCGGAGGTTTTCCCAGCGATTGCGCGCGGCCTCGCCGCTGCTGGGGCACTTGAGGTCCATGATGCGGTGGACACGCGGGTCCACGGGAGTGAGGTCGAGCGCGCCGCTGGTTTCGAGCAGCACGGTGAAGCCCGCGTCGCACAACGCGGTCATCAACGGCAGCGCGGCCGGCTGGAGCAGCGGCTCGCCGCCGGTGAGTTCGACCAGCGGCAGGCGGCTGGGAATGCGGAAAGCGGTGTGCGAAAGGGGTGCGGGGTACGGGGTACGGGGTTCCAGGAGTTCGGATTTCGGATTTCGGATTTCGGATTTGGGTAATTGGACTTCGGACTTCGGACTACGGATTTCTGCCACTTGCGGCCGCTCCTCAAAGCCGGCTGACAGCGTGCCCACCGGGTTGTGTCGCGAAAAAGGTTCCGCCAGCCGCCGCACTTCCGTCAGCACCTCGCCCAGCGGCCGGCGCGCGCCTTCGGTGAAGGCGTAGGCGGTGTCGCAGTACGAGCAGCGCAGGTTGCAGGCGGTGAGGCGCACGAAGATGCACGGCAGCCCGGCAAAGGTGCTTTCCCCTTGCAGGCTGAGGTAGATTTCGTTGACGACCAGCGTCTCCGCCATGCGGCCAGTTAAGCCCAGTCCGCCGCCGCCGGCGAGGCAAACGTCGGGCCGCTTCGCGCGGGCCAGACCGGCCGGCGTGAGGTTTCGCCCGGTCAAGCGGGCGCATCTCACTTTTCTGCAGCCGCTGGAAACGGCTGGTCACCGCCGGGGTGGCGTCAGCCATCCCGGACTGCCGTAAAGGGCGGCATCTTGCCGCCCGGAATCCACGACGGAAAACCGCCAGGCGGGTGCCGCCCGCACACCACCACCGGGCTGGAAGCCCAGCTCTTCGGCCGGCTGGAAGCCGGCGCCACCCCGGAAGGCGGTACGGCCAGCAAGAAATCGAGATGCGCCGGCCCGGCGCGGGTTAAATGGTTGCGCCCCCTCCGGGCGTCTCCTAGGCTGCGCGGCGCCTAACGCATGAAGGTTTTCATTGACGGTAAGTTGTACGCCGAACGGGACGCCAAGATCTCCGTGTTCGATCACGGCCTGCTTTACGGCGACGGCATCTTCGAGGGCATCCGGGCGTACAACGGGCGGGTCTTCAAACTCAAGGAGCACCTGGACCGGCTGTTCTGCTCGGCCAAGGCGCTGCTGCTCGAAATCCCGATGACCCACGCCCAGCTTACCCGGGCGGTGGTGGAGACCTGTCGCGTGAACCGCGTGCGCAACGGCTACGTGCGCCTGCTGGTGACCCGCGGCGTCGGCACGCTGGGGTTGAACCCCAACCGCTGCAAACGCCCGTCGGTCATCATCATCGCCGGGAGCATCCAGCTTTACCCGCCGGAGTTGTACGAGCACGGCATGGAGATCGTGACCGTGCCCACCACGCGCAACCTCCACAGCGCGGTGAATCCGGCCATCAAGTCGCTGAACTACCTGAACAACATCCTCGCCAAAATCGAGGCGAACACCGCCGGGGTCGAGGAAGCCATCATGCTCAACGCCGAGGGCTACGTGGCCGAATGCACCGGCGACAACCTCTTCATCGTCAAAGCCGGCCAGCTTTTCACCCCGCCGCTGTACGCCGGCGCGCTGTACGGCATCACCCGCGCCACGGTCATTGACCTGGCCCGCGAGGCAGGCGTCAGTGTCACCGAGACCAACCTCACGCGCTACGACGTCTTCAACGCGGACGAGTGCTTCCTCACCGGCACCGGCGCGGAGATTGTGGCGGTGGTGAAGGTGGACGGCCGGGTCATCGGAACCGGCCGGCCCGGGGCGCTCACCCGGCAGTTGACGGAGCGTTACCACGCCTTGACGCAGGTCTCGGGCGAGCCGATTTTCTGACCGGGACGTGCCCGTTGTTGATGATTCCTTCCCCCTTGCGGGCGGCTTGGAGGTGCCGCCGGTGGGTCGCTTGACTTGGGGCGCTTTTGTGACGAAATAGTTCTACGCCTATGCTGTGCATGATCTGCCAGAAGAAGGAAGCCCGGGTCCACCTCACCGACGTGAAAAGCGGCAAGGTCAAGAAGGTGGACCTGTGCGAGGAGTGCGCCAAGGCCAAGGGCGTGGACGACCCCACCGGCTTTGCGCTGGCGGACCTGCTGCTGGGCCTGGGCGCGGGGGAGGAACTGGCCTCGGCCACGCCCGAAGGCGCCGACCTGGCCTGCCCGGTGTGCGGGCTGACCCAGGCGGATTTCAAGAAGGCCGGCCGGCTGGGCTGCCCGACCTGCTACGAGACCTTCGCCGAGGGTCTGGCCAACGTGCTCAAGACCATGCACAAGGGCACCCGCCACCTGGGCAAGGTGCCACGCGGGCTCAAGCTGGGCCGCGAGGTCCAGGAGCGCATCCAAGCCTTGCAGCGCAGCCTCGAAGAAGCCATCGCCGTTGAAAACTACGAGGAGGCCGCCCGCCTGCGGGACGCCATCAAGCAACTCAAGGAAGACCCCGGCGCCGTGGTGGCCGGTTAATCGCATGAACCTGCTCGAATTTCTCAGCCCCGCGACCCAGGCCGCCCAGCGCAGCGGCCCGAACGACCGGATCGTCATGTCCAGCCGGGTGCGCCTGGCGCGGAACCTCGTGGGCTTCGCCTTTCCGGGCTGGGCCAAGAAGGCCGAGCGCCTGCGCGCCTGCGAGTTGCTCCGCGGCGCGGTGGTGCGCCAGCCCGAGATGCGGGACGCCTTCACCGAATCGCTCGAGGCGCTCTCGGCGCTGGACAAGCAGGTGCTGGTGGAGCGCCACCTCATCAGCCGCGAGCACGCCGCCAAGGGCGCCGGCAGCGCCATCGTGCTGAGCCGGGACGAGCGGCTGTGCGTGATGATCAACGAGGAGGACCACCTCCGGATGCAGGCGCTGCTGCCCGGCTGCCAGTTGAAGGAGGCCTGGCAGGCGATTGACCAGCTCGACACCGGTCTGGAAAAGGACCTCGAGTACGCCTTCTCCCGCACGCTGGGCTACCTCACCGCCTGCCCGACCAACCTCGGCACCGGCATCCGGGTCAGCGCCATGCTTCACCTGCCGGCCCTGGTCCTGGACGAGCAGGTCACCCAGATCATCCAGGCGGTCAACAAGCTGGGCCTGGCCGTCCGCGGCCTGTACGGCGAGGGTACCGAGGCGCTGGGCAACGTCTTCCAGGTGTCCAACCAGATGACCCTCGGAGAGTCCGAGACGGAGATCGTGGAACGGCTTTCCAAGGTGGTCGCCCAGATCATCGAGCACGAGGAAAACGCCCGCGCCCGCCTGCTCGAAAAGCGTCCCAAGATGGTCTTCAACCACATCGGCCGCGCCTACGGCATCCTGGCCAACGCCCACAGCGTCTCCTCGAAGGAGGCCATCAACCTGCTGTCCTTGCTGCGCCTGGGCGTGGACCTGGGCGTGCTGCCCGATGTGCGCCGGCCGCTGGTGGACGAATTGTTCATGCTGTCCCAGCCGGCCCACCTCCAGTTGCGCCACACGGAAAAGCTCTCCGCCGAGGACCGCGATGTCCTCCGGGCGGACATGCTGCGGGCGGCCTTGCGCGACGTGCGCCGGCCGTTGACACCGCCGCCCGCACCGCCATTGGACAAACCGCCGGCCGCATAGCATTATTTCCCGGAGAGCGTTGTCGTATGAGTGACGAGTCCCTCAGCAACTTGACCCCGCGCGCGCAACAGGTTCTGGCCCTGGCACGCAAGGAAGCCGATCGCTTCAACCACAATTTCGTGGGCACGGAGCATCTCCTGCTGGGTTTGATCAAGCTCGGCCAGGGCGTGGCGGTCAACGTGCTCCAGAAGATGGGGCTCGATCTGGAAACCGTGCGCCTCGAAGTCGAGAAACAGGTCGGCACCGGCCCGGACCAGAAGGTCATGGGCAACATTCCGTACACGCCGCGCGTCAAGAAGGTGCTCTCCCTCGCCAACAAGGAGGCCAAGGCGCTCAACCACACTTACGTCGGCACCGAGCACCTGCTCCTGGGCCTGCTGCGCGAAGGCGACGGCGTGGCCGCCCGCGTCCTCAAGAACCTGGACGTGGACATCGAGCAGACCCGGCAGGAAATCCTCAAGGAACTCGATCCCAACTTCCAGGGCTCCGAGGAGGAAGGCTCCGGCGAAGGCGGCGAAAAGCAGGGCGGCAAAGGCCCGGTGAAGACGCCCGCGTTGAAGGCCTTCGGCCGCGACCTCACTGAGATCGCCCGCAAGGGCGAGATGGACCCGGTGATCGGCCGGCAGAACGAAATCGAGCGCGTCATCCAGATTCTGTGCCGGCGCACGAAAAACAACCCGGTGTTGCTGGGCGAGGCCGGCGTGGGCAAGACGGCCATCGTCGAGGGCCTGGCCCAGGAAATCGCCAAGGGCAACGTGCCGGAGCTGCTGCGCGACAAGCGCGTCATCACGCTGGACCTCGCGTTGATGGTCGCGGGCACCAAGTACCGCGGCCAGTTCGAGGAACGCATCAAGGCGGTGATGGACGAAATCCGCCGCGCCAAGAACGTCATCCTGTTCATTGACGAACTCCACACCATCGTCGGCGCGGGCTCGGCCGAGGGCACGATGGACGCCTCGAACATCATCAAGCCCGCCCTCAGCCGCGGGGAGCTCCAGTGCATCGGCGCCACCACGCTCACTGAGTATCGCAAGTACATCGAGAAGGACGCCGCGCTGGAGCGGCGCTTCCAGACCGTGAAGGTCGAGCCGCCGTCCCAGGACGAGGCCATCCAGATTCTCCGCGGGCTCCGCACCAAGTACGAGGACCACCACAAGATCGAGCTGACCGACAAGGCGCTTGAGGCGGCCGTCAAGCTCTCGGACCGTTACATCACCGGCCGGTTCCTGCCGGACAAGGCCATTGACGTCATGGACGAGGCCGGCTCGCGCGCCCGCATCGGCGCCATGACCCGGCCGCCGGATGTCCGTGACCTCGAGGCGGAGATCGAGGAAATCCGCCGCCGCAAGGAGCGGGCCATCAAGGAACAGGACTTCGAGGGCGCCGCCGGCATGCGCGACAAGGAGAAGCACGCCAAGGAACGGCTCGAGGCCGTGCTCGCCCGGTGGAAGGCCAACCGCGACGAAAAGCGCGTGCGGGTGGACGAGGAGGAGATCATGCAGGTCGTCGCCAAGTGGACCGGCATCCCGCTCCAACGCATGGGCCAGGACGAGGCCAAGAAGCTCCTCGCCATGGAGGCGGAGCTCATGAAGGTGGTCGTGGGCCAAAAGGAGGCCGTCGTCGCGCTCTGCAAGGCGTTGCGCCGCTCCCGGGCCGACCTGAAGGACCCCAAACGGCCCATCGGCACCTTCGCCTTGCTGGGTCCCACCGGCGTGGGCAAGACGCTTCTGGCCAAGACGCTGGCCGAGCAGATGTTCGGCGACGCCAAGTCGCTCGTGCAGCTCGACATGTCCGAGTACATGGAGAAGTTCAACGTCTCGCGGCTGATCGGCTCGCCGCCCGGCTACGTCGGTTACGAGGAGGGCGGCCAGCTCACCGAGGCCGTGCGCCGCAAGCCATATTGCGTGGTGCTCTTCGACGAGATCGAGAAGGCGCACCCGGACGTGATGAACATGCTCCTCCAGATCCTCGAGGAGGGCAAACTCACGGACAGCTTCGGCCGCCAGGTGGATTTCCGGAACACCGTCATCTTGCTCACCTCGAACGTGGGCTCCGAGGCGCTCCGCAAGCAGGGCACCATCGGCTTCACCGCACCCTCCGAGCAGAGCAGCTACGAGAAGATGCGCGAGCGCATCCTGGACGAGGCCAAGAAGGTCTTCCGCCCGGAATTCCTCAACCGCCTGGACGACGTCATCGTCTTCCGCGCGCTCACCAAACCGGACCTAATCGAGATTCTCAGCCTCGAAGTCCGCAAGGTCATGGAGCGGCTCAAGCACAAGAACGTCCGCATCGAGCTGGACGACAAGGCGAAGGATTTCCTCACCGAAAAAGGCTTCGACCCGTTGTACGGCGCCCGGCCGATGCGGCGGGCCGTGGAACGGTACCTCGAAGACCCGCTGGCCGAGGAAATCATCCGGGGCAACCTCCATGAGAACGAACCCATCCTCGTGACCGTGGAGGGCGACAAGCTCGTCTTCAAACAGAACACGTTCACGGCCAGCGCGGTGTCCCAATAGGCGGCACCCTCCCGAAAACCGGAGGTCGTGGCGGCGTGCGCAATTCCGCCGCAAAGTGACGGATTCGCTTCAACCCGAAAACCGAAGTTGGGCAGGCGGGACGCGTTGCGCCGCGGTCAACTTCGGCATTCGGGTTCAATGCGTCCCGTCCGCCGGCGGTGGGTGGTGGACGCGCACCCGCAACAGGCTCCCCGGCTCGGCCACCAAGTCGTGGGAGCTGCCTTTGGGCCGCCACAGCACCCGTTTGTCGGGCAACGTGCGCAGCACCACGCCCTCGACGGCGCCGCGCAGCGTCTTGACCCGCGTCCCGGGCCGGAAATCCTCCGCCACCCAGAGACCGTCCACGATCTCGACCATGCTGGCCCGTTCCAAGCCGCCGGCCACGTAATCAGCCGCGGCGATCAAGATGGCCTTGCCCCGGCCGTGAGGCAGGCCGCCCACGAACCGCTGCATCAAGTCGCGCCCCAACGCGGCGAACGTCGCGGCGTTCTCGAACAGAAACGGCGCCCGCTCGTGACAGGCGCGCAGGAAATCCAGCGCCGCGGCCAGCGTGTGTTCCGCCGCCTGCGCCGTCGTCCAGGCCAGGGCCACCTCCGCCTGGCTTTCCGGGTTCAGGCCATGCTGCGCGCACTCGCGCTCGCAGGCCACGCGGTTGCAGTGGATCACCACCTCCCAGTCCTGATCCCGGAAATGCGCGCCCCGCAACGCCAGCGGCGAAGTCGCCGCCACGCCTTCGCCCGGCGTTGCTGGCGGTGGGTGGAACGGTTCGGGGTGCATGAAAACGTGGCCGCGCCCGCCGGTGTTCAGCGGACAAATCCCTGGGCCTTCAGCCAGAACACGCAGTCGGCCGCCCACGGGTGCGGGTTGGTGAACGGCGGCTTGGCGGCCAGGCCCAGTCCGTGCCCGCCTTTCTGGTAAACGTGCAGGTCAAAGGGCACGCCCGCGCGCCGCAGCGCCGCCGCAAATTGCAGGGCGTTCTCGACCGGCACCGCGGTGTCCTCCCAGGTGTGCCAGATGAAACACGGCGGCGTGTCGCGCGTGACCTGTCTTTCGTTCGAGAGCAGCTCAACCAGCGCTGGATCGGGATTCGGCCCGAGCAGATTGTGCTTCGAGCCCTGGTGGGTGAACTCGCCCAGCGTGATCACCGGGTAGCACAAAATGCCCCGGTCCGGCCGCGAACTCACCCGCTCGACGGGGTCCGCGGCGTCCGGCCGGCCCGCGTCGAAGTGTGTCAGCAGCGTCGAGGCCAGATGGCCGCCGGCCGAGCTGCCCATGATGCCGATCCGTTTCGGATCGCAGGCCCATTCCGCCGCGCGCGCCCGCACCGTGCGCACCGCCCGCGCCGCGTCCTGGAGCATCACCGGATGCCGGTAGCCGCGCGAGCCGAGCCGGTACTTCAGCACGAAGGCCGCGACGCCGTGCTGGTTGAGCCAGAGCGCGTAATCGTGGCCTTCATGCGCCGCCAGCCCGCCGTAGCCGCCACCGGGGCAGACCACGATGGCCGCGCCGCTGGCCGCGCCCGCCTCCGGCAGATACGGCGTCAACGTGGGGCGGCCCGCGTCCTCGTCGCCCAGGGCGCCGGGCGCGCCGTCCGGCCAGAGCGCCATCGGAGCCAGGGGCGCGGCCAGGCAGGCGGCACTGGTCAGACCGAGGAGCGCAAGGAAGCGAGGCGGATGTTTCATGTCGGGATCACGTTTGTGGGAAAAGCTTCCGCCAAGTCGGCCGGACGGGCAAGTGTCGCGGTTTGACAATCTGGTCGCCGGCCACCCGCGTTTCGGCTAAACTCGGCCCGGCCATGGAACCGGATTGGGCCAGGCAACCCGTGGGCGGCATCGGCCTCGGGCTGGTGGGCGCCGGACACTTTCACCCGGAAACGCGATGAATGAACCCGAAAACCAAAGTTGGGCAGGCGGGACCACTGCGCTACGGCCAACTTCGGTTTTCGGGATGAATCCGACATGAACCGAAGAACCTTCCTCTGCACGGCCGCAAGCGCCACGGCGATCCTCGCAACGCGGCCCTCCGTCACCGCCGCCGAGGCCTCCCGCCGCATCCCGTTCGGCTTCCTCGGCGCGACGTACTCGCACGGGCGGGACAAGATCAAGCTCGCCCAGAGTTCGCCGGACTGGGAATTCGTCGGCGTGTGCGACGATTCGGCTGCCGGCCGCCAAGTCTGCGAGAAACTCGGCGCCCGGCGGATTTCGCAGGGGGAGCTCTTTCAGCGCGCCGTGGTGGTCGCGGTGGAATCCGAGGTCCGCGATCATGCCGCTCATGCCTTGCTCGCGTTGCGGGCCGGCAGGCATGTCCACCTCGAAAAGCCGCCCGCGGCGAAACTGGCCGACATGCGGGCCATCGTCGCGCTGGCCCGCGAGAAGAAGCTCCTGCTGCAAACCGGCTTCATGTGGCGCTACCACCCCGGCTTCCGCGCCCTCTTCGAGGCCGTGCGCCAGGGCTGGCTCGGGGAGGTCATCCTCGTCCGCGCCTTCATGGGCAACAACCTGTCGCCGGCCCTGCGGCCGGAATGGGCCGCTTTCAAGGGCGGCTCGATGTTCGAGCAGGGCTCGCATCTGGTGGACGCCGCGGTGCGGCTGCTGGGCAGGCCGCGGTCCGTGACGCCGTTCCTGCGCCGCCAGGGCCGGTTTGACGACACACTGAAGGACAACAACGTGGCCGTGATCGAGTTCGAGCGCGCCACAGCCGTCATCGCCAACACCGCCTTGCAGGCCGCGTCCACCCCGCACCGCTCGTTTGAGGTGGTCGGCACGAACGGCACGGCGATCCTGCTGCCGGTCGAGCCGCCCACGCTGACCCTGGACCTGGCGCAGGCGGCCGGTCCGTACCGGAAAGGCGCGCAACCGGTGCCCCTGCCCGCCTACCAGCGTTACGTGGGCGATTTCGCCGAACTCGCCGCCGCCGTGCGGGGTGAAGCGGCCCTGTCCGTCTCGCTCGACGAGGAATTGCTCGTGGCGGAAACCGTGCTTCGCGCCAGTGACATGCTGTGAAAGCCGAAGCCACAAAAGCCGCTCCGAAACGCCTGCGCGTCGCGGCGGTCCAGATGATTTTCGCCGGCTCCATCGCCGGCAACTTGGAGAAGATCGAGCGCGCCGCGCGGCAAGCCGCCCGGGCCGGCGCGGACGCGGCGCTGTTTCCCGAGTGCGCGACCACCGGCTACGCCTGTGACTTCGGCTCGCTGAAGCCGGCCGCCCTTCGCCCGACACTCCACGCGCTTGCGGCCATCGCCGCCCGGCTGCGAATCAACCTGCTCGTTGGCAGCCCGATCTTCACCGGACGCCGGCTCCACAACGGGCTGCTGGTGTTCGACCGTCGCGGCCGGCTTGTTCACACCCATGCCAAATGCCAGTTGACCGATGCCGACCGCCGGTGGTTCACGCCGGGCAACGGTCTTTCGCTGTTCTCGCTCGATGGCGTCCGCGCGACCGCGATCATCTGCCACGAACGGCGCTACCCGGAACTGGTGCGACTGCCCGTGATGGCCGGCGCGCAAATCGTGTTTCATCCCAACGCCGGGATGGATGACCTGGCCGTCTCGCGGGCCAAGCGTCGCGGCCGGGACGGCATCCCGGTGCGCGCCTTCGAGAACGCCGTCTTCTATGTGTTCGCCAATTCGGTTGGCCCGCAAGGCGGCGGCAAGTGGTCGGCCGGGGATTCCAAGATCGTCGCGCCGGACGGCTCGTTCCTCGAATTGGCGGACAACCGCCACGAGACGGTGCTGGTGGCCGGCCTGGACCTGTCGCTCGCGACGCGGAAGTACGCCCTGGACAGCCTGAAGCACCCCCGCTTCCTCGCCCGCCACTGGCGCGGCTTGCTGCCGGAACTGCGGCGGCGGGTCCGCGAGACGGATCGGATGTTCGGACGTTGGTTCGCCGCCGCCTGAGGCACGGCAGCCCGCGCGCCAGCTTGCGCCCGCGTGCCTGGCCGACATCTTTGGCGCGTGAACAACCCAACTCTGCTCGCCGCCTTCGCGGCCCTGGCCCTGGCGGGCGCGGCCCGGGCGGAAACTGTCGCCGACCGCAAGGGCGCCATCCTCAAGGACCGCGCCAGCCTCGAATACGATCCGCGCTGGATTTACGACGACTACGAGCGCGCCTTCGCCGAGGCCCGGCGCACCGGCAAGCCGTTGCTGGTCGTGCTGCGCTGCATCCCCTGCCTGGCGTGCGCCGGCATTGACGCCAAGGTGGTGGTCGAAAACTCCGAACTGACGCCGCTGCTCGACCGGTTTGTCTGCGTGCGCGTCGTCAATGCCAACGCGCTCGATCTCGTCCGCTTCCAGTTCGACTTCGACCTGTCGTTCACGGTGATGTTCTTCAACGGCGACGGCACCGTGTACGGCCGCTACGGCTCGTGGACCCACCAGAAAAACCCCCAGGACGAGACCATCGAAGGCTTCCGCCGGACAATCGAGAAGGCGCTCGAACTGCACGCCGCCTACCCGGTCAACCGTTTCGCGCTGAAAGGCAAGCAGGGCCGGCCGATGCCCTACCGCACGCCGGTGGACATGCCCACCCTCGTGGGCAAATACACGCGCAACCTGGAGTGGGAGGACCAGGTGGTGGCGAGTTGCGTGCATTGCCACCAGATCGGCGACGCCCTGCGCGCGGCGCAGCGCGAGCGCAACGAGCGCCTCCCGGCCCACCTCATCTATCCGTTTCCCGGGCCGGAGGCCCTGGGCCTGGAACTGGCGCCCGACCACGCCACCCGCGTGAAGTCCGTGACCGCCGGGTCGCCCGCCGCCCAGGCCGGCCTGCGCGCCGGAGACGACCTCGTCAAGCTCGACGGCCAGCCGCTCATCTCGATCGCCGACGTGAGCTGGGTGCTGCATCACGCGCCGGACACCGGGGCGCTTCCGGTGGAAATCCAGCGGGGTAAGGAACGCCTGACCGCGCGCCTGGAACTGCCCGCGGGCTGGCGTAGCCGCGCCGACATCTCGCGGCGCGTCGGGACCTGGGAGATGCGGGCGATGGTGTTGGGCGGCCTGCTGCTCGAGGACCTGCCGGATGAGGAACGCCAGCGGCGGAGCTTGCCGGCGGACCGGCTGGCGCTGCTCGTCAAGCACGTCGGCGAGTACGACCGGCACGCGGCGGCGAAGCAGGCCGGGTTCCGGAAGGACGACGTGCTCGTCGAGGTCGCCGGCTCCACGGCGCGCGAAACGGAAAGCGCCTTGATCGGGCGCCTGCTCGGACGGCACCGACCCGGCGACACGGTCCGAGTCGTTGTCCTCCGCGGCGGCGAGCGCCTCGCCCTGGTTCTGCCCATGCAATAGGAGGCGATGACCGCGCCCGATCAACCCGGTGGCGAGCAGTTCACCACCACGCACTGGAGCGTGGTGCTGGCGGCCGGGCGCGGCGATTCACCTGCCGCACAGCAGGCGCTCGAGCGGCTGTGCCGGACGTACTGGTATCCCCTCTATGCCTTTGTGCGGCGCCAGGGCCGGGGCCCCGAGGAGGCGCAGGACCTCACCCAGGAATTCTTCGCGCGGTTCCTAGCCAAGGATTACCTCGGGCTGGCCGATCCCGCCCGCGGGCGCTTCCGCTCGTTTCTGCTCACGAGCCTGAAGCACTTCCTGGCCGAAGCGCACCGGCACGCCTCGCGGCTCAAACGCGGCGGCGGGCAGACGGTCGTTTCCTGGGACGGATTGACTCCCGAGCAGCGTTACGCGGTGGAACCTCGAGACGAGTCCACGGCCGAGACCCTTTACGAACAGCGCTGGGCGCTGACGCTCCTGGAGACGGCCTTGGCGCGTCTCGGCGCGGAACTGGCGGCCGCCGGCAAAGAGCGGCTTTTCACCGAACTCAAGGGCCGGCTCTGGGGCGACCCCGGCGACGCGTCGTACGCGGAGCTGGCCGCGCGGCTGGACCTGAGCGAAGGCGCGTTGAAGGTGACGATGCACCGGTGGCGCCAGCGCTTCCGCGATTTGCTCCGTGAGGAAGTGGCGCAGACCGTGGCCAGCGCGGCCGAGATTGACGCGGAACTGCGGCATCTGGTGGCAGTCGTCCGGCGCTCCGGTCTGTAACCCTGGCCTCCGCAAGGCATAGTAAGCAGTGAGATGCATCAAGACTCGCAAGCCACGATGCCGGCGGAACGCCGGTGCGCGAAATGCGACGCGCCGCTGACCGTGGTGGGCGGCGCGGACTTGTGCCCGGGCTGCCTGCTCGAGGCGGGGCTGGGACCGGCCGCGCCCGACCGACCGCTCAGCGCAGGCACCGTCTTCGGAGAAACTGAACCCGTACCGGTCGCGCCCGGCGTCGGGGAGGCGCGGGCGTTTGGCGATTACGAGCTCCTTGAGGAAATCGCCCACGGCGGCATGGGCGTGGTCTATCGCGCACGGCAGCGGAGCCTCGACCGCTTGGTGGCGGTGAAAATGCTGCTCTTCGGTCCCCACGCCAGCGCAGACCTCATCCGCCGGTTCAAGACCGAGGCCGTGGCTGCCGGCGCGTTGCATCATCCCAACATCGTGGCCGTCCACGAGGTGGGTTTGCGCGACGGCCGGCACTACATCGTGATGGACTATGTGGACGGACCGAACCTGGCACAGCTCGTCAAGGAACGGCCGCCGCCAGCGCGGCAGGCGGCGGGCTACCTGAAGACCATCGCCGAGGCCGTTCACCACGCCCATGAACACGGGGTCCTGCACCGCGACCTCAAGCCGTCCAACGTGCTCCTGGACGCCCGCGACCAGCCGCAGGTGACGGACTTCGGGCTGGCGCGACGGCTCGACACCGATTCGAGCCTCACGTTCAGCGGCCAGGTCCTCGGCTCGCCCAACTTCATGCCGCCGGAACAGGTGACCGGCGCCGGGGCAAAGGTCGGCCGCCGCAGCGACGTGTATGGTCTCGGGGCGACGCTTTACCACCTGCTCACGGGCCGCCCGCCGTTCCAGGGTGAATCGCTCCAGGCGACGCTGCACCAGGTGTTGACTGCCGAAGCGGTGTCGCCACGCCTCTTGAATCCCGTCGTGCCGCGCGACCTGGAGATCATCTGTCTCAAATGTCTCGAAAAGGAACCCGCCCGCCGCTACGCCACCGCCCAGGAACTGGCGGACGAACTGGGGCGGTTCCTGCGCGACGAACCCATCCAGGCGCGACCGGTGAGCCGCCCGGAACGCGTCTGGCGCTGGGCACGGCGCAAGCCCGTCCTCGCCTTGCTCCTCCTGCTGGTCCACCTGGTCGGCGCCGCCGGCTTGGCCGGCATCGTCTGGCAATGGCTGCGGGCCGAGCAGAACGCGATCGAAGCCCGGACGCAGCGCGACACGGCCGAAGGTCGCCTCTATGCCGCGCAACTCCGGCTGGCGCACGCGGATTACCGCGCGGGCCGGTTGGGCAGCGCCCGACAGCGGCTTGAAGCCTGGGAACCCGCCCGGCGCGCCCCAGGCCGCCCGGACTGGCGGGGCTTCGAGTGGCGCTGGCTGCAGCGGCTCTGCGCGGCCAGCCCGGGCGAAGTGATCGCCACGAATGCCAGCGGCTTCACTGCCGTCGCCGCGTCCCCGGACGGAACGTCGCTGGCCCTCGGGGCCCACGATGGCACGATCCAGCTGCTGGACGTGTCCACCAGCGCGTCCGGCACTTCATGGCGCGCACATCCGGGGGCCATCGACAGCGTCGAGTTCATTCCCGGCCAGACCCACTGGCTGGTCACGGTCGGCGGCGATGAGGGGCTGCTCAAGGTCTGGGACATCGGGCCACGGCCCCAAGAACTGGTCCGTACCAACTGCTCGACTGGGTTGCTGGCCTTCGTCGCCGTCAGTCGGACCGGCCGACTCATCGCGGCGGGCGCCGCCGATCACCGCTCGGTGAACGTCTGGGAACTCACCGGCGGCCGTAACGCAGGCCCCCCGGCGCTGCGCCTGCACCGGAACTTCGAAGGCCCCGGACCGGCGGCGTTCTCTCCCGATGAACGCACCCTCGCGGTCGCCAACCGGGACCGCTTTCACTTGGCCGTATGCGATCTCTCGTCCGGCACGGTCGAGATCCTCCGACCGGAGCACAAGAACTTCATCAAAGCGGTCGCGTATGCGCCGGACAACCGGTGGATCGCGACGGGGGCGGCCGATGAGACGGTGGCGCTTTGGGAGACAGTTAGTCGGGTTCGCACACACCTCCTGCGCGATGAAGACCTGGCGAACCTGAGTGCGCTGCGGTTTTCCGCTGACGGCCGGATGCTGTTTGCGGCTGGGTCGGACCAGAATGTCCGCGGCTGGAGCCTGGCTGCACCCGGGCGGACCCTCGCCTTTCGCGGTCACCAGGCCGGGGTGACGGCCCTGGCGGGCGGCGACGCTACACACGCGCTGGTGTCCGCGAGCCGCGACGGCACCGTACGACGTTGGCGGATCGACGCGGCAGCGTTGTCGCAAGCCGCTGAGGTGCCCGCCGAGTCCGAGGAATTCAAGGCCGCAGGTGGGCCGGATTCGGGCCTCAGTCTGGCGGTGTCAGGGGATTCCCGCAGCCTTGCCGTTTCGTTCGCCAGCGAGGTCTGGGTCTTCGATCTGCCAACCGGTCAGGTCCGGTCGCGACTCGCGTCCGCCCGCGCGTTCGGGCGACCGCTTGAGGCCCACGCGGTGGCCTTCTCGCCCGTGGCTTCCCTTCTGGCAGCGGGGGGACAGGAGGGATGGGTGACGTTGCTCGACGGAACCACCCTCCAGCCGGTCAGCGAAGCCCGGCAAGTCCATGACCAAGAGGTGTCCCACCTTTCCTTCGCGCTCGATGGCCGGGTGGTGGTGAGTGCCGGCCGGTTCGGCGGCGGCCTGGCGATCACTGAGGTGGAACCGTGGCGCGTCCGTCGGCGGCGCCCGGCTGCGGGTAACCTGCCGCTGGAACCGATCGCGGTGAGTCCGAACGGACGGCTCCTGGCGGCGGCGTCTCCCGGACACTGCCTGACGGTCGAAGAAGTGGGGTCGGGTCGGCTGGTGGCCGTTTGTCCTCACCCGGTGCGCTTCCTGCATGCGGTCGTCTTCTCGCCCGACGGTGCGTCGGTGGCTTTCAGCGACGAGTCCGGCAGAATCCTCCTTTGGAACTGGGCCGGCCGAAGTCCGCTCCGCCAGTGGAGCGGGCATCACGCCGAGGTCCTGTGCCTCGCGTTCTCGCCCGACGGCCGCACGCTGGCCAGCGGCAGCATGGATCACACGATCCGGCTGTGGCACGCGGACCTGGACCAGGAAGTGGCGATCCTGACCGGACACAACGGCTGGATCTTCCACCTCGCGTTTGATGCCGCCAGTGAAGTGCTCGCCTCGGTGGCGTCGGACGGCGCCGTCCGGGTGTGGCGCGCGTTACCCGCCGCCGGGGGCCGCGAGGCGGGGAGATAGGCCGCCTTGGAGCGGAGTCAGGAAGTTAGCGCGGTTGCCGGGTCGCGTCCCACGCTGACGACTTGCGAAGGATCCACGATGCGGAACCCGCCGTCCGGCAGCACGACGATGAATTCGGAATTGTTGGGCAGAAACAGGAGGTGATCGGTCGTGACCACTGGCAGAACCCGGCCATCGGCGAGGTGGATGTCAAAGGGCTTGAACGGCGCGGCGTCCCGCATTTCCCGCAGAGCCTTCAACGTCATGACAGCAACAAGGTGCCGCCGTCGCGCATCCGTGTCAACGTGCCCCCGGTCCCTGTCGGGAGCGTGGTCCGGTCATCGGCAATCAAGCAGCGCCAAGCACGTCCTGGTCGCGCGCTTTTTCGCGAAGAACGGTTCGTTGGGACATGCTCCGGACGAAGCAGGCTGCAAACTTCTGTAACCTTTCCCAAGCGACGTCATAGAACCCAATGGAAGGCGTTCGCGGGTGAACTTCCGCAGACGCGGATACTGCGGACGCCCCATGAACATCAACGTAGAAAACCTATGAAAGACATGATGCAGCAAACGTTCGGTCGGTTCGCCCGCCGCAAGAAATCCCTGCTGGCGGTTGCAGGGCTCCTGGCCGTCATCCTACTGGCGCTGCCGGCCCGGCAGGTTCAAGCGGAAAATCCGCAGCACGGCAACCCCTTCACATTGGCGGGAACGTGGCGGGAAGAGATTCCCGTTCCGTTTCCGTTTGTCGTTTACGAGACGTTCACCGAGGACGGCGGCTCGGTGGAATCCAACCACGGTCCCAGTGGGCCAGGGGCAGGCATCGGCACCTGGACCCGCGTCGGTCCCCGGAAGTATCTGGCCACTTTCTACAGGCCGCTCTTCAAGCCTGCCGCCGGGGGCCCGTTCCCGTTCGAGTCCGACGGCACCGTCAAAGTGCGCCGGCTCCTCACGCTCAGTCCCGACGGCACGAAACTGACTGGCCATGCCACTGTGGAAGTGTACGACCAAGCAGGAAACCTCACCCTGAAATTCAACCACCCGTTCCAGGCCAGCCGGATGGTGGCCGAGCCGCCGGATATGTGAGCCAACGGGGCGGATTTCACACGCCCGGAGATTCCTGTCCGGTCAGCCAGTTCCCGGAGGCGCTTCAACCGCCTCCGGGAACTCAACGCGGTCCCACGGCCGCCCGGTCATTTGCCGCACCCGGAGTCGTGTGGCATAAATGCGGCCATGTTCAACCAAAGACCAGACGCCGGGCGGTGACGGGCCGAGACCCGCGCCGCGCCGCCGTTCCCGACAACCTCAACCCCGACCCAGCCCATGGCCTTCACCGCAACCCAAGACCTGATGCTCCCCGCCACCGTGACCGGTTCCTGGCCGCGTCCGCGCTGGTACACCCAGAACCTCTGGGGCCGTCCGCTCGACACGGCCATGATGGACCCGTGGTTCCGCGAGCAGTTCACCGACGCCCACGCCGCGGTGGTATCCGACCAGCTCCGCGCCGGCCTGGATATTCTGACCACCGGCGATTACCACCTTGATGAGGACGTGGCCGGCCGCTCGTGGCATCACTACCCGCTTCAGCGCTGGAAGGGCCTCGAGCACGAGGAACTCCAGACCGAGAAGACCCGCTCGCCGCTGCTCTCCTACCCGGTGGGCACGATGCTCGATTCGATCTACAAGACCTGGCGCTGGCCGCGTGTGGTGGGCAAGGTCGAGCACGACCCCAAGAACCCCCTCGAGTACGCCAAAATCTGGCGCATCACCCAGCAGGCCGCCGCCGCGTCCGGTCGTTCGGTGAAGTTTGGCACCTGCTCGGCGCAGGTGCTCGCCTTCTTCCTCGACAGCCACACGCCGCAGTACGACCTGGACGACAAGAAGCAGCTCATCTGGGACATGGCCGAAGCGATGAACAGGGAACTGCGTCAGCTTGCCGCCTCCGGCTGCCAGGTCATCCAGGTCGAAGAGCCCACCTTGCATTTCATGGCCCGCTACAGCCCGGAGAAAAAGGACCTGCTCGACTTCCTGGTGGACGCCTTCAACCGGGAAGTGGACGGCCTCGATCACGTCGAGGTCTGGATTCACACCTGCTGGGGCAACCCGAACATGCAGAAGGTCTTCAGCGACGAGTCCTATGCCAACTCGATGGAGATCTATCTCGAGCGCCTCAAGGGCGATGTGTGGACCATCGAGGCCACGGAGAACAACTTCAAGGAGCTGCCGCTGTTCGACGCCTGGAAGGACCGGCTGAAGAAGAAGATCGCCGTGGGCGTCATCAGCCATCGCACGCTCCAGGCCGACTTCCCGAACGTGATCGCCGAGCGGATTCGCCGCTGCCTGAAACACATTCCCGCGGACAAACTGGTGCTCTCGACCGACTGCGGCTTCGGGCGGCAGGGCTTCAACCGCCACTTGGCATTCTACAAGGCGGCCGGGATTCCGCAGGCGCGGAACCTCATCCTCAAGGAACTCGGCCTGCCGGAGCGCTACGTCCCCGCGGCGGATGAAAAGCTCGCCTGGGACCAGCTCCCCGATTTTGAGCCGTACACCCACCTCAAGCCCCTGCGGTAACGCGGTGTGCCGAGGGTGATCGAGATCGTCCCCTCACCCCCGCAGTGGGAAAGACCGACTGTGCCTGCGTCCATCGCTCCGCACCGTGCGACTCTTGGGTGTGTACAGGCATGCGGCCCGCCGCGGAGCCGCCGTCGCGCTCGTCGCCGGTGAAAGCCCGGGTGAATGAGACCCCGTCCGGACCAGCCGTAGCCCGCATTTCTCCGTGAGAAATCCCGGCTGAGTCGTGTCCCGCCACGGGACCGCGAAGCCGTGGTCGTGGACGAGGTCGGCGGCCTGGCTGTGGCATTGAGACCGGCCAGGCCGGCCGGTGCCGAAACCCGGTGACG
>CAZMOZ010000009.1:0-181206 GCA_964568145.1 uncultured Verrucomicrobiota bacterium
GCGTGCCAGCGGCGGTCCATGCCGTGGGGCGTCACCGTGCGCTCGGCCAGCAGGGCGTTGCTCAGCTTCGTCACCAGCTCGCTGGCGGGCGCGTCCGGGCCAAGCACCGGCAGTTCGACTTTGATCACGCCCATCAACGGGTAATCCATGTAGCGCCGCAGCCGCAGCCGCAGATACCAGACGGCCACAGTGCGGTCTTGGGTGCGTGCCTTCCAGGCCAGTGTGCGGTTGCCTTCGGGCAAATCGGCCAGCAACTGCCACAGATTGACCTCGCGGCCTTTGCCGCCCCGGCCCAGTTTGAACCGGGGCGTCTCGCTGAAATTCTTGGCCACGCTCACCACCCGCGGCTGCTCCGTGCCGTAGATGCGCCCCAACTCCTCAAAGAACTTGGCAAACCGGATCGAGCCGTCGCTCACCAGCCAGCCTGCGGGTTTGGACTGCAACACCGCCACCATCGCCTCGGCCTCGGCGAGGATCATGGCCTGCCGCATCGAGTCGTCGGCCCGCCGACGCAAGTCCTGTGTGGCCTGGCCGTGCGCCTCGATGTCCGCCAGTTCGTTGTCCGGGCCGAGATTGGCCACGATCTCCTGCAGCTTGTCCCGGACCGGCTGGCTGATCTGGCTGAAGGCCACTAGCAACAGGTTGCGCTGCCTGTGCACGGCGATCTTCAGCCGCCCGTTGTCCTCGCGCTCCAACGCGGCGCAGCCGACTTGGCCGATGATCACCGGCGTCTGGCGGTCGTGCTCCAGCGCCGTGCCGGCAAAGAACGACCGCATCGAGCCGTCTTGGAAATAGCGGAACAGGTGCTCCTCGGTGCGCTTGAGCGGCTGGAGGGGCACGTAGGTGTCGCTCTGGCCGAACTCGAACGGCTCGTCCAGCAACGTGTCGTCCTTGGTGATTTTGCCGTCCTCGATCTCGTCAATGTCCGGGTGCAGTTCCTCCTCGGTCGCGCCGCCCACCGCCGGCAGCACGTCGGTCTGCCGCGACAGCACTTCGAGCGCGGCTTGCAGGCGAAAGAGTTGAGGCAGGCGGTTCATGGCGGCGTCAAAGAATCTTTGCGCTTGCGCCCAGAGCAGATTGGGCGCAAATTACGGGCGCAGGTTCGAACCCGCCTTTAGCGGCGGCTGTAGATCCTGCTCCCCGGGGCTTCCGCGAGGAAGCCCCTGCCGTTTCAGGGCCGTAGAATTCCCTCTGGGTCATAGCGCGTGGCGGCAGTGACCAAAATCGGCCGCAGTTTTTCAAAAGCCTTGTCCAATCCATACCGTCTCAGCCGCTCGGTCGGTCGTTCCCGCCGCAGAAGGCTGAAAGCGGCGAAATCCACCAATTGAATAAAATACGACTGGTCAGACCTCTTGAAAACCGGATCTTCCACAATGCGCTGGAGCGGGATGTTCCTCGAAAACGCCCCGGTGTCCAGCCACGCCCCAAAACGGCTGGGAATGGGATTGTAAACGCCCATGCGCCGCACCAGCCGGGTGATGTCGCTTTCCTTGCCCTCGTCGCACAACAGCACCGCGTGGCTGTCCCACGCAACGAGTGTGCGCTCAATCCGATTGATCAGCCGCTCAAAGGCTTGCTCGGCACGCCCTTTGGGGAAGCAGGCGTTGAACAGTTGCGCCCCCGGGAGCAGGGCCACCAATTCCAAGGCTTGCTGAAAAATCTTCGCCCGTTGAAACTTGGTGACCACCCGATCCGCGATGTCGCCCCGGCCTGAAACGAACTTCCAAGCGTGCAATTCTTTGTAAACGTAGATTCCGTAGGTGCGTTTCAAATCCCGCCGAAATTCCTTCAGTTTGGCGAAGCAAACGCGCCACTGCTCCACGGGAATCGCCAGTGCCGAAAAAACCGCAATTTGCTCGTCCGCGGAGTCCTCGATGTAAATCAAGTGCATGGCCTATTGCCCAAGTTCTTCGTGGAGTGCGGCATCACCGGGATTCTGCTCCTTCGGCGCGGTGACGTAAAGGTCGCGGTAGGCGGACTGGATGGCGCGCAGGCCGGCGGCGTCCACGCCCCACAACTGGGCGCAGAGCGCGTCCAGGGTCTCGTGCATCGGCGCGGCGGCGGCCAAATCTCACCGACCCTACGCGAATCCCCTCAGGAACGCGATGGCCTCGGCGCGTTTCGGGAACGTGGCCTCGATCTTTGCACCGGTGTTGAACCGCACCTGAACCTCAAACGCTTCGCGAGGTTCGCCGTCCTCCCGCAACCGATACGTTTTCTCTTCTTCGATCAGGTAGGCGATGGCGCTTTCGATGTCGGCGCACTCCACCGAATGGCCGCGCAGCACCGTCAACCGCACCGAAACGACCCGCCGCGTGATGGCGGCCTCAAGACGTTGTTTGAAGCCCTCGATTTCCGCCTTGTGCAGCGTGTGCAGTATGGCCAAAAGGCGTTGGGTGGCCTGCGGCTGCGGGAGCGATTCCCATCTGGCGATTTTGGTGCGGAATTCGTTCTCGCTTGTCCCGCCCATGCCGTCCTCGGAGGAAGCGTCAATCCCGAGTTCGCGGAACGCCTTCAGAATGGATTCGTAGGGCACGTGGAGCACGGCGAACCCCTTGGATTCCAGTTGGTGGACTGCATTCTGGGTGAACTCGCCGGCCAGCACCGCGCCCAGAAAGGGTTGATACCTGGAGAAGGTCAGAGCCACTGGCATGACCGCCGCCTCGATTTCCTGGGCCTTGTTCTTGGAGTGCTTGGTGTATCGCCGCCAGGCGGATTCAATGAATGCGACCGGGATACCGCGCGTTTCCTCCGAGCCACCGCGCTCCAAGACGTAGTCGAGGTCGTGCCGGTTGCCAAAGCCGTCCTGCCACATGACCTTGTTTTGGCCGCCCCGAGCTTTGCGAGGGCGCTTGAAGTCGAGGTAAAGGCCGTGCCGACGGGCAACGTCGGTCAGGATGTCCCGAACAAAGGCTTCAAAACAGTCTCCGATAATCTGCCCCCAGCGATGCGCGTAAGATTCGGCCATGCTCCCCCCGTTATCCGCGCACCCACAGATGCCCCTCGCACAAGGGCACACGATGCTTCCGGTTCTTCCACTTCACGTTGCGGTCACGAAGCCTTTCGAAGGTCCATGAGTTGAATCCCGCCGCCCGCGCCAGCTTGCCCAACCATTCGATGACCGGCACGTAAACTCCGTAGGGCGCGGAATCCCCGATGACCCAACAGACCTCGCAGGGGGAAGCGCAAACGCGGCGCAACGCCTGCCAGACCTGCGCCATGTCGAGGAAATAGCAGGCCACCATGTTGTTGTAGGTCTTCTTGCCGCCGCGTTCCAGCCGCACTTTGGACAGCGCGCGACAGACGGCGACGATTTCGTCACGGATGGGAGCAAGTTCCGGCGAAGCGAGCACCGCGTCGAGGTCCACCGCGCCCGGGGGAACGTGCTGCGAACAGGCGCGGACCAGGTGTTTTCTCACCGCCTCCTGAAGGTCGCCCCAACCGCGAATCTCACCCATGAAAGCCATTTCGAGGCGGGTGGCGTCGGCGTAGTCGTAGTTGTTCGCGTAAGGCGGTGACGTGACGACCAGGTTGGCCCAGGCTTCCGGCACAGTGGCGCAACGACGGGCATCGTCCAGGCGCAGCCTGGCCAGCGGCCTGGCTCTCCGAGCCATGAAGCGGATGTCCGCCGCGATCATTTGCACCGTCTTGTGCAGGGCCACCTCGGGCGCGGGTGGCGCGGTCTTGCGGCGTCCGGGCAGGACGTATTGCCAAGGAGCAGTGCCGGCCTCGGAGGTGATGCGCAGCGATGCGACCAACGCCATCCAAAGCAGTTCTGCCTCGGGCGTGCCGTCCTGCTCGCGTTCCACGGCCTGGCGAAACCGGTCCAGGAAATCCAGCGTTTCAGGCCCGAAACATTTACGGATGAGGTCGGGGTAGCGATTGGTCGCCTGCGTCTGCCGGGCAAAGCGGAAGGCGTTCTCCGCCTTGCTCAAAAAACGATCCGGATCGGCGGTGTAGTTGAGCTTGGCTTTGGCCACACGGTAAACGAAGGGGTGCGCTTCCAAGCCATAAGATTCGACGCTCATTTCGTCGCAGGCCAGACACGTCGTGCCCGAGCCCACGAACGGATCAAGAACACAAAGTTCAACGCCCCGTCGTTCCGCCAATAGCCACTTCACCCACTCGGCTGAAAAACCGGCGCTGTAGCGAAACCATCGATGCACCGGCAGGCGCAGATTGTCGAGGAAGTTGGACGTATGGCCGGCGATTTCCAGAGCCGGGCGCACCTCCCGGGTCTCCACATAGCCTTCAAACAGGTCGAGCACAGCCTGCTGGTAGTCCTCCCGCAGCTTGAGCAGGACTTCATAGCCCTTCGGCTCTGGATATTTCATCACCGAAGCCATGTGAAAACTCTATTCGGCCAGCGATGTTTTGCGAGCTTTTTGCGCGACTGCCAACCGGCAGGCGCGACGTGGACCAGATGCATCGGCAGCGCGACATTGATCGCGCAGATTGGCGCTCGCGGGCAGGGAGTTGGCGCGGCTGGCGTTGATGGCCATGATGAGGAACGTGCCCGAGATGCAGGTGGGGTCGAGCAGGCGCACGTCCGGGTCGCCGCGGAAACGGCCGCCGTCGAGCATGTTCAGGACGCGCTGGGCCAGCCAGTCGGGCGTGTAGTATTCGCCCAATGCCTTGCGGATGTGCGGCGAGACCAGCCGGTGGTAGAGCTTCTTGAGCATGTCCTGCGTGGGCGCGGGCGCAAGGTCGAGGGTGGCGGGGTCGTAGTCGGCCAGCCGCTCGACGACGGCGCGGAGGCTGGCGGCCAATTCGGGCGTGAAGAAGCGCACATACCACGCGAAAAAATCACCTTCCAAGAAGTTGCGGATCCCGGCGGCGCGGAACGGGCCGCCCTGTTCGAGGTCAGTGAATTGCCGGACCAGTTGCTGGTTGTCCAAGCCCTTCCAAGCAGCGAGCGGGGGCGTGGGCAGGTCGGTGTAGCGGCCGACGATGACGTAGGCCAGCAGCTTGGTGAGAATGGCGAAGAAGGTGTGCGTGGCGAAGAAGAAGCGGTTGAGGTCGAGCTTCTCCTGCGGGATGCCGAAGGCGCGCACCATGCGGCGCAGTTCGGCTTCGTTGGCGAGCTTGACGCGCCATTGCTCGTATTCGGTGACCGCGCCGAAGAACTGCGCCCATTGGTCGAAGATGGCGGCCAGTGCCGGGGCGGTGGCGTGGCTCTCCAGCGCCTGATAGAGCGCCCGGACGGCGCGCTGGGTGCGGGCGTTTTCGGCGGAGAAATCCTCGGCCAGATACTCCGGCAGCAGGGCGACGCCGGACTGGAGCGAGAAGAAGTAGTCGAGGAAGCGTTTGCACGTGGCCTCGTTGACCGGGACGGGGTCGGCGGCCTCCCAGCGGCGCTCGGGCTTGGTGAGGAAGATGAACCAGTGGCCGTCGGTGCAGCAGCCGACGATGCGGCCAGCGCGCTCGCGGGTGACCCAGAACAGGTTGTCGCCGTAGCGTTGGGCCTGGGCGATGGTCTCGCGGTTTTTGGTGGCGTCGTTGGAAGGCTTGAGCGAGCCGGGCTTTTCCCACTCGATGATGAAGCGGTTGTAGATGGTGTCGGCCCGGCCCGAACTGCCCAGCGTGACCTCGGTGTGCTGCACCAGCTCGATGCCGGAACGCTGGGCGAGCGCGAGGAGGTGGGCTTCGACGGCGTCACGGAAGGGCTTTTCCAAGGCTCCCGGCCGGGCGGCGCGTTCGAAAACGGCGGCGAGTTCTCTGGCATGGTTACACATTGGGCTGAGGGTAATTGGGGGCATGTTGGGTTCCAAGCCCGGGCTCAAAAGCATCATGGAAAATCCTCGATGCCCTTCACGCCCTGGGCGGGCACAAGCCTGCGTTGTCTCTGGCCCGGATTGCGGCTGCAGGAGACCCGCAACAGCGCGAACCAGTTTGTGCCGGGGGTGTATCACTTCCCGCTACCCGGGGCGTTTCGCGACCCGGTGTTCCGCCCCAGCCGCACCTGCCACGTGGTTTTTGACCGCGAGGTGTTCCAGCGCGTGCGGGACGAGGACCTGGGCACGGTGCGCGGTCAACCCATCCGGCCCGTGCTGGCGGGATTTGGTGAGCCGGTCACGGTCTGGCTGTTTCAGAGCGCGATGGAAGCGCGACCGGGCGAGAGCGCCTTTTGCCTGCGTGCAGGCGAGGACTGGCCGCACGGCGAAGGCTGGCTGCTGGTCTATGGCCTCCGTTGGCAGGGGCAGACACGGCGTCTGTGCGCGCCTGATTCGCTGGTGGGGGTTTTTTACACAGCAGCGGAGGTACCGCGCTCGCTGAACGTCAGAGAGCTTTTACGCCTGCTGGAACAAGCGGATGACTCTCGTCCTGCAAAAACACCCGATTTGCAGGAGGCGCCCGAGCTCACCCCGGGCCGGAGCCTGGCCCGGCAGATTCTCCGGGAGCGCCTGGCCGGGCGGGAACCAGCCGCACAAACCACCGCCGGGTTGTCGCTGTTGATGGCGGCCCGAATCACGGGGTAACGGCCGCCGCCGCGCTCCGCGCCGGCGCCGGGGCCGCCGTGAAGTTGAACCAGAACCCGCGCCGGGATTGGCAAGCGCCGGCGGCTGGGGAATGCTGCGCGCATGAGCGCCGATTCCGAAAACGCCCCGCCCGAGCTGGCGGCCCTGCGCCGCGACATTGACGCGATTGACGCGCAGATCGTGGACCTGCTGGCCCGGCGCGCGGCTGCGGTCCACGAAGTGGTGCGCCTCAAGAAGGCCGCCGGGCTGCCGGTCTATCACCCCGCGCGCGAGGAAGACCTCATTTCGCAGCGGCGCGACCAGGCCGCCCGCGCCGGGCTGGACCCCGATCACGTCGAGGAACTGTATCGCTGCATCGTGCGCCAGTCGCGCGTGCGCCAGACCGCGCACGTGGCCAAGACCGGGGTGCGACCGGGCGCGACCGTGCTCATCGTCGGCGGGCGGGGCCGGATGGGCGCGTACTTCGCGCGCTGGTTGGCCGAGTCGGGCTACGTGGTGCGGGTCCTGGAAGCCGGGGACTGGCCGCGGGCCGGCCCGTTGTGCGCCGGCGCGGCGCTGGCGCTGGTGAGCGTGCCCATTGACCGCACGGTGGAGGTCATCCGCCGGCTGGGGCCGCTGCTGCCGGCGGATTGCGTGCTGGCGGACCTGACCAGCCTCAAGCGCGAGCCCGTGGCCGCGATGCTGGCGGCGCACGCGGGTCCGGTCGTGGGTCTGCACCCGCTCTTCGGCCCGACCACCGTCTCGATGGACCAGCAGGTGGTGGTGGCCACGCCCGGCCGCGACCCCGCCGCCTGCCAGTGGGTGCTGGATCAGCTCGCGGACTGGGGCAACATCGTGCTGCGTCTGGACCCGGCCGAGCATGACGAATTGATGGACCTTGTGCAGGGCGTGCGGCACTTCGCCACCTTCGCGTTCGGCCGGTTCCTGGCCGAGCGCAACGTGAACCTGGCGCGCACGCTGGAGTTCTCCAGCCCGATCTACCGGCTCGAGCTGGGCATGATCGGCCGGCTGTTCGCGCAGGACGCGGCCATGTACGCGCAGATCATCTGCGCGTCGCCGCAACGGCTGGCGTTGCTGCGCGAGTACGCCGCCTCGCTCCGGCGGAGCTGCGAACTGCTCGAACAGGCCGGGCCCGAGGCGTTCTGCCGCGAGTTCGCGCGCGTCGCCGGGTGGTTCGGGCCGTTCTGCGGGCAGGCCTTGCGCGAAAGCACCTTCCTGATCGAAAAGCTGGTCGAGCGGTTCTGAGGCGGGGCCAAAAGCGGTTAAATGAGCGAATGGTTAAAGGGATTGCATGGGCGGAAGCTTTGCCCGGCGGCCACGCAGCTCATTTGACCGTTCACCTTTTCACTCATTTAACCGGCCGGGCCCCGCCCGAGCCGTCGGGGCCTCCGGCCGCGCTTTTTCAGGGCCTCAACGCCGCGGGCCGCGCGGCGGGGCGAAATTTTTCACCCCCGGCGGCTTGACAACGCACGGCCAGCAGGAGATGGCTGGGCGCACAACACAGCACAAATCAGCCATGAAGAGACACCATGCCATCCTCAGCGCCGCGCTGGGCCTGCTCCCGGCGGCGATGCTCCAAGCCCAAACCACCGTCGTCCTCGAGTCGTTCGAGGATTCCATAGACAGCGCCAGCCTCATGAACTGGGGCGGCCGGCCGGCGCTCGATCCGCCGGGCGTCACGCTCGAGCAATACAGCAAGGCCGGCGACGACGACCTGTTCGTCACGCAGGGCCAGAAATCGCTCAAGGTCACGCTCAGCGGCAGCGAATGGTGGAGCGCCGATTTCAAGATCACGCTCTCCGAGGAGGCGGCCGCGAAGGTGCGCGAGGCCGCGCAGTCCACCGACCTGGCCCGGTACGTCCTGCGGTGGGACATCGTGTTTCCGCCCTCCGGCACGACCGCCTGGATGAATTCGCAGATCCAGGGGTTTGGCGGCGTGTACGATCAGGCGGACTCGAACAACGGCCAGCGCACGATGTCCATCGCGCTGGACCTGATCACGCCGCTGCCCGAGGAAGGCCCGCTGGAGCTGATCTTCGCCCAGAACTTTGACGCCACGGCGGATCCTTTTGAGAGCCTGGACATCTACCTGGACAACATCCGGCTGGTGGACACCTACACTGCGGGCGCCCAGCCGAAGGTGTACGTCCTGCAGTCGTTCGAGGACCCCAACGATCCCACCGGCGGCGCGGCCAACTTCACCGGCTGGGGCGGCGGCCAGCGGACCACCTACGAGCAATACACGACCTCGGGCCCGGACGACCTCCGCGTGACCGACGGCACGCACGCATTGCAGGTCAATTACTCCGGCACCGGCACCTGGAGCTCGGACTTCACCATCCCGTTCACGAACACCAAACTGGCGGAGGTGCTGAAGCTTGATCTGCCCGCGGAAGAGCGGCCGACGAAGGCGGCACTGGCCCGCTACACCCTCCGGTGGGACGTGACCTACCCGCCGCGCGCCGATGACTGGACCGCCGACTGGCAGAACACCAGCTACCACACGTTGCAAGACGGTCTGCCGTGGAGCCAGGCGGGCGCGTTCGACAGCCGGAAGACCTATTCCATCACGCTCGACCAGATCAACTGGGCGGACTGGAGCGATCCCAAGCCGGTGCTGATGTTCATCGCGAACGGCGCCTGGGGCGCATCGGGCCACACGCTGTGGTTCGACAACTTCCGCCTGATTGACACCGGCGACGCGGGCCAGACCCCGCCGCCGAACATCACGAACTTCGATTACGACGCCAAGACCGGCCAGCTCACCATCACCTGGCAATCGGTGGCGGGGAAGAACTACGCGATTGATTCGACCGAGCAACTGGGCTCGTGGCCGACTGTCGTGCAGTCGGGCATCGTCGGCCAGGCCGGCACCACCACCTTCACGGCCAAGGTGCAGAACAAGCCGCAAAGCTTCTTCCGCGTCCGGGCCACGAACTGAGCCGGCGCAATCAGCGCCTGCAAAACCCTGGAACTGCTCACACGCCCGGCGGTGTCTGCCGCCGGGTGTTTCGTTTCAATCCGAAAACCAAAGTTGGGCAGGCGGAACGCACTGCGCCACGACCAACTTCAGTTTTCGGGGCAAGTCCCGAGTTCCAAGTCCAAAGTCCCAAGTCCAGAGACGGGCTGGCGTCGCAACTCAAACTCACGCTTTCCGGCCGCGACGCAGCGCGGCCCTACCCGGCGCCTTGTCCTCCTAACCGGTGGGGCGCCGCTGCACCGGCGCCACGTCGCTTCGGTGACCCGGAACAAACCGCCGGGCTGGAAGTCCGGCTCTACGGCCGGCTGGAAGCCGGCCGCCACCCCGGCAGGCGGTACGCCCGCAAGGAATTGAGATGCGCCCTCATTCGATTCCGCGCCGCCTTTTCGCTCGAATCTTTCCGTTTCGGGACTAGCTTTGAGTGCCGGGCGGCAGGCGCCCGGTTGCCACGATGAACATCTTGCTGGTCAGTCCCCGCACCCCGGACACGTTCTGGAGCTTCCGTCACGCGCTGCGCCTGGTTTCGCGCCGCGCCTCGATGCCGCCGCTGGGGCTCCTGACCGTGGCGGGCATGCTGCCGCGCGACTGGCGTTTGAAGCTGGTGGACTTGGATGTCGAGTCGCTCCGCGACGAGGACCTCCGGCAGGCCGACTACGTTCTGCTCAGCGCCATGCTGGTGCAGCGCGACTCGGCGCGCGAGGTCGCGGCCCGCTGCCAGGCGCTCGGCAAAGCCGTCATCGCCGGCGGGCCGCTGTTCACCACCAGCCACGAGGCCTTTCCGGAAATCCCGCACTTCGTGCTCGGCGAGGCGGAGGAGGTCATGCCGCAGTTGGTCGCGGACATGCGGGCCGGCCGGGTCCAGCCAGTGTACCGCGCCCCGCGCTGGCCGGACTTGAGCGCCACGCCCGCGCCCCGCTGGGATCTCATCAACCCGCGGCATTACGTGACCATGGCCGTGCAGTTCTCGCGCGGCTGCCCGTTCGACTGCGAGTTTTGCGACATCATCGTCATGAACGGCCGCGTGCCCCGCACCAAGGCCCCGGCCCAGGTGGTCGCCGAACTCGAGGCCCTGCGGCGGCGCGGCTGGCGCGACATGGTGTTCATCGTGGACGACAACTTCATCGGCGACCGCCGCCGCACGCGGGCCCTGCTGGACGCCCTGATCGCCTGGCGGGAGCGGACACGCACCACCATCGGCTTCCTCACCGAGGCGTCCGTGAACCTGGCGGACGACCCGGACCTTTGCGCGCGCATGGTCGCGGCGGGCTTCAAGAAGGTCTTCGTCGGCATCGAAACGCCGTCCGCGGAGTCGCTCGAGGAATGCCGGAAGCGGCAGAACCGCGGCGACCTCGTGGCCGCGGTGCACCGTCTGCAGCAGGCCGGGCTCGAGGTCATGGGCGGCTTCATCGTGGGTTTCGACAGCGACTGCGCGGACATCTTCAAGCGCCAGTTCGAGTTCATCCAGCGCTCCGGCGTGGCCACGGCCATGGTGGGGCTGCTCACCGCGCTGCCGCAGACGCGGCTGTGGCAGCGGTTGCGCCGCGAGGGCCGGCTGGCCGCCGAGAGCACCGGCAACAACACCGAGGCGGCGCTGAACTTCGAGCCGCGCCTGGGCCGGGACTTCCTGGTGAACGGCTACCGCGAACTGATGAAGAAGCTCTACGAGCCGCGCCATTACTACCAGCGCGTGCGCACGTTCCTGCGCCAGCACCGCCCGGCGGGGCCGCGGCTGCGGCTGTCGCGGGCCGACTTCGGGGCTTTCCTGAAATCGTTCTGGGTGCTGGGCCTGCGGCACCGGGGCCGGCTGGCGTACTGGCGGTTGTTCTGGAGCACGCTGCTGCGCCGGCCGCGGCAGTTCCAGCACGCGATGGAGCTGGCGATCCTGGGCTACCATTTCCGGCGCGTGGCCCAGGCGCTCGCGCCCGCCCGCCGGACGCCGGCGCCGCCGCGGTATTGAGGCGCGGGACGCGGACATGATCGCGACGCGCGGCGCGGCCGGACGCAGGCGGGCGTGGTGCTGCGCCGGATTGCTGGCGGCGCTGCTGGGCGCCGGGTGCTCGCCCGGCCGCGTCCTCGCCCGGCAGATGGTGCGGGCGCCCAACACCATTCCGTCCTGGCTCGCGCCCATGGCCCGCGTCGAGTACGTGCTGCCCGTGCTCGACAACCACCTGGCGCGCGCGACCGTGGAGGTCGGCCCGCCGCCGGCCCGGCTCCACGTGCGACTGCTCGCGCCGGGTGATTACCAGACGCGTGTGCGGAACACCCACCGCACGGTCGGCCGGCGCCAGGTTTTCACCTTCAGGGTCAGCGCCCGCCTGCCGCCCCGGCCGTGGCCGGCTGACGTGCCGTTGCGCGGCACGGTCTTCCTGCTGCACGGCTACGGCGTCAGCCTCGAAAGCATGCTGCCTTGGGCGCTGGTGCTGGCGGAGGCGGGGTACCAGCCCGTGTTGGTGGATTTGCGCGGGCACGGCCGGTCCGGCGGCAAGCGCGTCAGCCTGGGCCTCGTCGAGATCCGCGACTTGCGCCAGGTGCTGGGTCATCTGCTCGCGCGCGGCGACGCGCCCGAGCCGGTGGGCGCGCTGGGCGAATCTTACGGCGCCGCGCTGGCGTTGCGCTGGGCCGCGCAGGACGAGCGCGTGCGCGCGGTGGTGGCCTTCGCCCCATACGCCGAACTGGAGCCGGCCATCCGGGGGCTGGCCGCGGATTACGTGCCCTGGCTGCCCCAGGCCTGGGTGCGCCAGGCGGTGCGTCAGTTGCCCGGCCGGTTCGGAGTTCGGGCCACGGCGCTGGACACCACGCCCTTCGTCGCCGGGTTGGGCACGCCCACGCTGTTTGTGGCCGCCGGCGAAGATCCCATCGCGCCGCCGCCGGTGGTGGCGCGCCTGGCGCGGCTGCACGCTGGTCCAACCAAGTACCTCACGGTGCCGCTCGCCCGGCACGAAAGCCTGCCCTACCACTTCGACGAACTGCGCCAGCCGGTGCTGGACTGGCTGGACGCGTACCTGCGGCGTTGAAAGCGGGCCGTGGGCGTGGCCGTCAAACCACGGCTGGCAAACTCCGTGGCGGTGTTCGCCCAACGTCAGGCACGTTCGCGCCGGCGACTCGCTGGCGACTGTCATGCGGGCAATCCGCCCGCTGCCGCTGCAGTCTGACGACTGCGGCTACGGAAGGGCGGGGCTCGACGGAGTCCCGTCCCGCCGCGTCAAGACCAGTTCAGCCGGCAAAGCAAATCACCGCTCACGCCCGCCAGATAAACCCGAAAACCGAAGCTGGCCGTGGCGCAGTGCGTCCCGCCCGCCTAACTTCGGTCATCGGGATAAACACCTGTGCCTCGACCGGCTGGCTGGCTCCGGCTAAAGTCGCGCCCACACATGAAACGTGATTCTGCCGGCGACCACGAGAGCGCGGCTCCTCATTGTGCCCGGACTTCCCGAAGCCGGCTCGCCGCAGCCTTCCTCCTGCTGACCGGTCTGGCGCAAGGCGTCGTCGCGGCGGCGGAGCGGACACCTTTCCCGTGGGACTGGTCGCGCGCACACGAGTCCGTGCTCGATCTGTCGCGCTTCCTCGACGCGCCCGCCGGCCGGGACGGTCATGTCCGCGTGCGAGACGGACATTTCGTCAAGCCGGACGGCTCGCGGCTGCGGCTGTGGGGCGTGAACATCACCTCGAGCAGTTCTTTCCCGCCCAAGGACCAGGCGCCGCGCATCGCCGACGACCTGGCGCGGCTGGGCTTCAACCTCGCGCGCTTCCACCACCTCGACGCTGACTGGGGGCAATGCCTCTTCATCAGCCAGACCAACCACACGCGCGCCTTCGACGCCGAGAACCTCGACCGGCTCGACTTCTTCATCGCCGAACTCAAGCGGCGCGGCATTTACGTGAGCCTCACCATGAACGTGCATCGCCAGTTCAAGGGCGGCGACGGCGTGCGCGACTGGCAAATCCTCGGCATCGGCAAGGGCGCGACCTTCTTCCACCCGCGCCTCATCGAGCTGCAGCACGAGTTCATGCGCAACCTGCTCACGCACCGGAATCCCTACACCGGCCTCGAGTACCGTCACGAGCCGGCCCTCATCACCCTCGAGATGGTGAACGAAAACTCGCTGCTCGAGGCCTGGGTGCAGGGGCGGCTGGTCGGCCGCGACGACAAGGCCGGCGACACCTGGTCGCCCATCCCGGTGAGTTACGCGAACGAGTTGACCGGGCAGTTCAACGCCTGGCTCGCGGCCAATCGCCGCGCGGAGCAACTCGCGGCGATTCGCACGGAAGCCAAGGTCGGTGCCGGCGACCTGATCCCGCGGCTGGCGCCGAACGAGTTCACCAACGCCACGGCGCTGCGGTTCCACGCCGAGGCGGAGTTTCTGATGAACGTCGAGTCAAACTTCTTCGCCGGCATGAAGCGGTTGATCCGCGACGAACTCGGCTCGCGGGCGCTGCTCTTCGGCTCCGGCGATCACAACGACGGCTTCGCCGGCTACGCGCACATCCGGAACATGCTCCAGTTCGACGTGATTGACGGCCACGGCTACTGGCAGCACCCGGAGATCGGCAGGGTCACCAAGATCAAGAACGACCCGATGGTGAACGACCCGCTCGACGCGACCGTCACCCAGTTCGCGCGCACGCCGGTCGCCGGGATGCCGTTCACCATCTCCGAGGTGAACCATCCGTTCCCGCACCGGTTCGCCGCCGAAGGCTACGTGACGCTCGCGGCCTACGCGCTCCTGCACGACTGGGATGGCATCGTGTGGTTCGACTGGGAGCGCGGCCGCCTGGGCGACCCGAAGCAGGGCCTGCCGCGCAACGGCTGGTTCGACGTGAGCCAGGACCCGGTAAAGCTGGCGCAACTCACCGCCGCCGGCCTGATGTGGCATCGCCGCGACGTGGCCGGGGCGAGGGAGACGCAGGTCCGCGGCTATACGCATGACGAAATGATCGAGGCGCTGCGGCTGGTGTCGTGGAAGCACCGGCCGTTTTTCAAGGCGGGCTTTGAGCTGACCACGCCGCTGGAACACGCCACGCGGTGGAAGCTGGCCGAATCACTGGGAGCGCCGGCATCTTTGCCGGCGTCTCTTTCCGAAGCCTCCGCCCGCCGGGACGATGCCAGTGGCCCCGGTGCGTTCGCGGCGAAATACCCGAATCCCTACGTCGCCCCGCCGCCGGCCTGGATCGAAAGCGACACCGGCGAACTGCGCTGGCTGCACGCCGACCGCAAACGCGGCGTCGTCACCGTGGCCACGCCGCGCAGCCAGTCGTTGATCGGCTTTGTGCGCGGCAGCGGCGAGTCGGCGCCGCACTTCGTTGCCGAGGTGACGAACGACTTTGCCGTAATCACGCTGACCGCGCTGGACGACCAGCCCATCGCGCAGTCCGGGAGACTGTTGCTCGTGGCCACGACCGGCGCGGCGGAGAACACCGGCCAGCGTTTCGCCGAGGACGGCAAGACACTCACCGGGTGGGGCCAGGGTCCGGTGCTGATCGAGCCGGTCGCCGGCACGGTGACGCTGCGCGGCCTTGCGGGAGCGAAGGCTGTCCGTGGGACGCCGTTGACGGCCGAGGGTCGGCGGTGGGATCGGCCGCAATCCGCCGGCCGAAGCGGCGGCGACTGGACCTTGAACCTCGGCGCGCCCGCCTCGACATGGTGGCAACTGGAGGTGGAGCGATGAATGGGCGGCGTCCGGGTTCCCCGGGACTTGCCGCCGCGCTGTCGGAAACTCGCCGGTGGCGCCGCGCCGGGGTGGTGGTGTCCGCGCTCCTGGCCGCACGGGTGGCGGCGGCCCTCCCGCCGCCGCCGGATCCAGGCGCCCCGACGGCCGCGGCGCGGGACGGCCTGCGCATCACCGCTTCGTCCGCGCCGCTGGCGCCGCCGCCGGACCATGCGTCAGTGCTCGTCCATCACGCGCGCGACGACCCGGGCGGGAACACCAGCCTGCGCTTCGTGGAATCCCGCCAGGTGGACGAAAACAAGTACCCGCCGCGCGGCGTCACGGTCTTCGCCCAAGCCGCGCGCGAACAACCGCAGCGCGATCGCGACCTGGGCCAGACCTTTGTCTGCGACCGGCGCGCCCGGCTCGACGCGTTGTTCCTGCGGATCGGGCACGCGGAACTGGCCGTGCTTTCCAACGCGCCCGGCGCGCGCGTGGCCGTGCAGTGGTTCGAGGTCACCGGCCCGCCCCGGCTCGACGACCGCGGCACGCCGGGGTTCGCGGGGAAGTTCGACCGCCTGACCGCCCCGGAGCTTGACGACGTGCTGGAAGGCGAGGCCTACGCGCCTTTGCGGGTGGTCGAGGGCCGGCTGCCGGACGCGCTGCGTCCGGGGGATTACCTGAAACTGGATTTCACGGGCGACGACGAGTTCACGCTCGAGCCGCAACGGACCTACGCCTTTCTGCTGATGTTCCTCGACCGCGCGCCCCAGCGGGGGATGACGCTGGCCAACGAATATTACGGCACTTACATCCCGGACCCGGCCCTTCCGCTGCGGGGGCACGGCATCCGCCGCGAAGGCGGACCCGCGTTTCCGGACGACTGGCGCGCCCGGCTGTCCCAGCCGCCCGGCACGGCGGGCTTCCCGGACGTATGCACGTTCCGGGATCTGCATTTCGCGGTGACGGTCAAACCGGCCGGGCGGAACGAACCTCCGGCTTCCGTGGAAAGACGGGATCTCGAGGGCTGGAGCGTCTTCATCCGGCGCGAACTGCTCGACCACGCCGCCGACTCCACCGCGCGCGCGTTGGAGTTGCTGCGGGAACAGCTCGCGGAGATTGCGCGCGTGGTGCCCCGGACCGCCGTGGCCGAGTTGCGCCAGGTGCCGCTGCATCTCGCCCCCGCTTACCCCGGCCGCGGCCCCACCGCGGAATTCCACCCGGACGCGGGCTGGTTGCGGGACCACGGCCGCGACCCGGCCCTGGCCGCGGCCGTCGAGTTCAGCAACGTGCCCGAGTTCGCGGCCGAGGCGGATCGGATGCCCAGCTTCGTGCTGCACGAACTCGCGCACGCCTATCATCACCGCGTGCTGCCGGGCGGGTTCGCCCATCCGGAACTCCAGGCCGCCTTCGCGCGGGCCAGGGCGGGCGGACGTTATGACCGCGTCGAGCGCTGGCATGGCCGCGGGAAAGCCCGCACCTTCGAACGCGCCTACGCGATGACCGACGCCATGGAGTACTTCGCGGAAACCACGGAATCGTTCTTCGGCCGCAATGATTTCTTCCCCTACACGCGCGAGGAACTGCGGGCGCACGACCCCGACATGTTCGCGCTGCTCGCCCGGCTGTGGGGCGCCCCGGCGGAGGCGGAGCCAAACGCGGCGGCGCTGGCAATCCCTGGACGGGTTGGTTCCGCCAACCCCGCGCCGGTCCCGCGGACAGGCGCCACGGACCAGCCCATCCAGCTCGCCTACGCGCCCGCTCCGCCCGACAACCCGCTCAAAGGCTTCGTGCCTTACCTGCGCGCGGATCCGACCTTCCCGCACAGCCTGGAGTGGGATTACACGAAGCTCTCCGAGGTGATGAGCGGGCCGACGAACTTCAACTGGGCGCCGTTCGAGGCCAAGCTCGCCGCCGCCGCGTCGCGCGGACACCAGTTCTTCGCGCGCTTCTATCTCGAATGGCCGGGCAGGTCCACGGGCGTCCCGCAATACCTCATTGACGCCGGCCTCACGATGCGGCGCTGGACGAACACGAACACGCAACCGTGGCCGCCAGCCATTGACCACACGCCGGATTACGAAGATCCGCGGCTGCGCGCGGCGCTGACGAACTTCATCCATGCGTTCGGCCGGCGCTACGACGGTGATCCGCGCCTGGGCTTCGTCGGCCTCGGCCTGCTGGGCACCTGGGGCGAGTGGCACAACTGGCCGAACGACCAGTGGTTCGCCTCGAAGACGGTGCAACGCGAGATCCTGGACGCCTACGAGGCCGCGTTCCAGAAGACCAGGCTGGTCGCGCGCTACCCCGCCGGCCCGAACGACCCGCGCTACGCCGCGAACCACACCCGCGCCCTCGGCTACCACGACGACTCGTTCGCCTGGGCCACGGTCCACACCGGGAAGCCCGGCGACGCCTGGTTCTTCGAGACGCGGCTGCGCGCGGCGGGCGCGCTCGACAAATGGCGCACGCAGCCCATCGGCGGCGAGGTGCGGCCGGAAGTCTGGCCGTGCCTGTTCGACGAGCCGGGCTGCGCGCCGAAAGGCCAGGAGTTCGACCGCTGCGTGGCCGCGACGCACGCCTCCTGGCTCTGCAACGAGGGGGTCTTTCGCGGCCAGGTGCAAGGCACGGCGCGCGAGCGGGCCCTGCGCGCGGCGCAACGGCTGGGCTACGAACTCCACGTGACCGGCGTGGAACTGGCGGTGACGGGTGGCGAACTCGTGGTGTCGCTGACCGTGACCAACACCGGCGTCGCGCCGTTTTACTACGACTGGCCGGTGGAACTCGGCGCACTCGAGGGGACCGGCGGGCTGGCCGCGACGTGGCGGACGGACTGGAAGCTGACCGGCATTCTGCCCGGCGAGCCCGCCGCCGTGTGGCGCTTCCAGGCCGGTACCCGCGCGCTGCCGGCCGGAACGTATCACCTGCTGCTCCGCGTTCCCAATCCGCTGCCCAACGGTCCGCCGTTGCGCTTTGCCAATCAAACCCAGGACCGGCATCTGCCGGGCTGGCTGACCTTGGGCGAATTCAGCCGGTGAAAGCCATCGTCACATGGCTTCCAGCCGGCATTCCCTTGCCACCCTTCCTTGACCGCCATCAGGGGCGCGGGCGGTTCCAGATGGCGCGGGGACCGAGGCCAGGGCATCAGACGGCCAGGATTCCGCACCCGACTTGAAGCAAGTGCCCTCCGACCCGGCCTCGCATGACTGTTCTAGAGCGTTTTCAATAAAACGGTGGCCGCTGGCGACAGCGTTTTCGGAGCGCGGCTTCACGCCGCTTCCACGCCCGTCTGCCCGAGCACGTTGTAGCGGGCTGAAGCCCGCGCTCCCCACGCGGCCACAGCTTGAATTAAACCGTTCTAACTTCCTGGCTTTCGAGGGTCATGGAGTGTTCTGCGGCCAACGTCGTATCTACTGGGCGCTTCCCACGTTTTCACTGTTCGCTCAGCGGCGGGCCTCGCGAATCGCCTGATACAACCAGGCCTTTGAATAGGTCCACCAGCGCACGGCGGTCGGTTCGGAAATGCCCAGGACCTGGCCGGCTTCCTTCAGACCCAGGCCGGCGAAGTAACGCAGCTTCACCAATTCGGCCTTCTGCGGGGCGTGCTGGCTGAAACGGTCCAGGGCCTCGTCCACGGCCAGCAACTCGTCGTCCTTCATCGGCGCGGCGATCTCGACTTGCTCCACGTCCACACGCTGCTGGCCGCCGCCGTGGCGACGGGCCCGCCTGCGGCGGGCGCGGTCAATGAGGATGCGCCGCATGGCCTCGGCGGCGCAAAAGAAGTGCGCGCGGTTTTGCCAGGCAGGTTGCTCATCGCCGCCGAGGCGCAGCCAGGCCTCGTGAACCAAGGCGGTGGGCTGAAGGGTTTGGGAGCCGGACTCGGCGGCCATCCTGCGCGCGGCGAGCTGGCGTAACTCGTCATAGACCAGCGGGAGCAATTCCTCCGCGGCCCTGGGGTCGCCTTGCTGCGCGCGGTCGAAGATGCGCGTCACCTCGCTCATCGCCTGACTTTACCGCGTTGGGCGATGGGCCATCAAGGCGACGATCCGCCTCGGATCTTCAAGTCTCTTCGGATCCCGCGCGCTTACGCTTTCTGCCCCGTCACCGGCGTGGACAAGCCGATGATCGTTCCCTCGGGAGCGCGCAGGTAAGCCACGGTGGCGCCCCACGGCATGACTTTCGGTGGCGCCAGCGGGACGGCTCCCGCGGCCACGGCGCGGGCGAACGCCGCCGTCGCATCGCAGGTGAGGAAGGCGATTTCAACTCCCGACGGCTGGCCGGATTCGGACCGCTGGTAATGGTCGGGCATCAGCATCGCCCCGAGTTGATGCGAGGCAAATGCCACGAGACTGCCGCCGGTTTCCAACTCGCCGTATTGCAGCGCCTCGTCGAAGAAACGCGTCGCCAGGCCAAACGCGCGCCGGTAGAAGTCGAGCGCCGCGGGCACGTCGTCGACGTAAATTGCCGTGCCTCCGAATCCCACGTGGAACTCACCGATCAGTCCTGGTTCACTCATAGGCAGAAGCGGGTGCGTCACTCAGCCGGCCCTGGGGGACGTGAGATTTGAGATTTGAAACTTGAGATTCCAGAAGAGCGGGCACCCGTCGTTCCGGCATCGAGGACCCTGGCAATGTTCGGATGGTCCATCAGCGCCAGCGCCTGGCGCTCGGCCTCGAACCGCGCGACGACCTGCTTGGTGTCCATTCCGAGCTTGATGACCTTCAGGGCGACGCGCCGCCGCACCGGCTCGGTCTGCTCGGCCACATAGACCGCCCCGCAGCCGCCTTCGCCGAGCTTCTGCAGGAGTTTGTAGCGGCCAATGCGGGTGCCCAGGGGCTCCGCGACCGGAATCGCCTGCCGGACGGACTCTTCCGGGCAACCCGCGTCCCCGGCGGCCGGGTGCTCCAGGAACGCGCCCACGCCGGCCTGGGCCGCCAGCAGCGCCTCGAGGCGCCGCCGCAGATCGGGCTCGCCGGCGCACGCGGCGTCGAGGTAAGCCGCCCGCTCCGTCGGAGAAGGCAATTGAAGCGCCGCCGAGAAGATGGTCTCTTCGGATCGTTGGTCGTCGCCGCTCATGTTGACGCCTTTCGCTGTCGGTCCACCCATACATGCGGAATGGGGCGAGTCAAACGATCGCCCCTTCGTGCGAAATCCGGGCTCGCCGGGGGCACCCGGTCGCGCCCCCCGCCGGCGGGGCTCCGCCGCTCCATGTCGTTTGGCCCCCGCCCGGAACGGGTTCAGCCTGGGTCATGGTTGGACTGGCGCAGACCCCGAGCCGCTCGTAGGCTTCACGCCCAGGGCAAATCCCCTCCTCCGCGTCCTGCGCTGCGGTGTGGCCCTTTTGGCCTGGACGCTCCCGGGGGCCGGTCTGGCCGGCGAGTTCCAGGCCGGCTTTGCCACGGCAGACATCACGCCGCCGGTCGGCTGGCGGCGCGCTGGTAATTACACCGAGTTCGTCAGCACGGGCGCCCACGACCCGTTGTTCGCCAAGGCGCTGGTGTTGTCGCAGGCCGGGACCACCCTGGCGTGGGTCGGCAACGACCTGTGCTCCGTGCCGCGCGAACTCACGGACCGCGCCCGCCAGCGTGCCAGCGAGAAGACCGGCATTCCGGCGGCGAACATCGTCATCACCGCCACGCACACGCACGGCGGGCCGGAGTACTTCGGGCCGCTGCGCGACTTTCTTCACGCCCGCGCGCTGAGGGAAAACGGCGGCCAGGATCCGCGCGAACCGCTCGACTACCAGGCGCTGCTGGTGGACCGCTGGGTGGACGTCATCGTGAAGGCCCACGCGGCGCGCCAGCCGGCGAAGCTCTCGGTGGTGGTGCCGGAAGCGCGCGGCCTCGCCTTCAACCGGCGCTTCCTGATGAAGGACGGCTCGACCGGCTGGAATCCCGGCAAACTCAACACGAACATCTTCCGCCCGCTCGGCCCCACCGATCCCGACCTGCCGTTTGTGCTGGCGCGCGACGCGGCGTCCGGCCGGCCGCTGGGTTCGCTCACGGTGTTTGCCATGCACACGGCGATTTACGGCGGCGCGCCGTTCGGCGCGTGTTATCCGGGCCATCTCCAGACGCAGCTTCGCCGCCGGCTCGGCGCGCCGGACTTGATTTCCCTCTTCAGCGAAGGTTGCGCGGGCGACGTGAACCACATTGACGTGAACAGCGCCGACCCGCAGGACGGCGAGTCTTATCCGCCCGTCGTGGGCGCGCGGCTGGCCGAAACCATCGCCGCCGCCTTGGCGTTCGCCCGCCCCATCGCCGCCGGCCAGCTCGCGATGCGCAGCGTGACCATCCACTCGCCCGTCACGCCGATCACCGACGCCGAGTACGCCGCGGCGAGGCGGCTCATGGAGAACCTCGATCGCAGTGACGCGCCGTTCCTGACCGTCGTGGACGCCTGGCGCAAGATGTTCCAGCGCGAATTCTGGCAAAAGCACGGCGGCAGGCTGCCGCAGGAAATCCAGGCCATCCGGCTGGACCGCGACACCGCCGTGGTCGCGTTGCCGCATGAGGTGCTGGTCGAGCTGGGCCTGGCGATCAAGGCGGCGTCGCCGTTCCGCACGACCCTCGTGGTGTCGCTGGCCAACGATCTGGACTTTTACATCCCCACGCGGCGGGCGTTCGAGGAAGGCCATTACGAGCCCACGACCTGCCCGCTGGAGCCGGGTTGCGGCGAACTGCTGGTGCAGGCGGCGGTCAAGCTGCTCAACGAACTCAAGCCATGACGGAATTCCCGACGGAGTTCAATTCGCCGGGCGGGCACGCGAGCGGTGCGGCGGTTGAGCCGTTTCCGAAGGCATCCCGGGCGCATCTCAATTTCGTGCCGGCAGTATCGCCTGCCGGGCGGGTAGCCGGCCCCTGGCTCAGGGGCCGGACCCGTCGCCCCTCAGTGAGGGGCGACGGGTCCCCGACGGCGGGAAGCCTTGCTCCCCTTTTACTCAGGCGCACGTCCCCGGCACTTCCGGCCGTTTCCATCGCGTGCAAAAATATGATGCGCCCAGGCATCCCATCTCGCGGCAATGCGTGTAGCCAGGAGCAGGCGGACAGGGTTCAATCGGCCGGACCTGCGACCACCATGAAACCATTCAACGTCGGCATCGCGGGCTACGGCTGGGCGGCCACGGCGCACATCCCCGCCATCAACGCCACCCGGCACGGGCAGGTCACGCGCATCTGTTCCTCCCGCCCGCTCAACGCAGCCGAGCTCTCCGCCCGGCATGGCTGCGCCCTCCAGACCAGCTCGGACTACGCCACGCTGCTCGCGGACCCGGACATCCACGTCGTTTCGATTTGCAGTTATCACGCGCGGCACAAGGAGCAGGCCATCGCGGCGGCGCGCGCCGGCAAGCACATCATCTGCGAAAAGCCGCTGGCGTTGTCGCTGGCCGACGTGCGCGCGATCGAAGCGGCCGGGCGCGCGGCGGGCGTGGGGTTTTGCATCTGCTTCGAGCTGCGCTTCTCGGCGCAGTTCCGCGCCACCAAAGCCCTGCTCGCGGCGGGCCGCCTCGGCCGCATTCACTACGGCGAGGTTGACTACTACCACGGCATCGGGCCGTGGTACCGCGAGTACGAATGGATCACGCCGAAGCGCGCCTGCGGCAGCAGCCTGCTCGCCGCCGGCTGCCATGCCCTGGACGCGCTGCTACTCTGCCTGGGCGACGACGTGGAGGAAGTCTTCAGCTACGGGGCGAAGTCGGCGCACCCGACGTTCGCGGCGTACGAGTATCCGACGAGCACGACGACGCTGCTGAAGTTCAAGGACGGCACGGTGGGCAAGTGCGCGTCGGTGATTGATTGCTGGCAGCCCTACTACTTCCACACGCACTTGGTCGGCAGCGAAGGCAGCCTGCTCGACAACCGGTTTCACTCGAACGCGCTCCACGGCGACGACCGGCAGCGCTGGAAGGAACTTCCCTTCCAGCCCGTGGATTCCGGCGACGTGGCCGACCATCCGTACCAGACGCAGTTCGACGCCTTCTTCGAGTCGTTGGCGAAAGGCGAGGCGATGCCGCTGACCGGCTTGCTGGAGGCCGTGCGCACGCACGAAGTCATCTTCGCCGCCGACCGGTCACTGGAGCTCGGCCGACCGGTGAGAATGGAGGAGATCCATGAGCGATAGCCCGGCGAGTTCCATCGAAACCCTGCCGCCCGCGCTCTACGATGCGATCTGCTTCGAACCGGGCGCGCGGCCCCGGCTGGAGCGGCTGCGCGAGCTGTTTGCCACCGACGGCCGGCTCGCCCACGTGAAGCCCGAGGGCGTGGAAGCGATGGTCGTCGAGACCTTCATTGCCCGGTTTGTGGAACAGGTTCGGCTGGGCCGGTTGCAGTCGTTTCACGAGCGGGAGATCACGCGCGAAATCCGTCGCTTCGGCAACGTGGCCCAGGTGTTCAGCACGTACGAAGCGCGCTGGCGGGCCGGTGATTCGGAGCCGTGCGCACGCGGCATCAACAGCATCCAGCTCTGGTTCCAAGACGGCCGCTGGCACGTCGTCAGCCTGATCTGGGATGACGAGCGGCCCGGCAACCCAATTCCGCCCGAACACCTCGGCGCGTTCGCGAATCGCAAATCGTAAATCCCATGACCACCCTCGCCCTCCACGGCGGCGCGCCCGCCGTCAAAGACAAGCTCCCGCACTGGCCCAGCTTCGATGACGCCGCCATCCGGTCCGTCGAAGAAACGCTCCGGTCCGGCAAGGTGAATTACTGGACCGGCCGGAAGGGCATGGAATTCGAGAAGCGCTTCGCCGCCTGGCAGGGCAGCCGGTACGCCGTGAGCGTCGCCACCGGCACGGCGGCGTTGCACGTCAGCCTCACCGCGCTGGGCCTCGGGCCGGGCGACGAAGTCATCGTGCCGAGCTACACCTTCATCGCCTCGAGCTTCTCCATCGTGCAGGCCGGCGCCATTCCGCGCTTCGCCGACGTGAACCTCGACGACCACTGCATCAGCGTCGAGTCGGCGGAGAAGCTGGTCACCGACCGCACGCGGGCCATCATGCCGGTGCACCTGTACGGCAACGTCTGCGATATGGACCGCATCCGCGCCTTCGCGGCGAAGCACAAGCTGTTTGTCATCGAGGACAACGCCGAGGCGTTCGGCGGGGTTTACAAGGGGAGAAAGACCGGCACGCTGGGCGACATCGCCGGCTGCAGCTTCTGCCAGAACAAGACCTTCACCACCGGCGGCGAAGGCGGGATGGTCACGACCGACGACGAAGACCTCGCCTGGGCGGCGCGCAGCTTCCGCGACCACGGCTACGACGTGAAGGACCGGCTCAACCTCCTCGAGATGGAGCAGAAGCTCTCGTACATCCACAACATGGTCGGCTGGAACTACCGCCTGACGGAGATGCAGTCCGCCATCGGCCTAGCCGAGCTGGACCGCATGGACACCTGGAACCTGCCCCGCCGCCGCCGCAACGCGCGCATCATCCTCGACGCGCTGAAGGACGAGCCGCTCGTCAAGACCCGGCCCATCGACACGCCCGAGCGGCAGAACGGCTGGTACGTGATGGCCTTCTCGCTCGACATCGAGAACATGCGGTGCGACATCAACGAGTTCGTGCAGGCCGCCGGCGCCGAGGGCGCGCCGTGCTGGAAGGTGTTCTGGCCGCAATGCCACACCGAGCGCGCCTTCCGCGAAGGCAACGCGTTCGGCCGTTCCGGCTTTCCGTTCAAGTCCAGGGAATACACCGACCCGGCCAGCGTGGATTACACGAAAGTCGAGGTGCCGAACGCGCTGTGGCATCAGACACACACGTTCACCTGCTTCGCCTTCCCCACCTACGAGCCGCACCACTGCGAGCAGATCGGCGAGGCGCTGAGCAAAGTCATCCGAGCGTATGCCCGCTGAATCTCAAAGCTCGAATCTCAGATCTCCAATGACGCGAAGCGTCCGCTGGGGCGTCATTGGCTCCGGCGGCATCGCCCGGCGGCGCACCATTCCCGAAGGCATCGTGCCGGCGTCGAACGCGCGGTTGGCCGCGGTGTTCGATGTGAACCCGGCCGCCAACGCCGAAGCCGCGCGGCAGTTCGGCGCCACGCCAGCCGCCAGTCTGGACGAATTGCTGAAGGCGGACATTGACGCGGTGTACATCGCCTCGCCCCCCGCCGCTCACCGCGAGCAGACCCTCGCCTGCGCGCAAGCCGGCAGGCACGTGCTCTGCGAGAAACCGCTCGGCCTGACCGTCGCTGACGCCGAAGCCATGATTGCCGCGTGCCGGCAAGCCGGGGTGCGGCTCGGCACGGCCTTCATGATGCGCTTCCACGCCCAGCACCAGGCCGCGCTCCAGCTCATCCACGACGGCGCGCTCGGCCGGCCCGTCTTCGCGCGCGCCCAGCTTTCCTGCTGGTATCCGCCGATTCCGGGCGCGTGGCGACAGGACCCCGCGCTAGGTGGCGGCGGTTCGCTCATGGACATGGGCGGCCATTGCATTGACCTGCTGGAAATGTTCTTCGGCCCGGTGCGCGCGGTGAGCTGCCTCACAAACCGCACCGTCCACGGCTACGCCTCCGAGGACAGCGCCGTGGCCACGCTGCAATTTGCCAGCGGCGCGCTCGGCGTGGTGGACGCCTTTTTCTGCCTGCCCGACGCCGCGAGCCAGAACCGGCTCGAACTGTACGGCTCGCGCGGCGGCATCCTGGCCCGCGGCACCATCGGCCAGGGCGCCGCCGGCGAGATGACCGCCTTCCTCGAAGCCGGCGCGGGCGGCTACGACGCGCAGCAAGCGCGCACCGGCGGCGGGGGCTGCAAGATCGCCCCGCCGGCGGTGAACACCTATCGCGCCGAGATCGAGGAGTTCAGCCAGGCCATTCTCGATGGACGCGAACCCGCCAACTCCGCCGCCCTGGGCCTCCAAAGCCAGCGCGTGCTGGCCGCGTGCTACGAATCCGCCAGGACAGCCCGCGTGATCTCCCTCGAACCAACGTCACCCTGAAACCACCCGGTCCCGGCGCGGTCGGACTGCCGCCCTCGGGCACCTTCCCGCAACATGAACCCAAGCCCCGCCGCTCCCCAACCACCCACCACCCGTCGCGAATTCCTGCGCGCGTCCGCCACGCTGGCCGGCACCGCCGCGCTGGGTTCGCTCGCCCTCGAACGCGGCGTACACGCCGCCGGCAGCGACGTCATCCGCGTGGGCCTCATCGGCTGCGGCGGACGCGGCACCGAGGCGGCGGTGAACGCCCTGAACGCCGGCAAGGACGTCCGTCTCGTCGCGCTGGCGGACATCTTCGCCGAGCGCCTCCAGGCCAGCCGCGAGCAGCTTGCCCGGGCCAGGCCGAACCAGGTCGAGTTGACGGACGGCCGCTGCTTCGTCGGCTTCGACGCTTACGAGAAGCTGCTGGCCTGCGGCGTGGACGTGGTGCTGATCGCGCCGTGCTCGCACTTCATCCCGACGAGCTTCAAGGCCGCGGTGGATGCGGGGAAACACGTCTTCTGCGAGAAGCCGCACGGCATTGACATCCCCGGCTTGAAAGTCTCGCTGGCCGCGGCCGAGGCGGCGAGACAGAAAGGGCTCAGCGTCGTGTCCGGCCTGTGCTGGCGCTACGACCCCGGCGTGCGCGAGACGATGCGGCGCGTTCACGATGGGGCCATCGGCGAGATCGTGGCCATCCAGGAGAACTACCTCTCGAGCCCGTACATTGTGCGCGAGCGGCGTCCCGGCCAGGGCGAAATGGAATGGCAGATGTGGAACTGGTACCACTTCAACTGGCTTTCCGGCGACCAGACCGCGCAGCAGCTCATCCACAGCCTCGACAAGGCTTCCTGGGCGCTCCACGACACGCCGCCGCGCCGGGTGTACGGCCTGGGCGGACGCCAGACCGCGCTGGAGCCGAAGTTCGGCGACCAGTTCGACCATCAGGCCGTGGTCTTCGAGTACGACCGCGGCGTGCGCGTCTTTGGCTTCACGCGCGACCAGGCCGACTGTTACCAGGACACGAACGACTACATCCTCGGCACCAAAGGCCGGTGCAACCTCATCAACTGCCGCATCGAAGGCGAGACCAACTGGCGCTACGACCAGCCGCGCGCGCAAAGCATGTACGACCTCGAGCAAGCGGCGTTGTTCCAGTCCATCCGCGACGGCCGGCCGGTCAACAACGGCCACTACATGTGCCTGAGCAGCGCGCTGGGCATCGCCGCGCAGATCGCCTGCTACACCGGCGCGATCTTGACCTGGGAGGACGTGATGAAGTCGCGGCGCTCGTTTTCGCTGCCGCGCTACGGCTGGGACGTGGAACCGCCCGTGAAGCCCGGCCCGGACGGCCGCTATCCCACCGCCGTGCAAGGCGGCGCCGAGTACGACCAGTGGCTGATCTCATGAAGCTGAAACATTTGGTGCTCGCCGCCCTCGTGGCGGCCACGGCGGCATTGCCGCAGCAAGCCGCCGAACTCCGCGCCGGCGCGGCCCAGTCGTGCATCACCCCCGCGCTGGGCACGCGCATCAACGGCGGCCGCGGCACCGCCATCGCGCGGCACATTCACGACGACCTGTTCGTGCGCGCGCTCGTGCTCGACGACGGCGCCACGCGCCTGGCCTTCGCCGTGGTGGACACCTGCCTCCTGGATCGGCCGGTGTTCGACGCGGCCAAACGGCTGGTCCAGCAACACGTCGGCATCCCGCCGGAGCGCGTGATGATGTCCTGCACGCACACGCACTCGGCGGGCGCCGCCTGTGGCGCGCATTTGACCGACGCGGATGAAACCTACCGCGCCTGGCTGCCGGGTCGCATCGCGGATGCGGTGCGTTGCGCGGTGAACAACCTCGCGCCGGCGCAGGTCGCCTGGGGTTCCGGCCTTCTGCCGCAACACGTCTTCTGCCGCCGCCTGCTGCTCAAGCCCGGCCTGATCTACACGAACCAGCTCGGCTTCACCAACGAGCTGGCCAAGATGAACTGGGACTCGCCGCAGCCGGCGGACGGCCCGCCCGCCGGCCCGACCGACCCGGAGGTCTTTGTGCTGTCGGTGCAACACGCGGACGGCCGCCCGCTGGCGCTGCTGGCGAATTACTCGCTCCACTATGTCGGCGATGTCGGCCCCGGCCACATCTCGGCGGACTACTTCGGCGCGTTCGCGGACCGCATCCAGGAGTTGCTTGTCGCGGACCGGCAGGATCCGCCGTTCGTCGGCATCCTGTGCAACGGCACCAGCGGCGACATCAACAACCTCAATCCCGCGGCCAAACGCGAGCCGGCGCCGCTGTACACACAAATCCGCCGGGTCGCCGATGACCTCGCCCGTGAAGTCCTGCGCGTCTGCCAAGGCTTGAAGTACCAACGCGAGGTGACGCTGGGCGCGGCGTTGCGCGAATGCGTCGTGGCCACGCGCCGGCCCGGCCCGGATGAAGTCGAGCAGGCCCGCGCGATTGTCGCCGGCCGGCCGGTCGAGCAACTCAGCAGTTGGACCGACAACTACGCCCGCGAGCAGCTTTTCCTCGCCGAATGGCCGGCCGAGGTTTCGCTGCCGCTGCAGGTCTTCCGCATCGGCGACCTCGCCATCGCCGCCTGGCCGGGAGAAATCTTCGCCGCCAGCGGCCTCGACTTGAAGCGGCGCAGCCCGGTGAAGCCGCTGTTCAACGTCAGTCTCGCCAACGGCAGGTACGGCTACATCCCGCCGCCGGACCAGTTCCGGCTGGGCGCGTACGAGACCTGGCGGATGCGGACCAGCCCGCTCGAGACCAACGCCATTCCCAAGATGACCGATGGCCTGCTCGAACTGCTGAAGACTCTCAACTAGAACCCCTCTACTGAACCAACTATGAACCCGATCCCCCGCCGTCAGTTCCTCCACGCCACCGCGCTCGGCGCCGCCGGGCTGGGTCTGACCCAGCCCGGCGGCGTCGCCACGCGGTCCGGCGACGCCCGAAAGCGCGTCGCCTTCAACACCGCCAACCTGGTCGCCCGCTTCACCGACTACCGCTTCGAGTTGAAGCACTGGGGCGAGCAGCATCAGAAGACCGTGGCGCTGACCGACGAAGCCGCCTGGGCCGCGATCTGTCGCGAGATCGCCGCCGCCGGCTTCTCCGCCGTGGAAATCTGGGAGGCCCACGCGGCGCCGGAATCGCCCACGCACGGCCTGGGCGCGCGCTGGAAACGGATCCTGGACGACCATGGGCTGCGGCCGGTCGCCTACGCCGGCGGCCTGCGCCGCGAGACGCTGCAAATCTGCCAGGGCCTCGGCATCCCGCACATGGACGGCGGGCTGCGCGGGCAGACGCCGGAGGAGGCGACCGCGCTTTGCCGGGAGTTCGGCATTGGTTTCAACCTCGAGAACCACCCCGAGAAAACCGCCGCCGCGGCGCTGGCCAAGGTGGGCGGCGGCAACGAATGGCTGGGCCTGTGCGTGGACACCGGCTGGTTCGGCACGCAGGGCGCCGACGTGCTGGCGCAGATTCGCGCGGCCGGGAAGTTCGTCCGCCACACGCACATCAAGGACGTGAAGGCCGCCGGTGCGCACGAGACCTGCCTGCTTGGGGAAGGCGTGGCGGAGGTGGCCGGCTGCCTGGCCGCGCTGCGGGACATCGGCTACGCCGGCTGGTATTCGTGGGAGGACGAACCCGAGGACCGGAATCCGTTCGACTCCGCCGTGCGCAACCGTCAGTGGCTGGAGGCGCGGCTGGCTGGAGGTTGAGCATGAAGTGCCTGCTTTCCACCCTGCTCGGCGTGGTGACGCTATTCGCCGACAAGCGCCCGGTGTGGATCGCTCGGCCCGATGGTTCGGACGCGCGGGTGCTTGAGCCGCTGCGCTACCAGATGTCCATTGACGGCAGCCGCAGTCGTGGAAGCCGTGGATTGGCAAAGGAATTCGGGCAAGGGACTGAAGACCTTTTCCGAACGCCGCCTTGTCCGCGTTGATCCGCCATTCCTTTGCCTCCTTTCTCATGCCGTCCCCATGACCCGCCGCGATTTCCTTGCCGCGACCGCCGCCACGCTGGCTGCGCCGCTGGCCGGCATCACCGCCGAACCAAAGCCGGTCTTCCAGCACCGCGGATACTACCTGTGCTTCATGCGCATGCCGACGTTCGGCCTGCCGGTCTGGCGCGAGATTCTCGACGTCGTGGCCGAGGACGGCGGCAACACCGTCATCCTCTGGATGGGCGGCGCGTTCCGCTCGAAAAAGTTCCCCATCACCTGGCAGTGGGCCAGGGACCATGCAAACATGCGGGCCGACTTCGGCCGCGAGCTGATCGCCCACGCGCACCGGCGCGACATCCGGGTGCTGCTCGGGTTCACGCCGTTCGGCTACGACGGCGTGAATCAGGTCCCGCTCGAAAAGCCGGAACTCAAGGCCACCGGCGCGGACGGCCGGCCCGTTGCTGAATTCGGCATCGGCTGCTGGGGCTGGAACCTGTGTCCCGCCAGGGCCGAATCCCAGCGCTTCATGCGCGAGTACGCGCGCGAGATGGCGTTCAAGTTTTACCCGGAGGCCGACGGCCTGTTCATCGAATCGAGCGACTACGCCATCTGCCACTGCGCCGCCTGCGGCCCGCGGTTCTTCGACCACGAGTTCGCCTTCGTCCGCGCCATCTCGGACGAAGTCTGGGCGCGCCGGCCGGACGCGACGGTGGTCGTGTACCCGCACTATTTCTCCGGCGCGAAACTGCGCTTCGCCTTCGCCGAGGCCACCGCGGCGAAGCAGCCGTTTGACCCGCGCTGGACGCTCTTCTTCACGCCGCACAGCGCCGCGCTCGAGCCCGCGCTCATCGCCCGGGCCCGCGGCGCGTGGTGGTGGAACGAGGCGCCGTGCCGCTTCGACGTGGCGAACGTCCGCGCCGGCGCGCGGCAGGCCCGCGACGCGAAATGCGGCGGCTACATCCCGTCGCTCGAATGCTACAGCTACGTCGTCGCGAAGACCGAGTTCGGCGAGCCGTGGCTCGTGGGCCGGCGGCAGGTGCCGTTCGGCTTCGGCTGGTTGAAGGAGGGCGGGAATCCCTATCGCAAACTCCCGGTGCGCGCCATCCGGCTGGTTTACCGCGAACTGACCGCGAATCCGGATCTGCCCGACGCGGAACTGCGCGCGCCCTGCTGCGGGAACAACTGGCACGCGTCCGCGACATCGCTGAGCGGCACCGTGAGGCGGGCAGCGGCGGCGCGCGGGAACTCCACCGCATCGCCCAATGGCTCGCCGACCAATGGACCGGCGAGAACGCGCGGATTCTGACGCCGCCTTGAAACCGAAAACCGAAGCTGGCCGCAGCGCGTCCCGCTGCCCAACTTCGATTTTCGGGTTGAAATCGAAATTGGCGGGTGCGCGCCCCCGCCCCGTGGGCGCCGCGCTCAAGCCGGAGCTTGCTGCCCCGTCGCCGCCAGAGCCGCCTCGTAAACCGCCTTGAGCGGCACGCCCGCCGCCTCGGCCAGACACCGGCACGATTCAAATTCCGGCGCGGCCTGCACCACCCGACCGTCCAGGCGCCCCAGCTTCACCGTCACTTCTCCGAAGCGTGTCGCCACGGTGACGAACTCGCGACGCAACTTGCGGCGACCGGCCCGGGTCTGTCGCACGCCGAAGGCGCTCGTCTCGCTGAGCATCAGCGCCGCGAAGCGGTCCGCCTCCGCCTCCGCGCACAACACGGTGAGCAGCGTGGCCGGCCGGCCTTTCTTCATCTGGATGGGGGTGTGAAACACGTCGAGCGCGCCGGCGGCCAGGGCGTGTTCCGCGAAGTGTCCGAGGATTTCCGGCGAGACGTCATCCAGGTTGGTTTCCAGCACGGCCACGGTGTCGGTCTCCCAGTCGTGCGCCGCCGCGGCCGGGGCGGTTTCGCCCAGCAACACCCGCAGCACGTTCGGCCGCGTCTGATGCTCGCGCGTGCCGAGGCCGTAGCCCACCTGCTCCAGCCGGAAGTCCGCCAGCGGCCCGAAGCTCTCTGCCAGCTCGGCCAGCAGCGCGGCGCCGGTGGGCGTGACCAGCTCGTGCGGCTCCGCGCACTGGCTCAGCGTGACGCCGCGCGCGGCCAGGATCGCCACCGTGGCCGGCGTCGGCACCGGGAAGCGCCCGTGCGCGCACTTGACCCAGCCGGTGCCCTCGACCACCGGCGACGCCCGTACGCGCGGCCGGCCCAGGATTTCCAGCGCCAGGCACGCGCCCACAATGTCCACGATCGAATCCACCGCGCCGACTTCGTGGAAATGCACGCGCTCGGGCGGCTGGTTGTGAATCTGGCCCTCGGCCTCGGCAATCCGGCGAAACACCGCCGTGGCCGTGGTCTTCACCCACGGCGACAGCGCGCTGGCGGCGATCAACTCCCGGATCGCGGCGAAGTCGCGGCTGTGCTCGTGGCTGTGTTCGTGGCCGTGATGGTGCTCCGCCTGCGGCGCGTGGTGATGTTCGTGGGCTTGGGAATGCGGGTGGCTGTGGCGGTGACCGTGCGCGCCGGCGGATTCGAGGTGGACGTCGAACTTCGTGCCGCTGATGCCGGCCTTCAACCCGCGCGCGGCGTGCAGGTGGTAGCCTGTGACGCCCAGCGCGGCCAGGCCGCGCTCCAACGCCGTGAAATCCGCGCCCAGGTCGAGCAGCGCACCCACCAGCATGTCGCCGCTGATGCCGCTGATCAGGTCGAGGTAAAGCGTCTTCATCGCGGGTCAACGGGTCGCCGGGCGGGCGCGACGGGTGCGGGCGGGCCCGCCGGCCCGGGCGGTTTCCGCCGCCTCGGCCGCCAGCGCGTTGATCTGGCTGGCCGCGTAACCGGCGCCGAAGCCGTTGTCAATGTTCACCACCGTGACGCCGCTGCCACAACTGTTCAACATGCCCAGCAGGGCCGCCACGCCGCCGAAGCTCGCGCCGTAGCCCACGCTCGTGGGCACCGCGATGACCGGCCGCGCCACGAGCCCCGCCACCACGCTGGGCAGCGCGCCTTCCATGCCGGCCACCACCACCAGCACCTGCGCGCCTTGCACCAGTTCCAGCCGGCCCAGCAAGCGGTGCAGGCCGGCCACGCCCACGTCGAAGACGCGCTCCACGCGGTTGCCCATGAACTCCGCCGTCACCGCTGCCTCCTCGGCCACGGGCAGATCGCTGGTGCCGGCGCACAGCACGGCCACGTAACCCGGCCGGCGCGGCAGCGGGGCCCGCTCCAGCGTGAGGCAGCGTGCCACCGGATGATGCGTCGCGCGGCGGAACTTGCGGCGCAACGCCCGCGCGTGCTCCGGCGTGGCGCGCGTCACCAGCACCCGGCCGTGCTGGACGAACAGGCGTGCGGCGATGGCCACCACCTGCTCCGCCGTCTTGCCCGCGCCGAATACCACCTCGGGGAAGCCCTGGCGCAGCGCGCGGTGCGTGTCCACCTGCGCGAAGCCCAGGTCGGCAAACGGCGCCGCCTGCACGGCCCGCAGCACCGTGTCCACGGACGCCTCGCCGCGGCGCAGGCGTTCCAGCAATTGGCGGGCTTCGGCCAGTGTCATGGCGCCAGCCTGCCAACTGGCCCGGACCGGGTGAAGCGGGAAAATCGCGGCGACGCCGCAACTGGAGAGGATTGCCGCAAGAACACGCAGGAAGCCTCAGCCGGAAACGGGGGTTGGGGATCACGCCCGCCCCGGGCGTTGCGGGCGGCGCCTCGCCGCTCGCTGGTCGGGCGAGCGACTGATCCAAACCCCGCCGCGGCCAACTTCGGCTTTCGGATTAAACCGTCACCGCTCGCCGCTCCGCCCGGCGGAGTTCCGTGGGGTTCCCGCGCGGTTCGCCACCGCGCCGTTCCGCTCAGGCGGGCGGGGCGGACGACGCGGCGGCCAGGCGGCGCAGGTACTCGAACGAGTAGATGCCCGCGTTGTGGCCGTCCTCCCAGACCGGCTGGAGCGCGTAACTGCCCACGGCGTCCAGCCGCCGGAGCCGGAACGACGCCGGGCTGAGCGGCTGCGGCGGGCCTTTGTGCAGGTGGCCCAGCACGTCCGGCTCGCCCTGGCAGCCGGCGCACGGACACGACCGCCGCAAAGCCTCGAGGCGCAGGAAGCTCTCGCTGCCATCGGACCACTTGATTGCCAGCTCGTCGCCAATGTGTTGCACGTCCACCGGGCGCATGGCGGGCAGGATAACCCGGCATCCGGTCACAGCCAATCGCGACTTCGGGTCGCCTGGGTGGGTCACCCCTCGCCGAGGGGTGACGTTTGCCGGCCTCTGAGCCAGAGGCCGGCTACCTGTACCTGTAGCGGCAAGCTTCCAGCCTGCCAGTGAGCCGGGCATCCTGCCCGGCGGAAACGGCGGCAAGCCACGCGGGAGCTGTTTTCGGGAGCCGGTTCCGGGCGGCAGGATGCCGCCCGCCACGTCAGGCAAGATGCCTGACGCTACAGCCGGGCTGGCCGCCGCTGCCCAGCGGCGGCCCTAGCCGTCTCCACCGTCCGCAGAGCACAAGCTGCGTCCTGGACGCGGGTTCCGTGAATTTTTTGGGTTGACGAACGCGCGTCTGCTTCCAAACCTTACTGCAGGATGCAGACACGGGTTCACTCCTTTCCGAGGATGGACCGCACGGCTTGCGGCCTATCAACGGAAAACCCGTGCTAAGCCACTTGCGGCTTAATCACTGTTCGGCGGCAGCGGTCGTACGCCCCGAGGAGATAACACGGCGGTGAGCGTTGTGAAGGCAGGAGGACCGACAGATGTTGTCAGAGTTGCATAGCCTGAGTGAGCGCTGGTTTCAGGCGTGGCTGGAGAAGGACGCCGCGACTGTAGAGCGGTTAGCGGCTGACGACTATCTCTACGTTGCCCCGAGGGGGTTGGTTCTCGATCGCCAAGCGATCTTGGGGATCATTCGTTCTCCGAGCTATCGGCTGGACCACGGTACGCGCACCGAGGTCGTTGTCCGCCCTCTGGGCCAAGAGGCGGCCATCGTGCGGCACCGTTACCAAGGTGGCGGGGTGTTCGAGGGCAGTTCCTTCACGGACGACCACCGGTGTGTCATGGTTTGGGAAAAACACGCCGGTGAATGGCGGCTCGTGATGGAGCAGTCTTCGTTCAGCAGCCAGTAGAGGGCGCAGTGCGCAGCTTCACAAAGAGTATTACGCCGAACAAGTCAGTGGAGCGAACCGCCGCCCCGCCCTTCCGTTTCGAGCGGTCACGGCAGTTCGAAAGCGCGTCGTGTCGGCGGGCGTCCTCCCCCGCGGCGGTCGCTCACTTCTGCCGTTCATCTGGCCTCGCTACAGGGTGGCGGTGTCCGCACAAGGTCGGCGGGACATGACCCGAAGCCAGATGGAAGCGGCGATCCAGCGGAACCCGCCGTTCACGTTGCGGATGGCAGATGGCCACGAGTACCGGGTGCCGCGCCGGGATTACATCTCCTTGCCGCCCCGCGGCAGCTTCGTCGTCGTGTACGATGACCAGGAGCCTGTGTTTGTGTTGCCGCTCCCGACGCTGACCGGCCTGACGTACCAGACCGAACCGGCCGCGAAGGCCGGCCCGTCGCCGGGCCCGGCCTGAAACACGAAGTCTTTCGTGAGCGCCCGCGCCCGGCGCGTGGCTTTCCGGGCCCTCGACAATTTGCCTGCGGGCGGTACCGTAACGACATGAATGGATCGGTCGAGACGATCGTCGCCGAGGCGGTGCAACTGCCTCCGGATCAAAGACTGACGCTGGCCCATCGGATTCTCAGCAGCGTGGAGCCGGAGCGCTCGCCGGAGACGGACATGGCGTGGGAACGGGAAATCCGGGAGCGGATCGCGTGTTATGATGCGGGGGGCGCGCCGGGCATTCCGGCGGCCGAAGTCTTCGCTGAGCTGGACCGGCGTCTGCGACGATGACCCTGGATTTCCTCCCGGCGGCATCCGCCGAGCTGTATGAAGCGGCGGAGTATTACGAGTCGAACCAGGAAGGTTTGGGATGGAGGTTCTGGAGGTATGCCGCCTGATCGTGCAGCAGCCGGTTTTGTGGCGGGAACGGCTGGGCGGCTATCGCCGGGTGAATTGTCCGGTGTTTCCTTACTACATTGCCTACGTCATCCGGGGTGATCGCATTGTGGTGATGGCAGTGGCTCACGCTCATCGCCGCCCGGGTTACTGGCGCGACAGACTGAATCGGGAATGATGCCCAGGCGGCACAGCCGTCACTTCACCATCACCACCACGTAGTTGCGCCTGCCTTTGCGCAGCAGCAGGTGCCGGCCGAAGAGCAGGTCGGCGGCCGTGATCCGGCGTTGCACGGCCGTTTCGCGCGCGTTGTTCACGTAAATCCCGCCGCCTTCCACGTCCTTGCGGGCCTGGCCCTTGCTGGCGGCGAGCCCGGCGTGGACCAGCAGGTCGAGCAGGCCCAGGCCCGCGCCGGCCAGTTGGTCGCGCCCGAGTTCGCGCGCGGGCGCCTCGCCGGCGACCTCGGCAAACGCCGCCTCGCTGACGCCCTCGAGCGAGCCGCCGAAGAGGATTTCGCTGGCCCGCACGGCTTCGTCGCAGGCGGTGGGGCCGTGGACGAGCGTGGTGAGCTCGCGGGCGAGGCGTTTCTGGGCGGCGCGCGCGCCGGGGTTGGCGGCCAGTTCGGCGGCGAGGGCCTGGATTTCCTCGCAGGACAGGAAGGTGAGGAAGTTCAACAGCTTGAGCACGTCTGCGTCCTCGGCCTGGATGAAGAACTGGTAGAAGCGGTACGGGCTGGTGCGGCGGGGGTCGAGGTACACGGCGCCGGCGGCGGATTTGCCGTACTTGGTGCCGTCGGCCTTGGTGAGCAGCGGGAAGGTGAGGCCCCAGACGGTGACGCCGAGCTTGCGGCGGGTGAGTTCGACGCCGGCGGTGATGTTGCCCCACTGGTCCGTGGCGCCGATCTGGAGCTCGCAGCCGAATTCCTTGCGCAGGTGGTAGAAGTCGTGGGCCTGGAGCAGCATGTAGCTGAACTCGGTGTAGCTGATGCCGGCGTCGCGGTCCTCCATGCGGGCGCGCACGGATTCCTTGGCGATCATCGAATTCACGGTGAAGTGCTTGCCCACCTCGCGCAGGAAATCGAGGTACGTGATCGGCGCGGTCCAGTCCGCGTTGTCCACCAGGCGGGCGGGGTTGGCGCGGGTCTCGAAGTCGAGAAAACGCGCGAGCTGTTGCTTGATGCTGGCGATGTTGTGCTGGACCTGCTCGCGGGTCTGGAGGTTGCGCTCGGCGGACTTGCCGGACGGGTCGCCCACCATGCCGGTGGCGCCGCCGGCCAGGGCGATGGGGAGGTGCCCGGCCAGTTGAAAGCGGCGCAGCGCCAGCAGCGGCACCAGGTTGCCCACGTGGAGCGAGTCGGCCGTGGGATCGAAGCCGCAGTACAGCGTCGTGGGCCCGGCGGCCAGGCGGGCCGCGAGCGCGGGCGTGTCGGTGCAATCGGCGAACAAGCCGCGGCTCGTCAAGTCGTCCAGAATGTCCATGAGGCGCAGATCAGACGGGCAAACGGAGAAATCCTCAATGGCAAAAGACCGGGGCGTGGCGGCGGAGGGCGCATCTCATTCTTTGCAGGCGGGTGAAACGGCCGGAAGTTCCGGGGGCGCGCGCCTGAGTAAAAGGGGAGCTCGGCTTCCCGCCAGCGGGGTAGATCGCCCCTCGCCGAGGGGCGACGCGTTCAGGCCCTTGAGCCACAAGACCGACGCCCCCAGACGCCAGATGCCGGATACCGGCATTCGACTTTCGGACTTCGCGCTTCGGCTTTCGCGGCCGCCGGCCGCGCCGGTGGGGCGAGACACTGTCGAGCCCTGCAATCATGACGCGGACGTCCACATCCGCTGATCGGCCGTTGAATCGCCCGCCGTCCGCTCGGCGGGCACGCCGGCGCCACCACCCGTCCGAACAGCCTCGCTCAAGCCGCCGGATTGAGTTTACCCAAACCCGCGAGGTTCGTGTCGCGAACTGGCCGCCAATCGCTCACCAAGCACAAGACCGGAAGGCAGTCTGTGCCGCTCGAAAGGAAACAGTTGAACACTTCCCACCGAACGCCCGCCGTGTTACGTTTCAGCCCGTGAACACCATCGCCCGGAACCGCTTGCGAAGAGCTGCGCCACGATCTGGAACCGATTGCACTCGGAGAATCCGCTCGCGAAGTTGGCCGGGTTGCAGCAGCAAATGGTGCGCAAAGAAAGGACAAGGGCTTATTGGCCAACAGGAAAGCGAAATTGAAAAGGGGGCAGGACCGTATTTGTCTGTGCGTATCCCACAAAATCCAGGGTAAAGTGAACCGAAAACTTCAACGCCGCGACGAGGACGACCTGCCGTATCTTCCCGCCAGCGATGGCTTGCCTGCCCGCAAGAGTGGGGACTGGGCGAGGCGCAAGCACCACTACCTGCGGAACTATTGTGGCATCACGACCAGGGCCATTCAAGGCAAGCTTCGCCTTGTTTACCTCGACGTCATGGCTGGACCTGGCCTCTGCAAGATCAAGGAGACTGGAGAGGAGTCTGCCGGTTCGCCGCTGGTCGCCCTTGACCACGAATTCGACCGATTCATCTTCATTGAGGACACGCTGGAACTCGCTGAGGCACTCAAGCAAAGGATTGCCAAACATCCGAAGGCGAAGCGCGCCAAAGTGATTGCCGAAAGCTGGCTTGAAGTTGCCAAATCGGGACGGCTGGTTTTCGACAACAAGACGCTTGTAGTTGCCTTCATTGACCCGACAGGCATTTCCCAAGTTCCGCTTTGGGCCATGCTGGAGCTGACTAGGAATCCCAAGATTGATCTGCTTCTCACCATCCAGCACAGCTTGGGCATCACTTGGAACGTGCCGCAATACCTGAAGTCAACGAGCGGACAGACCGCGCTCGACGGTTTCCTCGGAACGAAGGACTGGCGGAAATGGAAGTGGACCGAGCCTTCGCAGTTCACGCTGAGGGCCATTGACTGCTTCAGCAACAGAATCCAGCAGGAGGGCTTCATCGGCACCCGGCACGTGTCGGTCCCGGAAGGCCAACCGCTCTATCGCTTCACGCTGTTCACCCGGCATGATCTGGGGGAGAAGTTCTGGAACGAGATTCTGAAGATCGACGAGAAAGGGCAGCGCGAATGGAACTTCTAACCAGTTCACTCGACTTGTCCCGGCGTGTGACGATACCTTCCTCCAGTTAATGACACCGCCGCTGCTCATTGACGCGCCCACCAGAGGGCCCGCCACCGCTCGCCGCCCGGCCTTTCAATTGCGACTGAGCGACTCTTCCTCGCGCAAGTCGCCCGTGGACTTCTGGCGCTCGCCGGCCGTCATCGCTCCGAACAACTTCATTTACAAAAGCCTTTCCAACTGGGCCTTCAACATCGCCGTGGGCTGTTCCCACGCCTGCCGGTTTTGCTACGTGCCCAGCGCGGCGACGAACAAGCTGGCACCCATGCTCGCCGAACACGGCATCGAAGACCCGGACGCCGAGTGGGGCGACTACCTGTTCCTCCGGCCTTGGGACGAAGCGAAATTCCACGCCTCACTGCGCGCCGCCGAGAATACGCCGCGCGCGCAGCTCAAGCCGGACGGCAACCGTGCCGTGATCTATTGCAGCACCACCGACCCGTACCAGGTCGTCCACCATCCCGAACCGGCGCGGCAACGCCAGTTGGCCGAGCATACCCGCTTCCTCGTGCGCCGATCGCTCGAACTCATCCGCGACCACTCCACGCTGAACGTCCGCATTCTCACCCGCAGTCCGCTGGCACGGGCCGATTTCGACTTGTTCCGCAGCTTTGGCCCGCGGCTGGTTTTCGGCATGAGCGTGCCCACGTTGCGCAACGATCTGGCCAAGGTCTATGAGCCGAAAGCCCCCGCGCCGTCGCAGCGCCTGGCCGCGCTCCGTGCCGCCAGGGAGGCCGGCCTGCTCGTCTACGTGGCGATGGCTCCCACCTACCCGGAGTGCGACGAAGCGGACCTGCGCGCCACGCTCCAGGCCGTGGCCGAACTGGAGCCGCTCACCATTTTCCACGAACCCATCAACATCCGGGCGGAAAACGTGAAACGCATCGAGGCGCAGGCGGAAAAATTGGGCATCCGGCTGCGCACCGGGGTTTTCGCCACGCGCGAAAGCTGGCAGGACCACGCCGTGAACGCTCTGCGAACCGTGGAACGCCTGGCCCATGAAATCGGCGTCGCCGACGCCCTCCATCTGTGGCCGGACAAGACGCTCGGCACCGAATCAGCGCTCGCCCGAGTTGCGGGCAGCGGGAGCGGGCAGGCGGGCCAATACCGTCGCTGGCTGCAGAAGTGGTGGCGCCGGGTGAGTGATTGGCCAAAGTAAGATGGACAGGCACGGAGCAGTCCGCTGCTGTCGCAAGTCAGCTCCCGGTGAGCGTGCAGATCGTTCCTGAAGGTTGCTGTACCCGGCGGTTCCTCAAAACCCGCGCCGGCTATTCATGCCGCAGGGCCTCGATCGGGTCGAGCAACGCAGCGGCGCGGGCCGGGTACAGGCCGAAGATGATGCCCACCGCCCCCGAGATGCCGAAGGCCACGAGCACCGACCAGAGCGTGACGATGGTCATCATCTCCGTGGCCATCGAGACCACCACCGGGGTCAACATGCCGACGGCGACGCCGATGATCCCGCCGCCCACGGAAAGCACCACGGTTTCCACGAGGAATTGCAGCGTGATGTCCCGGCGCTTGGCGCCCAGCGCGCGGCGCACGCCGATCTCGCGGGTGCGCTCGGTCACGTTGGCCAGCATGATGTTCATGATGCCGATGCCACCCACCAGGAGCGAGATGGCGGCGATGGAGCCAAGCACGATGTTGAACCGCCGCTTGGTCGCCTCCGCCGCGCGGAGCAGTTCGAGCGGCACGACCAGCTCGTAGTCGTTCTGGTCGTGAAAGCGCTTGAGCAGGGTCCGGATCTGCGGGTCCGCCGTCTCGACCGCCGCCGTGTCCCGCAACTGGACGGTGATCTGATGCAATTGCACCTCCTCGGCCTCGAAGCTGCCGGCCGTGCGCCGGATGAGCACCTCGCCAAAGCGCGTGCGCGACGTGGAGAGCGGGATGTACACGTTGTTGTCCAGCGGTTGCCCTTCCATCTTGCCGGCCTGGGCGCGCTGCTCGGCCTTCGCGGTCTCGCGGATGATGCCGACGATGCGGTAGTAAAAGGCGTCCACCTTGACCGAGTGCTGCAAGGGGTCCTCGGCGGGCAGCAGCCGTTGCGCGAGGCCGGTGGTGATCACGCAGACGTTGTTCTGGTGCAGCTCGTCCAGATCGGTCAGGAACCGGCCGCGGACCAGGTCCACGCTGGTGACCTCGGTGTAGAACGGCAGCGTGCCGATGACCTGGCAGGGCACCTCGTTCCGGCCGAAGCGGACGTTTTCGCGGATGATCCGCATCGGGACGACGCGCTTCACGCCGGGGATGGTGGATTGCAGCCGCGCGCCGTCCTCGTAAGTCAGGCCGTACTTGAGGCTCATGCCGCGCGGTCCGCCCGCGCCCTGCTGGCGGGCGGCCTCGGCGGGCTTGAGGCTGCGAATGAGGATGTTGTTGCTGCCGAGTTTCTTGATCTCCTCCTGCGCCGCGTAGGACGCGCCCTCGCCGATCGCCAGCATGGCGATGACCGAGCAGACGCCGAAGATGATGCCGAGCATCGTCAAGGCCGAACGCAGCTTGTGCAGCATCAGGCTCTTGATGCCCAGGCGGACGGTGCTGATGAGCTGGAAACTAAACATGGGCCGGACGGGGGGCGGGACGGCTGAGCGCGGGGTTGACCACCTCGCGGTCAATCAAGCCGTCGCGCATGTGGATGATGCGATGGGCCCGCGAGGCCACGCGGTCGTCGTGGGTGACCAGCACGATGGTCTTGCCGGCGTGGTTGAGGCGGTCAATCAAGTCCAGCACCTCGGCGCCGGTCTTGGTGTCGAGGTTGCCGGTCGGTTCGTCCGCGAGAATCATCAGTGGGTCGTTGACCAGCGACCGCGCCACGGCCACGCGCTGCTGCTGGCCGCCGGAAAGCTGATTCGGCCGGTGGTGCAGGCGGTCGCCCAAGCCGACGAGCCTGGCCAGTTCCACGCACCGCTCCTCGTAAGCGCGCAGGTCGCGGCCCTGGTAGAGCAGCGGCACCTGGATGTTCTCCAGCACGGTGAGCTGGGCGATGAGGTTGTACGACTGGAAGATGAAGCCGATCCGCAGGCCGCGCGCCTCGGACAGCGCGTCGTCCGGCATCTGCGACACGTCCACGCCGCCGAGGAAATAGCGGCCGGCGGTGGGGCGGTCCAAGCAGCCGAGCAGGTTCAGCAAAGTGGATTTGCCGGAACCCGAGGGGCCCATGATAGCCAGGTAGGAGCCGGCAGTGATGCTCAGGTCCACCCCGCGCAGGGCATGCACCTGCGCCTCCTCGCCCAGGGCGTAAATCTTGTGGATCGCCTGCAGGACGATGATCGGATGGTCCGGGGCAGACCTCGGTCCGGCGGCGCGGCCGTCAATCGGTGTGGCGGCGGACAGGCTCATCACTGCGCGGCGCGCGGCGGCGCGTTGGTGCGGCTGCGGTTGCGGCCAAACTCCGCCCGCATGGCCTCGCGTTCCTGCTCGTCCAGCTCGCCGTCGCCGTTCTTGTCGAACCGCTTGAGCATTTCCTCGCGGTTGGGCATCTGCCCCCGTTGACCGCCCGAGCCCGCCTGGCCGAAGCGCTGCTGCAGGACCGTGCGCATGGCGGTGCGTTCCTCGTCGTCAAGCTGGCCGTCGCCGTTCTTGTCGAACTCCTTCATCATGGCCTCGCGATCGAAGCCCGGCGGACCGCCCGCGCCTCCGCCCGGCCGCCGGCCGCCCGTCTCGCCCGCGGGCCCGGCGTCGCCCGCCAAAGCCGGTCCGGTCTGGTCGGGTCCGCGGGGGCTGGAGCCGCGGTCGGCCGGTCCATTGCCGGCTGGTCCGCCAACGTCGCCTCTGCCGTTGCCGTTGCCGGCGGCATTCGGCGGAGTCGCGGCCGCGGCGGCTACCGTCGTCACGGCCGGAGGGAGGTTGGTCGCGAGCGAGCGCGCCTTCTCGCTGTCGGCCAGCAGGCTGCCTTCGAGATCCCGCGAGCCGGTGTCCAAAGGCGGCGAGAGCAACACGCGCTCGCCGGGTTCCAGGCCGGAGAGAATCTGGACGAACTTGGTGTTGAACAGCCCGGTCTCGACCGGCCGCGGGTCGGCCCTGCCGCCCTTGGCCACATAGACCACCTGCCGCCCCTTGAGCGTGGTCACGGACTGGACCGGCACGGAGAGCGCGTTGGCGATGTTCGTGACGATGATCTCCGCGCGGGCCGAGACGCCGGGCTTCACGTCGGGCAGCGGGTCGGTGATGACGACCTCGGTGTTGTACACCTTGAGGTTTGGATTGCCGAAGCGGCTCTGGGAATCCGGCAGCAGCGCCACACGATCCACCGCGGCGCGGAAGGGCGTGTCGGGCATGGAATCGAGGACGACCAGCGCGGGCTGGCCGGTGCGGATGAGGTTGATGTTGGATTCGTGAATCTTGACCGCCACCTTCATGCGCGCGGTGTTGGGCAGCTTGATCAGCTCCTGGCGGTTGCGCACGGTGGCACCTTCCTCGATGAGCGACTCGGCGCTGAAGCGGTTTTCGCTCACGGCATACACCACCAGGCCGTCCTGCGGGGCGTAGATTTTGCAGGCGTCGAGGTTCTTCTGGTCCCGTTCGAGCTTCCGCAGGTTCAACTCGTGGGTGTTGGACTGGGTGATGAGATCGGAGACGTACTGCGCGATGCGGCGGTCGCTTTGCGCGAGCACGCGGTCGTATTCCTTCTGGGCTTCCTCGACGGCGGCCTCGTACGTGGCCCGCTGCTTGCGGACGTCGAATTCTTGCAGGAGGAACAGGTCGTTCGTGGCCTTGATCAGGGAATTGAGCGTGTTGAGCACCGTGAGCCGGTCGGCGTCCACCTTCTGCTTGGTCTCGTAATTCTTGGCGAACAGGTTGGTCGAGTTGCGGTACTCCTCCTCGCGGGTCTTGAGCTGGGCCTCGGCCTGGATCACGGCATTGCTGGCCTCCAGCATCATCACGGCCGCGCCGCCCTGGTCGAACTTCTGGATGTCCAGCTTCGCCAGATCGAGCTTCAGCTTGGCCGCGCTGATGTCGCTGTTGGTCTGGCTGCGCTGGATGTCGAGGGTGAGCTGGGCGGTGACGACCGCGTTGCTGGCCTTCTCGGTATTGATGCGCTGGGTGTTGACCTGGTCCTGCGCCTGGGCGGAGTCGAGCTCGACGAGCAGGTCGCCCTTCTTCACATAAGTCCCCTCCTTGGCGATGTAGATGATCCGCGCGGTGCCTTCCACGTCGCTGCGCACGCTCACCTCGCTCACGGCCGCGAGGGTGCCGCCCTCGACGACCGAGACGGTGAAGTCGCCGCGTTTGACCTCATAGTACGAGGTCGGGGCGTCGGCGGGGCCGGAAGGGGTCAGCAACCAGATCAGGACCAGCAGGGCAACCATCGTGCTGGCGACAAAGACCAGCGGCCGGCCCCGGAACGGGCCGGGGAGTTTTTGAGCAAGATTTTGGGCGTTCATGACTTGGGTTCCAGAAATTCGTCGGGTGGGATCAACTTGTCCTCGGGCATTTCGAGCGGCGGCCGGCCGCGCTGGGCTTCGGTGAGCCGGCCGGCCAGCGGATCGGTGAGCCAGAAGCGGTCTTCGTCGGCGAGCAGCACACCGCTGTCCAGCAGCAGGTCAAAGCGGTTTCCCAAGTACGCCACCGTGGCCAGCGTCAAGTCGTTCTGGGCCCGGATCAGCGCGTCCTGCGCCTCGCGCACGTCGCGGACGGTGGCCCGGCCGGCCTCCAGAAGCATCCGCCGGTTGTCCACCAGCCGCTCCGCCACGCGCAGGGCGTCCTGGCGGCTGAGGTAGTTCAGCCGTTCCTGCTCGAGCGAGCGGAGCCCGCGGTCAATGCGGTTCTTGAAGTTGTCCAGTGTGGCCACCAGGCTGCGGAGCTGCGACTCAAAGGAGATCAACGTCGAACGGTACGTATTCCGCTCGCGCAGCTTGTCCACCGGGAGGTCCAGGGTCAGGCCGGCCGACCAGCGCAGTTCGTCGAAGTCGAAATTCGTGTAGTCGTAAGGCTCCTCGGACTGGACCGAGCCGGTGCCGAAGGCGCTCAGGCCGGTCCGCAACTGGTCGGCCGCCACGCGCACCTTCCGTTTCTGGTCCTCGAACCGGTCAATGGCATTGAGGATATCCATGTGCCGCTCCACCGCCATCCGGAACGCGGCCTCGCGGCTGATGTCCATGCGGATCAGCCCGGCTTCTTCCAGGTCCCGAAGGTCCGCGTCGTCGAGACTCACCACGTCGGTGATGGGAATGCCCAGGCGCAACTTGAAGTTGTCCAGCGCGCTGAGGTAGGCGGAGACCGAGTTGATGTAGGTGATGCGGGCGGAAAGCTCGGCGTTGCGGGCGTCGTCCACCTCGGTGCGTCGTACGCGGTCCACCGAACGGGCGTCGAGGTACTGGGTGGTCTCCACGCGTCGGAGGTAGTTGGTGTAGTTGTTCCGCACGTTCGACTTCTGCGCCAGCAGAGTGAAGTACTCCTGGACAACGTCGGCGGCGAACTGGCTCTGGTACAGACTGAAGGTGCGGATGGCGTACACCACATTGCGCTCGGCCTGGGTGAGCGCCTCCACGGTGGGGTCGTTCTTGCCGAAGCCGCGCAGCAGCGGCTGCGTCAGGTTCACACTCAGCAGGTTGATCGCGGAGTCGTTGCCCAGGGCCACGGGTGGCTGGGTGTTCGAGAACCGGGCCGTGAAGAACCGCAGCAGGTCGTTGCCCAGCGCCAGGCTCAACCGCCCGCCGGTCTTCAGCAACTGGTTCACCCCGATCCGGCTGTTCACCGATCCCGTCTCCGCCACGTTGCCCGTGCCCCGGATCGTGCCGGTGGACTCGGCGAAGAATTGCGGAGAAAAAGCGTAGCGCGCCCCGGTCAGGCTGAGCGCTGTGAGGTAAAGCTGCTCGCGCTGGGCCTGGTATTCGCGGCTGCTCGCCACCGCCAGTTGCAGCGCCTCGGTCACGTTCAGCGTGCGGCGGTTCGTGGCCGAGCGGTCCTCGACCAGTTCGGCCGGCAGGATCTCCTTCGGCGGACGCCCGGTGTAGCGGGTGTCAATGGTGAAGCCGTTGGTGCGCCCCATCACCGCGCGGTCGTACTCCTGGATGATGCGGTACACGTCGTGGTCCGCCGACTTCTGGTAATGGTTCGCGCTGCAGCCGGCCAGGACCAGCAACAGCACCGCGAAGCCGGCGCGGGACGGGAAACCGCCGAGGCGGGGTTTCCGGGGGCAGATTTGGCCGTCGGAATTCAGCACAATGTCACCCTGCAAGACTACGGGTTGCGGCGGAAGGTTACACACCGCCCTGACCCGGCCGGGGCAGGCCGCGGCCGCGGGGTTTCACGGTCGGAAGCATGAATGGAAGCTGACGCAGCCGGCCGCCGGCTGATTCAAGCCGCAAACGGGTTCGGAATGGCGCAAGCGGCTTCGCCGGCGGAACTTCGCGCCGCCAGTTCATCCCGGCTGGCCGGCGCCTGCCCACCAGGCCTCCCAGCCATCGCCCCGGGCGGGACGCGGTTCCGGTGTCACGTCAGCGTACAATATGGCCTCGGCGTCCTCGCCGTAGGGTCCTTGAAGCCGCGCCTGGCCGTCCGGGCCGACCAGCAGCGAGCAGCCGACGCACCTGCGGCCCGCCCATGGACCGGCCGTGAGCGGTCCCACATTGCTGCAGCCGGCGATCCAGAGGCGGAAGTCGCGCGCCACCGGCCCGTAGTTGTCGCGCCAGAGCCGGCCGTAAGGTTCGCGGACGTTGTCGTGGTCCGCCGGCACCGCCCAGGCGCTGGGCGACAAGATGACTTCGGCGCCCATCAATCCGAGCGTCCGCGCCACCACCTGCCCGCGGGCGAAGGCGTCGGCGCAAATCATCAGGCCGAACGTGGCCAGCGGCGTCGCCGCCACGCCCAGCCGGTCGCCTTGCGCGTAAAACGGGTGGCCGATCTCCAGTTCGTTGAGCTTGCGGTGATGCAGGATCACGTCGCCGTCCGGCGCGATCAGCGCCGCCGCGTTGTAAACCCGCCCGCCCGCGCGTTCGGTCAGGCCCGCGCCGACGTACACGCCGTGCCGGCGGGCGGCTTCGCGCAACCGCCGGCACGCCGGTCCGTCGGGCACGGGCGCGGCGCCGGTGGTCGCGCTGGGATGCGTCCAGCCGAGGTCCAGCGCCTCGGGGAGCAACACCACCCGCGCCCCACCGCTCGCGGCTTCGGCCACGCATTGCACGGCGCGCGCCAGGTTCTCCGCCGGAGCGCCGCCGGTCACCCGCATCTGGGCCAGGGCAAGGCGGAAGGTCATGACGCGATCGAGTCAGCCAGCCGGGGTGGGAAAGGGTTCATGGCAGCAAGCGTCGGGGCAAAGGCGGCACCGGGGCGATGCCGTACACGTTGTGCCAGTAAACCCACGAGCGGGCGTCGAAGACCCCGGGGGGCGGCTGCCGCAAGGCCGCGCGAAACCACTCCTCGCCGGCCAGCCGCCGCACCGTCTGGACATCCGACCACGTGCCGCAGGTCATGACCTGCGCGGCGAAACGCAACGGATCGGCGAGGGTTTCCCCGGCCGGGTTCCACCAGCACACCCGCCGCGCCACGGCCAGCAATTCGGGCGCCGCATTGATCGTGTCCGCAGGCACCCCGCCAGTCTGCCGCCGCGCGCCCCGACCGGCAAGCGGGCGGCGGAAATCGTCGGCAGCCGTCTTGCTGCCCGGAAAGCGGGTAGCCAGCCTCTGGCTCAGAGGCCGGGCGGTGTCGCTTCGCAGCGCGAGGCGACCCTGCTGGCGTTGATGGGCGTGCCTCGCGGTCTGCCTGGCTGGAGTCCGGCGCTACGACCCGCCCCCGCGGTTGCCGCGGACGTGGACATCCGCGCTCCGGCCGCGCCGCAGCGCGGCTCTACCGTGCCTGGGGATTGCCTCGCCCAGGTAGAGCGCCGCAGAGTCGGCGCCGCTGGGTTGCTGTGGTGCAGGCCTCCGGCCTGCTTTTCAATCCGGCCGCCGGTTTGGCTCCGCAGGCTGGAAGCCCGCACCACACGGTTCGCAGACTCGGAGCCTGTACCATCCCCGCCCCGCGCCGCGTTACTTCGGCACCGGCTGCATCGTGAGCGGGTCGCGCAACGGCACGTCCACCAGCCGCCCGCCCGCCAGATCGGTCAGCTTCACCGAATGGTCCGGATGGCCGAGCAGGATTTCGTTCTTCTGCCCCACCACGAGGATGGCCACGCGCCCGGGCGTGAGGTGCTTCTTCGCCACGCACAACACGTCCTCGCGCGTGACGGCGGCAATGCGGTCGCGGTACTTCCGCCAGTAGGCCGGGTCTTTCGCGTACCGCCCGGTGAACTCGTCGTCGGCAAAGCGCGTCGCCACCTGCGCCTTGGTCGCGAACGCGCGCGGGAAGGTGTCAATCAACGAGCGTTTCTCGGTCTCGAGCTCCTCGGCGGTCACCTGTTCGCCCGCGATGCGCTGGATTTCCTCCAGCACGATGCTGGTGGCGTAGGCCACGGTGCGGGACTTGGACTGGAACCCCGCCGCGAACGTCAGCGGGTAATACACGCCGCCGGGGAAGCTCGAATAAGCCGAGTATGCCAGGCCCTCGTCCGAGCGCACGCGGTTTAGGATCCGCGACGTGAAGCCGCCGCCGCCCAGGATGCGGTTCATCACCGCGATGGCGAAGTAGTCCGGATCGTCGCGCAGCACGCCGGGCAGCAGGAGGGTCACCCGGCCTTGGTTGACGTCCTTGTCCACCAGGTACACGCCGGGCGCGGCGAAGGTCGTGTTTGTCGGGATGGGCGGTGCGGTTTCGCCGACGAACGGCCAGTCGGCGAAGAGCTGCTCCAGCTTCGCCGTCAGCGCCGCGCGGTCGAAGTCACCGCTGGCGGCGACGACAAAGTTGGCCGGGTGAAACCACCGGCGGTGAAACGCCTGCAAGTCCTCGCGCCCGATGGCCTCGACCGACGCGGCGGTCGGGTAACGATTGGCCCAGAAATTCTCGCCGAACGCCAGGAAGCCCTGCTCGCGCGCCTCGATGTCAGCCGAGTCGTCGTTGCGCTGCTTCATCGCCTGGAGCATTTGCTGCCGGTGAAGCTGGATTTTGTCCTCCTGAAACCGCGGCTCAGTCAGCACCTCGCGCAGGATGGCCAGGCCGGCGTCGAGGTCCTTCGAGAGCAGGTTCAGGCCCACCGTGCCTTGCGTCTCGCCGCTGCCCGAGTTGAGCTGGGCGGCCAGGAAGTCGAGTTCCTCCTCGAGTTCTTCCGCGGTCTTCGACGCCGTGCCGCCGCGCGCCAGCAAATGCCCGGCCATCTCCGAAAGGCCGACCTTGTCCGCCGGCTCGACGTACTGCCCGGTGCGGACGTAGATGACCAGGTTCACCAGCGGCAGTTCGCGGTCCGGGACGACGTAGGCGATGGGGCCGGTCTGGAGCGGGACGCGGTAATCGGCCGGGTTGGGCGGCTCGTAATTGAGCGGCGGAAACTGGAGCTTCTCCGGCCGGTCCGGGATGGCCGCGGTGGTTTGCGGCGCGGATATGACCGAAGCGGCCGGGGCGGCGGTTTTGGGTTTGCTGGCGCAGCCGGTGGCCAGCAGCCAAACAACCGTGACGACGGGCAGGAAGGCGGGTGAGCGCATGGCGGGAGATCGGGTTCAGTTCTTCGCGGCCGCTTCCAGTTCGGCGATGCGTTCCTTGAGCTTCTTCATGAACAACTCGAGCATCGGCTTCACGTCTGGCGGCTCCTGGGCGAGATTTTGCGCGAGGCGCTCGAGGCCGGACTTGAGCCGGGCGGGATCGGTCACGGCCTTCATCTGCGCAAGCTGCTGTTTGAGCTGGGCGCGCTGCTCGGCGGGCAGCGCCGCGATCTCCGGATCCTCCGGCGCGGCGCCGGCCTTGCGGGTGTAGATGGCCACGGCGCGGTTTTCCTTGGTGAAGTACTGCCGCGCCACGCGTTGCACGTCGGCGGCGGTCACGGCCTGGATCTTCGGGCCGGCGGCGTTGATCTCGCGCCAGTCGCCCAGGCCCTCGTTGTAGATGAGCTGGAAGAGCACCGCGTTGTTCGAGGTCAGCTTCCGGTGCTCGGCGGCGGCGAAGTTATTCTTCACCTTTTGCAGCTCGCGCTCCGGCACTTCGGTCTCCTTGAGCTTCTCGAGCTCCTCGTGGATCGCCTGCTCAACCTCCTGCGGCGTGCGGCCGTCGCGGGCCTCGCCGCCGGCGTTGAACAGCCCCGCCCAGCGCCGCGACTCCTGCCGGGCAAAGACCTCCGTGGCCACCTCGCGGCCGAGCACCAGCCCCTTGTAGAGCCGGCCCGTGCGGGTCGAGAGCAACTGCGCCAGCGCCTCGAGCGCGTACGAGTCCTTGTGCCCGAACGGCACCGTGTGCCACAGGATGTCCACCTGCGGATTGGCCTCCGCCTCGGCGTAGAAGCGCTTCTCCGCGGGCTGGGGCGGTTCCCAGGTGATGACCTCCGGCGCGTCGGTCTGGCCGCGCGGGATGCGCCCGAAGTACTTCTCCGCCCCGGCCAGCGCGGCGTCCGCCAGAAAATCGCCCACCAGGATCAACGTGATGTTCTGCGGCGCGTAATAGGTCGCGTAGAACTCGTCCGCGTCGCGCTTGCTGATGGCCGGGATGTCGCTGGGCCAGCCGATGACCGGCCAGTGGTACGGGTGCGCGTCCCAGAACACGGCGTTGAAGGACTCCTCGAACTTGCCCAGCGGCGTGGACTCGGTGCGCATCCGGCGCTCCTCGAACACCACGTCGCGCTCGGCGTAGAACTCCCGGAACACCGGCCGCAGCAGCCGCTCGCTCTCCATCCACAGCCACAGCTCGAGCTTGTTTGCCGGCACGGTGATGAAGTACGCCGTCAGGTCGTAGTAGGTGAAGGCGTTCATGCCCGACGCGCCCTGGGTGGTGTAGATGCGGTCGAACTCGTTCTTCACCAGGATCGCCCGCTGGGCCTCGATGAGTTCCTTGAACCGCGCCTCCAGTTCCCGCTGCCGCTCGCTCTTCACCTCGGGCTTCGTCAGGTCGCTCACCTCGCCGCGCCGCCAGGCCGCGCGCAGCTTGCGCTCCTCGGCGCGGATTTCGTCCCGCACGCGCTCCTGCTCGGCGATGATCTCGAGGTCGCGCCGGGCGTCCTTGGTGCCGATGGTGGGCGTGCCCTTGAACATCATGTGCTCGAACAGGTGGGCGATGCCGGTGATGCCGGGGCGCTCGTTGGCGCTGCCCACGTGGACGACGAACGCGCCGGCGATGGTCGGCTCGTCGCGGCGCTCGACCAGGAGCAGCTTCATGCCGTTGGACAGCGTGCGCTCGATCACCGGCACCTGCTGGGCCAGGCCGGCCAGGCCGCCCAGCCACAAGCAGGCGACCACGCGCCCCCAACTCGCTGGATGACACTTCATGCGCGACAAACTGCCCCAAAGCGCCGGGGCGTCAATCGCGGCTTCTCCGGCGGGCCGGGCAAAGTCCGGCGCCTTTACGCCACGCCGGTGAACGCGCGGCGGGCATACCAGTTGGCGGTTTCGCCGAGCAGCCTGGATTCGGTCTCCACCGCCAGGGCGGCGAATTCGTTTTCCGAGCCGGCCTGGTTCAACAGCGCGGTCTGGGCTTTGAGGAAATCCAGCATCTCCTCGTAGATATGCGTGCGGGCTTCCAGGTCCAACGAGGCGGCCAGCGACAGCGCGGCCATGGCGACCACCGGGAGCAGCACCGCTAGGAAACCCAGCGTGGCCACGACCGCCCCGCCCGAGCCGATGTAAAACGCGCCGCGGGCCAGCTTCAGCCTGCCCCGGGCGCCTGCCAGCTCCCCGTCGTAATAGTCAATCTGGCCCTTCTTCGGCTGCTTCAGCCGCTCGCTCACGTAGCGGTCGCGCCGGGCTTTCCAGCCGGCCGGGTCCAACGCGCGCCGGCCCTGGAGGTGCAGGACGTTCAGGGTGCGGAGGAGCGGCCGCAGTTCCCCGGGCATGGGCAGTTCGAAGAGATGCCGCAGGGCCCGCGGCACGCCGGCCAGCGGGTTGACCGAGCGGGCGACCTCCGCCGTCAGCCGCGCCAGCGCCCAGCGTTGCGCCGCGCACGAGCGGTGCAGCCACTCGTGGTACCCCAGGCCGGCCAGCAGCCACGGCACCCAGCCGGACAGGTGGTCCTTGAACGCCCACAAGGCCGTCGCCGTGGCCAGCACGTGCGTGCCCACGATGACGGGCGCCGCCAGCGTGAAACGCCGCCGCATCTGCCCGGCCTTCGCGCTGGCAAACGTCTTCAGCGCCTCCCGATACCGCGCCGGCTCCGGCCGGCCGCACCCGCCGTACTCCAGCTCGTCCAGGGGCGGCGGCAGGACGGGCGGCACAAAGCCGGCCTGCCGCGCGGGCGGCGCGTCCGGCGGTGGGTTCCAATGCCACGTCTCCTCGAATTTCGGCGCGCCTCCCGGCCCCGCGCCGACCCGGATTTCCAGCACCGGCCGATGCCGGCGCTCGGCCAGGGCCAACAGGTCCCGGGTGCCGCCGGGCTTGCCCCCGGCCTCGGCGCGCACCAGGCACACCAGCGCGTCGCTCACCCGCGCCAGCTCCAGGTTCACGTCCTCGAAGCGCGCGTGGCGGTCCGCCGCCTCGCTGAGGACGCGTTCCTGGATGACGTGCGGGCTCTCGAACAGGGCGCGGGCCTCCGCGCGCTGGTCCGGCGGGAAGTCCGGCCCCGCGCTGCCCGTGGCGGCCAGGAAGTCCTCGCGCGGCTGGGGCAGAAACACCCGCTGCGGCCAGCCCAGCTCGCGGCAGGCCCGCGTGAAGAGCGTGTCCGCCCCGGCCGCCAGCGACGACACGCCGCAGACGAAATGGCGCTGCCCCAGGCCCAGTTCGTCCGGCAGCCGGCGCAGCCGTTCCGTGAGCCAACGCCCCACCGCCGCCTCGAACACCGCCGCCTACACGCCCGGAGGCGCATGGGGATCGAGCAGACGCCGCGAGCCCCCGAAGCCGGGTTGCACGACCAGCGGCAGCGGGCGGTCAGCGGCTTTCTTTTTCATGGCGGGGGAACGGACGGCTCAAGAAGCGCGGAGTCCTTGCCGGGCTGGCGGCGGGGCGGCGTCCGGGAGTGCGGCGGTCCGCTGCCGATTTTTCGGCACCGGGCGGCACAGGCCAGAGCGCCGGGGGACTGGCGCACTCCAAAAGCTTCGCGGGTTCCGGGCGTCATTCGGGTGTGAATAGCGGTTTCAGTTGGGCGTGAAGCTGGCGCCTGGACGGGTCCGGTTCCGCCCGCCACGGGCGGCAGGGCCCAAGGCCCGGCCGGACGCCAGCCCAGGGCAACGCCCTGGGAAGCGGGCAAGCAGAGACCGCCAGCCCCCGCGGGGCGGCACAAACGCCGCGGCGGCCGCAGTTCAATCCCACATGGAGCGTTCATCAATCTCGATGCCGTGCTTCCGGCACAACGCACGAACCTCATCCTGGAACGACACCGTGCGGTGATGCGCCTCCTGCCCGGCAATGTAGGCGCGAACCTGCTCCACATTCGACTGACTGACGGAGAACGCGCCGTATCCGCCCTGCCAGAAGAAGTCGCGGTGGTGCGCTCCCTGTTCCTTCATCCACTTCGACGTGGCCTTTTTCGCCTCCTCCACCAACTGCGCGATGGTCACGGTGCGCGAGAGGTTGCAGAAGATGTGAACGTGGTCCGCCACCCCGTTGAGGAGAATCGGCTCGCCGCCGGGGTGTTGCAGCACCCCGGCCATGTAGGCGTGCAGCCGCGTCCGCACCTCCGCGTCGCGGAGAAACGGTGCGCGGTGCTTCGTGCTGAAGACGACATGGAGGACGACGCGGGCAAGTGACTGTGGCACGGCGGGGATTGTATCGCCCCGTCGGGGCTTTTCACATTTTGGATTTCCGGCAGCCAGGGCGTTGCCCTGGGCTGGCTCGGGGCCGGGCCTTTGGCCCTCTGGGCTCAAGTTTCCGCCGAAGCTGTTCGTGGAATTCCTGGTCCTGCGCGGACAGAAAACGGCCTTCCCGTTTCATCCCGTCCAGGATTTCAAAGGCCCTCCGCCACCATTTCATTGCGTCACCCGGGCCGGTTTGCTCGGTCAGACGCGCCAGCTTCCAGCAAGAAACCCATACGTCGCGGGCGGCCTGGGCCGACTGGGGATTGGCCCGCCGCAGGTCTTCGCGGACTTGGAGGCTGCGCTGGTAATGGCCCAAGGCCGCCTCGGCGGCGCCCGGCTGCCCGCGCGCGGCCAGAAAAGCCGCCAGTGTATTGAGCGATGCTGAGGTGCTGCGCTCGTTGTCGGCGGACTTCGGTAGTTGCTCTTGTGCGGTGAGAATGCGTTCAAAGAAGGAGATTCCACGCGCCAGCGAGCCGTGCTGGCCCTCGAAGTCGGCAGCGACCTGCGCGGAGCGCAGCAACGCGGGGGTGGGTGGGCGGGCGGCAATGAGGTAGTCCAGTTGGTCGCGCAGCCAGGGATGTTGGGCGCGCACGCCGTAGTCAGCCTGCTCGGCACCTTCCTGGAACCGGTAGGCGAGCGCGGTGAGGAACTGGTCGAGGTCGGCGAGGTGGCTTATTTGTAGTGCCGGCTTTAGCCGGTCAGGTGCGGGCGCCCCAGAGCCGCCTAAAGGCGGGACTACGAACGAGGAGACATGCTCCGCCACCAGCCGGTGGATGCGGACGACTTGGGGCAATTGTTCGACGTGGCGGTCGTCCACCTCCAATTCGCGCGCGGGGTGAAGCAGGCGCAGGCCGCGCAGCTCGCGCCAGACGGCGGGCCATTTCGGTGGTTGGTGCGGCTGGTCTTCCAGGTCCGCGGCGTGACGCTGGCGGGTGAGGGTTTCCAGCCAGCCCAGCGGGATTTCGTCCGGCATCAGCAGGCTGGCGAACTCCAGCGCGGTGCGCGCGGGCGGGCTGAGGCGGTCGAGGGACCAACGGATGAGCGTGCCGATGTGGTTTTGCGCCACGTCGGCGCTGTGGCGGATTTGGGCCTGTACGGCGGTCTCGCCGGCCAGGGTGTCCACCGGCGCGACCAGCCCCTCCCGGTCCAACCGCGGCAGGTAGTGCGAGGGCGCGTAGCCGTCGCGGGCGCGGTCGCCGAGGTAGGCGGCCACGAGTTCCACCGCCAAGGTGTAACCGCCCAGCGCGCGGGCGATCGAGCGGGCGGCCTCTTCATCGGCCGCGCTGGCGAAGCGGTGGTCGGGCTGGAAATCGGCCAGCAGGCGCACGGCGTCGGCCTCCGGCAACATGCTCACCGCGACGAGGGCAAAGGCGCGGTGGCCGCCGCCGAACTTCGCGGGATCGAGCCGGGTGGTGACGATGAGTTCGAGCCATTGCTCGGCGGGCAGCAGGGCGACTTGCGTGGCCGCGAGCAGCTCGGGCCGGTCCACGTTGTCCAGGATGAGCAGGGCGCGGGGCTGTTTGAGTTCGGGCGGGTCGTTATCCGGGCAGTGGCGCTCCGGCAGGGTGCGCAGGGCCTCGCGCAGGACAGCCACGCGGGCGGCGGGGGTAGTCGAGCACGGCCTGGGCGGCGCGGGGGTAGTCGGCGCGGTGGTCGTCCGTGAGCCGCAGCGGCTCGGCGAGGAAGACGGGCTGCTGGGTGGCGGGATCGAAGCGCAGGACGCAGGCGCGCTGGAACAAGGGCGAATCGGCCAGCCGCAGGAGCACCGCGCCCAGCTCGGTGAAACCCTCGCAACCCACCTCCCAAGTTCCGCCGGCGGCATACCACTCGGCGTAGGCGTGGGCGTACTGGCGGGCCAGCGCGGTCTTGCCCAGGCCGCCGGGGGAGAAGGCGGCGGCAATCATGCTCCGCCCGCCCATGCCGCGCCCGCCGCTCTGCGGGCCGCCGGTGAGCATGATGTCGTGCAGCTCGCGCAATTCGCGGTGCTGCCCGACGAAGTGCTCGTGGGCGCGCGGGATGTTGCCGGGGGCGAGGTCGGCCAGGGCCAGGCGATCCAGCCGGCGGGCGATGTGGCGGTCCAGGCCGGCGAGGCGCTCGGCCAGGGTGCGGAGGTCGGCGGCGCCAGTCGGCGCCTTCGTCAATGGACTGCTCGTCGAAGAAGAGGTTGAGCTCGCGGCCGGAATAGGCTTTGTGGCGGCGCTTGAGCTCGACCACAAAAGCGGTGACCCAGCCCTCGCCAGCAGCGTTGACGGGCTTTTTGTTGTCTTCCCGGGAGTAGCTGATGAACAACGCGCAGGGGCGGGTGGACGGCTCGGTGTTCACGGGCGGCGTCGGGCTTGACTGCGGGATTCTGACGGGGCGGCGCGCGGGTGTCGAGACTGGAGGGCGCCGCCGCCTTTACGCCCCGGGCTTGACCGCGTCCGGGCGCGGTTCCTAGCCTCCGGCCATGGGAACCGAGGCGGTGACGCCCAACCCGTGGATGATCCTGCCGTTTGGCGCGCTGCTCGCCGCCATCGCGCTCGCCCCGCTGGCCTTCCCCGGCTGGTGGGCGCGACATTACCCCAAGGTGGCGCTCTCCCTGGGCGCCGTGACGCTGGCCTATTACCTCCTGGGCCTGCACGCCTACGGGCAGGTGGCGCACGTCGCCCATGAGTACGCCAGTTTCATCGCGCTGATCGGGTCGCTGTTCGTGGTCTCGGGCGGCATCCACATCACGGTGAAGGGCGAGGCCACGCCGCTGGCGAACGTGGTCTTCCTGCTGGTGGGCGCGGTGGTCGCGAACGTGCTGGGCACCACCGGCGCCTCGATGCTGCTCATCCGGCCCTGGCTGCGGCTGAACAAGTACCGGCTCACGGCGCATCACGTGGTGTTCTTCATCTTCATCGTGGCCAACGTGGGCGGCTGCCTCACGCCCATTGGCGATCCGCCGCTGTTTCTCGGCTACCTGCGCGGCATCCCGTTCTGGTGGGTGGCGGAGCACTGCTGGCCGATGTGGCTCGTGGGTGTGGGCCTGTTGCTGGCGATCTTTTACGCGCTGGACCGGCGGAATTACCTGAAGGCGCCGCGCGAAGTCCGCGAGCGGCTGGCGGAGCCGGCGGACACGTGGCGCTTCGAGGGGTTGGGCAACCTCGCCTTCCTCGCGGTGATCCTCGGCGCGGTGTTCCTCCGGCAGCCGCCGTTTCTGCGCGAGGCCATCATGCTGGCGGCGGCGGCCGGGTCGTATTTCACCACCCAGCCGCACGTCCACGCGGCCAACCAGTTCAACTTCCACCCCATCCAGGAGGTGGCGATCCTGTTCGTCGGCATCTTCGCCACGATGATGCCCGCGCTGGACTGGCTCCAGGGCCACGCCGACGGCTTCGGCCGGCCCTCGCCTGGGCTGTTTTACTGGGCGGCCGGGACGCTGAGCGGCGTGCTGGACAACGCGCCCACGTATCTGAGCTTCCTCAGCGCGGAAATCGGCCTGTTCGCCCCGGCGGAAGTGGTGCGGGCCGTGCAGACCGCGCTGGCCCAGGGCGCGGCAAACCCGGCCGCCGCCATCGTCGCGTCGCCGGAAGTGCTGGGCGCGGTGGCGGGGCTGCGGGAATACTTCGCGGCCGAGCTGGCGGCGGGCCGGGTGACGGTCGAGCACATCCAGATCGCGGAGCTGCTGGGCGTGCCGGCGTACAACCGGTTCATCGTGGCCATCAGCGTGGGCGCCGTCTTTTTCGGCGCCTGCACGTACATCGGCAACGGCCCCAACTTCATGGTCAAATCCATCGCCGACCATCAGAAGGCGCGCACGCCGACGTTCCTCGGCTACGTGTTCCGCTTCACGCTCCCGTACCTGCTGCCAGTGCTGGTGGTGGTGTGGTGGCTGTTCTTCCGGGGCTGAGGCGGGGCGGTGGCCGAAAGGGGTGAATGGGTGATTGGTTAAGAGGGTTACCAAGCCGGAAAGCTTACGCCGGCGTGGCAAATCCGCCGCCCATGCAACTCATTTAACGATTCCACCTTTCGCCCCCTTAACCATTCCACCATTTAACCCGAAAACCAAAGTTAGGCCGGCGGGACGCGCTGCGCTGCGGCCAGCTTCGGTTTTCGGGTTTAGAGCGTTTTCAATATAACTGGGGCCGCTTGCGACAGCGCTTCCGGCGGGCGGCGTTCACGCCGCTTCCACGCCCGTGTGCCCGAGCACGGTGAAGCGGGCTGAAGCCCGCGCTCCCCACGCGGCCACAGCTTTAATAAACCGCTCTAACTGCGGCGGAAGCGCTCCACCACAGCCCGCCGCCCGGGTTCATTCGCGGTCCAACCACCGTTCCGCGGAAACGTACGGTCGGGTTTGCGCTTTGGCCGGGCTTGCCTATTCTCCGGGCACAAGCGGCCGCCCGGAGCCGGCCGGCGCGCTGACGCAACCCTGGTCCGTGCCCGATGATCCTTAACCTTCTTTTCGTGTTCGCGAGCCTTGGTCTGCTTTACGGCGGCGCGGCGTGGCTGGTGCGCGGCGGCGCCTCGGCGGCGCTGCGGCTGGGGCTGACGCCGCTGGTCGTGGGGCTGACCATCGTGGCTTATGGCACCAGCATGCCGGAGCTGCTGGTCAGCGCGAATGCCGCGCTCGTCGGGCAGGGGGACATCGCGCTGGGGAATGTGATCGGCTCGAACATCTTCAACATCGCCGTGATCCTCGGATTGGCGGCCGTGGTGTGCCCGCTGAAGGTGCAGTTCCAGCTCATCAAGCTGGACGCGCCCGTCATGATCCTCGTGGCCGGGGTGTTCTGGCTGTTGTTTCGCGACGGCCACATCGGCCGGCTCGAAGCGGCGGGGCTGATTCTCGGCCTCGTGGTGTACACGGCGGGCAACCTTTACCTGGCCCGGCGGCAGACCACCGCGACCGTGGACGCCGAGTTCACCGAGGCCATGCCCGCCGTGAGCAAACACTGGGCGGCGGACGTCGGTTTCATCGTGTGCGGCCTGGGGTTGCTGATCGCCGGCTCGCGGCTGCTGGTGGACAATGCCGTGGCGCTGGCGCGGGGCTGGGGCGTGAGCGAGGCGGTGATCGGGCTGACCATCGTCGCCGCCGGCACGAGCATGCCCGAGCTGGCGACCTCCGTGGTGGCGGCGCTGAAAAAGCAGCCGGACATCGCGGTGGGCAACGTCGTCGGCTCGAACATCTACAACCTCCTCTGCATTCTGGGCGTGAGCGGACTGCTGGCGCCGCTGGATGGACCCGGCATCCGGCCGTTCGACCTGTACACGATGATGATCCTGACGGTCGTCCTGCTGCCGATGCTGTGGAGCGGACTGACGGTGAAGCGCTGGGAAGGCGCGGTGCTGCTGGCCGGCTACGCGGTTTATCTCGCGGTGTTGTGGCCGAAATGAATGCGGTCGTGGACGCAACTCACTTTCCCGCACGCAATGTCTGCCGTCGCGTAGCGGCCGGCATCCGACTGGCGGGTCGCCTCTCGCTGAGAGGCGACATTGTCCGGCCTTCGGGCCGGAGGCCGGCTGCCAAGCGTCGGGCGGGTGCGCTTCCCGGCCCAATTGCCTGGACTGAACCTGGCTTCGCCCTTCCACCCGCATGAACACGGCCTTGTTCCTCGCGCTCGGCCTGCCGTTGCTTCTCAGCCTGGCGCTGGGGCCGCTGGGGCGCGTCCTCGGCCGGCGGGTGGGCTGGGTGGCGCTCACCGCGCCGGTGCTGTCCACCGCGGCGCTGCTCTGGCTGGCGACGCAGGCCGGCCTGCCGGGCGGGCGCGTGCTCGAGTTCGCCTGGATTCCCTCGCTGGGCATCAACCTCGCGTTCCTGCTGGACGGCCTGTCGCTGTTTTTCGCGCTCATCGTCAGCGGCATGGGCGTGCTGGTGTTCTGGTACGCGAACTTCTACCTCGACGACCATTACCGGCACCACGGTCGTTTTTACGCCTGCCTCACGCTGTTCATGGCGGCGATGCTCGGCACGGTGCTGGCGAACAACCTGATGCTCCTGTTCGTGTTCTGGGAGCTGACCGGCGTCGCGTCGTTCCTGCTTATCGGCTTTCTGCACGAGGAGGAGGACTCGCGGACCGGCGCGCGCCAGGCGCTGCTCGTCACCGGGTTCACCGGGCTGCTGCTGCTGGCGGGCGTGCTGATGGTCCGGCAGGTGACCGGCACCTTCGCGCTGGACGAGTTGCTGCGCGACGGCCTGCCGGCCGGCGAACCCCGCGCGTGGTTCACCACGGCGCTGCTGCTGATGCTGCTGGGCGCGTTCGGCAAGTCGGCCCAGTTCCCGTTTCATTTCTGGCTGCCCAACGCCATGGCCGCGCCCACGCCAGTGAGCGCGTACCTGCATTCGGCCACGATGGTGAAGCTGGGCGTGTTCCTGTGCGCGCGGCTGTTCCCGCTGTTTGTGGAGAACGATCTGTGGGCGCCGCTGCTCTCGTGGGTGGCCTTCGGCACCATGGTGCTGGGCGCGGTGCTGGCGCTGCAATCGCACGACCTGAAGGCCATCCTCGCCTTCTCCACCGTGAGCCAGCTTGGCTACCTCATCGGCTATTACGGCCTGGGGCCGTCGCGCGGCGTCGAGTACGACTACCTGCACATCCTGAACCACGTCTTCTACAAGGGCAGCCTGTTCATGGTCGCCGGCGTGGTGATCCACAGCACGGGCCTGCAGGACATCCGGCAACTGGGCGGGCTGGGACGGCGGCTGCCGTGGCTGGCCGCCGCGTGCGCGGTGTCCGCCGCCACGATGGCCGGCGTGATGGGCACCACCGGCTTCCTGAGCAAGGAGATGATGCTCAAGGAAATCTTCGACGCGATGCAGGCGCACGGCACGCTGGGCGCGTACGCGACCGGCTGCGTGCTGGTGACCTCGGTGGCGAAGGTGGCCTTCGCAGCGCGGTTCTTCACTAACGTTTTCCTCGGTCCCGAGCCCGAGGCGGTGAAGGCGCATTTCCACGCGCCGCCGCTGGCGCTGCAATTGCCGGCCCTGTTGCTGGCGGCGGCGGCGCTGGTCCTCGGCCTCGCGCCCGCCCTGCTCGATCCCCCGCTGGACGCCTTGTCGGTCGCGGGTCTGCACCACCCGGCCGATCACCTGGCCATCTGGCACGGCGTGACGCTCGAACTGCTGGTCAGCACCGGCGTGCTGGTCCTGGGCGCGGGCTTGTACGTGTTCGGCCAGCGCACGCGCTGGCGCTGGGCGCGCATCGCGCCGGCGCTGCGGTTCGACGACTTCTTCGAGGCGGGGCTTGGCGCCTTTGCGAAGTTCACCAAGTGGCTCACGCGCGCGTTGCAAGCCGACCGGCCGGTGAGCTACCTGCCGGTGGTGCTGGGGTTCCTGCTGGTCGTGGTGGGTGGCGTGGCGGCGCGGGCGCTCGGGCCGGCGCTCCGCGACGGTGCGGTGGTCGCCGCGCTGACTGACGCTCACCTGGACCCGCTGCGGACGTTTGCCGCCGGGTTGATCGCGCTGGCGGTGCTCGGCACGGTGGCGCTCCGGCGCTGGACCACGCAGCTCATTTCGCTGTCCGTGGCCGGATTTCTGACGACGTTCTACTTCGTGCTGTACCGCGCGCCGGACCTGGCGCTGACGCAGATTCTGGTCGAGGTCGTGACGTTGATCCTCGTGCTGCTGCTGCTGGGCCGGTTTCCGAAGTCGGCGGAGCGCGGCGAATCGACGCACCGGGCGCGGCCGGCCCGGCGGATGTTGAACCTCGCGCTGGCGCTGGGCATGGGCGCGCTGATGACCATGCTGGTGTTGTGGGGCAACGCCCGGCCCGCGGCGGACCGGGTGGGCGACCGCCTGGCCGCCGGCACGGTCGAACTCGCGCAAGGCGCCAACGCCGTGAACACAACCCTCGTGGACTTCCGCGGCTTCGACACACTGGGCGAGATCACCGTGCTGCTCATCGCCACGCTGGGCGCGCTGGGGTTGTTGATGCGCTACAAGCGCACGCCCGAGGAGTACCGCCAGGGGCCGCTGGGCGCGCCGGGCATGGGGGTGCATCACCCGGAGGAGGAGGCATGATCGGGCCGCGGTCGTACATCTTCGAGCGGCTGGTGCGCGTGGTGTTCTTCCTGGTGAACCTCGTGGCGCTGTACCTGCTGCTCCGCGGCCACAACCTGCCCGGCGGCGGCTTCATCGCCGGGCTGGCCTCGGCCATCTCGCTCATCCTGCTCAGCCTGGCGTTGGGCGTGGAGGCCCTGCCGCGCATCCTGCGCTTCGACCCGGCGCGGCTGGCGGCGGCGGGGCTGCTGCTGGCCGCGGTGACCGGCGCGGCGCCGATGGTGTTCGGCCGGCCCTTCCTCGAGCACTTCCACACCCACCTGCACGGGGTGCCGCTGCTGGGCGACGTCCATGTGGGCACGCCGCTGCTGTTCGACACGGGCGTGTACCTGCTGGTGGTGGGCATCGCCTGCAAGATGATCTTCGTGTTCACCCAGTCCACCCAGGGCCTGCGGGCGCTGGTCGCGCATGAGGAACGCCGCTACAGCTCGCCGCTGGAGCGGCCGATTGACGACGCGCCCGCGCCGGCCGAAACCGGAAAGGAGACCCGCGATGCAACTTGAAACCGCGCTCTTGATCGGCGTGCTGTTCGCCTGCGCCACGTACCTGATCCTGCAAAGCAGCTTCGTGAAGATCCTGTTCGGCTTCATCGTGCTGTCGAACGCCGCGAATCTGCTCCTGCTGAGCTTGTCCGGCCCGCCGGACGGCCGGGCGGCGCCCATCGCCGGGCAGTCGCCCGCGCCGCTGGTGGACCCCTTGCCGCAGGCGCTGATCCTCACCGCCATCGTCATCGGCTTCGGCGTCACGGCCTACCTGGTGTTCCTGCTGTACCGGCTGTTCCTGGACCAGCAGACCACCAACGCCGCCGAGTTGTTCGCGGAGCAGGACACCTCCGAGCGCACCTGAACGGGGACCCCGAGATGAGTGAAACTCGAAACCACCGGCGCCGCGAAGCCGCAGCCAATGTTGTGGAAACGGGGAAACGGAGAAACGGCGAGGAATTTGCGCGCGCGGCGACAACTCCCGGGGATGATGATGCGAAAGGCACAAGCGGCTCGGTGCGACCACGGCGCGACCGCCCGCTGCCGCTTGGGAACCCCGGGCAGGCACGAGAAAGTGGCCGAAGACTGCCGCACTCCAAAACCTGGCGGTCCCGCCGGCGGCTCACGGCTGGCCCGCCGACATTCGGTCCGGCCAGGCGCCGGCTCCCCGGCAAATCACCCGGCCCCTTCGTTCCCCTGCCTCTTCGCGTTCTTGGCGCCTTTCGCGGTTCCTGCGATTTCCCGCTTCTGAGCCCGCCATGAACCTCGTCATCCTGCCCCTGCTGCTCCCGCTGCTCACGGCGGTGACGCTGCTCTTTGGGGGCCGGCCTTCGACGGGGCGGCGGATCTTTGCGGCGGTGTCGGCGGCGGCCCAGCTTGCCCTGGCGGTCGCGCTCATGGCGCGCGCATACGCCGGGGGCCCGGCGGTGTTGCCGGTCGGCAACTGGTCGGCACACCTCGGCATCGTGCTGGTGCTGGACCTGCTGGCCGCGGTGATGCTCGGGCTGTCCAGCTTCACCGCGCTGGCCGCGATTTTGTACGGCTTCGCGGAGCTGCGCACCCGCGTCGAGCACCCGTTGCGGCTGCCGCTCATCCAGTTCCTGGTCACCGGCATCAACCTGGCCTTCCTCACCGGCGACCTCTTCAACCTGTTCGTCGCCTTCGAGGTGATGCTGATCTCGTCCTACGCGCTGCTCACCCTCGAGGCGGACGACTGGGACGTGAAGCAGGCCTTTCCCTACCTGGCCGTGAACCTCGTCGGCAGCACGCTGTTTCTCTGCGGGGCCGGCCTGGCGTACCGGCTGTTCGGCACGCTCAACTTCGCCGGCATCGCTGCGCGCGCGCCGGCGATGGGCGACGATCCGCGGGTGACGGTGCTGGCGTTGCTGCTGCTGGTGGTCTTCGGGCTGAAGGCGGGTGTGTTCCCGCTCTACTACTGGCTGCCGAACAGCTACCCCATCCTGCCCGCGCCGCTGGCCGCGCTGTACTCGGGCATGCTGACCAAGGTGGGCGTGTACGTGCTGCTGCGGGTGCTGGGCACTGTGCTGCCGCACGACCTCGCCGGCGTGCACGCGCTGCTGGCGTGGCTGGCGGGCGCCACCATGATCTTCGGCGTGTTTGGCGCGCTCTCGCGCAACTTCATCCGCGGCATCCTGAGCTACCACATCCTGAGCCAGATCGGCTTCATGGTGGTGGCCATCGGACTGTTCACCGAACTGGCTTTCGCCGCCTGCATCTTCTACATCATCCACCACATCATCGTGAAATCGTCGCTTTTCCTGGTGGGCGGCACGGCGGCGCTGCTCAACCGCACGGACAACCTCGACCGCATGGGCAACCTCTGGCGCGACACCCCCTGGCTGGGCGTGCTGTTCCTGCTCCAGGCGCTCTCGCTGGCCGGGCTGCCGCCGTTGAGCGGCTTCTGGGGCAAGTACGCCATCCTGGTCGTCGGCCTCGAACAGGGCGAATATGTGCTGGTGGCGCTGGCCATCGTGGCCAGTATCCTCACCCTGCTCAGCATGCTGAAGATCTGGAACGCCGCGTTCTGGGGCGGCGGGGCCGGCCGCCCGGTGCTGCTGGCCGACCGCCGCTGGCGGCGCCAGGCCCTGACCGTCACCGGCATGGTCGCGGTGTCGCTCGCCATCGGCCTGGGCGCGGAAGGCGTCTTCCGCGTGGCCGCCCGGGCCGCCGCGCAGACGCTGGATCAGGCGGCATACACGCGCGCGGTGTTCAGCGTGACGGCGAAAGGAGCGCCGGCCGGGCCATGAAGGCCCTCGCGCTCAACCTGGTGCTCGCCACCCTCTGGCTGCTGCTCAGCGGCACGCGCACGACCGCGGACTTCTTCATCGGTTTCGTCCTGGGGTTCGCCGGCCTGAGCGCGTTCAGCGCGGTGCTGGACACCGGCGACTACCCGCGCCGGGCGCTGGCGTTGCTGCGGTTCGCCGCGGGATTCGTGCGCGAGTTCGTCGTCGCCAATTTCAACGTGGCCGCGCGGGTCCTGTTTTGCTCGAACGAGTCGCTGCGCCCCGGTTTCCTCACCTACGACATCGCCGGCCTGACCCGCGGCGAAATCCTCGTCCTGAGCTACTGCATCACACTCACCCCCGGCACCACCACGGTGCAGATCAGCGACGACTTCCGCACGCTCACCCTGCACGCGCTCGACGCCCGCGACGCGGACGCGTTGCGGCGGAGCCTGGACCGGAGCCTCAAACACCCGCTGCTGCGCCTGACCCGATGATCCTCCTCGCGCTCCAAATCTGCTTCGGCGCGCTCACGCTGGCTGTGCTGCTCGGGCTGGTGCGCCTCGTGAAGGGCCCCACCGTGCTCGACCGCATCCTCGCCTTCGACCTGATCGCCACCAGCATCGTCGGGATGATCGCCCTGTTGAGCGTGCGGTGGCGGACGCCGCTGTATCTCGAGCTGATCCTGATCTTCTCGCTGCTGGGCTTCGTGGGCACGGTGGCGTTTGTTTTTCACCTGCACCGCACCCTGCCCGCGCGCGGCGCGCCGCCGGCCGACGATGCCGCCGCGCCCGCCGGGCCGCCGCCGCCATGACCGAAATCCTGGCCAGTCTGCTCCTGCTGTTCGGCGCGGGGTTCATCCTGATCGCGGCCATCGGGCTGCTCCGGCTGCCGGACGTGCTGTGCCGTTCCCACGCCGTGGCCAAGGCCAGCACGCTGGGGATTTTCTCGGTGCTGCTTGGCCTGTGGGTGGAACTGGGCGTGGCGGCGGTGGGGCTCAAGATCCTCCTGGCGATCCTGTTTCAAGTGACGACCATCCCCGCCGCCAGCCACCTCGTCAGCCTGCTGGCGAAGCGGAAGAACCTCCCGCGCTGGCGCGAGCCCGGTCCGCCGGCGGAGTGAGCTGTCGGACCCAGGAGCGGAGGAGTCGGGCTGAATTGAGGGACTCACCCGTGGCGGCGGGGGCGGGCCCATTCCACCGTGGCCTTCGGGCTACAGCTTCACCCACCGGCGCGCCTTCAGCTCGAACCGCGGCAAGGTGCCCGGCGGCACGAAGGTCACCGGCACGCGCAAGGCAAAGGCGGTTTGCAGCGCGGCCTGGACCCGCTCGCTGAGCCGGGCCGGCTCCGCGCAGCCCGGCGCGGGCTCGACCTCAATCGTCATCTCCGCCCGGCCGCCCGCCGGCCGGATTTGCACCTGGTATTCCACCACCTCCGGGAACCGCCGGAGCACGTCGTCCACGGCGCTGGGAAACACATTCACACCGCGCACGATCACCATGTCGTCCACGCGGCCCAGAATGCCGCCCTCGAAGGCCAGTTCAGCGCGGCCGCACGCGCAGACCGGCGCTTCGGTTTGCGCCGGCGCAAAGCGCGGTTGGACCAGGTCGCCGGTGCGGTACCGCAGCAGCGGCGAGCCGTGGCGGGCCAGCGTGGTGAGGATTAGTTCGCCGCGCTGGCCGGCGGCGACCGGCCGGCCCGTGGCCGGGTCCAGCACCTCGGCGAGGAAGGCGTGTTCCATCACGTGCAACACGCCGGGCCGGGCGGGGCATTCGTAGGTCACGGGACCGACCTCGGTCATGCCGTGGTGATCGGCCACGCGGGCACCGGGCCAGGCGCGTTCGAGCCGCGCGCGGGTGGCGGGCACGCTGCCGCCGGGTTCGCCGGCCACCATCAGGCGGCGCACCGCCGCGCGCCGCAGATCGAGCCCTTCGCGGGCCGCCGTCTCGGCCAGGTGCAGGGCGTAGGTGGGCGTGCAGCACAGCACCGTGGCCCGCAGGTCGAGCAGGGTGCGCAGACGCGCCACGCTGCTCAGGCCCCCGCCGGGAATGCACAGGCAGCCGAGCCGCTCGGCGGCGGCGAAGGCCAGCCAGAAGCCGATGAACGGCCCGAACGAAAACGCGAAGAACACGCGGTCGCCCCGGCCCACGCCGGCCGCGCGGAAGACCTCGGTCCAGCAGTCGGTGAGGGCGTCCCAGCTTTCCGGCGTGTCCAGCCAGCGCAACGGCGTGCCGGTGGTGCCGCTGGTCTGGTGGCAGCGCGTGTAGCGCTCGAGCGGGAAGCTGAGGTTCGTGCCGAACGGCGGCTGCGCGAGCTGATCCGCCGCCAGCTCGGGCTTGGTCGTGAGCGGAAACGTCCGCGTGAATGCCTCGAGTGAGGCGGGCCGCCACGCGGCGTCGCCGGGCGGCGCGAGCCGGGCGCGCTGGAACGCGTTGCCCTCGCGGATCACCGCCAGCAATGCCCGGAGCCGCTCGAGTTGGCCGGCGCGCAACGCGGCCCGCGGGGTCTGCGCCTCGCCGGGCATGGTCAGGAATTCACCGGACCGGCGGGCGTGGCGGGCGCGGCCTGCACGGCGGCGGGCCGGGCCCTGGCGGGCGGCGGGTTGGGCTTGAAATACGTCACCAGGCAGCCGCCCAGCGCGGCCAGCGCGATGCCGAGGTAGAACGGCCACCGGATCGTGCCCCAGCCGCCGGCGGGCGGATGCAGGATGAGCGAGTACACCGCGTTCACGATGGGCGCGCCGGCGAACACGATGGACATGACCACCGCCGGCGTGCCTTTCGCGCCGAAGGCGAGCAGCACGCCGAACGCCCCGGCCGCGCCGACAATCCCCGCCAGCAGCGACCACCCCATGCCCTTGGGCGTGTAGCCGGTGAAGGCCGCGCCCTTGACCAGCAGCAACGCCAGCGGCGCGAGCACCGCCGTGAGGAAGTACGCGAGCCCGACGAAGAGGAAGGCCTTGTAGCGGCCGTTCACCGGGTCCTGCATGGCCACCTGGCCGGTGTGGAGGAACACGCCGTACACGCCCCAGCAGGCGACCGTCAGGAGCGCAAAGACCAGCCACGTGAAGCCGGACGCGGGAGAATTCGCTTCTGCCATAAGGCTGGCAATCTAGCCAACGGACCCGGGGGCGCAAATGGTTTGGCGGGCGGGCGGCGTGGCGCCGGACTTCAGTCCGGCAACGGACGCTCGCCGGCCTCCGGTGCCGGCGCCGCGCCGCCCGCTCCATGCGGTGGCGCGGCGTTCCGGCATTCCCCGCGCCGCAATTCGCCCGGTGCGGAAACGACACGCCCCCGAGGTCGCCCCGCCCCCGTCACGGTGACCAGGGAGCTGGCTTGGGCCGGGGCGCAAACCGCATTGAGCCCGGCGGGAATGCCGGGCGGGGGTATCCAAGGCTTAACGACAGAACTCAGCCACGCCGGGCCAGTGACGTAAACCGCGAATGCGGAACTGAGGCGCCCAACCGGCGTTGGGTGCAGTGATTTTGTTAGGGATTTCTGGCTGCACGCAATACCTTCTCTCGGTATTCAGGTGACCGCCGCAATCGGCTCTCGATTTCTCTCGTCACTTCGTCGTTCAATCCCAGGACGTAAAAAGCTGATCCCCACACGGCCACTGCGAGGGGATCGAGCGGCCGCGCTGGATCCCGCTTCAAGACCCTGATGTAGAGCCGACGCAATGCGTCCAAAATATCTGTCGAGGAGACGAGGCGCTCAAGCTGATCCTTCGTTGCGACACCGTTTCGCAACAGGTAATACTTCAGCCCAGGAAGGTCCTTTCTAAGGTCCGCGTCACGAAACTCGGGAATCGTTTGGAACGCTGCGAGGATGTCAGAGTCTGAAATCGGCGTCTTTTGGCGGTCAGGAAGTTCTTCAATCTCGGCTGGATTCTTGTCGGGCTCGAATCTGTCAACCGGATTGAAGGTCGCTTCCACTCCTTCCGTCCCGGCTTTCAAGGTCTTTAGATGCCGCGAACAAAGAGGGAGAAGAACTGGAAGAGCGGCCAATACGAAAAAGATCGCTGCGACAAGATCAATCTTCACCCAGGGAGTAATCTGGAGGACTCCAAGTACTCCGAAAAGCAGCGAAACCCAATAGGTTTTGAGGAAGTTTTTCACGATGACCGATTCATGCTGAGCGCCGCCGAGATTTGGCCCCAACAGCGATTAAGCCGCAAGTGGCTTAACACGGGGTTTCCGGGGTTAAACCGCAGATTTTGCGGTCTATCACGGCCACGTCCCCGTGATAAACCACACGCCGTGCGCTTTATCCTCGAAAGGGACTAGGCCTGTACTTGCATTGTGACGGGAGATTTGGCAGACACCGGGCGTTCGTCAACCGGAGAAATGCGGCAGCACGGCGGTGACGTCAACCGCGATTCCGCGCGGCGGAAGTCCCCGGACGGCGGGTGCTCGCCCGGGCACCGCAGCCGTCGGGTCGGGGCGCAGCCCGGTGGAGTTTGGGGCAAAGCCGGGACTCAGAAACGCGGAAACTGGGAAGCGCGGACCGGGGTGCTGGGTAGCCGGCCCCTGGCTCAGGGGCCGGACCCGTCGCCCCTCCGCGAGGGGCGGCCCACCCCGCCGGCCGGCCGTCACCCAGTGCCCGCGGCGCTTCGCCATTGCGCGCCGGGGCGCGCCGTGTAAACACGCCGCCATGCTCAATTACATCTGGCTCGGCTTGGTGTTGCTGGCCGTGGTGTTGGGCGGTCTGAACCACCGGCTGCCGCAGATCTCCGACGCCGCCTTCGACGCCGCCCGGACCGCCGTCATGACCATCGCGCTGCCGTTGATCGGTCTCACGGCGCTGTGGCTGGGCGTGATGCGCCTGGCCGAGCGCGCGGGCATGATCCAGGCGCTGGCGCGGGCGTTGCGGCCGGCGCTGCGCTGGCTCTTCCCCGACGTGCCGCCGCATCATCCGGCGATGGGCTCGATGCTGATGAACATCGCCGCAAACATGATCGGCCTGACCAACGCCGCCACGCCGCTCGGCCTCCGGGCCATGAACGACCTGGAGAAACTCAACCGCCATCCCGGCACGGCGACCAACGCGATGTGCACCTTCCTGGCCATCAACACCAGCTCGGTGCAACTGCTGCCCATGACCGCCATCGGCATTCTCGCCGCCGCCGGCTCGCGGCAGCCCACCGCCATCGTCGGCACGGCGTTGCTCGCCACGCTCTGCTCCACAGCGGCGGGGATTCTGGCGGTGAAGTCGCTGGAAAACCTGCGCTGGTTCCGGCTGCCGGAGGCGCCGGCTTCGACGGCGACGGCAATCACAACGCCGGTTGAACCCGAGTCCGCGCCGGAAGAACCGGCTCCGAAGCCGCTTTTCGCGAAAGGCTGGGCGGTGCCGGTGTTTGGAATCTTGCTCGGCTTTTTCGCGTGGCTGTTCTGGAAGGCCCTGGCTGGGGCGGCGCCGGATGCGGCCTCGGGCAACCTCTTCGTGCGGGTGATGAACGCGGTGTCGCTGCTGGCGATTCCGTTCTTCCTCGCCTTCTTCCCGCTGTACGCGGCGTGGCGGCGCGTGCCGGTGTACGAGGAATTCGTGGAAGGCGCGAAGGAAGGCTTCCACGTGGCGGTGCGGATCATTCCGTTTCTGGTGGCGATGCTGGTGGCGGTGGGGATGTTCCGCGCGGCGGGCGGCATTGAACTGCTGGCGCGCGGGCTGGGGCCGCTGCTCGACGCGGCGGGCTTCCCGGCGGACCTGCTGCCGATGACGTTGATGCGGCCGTTGAGCGGCGGCGCCACGATCGGGTTGTTCACCGAGCTGGTGAACACGCACGGGCCGGACAGTCCGGTGAGCCGGATGGGCGCCACAGTGCTCGGCAGCACGGAAACCACGCTGTACGTCGTGGCGGTGTATTTCGGCGCGGTGGGCGCGCGGCGGACGCGGCACGCCGTGGCCGCGGGGCTGCTGGCCGATCTGGCGGGGGTGATCGCCTCGGTGGCGGTGTGCTGGGCGGTGTTTGACGGGCGGTAGCCGGCGTTCCGGCCGGCGGGCACGGTTCGGTGGGGCGAGCTCCGCGAGCCCCGGCCGCGACGCAGCGCGGCCCAGCCGGCAAGGCGATCCTCAGCTCCTGTGGGGCACCGTTGTGGCCCAAGCGACCTCGCCTGGGGCCGTGCCGCGGGCGACCCATCCGCGGGGGCTGTGGTCTGCCGACCGCAGCCACGCAAGGTCGGGGCTCGACGGAGTTTCGCCCCACCCGGCAAGGTGAACCCGCAACTCCGGCAGGGCGTCGCTCGCTGGCGCTGTATGGCCAAAGGTATTCGCTTTGCGGGCTGGAGCCCGGCGCTACGAACGGCGGGGATGCCTGTCGCCACCGGCCAGGCTCAGGCGCGCGTTGACCCGGCGGGCCACCGTCACTAGCATCGCCGCAATGAATCAAAGAATGTTTTCGGGGGGGGTCCGCGCGGTGGCCGGTGTGATCACAGGCGTCTGGCTGGGGGCCGTCGTTGGGGCGGTGTGCGCGGCGGAGGCGGACTGGACCTCGCTCTTCGACGGGCGGTCGCTGGCCGGCTGGCGGGCGGCGGAGAATCCCGCCTCGTTCAAGGTGGTGGACGGCACGATTGTCTGCGACGGCCCGCGGGCGCACTTGTTTTACGATGGTCCGGCGGGCGGCGCGCGGTTTGGCAGCTTCGAGTTCGAGGCGGAGGTCATGACCCGGCCCGGCGCCAATTCCGGCCTTTATTTCCACACCGCGTTTCAGGAGCGCGACTGGCCCGCCCAAGGCCACGAGGTGCAGATCAACAACACCGCCACGGGTGAGGGCGGTTATCGCGAGAACAAGAAGACCGGCAGCCTGTACGGCGTCCGCAACGTGTACAAACAGATCGTGCCGGACAACGAATGGTTCCGCGTGCGCATCGTGGCGCGCGGCCCGGCCATCCAGGTCTTTGTGAACGACCTCAAGACCGTGGACTACGTCGAAGCCGCGGCCGGCCGCGGCACGTTTGCCCTGCAATGCCATGATCCCGACAGCCGCGTGTACTTCCGCAACCTGCGCGTCCGCCCGCTGCCCGAGCCCGCCTCGCCGCCGCGGCCCACCCCGGCCATCGGCGAGGATCTCGCGCAATTGCACGCGAACAACTACCCGGTGATTGACCTGCACACCCACCTCAAAGGCGGGCTCACCCTGGACGACGTGCTCGAACGCCAGTACCGCACCGGCATCAACGCCGGCGTGGCCGTGAACTGCGGGCTCGGCTTCGCGATCACCAACGACGCGGGCATTGACCAGGCGCTCGAGGAGCTGCGACATCCGCTGGTGTTCGCCGCCATGCAGGCCGAAGGCCGCGAATGGGTGCGGCTGTTTTCGCCCGCCGCGATCGCGCGCTTTGACTATGCCTTCACCGACGCCATGACCTTCACGGACGAGCGCGGCCGCCGCATGCGGCTTTGGATCAAGAACGAGGTGTTCGTGGATGATCCGCAGGCGTTCATGGACCTGCTGGTGGCGCGCACCGAGGCCATCCTCGAACAGGAGCCGGTGGACATCTTCGTGAACCCCACTTACCTGCCGGACGCGCTCGCCGCGGATTACGAACGGCTCTGGACGCCGGAGCGGCGCGCGCGGGTGATCGCCGCGGCGGTGAAGCACGGCGTGGCCATCGAGATCAACGACCGGTTCCGGCTGCCGTCGGCGGCCTTCATCAAGCAGGCGCGGGCGGCGGGGGCGAAGTTCACCCTCGGCACGAACAACGGCGGGCGGGAGGACCTCGGCCAGCTCAGCCACAGCGCGCGAATGGTCCGCGAGTGCGACCTGAAGTGGCAGGACTTCTGGGTGCCGGGCCAGCAGCCCAGCCGCGCGCAACGCCGCCTGGCGGGCGGGCTTTGAGCCCGCGACCGGCGGAGGTTTCTTTCTTGTCCGGGGGAACCCCGCGCAGATGCGCGGCATGGCCTGAGTCACGACCTGATGCGAAGCACTCCAAATTCCGAAGCCACCGCCGACTTGAACTCGAAAGCCGAACTTGCCCGCAGCGCTGGATTTCCATCCGGCTCCACTTCGGTTTCCGGGTGGAAGCCCGCCAGCGTGCTTGCCAGCGCGCGCGTGCTGGCGTTGGCGGCGCTGGCCGGCGGCCTTGCGGAAAACCTGGCCGCCCACACGCACTCCGTGTCCGGCGTGGTGCCGATCCCGCCCTATGGCCTGACCGTGTGGAACACGGCTCACGGCCTGCCCGACGCGCGGGTGCAGGCGCTGGCGCAGACGCGGGACGGCTTCTTGTGGGTGGGCACGGCCAGCGGGCTGGCGCGTTTCGACGGCCTGCAATTCACGATATTCAACCAGCGCAACGTCTCCGCGCTGCGGAGCGAGAACGTGCTCGCGCTGGCGGAGGATCACTCAGGCCTGTTGTGGGTGGGCACCGCCGACGGCCTGGCCTGCCGCACGGACCGGCGCTTTGTCCGCTGCCAGGACACGAACCTCGCCGGCGTGTCAGTGGTGCGGTTGCAGCGGGCGAAGAACGGCGGGGTGTGGGCCGCCACGAGCCGCCGGCTGTTTCACGTGACCGCCACGGCCGAGGGCGCGATGACGGTCGCGGCGGGGCCGCTGCTGCCGGCACCGGCCTTTTTCGAGGATGGCCGGGGCCAGGCCCAGCTTGCCGACCAGTTGCTGGACGACGAAGGGCGAGCCTTCATCGCGGCTCATGAGCCGCAGGGAAAAGGAAGTCCGGTGCTGCAAATCGCCGTTCGCAGTCCAACCGCCACCTGGCTGAGCACGGCGCAACATCTGTATCGCCTGCCCCGGCCGGGCGCGCCGCCGGAGGTGATCTGGGAGGTGGCGGCTTCCAATGAATTCATCAGCGCGTTGTGCGTGGTGCCGGACGGCGGCGCGTGGGCGGGGTTTTCAACCGGCCGGGTGGTTCACTGGCGGCCGCACGCTCCGCCGGAGGTGTTTCTGCCGGGCGGCCTGGGCTTGGCGACGGGCCTCATCCACGCGCTGACACGTGACCGCGAAGGCAACGTCTGGGTGGGCAGCGAGAACGGCCTGGCCTGCCTGAGCCCGCACACGTGGCGGGCTTTCGGCGGGCAGCACGGACTGCCGGCGCTCAATTCGTGGGTGGCTTACGCGGCGCCAGACGGGACGTTGTGGCAGGGCACGGACGCCGGCGCGTTCGGCTTCCGCGGCACCAACGTGGTTCATTACAGCACCACCAACGGGCTGCCCGGCAACGCGGTGCGCTCGATCCTCCGGGACCGCGAGGGGCGGCTGTGGATCGGCACCACCCGCGGGCTGGCGATGGTTCGCGACGGAACGCTCCAGCGCGTGCCGCTGCCGGGGGCGCAAGGAGGCAATAAGGTGCGCACCATCATCGAGGATTCGCGGGGCGAAATCTGGGTGGGCAGCGAAGGCGGAGCGCATCGCGTGGCCGGCGGACCGGCCCGGTGGTTGACCGCGACGGACGGCCTGCCCGAACCCGACGTGCGCGCGATCAGCGAGGTGGGGCCGGGGGAAATCTGGTTTGGCACCGCGGGCGGGGGCATCGCGGTTTTGAAGGGAGACTCCCGCCGCGTGTACACCACCGCGCACGGCTTGCCGGGCGATCGGGTCGAGGGTTTCGCCCGGGACACGGAAGGCCGCTGGTGGGTGGCCACGGCGCGCGGTCTCGCGGTGTGGCAGGACGGACGTTTTCGCGGCCTCACACCGCAGGACGGACTTTTCGAGGATGCGATCAACTGCGTGCTCGACGATCAGCGCGGCGGATTGTGGCTCAGCGGCGACCACGGGATTTACCGGCTGGACCAGCGCGAAATCACCGCGTTCCTGCGGGGCGAACTCGAACGGATCAGCCCGGCGGTGTTTGGCGTGGTGGACGGCCTGCCCAGCGACGAAACCAACGGCACGCGGAGCCATCCCGCAGGTTGCCTGACGCCGTCCGGCGAACTGATCTTCCCCACCACCGCCGGCCTGGCTGTGGCGGACCTGGCGGCGTTGAACCAGCGGCGCGTGGCCCCGTTGATGGCCATCACACGCGTGCGGGTGGGCGACACGGTGGTGTTGGGAGATCACCGTGAGGAGGAAGCGGACGTCGTCGCTTTCCGGGCCCGGCCAGCGGCCGACGGCACCACCACGATCATGGTGCCGGCGGGCGCCGAACGCTTGGTGGAAATCCACTACACCGCCTGCTCGTTCGCGCTGCCCACGCGCACCCGGTTTCGCTACCGCCTCGAGGGACTGGAGACCGAATGGACCGAGGCGGACACCCGGCGCATCGCGTACTACACCGACTTGCGCCCAGGCCGGTACCGGTTCGTGGTGGAGGCGTGCAACAGCCGCGGCGTGTGGAGCGAAAGTCCGGCCCTGCTCGCCTTGGTGCATCCGCCCGAGGTGGCGGAGTTGCCGGCCTTCCGGATCGCCGTGGCGGTCTTGCTGATCGCGCTGGGCGCCGGGTTGTACCGCTTGCAGCAGGGCATCCGTCTCCGACTGCGGCTCGCGGAGGAACGGAGCCTGGTCGAACGGGAGCGGGCCCGCATCGCCCGCGACATCCATGACGACCTGGGCGCGAAGCTCACCCGGGTCGTGTTCTTGAGCCAGTTGGCCGAAAACGCCGTTGGCGGACAGCCGGGTCTCCCGCCCGCGCAAGCCAACCTCACCGAGGCCGCGCTCGAGGCCGTCCAGTCGCTGGCCGAGGTGGTGTGGGCCACCAACCCGGAGCGGGACAATCTCGACAGCCTGGTGGGCTTCATGTGCCAGCAGGCCGAGAAATTCGTGGGTGGGTCGCCGGTGCGGTTGCGTCTGGACGTGCCGCGGAATCTGCCGCGGCTGCCGCTGGGCTCGGACTTCCGCCACCACCTGTTCCGGGTGGTCAAGGAGGCGTTGAACAACGCCTTGAAACACGCGCACGCCCGCCACATTGTCCTGCGGCTGCGCCTCGCCAACGAGGTGGTGCGGCTCGCGGTGACGGATGACGGGCGGGGCTTCCGGCTCGAGGAAGTGGTCAACGTCGGCAACGGCCTGCTGAACATGCAGTCGCGCGTGGCGGCCTTGGGTGGCCGATTGCGAATCCTGAGCCGGCCGGGCCGCGGTGCTTGGATATTGGTGCGGGTGCGGCTGCCGGACCCGACAACGAGAATCACAGCCCAACCTCCAGACGGAAAACACCCATGAGCCAATCGCCCACGCCCATCCGCGTCGCGCTGGTGGAGGACAACACTGCCTGGCGCAACGCCCTCGAGCGCTTGATCCGCGCCACCGACGGGCTGGAACTGGCGCGCGCCTATCCCAACGCGGAACTGGCCTTGCACGGGCTGCCCAAGGACCGGCCGGAGGTGGTGCTCGTGGACGTGCAGCTTCCCCGGCTTTCCGGGATTGCCTGCGTCGCCAGGCTCAAACCGCTGCTGCCGGCCACGCAGTTCGTGATGCTCAGCGTCCACGAGGACAGCGAGCCGGTGCTGGAAGCCTTGCGGGCCGGCGCGTGCGGCTACTTGGCGAAGTCCGCCTCGCCGGCGGAAATCCTCGAGGCGATCCGCGAGGTCCACCGCGGCGGCTCGCCCATGACCGGCCACATCGCCCGCAAGGTGGTGGAGTCCTTTCACGCGCCGGGCGCGCCGAGCAACGGCGTCGCCATGCTGAGCGCGCGGGAACGCGAGATTCTCGAGTTGCTGGCGGCGGGTGATCGCTACAAGGAAATCGCGGCCCGGCTTGAAATCAGCGTGCTGACCGTGCGCACCCACATCCGGCACATTTACGAGAAGCTGCAAGTGCGTTCCCGCACCGAGGCCGCGGTCAAATTCATCCAGTCTTGAACCCGAGAACCGAAGTTGGCCATAGCGCAGTGCGCCCTGCCCGCCCAACTTCGGTTTATCGGTTTGAAGTAATCGCAGCGACTCGGAAACGCCCGCGAGGCTCACCGTCACCGGCGGGAATCGGCACTGCGGGCGTTGCGGCCTGAGCTGGTCGTCCCCAGTGTCAATCGAGGGCAGCCCAAACAATGGACGCCGCCGGGTACTACAAAAATAGGATGTTGCCAAATTCAGGGACCGTGTTATTCTGTTGCTGTGATGAGAGGGTTGTAGTGTTTGTGACCCTGCCCGGCGGATGGACGAATGGGCTAGCAGTCCCCAAACGCGAACCATCCGCCGGGTTTTTTTAGACGCTTCGTGTGACAATTTGACGCCCTGTCAAGCGACTGCCAAAGCCCTTGTAAGCCGGTTAGTAATGTGGCGGCAGCGCCGGTGAGTCTTGAGCTGCGGCACCATCAGCGCTTCAATGCAGCCCGTGATCCAACAATCTTCTTCCAGTTCTGAACCAAGGCATTACAGCCATGAACCAACCCGGCGCAGCATGGGGAATGGTTTACTGCAAGTCATGTGCTGGGCTGCGGTTTTCGCCTTCGCTGGCGGGCCGGCAGCCGGTCTCCTGGCCGCCGAGCCGGCCGCGTGTGAAATGCCACGAGTCATCGCCTACATCGGCACCTACACGGGGCCTAAAAGCCAGGGTATTTATGCGTTCCGGGTGGACCCGCAAACCGGCGCCGCTTCGCCGCTGGGATGCGTGGCACAGACAGTTCATCCCTCATTTTTGGCGCTGCACCCTTCCGGTAAATTCCTGTACGCCGTCAGCGAAGTCAGCCGCTTCGCGGACAGCCGGGGCGGGGCGGTGGCCGCCTTCACGGTGGACGCGGCCACCGGCGCGCTGATGTTGCTGAATCAACAATCCTCCGGCGGCGCGGGGCCCTGCCACCTCAGCTTGGACAAAACCGGACGGCATGTGCTCGTGGCCAATTACAGCGGCGGCAGCGTGGCCGTGCTGCCCGTCCGCGCTGACGGTTCGCTGGGCGAAGCCTCCGCCGTGATCCGCCATTCCGGCTCGAGCGCGCATCCGCAGCGGCAACGCCAGCCGCACGCGCATTCGGTGAACCTGTCCCCGGACAACCGCCACGCCCTGGTGGCTGATCTCGGCACCGACCGGGTGATGGTGTACCGCTTCGACGCCGACCGGGGATCACTTGAGCCCGCCGCCCTTCCTTCCGCCACGCTGCCGCCCGGCTCGGGGCCGCGTCACCTGGCCTTTCACCCCGACGGCCGGCGGGTGTTTGTCATCAACGAGCTGCTGAGCACGCTGACCCTGCTCGATTACGATCCCGACCTGGGCCGCCTCACTCCCGTCCAAACCCTCTCGACGCTGCCGGAAAACTTCTCCGACGAGAACACCACGGCCGAGGTGGTGGTGCATCCCCGCGGGCGCTTTGTGTACGGATCCAATCGCGGCCATGACAGCATCGTCGTTTTTGCCTTCGATCCCGCCGCGGGCGGCCGGCTGAAGCTGGTGGAGCATGTCGCCACGCAAGGACGCACGCCGCGCAATTTTGCCCTCGATCCCACCGGGCAACACCTCTGGGCCGCCAACCAGGGCTCGGACACGGTGGTGATCTTTCGCGTGGACACGGCCTCAGGCCGCCTGCAGCCGACCGGCCAGGTTCTTTCCGTCGGCGCGCCGGTCTGCGTACGTTTTTTGAATCTGTCCCCGCCCGCCAGATGAGCGCGGCCGCGGCGACGTCGCGCGCGGTTGCCAGGATTTAACGCCGCAAACCGGGACATGAACGGCGGCGCTTTGACAGCCGCGGGTCATTAAGGCATGGTGAACGCGGACAACTATGGAAGAGCATTATCACAACATGACGCCGTCCGCGCCCGGGCCCACCCGGGAAAAGCTGGCGGAAGACCTGCGCGTGTTGATCCACGACGCCGAGCAGCTCCTCAGGTCCGGCGCAAACGAGGCGGGGGAAAAGGCCGCCGAACTGCGCGCCAAGCTTCAGGAATCGCTCGCCAAGGCCAAGGAAACCTGCCGGCGGCTCGAAGACCGGGCCATCGCCGGCGCCAAGGTCGCCGACCGGGTCATCCGGGACCACCCGTATGAAACGATTGGCCTGGCCTTCGGTTTGGGCGTGCTCCTGGGCGTGCTGATCAACCGCAAATAGCGCATGGCCGACCCCGGCCCCACGACCGGCGGCGGATTGCTCGATTCGCTCCGCCGCTTGCTGGACTCGGTCCTCGGACTGGTCCAGCGGCGGCTGGAGGTGATCGCGCTGGATTTACAGGCCGAAAAAACGCGCGCGCTGGACCTGCTGGTACGCGCGGCGGCGGTGATCGTCCTCGGCGTGCTGGCCCTCGTGGCCGCCACCGCCACAGTGGTGGTCGCCTTGTGGGACACCTCGCCGGTGCTGGTGCTCACCGTGGTGAGCGTGCTTTACGCGGCGGGGGCCACCGTACTGGCCTTGGGCATCCAGCGCCGGTTGCGCGACGGTCCCCGGCCGTTCGCGGACACAATCGAGGAGTTCCGGAAAGATCGCGAATGCTTTGGCAAACGCAGTTGAAGGCCATCGAAGACCGCAAGCGGCGACTCGCCAGCGAATGCGATCTCGAGCGCACGCTCATTACCGTGCATGCCGCCGAGGTGGCCCGGTCGCTGCACTGGGTTGACACCGCCCGGTCTGTGTACCTCAAGGCCCGGCCGTGGATCTGGCTGGGGGCACCGGTGGCCGGTTTGGTGCTGGGCCGGTGCCTGCCGCGACTCGCCCGCTGGTCCGCGCTTGCGGCGCCGGTGATCCGCGGATTGCGCGTGGTGACCTCGCTGCGGCGCGGCCCGCGACCGCGCTGAGCCAGAAACCAAAGTTGGCCGTGGCGCAGTGCGTCCCGCCTGCCCAACCTCGGTTTTCGGACTGAGGCGGCCACCCGTGGTTCCTGGCGGCGTGGACGATCTCGCCCGCAACATCCTGGGCGGCGGCCTGCAAGGTTCCGTGCAACGCGATCCCGTGAGCCGGTCACTTCACGTCGCCCTTCACGTGACGGCGGGCGGCTAGCTGTTCCTGGCAGCCTTCGCGGTGGGCACGGTGACCGGGGTCGCCGTGCATTGGCGGCAGCTTCAATCTCCCCTGCTTGCGTCCGGCGCGGTGGTAGTGCTCCTCGCTGCGCTGCGCCCACCGCCCCGCGTGGCGCGCGTTTTGCGCGGGTTGTGCGTGGTGACGATCGGGCTGATCGTGGGCGTTGCGGCCGTGGAGGTGTTCTTCCGGGCGGTGCGGTTCGATTTCCGCCGCCCGGCCGCGCTCTGGCAACAGACGCCGCCGTTCTTCCGCAAGCCCACCGTGCCCACCGGCACGGTGTTCTTCCAACGCGACGGGCCGCTGGAATGGACCGGGCCGGTCACGCGCCGCGTGCTCGAAGTGCTGAAGCTCGACGCCACCGCCTACGCCGACGAGCCGGTGATCACGGTGCGCTACGATGAACTCGGCTTCCGCAACGAACCCCGCCCCGCGGCCTGGGAAATCGTGATCGCCGGCGACTCGTTCACCGAGCTGGGCCATCTGCCCTTCACCGAGTTGTTCACCACCCGGCTCGCGCAGGCGCTTGGCCGGCGCGTCCTCAACCTCGGCGTCGGCAACACCGGTCCGCTGACGCACCTCAGCTACCTCGAGGATTACGGCGTCTCGCCCGCCACCCGCGAGGCGATGCTCGTCTTCTTCGAGGGCAACGATCTGGCGGACCTCGCCTACGAGCGCGGAGCGGAGTTGCGTTTCCGGGCCACCGGCAAACGGCCGCTCCGCGAGTTCCATCCACAAACGTCCTTTTTGCGCGCGGTGGGCGAGCGCATCCGGACCGGCGACCTGCGCGCGCCCCGCCGCCCGCCGCCGGTGGACGGGTACTTCCTGGCGCGGACGGGGCGGGTGGCGGTGACGCTTGGCCCGCCGCCGCCCGGACGGGCCGACCTCACGCCCGCCACGGTTGAGGCCCTGGAATCGTGCTTCAGCCGCTTTGCCGCGTGGGGCCGGCGGCACGGCATCCGGACCTGGCTGGCCTACATGCCCGGCAAGCAGCGGGTCTGGCATACGCGTCTGGAGTTTGCGCCGGACGCACCCGACACGATCGCAAACTGGTCGCCCACCGACCTTCCCGCGGCCATTGCCGATCTGTGCGCCCGCCACGGAACCCGCTTTGTGGACCTCACGCCCGCGCTGGTCGCGGACACGCAGGCGCACGGCGGACTTGTTTTCAACCACCTGTACGATTCGCACTTGAACGCGCGCGGCTCGCGGGTGGTGGCTCAAGCGTTGGCCCGCTTCTTCTCGGAAGACTGATACCAGCTTCCAACCCCAACGTGTCAACGAAGCTTGCCGGTGTCCTCCCAGGCATGGAGCCCAGGCCGGCCGGCTCTTGACGCGAAAACCGAAGTTGAGCCGGATGGGAATCCGGCGCCACGGGTAACTTCGGTTTTCGGGATTAATCCAGTTGCCGTGTTGGGCTTGCCTGACGGGGCGGGTGCTCTATCTTGGCACCTTGTCGGCGGAACCGCCGCACGTTCGCTTGTGAAAACCGGGAATCTCAATACTCCCCCTGTCTGGCCGAAGCTGCGATTGCTCGCGCTGGGCCTGCTCAGCCTTTGCCTGCTGGCCGTCCCGCGCGCGGACGTCGCGCCGTCCGAGCCGCCGCCCGCGGAACCGCCCGCGCCCAAACTCGCGCAGACGGACGCGATCCTCGATCCGGTGCGTGATCTCATCACCTTCACCGCCAAGTACGACCAGGTGGTGCCGCTGCTGCCGGGTGCCTTCGATCCGGACGCCACGCGGCTGACGGCGCGGGTGCTGGAGAACATGCATTACTCGCGGCATCCGCTGGACGCCGAGTACGCGGAGCGGTTTTACAACCGGTATCTGGACATCCTGGACCCGCAGCGGTTCCACTTCACGCAGGAGGATTTGAAGGAGTTCGACAAGTTCAAGACGCGCCTGGACGAGCTGACCTTGCGCCACGGCGACACGCGCCCGGCCAACGAAATTTTCGCCCGCTACCTGCAACGTGTGGACCAGCGGGCCACGCTGGTGGCGCAGATGCTCCAGGAGAACAAGTTCGATTTCACCGCCGACGAACGCTACACGTCCAATCGCAAGAACGCGGCGTGGCCGGAGAACCTCGAGGCCGCCCGGGCCTTGTGGCGGCAGCATCTCCGATACGAGTACCTCCAGGAACTGCTGAACAAGCAGAAGCCCGAAGAGATCACCAAGAAGCTCGCGCTGCGGTACAAGCGCCTGCTCCGCACGCTGGGCGAGTTCGACCGCGAGGACATTCTGCAGTTCTACCTCACCGCCCTGGCCAACGCCTACGACCCGCACTCGGATTACATGGGCAAGGCGCAGCTCGAGAACTTCGCCATCAGCATGAAGCTCTCGCTCTTCGGCATCGGCGCGCTGCTGCGCTCCGAGGACGGCTATTGCACGATCGAGAGCCTCACCCCCGGCGGGCCGGCCGCGCGCAGCAAGAAGCTCAAGCCAAACGACCGCATCATCGCCGTCCAGCAAAAGGATGGGGAGCCCGTGGACGTGGTGGACATGAAGCTCACCAAGGTGGTCGAAATGATCCGCGGCCCGCGCGGCACCGAGGTCACGCTCACCATCATCCCGGCGGACGCCGCCGATTCCTCCGAGCGCCGCGCGATCACGCTGGTGCGGGACGAGATCAAGCTCGAGGACCAGGAGGCCAGGGCCCGGTTGTTCGAGATCCCCAACGGCGGCGCGCAGCCCACGCGGGTGGGCGTGATTGACCTGCCGTCCTTCTACGCGAGCTTCGACATCGGCAAGTCCACCGGGAAATCCGCGCCGCGCAGCACCACCGTTGATGTCACCCGCCTGATCCAGAAGCTGGTGGCCGAGGGCGCGTCCGGCCTCGTCCTGGACCTGCGGCGCAACGGAGGCGGGTCGCTCGAGGAAGCCATCAAACTCACCGGCCTGTTCATCGGCGAGGGGCCGATCGTGCAGGTGCGCGACGCCAACGCCGAGGTCAACGTCGAGCGGGACAACGATCCCGGCGTCGTGTACGACGGTCCGCTGGTGGTCCTGACCAGCCGCTTCAGCGCCTCGGCGTCCGAAATCCTGGCGGCGGCCTTGCAGGACTACGACCGCGCGCTGGTCGTGGGCGACAAGGCCACCCACGGCAAGGGCACGGTGCAGACCATTTACGAACTGGCCAAGCTGACCCGGCGCTTCCCGGACAGCTACAATCCCGGCGCCCTGAAGGTGACCATCCGCAAGTTCTACCGCGCCAACGGCGCCTCCACGCAGCTTCGCGGCGTCACGCCCGACATCATCCTGCCTTCAGTGAGCAATGAGATGGAAGTGGGTGAAGGCACCCAACCGTACGCCCTGCCTTGGGACACCATCCCCAGCGCGGAATATGCCCGCCTCGGGCGCGTGCAGCCCCACCTCGAGGAACTGCGCCGCCGCAGCGACGCCCGGCGCGGCGCGGACCCGGACTGGGCGTACATGCGCGAGGACATCGAGACCTACCGCGAAGCCCAGGCGGACAAGAGCCTTTCACTGAACTACGAACAGCGCGTCAAGGAACGCGAAGAGGCGGAGGCCCGCGGCAAGGCGCGCAAACAGGAGCGCGCCGCCCGCGCCGCCTCGGACGAAAAGATTTTCGAACTCAACCTCAAGCTGGCTGCCCAGCCGGGTCTGCCCCCCGCCGTCGGCAGCACCAATGCCGCAATGGCTGCTGTGGAAGGCGACACGCCGGCGACCGCTGCGACGCTGACTGACGACGAGGAGGAGGAAACGGACAAGACGCCTTCCGTGGATGTCACGCTCAAGGAAGCCAAGCGCATTCTCCTGGACCTGATCGAGTTGACCCAGGCCGCGGCCGCCAAGGCGCCGCCAGTGGCGGTCAAACGCTGAGTTAAACTCGAAAACCGAAGTTGCCCGTAACGCCGCATTCCCAGCCGGCTTCAACTTCGGTTTTCGGGTTAAAGGGTTGAATAGTGAAACGTTAGATGAGCTGGGCACAGGCCGTTTTAACCTTTCACTGATTTGACCAATCACTCAGCTCCTGCGGCTCCAGCCAGCGCCTTGCGCACACCTCCTTCAGGGCAGCAACCACTTCAGCCCGGCTTGAATCCACAGCGGCATCGTGATCAGCGACATCACGCTGGTGGCCAACACCACTCGCAGGGCCGTGCCGGCGTCGCCGCCGTAATGCTTGGCCATCACGATGGGAAACACCGCCCCCGGCATCGCCGCCTGCAAGACGACCACGCGTGTCAATTCGGTGGACAGCGGCAGCACCCATGCGGCACCGAGGAAAAGCACGGGCAACAGTCCCAACCGCAGCAGGCAGGCCAGAGTCATTGTCCGGACACCGCGCCGTTGGCGGAACTCGTGCAGGTAGTCGGCCATCGTCGCGCCTATCAACACCATGCCCAGCGGAATGGCGCACTGGCCCAGCAGATGCGCCGCCTGCCGGGCGGCTACCGGGACGAACCGTTCGCCGAGGATTGCGTTAACGAGCAAGGCGACCACGATCGCCACCAGCGGCGGGCTGAGCAGGCGCCGCCATTCCCGCCGCGGGTTCGCCCCGGCCAGCAGCGTCAGCCCAAACAACCAAAGCGCCAGTTCCACGCCGACGTTGTGGACGAAGAGCACCGCCACAGTGCTTTTGTCGAACAGGCTTAAAGCCAGCGGGATCGGCACGTACCCGTAGTTGTACACCGCCACCGAAAAAGCGAAGGTGCGCCGCGTGGCCGCCGTATCCGCCGGCACGCCTTTGGCCGCCAGAAGCGCCAGTCCGGCGCCGAGAGCGACCGTCCCGAAACCCATCGCCGGGGCGAGCAGCACGTTACCCAGCCGGGCCACCGCAGGATTTCCCAAAATCGAGTCAAAGACCAGACACGGGATCATCACGTTGATGGTGATGTGTAACAGGCTGGCGTCGGCTTCTTCCGTCAGCCAGCCCAGTCGCCGCAAGACCAGCCCGGTGGCGATGATGATGAACACCGGCAACACGGCTTGGACGACACTGACAAATTCGCTCATCGAGTTGACCAAAGGCTAGACAAGCTGACGACTTCGCCAAAGCCAATTTCTGCGATGTGCTACTGGTGCGCCAAGATGGACGAAAGTTGCCAGCTTGCCGGGACATAGGTGTGCCAGAATGTACAAGCGGGTGGCGCGGGCGCGGCTTGCCGGGCCGCGATTTTCGCGCCAACCGGCTGGTTCTGGAAATTGGTACGGATACTGCTATACAAACAGACAAGCCAGCGTCGGGTTTCTGCGACGGAAATCGGCTGAATCCCGCCGCTCCTGCGATCACCGCAGGCGCAAAAGGTCCTCTGTGGCCTACTTTCAGCGGCTTGTCGAACGGGCAGGCGGCTGACCTACCTAGTAATCGTCGCCTGGCGGCTCCGGAAACGGGGCCGCCAGTTCTTTTTTTGTCCGCCTTGGGTCTGCGCTTTTATGTCTGGCTGGGCTTTGAGGAGTTGCCACCAATGTTGCCCAACACCGTCGTCGCCGCCAACCCGGCCGAGCCAATCCAACCTGAGCGGTCACGGGGCGGCCGGACACGTCTTGCGCGGGGTCTCAACCCGGCAACCGAAACTGGCCGTGATACGGTGCGCCCCGCCTGCCCAACTTCAGTGCTCGGGTTCGAACTTTCCCGACCTGGCCGATCGAGTGCTGCGGAGTTTCTCTATCGGATGATTCGCACCTGCGCCCAGGCCTGACCTGCCTCGTCGTCCAAGAACAGCCAGGTGGCGCGAAGGATGACCGTCGGGTCCGGTGTCTGGCCCAGCAAGGCTTGGAGCGCCGGGCGGTCGAAGCGGGCCACGAGGTCGAGGTTGAGATCACCGTCCACGTCTTCCAGCCGGGTCGCGGAAGCGGGCACCGCGCCCGCCACGCCCGGCTGCGCCGTGTTCCACACCAGGCCGTGGCAGGTAGAGGACGCGCCGGGCGGCCTCGCCGGCGTGCGCCTGTTGCCACAGGTCCGGCGTGGCTGCCAGCGCCACCCCGGCCGATTTCAAGAAGGCCCTGCGGTTGCTTTTCGCGGGCCTGTCGTTCGAGTCCTGTTGCTTATTCATGCCTGGCACAGTTGCCCTGGCGCGGGGCGGCGTCCCTACTTCACGCCGCGCTGGGGATTCGCGAGTTGTAGGAAGGCTGCTGGCGCTTGATGCGCGCGACCTTTCCGCTGGAGTGCGTGTGCTTCGGCATCCGGCCGTTTCAATTCGTGCCCGGCACGCGCTGACGTCGGCCGCCGCCTTTCATCGCTGCATGAACCTGCATCCGTGGCCGCCGTCTCTCCGCGCGCACCCGGGCACGACCGTGTTGCGGATGAGCCATTTCGTGCCGGACCGCGTCCAGGAGCGGAGCGCGTTCTACCGCGAATTCATGAAACCGGTCGGCTTGCGCCATGTCGCCGGCATGGCGTTCTGGGAGGAGCGGGACATCCTGGCCGGTGCGCCGGGGTGCTACCCCACGGCGGCGCAGGGCGATTTCACGAAGGCGGAGCTGGCCGCGCTGCGCCGGCTGTATCCGCACGTGGCCACGGCCGCGCGGCGCGTGCTCCGCGCGCACCGCGAGCGAGTCGTGCGGCTCGCGCTGGAAACCTTTCTCCAGTGCCTGCCGTTGCCCACGGCGTTGCTGGACTGGGAGTTGAACGTCATTTACCACAACCGCGCCGCGCTCCAGGCCAACGCGGTCTGGCGGCAGGGCCCCGCGGCGCGCGACAGTTCAAGCTCCGGCCCCCGCTCGAATTCGCCGGGGGACATCCACGCGGCCTGCCGGCGGCTGCGGGACGCGTGGCCCGCCAGCGAACGCCAGAACCATTGCCCGCCGGCGATCCCGGCGGTGGAAAGACCCGGCGCGGGTCCGGCGGGCGAATCCGCCCCGCGCCGGGCGGGGAAGGCGGACCTCAGCCGTAACGCCGACCGCCGCCTCACCAAGGCCGTCGCGGCCTTTGCGGATCTGGCCACCACGGCTTTCAGCCAGGGATCCGCAGCCGCGTAGCCTGAATGTCCCCAACACGAACCGCCAACGGCGCCAAGGCGCGTCGAGTCGCCTGACCAGTCCGCATTGGCCGGCGCGCCATTGTGTATCGTCCGCAAGTCCGGACCTGGCCGGGCGGATTTGCCGTCCAACCTGTTCATTTAACCATTTAACTTCTCGCCTGTTTAACCGCGCCGCTTGTCCGCCGCGCCGGAGCTTGGCGTCCTTGGCGGTTATCGCCTTTCCAGCCGTGGCTCCTGCGCTCGAATTCAGGCTTCTCAGCCGCGCCGGACCGGGCTCTACTCGCGGCAGAACACTTGAATTCCAGATGAAAGCCTCCACACAACCGGTCTCGCGTCGCGGTTTCCTGGCCGGTGCCGCAGGCCTGGGCGCCGCGCTGGCCGTTCCCAACTCCCCCGCCGCCGATAGCCCCGACGCGTCGCCCGCCGGTCTGGTGCTGCCGCCGGCCGGCAAGCGCATCCTGCTGTCGTGCAAGCTGGGGATGATCGCGGCCGAGTCCAGCGGCCGGAAGCTGGGCCTGGCCGAGCGGTTGCGCCTGGCCGCCGAGGCGGGCTTCGACGGCGTGGATTTTGACGACGCCGGCAGCCACACGCCCGAGCAGGCGCGCGCGGCGGTGCGGGCTGCGGGCGTGTTCGTCCACAACGCCATCAACCACGCCCACTGGGAGGTGCGCCTCACGGACCCGAAACCGGAGACGCGCGCCCGCGCACGGGCCAACCTCGAGCATTGCCTGCGCGTGTCCCACGCCGCGGGCGGCAGCGGCGTGCTCATCGTCGTGGGCAAGGGCGCCGACGGCCCGGCCGCGGAGATCGAGGAACGTTGCCGCGCGGAACTCAAGCAGTCCCTCCCGCTGGCGGCGGCGTTGGGGCAGATGATCCTGATCGAGAACGTCTGGAACCAGATGATGTACGACCACGACCGCGGACCGGAACAGGGGCCGGGGCGGTTCATCCAGTTCGTGGACAGCTTCAACAGTCCGTGGGTGGGGATGTACTACGACGTGGGCAACCACTGGAAGTATGGCCAGCCGGGGGAGTGGATTCGCGCGTTCGGCCGGCGCTGCGTGAAGCTGGACGTGAAAGGCTTCAGCCGGGCGAAGAACAAGTTCGTCGAGATCGGCGGCGAAGATGACGACCTGCCATGGGCCAAGGTGCGGGCGGCCTTGGCCGAGATCGGCTTTGCCGGTTGGGCCACGGCGGAGGTGGGCGGCGGCGACCTCGCGCGGCTGACCGTGGTGCGCCAGCAGATGCAGCGGGTGCTGGGCGTCTGAGCGCGCGCCACCGCGGCGCTTCCAGTTCACAGAGGCACGGGCGACCCGCCCGTGCAGTGCCGACCGGCGTCCTCGCCGGTCGGAATGCCGTCTGCCACTGCGGTGCTCCAGCCTTTGCGCGGGCTGACGCCACGGCCGTTCACGGCCTCAACGGAAGTGCCGGCGTGCCGGCCGTCGCAGCAAATTCATCACGAAAACCGACGTTGGCTGTAGCGCAGTGCGTCCCGCCTGCCCAACTTCGGTTTTCGGATTCATGGAACTGCCAGCGGGGATGCCGGCGCTCCCGGCTCACAGGGGGGCGGGCGCGCTCAGCCCGCCGGCTGGCTGAAATACCGCTCCCGCAGCGGCTGGAGGTAACGGTCGCTGAGCGTGGTTAGAACTTCCCGCGCGAGTGAAAATTTCACCGCCAGCTCCTCGAAGATGGTCGGCGGCCAGGGCGGCGTGGCGTCGCGCGCCGCCAGCGAGTAAAAATGCCGGCCTTCGCGCTCATAATCCTGCACCGTGCGCCCGCTGGCGGCCTGGCTGCGCGGCCGCCGGACAGACAGCGTGGTGTGGTCGGGATAAACACCGGCGAGGAACAGCGCCAGGTCCGCCGTGCGTTTGTACAGGCGCGGCCGGAACGGCGCCTCGACCATCTGGCACAGCGCGATCATGTCGTCCATATTCAGGTCGCTGAACCGGCGTTTGCGCCAGGCGCCGCGTTCCTTCCAGTACAGCACGCCGGTGTGGGTGCGGACAAACGAGCAGAGCAGCTCGATCAGGTAATCCCGCAGCGCCGGCTCGCCGAGCAACTCCGCGGCCTGCGGCGCCGCGAACACCGGCAGGCGCCGGCCGCCCGCGTCGTGCTCGAGAACGAAGGACGCGCCCTCGAGATCGCGCCGGACGCGGCGCAGCAGCACGGCGAACAGCAGGTGCGGCGTGACGCGGACGAACTGTTCCTGGTCGTTCAGCATCCGCTCGGCCAGCTTGGGGTCCTCGAGCATTGGCTCCAGCAGGTCTTCCTTGTCCCGTACCAGGTTCACGAGGTGGTCATGGTCCTGCCGCCGGGTGGCCACGGTCTCCACCACGAACTTCAAATCCGCTTCGGTCAGCCGCATGGTCATACGCACGCGCAAATCTGCGGGCGGCCGGGTCTTTAACGCCCAACTGGGGCCGGCCCCGCGCCCTGGCCAAAGATAGCCGCAAGCGGCCAGCCGGAAAATGGCGGGCGCGGAGGGACGCAAGGCGGCAACCCGCATCTGGAAGCGGTTAACTGCGAAAACCGAAGTCCGTGGCGGCGCGGGCGACCTTGTCTGCGGAACTTCGATTTTGGGTTTAAATGGGTGAAAGGTTAAATGAGTTGGGTGGCAGCAACAGTCGCGCGACGCGTCTCAGTTTTTTGCAGCCGATTGAAACGGCCAGACGCTGCCGGGGGTAGCGGCAGCCATCCCTGGCTGCCGTAAAGGGCGGCATCTTGCCGCCTGGAAACCATGTCAGAAGCGCCGCCCGCAGGGTGCCGCTCGCACCCCGCCACCGGGCTGGAAACCCGGCTCCACAGCTGGCGGGAAGCCGGCCGCCACCCCGGCGGACGACACCGCCGGCAGGTAATCGAGATGCGCCCCCACAGCCGCGCGGCAGCACCAACAGCATGGCCCGGCGCCGCCCACCGGTGGGTCACGGTGTTTGAATCAAATCTGCACGCCCATCTGCGTCATCCGCGGTTCACCGGCTCTCAGCACCCGGCCCAGCAACCCAGTTCGCGCAGCGAAACGTAATCCCGGTCCCGGTCCGCGGTGCGGCGGCCGATGATGATGTGGTCCACCACCTCGATCTTGAGCAACTGCCCGGCGCGGATGAGGTCGCGCGTCACCCGGATGTCCGCCTCGCTGGGCGTGGGGTCGCCGCTGGGATGGTTGTGGGCCAGCACGATGGCGGCGGCATTGGCGGCGATGGCGGCCTTGAAGACCTCGCGCGGATGCACCAGCAGGGTGTCGAGCGTGCCTTGCGAAACCGAGACCGGCTCGATCCGGATCAGGCGGCGGCGGGTGTTGAGCAGCAGCACCTGGAAGTGCTCGACCTCGCGCAGGCGGCAGTCCTCGCGCAGGAAATCGGCCACTTGCTGGGGCGTCTCGAGGTGCGGCGCGGTGCCGTGGGTTTCGCGGGCGAGCCGCTGCGCCAGGGTGAACGCCGCCTTCAGGGTCACCGCCTTGTCGAGACCGATCCCGCGGATGGCCGCGAGCTGCTCGACCTTCGCCCGCGCGAGCGCGTCGAGCGTGCCGAACTGCTTGAACAACTGCCGCGCGGCGTCCAGCGCGGACACCCCTGCCGTGCCCGCGCGCAGCAGGATCGCGATCAATTCCTCCGTGGCCAGCGCCTCGGCGCCCTTGGCCCGGAGCCGCTCGCGCGGCCGTTCGCTGGGCGGCAGGTCCTTGATCCGGACGCTCTCGGGCATGCGCGGACTCTGCCGGCCGGGGTTGGATTGGGCAAACCGAAAGACCCGGCGCAATTTGGCTGCGTGGCCGCGCGCCGCCTGCTAAACCCGTCGCGTCAGCACATGCGCCCGCCCAATCTTCTCCTCCGGCTGTGCTTGGCCGGCGTGGTGCCGGCGCTGCCCGCCCAGCCGCCCGCCTGGCAGGAAATTTCCGGCGGACGCGCGGCGCCGCTGGCCGTTCCCGCCGGGGGCCAGGCCGGTTTCACCGAGATGACGCCCGCGCAGACGGGCATCACCTTCACCAACCCGCTCGCCGAGGCGCGCTACCTGACAAACCAGATCCTGCTCAACGGCTCCGGCGTCGCCGCCGGCGACGTGGACGGTGACGGCTGGTGCGACCTGTACTTCTGCGCGCTGGACGGGCCAAACGCGCTGTACCGCAACCTCGGCGGCTGGCGCTTCACGAACGTCACCGCCACCGCCGGCGTGGCTTGCGCGGACCAGGCCTCCACCGGCGCGGCGCTGGCCGACGTGGACGGCGACGCCGACCTCGACCTGCTGGTGAACGGCCTGGGCCGGGGCACGCGGCTGTTTCTCAACGATGGCCGCGGCGTCTTCCGCGAGGTGACAGCGGAGTCCGGCCTGCGCGGCGGCACGGGCGCGCACTCGCTCGCGCTGGCGGATGTGGACGGCGACGGCGACCTCGACTTGTACGTGGTGAACTATCGCACGACCACCTTCCGCGACGAGCCGCCCAAACGCTACCGCGTGGCCACCGCGAACAACCGGTACGAGTTGCTCAGCGTGGACGGCCGGCCGTTGACGGACCCGGACCTGGCGGGGCGCTTCACGGTGGACCGCGCGCATGGCGTGCTCGAGAACGGCGAGGCGGACGTGCTTTACCTGAACGACGGGCGGGGCCGTTTCGCCGCCGTGAGCTGGACCGACGGCACATTCCTGGGCGAAGACGGCCGGCCGGCCGGCGTGCCGTACGACTGGGGGCTCTCGGCCCTGTTCCACGACTTGAACGGCGACGGCGCGCCGGACCTTTACGTCTGCAATGATTTCCAGTCGCCGGACCGCATCTGGATCAACGACGGCCGCGGGCACTTCCGGGCGTTGTCGCGGCTGGGCCTCCGCCAGACGAGCATCTTCTCGATGGGCGTGGACGTGGCGGACGTGGATCGCGACGGGCGGTTCGACTTGTTCGTGGCCGACATGTACAGCCGCGAGCACGCCAGGCGGCAGGTGCAGTTGATGGAGCGGCAGCCGGCGCTGGTGGCGCCCGGCGACCTCGAAAGCCGGCCGCAGTACTCGCGCAACACGCTGTTCTGGAACCGCGGCGACGGGCTGTTCAGCGAGGTCGCCCAGCTCGCCGGCGTCGAGGCCTCCGACTGGACGTGGTGTCCGGTGTTCCTCGATGTGGACCTGGACGGCTACGAGGACCTGCTGACGGTGACGGGGCACGTGCGCGACGCGCAGAACATTGACCTCGCACGCCGGATTGACGCGCTGACGCGCGAGCGCAAGCTCTCGTGGCGCGAGCAGCTCGAATTGCGCCGCCTCTTCGAGCCATTGCGGACACCGAACTTCGCCTTTCGCAACCGCGGCGACCTCACTTTCGCGGAAGTCGGCCGGGACTGGGGCTTCGAGTCGCGCAAGGTCTCCCAGGGCATCGCGCTGGCCGACCTCGACCTCGACGGCGACCTGGATGTGGCGGTGAACTGCCTCGACGACGCCCCGCTGCTTTGCCGCAACGACAGCCCCCGCCCGCGCGTGGCCGTCCGCCTGCGCGGTGCCGGCGCGAACACCCGGGGCATCGGTGCCCGGATCACCGTCCGGCAGCCGGGTCTGCCCGCGCAAAGCCAGGAAATCATCAGCGGCGGACGTTATCTTTCGAGCGATGACGCGGAGCGCGTATTCGCCGCGGTTGGCGGGGATACCCCGCTCACCATCGAAGTCCTCTGGCGCGGCGGCGCGCGCTGCGTGCTCACAAACGTGCCCGCCAACCGGCGATACGAGATCAACGAGGCGGAAGGCAAAGGCGCGGCGAAAGCGTCAACGGCCGTTGCCTCAGGCACGGAAACAACACGGCCGCTCTTTGAGGACGCGAGCGCGCGGCTGGCGCACCGGCATCAGGACGAGCCGTTCGACGATTTCGCGCGCCAGCCCTTGCTGCCGTTGCGGCACAGCCAGCTTGGCCCGGGCGTGAGCTGGTTCGACTTCGACGGCGACGGCTGGGAAGACCTGCTGGTCGGCAGCGGCCGGGGCGGCGCACTGGCGGCGTTTCGTAACGACCGGCAGGGCGGCTTCACGTCTGTGCGCGGGCAGCCGTGGCTGCCGGCCGCCACGAACAGCGACCAGACCGCAGTGCTGGGCTGGTCGTCCGTGGAAGGCCGACGCGCGCTGCTGGTCGGGCAGGCAAATTACGAAACTGGCCCCAACCACACGCCGGCGGTGGTTCAGGTGAATCCGTCGGACGGCGGGGTGGCCGGCGTGGTACCCGGACAGACGGCCAGCACCGGCCCGCTGGCGCTGGCGGACCTCGACGGCGACGGCGACCTCGACCTCTGTGTCGGCGGGCGGATCATCGCGGGCCGTTTCGCGGAACCGGCGGATTCGCTCCTGTTCCGCAACAACGCCAGTCGCCTCATGCCCGACGCCGCGAACAACCGCCTTCTCGCCCGGGCCGGCCTGGTCAGCGACGCGCTCTTCACGGACCTGGACGGCGACGGCTTCCCGGAACTGGCGCTGGCCTGCCACGGCGGACCGCTGCGCGTCTTCCGCAACGCGCGCGGCGCGTTGAGCGAGTGGAACCCGCCGTTGACTTGGCCCGCTACGTCCCCCTCGCCCCTCGCCCCGCGTCCCGCATCCCTTGCGGCCCTCACCGGCTGGTGGAACAGCGTCGCCGCAGGCGACTTCGACGGAGACGGACGTTTGGACCTGGTCGCCGGCAACTGGGGTCGGAACACGAAATACCAGGGCCACCTCTCCCGGCCGCTGCACGTGTTTTCAGGCGACCTCGACGGCGAGGGCATCTGGGAAGTCGTCGAAGCCTACCACGCGGCCGAGCTGGACAAGCTCGTGCCCTGGCGGGACTGGGGCACCTTGGCCGGCGCGTTGCCGTTTCTGCTGGAGCGCTACCGCGGCTTCACCGAGTTCAGCCAGGCGGGCGTGGCGGAATTTCTCGGCGCGCGGCTGGCGGAATTGCGCGACGACACCATCGCCACGCTGGACAGCGTGCTGCTGCTCAACCGCGGCGACCGCCTTGAAGCGTGGCCATTGCCGGTGGAGGCGCAGTTGGCGCCGGTGTTCGGCCTGGCTGTGGCGGACTTCGATGGCGACGGGCGCGAAGACGTGTTCCTCGCGCAAAATTTCTACGGCATGCCGGGCCTGACTTCGCGGCACGACGCCGGCCTAGGCGTGCTGCTGCGCGGCGACGGGCAGGGCGGTTGGACGGCGACAACGCCGCAGGCCAGCGGAATTTACGTCTTTGGCGAAGGCCGCGGCGTGGCAGCGGGCGACTTTGACCACGACGGCCGCGCGGACCTGGTGGTGGGACAGAACGCGCACGCCACGCGCTTGTTCCGCAATGTCGCCGGCCGGCCGGGCTTGCGCGTCCGGCTGGTCGGCCCGCCCGGCAACCCCGCCGCGGTGGGCGCGGTGCTGCGGGCTGCCCGGGCGGATGGCCGCCCCGGTCCGGCGCGGGAGGTTCGCGCCGGCGGCGGCTACTGGTCGCAGCCGGCGGCCACGCAGGTGCTGGCACCGGGCGAGGGCGTGGTCGGGCTGCGCGTGACCTGGCCCGGCGGCCGGCGGGAGGAAGTGGTCGTCCCGGCTGGCGCGCGCGAAATCGAAATCAATTCCGGCAAACAGTCCGGCGTGCCGCCTTGACAGGCCCCGGACGCCGGCCATCTTCACAGCTGTAACCCAGAACCCCCAAGTCCCATGCATAAACCCCGTGATTCCGTCTTCGGCTGCGCGGCGCGAGCCGCGCTGACGCTGTTGCTGGCGTCGGCCCTGCACGCCCAGGTCAGCAATGTCCTCTTCTCGGAGGATTTCAGCGGCAACACCATTGATCCCGCGAAGTTCACGCGGGCGACGCCCTTCTTCGAGGGCGGCGTCGGCGAGTTTGACGTCACGCAGCACGACGGCGTGATCGAGTTCACCGGCACGGTCAGCCAGCAATGGTGGCCGGCCGCGACCCTGCAACTGAACCCCGTCTTCCGCGCCTCGGAGGAAACGAACATCGTCATCTCCGTGGACCGCGTGAGCGAGGCCGGCTTCGGCACGGCATCGCGCAGCATGCTCTGGATTCTGGACCCGGCCACGAACTACTTCGTGCTGTTCGCCGACGTCCGCGGCGAGGGCGGCTGGCGCTACAACCGCAAGATCGGCGTCGCCGGGGACGTGCCCACCGGCAGCGGCACGGAAATCGCGGCCTTCAATCCGTACGAAGACCTGGGCCTCCACAACATGAAGATGGTCGCCAACGGCAAGACCGTGCGCCTGTACCTGGACGACCTCTTCGGCGCGCAGGTGAACTTCCCGTTCTCCGAGTTCGTGTTCCAGTTCGGCACCGCGGCGCGCGCGAACGGCGACACCGCCAACACCATCTTCGACAACCTGAAGGTGGAGGCCGTGGGCACGGTCACGTTCTCCACCACCACGCTGCGGCTGGGCACCGGGCAGACGGCGGCCGGGATCGTCGTGCGCATCCCGCCGGGCGCGAACGCCGCCACCGCGGTCCCCATCCGGGTGGTCAGCAGCCGGCCGGCGGTGGCGAACGCCGTTGGCGCTGTCAACGGCACGCGCACGCTGAACTTCCCGGCCGGCGGCCCGAACACGCAGACGATTGACATCCAGGGCCTGGGTTTGGGCGCGTCGCGGTTCACGCTCACCAACGATGTCGGCCTGCTCATCGGCAACCAACTGGACGTGACCGTGGTGTCCGGCCCCGGCGTGCAACTCAACGAGGATTTCACGGGCAGCGCCATTGACCCGGCGAAGTGGTTCGTCAGCACGCAGGGCTTCGAGGGCGGCACGGGCTTCTTCGACGTGACGCAGGCCGGCGGCCGCCTCAACATCTCCGGCTACACGGACTTGCAGTACTGGCCGGGCGCCTCGCTGAAGACCACCAACAGCTATAACGCCAGCGACGACCTGCTGCTGTCCTTCGAGGTGGACCGGGTGTCAATTAATCCGCTCTCGATCGACGAGTTCACCCCCAGCACGGCCGCGCGCACGGGCGTGTACATCACCACCGACGACCGCTCCCAGTACGTCTTCTTCGGCCAGAATCTGGGTGAGAACGGCTGGCAGGTGAACGTGAATCCCGGCAGCCCCACTGGCGGGGGCATCAACCTCCCGGCCTTCGACGCGCTGGACCAGGACACGAACAGCCACAAAATGAGGCTTCTCTCCAACGGCAAGACGGTGGAGGTGTTCCTCGACGGCCAGTCGGGGGGAAGTTTCGAGTTCGCCAACACGGCCTTCACGTACTTCGAGGTGGGCGCTTACGCGCGCGCCAGCGGAGACGCGGTGAAAGGCGTGTTCGACAACGTGAAGATCGAGTACGTCCTGCCCTGCATCAAGGTGGACCCCGCCGACGTCTCGGCGGAACAGGGCACGTCCAGCGCGTTGGTGAAGGTCACCATTCCGCGGCTGCTCAACGCCGTGACCACGAAGGTCACCCTCACCAGCCGCAACCCGGCGGTCGCCATCCCCGAGGGCGCGGTGAACGGCGCGCTCACGCTCACCTACGCCACCGGCACGACCAATGTGCAGTCCTTCAAGGTCGCCGCCGTGGGCGTCGGCACGACCACGTTCGACCTCACGAACGACCAGGGCGCCTGCGTGGCCGGCGGCATCAACATCACCGTCACACCGCCGCCGGTCACCCTGCTGAGCGACGACTTCTCTGGCAACGAGCTGAACGCCTCCCGCTGGCGCGTGGCCCCCACGCCGTTGGTGCCCGAAGGCGTGGCCACCCTGGACTCGGCGGTCAGCGTGGTGGAGGGCACGCTCAACCTCGCCGTGACCGGCGAAGTCACGGGTTGGCCCGGCTTCGCGGTGATGACGGTGTCCAACTACACCGCCCAGGCCACGCGCCCGGTCACGTTCGAGGTGGACCGCGTGAAGCTGAATTACTCGCTGGTCACGGGCACGAGCGCCAAGCAGCGCACCGGCCTCTGGATCACCGACGAGACCCGCTCGAAATACGTGTTCTTCAACGAATACAAGACCCACGACGGATCAGCCGGCGGCTGGGAGTTTGCGCGGTTCATCGAACAGCCGGGCGACACGCCGCTCGCCCTGGACGGCGCGGCCGGCACGATCGCCGCCTTCAACACGCCGAAGTTCAACGACGGCGGCAAACACCGCCTCAAGGCCGTGGCCAACGGCTCAACGGTGAAGCTCTTCCTCGACGACGTGCCGGGCGCGGAGGTGCCTTTCCCGGTCGCCAGCGGCATCGTCTTCGGCGTCGGCGCCTACGTCCGCGCCGCGACGGACGTCATGTCCGGCATCTTCGACAACGCCTTGATCACCCAGCCCGGCGCGGCGGTGGAACGGCCCCGGCTCAGTATCACCCGGCAGGGCAACAGCGTGACCATCACTTGGACCGGCGCGGGCACGCTCGAATCCGCCGACGCGCTCACTGCGGCCACGACCTGGACGCCCGTGACCCCGGCGCCTCCGGGCAACACTTACACGGTCGTGCCCACCGGGTCGGCCCGGTTCTATCGCGTCCGCCAGTAACGCGCGGCGTTGGAAGTGCACCGTTCGGTGCTTTGGATGGCAGAGCCGGGCGTCTTGACCCGCTCCGGTGCCGAAGAAGCGGTGCCGGAGCGGGGAGACGCAAGTCACTGGGTGGGACGGGCAACTTGCACGTTGCGGCAGGCTGCCAGCCGGCCGCTTGCCTGCCCGGGCCGGCTGCTAGCCCTGGAGAGCAGGTAGCCGGCTCTGGCTCAGAGGCCGGCAAGTGTCGCCTCTCAACGAGAGGCGACCCACCTTCGGGCTGAAGTCAGAACCATTCCAGGCTCAGTTGCACGTCGGCGCGTTGCCAGGCCGCCTCGAATTCGCGGCGAACCAGTTCGGCGCTCTGCGTCCGGCCCTGGCGGCGAAGCGCCTGCACAAGCCCGAAGAGGCTCCAGGCATGGCGCGGCCAGCGCTTGAGGTCTTCGCGGAAGACCTGCTCGGCCTTCGCGGCGTCGCCCGCCTGCAGCCACGCGGCGCCAAGCGTCGGCCGCGCCGGGACCGGCCAGTAGCTCGGCTCCATGTACGGAATCGCGTCCTCGGCGGCGACCGCCTTTGCGAGATGCTCGATCATCGCGCGGGTGTCGCCATTGGCGCCGGCCACCTTGCCGGCGAGCCAGAGGCTGGCCACGTTCAGGGTGTCGGCTGCGGGGAAGACGGGGCTGCTGAGCTTCTTCGCCGCTTCGCTGGCCGCGATGGCGCTCAGCGCCCGCTGCGTGGCTTCGGCGGCGGCCGCGTCCTTTTTGGCGGCGAAGGCCAGGCCGCGGGTGAAGTGCCAGAGGGCGCGGTCCACGAGGAAGTCGTTCACGTCCGGCGGCTGGGTGAGCGCGAGGATTTCGTCCCAGCGGCCGAAGCGGGCGAGCGTCAGCCACGGCAGGTGGCGCAGGCGCGGGGCTTCCACAGCCTTGCTCGGGCCGCAGTAGTTGTCCAGCGCGTAGGCGGCGACCTGGTTCGCCGTGCGCAGGGCCTCCCGGCTCCGGCCCTCGAAGAGCTGCGCCCACCAGAGGAAGTGCATGTTGTGCGGGTAATACGCGCCCGGATAAAAGCCCTGGGCCCGGCAGTGGCGGATGTAGTCGCGGTCGGCCCTCACCGCGCGTTCGTTGGCGACGACGGCGTCCGCGTACTGGCCCACGCGCATGTAGATGTGCGCGGGCATGTGGACCAGGTGCCCCGCGGCCGGCGCGTAATCAAGCAACCGGTCCGCGGCGGGCAGGCCCAGCTCGGGGTTCGGCCCGGCCTCGACCGCGTGGATGTGGAAGTGGTTCGCGCCGGGATGATCGGGATTGCGCGAGCTGACGAACCGCAACGCGGCGAGGACCTCCTCGGTCTCCGGCTTGGGCGTGCGGTCGCGCGTCCAGTAGTCCCACGGCATCGTGTTCATGAGCGACTCGGCGAAGATCACCTGCGCGTCGAGGTCGTCGGGGTATTGCTTGACCAGCTCGCGCATGGCCCGGGCGAAGGCCTTGTCGAGCGCGAGCCGGTCGTCCTGGTGGACCGGCCGGTAGCGGGTTTCCAGCGCGGTGATGTAGGCCTGTTCCTTCGGGGAGGCTTTGGGCTTGAGCGCCACGGCCTGTTGCAGCGCGGTCCAGGCCTGCGCGGTGTCGTTCGAGTCCATCGGCCGGTTCACGTGCGGGCCGTAGGCGTACGCCACGCCCCAATGCGCCATGGCGCACCGCGGGTCCAGGTGCGCCGCGGACCGGAACGAACGAATGGCTTCCCGGTGGTTGAAGCCAAAGAGCAGCCGCAGCCCCTGATCGAAATACCGCTGGGCCTGCGGGGATTGCGTGGTGACCGGGTGGTGCAGGTCGCCCAAGCCGTCCAGCAGGGGGCCGGGGAGTTTCCCGGTTGGCGCGGTCTGACCCCGGAGGGGCGCCGTGGCAAGCAACGGCAGCACAGCAAGGCAAAGGAGGGTTCGTTTCATACCAGATTTATGCATAGCTTTAGGTTTAATCGGTCAACAGACGGTGTTGTTGGGCCGGGTGTGTCTCACTTTCGTGCCGGCAGCGGGCGGGCCGTCGTGGCCGAGGCGACGGCCAGTGCCAGCACGCCCCAGGCGGCGCTTTCGCCGGGGTCGCGGTGGCTGAGCGCCCGCAACGGGCGTTGCGGAGCGGATCGAAGGTGCCCGGTTTTCATGCGATTGGTTCTCAAAGGTCGTTTCTGTGTCGCTGACCGGCTTGGGCAGGCTCCCGGCCGGGGCGCGCGAATGGCCAAAAAATTCATGAACATTTCCAGCGCCTGGTTTTCCGGTACGGATGCGGAGCCTCAATGCCCTTCAGCTTTCGACGGATTCGGCCCCAGCACCTCGCGCATCACCACGCCCAGATCGCGCAGGGCGCGCGCGCCGTCGCCCACGAAGGTCGAGCCGTGCATCGTGGCCAGGGTGCGCGGGCGGAGCGCGGCCAGGTCTTCCAGCAGCGCCTGCGTGCGCGTGGTGAACGGCAGATAGTCCATGAGCGGACCGGCCTGGTATTCCGTGATGGCCCGGCGCACGCGGCCGAGGATGTCCGATTCGGTCAGCGGCTCGACGTTGCCGTCGTGGTGGAACAAGTCGGAACAGAACAGCGTGCGTTGCGTCTCCTCGAAGAGCACGCCGGCGTCCCAGCCGTGCGGCAGGTGCGGCGTGGCGCGGAAGCGGAAACGGTACCGGCCGGTGCTGAAGACCTCATCGCCGCCGAGGCCGCGCGCTGGCCGGCTGGCGAAGTCGCCCATGTTGACCAGCGCGCCCACCACGCTGCACACCGCCTGCGCCTGGGGCGCGAGGGCGAGCCATTCGTTGAGCGCGCCGCATTCGTCCACCTCGAAATGGCTGAAGCCGATCCAGCGCAGCGTCGCCGGATCGAGCAGCTTCGCCACGGCCTCGCGCAACGGCGGGAACATGCGCCGCATGCCGGTGTGGTAGAGCAGCGGCTCGGCGTCGCGCACGAGGAAGTGGTTGAATTGCAGGTTGAACTCCGGCACGTAGAGCGACAGCCGGAACACGTCGGGGGCGATTTCAGTGATGTTCATACAGCTTACGGGCGAACTGGTTCTTGGGTTTGGGTGTCAGGGCGTCGTTCAGTTGGCGCTGGCGCGGTAAATGCGAAGCGGCATCGCGCCGGCGTCGCCGTCCACGACTTCCAGGACACCGTTGGTCAGTGTGACAGTCTGCCATGGCGCCCAGACGCGCAAATCCGCGCTTCGTTCGAGGCGGGTCCGCTGGCCGGCGACGCCTTCCAGCCCCAAACGGACCGTGCCATCCGGCAGCCGCTCCGGGGCCAGGAACCGCACCGGCGCGGGGTGGCGCAGATCAATGAGTTGCAGGCCGGCGTATTCGTCGGCCCCACCCCGCCACTTCAATGGCGCGCAGGCGAGGCCGGGGTGTTTCAGCAGCCGCTGGACGCTTGTGTTCACGCAATAACGCGGTGAAGGAAACCCACGGAGGCGTTCCGGTAAATGGAACGAAAGAGGTAGCCAGCCCGCCCCACGCCAGCCAGGCCCCGGGTGATCCGTAAAGATGGGCGCGCGCAACCGCCGTCGCGGAAGCCGCCTTTTCGCTCTCAGCGCGCGGGGCTTCCGGGAAAGGCCAGCCACTCGATGACCACCGTCGCCGTCGCCCGCGCGCCGAGCGCCTGCAAGGTCACGACGTTGGTGCCGGGGCGGAGGGCGTGGTGGAGGTCTTCGGAAAGAACCGCGAACACCGGACCGCCGCCCGGCGCGTGAAACGGGCGCGGGTCGGCGACTCCGTTCACCGCCAGCTCAAGTTGGCTGGCGCCCTGGAGCATCAGCACCAGGTCGACGTCGGGGCGGGCGTCGAGTTCGAAGCGGGCGCGGGCCCAGAAGGTCTGCGCCTCGCGCGCCCCGTTCGTCGGCCAGCGGGAGTCGTCGAAGGCCGGTTCCTGCCAGCCCGCCGGTGGCGGGCGGTCGGAGAACCGCCACCGGATGGGGCCGGCCAGCGCCGGGGCTTCCAGGCGTGGAACGGGCGCATTCGTCAACAGCCGCGCGACGTCCTCGTGAGCCATCTGGAAGCCCGGGCGCATCCGGAGAACCTACAGCCACTGCCGCAGCGCCTCGCCGGGCCGTCCCGTGACTTCCAAGAGCAGGGCCAGGTTCCGACGGATGTTCTGCGTGGCGTCGTGGCCTTCGCCGAGCGCCTTCATCACGATCCAATCGAGGTCACCTTTCAGCGTCCGGCTCAGGTGTTTCGGGTTGGACCGGCGTTTACGCGCGGCCAGTTCGCGGTCAGCCGCCGCCAGGGTGTCGAGCTTGGTCGAGGGTTTGCGCGGCTCCTGGTCGCGAATGCGGCGCCGGATCTCGTCGTAGCCGCCGCTCAACAGCTCCTGCGCGTCGAAGGGGGTGTGGCCGATGAGTAACTCGTAGAGCAGCACGCCCAGCGGATAGATGTCCGTGCGGGTGTCAATGTCCAGGCCGCTCATCCGGGTCTGCGCGGGACTCATGCAGACCGGCGCGCCCAGAAACTCGTGGTAGCGCGTGAAGACGGTCTTGTCGGTCAGTTCCTGCTGGGTGGCCTTGGCGATGCCGAAGTCAATCACCTTGGGCACGGGCCGGTCGTCGTGCATGGCGATGAGCACGTTGTTGGGTTTGATGTCGCGGTGGATGATGCCCTTCTGGTGCGCGTGCTGGATGGCGGCGCACACCGGCATGAACAACTCCAGGCGTTCGGCGGGGGTGAGCTGGTTTTCGTCGCAGAAGCGCGTGATCGGCACGCCGCGCACCAGTTCCATCACGAAATAGGGCCGGCCGGTTTCCGTGGCGCCGACGTCGAGCACCCTGGCGATGTTCGGGTGGTCCATGAGTGCCAGCGCCTGCCGTTCGGCCTCGAAACGCGCGACCACCTGCCGCGTGTCCATGCCGGGCTTGATGATCTTCAACGCCACCTTCCGCTTCACTGGCTCGCGCTGCTCGGCCATGGACACCACGCCGAAGCCGCCCTCGCCGATCTGTTCGAGCAGACGTTAGCGCCCGACCACCGAGCCGGGCTGTTCGGCGGAAAGCCGGGCGGGCAACGGCGCCGCGGCGGCATCGAGGAAGCTGGGCGGGTGCGCGTGCGCCTGCAACACCCCGCGCACGCTCGCGGCCGGGTACGCGTCGCCGGCGCAGGCCGACTCCACGAACGCCGTGCGCGCGCCGTCCGCACCGATCTCCAGGGCCGCGAGACACTGCCTTGGCATGCAGGGCCGGCACCGTGGTCATGCCTTCGTGCGCTTGGCCCGCGAGCGGTTCAGTGCGGGCTACCCCCGGCGGCTGGCGGTTCGTCCGCCGACAGCGCGTTCCGGAATGCGGGGCGCGGCGCTCTTGGTTAGCGGTCGCGCCGCGGGCGCGGGAAGACCGGCGAATACCCGATCCCGTTGGACGGCGGCGTGAGCAGCATCAACATCCGCACGGCCCCGGACTGGATTTCGTACCCGCGCGGCAGCCCGCGCGGCAGAAAGACGAACTCGCCCGGCCGCGCAGCCAGTGCCCGGCCGTCGCAGTGGAAGGTCACGTCGCCTTCGAGCACGTAGTACCCTTCATCCTCGTGGTAACGCGGGTGCGGCGGCGGCTCGTGGCCGCGGCGGACGACGACTTCACTCAGCGCGAAGCGGCCGCCGGTTTGCGCCCCCGTGACAAGCGGCGTGTGGATGTGTCCGAAATAGCTGCGCGCGCAGTCCGGCACCGGGCGCGTGACGAGGCCCGGGTTCGGGCTCGTGGCCGGCTCGGGGGCAGTCGGGCAACGGAAAACGACTCCCCGGCGGCCGAATTCGTTGAGGAACCGGCCGGGGTCGAGCGGCCGCGGATCGGGGAGGATTTCCAGACGGCTGGCTGGCTCGCTCAACACGCGAAACGCCTGCTCGAGTCCGGCCGGCGCGGTCAGGAGCAGCGCGCGGGCCTGGCCGCTCAAGACGCGGAAGCCGTGCTCCACACCGGCGGGCAGCAGGGCAAAGTCACCTTCGCTGGCGCGGGCGGTCTCGGTGCCGATCCGGTGGCGGACTTCACCGTCCAGCACGTAGAACGCCGTGTCATGCACTTCCTGGGTGTGCGGCGGCGGTTCGTGGCCGGCGAGGAGTTGAACCTCCATGAGCGCGAACAGGCCGTCGGTTTCGCTCCCGGTCGCCAGGAAGCTGAACAAATGCGGTCCAAACCAGCGGGAGTTCGCCAGTCCCGCGCGGTGGAGGAACGGCTTCGCGGTCATGGGGGCAGTCATGGCCCGGGGGATGATGATGGGGGTGCGGCTGCACGTGGAATGCGGTCGGTCCGGGTGGCGCCAGCCGCCGGCGGGTCACTCGTAGCCGGGACCGCCGCCTGGCGGGGTGGGGCGCGGCACTTCGTTGCGCACCGGCGGCAGCGTGCGCAGGTAGGCGAAGATGGCCTTGAGGTCGGCATCCGTGAGCGCCGCCAGGTTCTGCCACGGCATTGGCGGCAGGATGTCGCGCCCCGTGCTCATGTGTTTGCCGGTGCGCATCGCCTTGTTGAACATGTCCTCGGTCCAGATGCCCAGGCCGGTGTTGACGTCCGGGGTGAGGTTGGCCGCGTAACTGATGCCCCACGGCCCCGCCCAGGCGGTCATCCCCGCCGTCACGGCGAACCACGGCCCGGGTTTCAATTCCGGCGGCGGCAGCTCAACGTCGCCGGGATGTCCGGACAGAAAACGCGTCAGATCCGGCTCCGGGCCGTTCGGACCGAACTTCAGCGGCGTGTGACAGTCCGAGCAGCCGCCGTAGGTCACGAGGTACTTGCCGCGCGCGACCGGGTCGTCCACGGCGGGCTGGGCGGCCTCCCGGGCCGCGCCGATGAGCAGGACCACCGCGCCCGCGGTAAGCGCGGCCACGAGGGTGACTTTCAGGAGTTTCATGTCGGCATTCATATCGTTGTGGTTCGGGGTGGTGACGTGAGCGGGCTGGCCCGGCGCGGGCGTGGTCGCGCCCGTTCCGTCCAGATCGTTTCCGCACGCACGTCGGGGTTTCATGGTTGTGGGGGGCGCGGCGCGGGTGGCGACCGGCTGCGGATGTGCGGCCGCTCGCGCCGTCACCGGTGCGATTGGTCAGCGTTGAAAACTTTCCCAGAGAGCCATCTCGGCGGCGACGAGCGCCTTGCGCAGTTCCTTCGACCCGGCGAGCCGACGGGGCATGTCCGCCCCCGGCCCGTGCCCGGCAAAAAAGCGCCGACGCGCGGCCAGCGCCTCGTTGCGGAGCGAGGCGCCGGTCAGCCGGTTGGCCGGCCGGCCACTGGACCAGGCCCCGGGCACGTGGTTAATTGCGAGCATGATTGTGTCAGAGGTGGGTACGGTTGGCTTCATGACGATTTCGCCGCGAGGCACCGCGAGCGGCGCGTCCGGCTGTGCCGGGGTCGCCCCCGTGGTGTTCCGCTTGTGCGGGAAATTCAGTGTCGCATTCATGACGCCATGAGTACGCCGCCAGCCGCTCACCGACAATGGACCGAAAGGCCCAGCCACTTCGCGGGGGCGCCGACGGACACTGGCTCGATGTTTGAACTGCTGTTCGAGCGCAGCGCCGACGCGATCGTTCTCTTCGATCCGGAGACCAACGTGTTCGTGGACTGCAACCCCGCAGCCGTGGCGCTGATGCGCGCCGGTTCCAAGGAGAATCTGTTGCAACTTTCCCCGGCCGATCTGGCGCCGCCCTTCCAGCCGGACGGCCGCCCCTCGCGCGAATGCGCGGCGGAAATCACCGAGCTGGTGCGGAAGAACGGCAGCCACCGCTTCGAGTGGGTGGCGCGGCGGTTCGACGGCACGGACGTGCCGTTGGAGAGCCTGGCCACGGCCATCCCCGTGAACGGGCGGCTGCTCCACGTGGTGATCCCGCGCGACATCAGCGAGCGCAAACGGGTCGAGGCCGAGGTGCGCGAACTCACCGCCACGCTCGAGCGCCGCATCGCCGAGCGCACCGCCGAGCTGGCGGCCAGCGAGGCGCGGCTGCGCACGCTGGTGGAGCACGCCCCCGAGGCCATCGTGGTCTTCGACGGCCGCACCGGCCGGTTCATCAGCGGCAATGCGCACGCCTGCACCCTGTACGGGCGCTGCCCGGAGGAGTTGTCGCAACTGACGCCCGCCGACGTGAGCCCGGAGTTCCAGGCCGACGGCCGCCGCTCGGTGGTGGTGGCGCGCGAGAAGATGGACGAGGCGCTGGCGGGCGGCGCGCCCGTGTTCGAGTGGATTCACCGCCACACCAGCGGCCGGCTGATCCCCACGGAGGTCCGGCTGGTCCGCCTGCCGGCCGAAGGCCAGGAGCTGCTGCGCGCCAGCATCATTGACAACACCGAGCGCAAGCGCCGCGAGCAGGTCCAGCGCGCGACCTACGAAATCTCCGAGGCGGTGCACGCCGCCGAGGATCTCGCCAGCCTGTACAGGCAGATTCACCGCATCATCGGCGGCCTGATGCCGGCCCGGAATTTCTACATCGCGCTTTACGACGCGGAGCAGGAGCTGATCTCGTTCCCGTACTTCGTGGACGAATCGGAGCCCACGCCCCGCCCGTTCCGGCTGGGCACGGGGTTGACGAGCTACGTCCTGCGCACCGGGCAACCGTTGTTGCTGGGCGAGGAGATGAACGCGCGCAAGCGCCGGCAGGGCAACGAAGTCACCTTCGACGGCTTCCCGGAGCTGCATTACGTCGAAAGCGGCACCCCGGCGGCGATCTGGCTGGGCGTGCCGCTGAGCGTGGCCGGCCGGCCGTTTGGCGTCATGGCCGTGCAGGACTACCGGGACCCGCACGCCTACGGCGAGGAGGAGAAGCGGATTCTGACGTTCGTGGCGGCGCAGACGGCCCTGGCCCTCGAGCGCAAGCGCGCGCAGCAGGCCTTGCGCGAGTCGGAGCAGAAGTTCCGCGCGCTCTTCGAGGCCACCAGCACGGGCGTGATGATCCACGACGAGCACCAGTACCTGGAGGTCAACCCCGCCGTCGTCCGCATGTTCGGCTGTCGCAGCGCGGCGGAACTCGTCGGCAAGAATCCGGTCGCCACCTCGCCGCCGTTCCAGCCGGGCGGCGAACCCACCGCGGAACTGGCCCGCCGGCACATCACCGAATGCCTCGAAAAGGGCGCGGCACGGTTCGACTGGATGGCCCGCCGGGCCAACGGCACCGGTTTCCCCGTCGAGGCGATCCTCACGCGCATCGAGATGGGCGGCCGCCGGCTCATCCAGGCGGTGGTGAACGACATCAGCGAGCGCAAGCGCGCCGAGGTGGAGATGTGGCGCGCGCTGGAGCGGGAACGCGAGTTGAGCCAGCTCAAGAGCAACTTCGTCTCAATGGTCTCGCACGAGTTCCGCACGCCGCTGGGCATCATCCTGTCCTCCGCGCAGATTCTCTCGGATTACCTCGAGCAACTGCCGGCCGCGGAGCGCCGCGAGCATCTGGAAGCCATCGCCAAAAACTCGAAGCACATGGCCAGCCTCATGGAGGAGGTGCTCGTGCTCAGCCAGGTGGAGGCCGGCAAGCTGGCCTGCGACCCGGCCCCGCTGGACCTGCCGGGCTTCTGCCGGCGGGTGATCGAGGAGGTGCGGTCCGCCACCGGCGGCGTGTGCCCCGTCGAACTCGAGCTGGGGCCGGACTGCGCCGCCGCGCGGGCGGACGAGCGCCTGCTCCGCCACATCTTCACCAACGTGCTGACCAACGCCGTGAAGTACTCGCCGCCGGGCGCGCCGGTGGCCTTCCGCGTCGAGCGCGCCGGCGCGCAGGCCGTCTGTGTCGTGCGCGACCGCGGCATCGGCATCCCGGAAGCCGACCTGGGGCGGCTCTTCAGCGCCTTCCACCGCGGGCGCAACGTGGGCCAGGTGTCCGGCAGCGGGCTGGGCCTGGTGATTGTGAAACGCTGCGTCGAATTGCACGGCGGCGGCATCCAGGTGGACAGCCGGGTCGGCGAAGGCACGACCGTGACGGTGAGGCTGCCGGTGTTCTGACTCCCCTCTTGATCTTAATCCTAATCCTGCTCCCGCCTCGCCACCCATGAAACCCGGCTTCATCTCCGACAATCTCCGCCTCAGCCCGAACCCCCTCGCTTCCGTCGCACGGAGCGGGTCCGTCTTGGAATGGGTGCCGCTGCTGATCAGCTTGATCCGCGGCGGGCCAGCGGCTGGGTTGGCGGAGGTTCGGGCGGGGATGAGAGAGCAAGATTACGAGCAGGATTAAGAGCGAGATCAGCAAGGTGCCCACCATGAAAAAAATCCTCGTCATCGAAGACGAACCGCAGATGCGGCGCAACCTGGTCACCATTCTGCGCCTAGAGCGCTTCGCGCCGCTCGCGGCCGAGAACGGCCGGGCCGGCGTGGACCTCGCCCGGCGCGAACGGCCCGACCTCATCCTCTGCGACGTGATGATGCCCGGGCTGGACGGCCACGACGTGCTGCGCGAGCTGCACAACGACCCGGCCACGATGAACATCCCGTTCATCTTCCTCACCGCCAAGGGCGAGAAAACCGACGTGCGCGGCGGCATGAACCTCGGCGCCGACGACTACCTCGTCAAACCGGTGGACAAGACCGACCTGCTGCACGCCATCCAGACCCGCCTGGCGCGCGCCGAGCAACTGGCCCGCCGCGAGTTCCAGCCGAACTTCGACTCGCCCGCGCCGCTGCACGCCCTGGGCCTCACGCCGCGCGTGGCCGAGGTGCTGCTATGGGTCGCGCAGGGCAAGACCAACGGCGAGATCGGCACCATCCTGGGCATCAGCGAATCCACGGTAAAGAAGCACCTGCTGGAGATCTTCGAGCAACTGGGCGTCGAGACCCGCAGCGCCGCCACCTTGCGCGCCGTCGAGGTGCTGAGCGCCCCCGGCGTCCGCAAACCGGCCCAGGCGTAGCCGGGCGGACGGGTTGGGCTAGGTGAAGGCCTCGGCAATTCTCGGCGTGGATTCCCGGCTCACTCGGGAAAAGCCTCCAGTTCCGCGCAGGAAGCAAAGGCTTGGGCCGGATTGTCGCCGCTGGCGGGTTTGCCGATGACCCGGACCGCCACGGCCGTGACGGGCTGGGACAGCCTGGCGGTGAAGGCCTGGCCTTCCTTGAGCCCGGCGCCGTGGGTCGCCGTGGTGGCCGGGTAATCGGCCAGCGCCGCGGCGTCCTGCCAGGGCCCGTCCGGCTGGAGCCGCACCTGCACCTGCGGCTTGCCCGCGCTGGCGTCGAACCACCCGCCGTCGTGGAACAGCCGGCCCTGGGTGAAGACGACGCGGCCGATCCGCGCTGGTTGCGGCAAGGTCACGCTGAACCACGCCTCCGCCTGCGCCCGGCCGTCGAACGTCACCACAAACGTGCCGGGGTCGCCGTCGTTGATCGAGCCTTCCACGTTGCCGTCGCGGGAGCGCGCTTCCACGCCGGTGGCCAGCAGGGACGGATTCGGCGGCGGCAACGGGCTGTCCGACGCGCGCAGCCACACGCGGTACTGGCCGCCGGAGCCGCCCGCGTCGGCAAACGGCACGAACACCGCCGGGCGCGGCTCCGGCCGCCGCGCGGACCGCACCAGCGCGGTGAACCGCAGCGAGCCAGCCGCGTCCACCGCCAGTTCCGCCGCCGGCTGGTTGCCTGGATCAGCCAGGGCGATTTGAGCCGGGGGATCGCCGTCCGGATTCGTCGCCGTGTCGTACGCGAGGATGAACGGCCCCCAGGCCAGTGCTGCCTTGCCGGCGTTGCCGTGCTCGCCCGCGATCAGCCGCGGGGACAGCGCGTAGCTGAGCGCGACGGTTTCGCCCGGTTGCCACACGCGCGGCGCGATTTCGAGCCAGCCGTCGCGCGTGGTCACGGTCACGTCCGGCGCGGCCCTGACCTCGAGCTTTCCCGCCCAGGCGGGTTGCCGGATCTTCAGCGCGAAGCGGGCGGGCTTTTCCTTGGCGATCGTCACCGTGGACCGGCCGGCGCGCGGGAACTCCGTGATCACCGCGAGCCGCACCGGCTGGCCGTCCACGACGGTGGAAAACGATTCCAGCTCGAACAAGTTCAGCGCGAGGCCGGGCGCGCCGTCCGCGCGATACGTGAAGGCGGCGGCGGGCGGCGCCAGGGCCAGGCCACGCGGGCCGCTCGACACGCAGCAGTTGATGCCGGGGCCGTACGGCTTGCGGCCTTCAAGCGCGGTGAAGTAGCACCACTGCGCGCCGTCGGGACGCTGCGCCGCGGTGAGGTGGTTGTAGAACGTGCGCTCCAGTTCATCGCCGAAGCGCGCCTCGCCGGTGAGCCGCAGGAGCTGCGCGTTGAACTGGATCCAGGTCGTGGTCACGCAAGTCTCAGCCACGTGCGCGCCCTCGTGGTTGGGCAGTTCGTGGTCGTCGCGGAAATGCTCGCCCTGGCTGGCGCCGCCGGTCAGGTAGAGCCGTTTGACTGTGATGTCCTCCCAGGCGTGGCGCGCCGCGCGGAGATACGTCGGGTCGCCGGTCACGCGGTACAGTTCGCACAGGCCGACAAGGTTCGAGAGCATCTCGTAGGCCTTGGCGTTGGCGACGCGGTTCACCGGCCGGCCTTCGAGCAGGGAAGCGAGGATGCGCGAGCCGTCCGGCTCGTCCCAGGCCTTGACGAGGTAGCGGCAGAACTCGAGGTAGCGCGGCTCGCCGGTGCAGCGGTACAGCAGCGCCATCGGTTCGAGCACGCTGGTGGCCGCCATGCCCACATGCGTGCCGGCGGCCAGGATGCTTTTCTTCGCGGGGAAGGTGGCGAGCAACAAATCGGCCGCCCGGCGGCTGGCGGCGAGCGCCGTGGCGTCGCCGGTGAACCGGTGGTACGTCAGCAGCCCGATCAGGCAGTACTTGTGCGACCACACGTCCCAGGCCGGTCCCGACCACTGATTGCCGTCCGGGCCGGGGTACACACCGAACCGGGTCTCTGGCGTGTAGGTGCCGAGGTAGCCGTCGGCTTCCTGGGTCTTGATCAGTTCGGCAGCGGCGTAGTCCAGCTTCGCCTTGAGCCGCGGGTCGCCCGTGTACGCCCAGGCCAGCGTGGCGGCGTGCATCCACTTGCCGATGTGCTCGCCGATCCAAGGATGGTTGCCGGGCTTCTGGCGGAAGCCGGCCAGCAAGGGCTCGAGGTCCACTTTCGTCAGGCGTTCGCTGGCGTTGAGCTGGACGCGCCGGCCCAGGAAACCCTGCAACTTCACGGCGGAAGGCGGGGCTGGTTCGGCCGCATCCGCCACCACCGGCGCGACCTTGAAAGGCGTGACGGCCGGTGGCGACGCGGCCGGGGCTTGCAGCGCGGCACACATGAGACCAGCGAGGGCGAGGCGTTTCATGCGGCCTGTATGCCAGCCTTTAGTGCGGCCGGCAACCGGCTTGGGGCCTGCAGTCGCCGGCAGGGCGCATCTCAATCTTGTGCCGGCAGCGGGCGGACCATAGTGGCCCGGGCAACCTCGCTTGGGCTGTGCCGCGGGCAAACCACCCGCAGTGACCGCGCTCTGCCGACCACCGCCCCGAAAGGTCAGGGCTCGACGGAATCTCGCCCCACCGGGCAACAGCGGCCGAGTTTCAGCCTTCCGGCTGTCGTCCGGCAGCCGTCACGAGGTTCGCCACCTGGCGGTTGAAATCCGCGGCGGCTGCCAGTTGCTCGATCGTCAGGTGCATCCGGTACCGCCAGTAATGGCGCGGGGTCGCCGGCACGTTGACCCGCTCGGCCGCGGCCACGGGATGCCGCAGCGCGGCGTCCAGCCCCAGCCAGTCCTGCAGCGGCAGGATGCACCACATCGAGGTGCCGGCGAGATTTTGCTCCACGATGAACCGGCAGGTGTCCGGCGCGCATTCGGCGGGAGCCGGACCCGGCCGGCGCATCACCTCGCGCCAGAAACGCTGCCGCGTGTCCGGCTCCTCCTCCCACCAGCCGCGCAGCGTGGACATGTCGTGCGTCGAGGTCGTGCACACGGACAAGTACGGATACGCCGCCGGGTCGCCGAAGACCCGGTCCGCCTGCTTGGGCCAGCGCTGCACCTCCAGGCTGAGCAGGCCGAGCCGCTTGAGCACCTCCGGCACGCAATCGGGCACCATCCCGAGGTCCTCGCCGCAGATCAGCATCGGCGAGGCGTCCATCAACGGCGGCAGTTTTTTCAAGGCTTCATCGGCCCAGAATTGCGTGTGGCGGCGGTGATAGAAATCGTCGTGCAGGCCGCGCAGCGCCGTCTGTTCGGCCACCGGCAGCGCGTGGAACAGCCCCGTGTCCGCCAGATTGATGCGCGGATGGAACCGCCCGGGCTGATCCGGGTCCTCGAGGAACAACACTTCAAAGCCCAGTCGGCGCACGCGGTCTTCGAGGGCGACCGCCTGGTCCGCCAGCCCCGCCTCCGCGTACCACGACTGGCGCGCCGCGGCGGTGGCGAATTCGGGTCGCAGCCGCCAGAAGCCGTCTTCGCCGCGGGTCAACACGCCGGCCGCCACCCGTTCGGCCGCCGCGCCGAATAATTCCGCCAGCGCGGCCTCGGCGACCGCGCCTTCGGCGAAGGCGGCCGGATCGCGCGTGAAGCCGGCGGCGCGGATTTCCTCGCGGCTGAGCGGCAGCGTGGGGTGGTAGTGGCCCATGATGCCCTCGGCGTGGCGTTGCGGGATTTCCCAGATGCGGAAGAAGCCCAGGATGTGGTCCAGGCGCAGCGCGTCAAAGGCGGTAGACATCCGCCGCAGGCGCCGGCGCCACCACGCGTAGCCGTCGGTCTCCATGCGCGGCCAGTTGTAGGTGGGAAAGCCCCAGTTCTGGCCCAGGACGGCGAAGGCGTCGGGCGGCGCGCCGGTCTGGCGGTCCAGGCGGAACAGTTCCGGCTCGGTCCACGCCTCGACGCTCGCGCGGTCAATGCCGATGGGCAGGTCGCCCTTGAAGGCCACGCCGCGCGCGTGGCCCGCCGCCAGCGCCGCGCCGAGCTGGCGGTCCAGATGAAACTGGACCCAGCAATGGAACATCACCTCGTTGTGTTCCGGCGCGCCGGGCTCGAACCACGCCGCCACGCGCTGCGCGGGGTACTGCGCAAATTCGCCCCAATGCGTGAAGTCCGCCGTGCCGTGCCGGTCGCGCAGCCGGCAGAATGCGGCGTACGGCCGCAGCCAGCGCGCGTGCTCGCGGAGGTAGTCCTGGAAGGCGCGTTGCGCCAGCGCGGCGCCGGCCATCCGCCCGAAAAGCTGGCGCAGGTACGCGAGCTTGTCCCGCAGCACCGCCTCGTAATCGAGTTGCGGCAGGCGGTTCAACGCCGCGCGCCGCGTGGCGTAGTCGGCGGGCAGTGGCTGGCCGTGCTCCACGAAGAGCGACTCGACATTCAGGTAGATCGGGTGCAGCGCCGCGGTCGAGATGGCCTTGTACGGGTACGAATCCTTCCAGGTGAAATCGGACGAGGTGTCGTTCACCGGCAGCAACTGCACCATCTGCAGCCCGCAACCCGCCGCCCAGTCCGCGAACGCCGCCAGGTCGGCAAACTCGCCGATGCCGTAGCCGCGCGCGCTGCGCAGCGCAAAGACGGGAATCGCCACGCCCGCGCCTTTCCAGGGCGTCGCGTGTTGGAACGCCTCGCAGTTGACGACCACGGTGTCCGCTCCGCCGGGCGGCGCGGGCAGGCGGCGGTTGGGGCCGGTCTCGAACTGGACCAGCCGGGCCGCGGCGTCGCGCCACAGGCCGAACTTGAACTCGACCGGGCCGCCGAACTCCTCGAGTGGCAGGTCGGCGGTCCAGAGCGGGTATTGCGCGCCGGACATCGGCCCGGCGTGGTCGGGCTGCCACTGGCCAAGCCGCGGGTGATCGCCGGTGAGGCAAATGCGGTGGCCGCGCGGGACCCGCGGCGCGCGCAAGGTGATCCGCAGCCGGCGGCCGGCGATGCTCGCGGAGGCCGGGGTGGTGTTGGTGATCTGGCCCGCGGAGCTTCGGCTTTCCGGTTGAAAGATGATTCCGGCGAAGGCCTGGCGCAGAAAGGCGCTCTCCGGCCATTCCGGCGAAAGCCAGTGATCCAGCACGGCCAGCAAGCCACCGGTCACCGCGAGCCGCCGCCACGCGGACTCACGCGTCGTCGCGCCACGCCGGTCGCGGAAGACGTAGCGATAGACAATTTCGGTCTCGGCCGCGCCGGTCTCCAGCGTGAGCGTCCAGAAGCCGTCGCCGGCCCAGGCCATCGGCCGGAGCCGGGTTTGCGGCTCCGCGTCGCCGGCGATGGCAGGCGGTTGCTCGCAGAGCAGGTCTTCACCCCACTGGGTGTGGAAATGGATCCGCAGCGTGACGGTGGTCATGCGCGGCTGGGGTTCAGGTGGTGAACGCCCGTTTCAGCCCGTAAGCGACCTCGTTCCATTCCAGCTCGCGCTTGAACTGGCGCAGCCGGGTGTCGGCGTCAATGACCACCAGCTCGACGCCCGCGATGGCGGCGAAGTCCTCGAGCATCGCGGTGGTGACCGCCTGGCTGAAGCCGGTGTGATGCGCGCCGCCGGCGTATATCCACGCCGCCGCGCCCACCGCGAGGTCCGGCTGGGGAATCCAGACCGCGCGGGCCACCGGCAGCCGGGGCAGCGGCTGGGGCGGCGCGACCACCTCGACTTCGTTGACGAGCATCCGGAAGCGGTTGCCGAGATGAATCATCGCCGCGTTCACGCCCGGTCCGGCTGGCGTGTCGAAGATCAGCCGCACCGGGTCGGCCTTGCCGCCGATGCCCAGCGGATGCACCTCGCACGAGGGCCGGCCCGCGGCGATGCTGGGACAGATTTCGAGCATGTGCGCGCCCAGCACCAGCGGCCGCGCGAGGTCGAGGTGATAGGTGTAATCCTCCATGAACGACGTGCCGCCGGGCAGGCCCGCGGCCATGACCTTCATCGCGCGCACCAGCGCGCAGGTCTTCCAGTCGCCCTCGGCGCCGAAGCCGTAGCCTTCGGCCATCAGGCGCTGCACGGCGAGGCCGGGCAACTGCGCCAGCCCGTGCAGGTCCTCGAACGTGTCGGTGAAACCCTTGAAGCCGCCGTCGCGCAGGAACGCCCGCAGGCCGGCCTCGATCCGCGCGGCCTCGCGGAGCGATTGCCGCTGGTTGCCATCCCGGCGCAGCGCCGGCGCGAGCGTGTAGCGGGCCTCGTAGTCGGCGATCAACGCGTCAATCTCCGCGTCCGGGGCGGCGTTCACGCGCTGGACCAGGTCGCCCACGCCGTGGCCGTTGACCGCGTAGCCGAACTGGATCTGGGCGGCGACCTTGTCGCCCTCGGTCACGGCCACCTCGCGCATGTTGTCGCCGAAGCGGCAGAACTTCGCGCCCTGCCAGTCGTGCCAGGCCGCGGCGGCGCGGCACCAGGCGCCCAGTTGCGCGTGGACGGCGGCGTCCTGCCAGTGGCCGACGATGACCTTCCGGTTGAGGCGCAGCCGGCTCATGAGGAAACCGTGCTCGCGGTCGCCGTGCGCCGCCTGGTTCAGGTTCATGAAGTCCATGTCCATCGTGGCCCAGGGAATGTCGCGGTGATGCTGGGTGTGCAGGTGGGCCAGCGGCTTGCGCAGCGCCTTCAGGCCGTTGATCCACATCTTCGACGGCGAGAAGGTGTGGCACCAGGTGATGAGGCCGGCGCAGTTCGGCGCGGTGTCGGCCGCCTGGCAGAGCGCCGCGGCTTCCTCGGGCGACTTCACGACCGGCTGGCAGACGACCCGGACCGGCACGGCCGGGGCGGCGTCCAGCGCGGCGGCGACCTGGCGGGCGTTGGCGGCCACGTGTTCGAGCGCGGCGGGGCCGTAGAGGTGCTGACTGCCGGTGACAAACCAGACTTCGAGCGGCTTGAGGTTGATCATACCTGGTGCGGCGACCTTAGCGCGGCCACGGGGGCAAGGCAACGCTGCGGGAAATGCGCCGGCGGAACGCGGGTGACCAAGAGGGCGCCTTTGTTGCCTGCCAAACCCGAAAACCGAAGGTGGGCAGGCGAGATGCAGTGCGCTATGGCCAACTTCGGCTTTCGGGCTAAAGAAAGCGCACTGGCGAAGGCTCTTCGGCGTGAAGTCCGCCAGCCGGGTCACTTGCCGGGCTCCATCTCGGCCAGAAGGCTGTCCACCGCCTTGTCCAGTTCCTCCTCGCGGACATCCTTGAAGCGGATCACCCCTTCGCGTCGAGGACATAAATCGTTGGCCAGCCGACGACGTTCCAAGCCCGCGCGGTTGGTCCGTCGGTCGAGCCACGATCCCACCGCGTCTCTTTTTTTGCAGCCAGTGGAGAAGGCGGGCCGCGCCGGACGTTCAGCGGGCCCCGGCCTCGAGCGCCGCGCGGTCGAAGTCCACGCGCCAGCCGCCGCGCAGGTCGCCGAGCTGGAAGCCCGTGGCCTGGTCCTGGGGATACAACTCCCGTAGCAGCGCCGCCGTGGCCGGCGGGATGTCCTGGCCCATGACGCCGTGGCATTGGAGGCAGAGCGGGTTGGTGATCACGATCGGCGAATAGAAGAGCACCGTCTCCGTCCCGCGCGCCTGCACGACCGGCTTCGGCTGCTCGCCGCGTCCCAGCGCGAGCTGGAAGCCGCGCAGGATCGCGAGTTCGCCCGCCGCCACCTCGTTGGTCGGGTTGCGCGGCTTGTGCGTGATGCGGCGCAGCCGGACCTGGTTCGTGGCCGCGACGAGTTCGGTCAGCGGATACGCCCGCTCGGAGCAGTACGGCAGCGCGTTCGTAATGCCCCTAGCGGCGATGGCCTGGGCGAGGTTGGTGCTGAGCAGGGCGAACGCCTGGCTGGCAATGGCGCGACCGCGTTCGCGCGCGGCCGTTTCCAGCGCTGCGGGTAACCTGGCGTCTGCGCCGGGCTCCGAAGCCGGCCGGCAGGCCGTCAACAAGGCGGCCGCCAGCAGGCCGGCCAGTGGGGTTCGTGTGAGCGGTTTCATAGCCGGAAATACCGGGCGCTCATTTCGCCGTCCCGCGGATCAGTTCCACCAACTCGAACGGGCGGTCGTACCCGTTGGCGTTCGCGATCTCGCGCAAGGTCTGGCCCGCTTCGGCCTTGACGCCCCGGGTCTGCAAGCGACCCAGCACCTCGGCCACAGCCAGGCCTTCGTCGGCGCACATTTGTTCGAGGGTTTTCCAACCCAACCCGCCGCCGTGTCCCGCGCCACCCGCGCCGCGTCCGCCACCGCCTTCGCCGCCGCGCCCGGCTGCGCCACCTCCGCGGCCGGGGCCGCCGGCCTGGCCTTGGAGGATTTCGTAAATGCGCTGCGCCGGCACGCGGTTGGCCTTCGCGACTTCCTCGACGACGATCCCCGGCGAATGCCCGCGGATGCCGGCCCGGTCCAGGCGTTGCGCCGCGGTGGCGGGTTCGACGTTGGCCCGGGCCGCGAGTTCGCCCAACGTCAGCAGTTCGGCGTGGGGAATCGGCGCGCGCGCGGCCGGCCGGTCCCAGCGCTGCTTGAGGCGTTCACCCGCGGCCACCAGCCACCCGAACGGAGGCAGGTCCGCGACGGCCGTCCAGCCCACCACGCCCGCGACCACCACGGCCGACACCCATTCGCGGCGCCAGCCCAGGCGACGCGTGACGCGGTCCTTGAAATAGCTCACCAGGGGCCGCCAGTTGAAGAAGACGTGGAACGCCGCCACGATCAGAAACACCGCGCTGAAGCTCACGTGCAGCGCGGCCCATTCCTGCTTGGCCAGCCCGGCGATGTTCCAGTCCGTCCAATTGGCGATGCGGCCCGGCGGCGACAGGAACAGGATCGCGCCGCTGAGCACGGCGCCGGTGAAACACGCGGCGAGGAAAACGGACGTGAACGTCCGCCAGACAAAAAGGCGGTGCCGGATGGCGGTCATGGCCTGCCGCACTGAGCCGCCGCGGGGCAAAAGGTTACACACGCGGCGGGGATTCGCCGGTGATGCGGCCGTCTTCCATCACGAGGGTGCGGTCGAACACGTCCAGCGCGCGGTGGTCGTGGGTGACCACGATCACGCCCGCGCCGCGCTCGTGCGCCACGCGGGCGAACAACTCCATCACCTGCCGGCCGCGGTGGCTGTCCAGCGCGGCGGTCGGTTCGTCAGCGAGAATGAGGCTGGGCTGGTTCGCCAGCGCGCGGGCCACGGCCACGCGCTGTTGCTGGCCGCCGGAAAGCTCGTCGGGCAGGTGCCGCGCGCGATCGGCCACGCCGAGGTAATCGAGCAATTCGAGCGCGCGTTTCCGCGCCGGGCGGGGCGGGGCGTCGTTGATCTCGAGCGCGACCCGGACGTTTTCGAGCGCGGTCAGAAACGGGATGAGGTTTGCCTTCTGAAACACGAAGCCCAGGTGCCGCCGGCGGAAGGCGCGCAAATCGGTCAGCGCCTGTTCCCCGTCCAGGACCGGCCGGCCGCCGATGGTGATGCGGCCGCGGGTGGGCGGGTTCACCAGGCCCAGCGCGGTGAGCAGGGTGGATTTGCCGGCGCCGCTCGGCCCCAGCAACGCCACCACCTCGCCGGGGCGGACCTCCAGCGAGACGTCGCGCAGCGCCACCACTTCGGTGTCGCCGCGGCCATAGACCTTGGTGAGGCCGCGGGCTTCCACAGCCGGGGGTGCGGTGCGATCGTGGTTCATGCGGCGAGCACTTTGTTCGGTTCCACCCGCAAGGCCTTGGCAATGCCGAGCAGGCTGGCGGCGACCGAGATCGCGAGCACAATGACGGCCAGAACCGCGAGATCGCCGGACTCGATCACCACCAGCCGGGGGAAGCGCGGGAAGGCGAAAGTGCCCAGCCACCATGCGAGCGCGTAGCCCAGCGCCCCGATGAGCAGCGCCTGTTGCAGGATGAGGCCCACGATGACGCCGTTGCGGGCGCCGATGAGCTTCAACATCGCGATGTCGTGCAGCTTGTCCAAGGTGAGCGTGTACAAGATCAACGCCAGCACGAGGGTCGAGATGATGACCAGCAAGATGCGGAACAGGCCAAGCTGGCGCCGCGCCTTGTCCACCATGCCGGACAACAACAGCTCGCGCTGCGCCGCGGTGCTGTACACCGTCACGTCCGGCCAGCGGCTGAACGTGTCGGCCACCGCGGCCACGTCGGCCCCCGGCGCGAGCGTCACGAGCACCGCGCTGACCAGCGGCCGGCCCAGGGCGGGAATGCCTGCCGCCGGGCCCGCGCCGCGCTCGGCCAGCAGCGGTTGCGTCTGGCCGAGGTCCGTGGCTGCGGCGCGCCCGACCCGCGCGGCGCGCTCCAGCCGGGTCGCCTCCGGCGGCTCGTCGAACTGGATCGCCTGCGCGTCCGCCACGGTGAAGAAGCCCAGCCCGTCGCCGCCCGACCCCACCATGCCCTCCGTGAGGCCCACCACAGTGAAGGTGTCCTTGCCCAGCCGCACGCGTTCGCCCAGCGCCAGGCCGAGCGACCGGTCGGCGATCATTTCGTAATGCGCCTGGCGCAACGCCCGCCCCGCCACCAGCGGAATCCAGTCGCCGTGGTCCGCCGGCCAGGACAGACCCTGGACGACGATCCGCAACGGCCGGCCGCGGTGTTCGCGCTGGACCGTGTGCGACACGAAGCGCCGCGTGGCGGCCACGCCGGGCACGGCGCGCGCCCGGTCTTCAAGGTTGGCCGCCACGCGCGACAGCTCCGCGAACGGTCCGCGCGTGCCGCCCTGGACCAGCCACAGGTCGGCGCCGATCCGGTCCACCAGCAAGGTGGCTTCGACAATCAGGCCCCGGTAGATGCCGCCCATGCCCATGACGATCATGAGCAACAGCCCGATGCCCAGCGTCGTGAGCACAAACCGGGTGAAGTTGTGGCGGATGTCGCGCGTGGCGAGGTTCACGGCTTGGGCGGGAAATCAGGCGGCGGGTTCGGCGGTTTGCGGGACGGCCGGAACAGGCGGGGCGGGCGGGGATTTCACCGCCACGCGCTGCCCGTCACGGAGCGGACGCGCCGGCTTTCCGAGTGGAGCGATGACGCGTTCGCCAGCCCGCAAACCAGCGGCGACTTCGAGCAAGTGCGTTCCGCGCAGGCCCGGCTGGATGGCCCGCCAGCGCGCGCGGCCGCCGGACTCGACAAACACCCCTGCCCGGCCTTCGCGCCAGACCAGCATCCGCGCGGGGATGACCGTGGCTTGCGCCTTGCGCCCGGTTTCGATGAAGACCTCGGCCCGCTGGCCCACCGCCCAGTTGGGCGGCAGTTGGCGCGCGCGCACGTCCACCACAAACTCGCGCGTCTCGCGGTCCGCCTCGCGCCCCAGCCGGGCGACGTCGCCGGGATAACTCCGCTCCGGCTCGCTGCGGAACACCACGCGGGCCCGCTGTCCGGGGGCGAGCGCCGCCATGGCGGTTTCGTCCACCCAGGCGGACACCCAGAGTTCATTGGTGGCGATCAGTTGCAGGATTGAAGCGCCCGGCACGACCACGCCGCCGGGATCGCGGTCGCGGCGCACCACCAAGCCGTCGTATGGGCTGGCGAGCCGCGTGAAGCCCAGCCGCTCGCGCTGCCAGGCCAGGTTGCGTTCGGCGGTGATGACCTGTTTCTCCGCCTCGGTGATCGCGGCGCGGGCGCGCTGGAGATCCGCCTCGGCGACGTGGAGCGCCTCGACGGCCTTGTCCGCGTCCGCCTGGGCGGCCACGCGCGTGGCGAGCAGGGCCAGGCCGCGCTCGTGGGTCAGGCGGGCTTGCTCGAGCACGGCCAGGGCCCGCGCCTCGTCGGTGCGGGTGCGGTCCCGGGCAGCCTGCGCAGCGGCCAACGCGGCTTCGGCCACGGCCACTTGCTGGCGCAATTCGCCGTCGTCCAGCCGGGCGAGCAATTGACCGGAGCGGACGGCGTCGCCCTGGTCCACGAGCACCTCGGCCAGCCGTTCTTGGATGCGCGGGCTGAGGGTGGTCTTGACCCGCGCCTCGAGCGTGCCGGTGCCCATCACCTCGGCCACGAGGGTGTCCGTGGCGACCACCGCGGCCGCGACGGGCACGGGGGCGAACTTCAGTTTGAACAGCGCCAACGCGAGGACCGCCGCCCCTCCCAGCCAGAGCAACGCGCGGCGGGCGAGGCACCCGGAAAACAATTCTGACACATGCACGCGGAAACGGAGCCGGTCTGCGGGCGGAAAGTTACGCCGAAGTCACGCCGGCTTGCGGGCGGTCAAAAGGCCTCGCCCGGCGGGATCGGCGGGCGTCAGACCTCGTCGAGCAGCGACGCGGAATCGGCGTCGAGAAACAGCGTGGCATGCGGCTGGCGGCGCAGGATCGAGGCGGGACAGGCTTCGCGGACGGGCCCGCGCAACGCGTCACGCACCGCCCGGGCCTTGCGGCGCTCCGGCACCACGCAGACCAGCCGCGCCGCGCGGCAGAGCGCCGGCACGGTGAGCGTGTAGGCGTAGCGCGGCACGGCGTCGAGGCTGGGGAAACAGCCTTCACCCACCTGCTGGCGGCGGCAGGCTTCGTCGAGTGCGACCAGCTTCAACGTGTGCGAATCGTGGAAGTCCGCCACCGGCGGGTCGTTGAAGGCGAGGTGGCCGTTCTCGCCAATGCCCAGACAGCACAGGTCAACGGGCGCCTCATTCACCAAGGCGGTGTAGCGGGCGATTTCCTGCAGCGGCTGCGGGGCGTCGCCGGCGATCAGGTGCAGCGCGCGCGGCCGGATTTTGCCGGCGACGTGCTCGCGCAAAAACCGGCGGAAGCTGGCCGGATGGTTCGCGCGGATGCCGAGGTATTCGTCCATGTGAAACAGCGTGACGCGGGACCAATCCACCTCCGGCGCGGCGGTGAGGGCGGCGAGGAACTGAATCTGCGAGGTGGCGGAAGCCAGGATGGCGCGGGCCTCGCCGCGGCGGGCCAGCGCGGCCCGCAGGCAATCGGCGGCGTCGCGCGCGGCCGCGGCGGCCAGCGCGGGTTGGGTGGGAAACACGCGCACGGTCAGCGCGTCCGTCCGGAACTCGCGCACGGCGGGCGATGGGTTCATGGCGGCATTGCAATCGCCCGCGCGCCCGCTGCAAAGCTCAAAACGGGGCCGTCTCGAAGAGCCTTGCCGCCGGCCGCGGCCCGCGCATGATGCCCCCGGACATCACCCAGCTTGCCGCCATGCCACGCAAACTTAGCGCCATCGCCCCCGACTGGTGGGACTACACCACGCTCGACGCCGAACTCATCGAAGCGGTCGCCCGCCTGACCCCCCGCGACCTCGAACGCCTCAGTCGCCCCGGCTTCAAGGTGGTTTTGTACGACACGCTCGAGGAGTTCTACCTGGCCGAGGCGCTGGAATACGTGGACGCCTGGCGCCAGAGCACCGACGACAATCCCGCGGGCATCTGCGGCCCCATCGGCCCCACCGAGCAGCTCCCGCTCGTCGCGCGCATCGTGAACGCGCTGAGTCTGGACGTCCGCTCCGGCCATTTCTGGGGCATGGACGAATGGTACCTCGACGGCCGGGAGGTGCCGGTCACGCATCCGCTGTCGTTCGAGAAGGCCGACCGCGAGCTGTGCTTCAACCGCATGGACAGGAAGCTGCGGATGCCCGACGCGCACCTGCATTTCCCGAAGGCCGACACCGCGCCGTACCGGAAAAGCTGGGACGCCGGCGTGCGTTGCGCGGTGATGCAAGGCGGCCAGGGCGACGTGAAGCACTGGGCCTTCAACGACCCGCCCGAGCGCAAAGGCAAATGGAAGGACGCGCCGCCGCCGCCCGCCGAGTATCGCAAGCTGGCGACGCGCGTGGTGAAGCTGCACCCGCTCACCGTGGCCCAGAATGCCCGCACCAGCGGCGGCGGGAACATCTCCCTGGTGCCCACCCTGGCCATCAGCGTGGGACCGGTCGAAACCTGGACGGCGGAAAAGGTTTCGATCTGGCAGGCGGGCATGCACGACAACCCGTTTGGCCAGCGCCTGACGGCTTACATGATCGCAAAGCGGATCATGGACACGGCGGTGCCGATGTCCCTGCTGGCCGACCACCCGAACGTGCAATTCAACTACTACCGCGGCGGCCTGGGCACCTGCGCGGTGGCGATGCACTGAGCCGGCACGGCTCCGGGACCCGGCTCAAGGGTTGAACCCGAGCGTGACCGGGATTTCGTGCGCGCACGGCGCGTTGGTCGGGGCGTCGGCCTCGCGGCCGGTGGGCTTCACCAGGCCCTTCGCCAGCAGGTACGCCTCGACTTCCTCGCCGCTCACGTCGGCCAGCAAGTGGCCGTTGATTTCCACGCACGGACTGAGCATCTGACCGCTCTTGCGGATCATCTCCTCGCGCTGGGCGGGGTCGTTGATGATGTCGCGGTCCTCGTAAGGCAAATCGTACTTGCGGAACACGGCGCGCACGCCGTTGCTCCAGCCGCAGGTCGGCTTGAGGTAGGCGATGATCTTCGGCTTCTCGACTGTGGTCATAGCGGCGGGGAAATTGCCACCGGACCGGCGTGACGCAAATGGGGGCGAGTGCCGGAGGTGGAACGGCTGGCGGTCAGCCCGGCAGGCGCGTCAGCACCGTGGGCGAAATCAGGTTCCGCAACAGAACGGCGGCGGGCGCTGGCCAGCCGGGCGGGCAAAGGTCGGGGGCAATCTCGGCCAGCGGCTCCAGCACGAAGCGGCGGCTGTGCGCCCGGGGATGCGGGAGCGTCAGGCGGGGGCCGTTCCGCTGTTCGCCCCCAAAGGCAATGAGGTCCAGATCGAGCAGGCGTGGTTCGTTGAGGACCGTCTTGGGGCGGCGACCGAACTCGAGTTCGAGCGCCTGCAGCTTTTCGAGGAGCGATTCAGGCGTCTCGCCGGGCAACGGCGTGAGCGCGACAACGGCGTTCACGAACCCAGGCGAGCCCGGCGGGCAATCCACCGGCGAGCTTTGCCACAACGAGGATCGAAGCAGCGAAACGGCGCTGAAAGCCTCCAAGCGATCCATCGCCGCGCGCACCAGGGCCGGGGAATCGCCAAGATTCGAGCCCAGCGCGATGAAAGCCAGGCGCTGGATGCCGGATGCGTCCGAACCTTCCGCCTCGCGCGCCGGACCTCGCACCTCGCACCTCACTTCAGCCCCAGCACGTCCTGCATGTCGTAGATGCCCGGCGGCTTGCCGACCGCCCACTTCGCCGCCCGCAGCGCGCCGTGGGCAAAGGTCTCGCGGCTCGAGGCCTTGTGGGTGAGTTCCACGCGCTCGCCGTTCGCCGCGAAGATGACCGTGTGCTCGCCCACCACGTCGCCGCCGCGGACGGCGTGCATGCCGATCTCGCCGGCGGTGCGTTCGCCCACCAGCCCGTGCCGGCCGTGGCGGAGCGCCTCCGCGAGCTGGATCCGGCGGACGGCGGCGAGGATTTCGGCCAGGGTGGCGGCGGTGCCGCTGGGCGCGTCCTTTTTGAGCCGGTGGTGCATCTCGACGATCTCGAGGTCGAAGCCGGGACCGAGGATTTCCGCCGCCTTGCGCGTGAGCCAGAACAGCGTGTTCACGCCGGTCGAGTAGTTCGCGCTCCAGATGATGGGGATGCGCGCCGCGTGCGCGCGGATGCCGGCCTTCTCGGCGTCCGTGTGGCCGGTGGTGCCGATGACCAGCGCCTTGCCCCGCGCGGCGCACAGCGCGGCCACGCCCGGCGTGGCGGCGTGCTGGCTGAAGTCAATCACCGCGTCGGCGGCGCCGATCACGGCGGCGAGGTCGTCGCCCTGGTCAATCTGGCCGACCACCGGGAGGTCCGGCTGGCGCGCGGCGCAGGCCAGGAGCATCTGGCCCATGCGGCCCTTGACGCCGACGATGACGAGTTTGGTCATGAGGGAAATCCGTTACCGGAGGTTCTTCTTCTGATACACGCGGCACCACCCACAGACGTGGCAACGGAAGGCGGCTTAAGAAACATGCGGATGGTGGGGACTCACGCGCTCATCGAAGAGCCGGCGGACTTCGTCGTCGAACTTGGACTCCGCCTCCTTGGTTTTCCGCGCCCAAGGATCGAATGCAAACTCGAATCGATCAAAAAGTCTCGCTAGTTGCTCTAGTTCGGCTCGGGCAACAGCCCCTCCGGGAACGGAGTCATCTGGCATGCCATTTCCTCCGCGATGCGCTGGTGACGTTTGTCCGCTGCCAACTTGTAATCCAGCACCAAGTCGTACAACTGCGGTGTGCCGCAGTCCGGGAACTTGTCCTTTAGTCCGGCCAGCACCTGCAAGGCCGCCTGACAGAACCGGATGACTTCGTTCCAGACCTGGGCGGTTTCCTCGAGGGTGCGCGCTTTCCGTGCTGCCCTGACCGCAATTTGATAGACTTTGGCCACGCCGTACTCCAAAGCTTGGACCTGGCTGGAAAAAGCCGCACAAGCACCCTCTTCGTCCGGGTTGGAAAACTCGTTCCCAACCCGCTTCACGTCGTCAATCTCAGGGCGGTAGATTTCCAAGATCTCGGTAAATTCAATGCATGCCATCGGTTGAAAGGATACTCCGGGCCTCCGGGCGTGGCAAGCCGCGCCTCAGCGCCAGACCCCGCACTCCTTGAGCACCGCCTCCAGTCTGGCCCGGTTGGCTGGCGAGACCGGCACCAGCGGCAGGCGCAGTTCCTCCTCGATCAAGCCGAGCAGGGCCAGCGCGGCCTTCACCGGGCCGGGGTTGGTTTCGATGAAGAGGTCCTTGAACAGCGGGTAGTACCGGGTGTGCAGCTTGAGCGCCAGCTCGGGTTTGCCCCGGCGATACGCCTCAACCAGGTGCGCGACGCCGCGGGGAATCACGTTCGACGCCACGCTCACCACGCCGTGCGCGCCCACCGCCATGAACGGCAGCGTGAGCGAGTCGTCGCCGCTCAGGATCGTGAAGCCCGGCCCCAGCGCCGCGCGGAGCTGGCTCACGCGGTCCGCGTTGCCGCCGGCCTCCTTGATGCCCACGATGTTCACGCTGTCGTGGGCGAGGCGCACCACCGTGTCCACGCCGATCTCCACGCCGCACCGGCCGGGGATGTTGTAGAGGAGGATCGGCAGGCGGGTGGCCCGCGCCACGGCGTGGAAGTGCTGGAAGAGCCCTTCCTGCGTGGGCTTGTTGTAATACGGCGCGACTTGGAGCGAGGCGTCGGCGCCGGCTTCCTCGGCGGCCTTGGTCAGGTAGATCGCCTCGCTGGTCGAGTTGCCGCCCGTGCCGGCGATCACCCGCGCCCGGCCGCGGACGAACTTCACCGTGAGCCGGATCACCTCGATGTGCTCCTCGAAGCTCAGCGTGGGCGACTCGCCGGTGGTGCCCACCGGCACCAAGCCGTCCACGCCGCCCCGGATCTGCGCCTTGATGAGCCGCTCGAGCGCGGCCACGTCCACCTGGCCGTTCCTGAAAGGGGTGACGATGGCGGTGTAGGTACCAGGGAACTGGGGAGTGGTGCTCATGAGGTAAAATCAAGGCTCGATCCGGCCTTCAAAGACGAAATCCGCCGGGCCGGTGAGACGGACGTTGCGGAACGACTCGCCGTCAGCGTCGAAGGTCACGGCCAGCGTGTCGCCGCCCTGCACGCGCACCTCGACCGGCGAGGCAAAGCCGTGGATCCGCGCGGCAAGCAGCGCCGAGGCCGTGACGCCGGTGCCGCAGGCCAGCGTCTCGCCCTCGACGCCGCGTTCGTACGTGCGCACGCGGATGCCGCCGGGCGCGAGCACCTGGACGAAGTTCACGTTCGTGCCGCGCGGCGCGAAATGCGGGTGATGCCGCAGCGCCGCGCCCAGCGGTTGCACCATCGCCCGGTCCGCGTCCGGCACGAACACCACCGCGTGCGGCACGCCGGTGTTCAGCGAATGCACGGTCAGGCGCTCGCCGGCCGCTTCGAGCGGCTCGTTCAACCGCAGGCCGTGCGGGTCGGTCAGGTTCACGGTCACGCGCTCGCCGGCAAACGTGGCGGTGATCACGCCGGCGGTGGTCTCGAACGTCACGCGGTCGTGGACGCCGGTGAGCCGCTGGACGAACCGGGCAAAACAGCGCGCGCCGTTGCCGCACATCTCGGCGCGGCTGCCGTCGCTGTTGAAAAACTCCCAGGCCCAGTCCGCCCGGCCGGACGCGCACGGAACGAGCAGGATCAGGCCGTCGGCGCCGATGCCGCGCTGGCGGTGGCACAACCGGGCGACTTGCGCCGGCGTCAGGCGCCAGCGGCCGGCGCGGTTGTCGGCGAGGACAAAATCATTGCCCGCGCCATTCATCTTGGTGAACGCCAACGTCACGAGCCGCAGATGGTACCACCGTCGGGTGGCGGGCAAAGCGCAAAATGCCCCGCCGCATCGGGTGTCGGGAGCGGATGCCAGATGCCGGAAGCGGGGAACGAGGATCGAGGATGCCCGCTTCTCACTTCGGATTTCGCGGCCGCTGGCCGCGCCGGCTTACTTCACCGTCGGCTGGCCGGCGGCCTGCCAGGCGTTGAAGCCGCCGTCCAGATGGGTGACGTCCTTGAAGCCCAGTTGTTGAAACACCTCCAGCGATTTGGTGCTGCGGCGGCCCGAGGCGCAATGGACGAGATACGGCTGGTTGCGGTCGAGTTCGCCCAGCTTCCGGGCGAAGTCGGGGGCGTTGAAGTCAATGAGCCGGGCGTCCTTGATGTGGGCGATGGCGTATTCCTGCGGCGTCCGCACGTCAATCACCACCACCTTCCCCTCCGCGACGAGCCGGGCGGCGCCGGCGGGGTCCACGTGGACGCTCCGGGTGGCCGGCGGGGCGGAAGCCGAGGACGGCGGCGCGCTGTTCCGGGAGCAGGCCGGGAGTAACCCGAGCAGGGCAAGAAACGTCAGTTTCACGAAGCGCATGGCGCGGACAATGCCACCGGGGCAGCAGCCCGCAAGGGGCTTGCGGCTGAATGCCCTGGGCGGACGCCGCGTCCATTGTCCGGGCGTCGGCGCCCGGTGGAACGGGACGCCGGACGCCGGCGGTTGTTTGTGAACCCATTTGCCCGTACACGTATCATTGGTTAGGCTCTGTCGCTTCGATTCATGAAGAAGCTAGTTGTCGTCGTTGTCGTGCTGTTGATCGCGGGCTATGTCGGTTACCGCCAGTGGCCGGCGTGGCGGGCCGCGTTGCCGGCCGGAAACACCAGTCCGGAACGGCCGAAGACCGCCGTGGTCATCCAGACCAACATCAATTTCGCCGTGAACGCCGCCGGCGAAATCGGCCCCGCCGAGCAGGTGTCCGTGCGCCCCGAGATCAACGGCCGGATCGAGCAACTGCCGGTGGATGTGGGCGACAGCGTCCGCAAGGGGGACCTGCTCTTCGCGCTCGACGACAAGGAGCTGCAGCAGCAGAAGGCCTCCCAACTGACGGGCATCGAGCGGGCGCAGCTCGAGCTCGAACAGGCCGAGCGCAATTACCGGCGCTCCGAGGAGCTGTTCGCCGAGAATCTCATTTCCAAGGAGCTGTACGAAAACGCCAAAACCGCCTTCGAACTGGCCAAGAATTCGCTGCAGCGCGCCCAGCGCGAGCAGGCCTTGATCGAGGAGCGCCTCACCAAGACCAAGGTGGTCGCGCCGTTCGATTGCACGGTGCTCACACGGCCGGTCTCGATCGGCCAGGCGGTGTCCGGCTCGGGCGGGTTCAACAGCGGCACCGAGGTGCTGACCATCGCCGACCTGAACTCGATGGTCATCAACGCCCACATCAACCAGGCCGACGTGCCCCGGCTCCAGGTGAACCAGTTGGTGGAGGTCGCCGTCGAGGCGGTGACCGGGTTGAAGGTGACCGGCGTCGTCGAGCGGATCGCGCCGCAGGCCACGATCAAGAACAACATCAAAGGCTTCGCCGCCCGCATCCTGCTCAAGAACGTGGACCAGCGCGTCCGGCCGGGCATGACGGCCAACATCAAGATCCCCGTGGCCTCCGCCGAGAACGTGCTGGCCGTGCCGCTGGCGGCGGTGTTCACCGAGAAGGACCCCGAGTCCGGCCAGTACGAGCGATTTGTGTACGTGGAGCGTGGCGGCACGCTCGAAAAGCGCTTGGTCAAGGTGGGGGTCGCGGATTACTTCTTTGCCGAAGTCCAGGAAGGCCTCGCCCCGGGTGAGACCGTGGCGCTGGAACTGCCCAAGGAAATCCGCGACAAACAGCCGCCCGGCGGCTTGCTGGCGGGGTCGCGACCGGGCCAGCAAGGAGGCGGCCTGCCGCTGTTCCGCGCCGCGACGGCGCCGCCCGCCGCCACCAACGTCACCACACCGCCCGTCACCCCGCCCGGCCCGTCCACCCCTGTGGCCACCCCCACCGCCGCCCCCGCGCCGGCCGCGGCCCGCCCGGCCGCCGGCGGCACCCGTTGACCCCTTTCCGGCTGCGCATGGCACTCGTCGAACTCCGCAACGTCAGCAAGTTCTACCACCTGGGCGAGGAGGAAATCCGCGCGTTGGACGATGTCTCGCTGGACATCCACAGCGGCGAGTTCATCTCCATCATCGGGCCGTCGGGCAGCGGCAAGTCCACGCTCATGCACATCCTGGGCTGCCTGGACAGCCCCACGCGCGGCACGGTGAAGCTGGACGGGGTGATGATCCAGGACGCCGCGCCGCGCCAGCTTGCCTCCATCCGGAACCGGAAGATCGGCTTCGTGTTCCAGTTCTTCAACCTCCTGCCCAAGCTGACCGTGGTGCAGAACGTCGAGCTGCCCATGATTTACAGCGGCGTGCCCGCGCGCGAACGCCGGCGCCGGGCCATGGCCGCGCTCGAGGCGGTGGACCTCGCCAACCGCTGGAAGCACCGGCCCAGCCAGCTTTCCGGCGGCCAGCAGCAGCGCGCCGCCATCGCCCGCGCGCTGGTCAACGACCCGCGCATCATCTTCGCCGACGAACCCACCGGCAACCTCGACTCCCACACTGGCGAGGCCATCCTCGGGCTGTTCCGCGAACTCAGCCGACAGGGCCGCACCATCGTGCTGGTCACGCACGATCCCGAAATCGCCGCCGTCACCCCGCGGCGCATCGAGATCCGCGACGGCAGGATCGCGCAGAAGGTGGATCTGACGCTGGCCGGCCTGGACCGCCCGCTCCACCCGGGCACACCGCCGGCGGCGACCGCTTCATGAAACGCGCGCTGTTCCGGATTCTGTTCGGCGGCATCGCCGGCAACGCCCTGTCCGTGGACCTTGGCCTGGCCGTGTTGCGCGTGGCCGCCGGCTTCCTGCTCTGCGTGCTGTCTTACGGAGTCTTGTTCCATGCCGGGGGCTGGGGGCCGCCGCCGTGGTTCATCGAGCACGTGACGAAGCTCGGCTTTCCGGCGCCGCTCTGGTTTGCCTGGCTGGCACTGCTGTCCGAGTTCGCCGGCGGGATGTTGATGGCGCTGGGCCTGCTCACGCGCCTGATGGCCCTGCTCAACGCCGTGACCACCGGCGTGGCGGCGTTCTGGCACCATGAACATCCCACCGGCGACGGCCTGCCGGCCCTGGCCATGTTCGTGATGACCACCGCGGTGCTGGCGGCGGGACCGGGCCGGTTCAGCCTGGATGCGCTGGCGCGGTGGTTCCAGCCCGCGCGGCCGGCCGCGCCGCCGCGTTCCTGACGTGCCCATGCAGCCCGCCCCGCCCATGCCCGAGCCCCGGCACACGCCGCGTTTGTTGCCGAACCTGGCGACGACGATCGGCGCCGGGTTCCGCGAAATCTGGGCGCACAAGTTCCGCTCGATGCTCACCATGCTGGGCATCATCCTGGGCGTCTCCAGCCTGGTGGCGATGTCGGCGCTGGTCAAAGGCATGGAAAAAGGCGCCAAGGAGGCGCTCATTGCCATCGGCGGCCTCGAGAAGGTGCGCGTCGAGCCGCAAAGCGTGCCGCCGGAACAAATGCATCTGCGCGACCAGGCCGTGGGCATCACGCTCAACGACGTGCGGGCCCTCGAGGCCAGCGCGCCGCTGGTGACGCGGATTTCCCCGGAGATGCGCCTGCCGGCCACGGTGTCGGCCAACGGCAAGAACTTCCGCCCGTTCATCTGCAACGGCGTCTGGCCCGTGGCGCTGGAGATGAGCGAGCACGTCATCGCCCACGGCCGCATGTTCAACGAGATTGACGACGAGCTGGCCCGCAACGTGTGCGTCATCGGCACCGCCACGCGCGACGAACTCTGGGGCTCCCCGGAGGAGACCGGCCGCGAGATCATTCCGATCGGCGAGACGCTGCACATCAACGGCGTGCCGTTCACGGTCATCGGGATGTTCCAGCATTACGAGAGCGAGCAGGAGCGCAAACGCCGCGAACTCGAGGCCCGGCAGACGGCGCAAGCCGGCACGCAGCCGACCACCGGCCCGACGCGCGACCGCGGCTGGCGGGGGCGCGGGGGCAATTTCGTCTTCTGGCTCAAGAACGCCACGGTGTTCATGCCGCTCAACACGGTCTGGATCCGCTTCCGCTCCGGGATGGTGATGACCAACTTCGGCCAGGGAGGGCCGGGCGGCGGCAGAGGAGGTGGCGGGGCGGCCGCAGCCGCCGGAGTCATCGGCGACCCGCGGCTGTCGAACCTGGAACTGAAAATCGCCAGCGTGGACGTGCTGGGCGAGGCGCTGCAGCAAATCCGCAACGTGCTCATGGCCACCCACAAGGGCATCGAGGATTTCAACTTCCGCACCCAGGAGGACTGGGCGGAGCAGATCAACACCTTCATTCGCAACGCCCGGCTCAGCGGCGGGCTCATCGCCGGCATCAGCCTGCTGGTGGGCGGCATCGGCATCATGAACATCATGCTGGCGAGCATCTCAGAGCGCGTCCGCGAAATCGGCATTCGCAAGTCCGTGGGCGCGACCACCGGCGACATCTTCATCCAGATCCTGGTCGAGAGCGTGGTGCTGGCCGTGCTGGGCGGGCTGGCGGGGCTGGTGACCGCGTTCGGGCTGGTGCGCATGATCGCCGGGTTTTCGCCCACCGAAAACGCCCCGATCGTGACGGCCGGGGCCATGCTGGGGGCCTTCAGCTTCAGCGTGCTCATCGGCATCCTCGCCGGCATCGTGCCGGCCGTGAAAGCGGCCCGGCTCAACCCCATCCAGGCGTTGCGGTATGAGTAAGACAAGGTGCGAGGTCCGGGGGGCGAGGTGCGGGGGGCGGCGCTTCTGGCGGCATGACGCCACCGGGATGCGCCGCCGGGTTGCTCGGCAACCGGCAATCGGCAACCGGCAATCGCCTATCCGATGAGCTTCCTCACCACCATCGCCGTCGGCCTGAAAGAAGTGTGGGCGCACAAGTTCCGCTCGCTGCTCACCATGCTCGGCATCATCCTGGGCGTGGCCAGCCTCGTCGGCATGGCGGCCATCATCAAGGGCATGGAAAACGGCCTGAAGGAGGCGATGATCGCCATGGGCGGCGCCGACAAGGTGCTGCTCGAACAGCAGGATGTCCCCGCCGAGCAGGAACACCTGGCCGACCAGGCCCCCGGCCGCACCATGTACGATGTGCTCGCCTTGCGCGAAAGCACCCCGCTCCTGCGTCTCATCTCGCCGGAGATGCGCGTCGAGGACCTGATCGTGACCCGCGGCGACAAACGGGTGTTCCCCTCGGAAGCCTGCGGCGTCTGGCCCGCCGTGTTGGAGATGAATTTGCACACCCTTGAACACGGCCGCTTCTTCAACGAGCTGGACGAGGAAAACGCCCACGCCGTCTGCGTCATCGGCACCGGCATCCGCGACGAACTGTTCGGCGCGCCCGAGCAGGCCGGCCGCGAGATCATCCCGCTGGGAGAAACGATCCTGTTGAACGGCCAGCCGTTCACCATCGTGGGCATGTTCCAGCACTACGAAAGCGAGGAGGAGCGGAAACAGCGCGAACTGGCGCTGCGCCCGCCCCGCGAAACCCAGGCCGGGCCCGCGCGCCAACGCGGCTGGGGGCGTCGCGGCGGCTGGGCGTTCTGGCGCAAAAACATGACCCTTTACATGCCGCTGAACACCGCCTGGCTGCGCTTCCGCGCCGCCGGCGACCGCGACGGCATCCCCGACCCGCGGCTTTCGGACATTGACATCAAAGTGGCCAGCATGGACCTGCTGGAGCCGGCGCTGCAGCAGGCGCGCAACGTCCTCATGGTCACGCACCGTGGCATCGAGGACTTCAACTTCCGCACGCAGGAGAACCAGCTCGAGAGCATCAACCAGCAGATTCGCAACGCGCGCATGAGCGGCGGCATCATCGCGGCCATCAGCCTGCTGGTGGGCGGCATCGGCATCATGAACATCATGCTCGCCAGCATCAACGAGCGCATCCGCGAGATCGGCATCTGCAAGGCCGTTGGCGCCACGGGCCTCGCGATCTTCACGCAAATCCTCGTCGAAAGCGTGGTGATCGCGCTGATCGGCGCGGCCCTGGGCGCGGGGGCATCGTTCGGCCTGGTGCGCGTGCTCGAACTCATCACGCCCACGGCCAACGCGCCGGTGATCACGCCTGTGGCGATGCTGGTGGCGGTGGCGTTCAGCGCGCTGGTGGGCATCGTGGCCGGCCTGCTGCCCGCCATCAAAGCCGCTCGCCTCAACCCCATCGAAGCCCTGCGGTACGAATAGACCGTCGCGGCGCCAGCGCGCAACGCAGCGGCAGATTAAGGCCCGGAACGACCGGGCTGGCTGTTCCAGCCCGGCCTCAGTTGGGGCGGCCGGTGAGCACGCCGCCGAGGAAGAAGGCAAAGCCCAGGATGCACTCGCAGTGCGGGCATGAGTACATCACTTCCTTCTTCACGGCGCCGACCGCTTCCTTGACGACCTTCCGGCTCCCTTCGGTGCCCGCGGACCGCTCTCCCAGCGTGACAGCTTTTTTGCAGTAAGGACACTTGGTCATGGCTGTTCTCCTTTGTTTGAGCCCGAAAACCGAAGTTGGCTGTAGCGCGGCACGTCCCGCCAGCCCAACTTCGGATTTCGGGTTGAACTGGATTTGTTCGGAACCTACCGGCTCTCCGGAAAGAAAGACAAGCCAGCGTTACCTGGCCGGGCGCATCTCAATTTCGTGGCGGCTGCTGGCAGATCGTAGTGGCCCAGGCGACCTCGTTTGGGCCGTGCCGCGGGCGACCCGCCCGCTGGGACCCCGCTTTGCCGACCGCAACCACAAGAAGGCAGGGCTCGACGGAGTCTCGCCCCACCCCGTTGGGTCGAAGGTCGAAAGTCGAAGGTCGAAGGCCAGAACAACGAACCAAGTACCAAAAACAACCTACAAAGCCAGCCCGCCTCACGCCGCCTCGTGCCAGCCGGCCTCGGGGTCCCAGTCCCGACGCAGGATGGCCAGCAGCACCACGTCCTCGTACACGCTCCACTTACGCACCCGTTGCCGCAGCACGCCTTCCACCTGAAAGCCCGCCTTGGCCAGCACGCGGCCGGACGCCGGGTTGCGCGTGAGGTGATGCGCGCAGACGCGGTTCAAGCCCAGTTGCGTGAAGCCATAGTCCACCACCGCGCGCACCGCCTCGAGCGCATAGCCGCGCCCCCACCACGGCACGCCGATCCACAACCCCAGCTCCGCCTGGAGGTGGTCGGGGTCAATGTCGCGGAGGCCGATGCCGCCGATCAGGCCGGGCTCCTGCTTGAACTCGATGGCGAACGACGCGGCCCGGCCCTCGGCAAAGGCCTGCGCCTGCTCCGCGATCCACTGCGCCGCCAGGCCCTCCGGATACGGATGCGGGATGGAAATGGTCGTGTCCGCCACTTCCCGCGCGCCGGCCAGTTCATGCAAACGCGCGGCGTCGGCGGGCGCGAACGGCCGCAGCCGCAGCCGCACGGTGTCGAGGATGGGTTGGGAGATCATGCGCCGGGGAGTTACCAGAAGTTCCAGGCGCCTCTCCAGACCACCCAGAGCCCGAGCAGGAAGTTCGTGATGGCGTGGGCCGTGATCGCGTCGCCCAGGCGGCGCTTGTGGATCATCAGGCCGAGATAGGCCGCGCCGCACAGGATGCCCGCCAGCCACTCGAAGTGGATCAGGCCGAAGACCACCGAGGTCACGACAAAGGGCGTCCAGACCAGTGTTCCGAACGGCACGGCCATGAAATCCGCCTTGATCAGGTACCGGTACAGGAACGACCGGAAAAACGCCTCCTCAAGCGGCGGCACCACCAGCGTCGAGCCGGCAACGCGCACCACCACGAACAGCCAGCCCAGCGCGCTGCCCGCGCCGAACTGGGCGAAAGGATTCCACGGCGTCGGCGTCTCGGACTGATCGGGCGGCGCGGCCAGGCCCACCTTGGCCAGCACCGCATCCAGGCGCGGGTAATGCGGGTCCAGTCCCACCCAGACGACGCAGACGCCCACGCCCACCGCCACCGCCTCCCAACTGAACGCCCAGCGGGCCTCGGTCACGTACGGCCACATCAGCCAGACCAGCCACGCGCCCACGAGGGTCTTGCCCAGGTACACCCAGTACTCCGAGCCGGCGCCCAGCTTGCCTTGAAGGAACGTCAACGCCACGAAGATGAAGTACGGCAGGAACCGGGCGGACATGGGCGAGGCGGCGAACTGGTCCTTCAGCAGCTTCATCGCCGCGCATTCCAGCCGAACCCGACCGCGGCGCAAGGCGGAAGTTCCAGGCGCGAGGTGCGGGGTGCGAGGTCCGAGGAGATAGTGTGCGGCAAGGCGAGGGTAGGGCCGCGCTGCGTCGCGGCCAGCAGTCAAACGGCCGACCTCCCCGCCACGCCTCACGGCATCACCATAACGGGCCGAGTTTCGTCGCGTACGCCGGGCCGAGGCTGACCAAGTCCCGCTTTTGGGACGGCGGCGTCCCGACGCTGAAGCCAGGCTCTACGGCCAAGCCGGCCCGAGTGCCTTGCCATCCCGGATCAAGCGCGTCCGTGCGGGCGCGTTCGTTTTGCCCAAAGTATTGCGGTGATGAATGTTACGCTGCTGTTCAGCGTTTGCGGACACCGGCGCTTCCACGCTGTGGCGATCTGGCGTCAAGTCTGGCACGGCTGCTGCATAAGGAACGGACTAAGAAACTGACGGCTGCCGGGTCAAATGAACGAAACCGACCGTCATTTGAAAATGTCCGATGTGCCTGTGACTTGAAACCGAACGCCAGGCCGCCGAGCCGGGCGCTGAAACCAAAGCGAAGTTATGCCAGTGCTTTCCAAGTTCTACGGGATCGTGATCCGGATGCTGTTCAGCCGCGAGCTGCCGGCGCGGTTCCACGCCTTCTACCAGGGCGGGGAGGCGGTGGTGCAAATCTTCCCGCTCCGCATCGTGGCCGGCTCGCTGCCGCCGGCCGCGACGGACCGCATCCTGGCCTGGGCCGCCGCCCACCGCGCCGAACTGCTGGCCGACTGGCACCGCTGCCGGCTGGCCCAGCGCCCGTTGCCCATCGCGCCGCCCGCCTGAGCCGGAACGCCGCTCTTGAGGAACCATGAATGAACACGAATGGACACGAATGGGGAAAGCTCGAGGGAATGATTCAAGGCAAGGCGTATGAGCCCGCCACCACTTCCTTGAACCGGTCGCCGAAGCCTTCCCAAAGCCGGGTTCGGTTCGGGTTGGTGCGCTCGCCCAGGTATGGAAATCTCGCCCGGCCGCGTGCATTGTCCGCCTATTTAACCCATTTGATATTTCATCCATTTAACCCGAAAGCCGAAGCTGGCCGTGGCGCGGTGCGTCCCGCCTGCCCAACTTCGGTTTCCGGACTTAACCACCGCCGGCTGCGTCCCCAATCGCGCCGCGCTGGTTCGCGCTTCGACTGAATCGTCCCGCCTGAGGATCTGGTTATGGACATCGCCCGCCCCGAACTTGGCCGCCAGCGCCGTCGCCGCCGCGTGCTCTACAGCATCGGGGCTCTCGCGGTGCTGGCCGGCGTCACGCTCGGCCTGGCCCGCCTCCAGCCCGCCGCCCCCACCGTGGACAAGGCCCAGGTGTGGACGGATACCGTGCGGCGCGGCGACGTGCTCCGGCAGGTGCGCGGCAACGGCACGCTGGTGCCGGAGGAAATCCATTGGATCCCCGCGCTGTCGCCCGGCCGCGTGGAGTGCATCCTCGTGCTGCCGGGGGCCGCGGTCCGCGCGGACACCGTGCTGGTGGAGCTGTCCAACCCCGACGTCGAGCAGGCGGCGTTCGACGCCGAGTGGCAGCTCAAAGGCGCGGAGGCCCAGTTCAACAAGCTCAAGGTCCAGCTCGAAAGCGACCGCCTCAGCCAGGAAGCCCAGGCGGCGTTGCTCAACGCCGAGTGCAGCGTGGCCCGGCTGGATGCCGAGGCCGACGCCCGCCTGGCAGAGGAGAAGCTGGTGGACCGGCTGACCGCGATCCGCTCGAAGACCCGGGCCGAGCAGCTCGCCCAGCGTTGCGCGCTCGAGCAGCGGCGTCTGGCCATCCTGACCGAGAACCACCGCGCGCAACTCGCCGTCCAGGAGGCCGAACTGGAGCGCCTCCGCGCCGTGCTCGCCCTCAAGCGCAAACACCTCGACCAGCTCAAGGTTCGGGCCGGCATTGACGGCGTGCTCCAACGCCTCGGTGACCGCGAGACGCTCCAGGTGGGCCAGCAAATTGCCCCCGGCGCAAACCTCGCCCGCGTGGCCAACCCGGCCAAACTCAAGGCCGAGATCAAGATCGTCGAAACCCAGGCCAAGGACATCGCCATCGGCCAGAAGGCCGTGGTGGACACCCGCAACGGCGTCGTGGCCGGGCGCGTGACCCGCGTGGACCCGGCGGTCCAGAACGGCACCGTGACCGTGGACGTGGCGTTGGAAGGGGGGCTGCCGAAAGGCGCGCGGCCGGACCTGAGCGTGGAAGGCACGATCGAGCTCGAGCTGTTGCAGAACGTCCTCCATGTGGGCCGCCCGGTGCAGGGCCAGGCCGGCAGCACCGTGGGCCTGTTCAAGCTGGTCAAGGGCGGGCGCGAAGCCGAGCTGGTGCCGGTGAAGCTCGGCCGCAGTTCGGTGAACACCATCGAAATCCTCGAGGGACTGGGCGTGGGCGACAGCGTGGTCCTGTCCGACATGTCCCAGTGGAGCGCGCACAAGCGCATCCGGCTGAACTAGCCAAGGAGACGCGGAGGCACGGAGAGATTATGAGCAACGTCATCCCAGCGAGGCTGAACCCACTCGCGGAAGAAATCATCGGCTGCGCACCCGAGTTGCATCGCCCGCTTGGCCCCGGCCTGCTGGAGTCCACTTACGAGGCCGCCCTGGCCATCGAATTCGAGCTGGCCGGTCTCAGCTCCCGGCGGCGGGTGGCCTGCCCTGTCGTGTACAAGGGGCGACAGCTCGCCGAACAACGCCTTGACCTGCTGGTTGAGGATGCGGTGGTCGTTGAGCTGAAAAGCGTCGAACGCCATGAACCACTTTTCGAGGCCCAACTCCTGACCTGCCTGAAAGTCTCCGGCAAGCGACTGGGCCTGCTCATCAACTTCAACTCCCGCCTCCTTTCGGATGGCATCAAACGAATGGTCCGCTGAACTTCGTGACTCCGTGAACTCCGTGACTCCGCGGCAAATCCCATGAACACCAACGGCTCCCTCATCAAACTCGAAGGCATCACCAAGGTCTTCTACACCGACGAAGTCGAGACCCACGCCCTGTCCGGCGTTCACCTCGAAATCCGCCAGGGCGAGTACGTCTCCATCGCCGGACCCTCGGGCTGTGGCAAGTCCACGCTGCTCTCGATCCTGGGCCTGCTGGACACGCCCACCGAGGGCCGGTACGTCCTGAACGGCCAGGATGTCTCGCGGCTCGACCTGGGGGCGCGGGCGCGGATTCGCAACCGCGAGGTCGGCTTCATCTTCCAGAGCTTCAATCTCATCGGCGACCTTACCGTGTTCGAGAACGTGGAACTGCCGTTGACCTACCGTGGCATGCCCGGGGCCGAGCGCCGCCAGCGCGTGAACGAGGCGCTCGAGAAGGTCGGCATGTCGCATCGCGTGAATCATTACCCCTCGCAGCTTTCCGGCGGCCAGCAGCAGCGCGTGGCGGTGGCGCGCGCGCTCGCCGGCAAACCCTCGATCCTGCTCGCCGACGAGCCGACCGGAAACCTCGACTCGAAGAACGGCGAGGCCGTGATGGACCTGCTGCGCGAGCTGCACCGCGAGGGCGCTACCATCTGCATGGTCACGCACGACCCGCGCTTCGCCCGGCACGCCGACCGCCAGGTGCATCTGTTCGACGGCCGGGTGGTCGAGGAGACCCAGGCGCCGGTGTGAAGTGTGCGGATGGTGAATGAGTGAATGGTTGGAATGGTGAAAGGTGCCGGTCGGTGCCCCCCGCTGCCATTTAACGCCTTCAACCTTTCGCTCTTTTAACCCCGCTCACGAACAGTGAACGAGCTCAAATTCACCTGCCGTGAACTAGCCGGAAGCCGCAGCATTCTCCCCGCAGCCGGCTCACTTGCGCGGCTTCTTCGTGCCGTTCTCGCTTGTGACTTCAATCCGGGTGACCAAGGGGACGTCCACGACCTCGTAGTCATCTGGCCGGTCATGGCGGTAAATCAGCATTTCCCGCCCGCTCGGAACCAGCGCCGCAAAGTCCTCGTGCTTGACGAGCAAACTTCCGCCGTCGGCTACATGCACCACAAACGGGCGAAACGGTTCGAGCGCGGCGCACGAAACGCGGAGCAAGACTGCGGACCACCCCGTTTCGACCTCCCACAGCACGTGTTCGGACCCTATTCGGAAACTTGGTACTCGGGAACTCAGGAAGCGAACTCCGCCATCCTGCCTTCCTGAGTTTCAAATTCCTGACTTCTGGGTTTCAAAGTGGGCTTCGGGCTCCGGCTTTCCGCCTTTTCGACCGCACCCCAAATCCGTCGCTTCACCGCCGACAGCATTTGCCAAGAATTGTCCGCTGCCGTAACAATTTCGTGTGCGCATTTTGCGAGAACACTTGCCTCCGCCCCGGTTGGATCGTCTCCGGCACCGGCTGGCCGCCGGTTATCTGGCGCTGGCCGGGCTGGCCCTCACCGCCGGCTGCGGCCGCGAGGACATCCGGGTGTATGAGGCGCCGAAGGACCGTGCCGAGCCTGTCGAGGCGGCTGCGGCGAGCCCGGGCATGGGCCACCCCCCGGTGTCGGCCATGCCGCAGGTGAGGTGGAAGTTGCCCGCGGGCTGGCAGGAACGCCCGGCCGGCACGATGCGGGTGGGGTACTTCGTCATTGCCGGGCCGGACGACCATCAGGCGGAGGTCACCATTATCCCGCTCACCGGCACGGGCGGCGGTGATCTGGACAATGTCAACCGCTGGCGCGCCCAAGTGGGGCTGGGGGCCGTCACCGCGGAGGAATTGTCCAAGCTGGCGGTCAAGGTGCCGATCGGCCCCTTCGAGGGCCAGATGTACGATTTGAGCGGGGAAGGTTACGAGGCCAAGCGCGTGCGGACGCTGGCCGCCATCCTGCGCCACGAAGGCACCACCTGGTTTTTCAAGATGACCGGGAATGACCGGCTGGTGGGGGACCAGAAAGGCGCGTTCACCGAGTTTCTGTGCTCGCTGAGCTTTGACGGCGCTGGCGCCGCAACCGCGGCGGCGGCCGCCACGCCTTCGGCTCAAGGCGTCACGCCCGCGGTTGCCGCAACTGCCGCCCCGCCAGGCGGGGCGGGCAAGCCCAAGTTCACCGTTCCGGCGCACTGGCAGGAGCAAGCCCCCGGCTCGATGCAGGCGGCGCGCTTCGTCCCGAAAGGCGAAGGCCAGGCGGAGGTGAGCGTGGCCATGCTGCCCGGCGACGGCGGCGGCACGCTAGCCAACGTGAACCGCTGGCGCCGGCAGTTGGGCCTGGGCCCCATCAACGAGGCCGAACTCGCCAAGACCGTCGAGTCCCGCAAGATTGGCGACGCCGACGGCTACTGGGTGGACCTCCAGGCGCCGGAGTCGGATCGTCGCATGGTCGCGGCGGCGGTGCTGCGCGGCGCGCAATCCTGGTTCTACAAACTCACTGGCGACACCGCTTCTGTGGAGCGCGAAAAGCCGGCGTTTGTTCAGTTCGTCGAGTCTGCCACTTATGCTCCTTGATCGTCTGGTCCGTTTCTTCAGCTCGTTGAAGCTCACGGTGGTGTGCCTGGCCCTGGCTGTGGTGCTGGTGTTCCTCGGCACGCTGGCCCAAGTGCAACTGGGCTTGTACGCCGTCCAGGCGAAGTACTTCCAGAGCTTCTTCGTGTTCTGGGACCTCCCCGGCACGCAAATCCGCATCCCGGTGTTTCCGGGCGGTTACCTCATCGGCAGCGTGCTGCTGATCAACCTGCTGGTGTCGTATTTCTCGCGCATGGGCCTCAAGCGGGGGAACTTCGGCCTGCTGCTGATCCACTTCGGCCTGGCCGCGCTGCTGGTGGGGCAGCTCTGGACGGATCTGGCCCAGCGCGAAAGCGTGGTGCGCCTGGCCGAAGGCGAGACCAAGAGTTACTCCGAGTCGCAGCGGCTCACCGAACTGGCCGTGATTGACCCCAGCGACCCGCAGGTGGACCGCGTGGTGGCGATCCCGGAATCGCGCCTGCGGCCCGGCGCCACCCTCGAGCATCCGCAACTGCCGTTCGCCATTCGCGTGCGGCAGTTCTGGGTGAACTCGGCGCCGGTCCGCGGCGCCACCAACGCCATGCCGCTGGTCACGCAGGGCGCCGGCCGCACGACGCACTTTGTGCCACGCCCGGCGGTGACCACCACCGACGAGCGCAACGTGCCCACGGCCATCATCGAGCTGGTGGGCGCCAACGGTTCGCTCGGCACCTGGCTGGTGAGCGAATGGCTGCTGGAGCCCCAGACCGTCGAAGCCGGCGGGCGGAACCATCTGCTGGCGCTGCGGCTGGCCCGGTACTACAAGCCGTTTTCGATCACCCTGCTCGAGGCACGGCACGACAAGTACAAGGGCACGGAAATCCCCCGCAACTTCTCCAGCCGCGTGCGCGTGCGGCAGCCCGCCACCGGCGAGGACCGCGAGGTGTTGATCTACATGAACAACCCGCTGCGGTACGGCGGCTTCACGTTTTACCAGTACCAGATGGCGGCGGACGAGGCGGTCCGGCTCCGCGGCCAGAAGCCGACCTCGACCCTCCAGGTCGTGCAAAACCCCGGCTGGCTCATGCCGTACATCGCCTGCACGCTCGTGAGCGCGGGGCTGCTCTGGCAGTTCATCGGCCACCTCTTCGGCTTTGTGAAGGAACGCCGCGTCCGCGTGGCCGGGCGCGGCCTGAGCCCCAAACCCAGCACCGCTTGAACGCATGAAAAAAGTCTTTCCCTGGATCGTGGTGGGCGTGTTCGCCCTGTGGGTGGTCTCGGCCTTGCGGCCGCCCAAGACGGCCTCGGCCTTTGATGTCACCGGTTTCGGCCGCCTGCCCGTGCTGCTGAACGGCCGCGTGCAGCCGCTGGACTCCGTGGCCCGCAACTCGCTGCTCCAGATTCGCACGCGCCAGGCCTACGCCGAGCTCACCAACCCCGACGCCCCCTGGTGGAAGCCCGGCGCCAAGTACACGCGGATGAACGCCACCGAGTGGCTGCTCGAACTGGCCACGCAACCGGGCCGGGCCGACCGCCGCAAGGTCTTCCGCATTGACCATCCCGACCTGCGCACGCTGCTGGGCCTGCCGCCCGAAGGGGTGTTTTACCACTCGCTGGACGAGTTGCGGCCGCACTTCGCGGAGATTGACAAGCAGTCGCGCCAGGCCAGCTCGGTCGAGCCGGCGCACCGGAACACCTTCCAGAAGGGCGTGCTCAAGCTCTTCCAGAACATCGTGCTGTACCAGCGGCTCAAGAACACCTTCCAGCCCGAAGGCACGACGAATTTCCTGGCCGAGGTGAACGCCTACCAGGCCGCGCTCGAGCCGGGTCTGGCGGCCGTGGCCAAACACGAGGCCGGCGAGACGCACGACACGCAGGCCCTGGCCGAGCTGGTCCGCTTCGCGCAACGCTTCGAGGCCCTGAGCCAGGCCGCGCATCCGCTGGTCGTCCCGCCGGTCCATCCCGAAACGCACCGCGACGGCTGGGCGAATGTGGGCGCCAGCCTCATGGAATCGCTGGTGACGCGGCAGATTTATCCGGCGGTGCTGGCCTACGCCGAGATGGCCGGGGCCTACGCCGCCGGCAAACCGGAGGTCTTCAACCAGGCGCTCGCCCGCCACCAGCAATGGCTGGCCGCCAAGAAGCTGGACACCGAGATCGCCAAGGGCCGCTGGGAGTATCTCTACAACCAGTGGCGGCCGTTTTACCTGAGCACCGCGATTTACGTCGTGGCCTTCCTGCTGGGCTGCGCCTCCTGGCTGGTCTGGCCACAGCCGCTCAACCGGGCGGGTTTCTTCATGCTCGTGCTGGGCCTGGCGCTCCATTCGGTGGGCATCCTGTTCCGCATGGCGCTCGAAGGCCGGCCGCCGGTCACGAACCTCTATTCCTCCGCGGTTTTCGTGGGCTGGGGCGCCGTCGTGCTCGGCGTGATCCTCGAACGCATCTACCGCGACAGCGTCGGACTGGTCATGGCCTCGACCATCGGCTTCATCACCCAGATCATCGCCCACAACCTGGCGCTGGGCGGCGACACCATGGAGATGATGCGCGCCGTGCTGGACAGCAACTTCTGGCTCACCACGCACGTCATCACCATCACGCTGGGCTACTCGGCCAACTTTGTCGCGGGCTTCCTGGCCATCGTGTACGTGGTGCGCGGGCTGTTCACCCGCGACCTGGGCGCGCCCGCCCGCGCGGCGTTGAACCGGATGGTCTATGGCATCATCTGCTTCGCCACGCTGTTCAGCTTTGTGGGCACCGTGCTGGGCGGCATCTGGGCCGACCAGTCCTGGGGCCGGTTCTGGGGCTGGGACCCGAAGGAGAACGGCGCGCTCATCATCGTGCTCTGGAACGCGCTCATCCTGCACGCGCGCTGGGGCAAGCTGGTGGGCGAGCGCGGGCTCATGAACCTCGCCATCTTCGGCAACATCGTCACCAGCTTCTCCTGGTTCGGCGTGAACATGCTCGGCGTGGGCCTGCACTCGTACGGCTTCATGGACGCCGCGTTCTTCTGGCTGATGCTCTTCGTGGCCAGCCAGCTTCTCCTGATCGGGCTGGGCTGCCTGCCGTTCAAGTACTGGGCCAGCCTGCGCGCCGAGGCGCCGGCCCGGCCGGAACCCGCGACCGCCTGACCGTGAAGGCGGTCCGCAAAGCGAACCGACGCAACCCACGCGGCGGTGGGGAATGCCTGTGGTGAACACCGGCACGCAGCCACCTGAATTCAGCGTGAACACCGCCGCGGGCGTGCCGCCAGCAGGCGCAAAAGCCGCAGAAGCCTTGAGCCCGAAGACCGAAGCTGCCCGTAACGCCGGATGCCCATCCGGCTCAACTTCAGTGGTCGGGAAGCGCGTTGATGCCTTTGCGACTTATTGCGGCCATCCTCCTGGGTTGCGACTCCGCCGCACCGGGCTTCTTGAGTCGCTTCGCGGCTGTCCCATTGACGGCATCCCGGTCCACCCCGCCTGCCGGTGATGTCGGCACGCAAAACCAGCCCGAAGCAGGACCTCGCGCGGCTCGCCGAAGCCGAGCGCCGCCGGATTCTGCACCAGGACATCCTCGGCCAGAAGCCGGTGCATTTGTATCCGCTCGCCGAGGACGCCGCGGGCCGCGAACTCACGCGCTTCTCCCAGGAACTCTGGCGCATGCCGAACATGGAGGGCTACTTTGACCGCCGGCACCTGGCCAACCTCCGCCACCACCAGCACGAGGCCCAGCACGGCTTCGCCACCCTGGCCAGCGGCGGCGTGCTGGAGGTTCTCTCCATTCCCACGATGCCCGCGGAGGTCATGGGCTTCCACATCTTCTCGGTGTTCGATCCCAAGGACGAATCGGACCGCGGCCACTTCATCGGCTACGCCGTCTGGTCGCTGGAAAAAGGGCATCACGCCGCGCACGACCGCGCCGAGGCGGTGCGAATGGCCTTCGACATTTTTCCACCGTACCGCGAGCAGCGCTATCGCAAGGTGCGCTTCACCAACCACGAGATCTATAACCTCTCCCGCCGCCTGCTCTACTGGTACAAGCCCCGGCGCTTCCTGGTGGACGCCCGCACACAGATCAGCCAGACCCGCACCGGCGACCCGCTCAAGCGCGCCGTCTATTACCTCAAGCGCGGGTACTATCCGCCGGATCAGAAGACGCTGGCGGACGGCTGCCTGGTCCGGCTCGCGCAAGGCCGGCACCTCGGCGCGGCCACCATCCGCCGGCTGCTGCGCGCCTCGCGCTCACTGTTCTGGGTTTACCCCGTCGAGCACTACGCCAGCCGGGAGGGGGCTGACCGCGAGTTGCCCACCGCGGATGGACCCGAAAACCGAGGCTGGCCGTAGCGCGGTGCGCCCCGCCTGCCAACTTCGGTTTTCGGGATGGACCGGGCATGGCGCAGCCGCACCCAAAGACGGTGGCCGTAAAAAGACGCAACGCATCAGCCGGCCGCGGCTGCGGGCGGCAGGTGACCGCCCGGCGCGGGCTGATGGCCCGCTCCACTCAAAGGCAATTTTCAGACACGCCCGGAGACCCAGCCCGGTTCATGCCGGTCGGCAAGACCGATTCGCGCTCTGACCCAGTTCGCGGCACTTTGCGGAATGCCTTTCGCTTTGAACCACGCCGCGGACGAATCCCCGGCCCGAACTGCTTCCAGGCGGCATGGCCTTCGCGCCGGCGTGCTTTGCCTGCCCGCCGGCGCGGTGGCCTGGCAGCTTTATGATCGGCACGGCCTGCCGACCCCCGTGAAAGGCCGCGCGGACGGTTTGCCGGTGTGGAGCCTGGTCGCCGCCTTTGCGCAATCCGACGGCCGCTTGGTGCTGATCTTCTGAACTGCGGAACTGGACTGAAGCTCGCACCAACGGGCGCGGCCTGCGGCCGCGAAGTCCGAAGTGCGAAGTCGAACGCTGGCATCTGGCATCTGGTGTCCGGCATCCGTTTTCAACGAACCCAGAACCCAGAACCCCAATAGCAGGACTCGACCGAGACTCGCCTCACGGCGTCAAGGCTGGACTGGCAGGACGTTCCTGCGCGGCCGGCCGGGCGGAATTCCCGTTGCGTTCCGCCGTCCGCGAGGCACGATTTTGCGCGCCGCAACTTTCCAATGCGGCTTCTCCCGAAACCGTGGACAGACCTTCGGCATTTGCGTTTCGCCCCCGCTTGTGGAGCACGTTGCGTGGCTACTCGCGGGCGGATTTCGGCCGCGACCTCGTGGCCGGTGTGACGGTCGGCGTGGTGGCCCTGCCTTTGGCCATGGCCTTCGCCATCGCCTCGGGCACCGACCCCGCGCGCGGCATTTACACGGCCATCGTGGCGGGTTTCCTGGTTTCTGCGCTGGGCGGCTCGCGCGTCCAGATCGGCGGCCCCACCGGGGCGTTTGTCGCCATCGTGTACGGCATCATCGCGCAACACGGCCTGGACCAGCTCATCCTCTGCACCGCCATGGCGGGCGTGATCCTGGTGCTCATGGGCGCGACCCGCATGGGCACGATGATCAAGTACATCCCGTACCCGGTGACCACCGGCTTCACCTGCGGGATCGCCGTGCTCATCTTCAGCACGCAGATCAAGGACTTCCTCGGGCTGCAAACCGGGGCGCTGCCGGCGGATTTCCCCGGCAAGATGCGCGTGCTGGGCCTGAGCCTGTCCACGGTGAACTGGCCCGCGACCGCGCTGGCCGCGGGGTCGCTCGGCTTGATTCTGGCGTGGCCCGACCGGCTGGCGCGCTGGGTGCCGGGCACGCTGGTGGCCCTGGCCGCGGGCGCGGTGCTGGTCGCGGGGTTCGACGCCGGCTCCCGCTGGGGACTCGAGACCATCGGCTCGCGTTTCGGCGGCATCCCGCAAAGCCTGCCCGCGCCGCACGGGCCGGCCTTCAACTGGAGCGCGCTGCCCGAACTCATCCGGCCGGCCACCACCATCGCCGTGCTGGCGGCCATCGAATCGCTGCTTTGCGCGGTGGTGGCGGACGGCATGATCGAGGACCGGCATGATCCCAACCAGGAATTGATGGCGCAGGGCCTGGCCAACCTCGGCGCGGCGTGTTTCGGCGGCATCCCCGCCACCGGCGCCATCGCCCGCACCGCCACGAACGTGAAGAACGGCGCGCGCACGCCCGTGGCGGGGCTGGTTCACGCCGGCACGCTGCTGGCCATCGTGCTGGTGGCGGCGCCGCTGGCGAAACACGTCCCGCTGGCCACGCTCAGCGCCATCCTGGTCGTCACCGCCTGGCGCATGGGCGAATGGCACCAGTTCACCCGCCTGCGTCGCTGGCCGCGCAGCGACGCGCTGGTGTTTCTCACCGCCTTCAGCCTCACCGTGCTGGTGGACCTGACCGTGGCCGTCGAGGTCGGCATGGTGCTGGCCGCCATCGTCTTCATCAAACGGGTGTCCGAGACCACCCAGATCACCGCCGTGGACGAACGCAGCGAGACCGAGGGCCCGCAGCATTCCATCGTCGGCAAGGCGGTGCCCGAGGGGGTGATGATCTACCGCATCTTCGGCGCCTTCCTGTTCGGCGCCGCGGACAAGCTGGAAACCGCGCTCCACCGCGCCCAGCAGGAGCCGCGGGTGCTGATCCTGCGCATGCGCAAGGTGCTGGCCATGGACGCCACCGGCTTGAACGCGCTGGAGGATTTGCTCGACAAGCTGCTCGCCAAGGGCCGCCACCTCGTGCTCAGCGGACCGCACACCCAGCCGCTCATGCTCATGAGCCGGGCCGGTTTCCTGGACCGCCTGGGCCGCGAAAACGTGTGCGAGAACATTGACGCCGCCCTGGCGCGCGCCCGCGAGCTGTTGAACCTTCCGGCCGCGTCGCCCGCTCCGCCCAGCGCCAGCCCCCAATAGCCAACTGGAGCTGGACTCCGGCTGGGACAATCAAGGGGGGCGTCCGCTCGCGGTCTGCATTTCCGCGGAGCCGCTCCCTGGCCATCAACTCGAAAATTGGAGTCGGCCATAGTGCGGTGCGTCCCGCCCGACTGACTTCGGTTTTCGGGATCAACTGAGCAAGAATTCGAAAGTCCGGTCCGGGGCCGCTCGCTAGCGTGGCCGCCGTATGAGTGGACATGACTGCATTTCGACGGCTCCGACGCTGCGGAGGCACGGATTGGGACACCCGGTCTTGCCTGTCCCGCGAGCGCCGGCCAGACGCAAACCCGACACCAGCCCGGGCTTCACGCGGAACCTGCGAGCTTCGCGGGTGGTATCATCGGACAGAGCCGCTCGCTCCCAATCACGGCCGGGCACCAGCGTCTTTCTCAAAAGGGGCAAGCTGACCGCGTGGGCGGAAGGGCTGTGTTATCTGCTGCTGGCGGCGGCCTGCCTGTGGGCCATCGGTCTGACAGGAAGCGAAATCGCCCGGTCCGCCGGCCCGAGTCCGGCCGCGTGGGCGCTCGGCACACCGCCGGCCTCCAGCCAGATGGACGCGGGGGCGCCGTGAGCCGCGGGACGATTCGGCGTCGCGACTTGCGGTCCGCGGGTGCGAAGGCTACGGGTTGACGACCGCTGGTTGAAGCCGGGGACCGAGGCGCAGCGACGAGGTTGGCGGGTGGCGCCTTGCGTGGGCGTGGTCGTCCCCGCCACGTTCGCAGGCGAGGTCGCCTGCGCCATTTTGCGAGGCGGGTCGTCCGCCCCGCTGCAACCTTCGGTTTTCCTGCCAGGGCAAGGGCAGGCTGACCGGTCAGTTCATCACGTGCCGCAACAGTTTCACCTGCGCGGGCAGTATCGGAGCCGGATCGTGACGATCCGGGACGTGCGCTGCCGCCCCGGCCACGCGGAGCCCAGCGGCGAGGAGACGTCGCCGGTCCACGCGCTGATCTTCGCGCGCGCGGGGATGTACCTGAAGCAACTGGGTTCGCAGACGATGGTCGCCGACGCGAACCACGTACTGTTCGAAAACCCGGGCGACGCGTACCGCATCCGGCATCCGTCCGGCGCGGGCGACGACTGCACGGTGTTCGCGTTTTCGCGCCCGGTGGTGCTGGAGGCGGCGGAGGGCCTGGACCCGCGGGCGCGCGAACGCGGGCGCTGGGATTTTCCGGCGCCGCACGCGCTGGTGAGCACGACGAGCTGCCTGCTGCAACATGAACTGGCGCGCGCGCTTCACGACGGCGCGCCGGACCCGGTGGCCCTCGATGAATGCGCGCTCGAACTGCTTCGAAGCGCACTCGGCAGCCTGCGCGCGGACCGCCGCCCGGCCACGCGACGGGAGGAAGTCACGGCGGAGGTTCATCGCCAGCAGGCCAGCGCCGTGAAGGAACTTCTCAACCGTCACCTGGGCGAGCCGCTGACGCTCGCGGACATCGCGGAGCGCGTGCATGTGTCGGCGTTCCACCTGGCGCGGGTATTTCGCCGGCAGGCGGGCGTGCCCATCCACGTTTATCTGCGCCGGCTCCGGCTGCGCGCCGCGCTCGAACGGCTGGCGGACGGCGAGGAGGACCTGACGCGACTGGGGCTGGAGCTGGGATTCGCCAGCCACAGCCACTTCACGGAATCGTTCCGCCGCGAATTTGGCGCGCCGCCCTCGGAGATTCGCCGCCGCTGGCGCCTGCGCCAGATGCGGGAAGCGGGCCGGCGGCTGGCCGTCTGAGCGGCACATGGCCGGGTTGACGCCTTACCGGCGCAGCCTTCTTCGCAAAACGCCCATGCCCACCGCGGTCAAACCCAGCACGACGGCTTGCGCGGCGGTGGACGCCTCGGGCACGAGCGCCCGGATGTTGTCCACGCCCAACTGCGCGACGATTTCCCCGCCGGGAAAGGCCGGATCAACGCTGTGATACAGGCGCAACTCGGTCGCCGTGGTCAGCGCGGCGTTCGCGCTGCCCCGTTCGGCGGTCAGATCCGTCGGGGAGATGGGGAACACGACGCGCGTCCAGCCCCCACCGGCGGGAAACAGCCGGGGAACCGTGGAAAAAGCCACGTCGGTAGGCGGCCCGCCGAGCGGGTTCGCGATCAGCAGCCGCAAGGCCAGATCGGAGCCGCCGAAGTTGCGCAGGTCCATCTGGATCGCGCCCACACCCGCAGCCGGGTAGTCGCCCGCCCACTGGGCCAGGTTGAGCACGGAAAGCCTGCTGCCAGCCCCCCCCGCCGCCCACCGACGCGAGGAGCAGGAAGTTGTCATCGGCGCCGCCGGGGCCGCCGGTGGGGATGTTGAGCGGCGGCGCGGGATGCGGCGCGCCGAGCAAGCCGACCACCCAGCCTTGCGTGGTGCCGTCCTCGAACGTGTCCGTCTGGCCGAGTATGACGCCGAGCGTGCGCGGCGCCTCGGCGAGGCCGAGCAGAAGCGTGGCGGTCAGGATCAGGGGTTTTGTCTTCATGGGGTCTTTGTCGGGTGAATGCGCCTGCGGTGGTCAAAACCGCGCTGAGCGATCCTGCCCCGCGCCAAAGGTCGTTGGTTAACGTTCAAGGTTGACGGTTGAACTGATCGCCGACTTTACGTCGCCCTGGCGGCTTGTCCAATGGGGCGGGTGAGTGCCAGGCCGCCGCAGCCAGACCAGCCCCGGCAGGCTGCCCCGCCTCACGGCGCCGGCGCCAGCCGCACGTAGTCCAGGCCGAACATGTAACTCTTCACGGCCTTTTCGTTGGCGCCCATGATCTCGATGCCCAGCTTGTGATCGCCGGCGGTCAGTTCGTGTGTGCCCAGGTCAAGTTCGCCGGTGGACACCACGCCGTCGTTGAAGAGGTCCAGCGTGGTCAGTTCGCGGCCGTCGAGCGTGAGCTTCACGATGCCGTAGTCCACCGCCTTGGTCAGCGCCGCCAGCAGCTTGTACCGGCCGGCCGGCCCGGCGGGCAGGGCGAGTTCGAGCTTGTCGCCCGGCTTGGCTTCGATCCACCAGAGGTGGGCATCGCCGCTCCACCGGCCCTCGAAGCCGCTCAGGTCCTGCTCGTGCGGGTTGCCGCCGGTCTTGGAGAGAATCCTCAGCCGCTCGCCCTCGAGGGCGCCCTGGACCTTGAAAGTCTGGAGCTCGGCGTCGTTCCAGTACCGGGTGCGCTCGCTGAGCGGGAGCGGCGGGTAAGGATCCCGGCCGCCCGGCGCGAGGTACCAGTACACCGTGCTGGCGTAAAGCGTGGGCCGGCTGTTCGGGAAGTACTTCTCGATCGCCGCCTCGAAGGACCGCTGGAACGGGATGTTGTCCGCGACGTGCCAGCGGTTCACGCAAACGTGGCCCTTGTTGTTCATCGAGATCGTCTGGTTGTGGTAGGCGTTCTGGAACAGCGTCGGGTTGCACCACGCGTAGCCAAAGTAGTCCTCCGAGCCGGTGCCGAGGGTCGAGGGGAACTTCTCGCCGTCCACCCAGAACTTCTCGTCGCCCTCGCCCCACCACGCGCCGCGCGGATTCCACACGTGCAGCATCACGCCCAGAAAGCGCCCGTGGCCTTCGGTCTGGAGCATCGTCCAGTCAATCTTCCACCGGTCGGGGTCTTCCGGCAGGAAGGCGTCGCGATGCCACTTGGCGTGGAAACGGCCGTAACGCGCAGGGTCGCCGGCCAGCGGCACGGTGACGATTTCGAGGTCCACCGTCCGGCTTTGCCGGCCGTCGTTTACGAGCGTGACGACGGCGGCCTTGGCGAATGGCATGAACCAGTGCGAGTACCAGACGCCGTCCTCGGTCAGCCCGCCGGGCAGGGACCGGTACGGATTCGCGCCGGCGGTTGTGCCAAAGAAATCCGCGAACGGCGCCCAGACGCCGGGCTGGGCCTCGCCGTCGAACTGGATTTGGATCGTCCACTCGCGGACGGCCACGCGGTCTTCGGGCTTGAAGGGCGGGTCCACCCGGGCGCGGATGGATTTGATGGCGCGCGGGCCGGTCAGGTTGAAGACGCACGTGCCGCCGCCGCTGGCGGAAAGCTGCTGGCGCTTGACCGCCTCGCCCGGAGCCGGTGGCAGGCTGGGGCCGGGGTGGGCAAGCCGGGCGTTCGCGGCGTCGAGCGCGGCGTTTTCCTCGGCGCTGAGCTGGCGTTTGAAGGTCGGCACCCGCGTGCCTTTCGGGAAGGCGCTGTAAACGAACTGGTAGTATGCGCCCCAGCCTTTCTCCGCCACGATCTTGCAGGACTTCTGGTACGGGATGGGCGTGTAGTTGTTCCAGCCGAGCGCCACCGTGTGGACCAGCGCGCCGCGGGTGAACGGCTCGTGCTTGCCGTCGAAGTAGCCCATGAACGGCAGGTCCACCGCCGGCTCGCTCGCGCCATCTAGGTAGATGCGCACGCGGCCTTCCTTGGGCGCCGCGGACCAGATGCGCCAGATGCAGCCCGGGCCTTCCATCTCGGCGAAGACAAACTGCCCGCCTTCCTTGCGGATGTAGCCGTCGCCGTCGCCGTTGGCGTCCCAGTTTAAGTACTTGCCGGTCGCGGCGTCGTACCGGCTGGCGCGATCGTAACTGGACCACTGCTCGCAACGCTCGCCGGGAGCGGGCAACACGGCCAGGCGCTCGAGATCGGTGAGGCGCCGGACGAGGTCCACGTAGGTCAAAGACTCGGCGGCGACGACGGTGAAGGAGGCCGCTAAGGTCAAAATCAGGCAGTCGGTGAAGGTTTTCATGGCGGCGTGGGTGGATTTTCTCACGCCGATTGAACGGCAGGACCCGCCGCCTTTCAAGCGCGGGGCGTCGGGGCGAATCTTGCGTGGGATTTTCCTCGCCGGATTCCCACACCTGCCCAGCGCCCCGCCCGGCGGATGCCCAGCGCCCCGCCCGGCGGATCATCTGGGCCGGGGCGCCTCCCGCAAGTCGCTGAATCCCAGTCCAAAAAAATCGGCGGGCACCTTTCGGTGCCCGCCCAACCCAAACAACCAAACGAACCTCCTCTCCATCGGCTTCCAGCCGAAAGATGCCTTCCCGACCTGCCGGCTTAGCGGGCTCCGGCCTGTGGTCGTAAAGGCAATTAATAAGACGCGCCGCACGGTAAAAGTGTTCAAAAATGGCTTAACCGGTTGCGGTCACCCCGCTTGCCTGCCAGATTGGCCCCGCCTGGTCGGTGAAAATCCAAAATCTCAATCCGGCGCCGGACATTGGCGCCAGTGCTTGGCTGGTGGAATTTGAAGGCCACCGCCTGCTGCTGGACGCCGGCACCCACCCCAAACGCGACGGCAACGCCAGCCTGCCGCTGTACGGCAGGGCGGCCGGAACCGAGCTGGAGGCCATCGTGGTGTCGCACTGCCACCACGACCACGTGGGTTCGCTGCCCGTGGCCGTGGGGCGGTTCCCGCAGGCCCATGTCCTGATGACCGAGTTGAGCTACTTCCTGATCGAGCGGGTCTTGCACAACTCGGTGAACGTGATGGAACGCCAGCGCACGGAACTGGGCCTGTCCGAATACCCGCTCTACACCCACGACGAGGTGGATGAGATCGCGCCCCGGTTCCAAGGCTTCCGTTACGGCCGGGAGGTCGAGTGGGCGGCCCATCACAAAACCCGCGGCGGGGCGGCGTCGCCCACGCTGGAGTTCCTGGACGCCGGCCACACGCTGGGTTCGGCCGGGGTGATGGTGCGGGGCCACCGGGAAACCCTGTTCTACACCGGCGACGTGTCCTTCGGAGACCAGACCCTGCTCCGCGGGGCGGAGTTCGACGATGCCGAGGCCGAGGTGATGATCCTGGAAACCACCCGCGGCAACCGGGCGGTCCCGACCGGGTTCAGCCGGGAGGCCGAGACCGAACGCCTGGCCGGGGCCATCCAGCGGGTGCTCAAGCGCAAAGGCAGCGTGCTCATCCCCACCTTCGCGCTGGGACGGACGCAGGAGATTCTGGGCCTGCTGGCGCTGCTCACGCTCGAAGGACGGTTGCGCCCGCAACCGATTTACATTGGCGGCCTAGGCCGGGTGTTCACCGAAATCTACGACCTCCAAGCCCACCGCACGCACCGCCAGCACAGCGGCCTGCAGCTCCACGAGGCGCTCAACCTCGTGGTGCTGGACCCCGGTCAGGCGCAGGCCATGCGGCTGAGCCCGGGGCGCATCTTCGTGCTCACCGCCGGCATGATGAATGAAAACACCGCCGCGCACGACCTGGCCGCGCGGTTCTTCGCGGATGAGCGCCACGCCATCTTCTTCGTCGGATACGCCGATCCGGACACACCTGGCGGCCGGCTCAAAGCGTCCCGGCCCGGCCGGCCGTTCCCGTTCAGCCGCGTGTTTGGCGAGGTGACGCGGCGCTGCGAAGTGGCGGAGTTCGACCTCACCGCCCACGCCAACCGGGACGAGCTGCTGGATTTCGTGGGAGCGGCCAGCCCGCGCGTGGTCATCCTAGGTCATGGTGAACCGGACGCGCGCGCCTGGTTCGAAAAGGCGATCCACCGCCGGCACCCGCGCATCAAGGTCTTCCAGCCGGGGCCGGGCGAGGTCGTGGAAGTTTGAACCCGAACCACGGGTAACCCGGCGCGGCGGTGCCGCAACCGAAGGCGAAGGCGGACCGTGTTCTCCCCATCTCAACCCTCTCCCTTGGCGAGAGGGAGCAACGCTCCCAGCGATCCCGAAAACCGAAGTTGGGCAGGCGGGACGCACTGCGCCGCAGTCAACTTCGGCTTTCGCGTTCACTCCTGCCAGGCGCGGTAAAAGACCGGGCCGCTGACCGGCGGGCCGGTGTCGAGCGCGTCCACCGAACCCTCCGGCGCGGTGAGCTGGAGGAACGTTTCCCACGTCACCAGGTTGGTGGAGCGCTGGAGGTGCAGCCGCGCGCCGGGCGCCACGCTGAGCTGCAGCCGGATCGCGCCCACCGGCAGCACTTCGAGGTGCTCGAAGCGCGGCGGCGGAGGTGGCGGCGGGCCTTCCAGCCGGAGGAACACAGTGCGTGTCTCGCTGTAGATGAGCCCGTCCCAGGCCTTGTACGTGAAGCTGTCCAGGCCCGGCAGCCCGGTCCGGGGTGTGTAAACGAAGTTCGTGCCCAGGCCGAAGAGCCGGCCCAGGCGCGGCCCCTTGAGAATGGCCACGCGCAGCGGGTCGCCGTCCGGGTCGCGCAGGTCGAACAGGATCAAGGTGGGCTCGCCGGCGGGCAGTTCGAGGGTCTGGTTGTTCGCCAGCGGCTTGCGGTTCCGCGGCACCACGTGCAGCGTGACCGTGGCCGGCTCGCTGGTGAATTCCGCGTCGCTCACCTGGAAGCTGAAGCGGTCCGGGCCCACGTAATCCGTGTCCGGCGTAAAAAGCATCGCCGGCCCCGGCCCGGTGAGCCGGCCCGCCACCGGATTGGTCACAATCGTGAAGCTGAGCGGATCGCCTTCGCCGTCGGTGGCCTGGAGCACGATCTCGGTGGGCGTGTTGACCCGCAGTTCCACCGTCGAAGGCCGGGCGACCGGCGCGGTGTTCTTGTCGGTGACCGTGACCCGCGCCGGTGTTTCCGGCCCGAAGTCCTGGCCGTCGCTGGCGCGGAAGCTGAACGGGTCTTCGCCCAGAAAACCAGGCTCCGGCGTGTACACGAAGTTCGTACCGGCCGGAACCAGCGTTCCGCGGCCGGGCGGCGTCACGATCTCAAAGCTCAGCGCGTCGCCGTCCGGGTCCCTGGCTTTGAAAGCGAAGCTCAGCGGGCGGTTCATCCGCGTGGCCAGCTCGAGCGGCTCGGTCTCGGGCGGGTTGTTCACTTCGAGTACGCGAAAGGCGACCCGCGCCAAGCGGCTGGTCAGCGTGCCGTCGCTGGCGACGTACGTGAAGAAATCGTCGCCGGCGAAGCCTTTGTACGGGTAGTAGGTCGCGATGCTCGGGTACGTCCACAACTCGGCGTGCCGCGGCTCGTCCAGGATCGTGAAGCTGAGCGGGTCGCCGTCCGGATCGGACGCAAGGTAGAACACATCCTGCGACGTGTTGCGGTTGATCGTGTAGGTCTGGTCCGGCGCGAAAGGCGGGTCGTTGGCCGGCTTGACCGCGAGGGTGACCGCGGCCGTGGCCTCCGCGCCGCCGGGGTCCGTCGCGGTGTAGGTGAAGCCGTCGGCGCCGAACCAGTTCGTGGCCGGCGTGTAGCGCAGCCGGGCCTCCGCCGTGAGCGCGACCACGCCGTTGGTGGGCGCGGTGAACCGCACGATGGCCAACGGGTCGTTGTCCGCGTCCATGTCGTTGGCCAGCACGTCCAGCTCGACCGGCGTGTCCTCGTCCAGGCTGGCGCGGTCCTCGCCGGCCACCGGCGGGTCGGGCACGGGCAGCACCTGCACCTGGACGGTGGCCATCGCCAGCCCATCGCGTCCGTCCGCGGCCAGGTAAGTGAAGGAGTCTTCGCCGTGGAAGTCCGGCTTTGGCGTGTAAGTCACGACACCCGCCGGCCCCAGGCTGGCGCGGCCTTGGGCGGGACGCCCCAGGTGATCCACCCGCAAGGCCAGGCTGAGCGGGTGCGAGTCGTTCGCCAGCACCGGGATTTCCACCGCCATGTCTTCGAGCGTCATCGCGAGGTCGTCGGCCGCCCGGGGCGGTTGATAGTCGGCCTTGACGGAATACGTCGCCACGTCTTCGGCTGTGGCGCCTTCCGGGTCGCGAACGACCAGCCGCAGCGTCTCGCTCCCGGTCCAGCCGGGCGATGGCGGCGCGACCTGGAGCACCCGTTGCGGGCTGAGTGTGACGTGGAGCAGGCTGGCGCCGGTCACGGTCCAAGCCAGCGCAGCGGCGACGTGATCGCGATCTTCCACGTAACGGTCGAGCGCGATGGGCAGGAACGCGCCACCGACCGGCACGGTCTGGTTCGGAACGTCGCCGAGCACCGGCGGCTGGTTCGTGGCCAGCGGGGACACCGCATAACCGCTGCGCCGCGCGTCGCGCTGGAACATCGGCCAGTCCCGCGGCCGGGGCTGGTGCGGCTGGTCGAGTTCCCAGGCGTACAGGGTGTAGCGTTCCTTGCGGACGCTCTGCGGGGGCTCCGTCGAGTACGCGGCGTCGTCAATGCTCGCGGCCAGCAGGTCCAACCGGCCGTTGTCGTCGAGGTCGGTCAGCACGACCTGCGACGCCTTGTACCGGCTGCCGCCGGCCGTGGCTTCGGTGAACAGCCCGTCGAGTTGCGGGTGCGGATGCAAATCCAGCGGCACGCCGTCGCGCGACCAGGCGCGCACGCCGCCCAGCAGGTGCAGGTCGCCGGTGGTGAACGCCAGCCGCAACAGCCCCGGCACCGGCATCACTACGTCCGGCCAGCCGTCGCCGTCCACGTCGCCCACCACCGGGGCGCTGCGCAAGACCGGCATGGGCGCTAGCGACACCGGCCAGCCCGGCAGGTCGAAGCCGTCGTGCCGCAGCAGGTGCAGCAACCCGCGGCCGGTGTCGGCGGCCGCGATTTCGAGGTCGCCGTCGTCGTCCACGTCCGCCAGCGCCAGTGGCGAGGCAAAGGAGGCGTCCACCAGCACCGGCCAGCCCGGCAGCAGGTTCCCGTAGCCATCGAACGCGTACAGGCCGCCAGTCATGCCCCGGCCGTTCACGGCGTAAGGGTCGTTCGCGCCAACGAGGATTTCGTCACAGCCGTCGTTGTTAAGATCGCCCACCACGGGCGAGGCGAGGATTTCGCCGGCCAGATCCTTCCGCCACACCGGCGACTCCGGCGAAGCCAGGTCAAACAGCGCCACACTGCCGCAGCCGACCGGCGCCACGATTTCGAGGTCGCGGTCGTCGTCGAAGTTGCCCACCGCCGGCAGGCGCCGCGGCCAGCCGGGCGTGGCCCAGCAGTACTCCACGCGCCAGTTCGCGCGCAGCGCGCCGTCCGCGCCGAGCACGAAGAGCCGCGCGGTTTCGCCCGGCTCGTTGGCCCAGGCGTTGGCCAGGCCGATCACCTCCAGGCGGCCGTCGCGGTCCAGATCGGCCAGCACCTTGCCGGGGGCCGAGCCGGGCAGCGACACCGGCCAGGCGCCGCCCAGCGGCGTGCCGTCGTGACGAAAGGCGTAAAGCCGCCGCTGCTCGCCGGCGTCCACCAGCACCTCGAGCCGGCCGTCGCCGTCCAGGTCGCCGGCCAGCGGGATGTCGGAGACCGGTTCGCCGGACGCCAGTTCGCGCGCCCAACGCACGCGGCCGTCCGGCGCGAGCGCGAGCAGTTGGGCCGACGCGCCGGGCGGCGAACCGGGGTGTACGCGCAGGATTTCCCGCGTGCCGTCGCCGTCGAGGTCGGCCACAGTGAAGTGGCGCCAGTCGTTGGTGGGATAGACGCCGGTCGCCGGCAGCGGCACCGGCCAGCCGGGTCGCAGCCGGGAATCCAGATGCACCCGCTGCGTGCGCCATTCGCCCACGACCACGCCGTTCGTGCGCGCGATCAACCGCAGCGTGTGCAATTCGTCGGGCTTTGCCTGGCCGGTGTCCCAGGTGCCCAGCACACCGTTGAAGACCTCGCGCTGTCCGCCGTCCGCCAGCGCGATGCCGGCGGTGGACCAGGCGGACGGGTTCAAGCCCGCGCCATGCTCGATGGTGTACGTGCGCCCGGCGCCGAACACCGAGCCGCGCAACTCCACCATGTCCCCGGCGCGCACGCTGTCGTTGTGGGCGGGCGCGGTGATCTGCACGTTGCGCACCTCCACCACCGCCCGCGCCTGCGCTTCCTGACCGAAACTGTCCGTCACCACGAGCCGCAAGGAGTGAGTGCCTTCGCCCAGCAGGTCGCTCGCGAAGTCCCGGTGCAGCACGCCGTCCGCCACCGGCCCGGTTGCCGTGTGGAACACGGTCCAGTTCGTCGGATACGTGCCGCGGCCGAACTCGAGCCGGTACGAGACGAAATTCACGCCGGCCGCGGTGCCGGTCAGGTCCAGCCGGCCGGCCAGGACCGGCGGGGCGCGCAGTCGCGCGATGGGAAAGGGCCCCTGCACGCGCACGGCTCGGGCGGCGTTCAGGCGGCCGACGCCCACGTAACGGTCGGTGCTGATCTCCTCGACGGTGTTGCGCAGGATGTTGGCGACCTCCTCATTCGTAAACTCGGGCCGGACCGCCAGCAGCAAAGCCGCCACGCCGCTGACGTGCGGCGCGGCCATCGAGGTGCCGCTGAGCAGGTCGTAGCGCGCGTTCGGCGTGGGGCCCAGCACCGCCTCGCCCGGCGCCGCGAGGTCCACAAACGGCCCGAAGTTCGAGAATACCGCGCGCTGGCCGGCGGCGTTGAGCGCGGCCACGGCCAGCACCGGATCGTAGGCGGCGGGGAACGGCGCGATGTCCGTCCGTTCGTTGCCGGCGGCAGCCACGATCAGCGCGCCCGCCTCCCAGGCGGCGGTCACGGCCTCCTGCAACGCGCGGCTCTTGTCGGTCTGGCCCCAGCTTGCGTTGATGACGCGCGCGCCGTTGGCCACGGCGTAATCCAGCGCGGCGATCACGCCCGCCACGGTGCCTTCGCCGCGGTCGTCAAATGCCTTCAACGCCATCAAGCTCGCCCGCCAGCACACGCCGGCCACGCCGATCCGGTTGTCGCCCGCCGCGCCGATGATCCCCGCCACGTGCGTGCCGTGCGACTGGTCGTCCATCGGATCGCTGTCGTCGCTCACGAAGTCGTACCCGTGCGCGTCGTCCACGTAGCCGTTGGCGTCGTCGTCCCGGCCGTTGCCGGGGATTTCGCCGGGATTGACCCACACGTTCGCCGCCACGTCCGGGTGGTAGTAATCAATGCCGGTGTCAATCACCGCCACGCGCACGCTGGAGGCGTCCGTGACCACCGGCCAGGCGGCGGTCGCGCGGATGTCGTTGCCGGCCTGGCCGCCGCCCTGGCCCGAGTTCTGCAACGCCCACTGCGCTCCGAACTCGAAGTCGTTCGGCTGCCGCGGACCGGGCGCGGCAAAGAGGCGCAGGCGGTGGTTCGGCTCGGCGTACAACACGTCCGGGAGGCCGGCCAGTTGGGCGAGCGCCCGGCGGGCCTCAACGGCGTCGGCCGTTTCCACCACGGCCAGGTGGCTGAAGACCGAATCGCGCGCGGCCGGCGCGGCCAGGCGGACCGCGGGGCGGGGCAGGAAGCGGACGCGCTGCAACGCCGGCGCGGCGCGGCGTAGCACGCCTTCGCGGTGCGCCAGCGAAGTGCCGGGACGGAAGCGGACCAGAATTTGGTTCGGGACCGGCGGCAGGCCGCGGGCTTCGCTGAACTCCAGATCGGGATCCGGCGAGGAACTGACGGCGGCGACCGGCTGGGCAAAACCCAGGCTCGCGACACAGCCCAGCGCCACGAGCCAACCAGCGGCGTGGCGGAGCTTGCGAAGGGGGAACTGACCCGACCCGGCGCGCACGGGACCAAATCTACCGGGCGCGTGGCATTGCGCCAGCCCGGCGGGGGGTGGGCGGCGCCCTGCGGACAGCGTGTTCGAAGCGGATTCCGGGCAGCAGGATGCCGCACTCCACGGTAGCCAGAGATGGTTGACGCTACCCCGGCGGCGTCTGGCTGTCTCCACCGGCCGCAAAAAGTGAGATGCGCCTGCCGCCACCTGTGCCGCGAAACACCCATTGACCCCACGGCTGGCAGGGCAGATAGGTACGCCATGAACCCGGCACAGTCGCCTCCGACGCGGGTGACGCGATCCCCCCACGCCTTCACCCTGATCGAACTGCTGATCGTCATCGCCATCATCGCCATCCTGGCCAGCCTGCTGTTGCCCGCGCTCTCGCGGGCCAAGGACAAGGCCCGCGGCATTCAGTGCCTGAGCAACCTCCGACAGATCACCCTGGGCTTCAAAGCGGCGGTGGACGACGACTCTGGCCGGCTAGGGTACGGGGATGGGCTGTTTGGCCCCGGCCCCAATTATCCCGGGCCGTACCCATACGCCGACAGCGCGCTGCTGGACTGGCACGCCCGGCATTGGGGCAAGACCAACGAAGGCTGGATTTGCCCCTGCGCCCCCGTGCGGCGGCCGAACCCGAACGAGGCGGTGGCGCCTTTCGGGCCGGGTCCGTCCTATCTCGGAACGGTCAACTCGGCCTGGCGCGTCACTGCCCCCGGCGGTTTGTGGGGTTGGTGGTGGTGGTATGCAGGTGGGCCGGGCTGGGAGCCGGGCAGGAGTTTCATCCTCGAAGGCGACGTTGCGCGGTCGTCGCAAACGCCGGTGTTGGCCGACGGCGTCACTTTCTGGTGGGTGTGGCCGAAGGCCACGGACCTGCCGGCGTTCGACCTGGAAACGGGCCGGAACCGCGGCGGCGGTTTTGGATTGGGCATGAGCTGGCTCACGATCCCGCGGCACGGCTCGCGGCCGGCCCGCGCGCCCAAGGAGCATTCGCCCCAAGAGCGGCTGCCGGGGGCGATCAACGTCGCGTTCTACGACGGCCACGCGGGGCTGGTGCCCTTGGAGCGGCTGTGGCAACTGGAGTGGCATCGCGACTACCAGGCGCCCGCGAAGCGGCCGGGCCTGCGATGACGAGGCCGTCAAAGGCCGGCCCAATCGGTGGCCTCCCTTCACGCGTCGGCTTCAGCCCGAAAACCGAAGTCGGGCCGGCGGGACGCACTCCGCCACTGGCGATTTCGACTTTCGGGTTCAGCGGACTTCCCCAGACGGGACGCTCACCGTAATCGTGCCTACCGGTCGTTCGCCAGGTAGCCATCTCCGCGGGCGATGCGGTCGTACCACGTGAACTTGAGGATCACCGCGCCGAGCGCGAACGCGCCCACGGCGAGGCTGAAACGGCCCCATTGTTTCAGGATGAGGTAGATCGGCGCGGCGATCATCGCGATCTGCCAGGCGGTGCCGAGCAGGACGTTGAACCAGTCGCGCGCGCAGTCGCGGTTGGGCTGGAGGTGCGGCGTTTCCGCCCGGCATTTGGCCAGGATCGGTTTCCAGAATCCCCACGGCCGGACGGTGCGGTAAAACGATTTCAACACATCATCCGGCTCGGGAGGGGTCGCCAGGCAGACGGTGATCGAGGCGACGGCGCTGATGGCCAGGATGGACATGAACAGGTTTACGTCCTTGAGACCCGGCCAGAGCGCGGGAATGGCCAGCGCGGCGGCGGTGCCGGCGGCCATGCCGGCCCAGAAGCCGTGGCCGTTGAAGCGCCACCAGTGCCACTTGAGGACGTTCGGCACCACGAGGGCCGGCACGAGCGCGTTGGCGACCCACTTGGTCACGGAATGCACGTTCAGCGTGGTGTAGCCGAAGCCGATGCCCGCGACGATGACCACGACCGACCACAGGTAGCCGAGGCGGACGAGCTTCCGTTGTGGTGCGTCCGGGCGCACGTAGCGGCGGTAGAGGTCGTTCACGATGTAGGCCACGCCGGAGTTCACGGTGGAGACGAACGTGCTCATAAACGCCGCGACCAGCCCGGCGAGGATCAGACCTTTGCAGCCGACCGGCAGGTAGTTCGCCACCACCGCGGGCAGCACCTGCTCGAAGTCCACCTTCGCGCCCATGCCGCGCAGTTCGGCGCTGAAGAAGACCATGCCCAGCACGCCGATGCCGGCGATGAGCAGGAAGCGCGGCGCGAGCGAGACAAGGCACATGACGAGATTTTCCAGCGCGGCCTCGCGGGGGTTGCGGGTCGAGAGCACATGCTGGATGGCGTAGTTTGGCGTCGGCCCGGCCATGCTCACGAGCACGCCCTTGACGAAGAGCATCAGGATCAGGAAGCCGAACAACTCATAGCCCTGGCTTTGGATGACGCCGGTGAGCGCGGGCATTTTCTCCGACCAGTCGAGATCGAGGCGCCAGTCGAAGAACAGGTTGTCCCAGCCGGCCGGCACGGCGGCCAAGACTTGCTCGGGTGTTGTCTTCGCCATCGCCACAGCCGCGATGATGATGGCGGCGACGAGGATCAGGCCGAACTGGATGAGGTCGTTTAGCACCACCGAGTACATGCCCCCCAGCACGCAGTACACGCCGGCCACGAGCATGATGACCAGCGCGTAGGTGTCCGGGCTCCAGTCGAACGGGAAGAAGGGCGCGGCGAACTTGCCCAGCGGCTTGAAGGCGTAACTCAGAAAGCCCACCACGCTGACCAGCGCGTACAGCACCACGCTCAGGTAGGCCAGCTCGCCGCCCTGGCCGCGGCCGAAGCGGGTGCGCATCCACTCGGCGCCGGTGAGGACGTTCGACCGCCGCACCCAGGTGCCAAGATAGACCATGCGGAAGATCACGTTGAACAGCGGCCAGATCCACAGCAGGAACAGCCCCTTCGCGCCGTAGATGTAGAGCATCGTCACGAACCACATCGTCCCGCCGATGTCTATGCCGCTGGAGCCGTGGGCCACGCCGATGACCCACCAGGGCAGGCTTTTGCCGGCGAGGAAATACGACTCCGGATCCCGGGCGGCCTTCTTTGTCACCCACGCGCCGACCGCGACCATGAGGATCATGTAAACGACGATGACGGCGACATCGAGGGCATGCACGCGGACGGTATCCCCGGAAGCGGCCGGGCTGACAAACACAATTCCCGCAGCCGCAAGTGGCGCGGGCACAGACCGCACGCCTCCAGCCAGGTGTGAGCGGAAACGTGACGCCAGGGTTGGCGTTCAGCCCCCGGGACAAACCGGCCAGTGTACCGGGAGCGCTGGCACCTCTGCCAGCACACACGAGCGGTGGAATTCGCCGGCATGGAAGCTGGCGCTCCCGGTGACGACGCGCCACATCTTGCTTGCCGAATTGAAATTCGCCTTGCGCGGCCGCGGCCGGCAGCCGAGAAGCGGTTCATGCCAACCGATTCAACTGAGGCGCCGGTTCCCGCCGTGCTGGTCCGCCACGAAGATTCCGCGCCGCGCGAGCGCAGCACGTGCGGGTGGCGTCACCGGCTGTTGAGCCGCGAGGACGCCGCGCGCGGGCTGGCCGCCTGGGCGCACGCGGTGGACATTGCCGGCGCCCGCCCGCATTACCACCGGCGCAGCACCGAGCTTTACTACGTGCTCGCGGGTGAGGGCGCGGTGGTCCTCGACGGCGTGGAACACCCGGTGCGGCGCGGCTCGATCGTCCACATTCCGCCCGGCGTGGTGCATGGCGCGAAAGGACGGATGCGCGTGCTGGTGATCGGCATCCCGGACATCGCCGAGGACGACCTGTTCTTCCCGGACGAGCCGGCTGCGAAGTCCGAAGTCCCGCAAACCCGAAAACCGAAGTTGGGCAGGCGGGACGCACTGCGCTAGGCCAACTTCGGTTTGCGGGGTGAGCCGGTGGCGTGGCCACGGGGCGCCGACCAAGCAACCCACTTCTTCCCAAGCGCCAGAGGACTGGCGCATTCCCCGAGCCGGCACCCGGCGTCCCAGACCCGGCAAGCATGGAGTGTCCTGGAGTCCGGCCAGCGGTTAGAACGAGTAGCGGTAGCTGGCGCTGATCAGGTGGACGGTGATCTCGTAATCGCCGTTGTAGGCCGGGTTGACGTTGTTGCGGATGTTCCGCTCGTCGTAGAGGACCGCCCCGTAGGCCACCGCCAGCCCGTGATGGCCGCGGCGCCAGCTCAAGCCCACCGTGAGCACGTTCTGGTCGGCATCGGGAATCGTGGGTGAGTAGGTCTCATCCGGGATGGGGCTTTGGAAGTACTGGTAGCCAAAGCGCAGGTTCCAGTCTTGGTGAAACTGCCAGCCAGCCGCGATGCCGGCGGTGAAGGTGTCATCCCAGTTTTGCGGCACGCTGGCGGCCACGCCGGGCAGCGTCGCGCCGGTTTTGACCGGCAGCGATTCGAACCGGGAGAACTGGATCCATTCCGCGTCGGCCTCGATCCGCCAGGCGTCGCCGAGGCGGACGCCGTAGCCCACCTGGACCATGGTGGGAAAAGCCACGGTGCTGTCGAAGTCGCTTACGGCCGGGATCAATGGCGCGAGCGGCGCCGGAATCTCGCTGGCGCGGAACGTGCCGGAGTAATCAACGTCCATCGGTGCGCGGCAGACCGCCGCCAGGCGATGCCCCGGCACAAATTCCCAAGTCACGCCGAAGTTGCCGCTTACGCCCACGCCGTCGCCCTTGGCCTCCAGCAGGCCGTCCGGGGCGGCGGGGTTGCCGATGATCAGGCCCCAGGGATAGGCTTGTTCGAGTGACAGTTGCGACCACATCACATCGAGGCCGGCGCCCAAGGACAGGTTGTCGTGGACGCGCCAGGCCACCGAGGGGTTCACGTTGATCGTGATCAACTCGGCAAAATGCGGCGCGAGATACCGGAAATAGCCGTCTTCCGGCAATTCGGTGGACAGGCCGAAAGGCGAAGTCACCCCCAGGCCCAGCGCCCAGCGGGAGTCCGGCAGGGGCCAGGCGGCAAAGGCGGCGGGGAGGAACTTCCACGGTTCGTGCGTTTCCTCGGTGACGCCCTGCGGGGAGGTGTAATCCACGCTGGCGTAAACGAAACCCTGCTCGTAGGCCAGTTCCGGTGCTTGCAGGTCGGTCAGGTTCGCCGGATTGTGCTGCACGGCGCTGGCGTCGTCCACGTGCGCAATCCGGCCGCCGGAACGTCCCAGGCCGAAGGTGCCTGTGGTGGGGTTGCGGAAGCCCTCCGCCACCGCCGGCAGGGCAAGCGCCGGCAGGAGCAGCCAGGCGGTGTGAGCCCGGGTCGGGCGAGCGGCGGGGCGCCGGCGGGAGGGTTGGGCGCGCCGGGCGGCCCCGCAACGTGCTTGAGAAGTTAAACCCTGGGGATTGACTTTGGTCATGTTATTGATGTAATGAACGCAGATGTTGGGTGCGGTGAACATATTTTGACGCCCTTATCAGGGTTTGGGCGTCGCCCCATGCCGTCACGCCGTCCGACACGGGGAAATAACAAAACGCAGGCGAAAGCACAAGCAACAGCCGCAGGGTTGGGCGAAATCCGGGAAAACGGGCCGGTGATCAGACGCGCGGACGGCCAGTTTGCCGGAGGGTAGGGCTATGGCGATGGAAAGCAGACCGGTCATCTCACCGACAGGCGAAGGCGAGTCCTTGGTGATGTTCCACAACAGCCAGGGCGGAGATGCACGGGGTACTTTGCTGCGACTCACCCGCGATGAAGCGGTGTTCGAGGTTTACAACCCGTACAGCATCGTCCAGGCGTCCGAGGTCTTGGACAGCTTCCAAGTTTTCATGACGGACCGCCTGGTTTATTCGGGCCGAGCGGTGGTTCAGGGCTTGGTGAACACCGGCCTGATGCTCGTCTGCGACGTGAGTCTGGACGAGGGGTGGGTGGATGCTGACATCTTCCTGCCGATCAACGAGCACACGCGGCTCCTCGGCGAGTTCAATGCCTTCCAAAGCGAGTGGCAGCGCGTCCAGCAAATCCTCCCGGCCTACAAGGTGGTGGTGGCCGACGTCGGCAGCTTTTTCCTGGACCTGCGCCGCTGGCTCGAACGCATCGAGCTGGGCATCCGGTCCTGCCCCAACACCGACCGCGGCCTGCTGGAGCGCGAGGTGATCGAGCAGTTGCGGCCGGAGGTGTTGCCGGCCATTGACCGGTTGTTCCTCCGCTTCGAGGAGGTCGCCAACACGGTTTCCGAGGACCTCCTGCCGCTTCACCGCACTTACGTGAAGCGCCAGTTGCATCCGTTCGTGCTCTCGGCGCCGTTTGCCTACCGCACGTACCAGAAGCCGCTGGGTTACGCCGGCGATTACGAGATGGTGAACATGATCCTGGGCGACCCGTTCCTGGGCGGCTCCCTGTTTGCCAAGGTGCTGAACGTCTGGCTGCTGGCGCAGCCTTCCGCCCAGGCGCACCGCAACCGGGTCACTTTCCTGGCGGACCAGCTGGAATCCGAGGTCAAGCGGGTGGCAGGCAAGGGGCGACGGGCCCGCGTGCTCAACCTCGGCTGCGGGCCGGCGGGCGAAGTGCAGCGCTTCCTGGCCCTGAGCCCGGTGGCGGATCTGGCGGATCTGGTGCTGCTGGACTTCAACGACGAAACCCTGGACTACGTGCGCCGGGTCCTGGGGGAAATCCTCGAACTGCACCACCGCCAGACCCGGTTGAGCTTCGAGAAACGCTCCGTCCACCAGATTCTCAAGGAATCCGGGCGCGCGCCGGATGCCTCCGTGGCCCGCGGGTACGACCTCATTTACTGCGCGGGGCTGTTTGACTACCTGTCCGACCGCATCTGCAAGCGGTTGATGACTTACTTTTACGAACTGCTCGCGCCGGAGGGCCTGCTGATTGCGACGAACGTGGACGCCTCCAACCCGAACCGCAACAGCATGGACCTGATCCTGGAATGGCATCTGATCTACCGCACGCTCGCGCAATTGAAGGAGCTGGCCCCGGAGCAGGCGGATCCGGACAACTGCCGGGTTGAATCTGATCCCACCGGTGTCAATATCTTCATCGAAGTCCGCAAGCCGCGTGAATCCTGACACCACCAGCCCGCACCCCGTTGACCACGACGGGGACCCGGAGTTTCGCGCCGCCTGGCAGGCGAACGAGCGCGAGGTGCGCGTCCGCACCGGCAAGCTGGCCTGCGCCCTGGTGATCGTGCTCATGCCGGTGGGGGCGGTGCTGGACTGGCTGGTGCTGGGCCACTTCGACGCCGTGTTCTTCGGACTGCGCGCGTTGTGCTCGATGCTGGTTGGCGGGGTGCTTGCCCTGCACTACCTCAATTTCACCATCGGCTATTACCGGATGCTCCAGCAGTTGATCGTGATCCTGCCGGCGGCGTTCATGAGCCTGATGATCTACCTCATCAACAGCGGCATCGTGGACGTGGGCGACAACCACAAGGCCTTCCTCAGTTTCTCGCCGTACTACGCCGGATTGAACCTCATCCTGGTGGCGCTGAGCGCGGTCGGCCACTGGAACTTCCGCGACAGCCTGACTTCGGTGACCTGCGTCATTGGCCTGTACCTGCTGGCCGAATGGCCCAGGCAGTTGTTGACCCCGGCCATGGCTTCCAACCTGTACTTCCTGGTCCTCACCGGCATCATCGTGGTGGCCGGAAACCGGGTGTTCAACCAGCTCGCGTTTCGCGAATTCCTCTCACGGCACCAACTCGACCGGAGCCGGCGCGCCGCCGAGGAGGCCAACCGCAAGCTGCTCGAGCTGGACCGCGTCAAGAACCGCTTCTTCGCCAACATCAGCCACGAATTGCGCACGCCGCTCACGCTGCTGCTGGCGCCCCTCGAGAGCCTCCTCAACGACCGGCGGGTCCGGCAGGACGCCGCCATGGTCAAGCATCTCCAGAGCATGCACGCCAACGGCCTGCGGCTGCTGCGCCTGATCAACGACCTGCTCGATCTGGTGCGGCTGGAATCGGGCACGATGGAGATCAATCGCGAGCCCATCGCGATGAAGGAATTCCTGAACGGCCTGGTCAGCGCCGTGCGCAACGTGGCGGAAGACCGCCACATCCGGGTCAACGTGCAGGTCGCGGACGACGTGGGCTCCGTGCTCGCCGACCTCGACAAGCTGGAGAAGATCCTGCTCAACCTGGTCTTCAACGCGCTGAAATTCACACCGGCCGGCGGCCGGGTGGACATCACCTGCAGCCGCGAAAACAACGAACTGCGCCTGCGCGTCTGCGACAACGGCATGGGCATCGCCCCGGAGAAACAGCCCTTCGTGTTCCAGCGGTTCTGGCAGGGCGACGTCTCCGCCCAGCGGAAATATCAGGGCACCGGCATCGGCTTGGCGCTGGTGAAGGAATTGACCGAAATCCAGCAGGGCCGGGTCGAGGTCGAGAGCGAACTGGGATTGGGCACCCGGTTCACGGTGCATCTGCCCTACCTGCTTCCGCCCGCGAGCACGGAAGCTGAAACGACGGGCGACGCCGGTTCACCCGCCACCAAGACGCCCGCCGCCAAACCCGCCGCGGCGCATCCCCCGCCGGACACCCAGTGGCTGCACGGTCTTTACCGGCGGGCCGAGTTGCTGCCCACCTTCAGCCTCCTGCAAGACACGGTCCGCCCGACCCCGCTGGCCGACGCTCGCAACCTGCCGCAAATCCTCGTGGCCGACGACGAGCCGGACATGCTGCGCTTCCTGCACGCGCAACTGGCGGAGGAATACCGCGTGATCGAGGCGATGGACGGCGAGCAAGCCCTCGCGCTCGCCCGGCAATATCTCCCGGACGCCGTGCTGTGTGACATGATGATGCCCGGAGCCGACGGCCTGAGCGTGTGCCGCCAGTTGCGCCAGAGCACGCCCACCAAGGCCATCCCGGTGCTGCTGATCACCGCCCGCGCCGACGAGGAAACCAAGCTGGCCGCGCTGGACGCCGGCGCCAGCGATTTCCTCACCAAGCCGTTTTCCGTGACCGAACTACGGGTGCGGCTGCGGAACCTCGTGAACGGCTCGCGGCAGCAGCGCCAACTGGCCCGGCAGAACCAGGTGCTCGAATCCACGCTGGCCCAGCTCAAGGAGACCGAGACCCAGTTGGTGGGCGCCGAAAAGATGGCGGCCTTGGGCCGCCTGAGCGCGGGCCTGATGCACGAGGTCAGCAACCCGCTGAATTTCCTCAAGACCAGCCTCCACTGTCTGCGAAACCGCCTGCCCCAACTGCCCGAAAACCAGCGCCCGCTCTTCAACGAGGTCCTCACCGACGTCGAGGACGGGCTGGCGCGGGTGCAGGGCATCGTGGGCGACCTCCGCACCTTTGCGCATCCGGACCCCACCCAGCGCGACGGAGTCAGCGTGGAGGGGCTGGTCGCCGTGGCGTTGCGCTTCCTGCGGCAGGAACTGCGCACCGGCGTGCGCCTGGAGCAAAACCTGGCGCCGGGGCACACCATCTTTGCCAACCGGAACCAGATGGTGCACGTCCTGTTGAACCTGCTGCAAAACTCGATCTACGCCGTCAAGCGCAAGCAATACGCCGGCGGCGAACCCTGCGTGCGCATCGAAAGCGGCAGCCGCAACGGCATGGACTATCTGATTGTCCGCGACAATGGGCCAGGCGTGCGGCCGGAGCACCTGGACAAGCTCTTCGAGCCGTTCTTCACCACCAAGGAGGTCGGGGAAGGCATTGGCCTGGGGCTGAGCATTTGTTACCGCATCGTCCAGCAGCACGGCGGCCGGATCAGCGTGGACAGCCGCCCCGGAGAATACTGTCAGTTCACCATCGAATTGCCACGGCGCGAGGCCTCGCTGGCGCGCGAACCCGCGACGCCGGCCTGCGCGCCCCCCCTCCAGGCCGCCGCCTGAAATCTGCCGAGTTATGCAAACGACCTACGATTACCAACGCTACCTGGTCCTGTATGTGGACGACGAGGACTTGTCGCTGAAATATTTCTCGCGCGCTTTTGGCGACCAGTTCCGCATCCTCACCGCCCGCAACGTGGCCGAGGGCCTCAAGCTGGTGCAGGCGCACGCGCACGAGCTGGGTCTGCTGCTCACCGATCAGCGCATGCCCGGCGGCAACGGCACCGAGCTGCTCGAACGCGCGCGCCAGATCGCGCCCCGCGCCGTCCGCATCCTCGTCACCGCCTACGCCGACCTCGAGTCCGCCATCCAGGCGGTCAACACCGGCGCCATTTACAAGTACATCACCAAGCCTTGGGAACCGCGCGACCTCGAAGCCACACTCAAGCGCGCCCTCGAATTCTACATCGTCCAGAACGAGCGCGATCAGCTCCTGCGCGAAAAGCTCTCCGTCCTGCACGACTTGGTGATCCGGGACCGCGTCATCAGCCTCGGCGTGGCCGCCTCCGGCCTGGGCCATTACGTGCGCAACGCGCTGGTGGCGGTGCAGACCTTTCTGGACTTGGCACCGCGCCGGCTCGAGGAGGAAACCCTGGCCACCGACCAGGTCCGCAACCCGCGCTTCTGGCACAACTTTTATCAGCACGCGCGGGCGCAGGTGGAGCGCATCACCGGGATGCTTCAGTTCCTCAACAACGCCGCCGAGCCCACCGCCGCGCTGTTCACGCCGGGGATTTCCCTGCCGCATCTGGTGAAAGGCCGGTTCGCGGCGGCGCAGCCCCAGTTTGCCGCCCGTTCGCTGGCCACCCATCTGCAAATCCCTGAAGATCTGCCCCCAATGGTGGCGGACAAGGCCCGGCTCGAGAAACTCTTCGACTTCCTTTTCGAGGAAGAGGTGACCGCCCTGCCCGAGGGTGGCTGCTTCTGGCTTTCCGCCCGGCTGGTCAAAGGCGCCGGCGGCGCGCCGGACGAGGTTGAACTGACTTTCGAGGACAACGGGCCGGGAGTGTCGGGGGATTCTTTGCGGGCCTTGTTTGATCCCTTTTATGCACGGTCCGGCGACCCCCGCCAATCGGGCATCCGGTTGATGGCCTGTTACTTCATCGTCCATCACCACAACGGACGGATCCGCCTGGAGCAGCGGTCGGTGGGGAGCGGCATGAAGCTCCTCGTCAACCTCCCGGTCCAGCCACCCGCCACCCCGCCGCGACTCAACGAGGAGGAATTCCTCCAGCGGGTGCTGCTGAACGACCGGCTGTGGGAGAAAATCCTGTCAGGAGCTTAATCCTTTTAAGGGGGAAGTGGGTACACTTTTCGCTTCCCACCCGACTTGGATTCGGGTAATCAACCGGGCGATGAACCGGCCCGGTTGAACTTGGATCCGTCAAGCTTATGGTTTACCAAGATGTTAGCGAACCCATTCCGCCGCCCAGCCCCCATGACGATGGCCGGGCTTTGCGGCGCACCCTCCTGATCGTTGACGACGAGGAGGGCCCCCGCGAGGCGTTGCGGCACATCTTTGAAACCGACTACCGGGTCCTGGTGGCCGGCGACGGCTACGAAGCCCTCGAAGCCGTGGGACGCGAGCGCGTGGACGCCGCGGTCCTGGATCTTTGCATGGCGGGCATGTCCGGCATCGAGGCGCTCGAGCGCATCAAGCTCCAGTATCCCGAAATCGAGGTCATGCTCCTCACCGGCTACGCCGCCCTCGAATCCGCCCAGGATGCCTTGCGACTGGGTGCCGCCGAATACCTCGCCAAGCCGTGCGATCTGGTCACGCTGCGCGCCGCCGTGGCGCGGCTCATCGAGCGGCGCATCGAGGCCGAGCGCCGCACCGCCAGCCTGGCCGAGGCCCACGCGCTCCAGCGCGAGCTGGACGAATTGCGCCGGCGCGAAGAACGCCTCACCGCCCAGACCGAGATTTACAGCGGGGTGCTCCACGACATCAACAAGCCGCTCACGGTCATCGTGGGCCTGACCTCCCTGCTCACCCGTCAGTTGCGCGAGACCACGGCGCTCGAAGGCAAGGCCATGAAGGCCTTCAGCGAGCGGCTGCACGCCGTGGCCAAGCAGGCGGACAACGTCGCCGAGGTGGTCCAGCGCTACCTCAGCCTGCTGCGCCAGAGCCGGGTCGAGTCCAACCGCGCCAGCACCAACCGGCTCCTGTTGGATTTGCGCGAACTCCTCCAGGCTTATCCCGCGCTGACTGATCGCCGCCTGAACTTCGCCTTCCTGCCGGAAGACCTGGAAATCCGCGCCCACGGCACGGACGTGATCCAGATGCTGCTCAATCTGGCCTTGAACGCCCTCCAGGCGGCGGCGCCCAGCACCGCCGTCCACATTGGTGTGCAGCCGTTCCCCGACCTGGCCGCCGTGCTCAAGCAAGCCGGCGTCACGGAAGACCGGGTGCTGCGCGCCGCCGATTTCGACGCTCACGCGCCGCTGCTCGGTTTCCGCGTGTCGGACTCCGGACCCGGCATGCCCGCCGAGGTGCTGGAACGGCTCCTGGAAACCCGGCCGCCGGCCACGGAAACGCCGCGCCGCCGCGGCCTGGGGCTGAGCTTCGTCAAGCGCCTCATTCTGCTGAACAGCGGCGCGCTGGTCGTGCAGATGGCCCCCGGCCAGGGCACGACGGTCACGCTGCTGCTGCCGCTGTGGTCGCCCGGCCCGTCCAGGGGCCCCGCCCCGAAGCCCTGATTTGCCTCCGCGTTCAGGCGGCTCAACCCGAAAACCGAAGTTGGCTATGGCGCAGTGCGTCCCGCCTGCCCAACTTCGATTTTCGGATTCAAACCGCCGGGCCACTTCGGCCCGGTCTGCCGCGCCCCTCACGGCGGCGGAATCACCACGCCCGCTCGATGGACCGGCGTTTCCACAGAAACTCGAACAGGTTGCCCTCGTGCGGCTGGTCCCAGGAAATCTTCATCGTCGAAACGGGACCAATGTTCAGCCGGTCAATCTCCGGGTACGCCTCCAGTTGCTCGATGAAGGCCGGGTCCTTGGTGATGGCGGTGCAGGCCAGCGTGTAGCCGATCCGCACCAGCATCTCGCTCTGAGGCATCTCCACAACGCTGGCGTACGGGCAGAGATATTCCCGGTTCGCCAGCGGATGGTCGAAGCTGTCGCACCGGACAATCGTGGGCCGCAGATACACGCCGCCTTCAAACACCACCCGGCGCGGGCCGTCGCGATACCGCGCCGTCACGTCCTCCGCGCCGGGCGTCCGCAGGCCTTCCTCGATCTGCGCGTCAATGAACTCGGCCATCTTCGGATTCGCGAAGCCGCTCAACCGCGCCGCGGGATCGTCGGGCCGCGTCGGCCGCACCGGACCCAGCTCGCGGGCCAGCGCGTCCGCGATCGCCGCGCCGTGCCGGGGCACCACCACGGCGCTGGCGTTGATGCACGAGCGCCCGCCGTTGTCGCTGATCGAGTGGACCAGCACGTCCAGGTGATCCGGCCAGGATTCGATGCAGTCCTCGCCGATGAGGACCTTGCTCCAGCCCGGCCCGTGAATCTGGATGGCCGGGTTGCCGGCGTACTGTTGGGTGGTGGACTTGTCGCCGAAGATGAGCGCGCGCCCGCACTGGTTCAGTATCGTCGCCGCGCCGTCGTGGTCGGTCGGGTAAAAGCCAAAGGCCGCGGCCGGCGCGCCGGCGGCGAGGAAGGCTTGGATGAGCCGGTATGGCGTCCACGGTTCCTCCTTGCCGGGCTTGATGACCACCGGCGTCTTGAGCGCGAGGGCCGGCAGCCAGAGCGAATTCACCGCCGGGGAATTGCTCGGCATGACGAGCCCCAGCGCCTGCGCGGTGGGCACGAAGCTCAGCCGCGTGCCGAACTGCTCGCCGTAGCCGCGGTCCAGGATGGCCAGGTCCAGGCCGCGCGACAGGCCGTTGAGCACGGTCGGCAGATTCGTCAGCGCGTCATGAATCTTCGTCAGGTTGCGCCGGACCATGACGTGCGGCAGGCCGCTGGTGGCGCTGAGCGTGGCCACGTAATCGTCGGCCGACTGTGTGTGCCCCTGGTCGCCCAGCGGCAGCGTGCCGTTCAGAAACAGCTCGCCGGCCGTGCGGGAGAGCTCGAGGAGTTGCGCCACGGTGAAGGACTTCAATGCGGCGCGGCTGGCGGCGAGCTTCGCGAGGTCGCGGCGCACCAGGCCGCCGTTGACCTGCGAGACCAGCGCCTTCACCTCGCCGGTGCGGTGGTCCTTCACCTCGATCTTGTCGAGGCTCTCGTAAGCGCGGCCCAGTCGCAGGACCGGCAGATGCGGGATGTTGCTCATGGCACGAAACAGACGACGAAAGTAGCGGGGTTTCGGCCGCTGGCCAGCGAGGAATGCCGGGGCGTGCGGCTCGCGGCGCTGTCTGAGGCAGCGGCAACCATCCCGGCTGCGGGTAAGGACGGCATCCTGCCGGCCGGAATTCGGTTCGAGCGCGGGTGTAACCGTCCGCGTCCCGTGCCGTGCTGGGGTGCGGCGCTACAGGCGGCACGGACCGCCGGAATCACTGCGGCTTGTTGCCCAGCCGCTGGATGCCCAGCCAGGCCAGCAGTCCCGCGCCGATGGCCGTGCCGCCCACCGAGAAGGGCACCGCGGCAATCGCCCCCAGCAGCGCGGCCCAGCCTAGTGCTCGGGCCGGGGATTGCCCGAGACTGCGGCGATGCAAAATCAGCGTCGGCACAAAGACCGACAGGAAGGCCGCCGGAATCGTCACCACCCACGTCACCACCGCCCAATCGGCCACGTTCCAGAGGTTGTCCACCACCAGCAGGATCAACGCCGCCAGCGGATGCACCGGCGGTTTGGCGCTGGCGGGTCGCGCGCGTTCCTCGCGCGGCCCCGCGGCATCCGACACGACTTCGACGTCTATGACCGGCGGCTTGTCCATCATGAACCGGCGTTCTGTGGCATGTATAGCCGCCGTGACCGGCAGGTCAACCTCGCGGCGGTGCTGTCCGCGTTTGGCGACGGTGACTTTGTGCCGAACCAGCCTTCAGGAGCAAACAGGCCGGGTTTGACAGAACCACACCACTTAGCATTCTAAACCTCGGTGAAAGCCTTCCCCCACCGCGACGCCCGCATTGGGCAAAGCCCGCTGGCGGACTTGGCAACCTGCGGCTTCGCCCGCTCCACGGGAAGGGGCTTTCCCGGCGCGAACCCGGGCCGGCTTGCGCTCAAGGTCCGCCCCGCTGTCCCCAGCACGATTCCGTCACTCACCGAACTTCCATGAGCGCTTCCCAAACCCTTGACCGCAATCTGCGGAGCCCCGCCGGCCTTCCCGGTTGCTGTCGCCGCGGCTTCACCTTGATCGAGCTGCTGGTGGTCATCGCCATCATCGCCATCCTGGCGGGGATGCTCCTGCCGGCGCTGGCGCGGGCCCGGGGCAAGGCCAACCGCGCCTTCTGCCTGAACAACAACAAGCAGATGGGGCTGGCCTCGACCCTGTACGGCAACGACTTCAACGACCACATCCCGCGCATGCTCAACTGGGGCAAGGCCTGGGGGCAGAGCTACAAGATCGGGGACAAGTGGATGCCGGAGATGTTCGAGCCGTACATCGGCACCAACACCGTCAAGCCCAAGACCACCGAGCGCACCAAGCACCGCCCGGCCCCGGGCCTGTACGCGTGCCCCTCCGGCCTCAAGGCCCGGATCGTGGTCAAGGGCTCGAACGACGACAACTTTGGCCGGGACTTTTTCTTCGACAACGACGGCGTCAGCTACGTGTGGTCGCACATCTATTACGACCCGTGGAAGCAGGCCTACGGCGAAAAGCCCATCAGCGGGCGCAAGGCCAGCGACGTGAAGAACCCCACCAAGGCGGTGTTGATCTGGGAAATCCCGTATCACCGGGCGCAAAACATGCCGCACGAAAACGGCATGAACGTGGTCATGGCCGACAACAGCGCCCGGCGCCTGCCCGGCAACCCCAAGGAAACGGACTGGTGGCTCAACCACAGCTTCGAAGGCTGGGATACCGACCAGCCGCCGCCGGACAAACCGTTGTGACCGGCCGTTGAATCATGGCCACGCCACCCCGTCTTCCCTCAAACCTCAAACCTCGCACCCCGCACCTCGTGCCGAAGATGAAAAATCGGCTTCCACACCGACGCCTTCAACTCCGCCTATTGGTCCTTCGAGAAATGTCTCGAATGGGCCAGGCGCAACGACGTCCACTACATCGAGTGCGGCCTCATTGACGGCGTGAGCTGGATTCACGGCCTGGGCTACTAGCCGCACGTCGCGCTCTACGAAGACCCCGTGCTGCTCCGCCGCAAGATGGACCAGTACGGCGTGCGATTCTCGCAGGTGGACGCCGCGTACCTGCTCTCCCAGGATGCTGAGCATGGAGTGCGAGGGCGCCAGCGGACCGATGATCGAGCAGTCGCTGGCCTGGCTGCGCGGCACGCTCAAGGAACTGGGCATCGCCGAAGAGGCTTGAATCTCCGGCCCGGATCGCAAACAAATCCATCCGTCACCTCCAAATCATCGCCATGAACGCCGAAACCACCCCCAGCGCGGTCACCCGCCGCAACTTTTTGAAAACCTCCGCCAGCGCCGCCGCCACGGCCAGCCTCGCCAGCCTGAGCGTCGCCCGGTTCGCCCACGCCGCCGGCAGCGACGTGCTGCGCGTGGGACTCATCGGCGCCGGCGGCCGCAACACAGGCGCCGGCGCCCAGGCCCTCAAAGCCGACAAGGGCACCCGGTTGGTCGCCATCTGCGACATCTTCATGGACCGCGTCAAAAACGCGCGCGAGTACATCCGCGCCGAGCTGGCCAAGGACGGCCGCGCCGACGCCGCGCAGGTGCCGGACGCGCAGTGCTTCGCCGGCTTCGACGCCTACAAGCAGGTCATCGAGCTGAGCGACGTGGTCTGCATCGCCAACGCGGCCAAGTTCCACCCGCTCCAGTCGCTGGCGGCCATCCAGGCGGGCCGGCACGTCTTCGTGGAGAAACCGCACGGCATTGACCCTTACACGGTCAAGATGATGCGCCGGGCCTGCGACCTGGCGCGCGAGAAGAAGCTCAGCGTCGTTTCCGGCCTGCACAGCCGTTACCACCCCGGCTACGCCGAGACCATCCAACGCGTGCACGACGGCGCCATCGGCCAGATCGTGAGCATCGAGGAGAACTTCCTGCGCGCGCCGTACGGCGTCACCGAGCGCAAGCCCGGGCTGACCGAGTTGCAGTGGCAGTGCAGCACCCAGTACCACTTCCGCTGGCTGTCCGGCGACGACGTGCCGCAGTCGCTCGTCCACAACATGGACCGCGCGCGCTGGGCGTTGAAGGAGCTGAACCCGGTGAAGTGCCACGGCTTGGGCGGACGGTCTTCGATGACCGAACCGATCTACGGCGACGTCTTCGACCACCACTCGGTGATCTACGAGTTCCCCAATGGCGTGCGGGTGTACGCCTTCTGCCGCACCACCACCGGCTGCTACGATGAGGACTCGAGCCTGATCTTCGGCAGCAAGGGCGTGGCCAACGTCAAGGCCTGCCGCATCACCGGCGAGACCCGCTGGCGCTGGCAACCGGCGAGCAACGACCCGCACCAGGTGGATCCGTACCAGATCGAGCACGACCGCCTCTTCGCCGGCATCCGCGCCGGCCGGCCCGTGAACAACGGCGACTACCTCGTGGACAGCACCATGACGACCGTCATGGGCCAGATCTCGTGCTACACCGGCAAGGAAGTCGCGTGGGACCAGATCAACGCCTCGGACTTCTACTACAACAACAAGCCCGAGGACTGCCACGATGGCATGGAACCGCCGGTCAAACCCGGCCCCGACGGCAGCTACCCCGTGCCCATCCCGGGCCGGACGCAGATGATTTGAACGGACGCCTCCCTTGAGGAGGCGAGACTCATCCTTGCCGCGCGCAAGCCAAGGTCGCATGGTCCCGGCGATGTGCCTTCCCCTGCGATTCCTGGTGCCGGCGCTGGGGCTGGCGGCGCTCCTGGCCTCGATAGACGGACGCGCCGCCCGCAATCCCTTGCTCTGGCTGGACCTGCCGGACCTGGCGGTCATCCGCGTCGGCGACAGCTACTACGTGAGCAGCACCACCATGCACCTCAGCCCGGGCTTGCCCATCCTGAAGTCCCGCGACCTGGTCCGGTGGGAACTGGTGAGCTATGCCTACGACACCTTGGCCGACAACGACGCCCTGACCCTGCAAAACGGCCGCAACGCTTACGGCGCCGGTTCTTGGGCCAGCAGCCTGCGCCATCACGACGGCGTGTTTTACGTCACCACCTTTTCCTCCACCACCGGCCAGACCCACGTGTACCGCACCCGCGACCCGGAGCGCGGCCCCTGGCAGGCCAACGCCTTCCGCCCCGCGCTGCACGACCACTCGCTGCACTTCGAGGAGGACGGCCGGGTGTTCATGGTGTACGGCAGCGGCGACATCCGCCTGGTCGAGCTTACGCCCGAGCTGACCGGCCTCAAACCCGGTGGCCTGCACCAGGTGATCATCACCAATGCCAGCCGCGTAGCCGGCCCGAACATCGGCCTGCCCGCCGAAGGCGCGCAGTTGCGCAAAATCCACGGCAAATACTACCTGAACCTCATCACCTGGCCGCGCGGCGGGATGCGCACCCAGTTGATTTTCCGGGCCGACCAATTGACCGGGCCCTATGAAGGCCGCGTCGCCCTCCAACACGCGGGCATCGCCCAAGGCGGCCTGATTGATACCCCCGCCGGCGACTGGTACGCGTTGCTCTTCCAAGATCACGGCGCCGTGGGGCGGATTCCTTACCTGGTGCCGGTGCGCTGGGAGGATGACTGGCCGGTGTACGGCGTGGACGGACGCGTGCCGGAAACCCTGGACATCCCCGGCGCCACGAATGCCCTCGCCAACCTGGTCACTTCCGACGAATTTAGCCGCGAAGCGGGCGAGCCGCCGCTGCCCCTTGCCTGGCAGTGGAACCACAACCCCGACCCACGTTTCTGGTCGCTCACCGCGCGGCCGGGCTGGTTGCGGTTGACTGCCGGTCGCGTGGACCCCGGTTTCCTTCAGGCCAGAAACACCCTCACCCAGCGCACCTTTGGCCCGGAGTGCGCCGCCATCACCGTCCTGGACGCCTCCGGCATGAAGCCGGGCGACTGTGCGGGGCTGGCCCTGCTGCAACGGCGCTTCGGCCTGGTGGGGGTCCAGCAGGAAGACGACGCCCGCTGGCTGGTCATGGTCAGCGCGGAATCCGACCAACCTGAGGAGGTCGAGCGTGTGCCGCTCTCCGGCTCCACGGTGTGGCTCGGCGCCGCCTGCGACTTCAAAAACCGCGCCGACGTGGGCCGCTTTTACTTCAGCTCGGACGGCCGGCAATGGACCGCCATCGGCCGGCCCCTGCGCATGACTTACACCCTGCCGCACTTCATGGGCTACCGGTTTGCCCTGTTCCACTATGCCACCCGTACCACCGGCGGTTGGGCGGACTTTGACTTTTTCCGCCTTTCCGAACGCCTGCCGGCCACGAACCCACCCCCTCCCCGATCATGACCACCTCCTGTCTCGAACTCCTCGCCCGGTCCACGCGCCGCGGACTTGCCGTCGCCCTGCTGCTGGGGCTGGCGGGGCAACCGCTCCTGGCGGCGGCAGCCGGCCCCGCGCGGGTGCTCCTGGTCACCGGCATGGACTACCCCGGCCACGTCTGGCGCGAGACGACGCCGGTGCTGCGCGCGCAGTTGGATAAGGACCCGCGCCTGGCCGTGACGGTCATCGAGGACCCGCACCTGCTCGACTCGGCCGCGCTCGCGAACTACGCCGCCGTGGTGCTGCACTTCCAGAACTGGGAAACGCCCGGCCCCGGCCCGGCCGCGCGCGAAAACCTGCGGCGCTTTGTCGAGAACGGCGGCGGGCTGGTGCTGGTGCATTTCGCCTGCGGCGCGTGGTACGGCGCGTGGCCGGAGTTCAAGAACCTCGCCGGCCGGGCGTGGTTCGGCCCGAACGGCGGCCGCCAGCACGACCCGCACGGCCCGTTCACGGTGAACATTCGCGACGCGAGCCACCCCGTGACCGCCGGCCTCAAGGACTTCGAGACCACGGACGAGCTTTACACCTGCCTCGAGGGCGGCGCGCCCATCCGCGTGCTGGCCACGGCCCGGTCGAAGGTGGACGGGAAGGACTATCCGATGGCCTTCGTGCGCGAGTACGGCCGGGGTCGCGTCTTCCACACCCCGCTCGGCCATGACGCCAGGGCCTTCAGCCCGGAGCCGGTCGGCGAACTGCTTCGGCGCGGGACGACCTGGGCGGCCAACTTGGCGCCGTGAGCTGACCCGGGCAACGGCGGCGGCCGGCATCCGGGCCTGCCGGTGAAGCCGGGTTTTCAGCCCGGCGACGCCTGACCGTTCCCGTCGGTTGCCGAAGGCAGGATGCACGACATTGACCGGCTGGATGCCGACGGCCGGTTTTTCGATTCACGCCCCGCGCGTTTCCGGCGTTATGGATGAGCCGTGCAAAACCAACGGACATCCGCTGAACAACCTTCGCCGCGGGGCGAAGGCGGGTGTCCGGGGTTGAGCCCAACACCCGTCAACCATGAATGCCGCAGTCCCTGAACCGAAAGTCGTGCCGGCGCTGCGCTGGACCGGCCGCATCCTCGCGACGCTCCTGTTCCTGTTTTGGGGCGCCTTCTTTGTCGAACACCTGATCGAATGGTTCGTGAAGCCGTTTCCGGCCACGCCGCCCGCCTTCGTGTGGCTGGGACAGGTGGAGCATCTGTTGCTGCTGCTGGGCCTGCTGGCGCTGTGGCGCTGGGAGGTGGCGGGCAGCGTGCTGGTGATCGCCGCCGCGCTGGTGTTCTTCGCGGACAAGGCGGGCGCCAACTTCCCGCTGTTCTTCGGCGTGACCGCGCTGCCAGCGGTGCTGCTGCTGTTTTGCGCCTCGCGGCGACACGCTGCGCGCGGCTGAAGGCGTCCACGGCGGTTGGAGCGTTCTCAATAAAACTGTGGCCGCTGGCGACAGCGTTTTCGGAGCGCGGCGTTCACGCCGCTTCCACGCCCGTCTGCCCGCGCACGGTGAAGCGGGCTGAAGCCCGCGCTCCACACGCGGCCACAGCTTTAATCAAACCGTTCTAACGGCCGGGCGCGAGTGTCCCCCCGATTTCTCGCCCGGGTGAAGACGCTTCAAAGCCAGGGGCGCAGGTTGTCTCAACCGGCCGGCTTGGATTCTTGGCGGCGTCAATGGCTCACCGCGCCCGCGACGACTTGCCGGCCATCCGCGCCAACTCCCGGCCTCCTTCCGCCTCCAGATGCTCAAAGTCCGGCCGCGCCAGAATCGGCGCCTCCACGCGCAAACCCCGACCGGAGGCATCCGCCGCGTCCTTGAACGCCCCGGCAACCACGGCCATCAGCCGGTTGTAACCCCGCAGCGCCTCGCGCAGCCGCGCCTCCGAGCGGGTGTGCCAGTAGCCGCCCTCGTCGCTCACCTTCACCGTCACACCCAGTTCCCGCCAGAACTTCAGAACGCTGAGAATGATCTTGTGACAGCGCAGAAAGTACTTCCAGCCATGCTCGGCGGCGTACTGTGTCTTGCATGAACTCGTGAACAACCACCCCCGGTGGTACCCGGTCTTGACCCAGCCGGTCCGGCCATGCAGTTCGGCGGGCACCGCGCGTGGATACTGGCAAAGCCCGAAGAGCGCGCTTTCGCAGCCTTCCCCCGGCCACACCTCCACCAGCCAGCCCGCGTGGGCCGGCACGTGGCCAAAGCACGCGTCCTCCTCCCGGCCGGCGTGGACGAAGAGCCGCGAGTAAACCGGCTCTTGAAACGGCCGCCGCAACTCGCTGACCTCGGCACAACCGAGCCGGCAGGCATGGGCGGCCACCCGCCCGACCAGTTCCCGCACCGCCTCGGACGACAAGTTCCTCGCCACGGACAATCGGTAGTTAATCGTCAAACCCACGTTCAGTTTTGCCGCAATCCTGCCCCGCCGCGTCGGTCAAAAACGGTCCAACGCCCGGGAAAATTGTGCTGTATTTTTCTCAGACCTGTGAGCCAGACAGGGGAAGTACGTCGGGATACGGCCCAAGAAATCGCTCCCCGTCGAAGTGAATCATGTGGTCCGGATCATCGGCGATCCAGACCTCGGTCTCCCACGAAATCTGGCTGAGGAAGCTGCGCATTGACGCGCGACTGGGAAAAGCCGTCACAAAAACCAATCCGGCTTTGCTGCCGGCGAACAGATCCTTGAGTTCCTTGCGCCGCTTACCATCAACGGGACCGGCGCTGGTCACGGCTTCGATCAACAACAACCAGTTCCGACGGGTATCGTGAACAACGACATCCGGCATTTTCGCCGGAGCCGGAACGGACACTCCAAGCCGTTGCAGGTATTCAGCCTCCAAATGAAGGAACTTGTTCTCCGCGTCGCCGATGTAGATGACCGTTCCACCGGGTACGAATCGTGGACAAAATTCCTCAATGACGGTTTTGATGAGCGGGTTCTGGCCGCCGGGCGAAAGGGTGACTACAGCGTCGGAGGGAAGTCGCACTGGGATGCGTGCCAGCCTGCGCGTCTGCTCCAACTCGTGCCGGATGCGTTCGCGGCTGCCAAGGTACTCTTTCAGGCGGGCTGGCCATCCCACCGTACCGACGCTGCGCAGCAGTTCGAGCGCGCGCGACTCGAGCTGATACACCGTCCTCCCGCTGTTGGTGGGACGGGACGGGTTGTCGGGATTTCGGACGAGCAGCCCCGCTTCAACGAAATACTTCACAGCCTCGTCGCGAATCGTCTCGCGCGTGTTGGGTGCGTAACGCACGCCGTAGGCGCTGGAGATGAACTCGATGATCGGCGTGATGCCGCGCGGTGGTGCGCTGGCTTCACGCCTGTCTTGAAGGGGCTTGAGGTCCAAACACGCCAGGAGGGTGTAACCCGCCACCTCGTTGGTCTGTTTTGGGCCGAAGCCGAGTTCACGCAAGACCCCCATCGCCTGCTCAAGCTTGCGATGCCGTGCTGTTTCGACTGGGGTGCGTTTAGAATGCGTACGGAAAATCGGTTGCAGGCATGCCTGGCCAGGCGGCGCGGCATCA
>CAZMOZ010000010.1:0-165977 GCA_964568145.1 uncultured Verrucomicrobiota bacterium
TTTCCGCGATGGCTTCCGCGGTGGCCGAGCGCGGCGCATCCTCGATCACGCCCATCTCGCCGAAGATTTCGCCGGGCCCCAGTTCGTTGAGCACGCACGGCCCCAGCGGCGTGCGGACGCGGATGCGCACCCGACCGCGGAGGATGACGAAGACGTCCGTGGACTCCTCGCCTTCGCGGAAGATGATCTGGCCGGGTGCAAACGTGCGCGTCATGACCGCGAAAGGTTGGTTGGCGGCGCGGTTTGGTCAAGCCGGCCAACGCCGGTTAAATGGCTGAATCGTCAAATGGGTTGCATGGCCGGCCGATACGCGCGTCTTGGTGAGGCCTTCGGTGCCCGTCGTGCGAAACCGCGGCAATGGAATCCCGCCTCACACCGCCTCGGGTACCTGCGGCTGGCCGGTGTCCGCGGCGCGGCAGGCCGCGAGGCACAGCGCCACGGTGCGGAGGTTGTCGGCGGCGGAGTTGGCGGGCTCACGGTTTTCCTCGATGGCGCAGAGCAACTCGCCCATCGCCCCGCGAAAGCCGTCGTTGAACCACCTGCCGGTCAGCTTCGCGCGCGCCACGCCGGCGCTTGTAACAAGTTCCACGGTGTCGCTGGCCAGGACGGGTCCGCGGGACCGCAATGTGCCGCGCGTGCCGGTGATCTGGATGCCTTCCTCGGGGCCGAAGCGCGAGGCGCCGTCGAAGCCGAGCGTGGCCAGCCCGTTCTCCAACTGGACCGCCGCCTGGGCCAGCAGCGGCGGCTTGAGGGTCTGGCCGGGCGCGCGGGTGGTCTGCGCGCTGACCTGCCGGATCGGCCGGCCGGCGAGGACCTGCGCCACGAAGTCGAACCAATGGATGCCGAAGTCGAAGAGGATGAGGTGATGGACCTGTTCGAGCGGTGTGCCGCCGCACCAGGTGTGGTCCCAGTTGATGCCGATGGTCACGGATTGCGCGTCGCCCAGCAGGCCGGCGGCGACCGCAGCCCGGGCGTAGCTCAGGTACGGCGCCCAGCGGCCGTTTTGGTTCACGGCCAGCTTGACTCCACACTCACGCGCCAGCGCCACCAATTCGCGGCCGACCGCCAGGTCCGTCACAAACGGCTTCTGGCTGAGCACGTGTTTGCCGGCGCGGAGCGCGTCGGCGATGACCGGCGCGCGGTGCTCAGGGTGCAGCGCGATGTCCACCACGTCCGCATCGGTCTGGGCCAGCAGGGTGCGCGCGTCAGAGAAGACCTGGGCCAGCGGCTGGAATTCGTCCCGGCGGCGGTGGGCGCGCGCTTCGTCCACGTCGCAAAACGCGGTCACCAGCCAGCCGGCGTCGCGGTACGCGGCCAGGTGGTGGACGCTGATGCCGCCGCAGCCGATGAGCGCGATGCGCGGCTGGTATTGCCTGGGCATGGGCGGCTGCCAGGGGAGGTCGGGCGCGGGCAGTTCGTGAGCCGCGGACTCGGCGTTGAGGGCGTAATTACGGGCGTCGGTGGCGTGCATGGCGGGGGGAACTCATTCCAGCAGGGGCCGGGCGCGTTTTTCGCGGGCGCTGTGGACGGCGGTGTCCACGATCTGCTGGCCGATCCGGGAAATCGCCGGGCTGAGCGGGCCTTCCACCGGACTGCCGGTTTCGAGGCAGTGAATGAAATTCTCGACGGGATTCCGGTGCGGCGCGGCCAGAGTGTCCGCGGGCAGGTCGAAGCCCTCCGGTCGCGCGCGCGTCTGCACGTGGATGGCCGGCGCGTAGTCCCAACTGCTGATCGTGCCCGCGGTGCCCACGAGCACGAAGCCGCAGCGCGGCTGGGGCTGGTGCGTCCACGGATCGGTGAACGTGCCCCAGCGCGTCTCGAACTTCGACAGGCCGCGCGCGTACCGGGCCACGGTGATGCTGTGCTGGTCCACCTCCAGGCCGGGGGTCTCGTCCACCAGGCACGTCACCTCGAGCGGCCGGGCACCATTCAAAAACCAGGTGCCCAGCGTGGCGCCGTAACCGAGGTAATCGAGCAGCGACCCGCCGCCACGCGCGCGCTGGTAGAACCAGCTCGCCGCCTTTTCCGCCACGGTCGGCCCGCGCCCGATCTTGTCCGCGCCGTGGTACAGCGGCCCGCGGTTGCCGTCGTAAAAATGAACCTCGATCACCTCGCCGATCAGGCCTTCGTCCACCACGCGCTTGGTCGTGGCGTGGGCGGGCACCCAGCGCAGCGGCCAGTTGATGGCCAGCGGCCGGCCGACGCGGCGCATGGCGGCGATCATGCGGTCGGCCTCGGCCAGCGAAGCGGCGAACGGCTTTTCGATCAGCACCGGCAGTCGGTATTCCGCCACGCGCTCCGTCCAGTCCGCGTGCTCGGCGGCGGCGGGACAGAGGATTACGAAATCCGGCCGGATGGTTTCGAGGCACTGGCGATAATCGGTGAACACCCGGTCGGCGGGCAGCGTGAAGTTGCGGATGGCTTCCCGCATCCGCGCGGGCTGGAGGTCGCAGATGCCGGCGATCTCCGCCTGCGGATGGTTGAAGACCAGGCGCAACAAGTCGCCCATGTGAAAGTGGTCGAAGTTGATGCCGGCCACGCGCCAGCGTTTGGGTGCGCTCATCGAGTGCTGTCAACCAAAGGAGCACCTTCCGAGCGGTGACGCAAGGGCGGGGATGATGGATGATGCGATTCAGCCACACCTTGATTTCGCGCCGGCAGCGGGCGGACCGTAGTGGCCCAGGCGGCCTCGCCTGGGGCCGTGTCGCGGGCGACCCGCCCGCGGGACCGCGGTCTGCCGGCCGCACCCCGGAAGGCCAGGGCGCGACGGAGTCTCGCCCCATCAGTGGATCGAAGGTCGAACGTCGAAAGTCGAAGGCCGGCATCTGGCATCTGAAGCAGGATTAAGAGCAGGAGCAGGAACCCAGAAGCCGTGGGCCAGAAGCCAGAAGCGAGCCTCCTCGGCTCTCGATCCTCAATTCTCGCTCTCCGCAACCGGCGTCCGCCTTCCTCAAACCACGAACCACGAACCCAAATAACAGGGGCCAACGGAGTCTCGCCCCATCGTGTCAAGGCACCGGCGCCAGCTCCCCAGCCGGACCGTCGAGCTTGAGCGCGATGACCGTGGCGATCGGCTGGCGGTCCGCAGCCGGGACGCGCAGGCTCAACCCTTCCTCCGTCTGGCGGACGCCGGCTTCGCCGCCGGTGAGCACGCGGCTGGACAGAACTTTCCGGGCAATGGGCGGAAGCCGGAGTTCGCCGGTGGCCGGCCATTCAAAGATGTGCAGGTAGATGGTGTCGCCTTGGCGGGTGCTGGCGCCCCAGTTGCCCGGCTTGAACGGCCCACCGCGCGTGCCGTAGATCGCCTCGCCGTTCTTCGCCAGCCAGGCGCCCATTTCCCTGAGGCGCCCGACCTGTCGCGGCTCGATGCGGCCGTCCGGCATCGGGCCCACGTTCAAGAGCAGATTGCCGTCGCCGCCGGCGCAGGTGATGAGCGTGCGGAGGCAGTCGGCGAGCGACTTCATCCGGTCGTCCGGCTTCCAGGCCCATTGCTGGCAGAGGGTGATGCAGGATTCCCACGGCCGTTCGAGGTTGAAGCGCCCGACCTGCTGCTCCGGCGTGTCGAAATCCCCGGCGAAGAACCCGGCCTTGGACGTGCCCGCCATGTCGTTGCGCGCCTTGCTCACGCGGTTGTTGATCAGCAGCGACGGCTGCAAGGTGCGGCAAAAGGTGTAGAGGTCGCGGCCGCGCGTTTCGTCCCAGGGCTCCTCCCATTCGCCGTCGAACCACAGGACGCCGAGCGGGCCGTAGTTCTGGATGAGTTCGGCAAGCTGGTTTTTCAAATCGGCGGTGTAGCGGTCCATGTTGGGCGCGGGCTTGCGCGACTTCCCGCCCGGGCCGCCAAGCGGGTAATCTGGATGCCGCCAGTCGCAAATCGAGTGGTACAGGCAGAACAGGATGCCTTCACGGCGGCACGCCCCGGCCAGCTCGCGCAGCACGTCGCGCTTGAACGGCGTGCTCATGATGTCGTAGTCGGTATGCCGCGAGTCCCACAGGCAAAAGCCATCGTGGTGCTTCGAGGTAAAGACGAGGTACTTCATGCCGGCGGCCTTCGCGACCGCCACCCAGTCGGCGGCGTTGAACTGCGTGGGGTGGAACTCCCGGTAAAGCTGGTCGTACACCTCCACGGGCACCTCCGCGCCGCGCGACCAGCCGATCTCGGCGCCCTTCAAGCTCACCGGCCCCCAGTGGATGAACAGGCCGAAGCGCAGGGCCTGCCAGTTCGCCAGCGCCGTCGCGTCCATGGGCGGCGGATCGGCTGCCCGCAGTCCGGTGAAGGCGGCGGCGATCACTGCGGCAGTTGCTGCCGCAAGTCGCAAAGTGAAGCGATCTTTGAGCGCGGCGTTTCGACCGAGGTTCTGCGAAAGCATCGCCTTGGGCAGTGTGGAAGTCTTCATGGCGGCTTGGGGCGAGTATCACGCCGGGACCCGGTGTCGCCGCAAGAGATAAAGCAGCGCGAGGAAATCGTACAACGCGTGGGTGATGATCGGCGTCGCCAGGCTGCCGGTGAGGTGGAGTTCGAGCCCCAGCACCACCCCCATGCCGGCGGCCAGCGCGGCGTAGAAACGGCTGACCGCGTGGCACAGCCCGAACAGCACGGAGGCGACCAGCAACCCGCCCGTCGCGCCCAGGCTCGGCGCGAGGCCGGCCTGGATCGCCCCGCGGAACAGACATTCCTCCGCCGTGCCGGCCAGGAGCGAAATCGCGAGCAGTTGAAGATTCGTCCAGCCGCTCATGACGGGCAGCAACTGGGCATCAAGGACCTCGCGAATCCGCCGGAAACCGCGCCACGAGGAGTGGATCACGCCCCAAGGCAGCGCCAGCAACGGCAGGCAGATCGCCACGCCCGCCAGCGCCTCGCGCATCCCCGGCCGATCCCACAGCGCGACCCAGTCCACGCCCAGCCAGAAGCCCACCGGGACGGCGACGAGCCCCACGGCGGCCTCAAACAGGCAGGCGAACCAGAACCAGCGTTGCGGAGCGGCGTTCAAGCAAAAAGACGTGGGCACCATGAAAGACCCGCCGCGGCGGCGCTGCAATCCAGGGCAAAGGGCAAAGGGCGCTCCTCTTCACCCGCCCTGCGGCACGTTTTCACGGGTGATGGAGCACGACTCTCCCTCTCCCCAAGGGAGAGGGTTGTGGTGAGGGGAAAGGAGACGCTGATTCGTCCAAGCCATGCCATGCACCGAGTTCTTGGTGCCGCGCCCCCCGGCCTCGGCCCTTGCGCGGATGGATTGTGCCCTGTTCCCCCTCACCCTGACCCTCTCCCTCAGGGAGAGGGGAGCGCCGGCGCCGCTTGGGGGTAGTGTGAAAGCGCGTCCCGCCAATTCCGTCGCCGGTTTATCCGCTCAACCCGAAAATCGAAGTCGGGCAGGCGGCCGCACCGCGCCGGCCCGACGGGCGGTTTCCCGCTCAATCCGGCCGGTACGCCTGGGCCAGGGAGCGGCGCAATTGCTCGCGGTTGATTGCGTCGTGGAATTCCACCGGGTTGAAATCATCCGTCAGCAACTGGCCGCGCGCCGGGTCCACCTGCCGCACGCCGTGGAAGGCGTCCTCGGCCCAGAACCGCACCGCCGCGGGCATCCGCTCGAAGTCCGGCGTCCGGCGCGGGACCAGCTCCGGCTGATCCGACGCGACCAGAAAAATGTTGCCGTTGCCGGCGGCGTGGATGCGCTGGCTGCGGAACACCACCCCCAGCGTGCGGGCCAGCGAGACCACCAGGAAATCCCGCCCCGCGCCGAGGTCGGAGATGGTGTTCATCACCAGCACGCCGCCCGGCTTGAGGCAGCGGCGCATGGCGGCGAAGGCTTCGCGGGTCATCAGGTGCGACGGCGAGGAGTCGCCCAGAAAGGCGTCGAGCACGATCACGTCGTAGCGGTTGGTGGTCCGGGCCACGAAATACCGGCCGTCGCCGAGGGTGAGGCGCACGCGCGCGGGCTCGAAGTCGAAGAACCGCTCGGCCAGGGGCACCACCGCGGGATTGATCTCCACCACGTCCACACGCGCGCCTTCGCGGGCGAACTGCATCGGCACGATGCCCACGCCCATGCCGACGCACAGCACGTCCCGCGTGTCCGGCGCGTAGGCGCGGGCCAGGCCGTGCAGCATGTGGGTGAACAGCGACACGCTCTGGCGCTCCGCCGTGTCGTAGCTGTTCTGGGTGAGCAGGTCGTTCAGGAAGTACCGGCGCGTGCCGCCTTCGCTTTCGATCACCTGGAGCAGCCCGAAGTTCGAGTTGCCGCGGTACAACTCGCGCCAGCCGCGGATGTCGCCGAACACCGGCCGCGCGGCGCCGATGAAACCGAAAAACAACGCCAGCCCGCCCAGCACCGCCGCCGGCGCCAGCTCCCGCCGCTGCCAGGCCGCGAAGTACACCGCCGCCAGCGCCCAGAGCAGAAACGCGCAGGCGTACATGCTCTGCGAATTCGGCACCCGCGGGATGATCACGTAGCTGATCAACACCGTGCCCGCCACGCTGCCCAGCGTACCCAGCGCGATCAGCCGCCCCACGTTGCGCCCCACATTGTCCAGCGATTGCGTGAGCATGCGGGCGAAGAACGGGCTCACCATGGCCAGCAGCGCCAGCGGCACAAAGAAGAGGCCCAGCGCGCCCAGCAGCGAGCCCAGCGCCAGCTCGAACCGCAGACAGGCGTACGCGGCCGGTTCCACCAGCAGCACCGCGCCGCACAGCCAGGCCGCCGCCAGCGCCAGGCCGCCGTAAATCCAGCCCAGCCGCGGCGAGGTGTCCGCCAGCCAGCCGCCCAGGGCGTAGCCCAGCGCCAGCGCCAGCAGCGTGACGCCGATCTGCGCGGTCCACACGAAGTGCGAGGTGCCGAAGTACGGCGCCAGCATCTTGGCGCCGAGGATTTCAATGACCATCACCGCGCCGCCCGTGAGCGTGGCGGTGACAAACAGGAAACGTCGCAAACCGGGGCTCAGCGCGCGGCCGGCCGGTTCGGGGCCAGGTTTCTTCACGCGCCCGTTCTAAAGGCGCCCGGCCGGCCGCTCAAGCGCCGTCGCAGCGCCGGCTTTCGGCCGGCCTGGGATGTCCGCAGTCATCTCAAGACACGCAGCGGCACACTGTCGGGCGCATCTCACTTGTTTGCAGCCGGTCGAAACGGCCAGCCGCCGCCGCGGGGGTAGCGGCAGCCATCCCTGGCTGCCGTAAAGGGCGGCATCCTGCCGCCCGGAGACAAGTGCCGGCCTCTGGCTCAGAGGCCGGCAGGTGTCGCCTCTCGGCGAGAGGCGCCCTACCCAAGCCGCCGGGCTGGAAGCCCGGCTCTACGGCCGGCTGGAAGCCGTCCGCCACCCTGGCAGGCGATATTGCTGGCACGAAATTGAGATGCACCCCCTCCTGCCGGGATTGAAGGAATCTCCTTGCCGGGCAGGGCCGCCTTGCGCCGCAGTTGATTTGACTTGGTGGGGCCGCGCTGCTGCGCGGCCGGTGTTGTCAGCTTCGCCGGATCGCGTTCCAGCGCCAGTACGTGAGCCAGCCCAGCAGACTCAGCGCCGCCAGCCCGGCGTACTCGGCCGGCTCGGGGACCGTCACCGCGCCCACGAGGGTGAGGTTGTCCAGGAGGATGGCGTTGTTGCTGCCGTTGTTGCTGTCCCAGAAGTACAACCGGAAGGTGACGCTCCCCCGGCCGTCGTAGGCCGGATCGCTGAGGTCCGCGGTCACCGCGCCAAAGATGCCGTCGCCGGTGGTCACCGTGCCGCTCAGGACATCCGCGAGGAAGCCGTCCACGGATGTGCGCAGCGCGTACCTAACGGAGTAATTCCCGGTGAAGACCCGCGCGAGGTCGAACGTGAGCGAGTTCAGGTTTAGCCTGTGGCCGGGGCTGGCGGTGACCGTGAAGCTCAGATACATCGTGCCATCAATGGCGGCCGGGACCACACCGGCGGCCAACCGAAGCGCGGGCGGCGGGTTGCCGCTGGTGCCGTAGGCCAAGGTGCCCAGACCGGTGCCGGCCAGGGCGGACGCCGTGCTCAGCGGCGCGGTGTCTGTCGAATTCGCAGAGTTGCCAGGGAACGGGTACCGGGCGAGTTGGGTGTCGGGCGGCGGTTCCAACGTGACCGGCATGCCTTGCGGGCGTGGCCCGGAGCCGCCCGCGTCCGCCATCGGGAAAGCTGAAGCAAGCGGCTGGAAGGTGCCGGGCTGGGCCTGCGGGCAGAAAGCGGAGGACGAGCCAAACGCGGCGGTCGCAGTGCTGCTGGCCAGCATGGGTGCGATGGCAGAGACGGAGGTGGTGGTCAACGTGCCGAGGCCGCCGCTCGTGGCGGTGAACGTGTGCAGTGGCCGGCTTTGAGCCGACGAACTCGCGCCGTCTCCGCCGAAACCGTGAGTCAGCGACGCGGTCCCAGCCATGGCTTCACCGGCGCGCGCGCCGCCTTGCGAGGGCAAGCCGTATTCGCTGGTGTCGGATGTGGTGCCGGGCGAGCCTGCGGATGGCAAGCCGGCGCTGTGCAGGACCAGCCACCAGGCCGCCTGCCGGTAGTCAAAGGCGCTGGCCGCGTCGGCAACCGACTGGCGTGAGGAATTCCCATTGCCGTCGGCCGCCAGCACGCTCCGATCAGTCCCCACGATCTCAACGGCGATGCCCAGCAAATCTGAGCCTGCTACATGAGCGATGTTGTCAAGAAAGGAGGAATAAACGACCTGAGCTTCGGCTGTTACTGTCAGTGCGCAAATCACAGCCGCCGACCGCATCGCTGATCTGCGCGTGTCCCTTTTGCCCATGAATGTCCCGGTTGTTTGGATTCCCTGACGGCTCGGTAGTCCGGCTTGGGTTGCAAACCATCACTTACTACGGGCGCGTAGGTATCGTGGTATCCTTATTGTGTCAACCTCAATGAGTAGCCGGCTGTGGCGAGACTTGACGGCCGTCAAGGTTTTTTGCCCGCACTTGCCAAGCGCGTGGCTAGTGTTGCCAGAGCTAAGCTGCCATGCGGTCTGGTCGGAAACCGCTCAACCCAAGCACAATGCCCCACCTAACAGCGCCAAACCGGCCGGCTTGACACCTGATTCCAGTGCGGCGAGCGTGCCGCCGCTCTCAGCCCGGCCGTCCTGCCGACGGCCGGCTGACTGCCTGGCCTTCCGGGGAAGGATCAGCAGCGGCGGGCTCGGGTGCGATTTCCGTGTGTCCCGCCCGAGCCCGCTGGTCTTTGCCGGGCGGTTCGGGGTGGGAAACGATTCACCGGGGAGGAATTTCCCTCGCCGATCCGCGCAACACCGCCAAGTCAGCCTCGACCATTTCGCGGATCATCTCGGCGAAACTGACCGTGGGTTGCCAGCCCAGCTCGCGGCGCGCGCGCGCGGCGTTGCCCACCAGCGAGTGCGGATCGGCCGGGCGCAGCAGCTGTGGATCGGTGCGCACGTGGCGTTCCCAGTCCAGGCCCAGGTGGCCGAAGGCGAGGGCCGCGACCTCGCGGACGGTGTGGGTCTCGCCGGTGGCAATCACATAGTCGCGTGGCTCGGGCTGCTGCAACGCCCGCCACATGGCGCGCACGAAATCGCGGGCGTGACCCCAGTCGCGGCGGGCGTCGAGGTTGCCCAGCGTGAGCGTGTCCTGGAGGCCGAGTTTGATGGCGGCGGCAGCGCGCGTGATCTTGCGGGTGACGAAAGGCTCGCCGCGGCGCGGGGACTCGTGGTTGTACAGGATGCCGCAACAGGCAAACAGGCCGTGCATGTGGCGATAGGCTCGCGCCAGGTGAGTGGCAAACGCCACGGCGCAGCCGTACGGCGTGACCGGCGCCAGCGGCGTGTCTTCGTCCTGCGGCGAGTGCGCCGGCCGGCCGAACACCTCGGCGGACGAGGCCTGGAAAAGCCGCGGCGGGCGGGGCAGGCGCCGCGCGGCTTCGAGAACGCGCAGCGCGCCCAGTCCGATGGCGGCGCAGGCGGCCTCGGGCTGCTCGAAGCTCCAGCCCACGTGGCTGGGCGCGGCCAGGTGGTAAAGCTCGTCCGGCTGAACCGCCTGCAAGGCGTCGCGCAACGCGGCCGGTTCCTCCAGCGAAATCCGGTGCAGCACCAGACACCCGGCGCCGGTCCCCAGGCGGGCCTGCAAATGCGCGATGCGCGAGCCGGCCAGTTGCGTCGCCGGCCGCACGGCGCCGTGGACCTCGCAGCCTTGTTCGAGCAGCAGTTCCGCCAGGTATGAGCCGTCCTGGCCGGTGACGCCGGTGATGAACGCGCGCCGCATCGGCTCAGGCAGGGCCCGCGGGCTCCGGCGCCTGGGGATCGCGCAGCCACGCGCGGTCCGCGTCCACCATCAACCGCGCGAGGTCCGCGAAGCGCGTGCGCGCCGTCCAGCCCAGCCTGCGCCGCGCCTTGGCGGGGTCGCCCACCAGCTCGTCCACTTCGGAGGGCCGGTAGTGGCGCGGGTCCACCTCGACGTGCTCGCGCCAGTCCAGTCCGGCGTGGGCGAAAGCGGCTTCGAGAAACTCGCGCACCGAATGCGTCTCGCCGGTGGCGATGACGAAGTCGTCCGGCTGCGGCTGCTGGAGCATGAGCCACATGGCCTCGACGTACTCGCGCGCGTAGCCCCAGTCGCGGCGGGCCTCGAGGTTGCCCAACTGAAGTTTCCGCTGCCGGCCGGCGGCGATGCGCGCGGCCGCGCGGGTGATCTTGCGGGTGACGAAGTTCTCGCCCCGGCGGGGCGACTCGTGGTTGAAGAGGATGCCGTTGCAGGCGAACAGGCCGTAGGCTTCGCGGTAGTTCACCGTGATCCAGTACGCGTACACCTTGGCGCAGGCATACGGGCTGCGCGGATGAAACGGCGTCGTCTCGCGCTGCGGCGTCTCGCGCGCCTGGCCGAACATCTCGCTCGAGGAGGCCTGGTAAAACCGCGGTCGCAGGCCCGCCTCGCGGATGGCTTCCAGCAGCCGCGCCGTGCCGGTGGCCACGATGTCGGTGGTGTACTCGGGGATGTCGAAGCTCACCCGCACGTGGCTTTGCGCGGCGAGGTTGTACACCTCGTCCGGCTGGATGCGGGCCAGCAGGCGGGCCAGCGAGCTGCCGTCCGCCAGGTCGCCGTAATGGAGGTGCAGGGCCGGGCCGGCGCTGTCCTCGCGGTGCAGGTGGTCAATGCGCCAGCGGTTGAAGGTGCTGGTGCGGCGCACGAGGCCGTGGACCTCGTAGCCTTTCGCCAGCAACAGCTCCGCCAGGTACGAGCCGTCCTGGCCAGTGATGCCGGTGATGAATGCTTTGTGGGGCATGCCGCGGCGAAGCTTCAGAAAGCGCCCCCGCCTTGGCAAGCCTGGAACCGGCGCTGGCCGCTGTAGCGCCGGCTGCCAGGGACGAATGTCACCACAAGAGCCGGCGCAGTTCGCTCTCGACACATGCCCGCGCGCCCGCCTCTTATCGGCCCGTGAGCAGCCTCCGGCTTGAGCACGAGTTCACGCATTTCCGCGATCTGGGCGGCGTCCAGTCCTTGCTCCGTCTGCACCACGCGGTGGACGCCCGGCATGGCGTGGAGTCCACGTTCTGCGCCTTTTTCGAGCCCGAGGATTGCGGCGAGGAGCGCGTGCGGGGCCTGGGGCTGACCGGTTTCAGTTCGATCCGCACCGCCCGCCGCCGCTTCCAAGCCGCGCCGCCGCCCGCGCCGGACGTGGTCAACTACCACAACTTCTGGGGCCTGCCGTTCTTCGCCGATCTGGACCGCGCGGGCCGAAGGATGGGGTTGTTGCACTCGCATTTTCCGGGCCTGCCCGGCTGGCTGCGTCATCTGCGCGGCCTGCTCGACGGCGTGTTGTGTGTGAGCCAGCCCTTGCTGGACTTGGTGCGCCGCGAGCTGCCGGAGCTGGCCGGAGAGCGTTCGGCCTGGCTGCCGCTGCCGGTGGCGCGGGAACGAACCGAGGCGCCCCAGCCGCCCCTGGCCGGCCGGCCGATCGTGCTGGGTTTTGCCGGGCGGCTGTCGTTCACCCAAAAGCGGGTGGACCGCTTCCCGGCGCTGGTAAACGAACTGGACCGCGCCGGAGTGAACTTCCGGCTCGAATTCCTTGGCGAGGGTCCGCAGGCGGACTGGCTGCGACGCCAGTTCGCCGGCGAGGCGCGCGTGCGCTTTCACGGCCGGCTGAGCGGCGAGGCCTATTGGGCGGTGCTGCGCGGCTGGGACGCCCTGGTGTTTGTGACCGACTATGAAGGGTTGCCGCTCGCGCTGCTCGAAGGCTTGTCGGTGGGCGTGCTGCCGGTGTTTCCCGCGGTGGGCAGCGGCGGCGACTCTTACGCCGCCGGCGTGCGTGACGATTTTCTTTATCCGGCCGGCAATGTCGTCGCCGCGGCGGCGGCGGTGCGGACTCTCGCCACCACGTCCGAAACCGAAGTGCGGGCATTGCGTGAGCGCGCCCAGGCGCTGGTCCGGCCGCATCTGGGCGAAGGCTATGCCGGGATGTTTGCCCGCCACGCGCGGGTGGTGGCGGCGCTGCCGCGCATCTCGCGCGCCGCATTTGCGCGGATCAAACTGCGGCCACACACGCTCGTGCCGTTTGGCATCCTGCGGCGAATCTGGCCGGGCGGCTTCTGGCGTTGCGTGGGGTGAGCCGCCGCCCGGTCCTGCCGCCAGCAGGGCGTCCGAGACCGGGCCGGGCTTGCGCCGCGCGGACAGCGGCTTTTATGCTCGCCCGCGCGATGGCTGACACGCCGCCCCCGCGCCCGGACCCGGAGACCCTTGCCCGGCTCCGGCGGAGTTTCCTGGAGCCATCCAAAGGCCAGCCCGCCTACCTGGAACGCCTCTCGCTCGTCCGCGCCTTGCGCGAACTGGCGGAGCTGGTGGAACACGGGGTCATTCTGGACCTCGGCTGCGGCGTGAAACCGTACGAGCCGTTGCTTGCCCGGCCGGGGGACTGCTGGGTGGGCGTGGACAACCCGCCGACCATGCAGGGCTCTTACGGCGCCTTCACACTGGCGGACACGTTCGCCGACTGCCACCAACTGCCGTTCGCGGACGACCATTTTGACAGCGTGATCTGCACCCAGGTGCTCGAGCACGTGGCCGACCCGGAGCGGGTGCTGCGGGAGGCGGCGCGGGTGTTGCGGCCGGGTGGGGTGCTGGTGCTGACCGCGCCAATGGTCTGGCCGTTGCACGAGGAGCCGTACGATTTCTTCCGGTACACCCAGCACGGGTTGCGGTACTTGCTGGGCCGCGCCGGACTCGAGGTGGTGCGCGAGGTGCAGCGCGGGCGCGGCGCTTCCGCGCTGGGGCAGGCGCTGCTCGATCTGCACTTCGCCCACTGGCAACCGTCGCTGCCCGGCAAGGTGTACCGGCAACTGTTCTGCCGGGCGGTGAACCAAGTGTGCCCGTGGCTGGACCGGCTTGCGCCAGCGCGCCGGCTCGCGCTGGGCTGGGCGGTGGCTGCCCGCAAGAAGCCGCGGGGCGAAGCCACGTCCGGCTGAACCCGCAAACCAGAACTCAGCGGACATTGGCAGCCGCTTGGGATCTGCCCGCGGGGATCGCTGGCAGCACACTTGCGGGCGAGTCGCCGCGCCACTACCGGACAGTACGTACACGGGCGAGGTCGCCCGTGCCACCACCAAAAGGGAGGGACGCGACGCGGACGCCTGTGCCAACACCAAGTCAATGCCCAGCTCGAAGTCGCGCCAGCGTCGGGCTCAGCGGGCACGGACCAGTTCGGCCTTGGTGCGCGCCATCAAGGCGTCGAGTTCCGGCTGCAAGGCGCGGCGCGTCTCGGCGCTCATGCGGTCAATGAACAGGATGCCGCGCAGATGATCGAGCTCGTGCTGCACGGCCTTGGCCAGCAGGCCGCCGCAGCGGAACTGCACCGCCTGGCCGTGTTGGTTGAGCGCCCGGACCTCCACCGATTCGGGGCGGGTGATGTCGCCGTAGATTTCCGGGAAGCTCAGGCAGCCTTCGGGCCCCGTAACCGGCGCGTTCAACGGCGTGACCTCCGGGTTGATGAGGATCATCGGCATGGCAGCGGCGATGTCCGCCGGCTGGCTGCCGATTTCCAGGGTGGACGGCCGGTCCTTCACGCCGCGCACGTCGAGCGCGAAGATTTGCAGCGCCCGGCCCACCTGCTGGGCGGCCAGGCCTACGCCTTCGGCGGCGTGCATGGTCTCCACCAGGTCGGCGGCGAAGCGGCGGATTTCCTCGTCCACCACCGTGATGGGCGCGCCGGGCTGGCGCAGCACGGGGTGGCCGTACTTGACGATCTCCAGCACCATGACGCGTCAGTACGGGATCGCGGGGTCGCGCAGCGTGGCGACCAGCTCTGCCACCGACGGACTCCTGGCCGTGCGCACGTAAAAGCCGCTGGTGGTGACGCCGGTCAGCAGGGCGTCCAGGTCGTCGAGGCCGAGCAGCTTGCCGAGGCAGAAGCCGGAGTTGAAGTGGTCGCCCGCGCCGGTGGTGATCAGCGGCGAGGAGGTGACCGGGCCGGGCGTGATCACCACGCCGGACTTGGAGACCGCCAGCGCGTACGAAACCGGATGCACCACCAGCGTCTGGACCGGAACTCTCTGGGCAATGTCCTCGGCCAGGGCGGTCAGGTCTTCCGGCGAGGAGGTGGCGTGGTTGAGGCCGAAGGCTTTCGCGACTTCGTGCGCTTCCTTTTCGTTCAGGCCCAGGATGACATCGAACCAGCGTCCGAAGCCGCTGACCAGTTCGAGGGCGGCGCGCAAGTCAGCCGGCTCGCGCTTTTCCGGGTCGGCCAGGTCCACGAACAGGCGTCGTCGCGGGCCGTTGAGCTTGGGGCAGATTTCCTCCTGGAGACGCGCCCACACGTCGCTCATGTACGGGAGCATCGTCCAGTTCACGAAGCCCACCAAGTCGGCGCGGCCCAGTTGCGCCAGGAGCGGGTCCAGGCCGTAGCGGGCCTTGATGTTCTCCCAGTTCATGTCCTTCAACGCCTGGTGCTTGCCCAGCATGACCTTGCCGTCCTCGAACTCGACCGCGTAGGTGTAGCCCGGCTCGGCGATGGAATGCACCTCCGCGCGGCGCGTGAACTCCTTCTGGAAGACTTCGTGGATGTTCGGATAGCCGAGCACGCCGAGGTACGTGACCTTCAGGCCGAAGCTGGCCAGGGCGTTGGCCATGATCGGGCCGTTGCCGCCCAGCTTCATCATCTGGCTGACCAGCTCGATGTTTGTGCTGCGGCCGGCCGCGGCGCAGATGCGCTCGCCCCACTGGGCCATCCTGGTCAGGCGGGTCCACTTCTCCGCGCTCTGGCGCTTGTCCACGACGTGCAGGATGTCGTCCACGAAGCCGTCGAGCCCGACAAAGGCCCGCAGCTCAGGCACCCGGCTGGCGGCGGCTTCGAGCCGCTCTGCGCAGGCGTTGCGTCGGTCTTGGGTCATCATCATAAAGGTCAAAAAGGCGGCCATGGGCAGCGCGTGGTTTCAATCGGCGCGCACGCCGAGGATTTCGAGAATGCGCTCCAGTTCGGCGTCCGTGAAAAAGCGGATCTCCAGCGCGCCGCGGCCCTGACGGTAGCGCAAACTGACCTTGGTGCCGAGCCGTTCCCGCAGCCGGCCTTCCAAGGCGGCCACATGCACATCACGCACCGGCGCGGCGCGGCCGGCGCCGGCGCTGGATGGGGTCGTGACGGTCGGCCCCGCGAGCAGCCGGGTCACCAGCTCCTCCGTCTGGCGCACGTTCAGGCCGTCGCGCAAGGCCAGCGTGGCGGCGAGCTTCTGCTGTTCCGGCGAGCTCAGGCCCAGGATCACCTTGGCGTGGCCCACCGAAAGCTGGCCGGAGCGCACCAGGCCCTGGACCTCCTCGGGCAGCTTCAGCAGCCGCAGGGCGTTGGCCACCGCCACGCGGCTCCGGCCCACCTTTTGCGCGGCGTCCTCCTGGCGCAGGTGGAACTGTTCGATCAACTGCCGGTAGCCCAGCGCTTCCTCGATCGGGTTGAGGTTCTCGCGCTGGAGGTTCTCGATCAGCGCCAGCTCGAGCGCCTCGGGGTCCGTGGCGGGGCGGACGATCACCGGCACGGTGGCCAGACCGGCGCGCTGGGCGGCCCGCCAGCGGCGTTCGCCGGCGATGAGTTCGAAGTGATCGCCCCGTTCCCGGACCACCAGCGGCTGGACGAGTCCCTGGGCTTTGATGGACTCCGCCAGTTCCTCGAGCGCCTCGTCCGCGAAATCCTTGCGAGGCTGGAACGGGCTAGGGGAAATCCGGCTCACGGCCACCTGTTGAATGCGTTCCCGCGAATCGGGAGCGGCCGGTCCACCGGGCAGGGTGGCCGGCGCAGGTGCCGGAGGCGCTGGCACGGCGACGGCAGGCGGGCCGCCCAGCAACGCCCCCAAGCCACGACCGAGGGCCGGCTTGGACATGAGGCAACAGACTCTCCCGAAGCCGTCCGGCCTTGTCAATTCCGGGGCTGCCAGCCGCGGCCCAGGAGGAGGTGACTGGTTACATGAGTGAAAGGTTAAGTAGTGAAAGAGCGCTGGCAGACCGCCCATTTAACCTTTCAACCGTCTTTAACCATTGAACCCGGTCCATTCAGCGCCCCGGCCGCCGCATTTCCCGCGAACTGCGACTGGCTCCCCCAGTTCTGGCTTTCGCGATTCGCGCGCCGCGCCTAACCTCGCTGCCGGTGAAACCCGCTTCGCGCAAGCGCAAGGCATCCCGACCCGGCCGCCCGGCTGGCAAGCCATCCGGCGCTCCGACACCGGCCCGCGCCCGTCGGCGAACCGGGCTTTACCTCGGCCTGCTGGTCATCCTGGCGCTGGGCGTGGTCGCCTGGGTGATCCAGCGTCAGATGCGCCCGCCGGCCGGGGGCCGCGCCGCGCCCGGCCAGGTGGCCGCCGCCGGCCTTGTGGCCAATCCCGGCACCCCCGAGCCCGCGCCCGACCCCCAGGACCAAGGGATCGAACTGATCACCCGCGGCAACGACCTGCTGGCCAAAGGCGACCTGGCGGGCGCGCTCGCCAGTTACCTGGCGGCCAGGAACCTGCTGCCCGACGACGAGGATGTGCATTACAACCTGGGCATCGTGCTGAGCCGGCTGGGCCAGACCAACGAAGCCATCGCCGCATACGAGACGGCACTGAAGATTTTTCCCGACTACGCCGAGGCCCACAACAACTTGGGCAACCTCCTGCTCCGGGCCGGCAAAACCGACGAGGCCGTCGCCCATTTCCGCGCGGCGCTCAAGGCGTTGCCGGACTACGCCGCCGCCCACAACAGCCTCGGCAACGCCTTGCGCCTCGCGGGACAGAACGCGGAGGCGCTCGAGCACTTTACCAAGGCCGTCGAGATCAATACCAATTACTGGGAGGCGCGGTTCAATCTGGCGAACATGTACCGCGTCGCCGGCCGGCTCGAGGAGGCCGCGCGCGAATATCGCGAGGTGCTCCGGCTCCGACCCGACTTCGCGCCCGCCAGACAGGCACTGGCCGACCCCGCGCTGGTGCCTCCGCCGCCGTTGCGGTAGCTTCAAAACCTCTTGCGGCCGGGCCACTGCGCCGTTTCAGCCTATCAGCACGTCTGCTCGATCTCCATTCCAAACACTTCGCGTCACTCCCTAATCGGCTCGTAGTACGCTCTCCAATTAGAATAGCTTGGTGGGCCATAGCCAATTGCATGATAATACAAGCCCGTTCTGCCCCACTTTGATACCATCATACCATTACTCTGGTAGACACCGCTATGTTCGTTTCCGATAGCACCACAGCAGATCAGCAGGCCTCCAAACTGTAGTTCTAGCCAGTCCAAGTTGCTTATGTCATACTGACTTGGAGTTCCGCCGCTAGCGATTCCTTAAAAGACATAACTACCATCTGTGATGTACCTATTGAACCATTGAGAATTGAGCCACACTCTACCGCCTCTTCCGGGTTCTAAGACAACGGAATAGCCGTGACAATTGTACATTGCCGTCGCCCCTTCTAGCAGCCACGCCAAGGGGTAGGTTAAAAACACTTGCGTATTGATGTTCTCAGATTCAGCGTAGCTCCAGTCTGGGTTAAGTTGGCCCCAGCTTACCACAAACGATCCAGCGGGTGTCAGGCCGCTTGCAGCCATGCCATCTGTGCATGGTGGTGATGGAGGATCACCGGGGTGGGCACCAGGCAAATAATAGAATATTGCCATTAGAGTTGCCGGGTGCGTAATAGTCATCAGAACGGGCAGTATTATCGCAGCGCGCCGAGCGTATGTTTGTATGTTCATTATTATCGCGTTTAGGATCCGGAGTCAATTCACGGCAGAACTTGTCTGGCGAATTCAAGTATCTCATCGCAAAAAGTCCGGGAAAAGTTGCCGCCGTGGAAGGATTCAACGGTTCCCTTCGGTAAAGCCTCAGCGCTGTATGTTCCGTGGTGTGTAATCAACACCGAAGCCTCTTTCACCATCAGCGTCATGAACAGCCGTGCGGTTGAAACCTCGGTGGCAGTCGGTCCCGCTCGCGTTCTCATTAATTGCATACAGCGAAGAGTGCTGGTGGCCAACTCGTTTTTGTCGGTAGGACGCAATGAGCGCATGACATCGGGTGTAGCAACGTACTCTTGTATAAAAAGCAGTTTTACAAAGGGTACTTCGGTTGTCTTTGGTATCTCTGTCACGCGAGTGTGATAATACTTGGCCAGTGCTTTTCCTGCGTCTTTTCGACTTTTCAACTCTTCAAATCCATAGAAGCTACCGGTCACGCTTCTCAAGCCAGCTGCCGTATCATCGAAGAGCAGGTAGTCGATGAGAAAAGGATAGTTCATGCAGGATTCTACCAGCGCGTCTGTAGTGAGCGATTGCGCAACGTCCTTTGGAATCTGGGATGCCTTGCGTGCGTCATCGAGGCTCATGACACGCCATTCCGCAGTACCGGTCTTCACCGGGAAGTCATACGGTGTGTTTTTGGATGGTTCCGCCGGGTTTTTGTCGCTGGCGTGCAGCGTACAGACGGCGAACAATACCCAAAGTATTTTTGCATGGTTCATGGATTGCAATCTGGACAGATCAAGGAGTGGTGTCAAGTGTGAAGCGCGAAGTGACGGGTGTTGTCGAGTAAGGTTACCTGGCCTCGGGACAGAGGCTCTTGACGCATATCCGACGTCGTGTCCCGTGCCTAGTTTTTCATTCGCGTCGCTGCGCGGCGCCCGGGTCTTCGCCCGCTTTCTGTCCGGTTTGGTCCACCGGCGTGACGACCCGTGAAGGCCGCACGACGGCACGCGCCAGGCTGGCGGGGCTGACGCGGACCGGTCCGGACACGAACTCGGGCAGGTTGAAGGTTTGCAGGCAGGCGTCGTAGAACGCCGGGTCTTCCTGCGGCAGCACGAACGGTTTGTGGAATGCGCCCTGCTCGTCCAAGTACGTGAAGTGCGGGCGCGCAAACACGCCGTTGCCGCGCTTGCTGCTGAACACCACCCAGCGGCTGTTGCCCGACCAGCAATGCCAGGAGTCCGCCTGGTCGCTGTTGATCTCCAGACGCCGCGACGCGCGGGTGCGCAGGTCCATCACGTACAGGTCGCTGCCCGGCTGGTAGATCGGGAAGTGGCTGTACCGGCAGAGCGTGTACAGCAGCCACCGGCCGTCCGGCGACACGCGCGGCTGCGCGGCGCTCAAGCCGGTTTCTCCGGCGGACACAAGGGTCTCCGGCTCGCCCCAGGCGTTGCGCTCGGCGTCGAAGCTCACCCGCATGAGGTCGTAACGCACCTGGCGGAAGCGCTCCTGCTTGAGCTTGGGCGCGGCGCAGAAATACAGGTGCCGGCCGTCCGGCGCCCACGCCGGCCAGGTCTCCAGGCGGTCGGGCCGGGCGATCGGCGGCGGCTGGACGACCACGTTCGACCGCAGCCAGTACACCGCCAGGTTCGACTCGGCGTCGAACACGTCGCGCGTCTCGCCCAGCGTGTGGAAGAACAGCGAGAGCTTGTTCCGCGAAAAGGCCAGCAACTCGCCGCCGGGATGCCAGGCGAGGTAGCCGCCGGTGTGGTTGACGCGGACCACCTCGTTCGAGCGCGCGAGGATCATGGGCTGCGGCCCCGGCTGGCCGCGGATGTGCAACGCGAAGGTTCCGGGGTCGCGATTCAGCGTGGTGTGGCAGTTCAGGCACCCGTGGCCGAAGTCCCGGTTCTCGAGCACCGGCGTCTGCCGGAAGCTCTCGAGGTCGCGCCGATAAATCCCGAGCTCCGAGTAGAAATTGTAGAGCGGCTTCAGCAGCCGGTACACCAGCGTGGACTCACAGGGCTCGCGCGCCACCCGGTTGGTCACCGGGCTGAAGCGTTGCCAGGTGCCGTCGCCCGCGCGCGCGAACACGTCGAAGTACAGCGGGCCGTCCGCGTTGGTCGCCAGCAGCGCGCGCCAGGGCCGGTGCGGAATGCGGATGGACGCGGCGCGGCTGGTGATTTCGATGGGGGTTCCGTGCCCGCCGCGAATCCGCACGGCGAAGGCCTGGCCGGGCTCTTCCACGGCGAAGTTCAGCGGCGCGATGTTGGGCGGGATGACGGTGTCCGCGTAGTCCGGATGCAGGCGCGGCGCGCGCGGCACGGCCGCGACCGGCTCCGCGGGAAAGGCGCCGGCGTTCGTGTAATTTGCGCCGCCCGCGAGCAGCGCGGCGAGGATGGGCGCCAACGGCGGCAAAGCGGGCGCGATTCTCATGGCTTTCCAGCTTGGGAAGCGGGCGCGGTCCGGCCGAACATCTGGTAGTACCAGAACGTGTCGCCAAATTCCGGCGCCAGCGCCGCGCGTCCGGCCGCGGGATTGTCCCGGTGACGCCGGCCCATCTCGACGAAGCGCTGGTAACGCGCGGCGGTCATGGGCGGGACCGGGTAAGCCTGCCAGACCGCCTGGTTCTGCCCGGCCTGCCCCCGCGCAAACAGCACTGCCTCCGCGCACGGGCGGGGCAGGGCGGTGTAACCGTGGGACGCCCATGGAGCCAGGTCGTGGGCGAGCGGCTCCAGCTTGGCGTCCAGCAAGCGGTGCGTGAGCAGGCAGGCGTAGGCCATGTGGTTCGTAGGGCTTGCGGCGAGCAGGTGTTGCAGCAGCGCTTCCGTCGGCAAAGTGCCGGTGGCGAGATCGGTGATTGGCAGCCGCGCGCGGATCAAACGGAGTTCCGCGTCGTTCATCCCGCGCGGGTCGTCCGCCAGCTCCCGCAAGGCCCGCTCCGCTTCCGCGCGGTGAAACGGCGCCAGCCGCAGCCGGTTCAGGAAAATCCGCGCGGCCTCGGGACGGTCCTTGAGGACATTGATCCGGGCCAGCAAACGCAGCGTGTCCGGTCGCGCGCCTTCCAGTTCGAGCGCCTCGTGCGCCATGTGCTCGGCCAGGTTCACCGCGCCCAACTCCAAGAGCGTCTGGCCGAGCGCGCGGCCCATCGCCAGCCCCGCGTCGTAGCCCGGCAGCAGGTCCAGACCGCGGCTCTGCGGAAAGGAAAACAAATCCTCCGGCAACCGGCCGGCGTGGTAGAGCGCGCGAATCAGGTTCAGCCGCGCGCTGGCGGTCCAGGTGCGGACTTCCCGGGCCGCAGCCAGGGCCTGGCCCCATTCCCGCCGGGCGGTCGCCTGCTCGAGCCGGGCCGTGGCGCGCGACGAGGTGTCCATCGAGAGCCACACCAGTGCGACGCCACTGGCGAACGTCCCTGCCAAGACCAGCCGCGGCAACTGCGGCTCGCGGTCGCCGTCGCGCCCCAGACTGCGTCGGAGCGTTCTGACGACGATCAGCAGCGCCAGCCAGACCGGCACGAACGCGTAAGCCGCCACAAACATCGTGCGGGTTGCGCCTTCACCCCAATGCTGGGCCGCCGCAAACGGAGCGAACCCCGGCCGCAGCCAGGCCCAGATCGGCACCAGCAACGCCGGAACCGCGCAGCCCAGCGCAAACCAAGGCCGGCGACGGGCCAGCGCCTCAACGGCTGCAACCGTGCCCACAAACAGCCAGGTGGTAAAGGGCCCCGCAGCGTAGAGCAGCACTGCCGCCAGGAGCGTCGCCGCCGCCTGCCGGAGTGCGTCAAAAAATGGCGGCAGGCTGATCCAGGCCACCGCCACCACCAGACCCACCAGCAGGCCCAAGGCCGCCGCCTCCACGTTGCCTTGATACCGTCCCGGCAGCAGGGCCAGCAACGCCAGCAGCATCAGCGCGCCCACCGTTGCGCCTCGCGACGAAACCGTCCGGAAGACGCGGTACACACACAGCAAAATGCCCGCCCAGACCGCGGTGAGCGCCGCCGCGCCGGTGGCGTTGTGGAAATTCAACTGGGCCAGCGCCGCCGCCGCGTACTCGAGCAGACCGCCGGACACGCCCGCAAACTTCGCCAGGAACGGCGCGTCGGCGAAAAAGGCCGGCCCATTCAGTTGCTGACGCAGCACCGGCTCGACCCGCAGGGCGAGATGTAGTCCGGCCAGAACCAGGGAAGCGCATACCATCGCCTTTTGCCAGCGGTTCGCGTCGCTGGCCGGGCGGTGTGGGACGGCCGCCGCCGACTTCGGAGAGTCAAGAGAAACGGCGGTTGGTTCAGCAGGCTGGGTCCTGGCCCGCAAAGTGGAATCCGCGGTGATGCGAGCGCCCCCGCCCGTAGAACCTCGGTTCTCGGGTTTGCCCCGGGAGTGTTTCCTGCCCATGTGGAGTGGCCCGAAGTCTGCGCCGCTGTCCCGCCGCGTGCAAGCCGGACGCCGTGCGCGCAGCCACGCTGGACGCCTCCTGCCTTCCTGCCGGCCTTTCCCTGACAGGGTGGGGCTCGACTCGGTCGAGCCCTGACCTTCCGGGGCTGCGACGGCCAGACCGCGTCCCCGCGGGCGGGTCGCCCGCGGCACGACCCCAAGCGAGGTCGTCTGGGCCACTACGGCCCGCCCGCTCGGACGAGCTTGGTCGAGTCCCGCTGCCAAAGCGGTGGATTGCCGCGCGCTTGTCCAACCAGCCACAGAGCAGGCTGCGCGATTATTTTCCGCAAGCCCGGGAGTTGACCGGCGCCTGCCTGGTGACGCGCTGCCTGCATTGCGGCAGTACCCATGCGGGGGCGCCAGGATACAAGGTGCGGCAGCCAATCTCGTCGAAGGTTTCCGCGGTCGGCGAAGCAGCGGCCAACCGGTTTGAGACGTGAGTCGTTAAATGAGCTACATGGCTGGCAGACAACGCCGCCCGTCCGGCCCAAATCAAAACTTGCATTCAGCGGCTCCAAGGTATATAACCAGCTTGTAATCAGCCCAATAACTGACACGAAACCTGTAACTCCCCAAACACCATGAAGACATCTCTTGTTCCCATCGTGCTTGCGCTTGGCTGTGTCAGCGCGCTGGCGCAGACGCCGCCAGGCGCCCCCGAGGCCAACGGCCTGACGCCAAAGACGGACACGATCTTCATCAATCGGAAGACCTTCGAGATAGACCAGATCAACAACGGCAATACCGAAAGCCTCGGCGTCGCCATCGCCAGCGGCGGCAATGTCATCGTCGGCTGGGAGGACGACGGCGACGGATTGCAGGACATCGAGGCGGTCTGGACCTTGTATGACTCCGCCGGCCAGTCCATCACGCCGCCCACCGAGGCTACTTCGGTGGCCCTCCAGGGCAGCGTCACGACGAAGTTCCTGTCGTATTTCCGCGCGGACGGCAGCGCGGTTCACGCCTGGCAGTCCTGGGGACCGAAGATCAAGGCCAACCTGTTCGGCGACGGCCTCGGCATGGGCGCCACGTCCTTTGGCCTGGACCAAGAAGTGCCGGCGCTGGCCGGCTACTTCGGCGATGCCAACGGCGATTACCCCACCGTGCAACTCCTCAGCAACACCGGCCAGCCCATCCGGATTCTGGTTGGCGTGAGCGAGGAGTTTGCCACGCGTGACGCCGGCAACATCCGCATCAGCGACTGGGAATATCTCTCCAACGGCAACGTCGTCATCTTCGGTGAAAGCCGGCAGAACGACGACTTGATGACCGTCTTTGGCGGTTCCGCACCGTTCCGGCACGTGATCTTCCGCATCCTGGATCCCGCCGGCAACGTGGTGAAGGCCGAGACGCTGGCGACCGAATCGCCCGAACAGACCGGCAACCATGAAATGTGGCACGGCGCGGGGTCCGTAGAAGGTGGCTTTGGTGTGCGCTTCGCGACTCCCGAGGGCGTCACGGTGCGCCTGTTCGACAATGCCGGCAACCCGACGAGCACCAACATCATTCTCAGCGCGGCCACCGGCTTCCCGCAGGCGGGCGGTGGCGGGCGCGGCGACGGTGCCGGCTTCCACGGCAACGGCAAGGACGCCTACGTGGCGGCCTGCGCGTCCGGCGCCGAGGCGTGGGTGACCGTGCTCAACACCAACGGCACCGTGCGGTACTCCAAGTCGGTCGCGGACGACCTGCCCGGACTGGCCTCGGTGGGCCGTGTGGACGCCGCCATTGACGCCGAGGGCAACGTCATCGTGGTGTTCGGCGCCAAGTACGACGCCAACAACCCCGGGGCCATCATCATGGGCCGGCGGTTCGACAAAACCGGCACCCCCGTGGGCGGCACGTTCTATGTCAGCGAAAAGGAACTGCCCGACCCGGCCACGCCGAGCGCCGAGGGCCCGCGCGTGGCCTGGCGCAACGGCCAGGTGGCGGTGGTCTGGGAAAGCCGGAGCGACTTCGAGACGCTCGATCCCAACACCGGCGAACCCATGGTCGTGGTCGCCCTGCGGCTGTTCTCGACCTTCACGCCGGGCACCATCGAGGCCGAGGGGCTGACCCGCATCGTGCCCGACACGCCGCTCGTCAAGACTGACACGGCCGCGCTTGGCAACTGGGAGCCGTACGCCAGCACGCTGGGCACCTCCACGTTCCTGATCGAGGGCAACACCTTTGCCGACGACGGCACGCTGTCCAACCAGCGTTACGTGGTTGCGCTCCAGCCGGCCGCCGGCGGCGCCATGAAGCTGGGCGAAGGCTTCTACGCGGACAACGGCCAGCCCTTCAAGGGCCAGATCAATCTCTCCCGCCAGAACGGCAATCCGGGCCGGGTGGCTGGAGACTTGCGCCCCGGCGCGGTGAACTTCATGGTGGGCGGCGAGGCCTCGCCGCACGCAGTCACCGAATTCCAATCGGACAACCGCTGGAATCTCGGCTTCGACCGCCTGGCCGACGGCCGTTACGGCACGGTGCAAATCTTCCGGCTCGATCCCGCCACCTTGACGCAGACCCCGCTGAGCAAGGCGCTGGATTCGGCCAACGGCCGGCTCACTTCCGGCGGGGCTCCAGGCAGCCAGATCACCCGCTTCGGCGGTGAGATTGTCTGTTTGGACAACGGCAATTTCGTCTCGGTGGTCGAGGACAAGTCGCTGACCCGGAACCCGGAGGGCGACTGCGTGGCGGCCACGATCTTCGCCCCGGATGGCAGCGTAGTGAAGGACACCTTCATCGTGGCCAAGGGCGACATCTGGTCGAACGTGGCGCCCTTCAAGGGCGGCTTCGCCGTGCGCGCCCGGCCCGAAGACGGCACCAGTGGCGTGCGCCTGATCCACTTCTTCGACAACGAGGGCAATCGGCTTGGTACGGTGGACCAGGCCGCTTCCGGCATTGCCTTTGACACCGGCCGCGGCGACGGCACCCGCCTGCTGGGCCACATCAACAGCCCCTACGTGTACATTGCCGGCCGGCCGCTCAACACCCAGATCGTCAAGGTGGCCGCGTTTGACTCGCGCAACCGCCAGTTCGTGGCGATCGCCGACGTGAACGAAGGCGGCTTCACCGGCAACTTCGACCGCGTCAACGGCGCGGTGGACGCGCTCAACCGCCTCACCATCGCGTGGGTGTCGCAGCCGGCGGGGTACGAGAAACAGCAGGTCGCCGCGCGCGTCCTGGCCTTCAACGACACCCGATTCACCCCGCTGACGCGGAGCTTCTTCCCCTTCATCAACAACGCCAAGACGGGCATCCGCACTTACCAGATGACCGTGGCCATGACCACCAAGCAAATCTGCGTGGCGGCCAAGGGCGAGATCAACTACGAGAACCGGCCCGAGGAGGGCCCGAACTCGCCCAACGAGGTCAACTTCTACACCGTGTTCAGCCACCCGGCGCCGGCCGAGGATCCCACCACCCCGGTAGGCGGCGGCGAAGCGCCGACCTTGAGCATCAGTCGCACTGGCAACAACGTGACCATCGGCTGGACCCCCGCCGGCACCGGCTGGACGCTGGAATCCGCGCCGGCCATCACCAGCCCGTGGACGACCGTGGGCACGCAGAATCCGACCACGGTGCCCATCGGCGCCGGCAACCAGTTTTTCCGGCTGAAGAAGTAGGCCGGGACGCGGCGCCCGCGAGGCGCTGAAGAACCTTGAGTCAACGCGCCCGGGTTAGCGGCAACGCCAGCCCGGGCGCATCGTTTTACCGAAGTTGGGCAGTCCGGAGGCGCTGCGCTGCCGGCGGGTGGACGCATCTTACTTTTTGCTGCCGGTGGAAATGACCGGAAGTACCGGGGTGTGCGCCTGAGTACAATGGGAGCGCGGCTTCCCGCCAACGGGGTGGGTCGCCCTCGCTGAGGAGCGACGGATCCGGTCCCTGGGCCAGGGGCCGGTTCCCAGATGCCGAATCCCAGCCCGTTACTCACAACCCCCGGAAAGCGATACGGCCTGCACGAAATTGAAATGTGCCCCCGCCGGGTTTGAAAAAGCCGGCGGGCCCTACAAGTGCCGGATGCGGTTGCGGTACTTTTGCAGGAGGCGCTCGTTGTGGTCGTCGCCGCGGGTGTTGCTGCTGATGTACATCTCGGGCGCCACGCCGCGGGCCAGGGCCAGCTCCACCGCGCGCACCTGGATGAGCTGGATGACGAGCAGGCCGATCATCGAGGAGGTGGAGCCGATGGCGCCGGCCATGCCGGGCAGTTCCAGCCACGCGTCGCCGTTGGGGCCGCAGTTGTCAATCACCACCTCGGCCACGTCGGCGAGCTTGCGACCGGACGGATGCCGCGAAGGCCAGGCGTCGCTTTGGGCGCGGTTCAGGATGGCCGCCACGCGCAGGCCGCGCTCGCGCCCGGCCAGCGCCATCTCGATGGGCACGGCGTTCCGGCCGGAGTTGGACACCACGATCAACACGTCGCCCGCCGCGACGGGGTACTTGGAGATCAGGTCGGTCGCGAAGCCGGACTCACGCTCGGTGTAGGTGGCCTCGATGGCGTTTTCGTGCAGCATGATCCGCGGGTCGAGCATCGGCACGGCATGGGCCAGGCCGCCGGCACGGTAGAACACCTCCTCGGCGACGAGGTGGGAATGGCCGGTGCCAAAGACGTACAGCCAGCCCTCGCGCGCCAGCGCCTCGCCCAGCCAGCCGGCCACGGTGGCGATGTGGTCCCATTGCGTCACGCGCAGGCGGCTGATGGTCTGCTGCGCGATTTCCAGGAATTGCTCCATCGCGTTCATGGCGGCTCAAGCGGGTTGGGAGGCGCCGGGCGTGGCGGCGGGGCGGTGGTTCTCCATCCGCTTGGCGATGGCGAAGGCGATTTCCATGGCCTGCTCGTAATTGAGCCGCGGGTCGCAGCGGGTCTGGTAGGCGGTGTCGAGGTCGGTTTCGCGCACGCCGCTGGCGCCGCCCACGCATTCGGTCACGTTCCCGGCGGTCAGTTCGCAATGCACGCCGGCCATCCAGGAGCCGAGCGATTCGTGGATGTCAATCGAGGCCAGCAGTTCATCGAGGATGGCGTCCACGTGGCGGGTCTTGCGGCCGCTCCGGGTGCTCACCGTGTTGCCGTGCATGGGATCGCACACCCAGGCCGGGCGGTGACCCGATTCCGCCACGGCGGTGATGAGCCGCGGCAACACCTCGCGCACGCGCCCGGCGCCCAGGCGCGGGATGAGCAGCAGATCGCCCGGTTCGCGGTCGGCGTCCAGCACGTCCAGCAGGCGCACAAGCTCGGCGGGGGTGATGTCCGGGCCGATCTTCACGCCCACCGGATTGCGCAGGCCGCGGCAGTATTCGACGTGCGCGCCGTCCACCGCGCGGGTGCGCTCGCCGATCCACGGCAGGTGGCAGCCCAGGTTGTACCAGCCCGGCCGGCGCGGCACCTGGCGGGTGAGCGCCGTCTCGTAATGCAGGCTCAGGCCCTCGTGGCTGGTGTAGAACTCGGTGTGCGTGAGCTGGTCCATCCGCTGGCCGGTGAGGATTTCCATCAACTCGATGGCGTTGGCCACGAGCTTCACGCGCCGGCCGTAGTTTTCGCGCGACTCCGGGGTGAGCCCGCTCTTGTCGAGGAAGTTCAGGTCCCAGTACTCGGGATGGTGCAGATCGGCGAAGCCGCCTTCCACCAGCGCGCGGATGAAGTTGAGCGTCATCGCCGCGTGCTGGTACGCGGACACGAGCCGCTCGGGGTCGGGCCGGCGCGCCTCGGGCGTGAACTCGTCCGAGTTGATGAGGTCGCCGAAGTACGACGGCAGGGTGACGCCGTGGCGCGTCTCGAGCGGGCTGGAGCGCGGCTTGGCGTACTGGCCGGCAAAGCGGCCGATGCGGATGATCGGGCGCTTGAGGCCGTCGGTGAGCACCAGGCTCATCTGGAGCAGGATCTTCAGCTTGCTGGTGATGATGTCCGGATGGCACTCGGCGAAGATTTCCGCGCAATCCCCGCCTTGCAGGATGAACTGCCGGCCGGCCGCGGCCTCGGCGATGCGCGCCCGCAGCCGCTCGATTTCCCAACTGGTGACCAGCGGAGGATAGGCGTTGATGCACACGATGGCCCGTTGGAGCGCCACCGGGTCCGGGTACGTCACGGATTGCTGGATGGGCCGCGTCTGCCAGCTCGTCGGGGACCATCCCGGCGGAGCGGCGGCGGCCGGTTTTGCGGCTGTGGACTGTGTTTCGGCAACCATTCGGAGCGAACATCATTCCCAGCCCCACGGCCGGGAAGCTAGCGAAATTTGGGGTGGGGAAGATTCCCGGAGGGTGGACGCTGCGGGCCCCGGGCGGGTTTCAAGTCCCAAGTTCAAAGCTCAAAGCTCAAAGTCGCACGGTCCGGGGTCGCTGGAGGTCTCACCGCACAAGTCGGCGGCGGCACGGTAAGTTTCGTCCGCCGGAAATTGCCGGATTGCCCGGCTCGCGCCGGGCGGGTGGAATGCGGCGATGTTGCTTTCGCGCCGTCAATTGCTTCGCCTGGCCGCGACGGGCGTCCCGCTGACCGGCGTTCTCAAAGGTCGCGGCCTGGCCGCCGCGCCGGCCTGGCAGTTTGCGCCGGGCGAGAACCTCATTCCGGCGCCGCCGGACCCGGCGTTGTGGCCGGATTTCCGGCGGCAACTGCACGCCTGGCGCGAGGCGCGTCGCCGCGAGCTGAATTACTCGGACGCCTGGTACCGGCGCGACGAGTTCGCCTGGGTGCCGCGCAATTTCGCCTGCGCCTTTCTGATGTTGAACGACGAACTGGTGTGCGACGCGGCCGGCGGGCGCTACCAGGTCGGCCGGCTCCTGGCCCACGGCCGCGAGGAGTTCGGCGGCTTCGACAGCGTGGTGCTCTGGCACGCCTACCCGCGCATCGGGCTCGACGACCGCAACCAGTTCGATTTCTATCGCGACCAGCCGGGCGGGCTGGCCGGCCTGCGCCAGGCCGTGGCGGAGTTCCACCGCGCCGCAGTCCGGGTCTTCCTCAACTACAATCCCTGGGACACGCGGACGCGCCGCGAGCCGCACGACGACCTGACCGCGCTGGCGCAAATGGCGGCCGCGCTGGACGCCGACGGCATCTTCCTCGACACGCTGGACCGCGGCGCCGAGGCGTTCCGGGAGAAACTTGAGGCCGCGCGTCCGGGCGTGGCTTTGGAGAGCGAACTCGCGCTCCCGCTCGAGCGCGTTCACGATCATCACCTGAGCTGGGCGCAATGGTTCCCGGACAGCCACGTGCCCGGCGTGCTGCGGAACCGCTGGTTCGAGCGCCGGCACCAGCAGCACTTGATCCGGCGCTGGGACCGCGATCACACCGGCGAATTGCACATCGCCTGGATGAACGGCGCCGGCATTCTGATCTGGGAAAACGTCTTCGGCACCTGGAACGGCTGGTGCGAGCGCGACAAATCCATCCTGCGCTCGTTGCTGCCCTTGCAGCGCCGGTACGCGGCGCTCTTCGCCGGCGAAGACTGGACGCCGCTGGTGCCCACCTTGCAGCCGGACTTGTACGCGAGCTTGTGGGAGGCTGGGGGCGTGCGCGTCTGGACGCTGGTCAACCGCGCCGAGCGCGACGTGAAAGGCGAATTGCTGACGGCGACCTTCGGCGACGGCGAGCAGGTCTGGGACGGCATTCTCGGCCAGGCCGCCGCGGTGAGGCGGAGCGGAGGCACGTCGCTGCCTGACAACCAGTCCAAGGAGATCCCCATCAGGGGCTACGTGCCGCCGCGCGGAATCGGCTGCCTCATCGCCGGCCGGGTGGAGGCGATGGGCGCGGACTTCGCCGGTTTCCTGGAAAGCCAGCGCGAAACGCTCAAGCGCGCGAACTGGAACACGCGCTTCCCGGAGCGCAAGTCCGTGCCGCGTCCGCCGCCGATGGTCGTGCCCCTGGCCGCCGCGCCGGCCGGGATGGTGGCGATTCCGGGCGGGCGGGTGCGGTTGAAAACCACGTTCCGCGTTCGCGAATGCGGCTTCCATGACTCCACGCATCCGCATTTCGCGACCAGCTTCCCGGCGCTGCACCAGCCAATGAGCTTCGAACGCGAGGTCGAGCTGAAACCATTCGCCCTGGACGTGAACCTGGTGACCAACGCCGACTTTGCCCGCTTTCTCACGGCCAGCGGCTACCGACCCGCCGAGCCGGCCAACTTTCTGCGCCATTGGGTGGCGGGCGCGCCGCCGGCTGGTCGCGAACTGCATCCGGTGGTGTACGTGGACCTCGCGGACGCGCGGGCTTACGCGGCTTGGGCGGGCAAGCGGCTGCCCACCGGGGAGGAATGGCAGTTCGCGGCGCAAGGTCGCGAAGGCCGTCGCTATCCGTGGGGCGACGCGTTGGAGCCGGGTCGCTGCAACGACGGCTCGACCGGTGCCACCACGCCGGTCGGCGCCTTCCCGGCCGGGCGCTCGCCGTTTGGCTGTCTCGACCAGTGCGGCAACGTCTGGGAATGGACCGAGAGCGAACGCAGCGACGGCCGCACGCGGTTCGCCACCCTGCGCGGCGGGAGTTTTTACCGGCGCGGCGGCTCGGACTGGTATTTCGATGAGGGCCCGCAGCCGGCGGACTTCGCGGCCAAGGTGCTGCTGAGCGGGCCGCGGCTGGACCGCTGCGCCAACGTGGGCTTCCGCTGCGCGGCGGACCGGTAGAACTGAAGCCGGTGCCGGAAGGCCATCGGGTAATCGGCAGAACGACCAGCACAGCAAACCGCCGGCCCACGTGCGCGGATCAGTTCACATCTGGCCCGCGCGTTGCTGCGGGTCCCAGTAGCGGGAATTGATGAGCCCCTGCTTGTCGCCAAACGCCGGGTCTCGTGCCGGGTTGATCTTGTTGTCCTTGCGGGCCTCGGCGTGGCCGTCGCTGAAGCCCACCACGCCCAGGCTGCGGTGCCGGTTGGGATCCACGCCCTCGTAACCTTGAATCTGGCTGTTGGCCTTGACCGGTCCCATGTAGGACCACGGCCACCAGCAACTGCTGCTCCACTCGCCGCCGAGCTTCGGCATCGAGTCGGCCACGACAAAGCAGTCGGTCGGGCTGACGATGCTGGTGCGCTTGAACCACGGGCGGGAGACGAACGGGATGCCGCCGACGGTGAGCGTCTCGTCGTTGTTGTACGGCCAGCGGTTGAGGAACCACGAGTTGTAGCCGTAGCCCACCTTGTGGCAGTCGAATTTCCATTCCCACGCCACGCCGTTGTCCAGACGCTTGCCCTTGATGGACGGACAGCGGAAGAGGTTCGAGCGGCCTTCGGCGTAGCCGACGATGACCGTGCCCCACCAGTTGGTGAGCGAAGCGGTGGCGTCGGCGTGGTTCAGGCCGTGATTGCGGTGGGCGGGGAACGTGTCGTGGTTCTCATCCGTGTAGAACTGCATGAACAGGTTGATCTGCTTGAGATTGTTCAGGCAGGCGATGCGCTGGCCCTTGGCCTTGGCGAGGCCCAGGGCCGGGAGCAACATGCCGGCGAGGATGGCGATGATCGCGATGACCACCAGCAGTTCGATGAGCGTGAAGCCCCGGCGGGCGGCATGGAACGCGGGTTTCATGGGTGGGGAAGCGGCAACAGGTGACGGGGTTGCGGCCAGCAAGCGCACCGGCAACCGGCATTCCGCCCGCATCGCCCCAGGCGACGGGTGGCGCGCGCTGGCTTCCGGTTGACTGGCATGTGGGGTGGAAATAAAGCCCGGCCGGCGCAGGATTACAAGTCCGGTCTTGCGGGTCCTCACGGCTGGGCGCATTTGAATTTCTTGCAGACTGTACCGCCTATCGGGGTAGCGCCGGCTTCCAGCCCGGTGGACCCGGCGAGAAAGCCCAAACTCTGAAACTCAAAATGGAGTGGTGGGTAGCAGGCTGGGATTCGGCATCGGGTAGCCGGCCCCTGGCTCGAGGGCCGGACCCGTCGCCCCTCAGCGAAGGGCGACCTACCTGGCAGATGCCGCGCGCCCCTTTTATTCATGCGCACCCACCGGAACTTCCGGCCGCTTCCACCGCCCGCAGAATAGTGAGATGCGCCCCTCGCGGCTTCACCGGCCACCCGCTCCCTTGCCCTCGTTCCTTTGCCCCGGCTCTCATCCATCCGCTCATTCCAGCCTGGCCGGGCTGATTTCAACCGGGCGGAGACCATGACGGCAGGGGAATTGCCCACAAGGCCTGGCGGCAAAGGAAGGGAGGCGGGGGATTGAAGCGTGCCGCTTTGTCGGGAGTGGACGGTGGACGCTCAGAATCCGGCCACCCGGTCCATGACGGAAGCTTGCCCGCCTGACCACCCGGCGTGGCAGGCGGGTGAAACCCACCTCGCGGCGCTTCCCAAACCGGTCCGGCACTTGCCCGCGCGCCCGACCTGCGCTAGGAGCAGACGTGCCGGATGACCAATTCCCAGACGCGACGCTGCTGGTGCTGGCTCACGGCTCGACTGTGAACAGCGACTCGGCGGTGGCCGCGCGGCACCAGGCGGCGGTGTTGCGCGGCCGGGGAATTTTTGCGGCGGTGCAGGAATGTTTCTGGAAACAGGCGCCGGAGCTGGAGGAGACCTTGCGCGGCGCGCGAACACCCCGCGTCTTCGTGGCGCCGCTGTTCATCGGGCCGGGCTATTTCGCCGAAGAGGTAATTCCCGTGGCGCTGGGGCTGAAGACTCCGGAGGCAGCCGGCTTCAGCCGCGCTCAGCGGCGCGCGGGGCAAACACTGTATTACGCCCAGCCCGTGGGCCTGCATCCCCGCATGACCGAGGTGCTGCTGGCCAGGGCCCGCGAGGTGGTGGCGCGGCATCCGTTCCCGCGCGCGCCACGCCCGGACGAGACGACGCTGGTGGTGGTCGGGCATGGGACCGAACGAACGGCCAGCTCGCGGCTGGCGGTGGAAGCCCAGGTGGAACGGCTCCGGGCCCGCGGTGGCTATGCCGAGGTGCGGCCGGCGTTCATGGAAGACGAGCCGCGCGTGGCCGATTGCCTGGGCGTGGCGCGGTCACGGCACGTGGTGGTGGTGCCGTTTTTCATCAGCGACGGCCTGCACGTGGCGGAGGACATCCCGGTGTTGCTCGGCGAATCGCCGGACCGCGTGCAGGCGCGGGTGCGTGCCGGGCAGTCCGCGTGGCGAAACCCCACCGAACGCCAGGGTCGGCTGGTGTGGTACGCGCCGGGCATCGGCCGGGAGCCGTTGCTGGCGGAGGTGATTCTCGATCGCGTGCGCGAAGCCGCCGCCTGGCCGGTGCCGGATTGACCGGAAAATCGCAGCGCCGCGGGCGCGGTTGCCCGCGCCACCCGGCCTTCGTTCCCGGGATCAGCCGGGGAATTGCCGGGCCACGATGGTGGCGTTGTGGCCGCCGAAGCCGAAGCTGTTGTTCACGGCCACGCGCACCGGCAGCTCGCGGGCGGTGTGCGGCGCGTAATCCAGATCGCACTCCGGATCGGGCTGGTCGAGGTTGATCGTGGGCGGCACCACGCCGGTCTGGATGGCCTTGGCGCAGATGGCCATCTCGACGGCGCCGGCCGCGCCCAGCATGTGGCCGGTGGCGCCTTTGGTGGAGCTGACCACGAGTTTGCGCGCGTGCCCGCCGAAGACCGTCTTGATGGCCTGGGTTTCGCAAATGTCGCCCTGCGGGGTGGAGGTGCCGTGGGCGTTGATGTACGAGACGTCCTCGGGGTTCAAGCCGGCGCCGCGCAGCGCCATGCGCATGCAGCGGGCCGCGCCCTCGCCGCCCGGGGCCGGCGCGGTCATGTGATGCGCGTCCGCGGTGTTGCCGTAGCCCACGATCTCGCAATAGATGCGGGCGCCGCGGGCCTTCGCGTGTTCCAGCTCCTCGAGCACCAGCACGCCGGCGCCTTCGCCCATGACAAAGCCGTCGCGGCCGGCATCGAACGGGCGGGAGGCGCGCTTGGGCTCGGCGTTGCGCGTGCTCATGGCCTTCATGGCGCAGAAGCCGCCGATGCCCAGCGGCGTGATGGTGGCTTCGCTGCCGCCGGCAAACATGACCTTCGCGTCGCCCATCTTGATCGTGCGCCAGGCCTCGCCGATGGCGTGACCGGCGGTGGCGCAGGCCGAGCAGGTGGCGAGGTTGGGGCCGCGCAGGTTGTAGTACATCGAGAACAGCCCGGAGGCCATGTTCAGGATCAGCATCGGGATCATGAACGGCGAGAGCCGGCCGGGGCCGCGGTTGAGCAGAATCCTGTGCTGCTCCTCGGTGGTGGCCAGGCCGCCAATGCCCGAGCCCAGGAACACGCCGATTTGATCGTGGTCCACGCGGTCCAGGTCCAGCCCCGAATCCAGCAACGCCCGGTGGGCCGCGCCGACGCCGAACTTCTCGTACCGGTCGGTGCGGCGCTCGTCCTTCGCAGAGGGGAAGGACGGCACGGCGTCAAACTGCTTCACCTCGGCCGCGATCTGGGTGTCGTACGGCGCGGGGTCGAACAGGGTGATGCGGTCCACGCCGCACTGGCCGGCGACCAGGTTGCGCCAGAACTCGTCCGGGTCGTGGCCCAGCGGGGTGACCACGCCGAGACCGGTGATGACAACTCTATGATCGGTCCATCCCATAAACGAAAAGGGCAGCGCGCTGCTGAACGCCAGCCGTGGCTGCCCCGACAATCTGTATGGCGTTTATTTCGTGCGCAACTCTTCGATGTACTTGATCACGTCGCCGACCGTGGTGAGCTTCTCGGCCTCTTCATCGGGGATTTCGCTGCCGAACTCCTCCTCCAGGGCCATGACCAATTCCACCACGTCGAGCGAATCCGCGCCCAGATCCTCGATGAACTTGGCGTCGGGGGTGACCTGTTCCGGCTTGACCCCGAGCTGTTCCACGACGATGTCGCGCACCTTTTCTTCTACCGTTTTTTCTGAAGCCATGTGTTGTCTGGTTTCGTGTTGCGGGTGTGTCTAAGCAACGTGCCGGAGAGCGTCAAGCCCCGATTGGGAAAAGTCTTTCGCCGCGTTTTTCGGCGCGTTCGCGCCGCGTTGCGGCCGTCCGACGCCCGGTTACATCACCAAGCCGCCGTCCACCACCAGCACCTGGCCGGTGATGTAACGGCCGCCCGGCCCGGCCAGGAACACCGCCGCCCGCGCGATGTCCTCCGGTTGGCCGAAACAACCCAGCGGGATCTGTTGCAGGATCGCGTCGCGCGTTTCCGCCGTCAGCACGCCGGTCATGTCGGTCTCGATGAAGCCGGGCGCCAGGGCGTTGACGGTGACGCCGCGGGACGCGAACTCGCGCGCCACCGACTTGGTGAAGCCGATCAGCGCCGCCTTGCTTGCCGCGTAATTGCACTGGCCGGCGTTGCCCCGCAGGCCGATCACCGAGGCCACGTTCAGGATGCGGCCGGCGCGCTGCTTGAGAAAGGCGCGCGAGAAGGCGCGCGTGAACAGGAACGCGCCCTTCAGGTTGGTGTTCAACACCGCGTCCCAATCCTCGTCGCTCATCCGCATCAACAGCCCGTCGCGGGTGATGCCCGCGTTGTTCACCAGGATGTCCACGCGGCCCGCGGCTTCGAGAACCGCAGCGGCGGCGGTGCTCACGGCGGCGGCGTCCGCCACGTCCAACGCGTGCGCCCAGGCGCGGCGGCCCAGCGCGCGCACCTCGGCGGCGACCTTCTCGGAATTCCCGGCGGTGCGTGACACGCAGGCCACGTCCGCTCCGGCGGCGGCGAATTGCAGCGCGATGGCCCGGCCGATGCCGCGGCCGGCGCCGGTCACGACGGCGATCTGGTCTTGGAGTTCGTTCATGGTGATCGAAAAATCGGCTAGCCCGCCAGCGCCTTGACGGTGGCTTCCAAGCCGGGCACGTCCGCCACGTTCAACGCCTGCGCGCCCTTGTCAATGCGCTTCAAAAAACCACTCAACGTCGTGCCGGGGCCCAGCTCGATGAACCGCGTGAAGCCATCCCGCAACAGCCGGCGCATCGTGGGCTCCCACAGCACCGGCGCGGTGACCTGCCGGACCAGCCGCTCGCGGATTTCCGCCGGCGGGCCGTGCGGCTCGGCGGTGACGTTGGAAATCACGGGCACGCGCGGGGCGGACACGGGCACGGCCGCCAGCGCCTCCGCCAGCGGCGCCTGGGCGCTGGCCATGAGGCGTGAATGATACGCGCCGGCCACCGGCAGCGGCAGGGCGCGCCGCGCGCCCCGGGCCCTGGCCAGATCGCAGGCGATGGCGATGCGGTCGGCGGGGCCGGAGATCACCAACTGCCCCGGGCAGTTCAGGTTGGCCAGTTCCACGCCCGCCTCGGCGCAAACCTCGCGGGTCGGACCTTCGTCGAGCCCGATGATTGCGGCCATGCCGCCGCGCGTGGCGTTGCAGGCGTCCTGCATGAAACGCCCGCGCTCGCGCACCAGGCGCAGCCCGTCCTCGAACCGCAGGGCACCCGCCGCGGCCAGCGCGGTGAACTCGCCCAGCGAAAGGCCCGCCGTGGCGGCGAACTCCAGACCCGGCACCGCCGCCTGCAGCAATTCGAACGCGACCCAGCTCACCAGGTAGATGCCCGGCTGCGCGTGCTCCGTCTGGGTCAGCACGGGCTCGGGGCCGTTGAAGCAGATGTCCGCCAGGTCGTAGCCCAGCAGTTCGTTGGCCTGGTCAAAGCGGGCGCGGGCGGCGGGCGCGAAGCCGGCCAGGTCCCTGCCCATCCCGACGACTTGGGCGCCCTGGCCGGCGAACAGCAACGCGGTTTTCACCATAAAAGCGCCGCACTGAACACCAAACCGCCCCCGGAAGAAAGCCTGGATTTGCCCCCGGCTTTGACGTGTGCGCATCTCACTTTTTTACAGGCGGTGGAAACGGCCGGAAGTTCCGGGGGCGTGCATCTGAGTAAAAGGTGGGTCGCCCCTCGCCGGGGGGGGCGACGGGTCCGGCTCCTGAACAGGGGCCAGCTACCCAATACCCCGACAGGCGACAGGGACGGCAAGAAATTGAGATGCGCCCCTTTGACGGGGCGGGGTGGGAGTCCGTCGAGCCTGTCGGGTTTGGTACGGGGCTCATGGCAAACGGATGCCGGATGCCGGATGCCAGACATGCGACGTGGTTTTCCGGTTGCGGGCGGCGGCTTTTTCCGGCTTTTGTCGCCGGGTGCAAATCAACGCGCGGACACCGGCTGGGATGGAATTTCACACGCCCTCCCGGGGGAGCGGGTTTTGCGGAGCCGGTTGAATCACATGAAAGCCTTTCCTGCCCTGACCATCAGCGACCCCGCAGACCTGCGGTTCGGCATCAGTCCCAAGCCGCTGACCACGCGGCGCGGGCTGACGCTCGGCGGCGGCGCGGTTTACCCCGAGCTGAACTTCACCTTGCCGCCGATGTTCGTGAACGCGGAGACGATGCCCGAGGTGCGCGAGCATTACCGGCAGATCATCACCGGCGCCTTGCAGCGCGCGGTCGAACTCGCGGCGCCGGGGCTGGTGATCGAGTTCGAGACGCTGCCGCCCATGACCGAAAACCCGGCGTGGGGCGTCGAACTGACGCGCATCCTGCTCGACGGGATGGAAGCCGCGCACACCCGGCACGGGCTGCGGAGCGTGCTGCGGATCACGCCCAACGACACCCGCGAGATGGAGCGCCCGCCGCGGATGCGCAGCGGCCCGCTGTACGAGGCCATGCTCGCCACCTTCGACGGCTGCGCGGCGGCGGGCGCCGAGTTGCTCAGCATCGAGTCGGTCGGCGGCAAGGAAATCCACGACGAGGCGCTCATGATGGGCGACCTGCGTGGCGTGCTCTTCGGCCTGTGCGTGCTGGGCGTGCGCGACATGCGGTTTCTGTGGACCGGGTTGAACCCAATCGCGCGGAAGCACGGCGTTCACTGCGCGGGCGACACGGCCTGCGGCTTCGCCAACACCGCGATGGTGCTGGCCGAGCAGAAGATGATCCCGCGCGTGTTCGCCGCCGTGGTGCGGGCCGTTTCCGCCGTGCGGACGCTGGTCTGCTACGAATGCGGCGCCGTCGGGCCCGGCAAGGACTGCGGCTATGAGAACCCGATCCTCAAGGCCATCACCGGCTTTCCCATGGCCATGGAGGGCAAGACCGCTGCCTGCGCGCACCTGAGCCCGCTGGGCAATATCGCCGCCGCCGCCTGCGACACCTGGAGCAACGAATCCGTGCAGAACATCAAGCTCCTCGGTGGCATGGCGCCGACCTGCTGCCTCGAGCAACTCATCTACGACTGCCGCGTGATGAACCTCGCGCTCGCCGAGGGCCGCGACGCCGCGCTGCTGTACCGCAAATGGCTCGTGGCGTCCGACGCCGGCCGCGATCCGCAGGCCTGGGTGCTCACGCCGGAAAGCGCCATCGCCATCGCGCAGGCCATCGTGGCCGCGCCGGACAGCTACGCGGCCGGCCTGGCGGCCGCGCGCACCGCGCTGCGCTTGCTGCGCGAAGGCCACCGGGACGGCGCGCTGGCGATCCCGCCGCGCGAACTGCCCTGGCTGGACCGGATGGAAAAGACGCTCGACGGCCTGCCTTCGACCGAAGCGGAGCTCGCCAGCCAGATGCTGGGCGAGGTGGACACGACCAAGTTCGTGGCGGCGGATTACGAACTCGGCTGATTCGCAGCCCGCGCCGGCGGCGGCCTCAGGCCGCTGTTGCCAGCGCCTTTTTCAGCGCGGCAATCGTGGCCGCGCAGGCTGCCTCGTTGTCGAGGTCGTTCAACGCCGTGTTGAATGGCTCGGCGCGCACCGGACCGTCGTAACCGATGCGCTGCAAAGCGCGCAGGAACACCGCCACGTCAATGACGCCGGTCGCGGCGGGGAGTTCCCGCCGGCCGTCCTGCTGCTCGCGCTTGGGCACGCCGGCCGGCGCGTCGTTCAGGTCCACCGACACGACATCCTCCGCCTTGAGCGCCAGCAGGTCCGCCTCGGTGTCGTCCGCCTGCCACCAATGCCAGGAGTCGAGCACCACGCCCACATTCCCGGTGCCGATCTCGGCGATCAGCTCGCGCGTCTCGGCCAGGTTGTGGATGAACGGGAACTTCGCGTTCGCCCGCGACCTGAACGTGCCGACGTACTCCAGGCCCAGCCGCTGGCCGTGGTCGGCGAGCACCCGGGCGACCGCGCGCAGGCGGTCCGCGTGCTGGCGGAAGTTCTGCACGTACGTGAGCGCGCCGCTGGACGGCGTGAGCCAGGTGCCGACGCGCGTCACGCCGGCGCGGTGGAGGCCGGCAGCCAGCGCCGGGAGTTTTTCGAGGCTGGCGCGAAAGGCCGCGTCGTCGCGGCGGAACTCGACCGGCAGGCCGGCGGCGCCCCAGGCCAGGTTTTTCGCCTTGAGGCGGGCCAGCAGTTCGTCCATTTGCGCGGCGGACGGGCCGGCGAGGTGCTGGGCGAAAGGCTCGACGGCGTCGAAGCCGAACTTCGCGGCCAGCTCGATGGCCTGGTCCTGGTTCGCGCTGACGCCGATGCCGCCGGGCGAGAGGCAGGTTTTCATTTTCGTCTGCGGGGTTTCCGCGGTTCGACCCGGGAGCGCGGCGCCGACCGCCGCGAGGCTGGTCAAGGCGATGAACGAGCGGCGGGAGCAGGCGTGCGGTGAGTTCATGGCGTGAGTTTACGTTCGAGGAATTCGCCGGTCAGCACCGAATTCGCCAGGACTTCGCCGAGAGCGCATCTCACTTTTGTGCAGCCGGTGGAAACAGCCGGACACCGTCGGGTAGCGGCAGCCATCCCTGGCTGCCGCCCGGAATCTGCGACGGAGAACACGCCCGCCGGGTGCCGGCCGCGCCCCACGCCGGGCTGGAAGCCCACACTACCGCGAAAGGCGGTGCGGCCTGCAAGAAATTGAGATGCGCCACTTCGCCGAGCTTCATGACCCGGCCTTTGGGAAAGTTGAGCGTGCCGAGTTTCCTGACCCGCAAATCAGCGATCGAACCCCCTGCCGCACGACCCATCAGCCGGCTTACTGGGCTGCGCCACTTCTGCCGTTCTTGCGCGCGGGGCGCAGTCCCTTGAGCGCCGCGACGTGGCCAAGGTCAATGATGTTGAAGACCCGGTCCTCGTCGTACACCACCAGATCCCACTGGTTGGGCTTCGGAGGCATGAAGGCGAAGTCGGGGTGCGCCACGCGCACCACCTGGCCACTGTTCAGCCACAGCTCGAACGGGCGAAACGGACTCGCGCCGAGCCGTCTTCTGACGATTTCAGGACTCACAACGTCTTGAATCTACTCACTCAGATTGGCGGGGCAAGCGCCAGCCTCAGACGCCGGCGTACACCCAGCAGGGGGCGCGGAAAGCAGCATCAACTCTTCAACTTCCGCTCCAAGATTTCGCCCGCCAGGGCTGGGTTTGCCTTGCCCTTGCTGAGCTTCATGACCTGGCCTTTGAGGAAGTTGAGCGCGGCGACCTTGCCGGCTCGGAAGTCGGACGCCGGGCCGGGGTTGGCGGCGATGGCTTGGTCGCACAGCGCCTCGAGGGCGGCGGCGTCGCTCACCTGGGCCAGGCCGCGCTCCTGGACGATGGCCGCCGGCGCCTTGCCGGTGTCGAACATCTCGGCGAAGACCTGCTGCGCCGCGGAACTGCTGAGGGTTCCGGTCTCGACCAGCGCGATGAGTTCGAGCAGCGCCTCGGGGGCGAACTGCAGATCGGCCAGCGAAATCTCCGTGGCCGCCGGCGGCGGAAGGCTATTGTCCACTGCGGACTGCGGACTGCAGACTGCGGATTTCTCCTCCGCCAACCTGGCCCGCAGGTTGTTGATGACCCAGTTGGCGACGGCCTTGGGATTTTTCGCCTGCCGCGCGAGGCGCTCGAAGTAGTCGCCCAGCGGCACGTCGTTCTTGAACACCTCCGCGTCGCCGGCGGGCAGCCCGTAATCGCGCATGAAGCGCTGCTTGCGGGCCAACGGCAGCTCGACCACGCGCGCCCGCACCCCGGCGAGCCACCCGGCGGTGGGCTCCAGCGGCAACAGGTCGGGATCGGGGAAGTACCGGTAGTCGTGCGCCTCTTCCTTGGTGCGCATTTCCTCGGTAACGCCGGCCACATCGTCCCAGCGGCGGGTGGACTGGACGAGCCTGCCGCCTTTCTTCAGGACCTCGATCTGGCGCGGGATTTCGTACTCGAGCGCCTTCCGCACGCCCGAGAAGGAGTTCATGTTCTTGATCTCGATCTTGGCGCCGAGTTCACGCGCGCCGGCCGGGCGCACCGAAACGTTCACGTCGCAGCGGACCATGCCCTTTTCCATGTCGCAATCGCTGACGCCGCCGTACACGAGGATTTCCTTGAGCGCAGTCAGGTACGCGTAGGCCAGGTCGGCGCTGGTGAGGTCCGGCTCGGAGACGATCTCCAGCAGCGGCACGCCGGCGCGGTTGAAGTCCACGCCGCTGGTGCGCTCGAAGTGCAGGCTCTTGCCCACGTCCTCCTCGAGGTGGGCGCGCTTGATCCGCACCCGCGCGAGGGCGCCGCCGAACTCGAACTCCACCCAACCGTCCTGCGTGGACGGCTGGTCGTACTGGGTGATCTGGTAGTTCTTGGGCATGTCCGGGTAGAAATAGCTCTTCCGGTCGAACTTGGCGCGGGGCGGCAGCGTGCAGTTGAGCAACAGGCCGGCGAGCGCGGTCAGGCGCAGGGCCTCCTCGTTGGGCACGGGCAGCACGCCGGGCAGCCCCAGGCAGACCGGGCAGACCAGCGTGTTCGGCGGCGCGCCAAAGGCGTTCGCGCAGCCGCACCACATCTTCGACTGGGTCTTGAGCTGGACGTGCGTTTCCAGGCCGATGACGGCTTCGTAGTCCATGGGAAATCAGGCGGGCAGGCCCGGTCCGGTGTATGTGCGGCCGGTAAGCTGTTCAAAAAGCCGGCACGTGTCCGCCAGGAATCCTCGCAATTCGGCGGCGTCCAGCTTGAGCAATGCGCCGAGTTCGGCGGGGACGAACCAGATTCCGCCGCAGCGGGGGCAGCGGTCCACGGCGACGCCTTCCACCGTGGCCGCTTCCAGCATGCCGTCAGCGCATTTGGGACAGTTCATCGTCGCACTCCACGTCCGGCCAGCCTACCGGCGGCGGCACCACAACTCAACCTGCGGATTGGTGGGAAATAGAAAGACGGCCCACAGGCCGCCCAATGCAATTCGATGGCAGGGAATCGCCGGACTCAGTTCCGGTCACGGCCGGTGGTGCCTTTCGCGCCTTTGGCCGCCGCCTTGCCGGTTTCTTTGGGCCGCAACGCGCGCACGGCCGCGCCAGCCCGCCACATTTCGGAGTCGCGGATGGCGGCCAGTTCCTTGGCGAGTTGTTCCTGGTAGTTCGGCGCGCCGCAGGCCTGGATGACGCGCTCGGCTTCCTTGCCCGAGGCGACGCGCTGGTAGAGTTCCTTGAAGACGGGCAGCACGGCCTTCTTGAACTTCGGCTTCCAGTCCAGCGCGCCGCGCTGCGCGGTGGCGGAGCAGTTCGAGTACATCCAGTCCATGCCGTTTTCGTCCACCAGGCGGATGAGCGACTGGGTGAGTTCCTCGACGGTTTCGTTGAACGCCTCGCTCGGCGAGTGGCCATGCGCGCGCAACACGTCGTACTGCGCCTCCATCACGCCCGCCAAGCAGCCCATGAGCACACCGCGCTCGCCCACGAGGTCGCTGTTGGTTTCGTGCGGGAACGTGGTCGGGAACAGGTACCCCGACCCGATGCCGATGCCCACGGCCAAGCAGCGCTCCTCGGCGCGGCCGGTGGCGTCCTGGTACACCGCGTAGCTCGAGTTGATGCCGGCGCCGGACAGGAAATTGCGGCGGACGTTCAAGCCAGAGCCTTTCGGCGCGACCATGATGACGTCCACGTCCTTGGGCGGCACCACGCCGGTCTTCTTGTTATAGGTGATGGAGAAGCCGTGGGAGAAGTACAGCGCGTCGCCGGGCTTGAGGTTGGCCTTGATGACCGGCCAGACCAGCCGCTGGGCGGCGTCGTTGAGCAGCACCTGGATGATGGTGCCCCGGCGCACCGCCTCATCAATCGGGAAGAGCGTCTTGCCGGGCTTCCAGCCGTCGGCCACGGCGCGGTCCCAATCCCGCTTGAACTTCGGGTCCTGGCCGATGATGACGCTGAAGCCGTTGTCGCGCAGGTTCAGTGCCTGCGCCGGGCCTTGCACGCCGTAGCCCAGGATCGCGATGGTCTCGTCCTTGAGGACCTTGCGCGCCCTGGCCATGGGGAATTCCTTCCGGGTGATGACCGTTTCCGGGGTGCCGCCGAAGTCAATCTTTGCCATGTCTTGCTCTCGCTGGGCCGGGCGTTGGGCCCGGCCGGGTTCAACTGTTTTCCGTTAATGGAGCGCGCATCCTAAGGGCGAACCGCCTTGCGTCAAACTCAAAGCGGGGACGCGCCACGACCGGGGTGCATTTCGCTTTTTGCAGGCGGTGGAAACGGCCGGAAGTTCCGGGGGTGTGCCGGAGTTAAACGGGAGCGCGGCTTCCCCCAGCAGGGGAAGGTCGCCCCTCGCTGAGGGGCGACGGGTCCGGCCCCTGAGCCAGGGGCCGGCTACCAGCCCGGCAAGCGATACTCCCGGCACCAAATCGAGGTGTGCCCTGCCAGCGCGCCAGATCGTGAAATCCGACTCGCCGCCCGCGCCGCGCGCGGGACACACTCCGCGCGCGATGAAGGCAGTCACCCGGCTGGACCAGGCGCTGGTGGCGCGCGGGCTTTGCGCCAGCCGCGAGCAAGCCCAGCGCGCCATACTCGCCGGCCAGGTGCTTCGCAACGGCCAGGTCGCCCGCAAGGCCGGCGAGCCGGTCCGGCCCGAGGACGAGCTGGCGCTGAGCGCGGCGGAGCAGTACGTCAGCCGCGGCGGCCACAAGCTCGAACACGCGCTCCGGCATTTCCGGGTGGACGTGACCGGCGCGGTGGCGGTGGACCTGGGTGCCTCGACCGGCGGCTTCACGGACTGCCTGCTCCAACACGGCGCGGCGCGCGTGTTCGCCGTGGACGTGGGGCAGGGTCAACTGGCCTGGAAACTCCGGCAGGACCCGCGGGTGGTGGTGATGGAGCGCACCAACGCTCGGCGCCTCACGCCCGGTCAGGTGCCGGCACCGTTCACCGGCGCGGACATAGTGACCGTGGATTGCTCGTTCATCTCGCTGCGGTTGGTGCTGCCCGCGGCGGTTGCCTTGCTCCGGCCTTCGGGTAAGCTCCTGGCGTTGATCAAACCCCAGTTCGAGGCCGGCAGGCGGGAGGCCGCCCGCGGCGCGGGGGTGATCACCGACCCCGTCGTGCATCAGCGCGTGCTGGCGGAGCTGGAAGCGTTTGCCGGCGCGTTGCCGGGGGTGCGCTGGCGCGGGGTGACCGCCTCACCGTTGTTGGGCCCGGCCGGCAACCGCGAATTCCTGGCCTTGCTTGAAAAAGTTGACTGACAACATCCGCCGTGTGGGCCTGCTGGCCAACACGGACAAACCCGCCGCCGCCGCCCTGACCCGGCGCGCCGCCGCGCTGCTCGCCGCGCGCGGCTGCGAAGTCTTGAGCGACCCCGGCACGTCGCGGGTCGCCCGGCTGAAGGTGACGGTGTGCGAGACCGACGCCGAACTGGCCGCGCGCTCGGATTTGCTGGTGGTGCTCGGCGGCGACGGCACGATGCTGCGGGTGGCCCGCGACACCGCCGGCTGCAACACGCCGATCCTCGGCGTCAACCTCGGCACGCTCGGCTTCCTCACCGCCGCCTCCGGCCGCCAGCTTGCGGCCGCGCTGGACGCGGTGTGGAACGGCGGCTGCCAGGTGGAATCGCGCTCGCTCATCGAGGCGCGGGGCGAGTTCGCCGAAGGACGCGTGGCGGAACTGGCCTTGAACGATTTCGTGATCAGCCGCGGCGCGGTGCCGCGCCTGATCGAACTCGAAGTTCACGTGAACAGCGAGGTGCTCACCCGGTACCGCGGCGACGGGCTGATCGTGAGTTCGCCCACCGGGTCCACCGCCTACTCGCTGGCCGCCGGCGGGGCGGTGGTGAGCCCGCAGGCGGAGGTCTTCGCGCTCACGCCCATCTGCCCGCACACCCTGTCCAACCGCTCGGTGATCGTCCGCCTGGACGCGCGGCTGGACGTGCGCCTGTGCAGCGAGCGCGTGGAAACCTTCCTCGCGGCCGACGGCCTGACACGCGCGCGCATGCAGGCCGGCGAGGTGGTCACCATCCGCCGCAGCCGGCACTCGGCGCATCTGGTCCGGCTGGCGGGTAGCTCGTTCTTCGACACCTTGCGCCAGAAACTCAACTGGAGCGGTTCCCCGGTCTGAAGCGGGGAGCCGCCGTGATTTTGTTGCCATGGTACGACTCAAAGACATCGCCACCCGCGCCGGCACCACGGCCATGACCGTGTCCCGCGCCTTGCGCGGCACGAAGGACGTGTCGCCGGCGACCCGCGAGCGCATCCGCGCCCTGGCCGCGGAGATGGGGTACGTGCCGGACGTGTCCGCGCGCAGCCTGCGCACGCGCGCCTCCGGCCTGCTGGGCGTGCTCGTGCCCACGGTGGCCGACCCCATTCACGCGCGGATGCTCGTGGCCCTGGAAGAGCACGCCCGCGCGGCCGGCTACGACCTCCTGCTGGGTCACACGCTCCGGCAACCCGAGATCGAGGAAGTCAGCATCCGGCGCTTGCTCAGCCGGCGGATCGAAGGGCTGTTCCTGCTGCCCGTCTATCGCCTGGCGCCCGTCGCGCCGGTGTACGAGGAACTGCGGCGGCGCGGCGCGCGGGTGGTGCTGCTGGCGCACCGCGCCCCGTTCTGCGAAGGCTTCCCGAACGTCGAGACCGACGACCTGGGCGGCAGCCTGGCGGTGACGCGACATCTGCTCGAACTGGGTCACCGGCGCATCGCGTTCTTCGCGGGGCCCACCACCGCGCCGGCCGCGCGCGAACGCCTTGAAGGCTACCGCCGCGCTTTGCGCGAGGCCGGCCTCGAGGTGGACGACCGGCTGATCTTCGGCGCCGGCGCCGAGATCGAGGACGGCGCGAACACCGCCTTGCGCATGATCAACGAAGGCGTGCGCCCCACCGCCATCCAGGCCGTGAGCGACCTCGTGGCCATCGGGGCGGCCAACGTGCTACTCCACCAGGGCTGGCGCATCCCGGCCGACATTTCCGTGGCGGGCCACGGCAACATCCTCACCAGCGAACATTACCGCGTGCCGTTGACCACCGTCCGCCAGCCCAAATACCGGCTGGGCGTGGCCGCCATGGAAATGATGCAGGCGCTGCTGCGCGGCGAGACGGTGGAGAACCGCCGGCTGGCGGGCGACCTGGCCGTGCGCGAAAGCACCGCGCCGCCGCCCGCAGTCTGAGCGGACGCGACATTGAGAAACCACGAATGGACACCAAAGGACACGAATTCGTGGAATCGAAGTTCAGTTCCGGACGTCGCGGGCGAGGTTGAACGGTGGGTTGCGTGTCAACAGGCTCGGCGAACTCCAGACCGGCCGGAATTCGTGTGGATTCGTGTCCATTCGTGGCTTCACCAAATCCGCCCTGAGCCAGCCGGCTACTCGTAATCCACCTTGGAGCCGGCGCCGGCTTTCGGCGCGGCCTCGAGCAGGCCCGGCGGCGGGACGGCTTCCGCGCCCAGGCTGAGATAGGCCCAGATCGCCGCGATCTGCTTCTCGGTGTCGCCTGCCAGGATCGTCGGCACCGTGGCCTTGCCTTCGGGCCAGAAGCTTGGCATGCGCGTGCCGGGCCGCAGACCGGGCGGGTCGAGCAGGTAGCGTCGAAACCATCCCCATTCCAGCCGCCCGGCCATCCGCGTCATGTCCATCACCGACACGCCCAGCGACGGGTGTGGCCCGAAGCTGTGGCACTGGATGCAGCCGTAACCGCCCAGCCCCACCAGCGCGCGCCCGGCCGCGGCGTCGCCAACCGCCGGCGGCACCGGCTCGGGCCAGGCGTCGGCGGCGCGGAAATCGGCGGTGAGGTGACCCACGTTGGCGGGGCCGAACTGCGGCATACGCATGGCCTGGTACGGCCGGACGGCCCCGCGGTTGGTCAGCACTTGATCCAGCCAGGCCGCGCGCAGCTTGCCGCCCACGCCGCTCAAGTGCGGCGGAATGCGGCCTTCGTCGCCCAGGTCGGCGTCGCTTAGCGAGGTGAAATAGTCGCTCCGCGCCGGGGAAGGCCCGCCCAGGCCGTCGCGCGAGTGGCAGGCGGTGCAGTTCAGGCCAGCCAGCGTGTGCGCCACGCGCTCGGCGGGCGTGGGTGGTTGCCGCAGTCGCGCCAGCTCGCGCAGCGTGGTCCGCAAGGCTTCCCGTTGCTTCGTGCTCAGCAGGTACCGCGGAGCCGGCGGCCGGGGAGTTTCGGCCAGACAGCCGGCTGCGGCCGCAACATCGAGCAGGTCCAGGGGCGGCGCGCTTAGACGGGAGGGCACGGCGGGGAGTCCATTGCCCAATTCGTGGCAGGCCGCGCAGCCGAGTTCGGCGAAACGCTCGCGGCCGCGTCGCGCCAACGCGCCGTTCACTTCAAACGCGGTTTCGACCGGCGCATTGGAAACGGCGTTGCCGGTGACATTGCCCAGGTACGCCGCGAGGACGCGGGCTTCGGCTTCGGTGAGGTTCAGCGACGGCATCCGCCCGCCGGGCCGCGCCGTCAGCGGGTCAGCCAGAAAGGCGGCCAGCGCGCCGGGACGGTACTTCGCGGCGAGGTCGGGCAGGGGCGTGGAGGTCTCCTGCAAACGCGCGAGCGTGTAGCGCAAGGCGTCCGGGTCCGTGGGCGCGCCGACGCTCTGGCTGAACACGGCGGCTGCGGCTTCGAACGGCGCGTGACAGGCCACGCAACCGATCTGGTGGTACAGCGCGCGGCCTTGCTGCAAGACCAGCGCGCCCGCGGCCGGGGTGAATGGGGCGGCCGGGTTGGCCGGCGCCAGCGACGCCAGGTAATGCGTCAGCTCCTCGACGACGGCGGTGCGTTCCGCCTCGGCCAGCCCGCCCAGCACGTCCGGCATGGTGGTGCCGGGCTTGGTGGTCAGCGGGTCGCGGAGCCAGCCGCGCAGAAAGCCGGGGCGCAGGCGGGTCCCGGCCTGACCCAACAACGGCGCCGGCGGCGGGCGCAGCCGGGCCGCGACAGCGGGTTCGGCGGCATGACAGGCGGTGCAATGGAGTTCGGCCAGCAGGCGCTCGCCGGGGTCGAGATTGGCCAGGCCCAGTTCCAGCGCGGGGAAAACCGGCGGTCGCGGCGCGCCGGCTTCAAGCCCCAGGCTGCACGCCAGCGCGCAGCCAGCCGCCCACAGCCCGCCCCGCCGCGCGGCCCGCGGCCGCCGGTCTGGCCTGATTGGTCTGCCGGTGCGTTCCATGCCCCGCGCCGAATCTACGGAAACCCGACGCGCCTGCCACGGCATTCCTTCAAACGAACAAAGGAGTTGAACGGGGAACGCGCGCGCCTCGCGTGCGGCTTTCCGCAGCCTGGCGGGAAGCCAGTTTGGAAAGCCGGTCCGGGCCACTGCCGGTTTCGACCTTGTTTTGGGTGCTGGACGCGAGGCGCGTCCAGTCACGCCCGGGGCGGGCGTGATCCCCAAACCAGCATTTTGGGCACAGACAGACCGCCGCGCCGCACTTGATGTTCGACAAGCCCGTGGACGGCGCCGACACTGTGCCCGTCATGTCCTGCAAGACCATCATCCGTCCGGCCGGCGCGCCGGCACCGGTTGGGCCGTACAATCACGCGGTGCGCGTCGGCGACCTGCTCTTTTGCGCGGGCCAGATCCCGCTCGACCCCGCCACCGGACAACTCGTGGAGGACGACATCCGGGCCCAGACCGAGCGCGTGTTGCTCAACGTCAAGGCCATTCTCGACGCCGAAAAGCTGACCTTTGCCCACGTGGTCAAAACCACCGTGTTTCTGGTGGACCTGGCCGACTTCGGCGCGATGAACGAGGTCTATGGCCGGTTCTTCACCGCCGATTTCCCGGCCCGCTCGACGATCCAGGTGGCGGCGCTGCCGCGCGGGGCGCGGGTCGAGATCGAGGTGGTCGCGCATTCTTGAGCGCGAGGCCTGGAATTGGCCGGCCGCAGGCTGGTCGGAGAGAATGCCGGGCTCGACGGAGTCTCGCCCCACCGGTATGGGGTCTCGGGTCTGGTTTGCATGCCTGCCGGCCTTACCGGGAAGCACAGCCACCCGCGCAGCGCCGACAGGCTCTTGATCGTTTCCAGTTCGAGGCCATCTTGGAGCAGTCACGATTATGACTCAGTCACTCTTCGACAGCCCGCTGGCCGCGCTCGCGGTGTACGAGCCGGGCCCGGAGCTGCTCCATTCGATCGAGGCCGCCGCCCGGATGACCCAGGTGCCGCGCCGCCTGATCGCGCTGTATTGCCGGCACGGTCTGGTGGCGCCGGTGATGGATCCCGAGGCCAGCGGCTGGTTTTTCAACGACGACGGCATTCGCGCCTTGCGGCGCATCGAACATCTGCGCTTGATGTGCGGGATGAATTTCACGGCCATCTGCCTCATTTGGGAATTGCTGGACGAGGTGGAGCGGCTGCAACAGGAACTGCGTTTCCTGCGGCGCGATGAACGCTGCCCGCCCGCCCGCCAAAGCGGCGGTCCGCTGGTTTTTGCCTCTCCCAACCCGCCGGGCCCCGGCCCGGCGCAACCCCCGGACATTCCCGGTTTTATGACACCCAAACTGCTCATTGTCACCGACCTCGGCTCCCTCAAGGCCTATGAACTGGGCACCAGCCCCCGCGGCACGCCCCGGCTGGAGTTGCTCGAGGTAATCGTGCTCGCCGACGCCCACCAACGGGTGGTGGACAAGGTCACGGACCTTTCCGGCCGCCGCGCCGCCACCGCCGTGGGGAGCTGGGGCGCGCCGCTCAGTGATGCCCACAACCTGAAGCTCGAAACCAAACGCCGGCTCACCAAGCAAATCTCCCAGCACATCCGCCGCCTGGTCCAGCAACACACGGACGGCGGGGTCTGGCTGGCCGCGCACAAGGGGATCAACCGCCTCATCTGCGACTCCCTGCCCGCGCCGGTGCGCGACCAGATCGAGCTCAACTTCACCCGCGATCTGGTCAACGCGGACAAGTCCGAACTGCTGGCCACGTTTGGCCCGTTGCTGACCTCGGCCAAACCGCAGCCGCGCCCGCGCCGCTGACCTCGAACCCCGCGAACCTCCATGCGCTGGTCCATCAAAATCGCCCGCGTGGCCGGCATCGAAGTCCGGCTGCACGTCACCTTCCTGCTGTTCCTGGCCTGGATCGGGTTCAGCTACTACCAGGTGGGCGGCGCCCCGGCCGCCACCGAGGGCGTGCTGTTCATCCTGGCCATCTTCGGCTGTGTGCTGCTGCACGAGTTCGGCCACGCGCTGGCCGCGCGCGGTTTCGGCATCCGCACGCCGGACATCACCCTCCTGCCCATCGGCGGGGTGGCGCGGCTGCAGCGGATGCCTGACAAGCCCTGGCAGGAGCTGGTCGTGGCCGTGGCCGGGCCGCTGGTGAACGTGGTCATCGCCGCGGTGCTCTTCGCGGTGCTGGGTCAGGACATGGCGTGGGACCATCTCGAGCGGCTCAACCAGCCGGGCGCGGCCATGCTGGCCAAGCTCGCCTCGGTGAACGTCATGCTGGTGTTGTTCAACCTGATCCCGGCGTTTCCGATGGACGGCGGGCGGGTGCTGCGCGCACTGCTGGCCATGGTGCTGCCGTACAGCCGCGCCACACACATCGCGGCCGGGATCGGCCAGGGCCTGGCGTTTGTGTTCGGCTTCGTGGGCCTGTTCACAAACCCGCTGCTGATCTTCATCGCCTTCTTCATCTTCCTGGGCGCGCAGGCGGAGGCCTCCCTCGCACACTTGAAGGACATCAGCACGGGCGTGCCGGTGTCCGAGGCGATGATGACCCATCTGGTGCGCCTGCCGCCCCAGGCCACGCTGGACGACGCGGTGGAAGCCCTGCTGCGCACCGCCCAGCACGAGTTCCCGGTGGTGGACGACGCCGAGCGCGTGCTGGGCGTGCTGACCCGCGACGACATGATCGCCGCCTTGAAGCGCCACGGACCGCGCGCGCCGGTGGTGGAGTTCATGCGGCGCGACCTGCCGGTGGTGTCGGCCTACGATCCGTTCGAGGAGGCCTTTCGCGAAATGCAGCAGTGCGGCTGCCCGGCGCTGCCGGTGGTGGACCGCGCGGGGCGGTTCGCCGGGCTCATCACGCCCGAGAACGTGGGCGAGATGATGCTGGTGCGCTCGCTGCGGCCCGCCGGCAACCGCCCGGCGTGGCGGCGCCTGGATACGGTGGGCACGTAACGCACAGCAGCCTCTCAGCCGCGGTCACCCGCCATGCCGGTGGAGTTCAAAGATTATTACGCCATCCTCGGCGTCCCACGCGACGCCAGCGACGAGGAGATCAAGAAGGCCTTTCGCAGGCTGGCCCGCCAGTACCACCCCGACGTCGCCCGCGACAAGAAGCTGGCCGAGGAGAAGTTCAAGGAGATCAACGAGGCATACGAGGTGCTCGGCGACCCGGACAAGCGCAGGAAGTACGACACGCTCGGCGCGAACTGGCAGGCCGGCGCGGAATTCGAGCCGCCGCCCGGCTGGCGGGGGCGCGCCTGGGAGGCGCCCGGCGATGGCCGGGCCCACGAGTTCCGTTTCGGCGGCACGGGGTTCAGCGATTTCTTCGAGCAATTCTTCGGCAGCGGCGGGAGCTGGAACGGGCTGGGCGAGATGTTCGAGCGGACCCGCGGCGGTGGTCCGGCGACGGGCGGACCGGCCCAACGCGGCGAGGACATCGAAGGCGACCTGCTCGTCACGCTCGAGGAGGCCTTTCGCGGGTCCGTGCGCACGGTCTCGTTGCAACGGGTGGACCCGCGCACCGGTCGGACGGCGACGGACTCGTTCAAGGTGCGCATCCCACCTGGCGTGCAGGACGGCCAGAACATCCGCGTGCCCGGCAAGGGCGCGGAAGGCGCGGGCGGCGCGCCGCCGGGCGACCTCTTCCTGCGGGTGCGGCTGGCGGCGCATCCGGACTTCCGGCCGCGCGGCGCGGATTTGTATCACGACCTCGCGCTCGCGCCCTGGGAGGCGGTGCTGGGCACCACCGTCAACGTGCCCACGCTGGACGGCTCGGTGACGCTGCGCATCCCGGCCGGCACGAACAACGGCCGGCAGCTCCGGGTGCGGGGTCGCGGCCTGCCGCGCGGCGCGACCGGCGAACGTGGCGACCTGTACGTGGTGGCGAACATCGAGCTGCCCCCGCAGTTGACCGCCGAGGAACGGGAGTTGTGGGCGAAGCTCAGCCGGACCTCGCGATTCAATCCCCGGCAGAATCCATGAGCGCGGGCGCGGTTCAAAGGCGAAGCGATGCGGCGCGGTCGTCCGTACCACCAGCGCGGGCGGGGGCGCCCACGCCACTGGCCCGGGCAGGTCGCCCGGGCCACTAACGTGGCCGCGCACGCCAGCGTGACGTTTAGCAATTGAGCGATGCTCCCCCTGCGTGACGACATCCCCAGCCAGCGGCTCCCCGTGGTTACGCTGACCTTGATCGCCCTGAACGGGCTGGCGTTTTACTGGGAGCTGGGCCTGGGCCCGCGCCTGGCGGACGCCTTGCTGCTGTTCGGCCTCGTGCCGGCGCGCTACACGGTGGGCGAGGTGGCGGCCTTGTTCACCGTGGGCGAGCAGGCGCTGCCGTTTCTGACCTCGATGTTCCTGCACGGCGGCTGGACGCACCTGCTGGGCAACTTGTGGACGCTCTGGATTTTCGGCGACAACGTCGAGGACCGCCTGGGTCGCGCGCGGTTCCTAGCCTTTTACCTGCTGGGCGGCGTGGCGGCGGCGCTGCTGCACATCTACACCAATCCGGGCTCGACCGTGCCCACCATCGGGGCCAGCGGCGCCATCGCGGCGGTCATGGGCAGTTACTTCCGGCTGTATCCCCGCGCGCGGATAATGATGATGATTCCGCCGTTCTTCCTCGGACCCTACTTCGTGGTGCCGGCGGTCATGTTTCTGGGCTGGTGGTTCATCCTGCAATTCTTCAACGGCACCCTCACCCTGCTCGCGTCGCCCGGCGCCGCGGGCGGCATCGCTTGGTGGGCGCACATCGGCGGGTTTGTGTTCGGTGCGCTGTTGTGCAGCGTGGTGAAGGTGAAGCGCTTTTACCGCCGCCAGTACGAAGACGACGAGCCGTCGTGGTGAGCGGCAAATGAAATACGCCAGCCCGGCGTCGCACGGGCTGGCGTAAGCGACGTGTGAATTCTGGCGGCCGCCAAGCCGCGCCGCCAGGCCGGTCAGTACTCGCGCAACTTCTTCTGGCCCGGCATGGGCACCGGGTAGCGGCCGTTGGCGTCGAGCTGCAGCGGTGCGGGACCCTCGGCGGTCAGTTTGTCCACGTCCGGCGCGAACTCGTGGTCGCAGTTGAGCATCTGGTCGTACTCGATGATCTGGCCGGTGTGCGCGGCTCTGCGGCCCATCGAGGTCACGAGGCTGGCGAGGGCGCCGCGCTCGGTTTCGTTGTAGGGCTTGTTGTTCCGGATCGCCTCGATCAGGTCGTCCCACTCGAGCTGGTACGGGCTGGGCTCCGGCTGCGGGAAGGCCCAGAGCAGGTCGGCACGGGTCACGTTGTGCCCCTTGAAGGTGCGCACCCGGCCCGGCGTGTGTGCCGCGGTGGAGATCACCGCCGAGCCCTTCGTGCCGTGGGCGAAGCTGTCGAACTCCTCGTGCGTGCCGCTCTGATGCCGGCCGGTGAAGAACAGCTTGGTGCCGTCGGCATAGGTGTACTCGACCGAATAGGAATCGAAGTTCTGGTCCACCGTGTCGCCCCGGTAATGCCGCCCGCCCGTGCCGTGCGCGCGCACCGGCCAGGCGCCCTTCATCCAGCAGCATTCATCCACCTGGTGGATGTTGTAGTCGCTGAACAGGCCCCCGCTCGCCCACAGGAAGCTGTGGAACCGCTGCACCTGGTACAGCACCTCGCTCATCCCGGCCGGCGGCCGGCCCGCCTGCGCCGCGGCGCCGCCCGTCCGGTAGGCGCGCAGCAGGATGAGGTCGCCGATCTCGCCGCCGCGGATGCGCTCGTGCAGTTCCTGGCGGCCCCGGCAATGCCGCACCATCAGGCCCACGCCCACCTTGAGGTTCTTCGCGTCCGCCTGTTTGCCCAGCTCGAGCATCCGGCGCGTGGTGGGGCCGTCCACCGTGACCGGCTTTTCCATGAACACGTTCAGGCCCTTCTCGATCGCGTAGGCGAAATGCACCCAGCGAAACGCCGGCGGTGTGCCGAAGATGGCCACGTCCCCGGGTTTCAGGCAGTCCATCGCCTTCTTGTAGGCGTCGAAGCCGAGGAACCGCCGGTCCGGCGGCACGTCGAACTGGGACGTGAAATTCTTGCTCAGGTTTTCGACGGCCCGGTTGAGCTTGCCCTCGAAGACCTCGGCCAGGGCGACCAGCTTGATCGGTCCCTGCTTGGCGGTGGACAGGGCGTTTGCGGCGGCGCCGGTGCCGCGCCCGCCGCAGCCGATCAGCGCCACCTGGATCAGGTCGCTGCTGGCGGCATGGACGCGGGGCAACGCCACGCCGGCCAGGGCGGTGGCGGCGGCGAAGGTGCCGGTCTGGCGGATGAATTCACGACGGGTGGGAGCTTTGAATGAGGTAGTCTGCATGGCAGCGAGCTTGGCGGTGCGCCGCCCGGTGTCAACGCCGGACCGAGGTCTGCCGGACATCCCGGCCGTATCTCACTTGTTTGCAGGCGATGGAAACGGCCGGAAGTTCCGGGAGCGTGCGCCCGAGTAAAAGGGGAGCGCGGCTTTCCGCCGGCGGGGTAGAACACCCCTCGCTGAGGGGCGACAGGTCCGGCCTCTGAGCCAGGGGCCGGCCACCAGCCCGGCAGGCGATCCTGCCTGCACGCAATGGAAATGCGCCTTGCAGCCCCGGCCGCTGGTCTGGATTTGATTATCCTTCCTTCCCGCCGTACGGTACGGAGCAGGACGCCGAAACAACCACCGCCTCCATGACCCTGAACCACCGCGTTCTTCCGGGCCTGCTCTGGCTGGCCTTGGCCTGCTTGGGCGCGGTGGGCGCCGAGCCCAGACGCGTGCTGCTCATCCACTCGTTCAGCCGCGACTTCGCGCCGTTTAACGTCGTCGCGGGCGGCTTCCGCACCGAACTGGTCCGCCAGTCGCCCGTGCCGGTGGACATTTACGAGGTGACGCTCGAATCCGCGCGCTTCCCCGGCACCCCGCGGGAAGGCCCGTTCTTGAACTACCTGCTCGCGCTGTTTGCGGGGCAGCGGCTGGACTTGGTGGTGCCGATGGGTGGTCCGGCGGCGCGCTTTGCGCAACGGCACCGGCAGCTCCTGTTTCCCGCCACACCCATGCTGCTGGCGGCGGCTGACCAGCGCCACCTGGAAGACGCCGTGCTGACCACCAACGATGCGGTGGTCACGGTCGCGAACGACCTGCCGCGGATGATGGACACCATCCTGCAGGTGCTGCCCCGGACCACCAATGTCGTGGTGGTGCTGGGCAATTCGCCGCTGGAACAGTTCTGGCTCGGGGAATTGCGCCGCCAGTTTCAGCCCTTCACCCGCCGGGTGACCCTGGCCTGGTTCAACGAACTGTCCTTCGCGGAAATGCTGGAACGCTGCGCCGCGCTGCCGCCGCGGTCCGCCATCTTTTACGCCCTGTTGTCCGTGGACGCCGGGGGCGTGCCGCACCGCGAGGAGCGCGTGCTGAGCCGGCTTCATGAGGTCGCCAACGCGCCCATCTTCGGCCTCCATGACTCCCAACTCGGCCGGGGCATCGTCGGCGGGCCGCTCATGGCGCTTGACGAACTGAGCCGGAACACCGCCGAGGCGGCCGTGCGCATCCTGGCCGGCGAGAGCCCGGGCAACCTCCGGCCGCCGCCCCAAGGACCGGGAACGCCGCGCTTCGACCGGCGCGAGCTCGATCGCTGGGGCATCAGCGAAACCTTTCTGCCACCCGGCAGCGCGGTCCTGTTCCGCCAGCCCACCGTCTGGGAACTCCACAAGGGGCGCATCATCGGGATCATCTCCCTGTGCCTGCTCGAAGCCGTCCTCATCGCGCTGCTGCTGGCGAATCTGGCGCGGCGGCGGCGGGCCGAGCGCTCGCTCCGCGAAAGCGAGGAGCGGCTCAGCCTGGCTGCGGCGGCCGCGGACCTGGGCGTCTGGATGTGGGACATCGCGCGCAACGAAGTCTGGGCCACGGCGAACTGGCGCCGGATGTTCGGCTTTCCGGCCGGCGAGACGCTCCGCTTCGAGACGGTCCTGCAACGGGTCCATCCGGCCGACCGCGTGATGGTGGAACGCGCCGTGCGGCGCGCGGTCGAGGACCGCGCCGATTACTCGGGCGAGTACCGCGTGGTGTGGCCGGACGGCACGCTGCGCTGGATTTCCGCGCGCGGCCGGCTGGACGGGGACGCGGGCCACAAACGGGCGCGGATGCTCGGCGCCTCGGTGGACATCACCGAGCGGCGCCGGGCGGAGGAATCAGCGCGGGACCTGACCGGCCGGCTGATCACCGCGCAGGAGGAGGAACGGGCCCGGCTGGCCCGTGAATTGCATGACGACATCACCCAGCGGCTGGCCCGGCTGGCCATTGATGTCGGGCGCTGCGAGCAGGGCACCCCGGAGCTCACCCCGGCCGAGGCGGCGCGCGCGGTGCGCGAGGGCCTGGTGCGCCTGAGCGACGATGTCCATGCCCTGTCCTACCGGCTGCATCCCTCGGTGCTCGAAGACCTCGGCCTGGCCGAGGCGTTGAAGGCGGAGGCGGAGCGCTTCACCCGGCGGGAAGCCATCCCGGTGAACCTCGGGCTGCGCAACCTCCCGGAGCCGGTGCCGCGCGAGGCCGCGCTCTGCCTGTTTCGTGTGGCGCAGGAAGCGCTGCAAAACGTCGCCCGCCACGCCCGGGCCCGCGCGGTGGAACTGACGCTGCGCGCGCTGGAAGGCGGGCTGCAACTGGCCGTGCGCGACGACGGCCGCGGCTTCGATCCGGAGGTCCAGCGCGACCGCCCCAGCCTGGGCCTGGCGAGCATGCGGGAGCGGGTTCACCTGCTGGGCGGCGAACTCGACATCGAAAGCGCGCCCGGCCAGGGCGTGACCGTGATCGCCTGGGTGCCCTTGGAGGAAAGGCCGAGGGCGGAAGGCTGAAGGCAGATTCGCGTGGCCCGCATGAAATCCCTTTGTGACACGTTGCGATCCTCTACCCGATCAACGGGAACTCGAAGCGGGACCTTTAGCCTTCAGCCCTTGACCTTCCGCCTTTTGCCGTGAGCCGATTGATTCGACCGCGCGTGTTGCTCGCCGACGACCATCGCATGGTGGCTGAAGGCTTGAAGAGCCTGCTGAGTCCGGAGTTCGAGCTGGTGGGCGTGGTGGAGGATGGCCGCGCCCTGCTTGCGGCGGCGAAACGGCTGCGGCCGGATGTCATCGTGGCGGACATCACCATGCCGCAGCTCAACGGCATTGACGCGCTCGCGCCGCTGAAAAAGGAGAACCCGGACGTGAAGGTCGTGTTCCTGACCATGCACGCGGAGGTGGCCTACGCCCGCCGCGCGCTCGAAGCCGGCGCGTCGGGATTCGTGCTCAAGCACTCCGCCCCGGCGGAGCTGATCGCGGCCGTCCGCGCGGCGTCGGAAGGCCAGACCTACATCACCCCCGCGCTGGCCGGCGAAGTTTTCCAGGCCATCCAGCACGGGCCGGACATGGCCGGCGATCCCGTGGCGAAACTGACGCCACGCCAGCGGGAGATTCTCCAACTGCTAGCGGAAGGCCGTTCGGCCAAGGAAATCGCCGACACGCTGGCGATCTCCGCCCGCACCGTGGAATTCCACAAGTACCAGATGATGGAGACGCTGGGCCTGCACCACAGCGCCGAGCTGGTCCACTTCGCCATCAAGCACGGCATCGTGGGCATTTAAGCCCGGCCCAGGTGCCTGCTCCACCGCTCCGCGGCCCCGTAATTTTTCGGGGGCTGGACCGGTAATTCTCCGAGGTCACACCGCGCCACCGGTCAGGCAGGTTCTGGTCCATAGCCTGACGTGCGCTCGCGGTAATGCGCGCCGCGCCGGGCAGACACGATGAGCGCCGAAGACATCAAATGCGTCCTGCTGGCCGACCGGCACCACAGCCTAACCGAAGGCGTGCGCGGGCTGCTCGAAACCACCTTCGAGGCGGTGGTGATGGTGGCGGACAAGGACTCGCTCTTCGAGAGCGCCAAACGCCTCCAGCCCACCCTGGCCGTGGTGGACCTTTCGCTGGTGCGCGGCGAAAGCCCCGTCTGGCTGCAACGGCTGCGCGCCGCCTGCCCGAAGCTGAAGCTGATCGTGCTCAGCGTTCACGACGAGCCCAGCGTGCGCAAAGCGGTGCTGGAGGCCGGGGCGGACGCGTTCGTGGTCAAACGCGCCCTCGCGACCGATTTGCTGCCCACCGTGGACGCCGTCCTGGCCCGGCACGGCCACGACGTGGCGGCGGCCCCAAAGGAACTGTGAACATTCAAGGTGTTTTGATCTGCACCCCCCTTAGCTCCTGACAACCGAGGACAAGCCATGAACGCAATCTTCCTTCCCGCAAAGCACGCCTTCCGCGCGATCGGCACGTGTGCCAGCATCCTGCTGGTCTGCGCCTTGGCCCGCGCCGACGTTCTCGAATTGAAGGACGGCAAGGCGCTGACCGGCAAATATGTTGGCGGCACGGCCGGCAGCATCCGTTTTGAGACGAGCGCCGGCACGCAGGTCATCGAGACCAGCCAGGCGCTGGCGCTGACTTTCACCAGCGCCACGGCGGCGTCCGCGGCGCCAACAGCCGCGCCGGCGGCAGCCCCAGCGGCGCCAACGCCCGCTCCCGCCACCGCAGCCGCGGGCGCTGTCACCGTGAACGCCGGCACCCCGTTGCTGGTGCGGCTGGTGGATCCCGTTTCGTCGCGCGATCCGCAAGGAAAGCGCTTCACCACGACGCTGGAGACCGACCTGGTGGTCAACGGCCAGTTGGTGGCCAAGGCCGGCACGAAGGTGTACGGGCGCGTGCAAGGCGCCCAGCAGGCCGGACGCTACGTCGGCCAGAGCGAATTGGACCTGCGCCTGAGCGAACTGGCCCTCGGCCCCAACCTCGTGCCCATCGTGACCAGCGGTTACAGCCAGTCGGGCGCCAAGTCCGTGGGCAAGACGGCGCGCGGCGCGGCGACGGGCGCGGCGATCGGCGCGATTGCCGACGGCGGGGACGGCGCGGGCACCGGCGCCGCCATTGGTGCCGTGGCTGCGGGCCTGCGCAAGGGCCAGGCCGTCAGCCTCAACCCGGGCACGCTGCTCGAATTCCGGTTGCAGCAGCCACTCACGGTCAATCTTTCGCGGTAACAGCACAGCTTCCTGCCTCAAACCCACCAATCATTGAAGTCCATGAAAATCGCCTTTGTGTCCCGAACCGCCGCGCTCGTCGCGGCCCTGGCCGCAGTCTGCTGGCCCGCCGGCGCCGCGGCCCAGGAGAGTCTCACCGACGCCATCGAAGTCGTGCGTGGCATCTACCAATCCGACCGTCAGGCGCTGCTGGCGGAAGCCATGCAGTTCACGGAAAAGGAGGGCGTCGCCTTCTGGCCGCTGTACCGCCAGTACCGCGCCGAGCGCGAGAAGCTCGGGGACGGCCCGGTGAAACTGGTGCTCGAATACGCGGACTTCTACCCCGATGTGCCGGAGGATCGCGCCCGGCAGCTGCTCAAGGATTACACCGCCCTGCAAAAGAAGCTCGCCGACCAACGCACGCGGTATCTCGGGAAATTCGGCAAGATCCTGTCCCCCGCCAAGACGTTGCGCTTCGCCCAACTGGAGGAGCGGATGGACTTGGTGCTGCGGCTCCAACTGGCTTCGGCGATCCCGCTGGTGCCGGCAACCCCCCGGCGCTGACGACGGGAAATCGCACCGCCCATGACCAGACCTCGCATGAAGCTCCAAGTCCAACCGCCGCCGCGCCGGCTGCTTCCGGCCCGCTGGGCGCGCGGCGCGCTGCTGGCGAACCTGCTCTGGCTGCCGACGCCCGCCCACGCCTCGATCTTCAAAGGCGAGGCGCTCGACAAGCTGGCCGACGTGCTCACCTGGGTGGTGCTGATCGTGGCGCCGATTGTCGGCATCGGCGTCTTCCTGCTGATTCACATTCTCCCGGAGAAGATCGCCGAGAAGAAGCAGCACCCGCAGGCCAAGGCCATCCAGTGCCTGTGCCTGCTGTCGCTGGTCTTCGGCGGTTTGCTTTGGCCGCTGGCCTGGCTGTGGGCCTACAGCAAGCCGGTGCTATACAAAATGGCGTATGGCACGGACAAGGTGGCGCACGGCCATGACGAGAAGGAACACAAGCCGGCCAGGAAAGACGAACCTGCGGAACTCAAAGAACTGGTCGAACTCGAGCTTCTCCAGCAGCGCGTGAAGGAACTGGAGGCGAAACTGGCGGACAAATCTGCCGGCGGAGGAAAGGCCTGACTTATGGAAATTCTGTTACTTGGCATCTACGGATTTTTCGCCTGGCTGATCTTCTTCAAATTTAAGTGGCTCCCGTGGAACATCACCACCCAGGTCATCACCATCACCCTGCCGATCATCGGCCTGACGGTATTGATCCTTCTGCTCAACATTGTCGCCCCCTCGTCAAACGACATCCGGGTGGTCAATTACGTCGTGCCGATCAATCCGCCGGTGCGCGGCTTGGTGACCGAGGTGCCCATCGAGCCGAATCGCCCGATCAAGAAGGGCGACGTGCTGTTCAAGGTGGACCCGACGCCCTACGAAATCGCCGTCAAGAATTACGAGGCGCAGATTGCTCAGCTCAAAGTCCAACTCCTCACCGCCGAGGCCAGCTCGCGCAATTTGCAGGAGTCGTTGAAAAGCGCCACCGGTCAGAAGGACGCGATTGATTCCAAACTGAAGCTTTCGCGACTGCGCCTGCAACAATTCAGGGAACTCGCGGAAACCGGCGCGGGGAACAGGTTTGATTACGAACAGGCCCAGGCCGACGTGGCGAACCTCGAAGGCCAACTGGCCTCGACGGTGGCCGCCGAAACACAGGCCAAGGAGAAGCTTGCGGCCAAAACGCCCGAAGGCGAGCAGGACGAAATCGCCAACGTGAAGGCACAGATTGCCCGCGCCGAGGCGCAACTCGCCGATGCGAAATGGGAATTGAGCCAGACCACCTACTACGCGCCTGCTAACGGCACGGTCGTCGCGCTCACGTTGCGGCCCGGCGCCATGGCCGTGCCGCTGCCCATGACGCCCGCGATGAACTTCATCGAGGACGAGCAGTGGATTCTCGCCATCTACCACCAGAACGAGGTCCGCAAGATCAGGCCGGGCCAAGAGGCGGAAATCGCCTTCGCGATGTATCCGGGCCGGATCGTGAAGTGCAAGGTGGACTCGATCATGTGGGCCACCGCGCAGGGCCAGTTGCCCATCGGCACCATGAATGTCGCGGGCGGCGTGGCCCCCGTTCCCGCCAACTGCCTCGCCGTCCGCCTGCTGCCGGAGGGCAGGGACAAGGACCTCTTCCTCGCCGCCGGAGCGCACGGCGCCGGCGCCGTGTTTACCGATAGCGGCCACGCCATTCACATCCTGCGCAAGGTGCTGGTGCGCGTGAGCGCCAAGCTGGACTGGCTGATCCTGAAGCTCCATTGAGGTATCCATGCGACCGGCAAAACACCTCCTCGCGACGGCGGCTGGCGCGCTCCTCCTCGCCGGCTGCGCCACGAAACCGCCGCCCACCCGCCTGGAAATCCACGAACAATCCGGTTCGCTGACCAACCTCGCGCTGGCAAATCCCTGGAAGGCCGCGCCCGTCTCGACCAACGTCATCCAGGACAACTGGCTGGCCACGTTCGCGGATGCCCAGCTTGATGCCCTGGTCGCCGAGGCGATGGCCAACAACCCGGACCTGCGCGTGGCCGCCACCAAAGTGGAACAGGCGGCGCAGTACGTGGAACTCGCCCGGGCGGCGCTGCGGCCCGCGGTGAACCTGCTCGGCACGGGCGGCTTCAACATGGGCGGCGGCGATGTCAGCTCCGCGTTGCAGGGCATTTCGCTGGGCGCTTCATGGGAGCCGGACCTGTGGGGGCGGATGCGTTACGGCCGGAACGCGGCGCAGGCCACCTATGCCTCGGCGCGGGCGGACTTCGAGTTCGCCCGCCAGTCGCTCGCGGCCGGCCTGGCCAAAAGCTGGTTCGCAGCCACCGAAACCGGGCAGCAGCAGCGCCTCGCCGACGACATGGTCAAAGCGGCGCAGGAGTTGGTGAACCTGGCCATGCAGCGTCAACGCGTCGGCCTGGGCAGCGAGCAGGATGTTGTCCTCGCGCGCGCCAGCCTTGGAAACTATCAGGACGCCGCCCGGCAGGTGCGCCTGGCGCACGCGCAGACTTTGCGTGCCCTGGAGCTGCTGTTGGGACGTTATCCAGGCGCCGAGTTGACCGCGCGCCCCGAGCTTTGCCGGCTGCCCGAGGACATTCCCGCCGGCCTGCCGATTCAGATGCTCGAACGCCGGCCGGACATGATCGCCGCCGAGCGTCGCGTGGCCGCCGCGTTCAGCCGGGTGGGGGAGGCCAGGGCCGCCCAGTTGCCGCGGTTGATCCTCAACGCGAACGTCGCCGCGATTGACAGCGACATCCTCCAGTTGAAGGAGGACTTCGACAATCCCACCGGCGGCGTCGGCGCCAAGCTGATCGCCCCGATTTACCAGGGAGGCGCGCTGAAGACCCAGGTCCGGATCCGCACCCTGGAGCAAAAGGAAGCCGTGGCCCAGTACACCCGGCAGGCCTTGCAGGCGCTGGGCGACGTCGAGAATGCGCTGGCCGCGGGACAGAACCTGGCGGAACGCGAGCCGATGTTGCGGCAGGTCCTGGCCGACAGCGAACGCGCGCTGGCCCTGGCGCAAACCAGCTACCGCGTGGGCAGCGGCGACCTGCGCGCCGTGCAGCAGCAGCAGCTCGGCGCCCTCGCCGCCCGCCAGGCGTTGCTGCGCGTGCAGAGCGAGCAGTTGAGCCAGCGCGTGAACCTGCACCTGGCGCTGGGCGGCAGTTTTGAGCATCCCGCCTCCCCGGACAGCGAAATGACCGCCGCCATCGGCCGCATGTTCACCGCCAAGCACGGTGGGCGGCTGGACGCCAACCAGGAGTTTCTGGCGCTGGCCGCCGCGAATTTGGTGTCCGGCCTGGGCCGCGGTTTTCCGATCAGCGGCGGCATGTCGCAGTCGCTGGTGAACGTAGGCGGCGGCGCGCGCACGCCGCTCTCGGGCGCCGACGCGGTGGAGGCTTCGACTGATCAAAATCCGGTCCCGACGCCGCCATGAATCAACGTTCCAGACGGAGATCAACCCAGCCGAACCCGGCCTTCGCGTCCGCGCTGTACTTTGGGCTCGTCCTGCTGGTCGCCGTCGGTGAAGGCGAAGTTGAAACCGTTGAAATGATCCGCCACCCTGCCAACCCATGACTTTGGCCCTCGTTCCGCGGCGTCACCGCCGGCGCGCGGGGCTGGCAACGAAAACAAAACGAACAAGACGCAGAACCGGAGAACAACCATGAACAAACCCATCCTGTTAACCCTCGGTCTCTTCACCCTCCTGGCCGCCACCGCACAGGCAAGCCAGGAACAACTGGCCACCAGCATGCGCGAGGCCCGGGGCGAAGCGACTCGCGCGACGGAACAGCTCAAGGCCACCTTGGACAGCTTGAACGCACTGACGAAGCAGAAGGAGGGCGACCTGCGGGCCGCCTACAACACGTTCGCGGCCCAGCTTCCCCGGACGGAAAACGCCGCGGCCTGGACGCGCGCCCGGGTGCGCTGGATGGCCGGCGATGGCCTGAAGTACTTCGCGGACTGGCAGAGGACGATTGACAGCATCGCGAATGAGAATCTGCGCAAGAAAGCCCAGAAGCGGTTGGAGACGGCAAGAAAGGGCTACGACAAGGTCGCCGCCGCCCTCCAGATCGCGAGCGAGAAGTTCGGGCCCTTCCTCTCCGACCTCGCGGACGTGCAGAAAGTCCTGGCCAACGACGTCACGGCCGGCGGCGTCAAGGCGGTGAAAAGCACGGTCAGCAGCGCCAACGGGCGCTTCCAGGCGGTCAACAGCGCCGTCAACAACGCCCTGAAGGAAATGCAGAAGATGGAAGAGTCCCTCTCCACGCAAGCCCGGTGAACGGGTTGGAGGGGCTGCCCGGGTCGTCCGCCGCCCCGGGTGGCTGGCTTTTGCCGGCCGTTTCACTTAAGCTCAACCCAAACCCATGCCCAATTCCTCCGCACTGGCCGACCTGCTCCAGGTCCTGGTCGCAAACCAGGGCTCCGACCTGCATCTCCAGGCCAATGAAGTGCCGATGGGCCGCTTCCACGGCCAGTTGGGGCGCTTCGAAATGCCGGCGCTCACGCCCGAGGACGTGCTCCGCCTGGCGCGCGAGGTTCTGGGCGGCGAGGAGAAACTCCGGGAATTCATGACCACGCGTGATTGCGACGCGGCGGTGGCGATTCCGGGGCTGGGCCGCTTCCGGGCCAGCCTGTTCTACCAGCGCGACCAGCCGGGGATCGTGCTGCGCACCATCGGCACAAAGATTCTGAGCCTCGACGACCTTGAGTTGCCGCAGGTGCTCAAGGACATCGCCGCTGCGAACGACGGCTTGGTGCTGGTGACCGGCGCTACCGGCAGCGGCAAGTCCACCACGCTGGCGGCTTTGATTGACCACATCAACGCCACCGAGGCGGTCCACATCATGACGCTTGAGGACCCCATCGAGTTCGTGCACGAGAACAAGCAGGCCCTGGTCAACCAGCGCGAGATGACGCTCGATTCCGCCGGCTTCGCCAGCGCGCTCAAACACGTGCTGCGTCAGGATCCGGACGTGATCCTCATCGGCGAAATGCGCGACGTGGAGTCGGCGGCGGTGGCGTTGACGGCGGCGGAGACCGGCCACCTCGTCTTCGCCACGCTGCACACCCAGGACGCGCCGGAATCGCTCGAGCGCCTGATCAACATGTTCCCGACGGACCGCGCCGCGCAGATTCGCATGCAACTCTCGCTCGGCCTGCGGGCGATCATCTGCCAGAAACTCGTGGCGCGTGCCGGTGGCGGCCGCGTGGCGGCGTTGGAAATCCTGCTCAACTCGCCGCGGGTGAAGAAGCTCATCCTCGAAGGCGACACCCCCAAAATCCCGGCGGCCATCCAGGCCTCGCGCGCGGAGGGCATGCAGACCTTTAACCAGGCCCTCGTGGACCTCGTGAAGGCGGGCAAGGTCGAGGAGGCCGAGGCCCTGCGCGTTTCGCCCAAACCCGACGAACTCAAAATGAACCTCAAAGGCATCTTCTCCGGCACGTCCGGCCTGGTTTAGACTGCCCCGAACCCGGCACCCTCCACCCCGAACCTCATCCCACATGGACCTCGCTGAACTTCTCAAATACGCCGTCGAGTACGGCGCCTCCGACCTGCACCTCACCGTCGGGCGCCCGCCGATGGTGCGCATCTCCGGCCGCCTGATCCCCAGCGGCTACGAAACCGAAATCACCCCGGACGAGGCAAAGGCGCTCGTCTATAGCATCCTCACCGACGACCAGAAGGCGCGGTTCGAGGAGGACCACGAGCTGGATTTCTCCATCGGCATCCCCGGCGTTTCCCGGTTCCGTGTGAACGTGTTCATGCAGCGTGGCTGCGTCGCCGGGGTCTTCCGGGCCATCGGCGAGAACATCCCCACTGTGGAGGACCTCGGGCTGTCCGAAACCGTGTGCCAACTCGCGCTGCTGCCGCGCGGCCTGGTGGTCGTGACCGGACCCACCGGCTCCGGCAAGTCCACCACGCTGGCGGCGATGATCCACCTCATCAACCAGCGGAAGGAGGCCCACATCGTCACGATCGAGGACCCGATTGAGTTCGTGCACCCGCACGTGCTCTGCACCGTCAACCAGCGCGAGCTGGGGCACGACACCCATTCCTTCCCGCGCGCGCTCAAAAGCGTCCTGCGCGAAGACCCGAACGTGATCCTGGTGGGCGAGATGCGCGACCTCGAGACCATCGCCGCCACGCTGACCCTGGCCGAAACCGGGCACCTCGTGCTGTCCACGTTGCACACCCAGGACGCGGCGCAGACTGTGGACCGCATCATTGACGTCTTCCCCCCGTACCAGCAGGAGCAGATTCGCGTGATGCTGGCCTCCAGCCTGAAGGGCGTGGTGTCACAGATTCTGCTGCCGAAGGCCGACGGCGCCGGGCGCGTGGCGGCGCGCGAGGTCATGGTGGTCACGCCCGCCATCTCGGCCATCATCCGCGAGGGCAAGACGCACCAGATTTACTCGGCCATCCAGACCGGCACGCGCGAAGGCATGTGTACCATGGAAAAGTCGCTCGCCGAACTGTGCCTCGCCGGGCAGATCACCGAGGAGGACGCCCTGAGCAAGGCCAATCATCCCCAGGAACTGCGGGCGCTGATCCAGCCTCACCAACAGTATCATCTCCGGGGCCAGGGTACCCAGGAGGACCAATGAACGCCGAAACGCTCAAGCGCATCGCCCTGCTCCAGGCGATGGACGACGAGGCGCTGAACCGCTTGGCCGGCGTGCTCGAGGCGCGGGCCTTCGCCGACGGCGCGGCCATCTTCCACGAAGGCGACCCCGGCGACGCCATGTACTTCATCGCCTCCGGAGCGGTCCGGATCGAGAAGCAAACCGGCATGGGCGCCGGCGCCCGCAAGATTCTGGCGGTGCTCGAACCCGGCGATTACTTCGGCGAGATGGCGCTCTTCGACCAGCAACCGCGCTCCGCGACGGCCGTCGCCGCGGGAGCCACGCAGGTCTTCCGCCTGTCCACCGCCGCGTTCAGCCAGCTTCACGGCAGCGCCGGCCACGCGGGCCTCAGTGTGCTCTTCGCCATGATTCGCACCGCAGGCGAACGCATCCGCCGCCTCAACGCCCAGGTGGTCGTGTACGACGAAATCGGCAAGGCTATCGGCGAGTCGAAGTCGCTCGACGCCTTGCTCGAGGTCGTGCTGAGCCAGCTTTGCCGGGCCACGCTCGCGGATTGGGGCCTGGTCGTGCTCCGCTCGCAGTTCTCCGAACGGCTCGAAGTCCGGAGCACGGTCAACCTCACCCTCACGCCGGCACAGAAGGACGACATCGCCGCCGGCAAAGGCTTTTTCGCGCCTGCGCTGCGCGAAGGCCAGGGACGCCTCGTGCGCGACCTGGATGCCGAAGAGCCATTCAAATCCTGCGGCCGGCTGGGCTTCGAGTCCTCGCCGCTGTTGACCATGCCGGTCGCGGTTGAAGGGCAGACGCTGGGGCTGATCGCCCTGGGCGGCCGCCAGCCCGGCCAGTTCGACCTGAACGATCTCAACCTCGCCCGCGGCGTGGCCCGGCAGGCAGCCCAGGCCATTCTCAACGCCCGGCATCGCGAGGAGGAACAGGCCCGCGCCCGCCACGGACGGCAGTTTGTCCGGTTCTGAAACCCTGAACCGCCATGCTCTCGGACGAACAGTTTCACCGGACCCGGCGGCTGGCCGCGCGCCTGGCGGGCATCGAGCTGGTGGAACGCCACCGCGAACTGGTGGCCCGCCGCAGCCGGCGGCTGGGACTGCGCGACAGCGCGGGACTCGACGCGCTGCTCGGCGCCGCCGAGGCGGGACAGACCGATGCCACGCGGCAAATGCTGCGCCTGCTGACCACCAAGTTCACCGGCTTCTTCCGGCATCCGCGGCATTTCGAGCTGGCCGTCGCGCACGCGCTCGACGCGGCCGCACGGCAGGGCCGGGCGCGGCTCTGGTCTGCGGCGGCGGCCACCGGCGAGGAGGCATGGTCGCTGGCGGTCACATTGTTCGAAGCGGCTGGGCGCGACGACCCGCCGGCCAGCGTTCTGGCCACGGACATTGACGTGGAGGCGCTGGCCGTAGCGCGGCGCGGCGAGTACGGCGCGTCGGCCATGCAGGCCGTGTCCGTCGCGCGGCGGGCGCGGTTCTTCGTCGAGTCCGCGCCGGACCGCTGGAGCGTCGCGCCGGCGGTGCGGCGGCTGGTGGAATTCCGCCCCGCCAATCTTGCCGCGATCACCTGGCCTGTGAACGGACCGTTCGAGGTGATTTTCTGCCGCAACGTGCTGATGTACCTCGAGGCCTGCCACCGTCTGGCGGTGCTCGAGCGGATGGCTTCGTTGCTCGCGCCCGGCGGGCTGCTGTTGCTCGATCCGGCCGAGCATCCGGGCCGCGCGGGGCGTCTGTTCGCCTCGCGTGGAAACGGGGTTTATCTGCTGCGCGGCGGGCCGGGGAGCGGCCATCCCCATCCGCCGACCTTTGTTTCCGACGCCGACGATCCGCAGGAAAAAAAGTCCGCGCCCGATTGGAGAAACCGGGCGCCGACGGCTGAACCGCATCCATGACCGTTGCCAAACGCCTGATCCTGCTGCTGGCCGTGCCCCTGGTGGCGTTGCTGGGCCTCGGCGTGTTCACCCGGTTCCAGTTGGCGGACCTCGAGGCCAGGAACCGCTTCATGGCGGAAACCCAGATCGCGAGCCTCGCCACGGTGGGCAACATCGCCCAGCACTTCTCCGAGGTGCGCGTAAACGTGCGCAGTCACCTGTTGGCGACCAACGCAACCCAGCGCGCCGCCGCCCGCGCCGCCTTCGCCGAGGACGAGCAAAACGTCACCAGCCTGCTCCGGCAGTACGGCGACAGCCTGGTCACGGGCGACCGGGACCGTCGCTTGTACAGCGAGTACCTGGACCTGAGCCGGGATTGGATCGCGACCGCCCGGCACGTGATGTCCCTGGCTGAGGAGGGTCGGCAGCCGGAGGCGCTGATCGAACTCCAGGGCACTCTGGCCGGCATCGGCGTCCGGCTGAGCAAGGTGTCCGGCGAGTGGATCCAGTTCAATGAAGACCTGGCGATGACTTCCGGCCGGGAGGCGCTCGCCGGCATCGAAGAGTTCCGCTGGAAGATGCTCGTCGCGAACTCCACCGCGCTGCTGCTCACCGGCCTGCTCGGCTACCTGACGTTCCGGCGGATCGTCACGCCGATCCGGGCGCTCGAAGGCTCGGTGAAAGCCATCGCGGCTGGCGACTACTCGCAGGCCGTTCCGTTCACCGACGCCAGCGACGAGACCGGCGGCCTCGCGCGTTCGGTGGACGTGCTCAAGCAAGGCGCCGCGGCGATGGATGATCAACGCTGGGTCAAGGCCACCGCCGGAGAAATCACCGGCGGGTTGCAGGGCGCGGCTGCGCTCGCCGAGTTTGGCCAGCGGCTGCTTTCGGGTCTCGTGCCGGCGCTGGGCGGCGGCGTGGCCGGCTTTTACCTGCTCGATGAGAAGGCCGGCCGGCTCCGGCGCGTCGCCGCTTACGGCCTCGCCGATGACGCGGACGCCGCCGGCTCGTTCGCCTTGGGCGAAGGCCTGGTCGGCGAGTGCGCCCGCGAGCGAAAGGCCGTCGCGCTCACGGACCTTCCGCCCGACTACCTCCGCATCGCCTCCGGCCTCGGGGCGGCGGCCCCCGTGGTGGCCATCGCCTTGCCGCTGGCGACCAATGGCACGCTGCTGGGCGTGCTGGAGACGGCGTCTTTCCGCGAGCTGACTGCGCGGGAACGGGCGCTGCTCGACGAGTTGCTGCCCGTGGTTGCGCTGAGCCTGGAGGTCCTGCAGCGCAACCTCCGCACGCAGGAGTTGCTGGCGCAGACCCAGGAGCAGGCGCGGCAACTCGAGGAACAGACCGAGGAGTTGACCCAATCGCAGGAGGAGTTGCTCGCGCAGAAGGAAGAACTGCTGGCCCAGCAGAGCGAACTGACGGCGCAGCGCGAACAGCTCAAGGTCAGCGAGGAACGCTCGCGGCTCATTCTCGAATCGAGCGCCGAGGGCATCTTCGGCACGGACACCGAAGGGCGGATCACGTTCGTCAATCCGGCCGCGTGCCGGATGCTGGGCTTCACGGCGGAAGAGTTGATTGGCCAGCCTTCGCACGCGGCCATTCACCATCACCATGCAGATGGTCGGGAGTATTCCCAGGCCGAGTGTCCGATGTTCGCGGCCTACACCCGGGGCGAGGCGAGCCGGATTGACGACGAGTTTCTCTGGCGCAAGGACGGCAGCGGCTTCCCGGTCGAGTACGGCGCCACGCCGATGCTCAAAGACGGCGCCATAGTCGGCGCGGTGGTCAGCTTCACGGACATCACCGAACGCAAGCGCGCCGAGGAGGAGTTGCTGACCCAGCACAGCGCGCTCGAATCCGCCGCCAACGCCATCGTCATCACCAACAACAAGGGTGTCATCCAGTGGGTCAACCCGGCGTTCACGCGGCTGACCGGTTACACGCGCGACGAGGCCGTCGGGCAAAATCCGCGCGTGCTCAAGTCCGGTGTGCATGACCGGGAGTTCTTCCGCAACCTGTGGGAAACCGTTTTGGCCGGCAAAGTCTGGCAGGGCGCGTTGACCAACAAGCGCAAGGACGGCACGCTCTACCAAGAGGAGATGACGATCACGCCGGTACGTTCCAAGGACGGGAAGATCACACACTTCGTCGCCGTCAAGCAGGACATCACCGAGCGCAAGGAAGCTGAGGACCGCATGGGCGCGTTCTTCTCCAGTTCGAGTGACGCTCTGTTCCTTTGGTCCCCTGAACACGGATACCTCCAGGCCAACCCGGCGGCCGTCAAGATGCTTGGCTTCGCCACCGAAGCCGAGTTGCTGAAGTGCACCCCACTTAACCTTTCGCCTGAGCTTCAGCCAGATGGGCAGTCTTCGGCAGTAGCGGCGCCTGGGTTCATCCAGAAAGCGCTGGAAAATCCCGAGCCCGTTCGTTTCAACTGGCAGTTTAAGCGCCAGGATGGTTCGGGACTACCGGCCGAGGTCACACTGATTCGGATTTTCCTTGGCGGCAAACCCATCTTGCTCGTTAGCTTCCGCGACATCACCGAGCGCAAGGAAGCTGAAGAACGCATGAACGCCTACTTCAACAGTTCGAGCGACGGCCTGCTCCTCCTGTCGCCCGAGCGCGGCTTCACTCACGCCAATCAAGCCGCCGTGAGAATGTACGGCTTCGACAACATGGCCGACCTGCTCCGGTGCGGCCCGGTGGAACTTTCCCCGGAACGCCAGCCGGACGGCCGTCTTTCAAGCGAGGCCGCCGTCGAGCACATCAAGCTCGCCATGCAGGCCACTGCGCCCCGGCGTTTTGACTGGATTCACAAGCGCCGGGATGGCACGGAACTTCCCTGCGAAGTCACGTTGATCCGGATCACACTCGGAGGCGAGCCGGTGCTGCTCACCAGCGTCCGCGACATCACACTGCGCAAGCAGCAGGAAGCAGAGATTCTTGCTGCCAAAGCCAGGGCCGAGGAAGCCACGCAGATGAAGTCCATGTTCCTGGCGAACATGAGCCACGAAATCCGCACGCCGATGAATGCCATCATCGGCCTGTCCCACCTCGCGCTCAAAACCCAGCTCTCGCCCAAGCAGCGCGACTACGTCAGCAAGGTCCACAACGCCGGCACCTCGCTGCTGGCGATCATCAACGACATCCTCGACTTCTCGAAGATCGAGGCCGGCAAGCTCGACCTCGAGACCACCGACTTCCAGCTCGACGAGGTGATCGGCTCGGTCACCACCGTCACCGCCCAGAAGGCCCACGACAAGGGGCTCGAGTTCCTGGCTGACGTGGCCGCCGCCATCCCCGAGCAGTTGCACGGCGACCCGCTCCGTCTGGGCCAGATCCTCACCAACCTGGTCAACAACGCGGTCAAGTTCACCGAGCGCGGCGAAATCCGGCTCAAGATCGAGCTGCTCGACCAGACCGGCGAAAAGGCGCAACTCCGCTTCTCGGTGCGCGACACCGGCATCGGCATGACGAAGGAACAGGCGGCGCGGCTGTTCCAGCCCTTCTCGCAGGCCGACATGTCCACCACGCGCAAGCACGGCGGCACCGGGCTGGGCCTGACCATCTGCCGGCGGTTGGTCGAGTTGATGGGCGGTCAGATCTGGCTCGAGAGCGAGCCCGGCGTCGGCAGCACCTTCATCTTCACCGTCTGGCTGGGCATCGGCCAGGCGACCGCCACCGGCAGGATCGTGCCCGGCAGGTTCCAGAACCTCCGCGTGCTGGTGGTGGACGACAACGCGGCGGCGCGCGAAATCCTGGTCGAATCGCTGGAACCGCTGGCCGAACGCGTGGACGCCGTCAGCTCCGGCCACGAGGCGCTCGCGGCCATCAAGGAGCGCGACGCCGACGCGCCGTACGACGTTGTGTTCATGGACTGGCGGATGCCGGGCATGGACGGCCTTCAGGCCACACGGTTCATCAAGAACGACTCGACGCTGCGTAAGCAGCCGGCCGTCGTCATCGTCACCGCGTTCGGCCGCGAGGAAGTCCGCGAAGAGGCCGAGCGCCTCCACGTGGACGGCTTCCTCGTAAAGCCGGTCACCAAATCCATGCTCGTGGATTCGCTGGTGAGCATCTTCGTCGCGTCCGTCGGCGACGAAGTGGGTGCCGCCGCTGCGGCCGGCACGGAGGAGGACAGCACGCGCCTGCACGGCCTGCGCGTGCTCCTGGCGGAGGACAACGAGATCAACCAGCAGATCGCGATCGAACTGCTCGAAGGCGTCGGCGCCACGGTCATGGTGGCCAACCACGGCCGCGAGGCGGTGGAAACCCTGTTCAACGGTCCGCAACCGCCGCCTTTCGACGTGGTGCTCATGGACCTGCAAATGCCCGAGATGGACGGCTACCAGGCGACGGCGAAGATCAGGTCGGAGCCGCGGTTTGCGGCGCTGCCGATCGTCGCGATGACCGCGCATGCCACGGTCGAGGAGCGGCAGCGTTGCCTGGACGCGGGCATGAACGGCCATGTGTCGAAGCCGATCGATCCCGGGATTCTGTTCGACACGCTGGCGAAGTACTGCAAGGCGAAGGCCGCGTCGCCGCCCGAACTCGCACCCGCGCCATCACCCGCACAGCCGCAACCGCCGGCGGCTTCGGCGTCGTCCGGCGCGACCGCGCCACCGGCCGCTAGTTCTGCGGAGCTTCCCAACATCCCCGGGCTCGACGCGCAGGACGGTCTCGCGCGCGTGGCCGGGAACCGGAAACTTTATTTGAAGCTCCTGCGCCAGTTCGTCGAGCAGCAGGGACCGGCGGTGGAGAGCATCCAGGGGGCGCTTGCCCAAGGCGACCGGCCGCTGGCCGAACGGCTGGCCCACACGCTCAAGGGCGTCGCCGGCAGCCTCGGCCTTCCCGCCGTCCAGCGCTCGGCGGCAGCGCTTGAGAAGGCGTTGTCCGCGACGGCGAACGCTCCCGGGCTCGCGGGGCTGTTCGAGGACACCGCCTCCACGCTGGCCGACGCCGTGGGCAGGCTGCGCGCCGCTTTGCCGTCCGCCGACACGCCGCCCGTGCCCCCGACGACCGCCGCCGCATTCGATCCGGCGCAGGCCGGACGCGTTGTCGCGGAGATGATCGGGCACTTGAACAACTTCGACCCCGCCGCGGGCGAGTGCCTCGAAGCCCATCGCGCGATCTTCCAGGCGCTGTTGCCGGGCGAGGCGTTCGCCAGCTTTGAAAGCCAGATCGGCAGTTTCGCCTTTGCCGACGCGCTGGCCGCGCTCGAGGCCGCAGCCCGCGAGGAAGGACTTCTCCCCGCATGAGCCCTCCCACGCCCGTGACCGGCAGCCGCATCCTCATCGTCGAGGACACCCCGGCGAACATCCAGACGCTCTCGGCCACGCTAAAGCAGCAGGGCTACCAGCTCAGCGTCGCCACCAACGGCACCCAGGCGCTCGACGTTGTGCGGCGCGTGCGACCCGACCTCATCCTGCTCGACGTGATGATGCCGGAGATGGACGGCTTCGAGACATGCCGGCGGCTGAAGGGCGACGAGGCGACGCGCGACATACCGGTGATCTTTCTGACGGCGCGGTCCGAAACGGCGGACATCGTGAAGGGCTTCGAGCTCGGGGCGGTGGACTATGTGGCCAAGCCGTTCAACGCCCATGAACTGCTGGCGCGCGTCAATACGCATCTCACGATTGACCGGCTCCACCGCGAGAACGAACGGCTGCTGTTGAGCATCCTTCCCGCGTCGATCGCCGCGCGTCTGAAGTCCGGCGCCGACAGCATCGCGGATCACTTCCCTGGGGTAAGTGTGCTCTTCGCGGACATTGTGGGGTTCACCGTGCTGTCCGGCGGCATGTCGCCGCAGCCGCTGGTGTCACTGCTGGACGAGTTGTTCACGCAGTTCGACGAACTGGCCGACCGGCACGGCGTCGAGAAGATCAAGACCATCGGCGACTGTTACATGGCGGTCTGCGGCGTCCCGGAGGAGACGGCGGACCACGCTGCGGTGCTGGCGGACCTCGCGCTGGAGATGATCGAGTCGCTCAAGCAGTTCAACGGGCGTCGCGGGACCTCGTTGCGGATTCGCATCGGGCTGAATACCGGTCCGGTCGTGGCGGGCGTCATCGGCCGCAGCAAGTTCATCTACGATCTGTGGGGCGACACCGTGAACACCGCCAGCCGCATGGAATCGACGGGCGCGCCCGATCGCATCCAGGTGACCGAAGCGATGCAGCGGGTGCTGGCGCCGTTGTTCGATCTCGAGGAGCGCGGCGAAGTCGAGGTCAAGGGGAAGGGGCGTCTGCGCACTTGGTTTTTGCTGGGGCGAAAAGCGGCGGGTGACCCGGCCGGCCGGTCAGCATGAACAACACCGCGTCTTACGCTTGGCGTCGTCGATTCGCCGCCTGCCTGCTCGTGCTTCTCGGCGCGGGGGCGATGCAGCAGGCCTGCGGCGCTGACATGGCCCGCCCGCGGCCGTCCACGCCCCTGGAGCACACGTGGGCATGGGCCTTGGTGACGGTTCGCAGGCATGACGTTGCTGATGGAGGCGGGGCGGCGACTGGGAAACCGGCGGCTGGCCCGGGACTCGAGCGGCGCCCGATCGGGCGTCGGGGCGATTGACGGCGCCGTGTTTGCCCTCCTGGGACTTCTGGTCGCGTTCACGTTTTCCGGCGCAGCCTCGCGTTTCGACCAGCGTCGCCAGTTGATCGTGGAGGAAGCGAACAACATCGGCACGGCCTGGCTGCGGCTGGACTTGCTGCCCGAGTCAGCCCAGGGGCCGGTGCGGAACCTGTTTCGAGCGTATGTGGACGCGCGGTTGACGACCTACCAGCTCCTGCCGGAACTGGATGCCGCCGGGGCGGAACTGGACCGTTCACTCGAGTTGCAGCAGCAGATCTGGAAGCAGGTGGTGGACGCCTGCAAGGCGCCCGACACCCGGAACGCGGCCGTGCTGCTCCTGCCGGCGTTGAACGCCACGTTTGACGTCGTGACGAAGCGGTCCGTGGCCCTGCGGACGCATCCTCCCGCGATCATCTTCGAGTTGTTGGTGGCTCTGGCTCTGGTGAGCGCCCTGTTGGCTGGCCTGGGCATGGCGGGAGGGAAGGACCGGAGCTTGGTCCATTTCATCGGCTTCCCGACCGTGATGACGATCTGCTTGCTGGTCATCCTCGACCTCGAATTCCCCCGCCGGGGTTTCATTCGCATCGACGCCGTGGATCAAGTACTGGTGGATGTCCGCCAGAGCATGGAGTAAACCGGGACTGCGGAGCGAGCGGACTGCGAAGGATGCCCCATGAACGCAACGATCACAGCCGCCGTGTTCGACACCAAGCCGTACGATCGCGAGCACCTGCAGAAGGCCTCGCACGACACCGGCATCGAGTGGCGGTTTCTCGAGTTCCGGCTCACGCCGGCGACGGCGGCGCTCGCGGCGGGCGCTCAGGCGGTGTGCGTGTTCGTGAATGACCAGGTCGACCGGGCCTGTCTCGAGACGCTGGCGCAGGCCGGCGTGCGGTTGGTGGCGTTGCGCTGCACTGGCTTCAACAACGTGGATATCACCGCCGCCAGGGAACTGAAGCTCACCGTCACACGCGTGCCGGTCTATTCGCCGCACGCCGTGGCCGAGCACGCGGTCGCGCTGCTGCTCACGCTCAACCGCAAGATTCACCGCGCGTTCAACCGCGTGCGCGAGCTGAACTTCTCGCTGAACGGCTTGGTCGGCTTCGACTTGCACGGCAAGACCGCTGGCATCGTGGGCACGGGCAAGATCGGCCGCATCGTGGCTCAGATTCTGCGCGGCTTCGGGATGCGGGTGATCGCGTACGATCCGTTCCTGGATCGCGACTGGGCCACCCGGCAGGGCGTCGAATACGCGGACGCCTCGTCGCTGGCGGGGTTCAGCGACGTTATCTCGCTCCACGTGCCGCTCACGCCCGAGACGAAGCACATCATTCGCGCCGAAACGCTCGACTTGATGAAACCCGGCGCCATCCTCATCAACGTCAGCCGGGGCGCGCTGATTGACACCACGGCGCTGATCGAGGCGCTCAAGTCCGGCCGGCTCGGCGGGGTGGCGCTGGACGTTTACGAGGAGGAGGAAGGCATCTTCTTCGAGGACTTGTCCGGCCAGGTGTTGCAGGACGACGAGCTGGCGCGGCTGCTGACCTTCCCAAACGTGCTCCTCACCGCGCACCAGGCGTTTCTCACGTGCGAGGCGCTGACCGACATCGCCCGCACCACCGTGGCCAACCTCGAGGCGCTGGCGCGGGGAAAACCGTTTGTCGAAGGCTCGGTGCTGACCTAGCTGGGATCTGCGCCATGAATATCCACTGGCAATCTGTCCTTCGACAAGAGCGGCACACAACCGGTGATCCCCGTCCCCAAGCCGGTGCTCAGCCGCCGATGTCTTCGAGAATGGGGCGGAGCCGGCTGACCAGCTCCGGGGCTTTGCGGACCGCAACATCCCAGACGATGTAGTAGTCCACGCCGCCGTAATCGTGTATGAGCCGGTCACGCATCCCTGCCATCTTGCGCCACTCCAATTCCGGGTGCGCCCGGCGGGTGTCCTCGGGCACTTTCTTGGCCGCCTCGCCGATGACCTCACAGCTCCGCACAAACGCGCGCTGGAGCACGTCATCCGCCAGAAAGGCCTCGCGGGTCAGGCCGGCACAGTGGCTTTGCAGGAACTCCGCTTCCCGGAGAATGTCGCGCAGCAACTCAACCGTGGTCGGTGACATAGCGAACGGTGGGGAGAATCAAGCGGGCCTTCGACTCGCTCAGTGCGCGATCGGTGACCAGGTCCACCCGGCGCCCGGTCAGCCGTTCCAGCCGTTCGTGAAGGGCAAAGAAATTATCGTAGTTGCGCTGCGTCTCCTCAAACTCGACATAAATATCCACGTCGCTTCCTTCGCCGGCTTCGCCCCGCGCGAACGAGCCGAAGACACCCAGCCGGCGCACCCCCAACCCGCGCAGTTCGGCGGCATGAGTCCGCAGGATGGCCACTGGATCCGTCATGGATTGAGGCTACCGGGGCGGCGGGATCGTTTCAAGTCCGGCCGGCCCGGCGGGTGCGCTGGACGTTTACGAGGAGGAGGAGGGCACCTTTTTCGAGGACCTGTCCGGCCAGGTGTTGCAGGACGACGAGCTGGCGCGGCTGCTGACCTTCCCAAACGTGCTAATTACCGCGCACCAGGCCTTTCTCACCCGCGAGGCGCGCCAGTTCTCCGACAATTATGTCCTGCAGACGGTCCTGTTTACCTCGGTCCTTTTCTTCGGGGGCATCGCGCGCGCCTTTGACTCGCGCCGGGTGCGATTGGCGCTTGCGGGCCTGGCGGGTGTCTTGTTTATGGCAACCGTGGCGGGATTGCTTACCATGCCCATCTGTTGTGAATGAACCCGCACGACCCCGCAAGCCGGCGCCTGGCAACATGAACCATCCATGACTCTGCCTGACCACAAAACCAAGATCGTCGCCACCATCGGCCCGGCCTCCGAGCCGCCGGAGATGCTCGAGCGCCTCATCCGCGCCGGCGTGAGCGTGGCGCGCCTGAACTTTTCGCACGGCGACTTCGCCGGCCACGCGGAGCGCATTGCCCGCATTCGCGCCGCCGAGAAAGCCGCGGGCCGCCGCGTTGCCATCATGGCCGACCTGCCGGGTCCGAAGATGCGCCTGGGGCGGATCGATCCGGAGCCGATCCTGCTTAGAGCGGGCGAAGGCTTCACGCTGACCAGCGACGAGGTCGTCGGCAACGAACGCCGCGTCGCGATGAGTTTCGAGCGCCTGTCCGGGGTGGTGAAACCCGGCGACCAGCTGTTCCTCAACGACGGCCTGGTGCAACTCGTCGTCGAGCGTGTGGCCGGTAGCGACGTTCACTGCAAGGTCGTCGTCGGCGGCGAACTGCGATCCAGGAAGGGGCTCAACCTGCCGGGCATTGACCTCGGCATCAGCGCGTTCACCGACCACGACCGCGCCTGCCTAGAGTTCGCGCTGAAGGCCGGCGTGGACGCAGTGAGCCAGTCATTCGTGGAAAAGGCGGCGGACGTTGAAGCCGTGCGCGCGGCCGCGCGGGCCGCCGGCCGGCAGCCGTTTGTGATCGCCAAGATCGAGCGCGCGGGCGCGTTGAAGCATTTCGACGCCATCTTGAAGGCGGCGGATGGCATCATGGTGGCGCGCGGCGACCTGGGCGTGGAGGTGCCGATCGAGGAAATGGCGATCCTCCAAAAGCAACTCATCGCCCAGGCCAGCCTCGCGGGCAAGCCGGTCATCACCGCCACGCAGATGCTCGAGTCCATGACCGCCAGCCGCATGCCTACGCGCGCCGAGGCCACGGACGTGGCCAACGCCGTCCTCGACGGCACGGACTGCCTCATGCTTTCGGGCGAGTCGGCGATGGGCCGGTATCCGGCGGAGGCCGTGGCCATGCTGGCGCGGATCGCCGCCTACACCGAGGCGCATCGCCCACCCACGCGGCTGGACGACCTCCGCGCGGTGTGCCGCCAGCGCAAGCCGGCGACTCCGGCCGAGGCGATCGCGTCGGTGGTGGAGTACGCGCTGGAGACGGTGCCGTGCGCCGCGGTGTTCGTGCCCACACGCACGGGCACCACGGCGCGGATGATCTCGCGCTTCAATCCGGCCGTGTGGATTGTCGCCCTGAGCCGGGACGAGAGCGTCTGCCAGGGACTGGCTTTTTCGTACGGCGTGCAGGCGGTGCATCTTGCCGAGGAGCCGGAAAACTGGCGCGACCTCGCCCGGATCTGGCTCCGCGAACATCAGGTCGCCGGCGCGGTTGCCATGCTGGTGGCCGGCCCGTCCACGCGCAACCCGGACGCCAGCCACCGCATCGAATTCCTGCGGATTGGCGACCCGCCGGAGCCTGGTTCAACACCGCCCGCGCCATGAAAAACAGATTGAAAGCCGGCAGCAGTCATCCACTGGGCGCAACCCTCGTCCGGGGTGGCGCCAACTTCAGCCTCTTCTCGCGCTCGGCCACGCATGTGGAGTTGCTGATCCTCGACCACGCGAACGACGCCCGGCCCAGCCGGACGTTTGATTTGGATCCGGCCGCGCACCGGACCTATCACTACTGGCACGCGTTCGTGCCGGGGGTGAAGGCTGGGCAGCTCTACGGCTATCGCGTGCATGGGCCGTTCGAGCCGGCGCGCGGAAGGCGGTTTGACCCGGCCAAGGTGCTGCTGGACCCGTACGGCCGCGGGGTGGTGGTGCCGCCGGGCTACAATCGCGCCGCCAGCATCGCACCCGGTGACAACGCCGCCGTGGCGATGAAAAGCGTGGTGACCAATCCCGGCGCCTACGACTGGGAAGGAGACGCGCCGGCTCGTGGCTGTCAGCAATCCGCCGCTCGCGAAGCTCATCACCGACCGGATCGGCGACTGCTGGCTGTGCGATCTCGACCAACTTCGCAAACTGGAGCCGCTGGCGGACGACGCGGAGTTTCAGCGGCAATGGCGCGCGGTGAAACTCGCCGCCAAGCGTGACCTGGCCGCGCTCCTCGAACAGCGCGCCGGCGTGAAGGTGAACCCCGAGTCGCTTTTCAACATCCAGGCCAAGCGCCTGCGCGAATACAAGCGGCAGCACTTGAACGTGCTGCATATCCTCACGCTCTACCTGCGCCTCAAACGCGAACCGCAGGCGGACGTTCCGGCGCGCACGTTCATCTTCGTGGCCAAGGCCGCGCCCGGCTATTTCATGGCCAAGCTCATCATCAAGCTCATCAACTCCGTGGCGGACGTGGTGAACCGCGATCCCGCGCTGAGCGACCGGCTCAAGGTCGTGTTCTTCCCGGACTTCAATGTGAAGAACGCGCAGCACATCTATCCCGCCGCCGACCTGTCCGAGCAGATTTCCACCGCCGGCATGGAGGCCTCCGGCACGGGCAACATGAAGTTCGCGCTGAACGGCGCGCTCACCATCGGCACCCTCGACGGCGCAAACGTCGAAATCCGCGGGGAGGTCGGCGCGGAAAACTTCTTCCTGTTCGGACTCGACGCCGCGCAGGTGCAGGAAACCTGGGCGCGCGGCTACCGGCCGCGGGAGATTTATGAGCAGAATCCCACGATGCGCGAAGTGCTGGACTTCATCGCCTCCGGGGCACTGGCCGGCGGGGATGCGGGCCTGTTCCGCCCGCTGGTGGACAACCTGCTCCACAAGGATCCCTTCCTGGCGCTCGCTGACTACCAGGCCTATGTCGAATGCCAGCCTCCCGTGAGCGCCTTGTGGCGCGAGCCCGCGGCGTGGACGCGCAAGATCATCCTGAACGTGGCGCGCATTGGCAAATTCTCCTCCGACCGCTCCGTCCGCGACTACTGCGAGCAAATCTGGCGGGTGAAGCCCGTGTCGGTGACGTAGCCTTTCGCCGGAGCGCTGGTTTCCTAGGCGGCACCCAGCCAGGACAATCCGGCTCTACCCGAAAAATCGGGGTCGAACCGACGGGAGACCAACACGGGAGTTTGGCTCAATTCAAGCCGGTGGGAAACCGGCGTGACTGGCAACGTCGGTGTTCCAGTTGAGCTTTGTTGCCGTGCGCCGCTTGCGTCTTTTCGCAGCCGCCCCAAGCGGGGATTTGGGTGCGATACGTCTGGATTCTGGACGCCCTGACAACGATCGTGTGTGAAAAAGTGTCGGCGATGAGGAACATGGTCCGGCTGGCGCACGATTCTTTTCAGGGGTGGTATTCAATAGTTTTACCAATTTCTTGGAAGATTCAGCAGCCTGCGCAACTTACGTGCTTGCGAGCGGAAGATTTACAGCGCCAGTTAGTCCCTTCAAACGCCAGTAGAAACTTCAAACCGGCCGCTGGAACGATCCTCAAGCCGGCGACAATCATAAGCTGGCTTCCTGAATTTTACCGCGGCGCCGCGGATTGAATGGGAATGCGGTAAATCAATCCCAGAACGCGCGATTGAATCGCCGCCGGGTGGCAGGAAGGGTTCAACGGCAGGCTGGCTGCGATGGCGTTGTCCGGTTTGGCGATCCACCCACCCAGCGAAGAAAGCGGTCCGTAACCGCTCGCGTGCTTTGCACTTGAGCTCGTTGCGGCTATTGGCGGTCACAGGCAGACAGGACTTCAGTATTCACCAACCTCTTTGCTGTATCAGCCAGGGCGCCGAAAGGTCCGCTGGCATTCCGGATGCTTGCTTCCCCGCCGGGAAAGATAAGGCGGCACTGCCGCGCGCAAGACAACCAACGAAAGGCGGAAACCATGGCCAGCAAAGTCTCTGTTGAGGTGGTCCTGAACGATGCCGCAAGCATCGAGAAGGTGTGGAAGGCGAACCCCGACCTGAAGCTTGGCCGGGATGGCGATGCGGTCACGCTCGCGGATTACGAGGCGAGCATCCAGACGGTGAACGACTTGAATCGCCAGATCGCGGACCTGCGCCACGCGTTGGAGGGCCTGAAGGATCGCCGGGACGACGCAGCGGCGCGGTTGAGCGGGTACAACACCCGGGCCTTGAGCGCCATTCGCGGCATCTTCGGTCCCGACTCGATCGAGTATGACCAGGCGGGAGGCGTCCGCACGAGCGAACGCAAGCGGCCCACCCGCAGGAAAGCCAGCGCTGAAGTGCCCGTACCAGCAGGGTCGTGAACCGCGAAGGAACCCCGCATGGGCGCGCCACAAAATCAAAACCCGGAGGTCGAAAGTCGAGGCCGGCGCCCGACGAAGAAAAATCGCTGAAAGAAATCTGGAATGGAAGGGTTGGAGCGGGTGAAGGGAATCGAACCCTCGCTTCAGGCTTGGGAAGCCCGCGTTCTACCATTGAACCACACCCGCACCGAAGAGCAAAGTAAGAACCATTCACCTCCGCCACGCAAGCGCGAACTCGCTGCGGCGCGGGGTGGGGGCGCATCCCGTTTTCCCGACACCCGCCGCTGTCCCGCCGCAACGTTCCATCTACTTGTCGGGATGGGTGCCATCGCTTGCACGGCGAGTGGGTTGCAAGTCGAGGCGCGCGAGGCCCGCCCCTTCGGCAAGCTTCGGAGCGGCGATTTCCGCAAGGCCCGCCCACGCCCGGCAGATTTGCAACCGCCTTTACCCCAACGCCCCTCCTGATTGCCATGAAACCGCCCCTGAAATCTCCGCCGCCAACACCCTTGACCGGGCGGGTCTCGAAGCCGACCCCGGTCAAGCCGGCGGAAGCCACCCCAGAGACGCGGGACGAAGGGCGGGCTGGACACCACCTGGAATCCTCCGAGGCTTTGCCGCTGGCCACACCGAACGAGGTTTCGGACGATGACCAGGCCTCGGGCGCCGTCCACGAGGGCCTGAGTGGCCGTGCTCACGGTACCCGCAGTCCGGATCGGACGCGCGGTGGCCGCTCGCGCAACGCGGGACACCACGTGGGACTTCCCTCGACGCGGGGGCGCATGTTACGGTCTGGCATGCGCACACGCGGGGTGCTCCAGTTGCTGGAGAGGGTTTCGCGATCCTTTTACCTGACAATCCAGGTTCTGCCCAAACCGGTCCGGCTCCCGATCGGACTGGCCTACCTGCTGGCGCGGTCAACGGACAGCGTGGCGGACACCAGCAGTTTGCCCGCAGCCCGCCGGCGCGACATCTTGAGTCTGATGGGCGAGCGGATAGCCTCGATCCATACCGCGCCACTGGATTTGGGGGAGGTGGGGTCGGCGCAACCGGTCCCGGCCGAGCGCGAATTGCTGGAATGTTTCGAAGCGTTGATCACCTTGCTCGAACACTTGGAGCCCGGGCCGCGGGATTTGATCCGCACGGTGCTAGCCACGATCATCAGCGGGCAGCGCCTGGACTTGGCGCGCTTTGGCGGCGCCGGGCCGGGGCGGGTGGTGGCCCTCCAGACCGACGCGGATCTGGACGACTACACCTTCCGCGTGGCGGGCTGCGTGGGGCAGTTCTGGACGAACCTCTGCCGCGCCATGCTGTTTCCCCAGGACTGGCTGGATCTCAAGGCATTGATCGTGCGGAGCATCCGTTTTGGCAAGGGACTGCAGCTGGTGAACATCCTGCGCGATCTGCCGGCGGATTTGCGACAAGGCCGCTGCTACCTGCCGCTGCAAGCGCTGGCGGCGCACGGGCTGGTGCCGGCCGACCTGCTGGACCCGGCCAACATGGAGCGGTTCCGCCCGCTGTACACCCGGTACCTGGACCTGGCCGAGGAGCACCTCGCGGCCGGCTGGGTGTACACCACGGTGCTGCCCAAGCGGCTGATCCGGCTGCGCCTGGCCTGCGCGTGGCCGGCCTTGATCGGCATCCGCACCCTGTCCTTGCTGCGGGCGGGCAACGTGCTCAATCCGAACCACCGCATCAAGGTGAGCCGCGCCGAGGTGCGGTCCATCCTGGCGCGGTCCACGTTGCTGTATCCCCTGCGAGGAAGCTGGCGGCGACTCTTTGACCGCGTGCGCCAGCAACCTGTGGCATGACCGCCGCCGAAGCCCGCCGACGCCACGCCGAACTGGCGGACGAAATCCGCCGGCACGACTACGCGTATTACGTCCTGGCCAAGCCGGCCATCAGCGATTTCGAGTACGACCGGTTGTTCCGCGAGTTGCAGGAGTTGGAGAAGCAATTCCCTGAACTCGTCACGCCCGAATCGCCCACCCAGCGCGTCGGAGGCGCGCCGACGGATGGGTTCAAGCGGGTGAAGCACCTGGTGCCGATGCTCTCGCTGGAAAAGGTCGAAGCGGCGGAACATCCCGACAGCCAGGAGCAGCCGGACCGCGAGAAACGCAACCGCGCGCAGGACGAGCACACGCTGTCGCGCTTGCTGGAGTTCGATAAAACCATCCGCAAGCACCTCCAGGCCGATCGCGTCGAATACGTCATGGAGCCCAAGGTGGACGGCGTCTCCATCGGCGTGCATTACCGGCACGGCAAGCTCGCCCTGGGCGTGACGCGCGGCGACGGCCAGTTCGGCGACGACATCACCGCGAACCTTCGCACCGTGCGGGCGATTCCGCTGGGGTTGAATTTAGAGAATCCGCCGCCGTTGCTGGAGGTTCGCGGGGAGGCCTACATCGCCACTGACGATTTCGAGGCGCTCAACCGGAAGCTCGAAGCGGCCGGCGAGAAGCCTTTCCCCAACGCGCGCAACGCTACCGCTGGCACGCTCAAGCAGCTCGGTCCGCGCCTCGTGGCCGCGCGCCCCATCCGCGCCGTGTTCTACGCCGTCGGCGCGTGCGAGGGCATCGAGTGGGAAACGCACGCGGAAATGCTGGAGGCGCTGAAGCAGTTTGGCCTGCCCACGCAACGCCGCTGGTGGCTCTGCCGGGACATGCCGGAAGTGCTCAAGGTCTATCGCGAGGAAGTCGTCCGCCACTACGACGAGCAGCGCGACCTGCGCACGCAGTTGCCCTACGAGATCGACGGCGTGGTCATCAAAGTGAATCGCATCGCTGACTGGGCGCGCATTCCGTCCAAGACCCGCGCGCCCGGCTACGCCATCGTCCACAAGCCGGTGCCGTGGATCACGCCCGCCGAGACGGTGCTCAAAGGCATCACCGTGCAGGTCGGCCGCACCGGCGTGCTTACACCCGTGGCCGAACTCGAACCGGTTTTCGTGCAAGGCTCGACCATTTCGCGCGCCACGCTGCACAACGAAGACGAAATCCGCCGCAAGGACATCCGCATCGGCGACACCGTGGTCATCCGCAAGGCCGGCATGGTGATTCCCGAAGTGGTCGAGGTCGTGAAATCCAAACGGCCCAAGGAGGCGAAGGAATTTGATTTCGTAGCACACATCAAAGGCCGGTGCCCGGCGTGCGGCGGGCCGATCGCGAAGGAGAAAGTCTCCGGCGGCGAAACCGAAGAAGTTGCCTGGCGCTGCCAGAACGTGGCCGGTTGTCCGGCGCAGAAGACCCGCCGCGTTGAATATTTCGCCCAGCGCAAGGCGCTCGACATCGAATCCCTCGGCGGCATCGTCGCGGAGAAGCTCGTCGAGCGCCGCCTAGTGAGCGAACCACTCGACCTCTTCACCCTGCCCGAAGAAAAGCTCGCCACGCTGAACCTCGGCACGGACGACGAGCCGCGCGTCTTCGGCGCCAAGAACGCCGCCAAGGTGAAGGAGGCCCTGGAGCGCGCCAAGACGTTGCCGTTGCACCGCTGGCTGCTCGCGCTGGCAATTTCCGAAGTGGGCGAGCAGACCGCCTACGACCTGGCGCAGTTCCACGAGACCCTCGAAGACCTCGCCCACTCGAAGCTCCTGTGCGACGTGTTGGAATTGCATCGCCTGCGCGAAGAGAAGCGCAAGGAAGAAGCCGACGCCGTCGGCCAGCGGCTCATTGACGCGGGTTTCGCGCAGCCCTCGAAAAAGAAAGACGCCGCGCCGCGGGATGCTGTGGGCGTGGTTGGCCCCGTGGCGGCCAAGGCGGTCCTCGATTGGTTTGCCAGTCCGGCAGGCCGGGAAGTGCTGGCGCGTTTGAAGAAATTGGGCATCTCACCTCGCGGCGCGACCAAGGCCGCCGCCCCTGCGGGCCATCCTTTCGCCGGCAAGACCTTCGTCCTCACTGGCACGCTGCCCACGCTCTCGCGCGATGAAGCCTCCGCGCTGATCCGCAGCGTGGGCGGCAACGTGACCGGCTCGGTGAGCAAGAACACCGACTACGTGCTGGCCGGCGAAAGCGCGGGGTCCAAGCTCGACAAGGCGCGCGAATTGGGCGTGCCGGTGCTGGATGAAGTGCAGTTCCGAGCGCTGCTGGGTGGCGCCGTGTCGCGGCAAGGTCCCAGCCAGTCCAGCCTGCTGATCTAGTTCCCCAGACCTGTGTCAAGAAGGCCGGTTTGCGTTGAACTTGCCCGGATTGCATTCATGTGGAATCACCGTCGCATGTCGCAACAGCCGCAAACGCACCGGCACCCGCCGGCCCCGCCCGACTGGCAGGCGTTGGAACGCCTGCGTGAGACCTTTTTGTCCGGCAGCGGCGGGGACCGGGATTACTGGCAACGCGACGCCGACGTCGCCAGCTACGACGCCACCTTCGCCCAGCGCATCGGCTGGAAGTGGGACCATGTGCTGGCGGAGCTGGCGCGGCGCGGGTGGCGTCCGCCGCCGCGGGCAGGCTTGCTGGACTGGGGCTGCGGCAGCGGCATTGCCGCGCGCGCGTACCTTGACCATTTCGGTCCCGAGGCGGTGACACAGGCGCATTTCTGGGACCGCTCGCCGCGGGCGATGCGCTTCGCCGCCAACCGCGCCAGGCAGAAGTACCCCGGCTTGGCCGTGGCCGAAGGACTGCCGTCCAAGCCCGAGATTGTCCTGCTGAGCCACGTGCTGACGGAACTCGCCGCGGAGCAGGTCGGGCCGTTGCTCGCGCTGCTGAACCGGGCCGAAGCGGTGTTGTGGGTCGAGCCGGGCACGTACGACGCCAGCCGCCGGCTGATCGAGATGCGAGAGCGGCTGCGAAGCGCGTTGCCCGTCGTGGCGCCCTGCACTCACGGCGCGGATTGCGGATTGCTGGCGCCGGGCAACGAAGCGCATTGGTGTCACCATTTCGCGGCGTCACCCCCCGCCGTGTTCACCGATCCGTTCTGGGGACGGTTCGCGCATCTCACTGGGGTGGACCTGCGGAGTCTGCCGCTGAGTTACCTGGTGTTGGACCAGTGTCCGCCGCCTGCCTTGCCGGTGGGGGCCGTGCGGGTGATCGGCCGCCCGCGGGTGTTCAAGGCGCAGGCGGCCGCCCTGGCCTGTGACGCGGACGGGGCGGCGGAGTTCGAACTGCGCAAGCGCGATCAACCAGCGGTGTTCCGGCGCTGGAGCAAGGCCGATTGCCCGGGCTGGCAGGTCTGGGAGCGGAACGCCGGAAGAATCCTCAGCGCGAAGGATCTCCTGGCACCGGGGTCAACGTCCACCAGCGGCGACGCGCCGCCGTGACGGCGTTCGCTCTGACGGCGGGCGTCTTGCCCGGCGCACCTCACCGGATCAGCACGCGCGCGTAGCTGATCGTGAGCCGCGTGTCGGCGCGCGTGCCCAGCATGTCCAGCGTGTTGGACAGCGGCGATCCGGCCCGTGGCGTTGCGGTGAAGTAGCTGTTCAGCGGATGCTGCAACGGCACCCGGACCGCCGCGCTGGGCGTGCCGTCCGGCAGGACCTCCAACAGGCGGTTCTCCGAAACGGCCTGTCCCTGCAGGTTCCGCCCGCTCACGTAGTAAATCACGTACAAGCGCCCCGCCGGGGTGATCTGGAAGCGCGGCGCGCTCGGGATTTCCTCGGAAACACCTTCCTGGGCGAGGGCCAGGGTCTGGCGCAGGATGATCTCGCCGTTGCGCAGGCGGGCATAATTGATGGCGTGGCTTTGCCGGGCTTTCGGGAAGAAGCGCTCGCGCAGGCGCTCGTCAATCGCACGCTCGGACCAGACCAGGTGCACGACGTTTTCGTCGTCCAGCCAGAGGTCGCCGGGCATGATCCAGCCGCAGGTGTCTTCGCGGCTGGCGACCTCCACCCAGTCCGCGAAATGACCGGCCCGGATGTCGCGCGAAAAGGTGTAAAACAGGCGGCGAAAGTCGTAATCCCAGTCGCGGCCGGTGAGTTGCTTCTTGAAGGCGCGCCACTCGGATTTGGGCTCCACAATGTCGCTCACGCCGCACAGATGCACCGCGCGGTTGCGGAGCAGCACGTTGGGGTAGGCGATTCGGATCGGCTGGGGCCGTTCGTACGTGGCGCCCCAGGGCCAGCGCAGTTCGCCACGGGCGGACCACAGACCCGCGTCGTCGAGGAGCGACCAGGAGGCCGCCCAGGGCGAGCTGGAATAGACGAAGAGGATCAGTTCGTTGCGGGCCGCGTCCGTGGCCAGGCTGCGGTACGAATGCTCCGTGAACTGCGGTTTGCCCTGCCATTCGGGCACCAGTACCTCCCGCGGGGCGCTCATGTCCGCAGCCCGGAAGACCAGCACCTCCGAGCGGGAGGGTCCCTGCGGCTGGCCGGGGGCCAGGGTGGGGTGGGTGGACAGGAACAACCGGCCATCGCTGGTGGTCGCCAGCGGGCAGGGTTCACGGGTCAGGTTAAAGGGCGAGGTGCGGACCCGGTACCAGCCGTTGGTGCCTCGCTCGTACAGCACCCACCGGCAGTTGTTCAGCGGCTGGGCGCCCTTGACGACTTCCATGCCGGACACGAACAGCCGGTCCTGGCTGCGCACCAGGCAGGTGGAACCGCTGCACCACATGGGGCCGGCGCCGTTCTGCGGGTCTTCGTAGGTGTAAACGTTTTCCTCGGCCTCGACCTGAACCTCCGGACCGGGCGCCGGTTCGGCGGCGGCACAGGCCAGGGCGAAGCCCAGCAGCGCGGCAAGTCGCGCGACGCGGTTGCCGGCCGGGCGGGGAGGTCCGGCGCGGCTGGTGAGGCTGGTATGCGCGGTCAGCAAGGTCATGCCGCAGGCATTCAAGCCGGCGGTCGCCAGTTTGTCCACGGCTCAGGGTCGCGTGTGGGTCGGCCGGGCCGCGCGATGCGACCTGGCGGTTTGAAGCGGTGTCCGGAAGCTGCCCACGGTGCGGTAGCCCGAGTCGTTGGCGCGGAATACGGTTTGGTAATCCTGCGCGCCCCGTGGAGAGCCCGTTTCCGAGCGATCTTGCTCCCTGGCGGGGGTTCCCGACGCCGGTCCATAAGGTATCGTGACGCCGGCGCCAGTGGGTCCGCCCCCCTCCAGACTAATGGCGACATTAAAAGGGTTGACGGGGATCGCAATGCCTGTTCATATTTCCTCATGCAAATCGAGAGCTTGAAGGTGTTTTGCGACCTCACGGAAACGGAGAGTTTCACCAAGGCGGCCCAGATCAATCACATCACCCAGTCGGCGGTGAGCCAGCAGATCAGTTCGCTGGAACGGCAGTTCAAGGCGCTGCTGATCGAGCGCAGCAAGAAGAAGTTCCGGCTCACCCGCGAGGGCGAGTTGCTCTACCAGGCCAGCAAGGAAATCGTGCAGATTTACGAGCGGCTGCACAGCCAGCTTCAGGAGCTCAAGGACATCATCTCGGGCACGGTGCGCGTGGCCACGATTTACAGCATCGGGCTGCACGATCTGCCGCCGTACATCAAGCGCTACCTCAAGAACTACCCCACGGTGAACGTGCACGTCGAATACCGCCGGGCCAACCAGGTGTACGAGGACGTGCTGGGAAACGTCGTGGACCTCGGGCTGGTGGCGTATCCCACCCGCGACGCCAAGCTGGAGATCATCCCGCTGCGCCGCGAGCCGATGGTTTTGATCTGCCACCCGAACCACCCCCTGGCCAAGAACAAGAGCGTGAAGATGAGCGCGCTCAACGGCCAGAAGTTCGTCGCCTTCGAGTCGGACATCCCCACCCGCAAGGCGCTGGACAAGATCTTCCGCGAGTACGGCGTCCACGTGGTGACGGTGATGGAGTTCGACAACGTGGAGACCGTCAAACGCGCCGTCGAGATTGACGCCGGCATTTCCATCGTGCCCAAGACCTGCGTCCAGGAGGAAGTTGCGGACGGCACGCTGGTGGCCGTGGAAATCAGCGACGCCGACCTGTCGCGTCCCCTGGCGGCCCTGCACAAGAAAAACAAGGTGCTTTCCACGGCCATGAAGCAGTTCGTGGCCATGTTGAAGGAACCGCTCTGAGATTGAGGGCGGCCGGCCGGACGCCAGCCGCTGGCGGCACAGATTTCCGCCGACGCCTTGCATTGACGCGGGGTGCGCCTTTTCCGTTTGCGCGACCGCCGGGCTTCGCGCACAAGTACGCACATGCGCGCCCGCTGGCTGGTGATCTGGCTGACTGTTTCCGCGGTTCTGAACGTGTGCCTGCTGGTGGGCTGGCTGCAGGCGCTCAAACCCAAGCCTCCGGCACAACGCGTCATCGCCCGGCGGCCGGTGGTCACCAACATCCTGCGCCCCATCCGGACCAACGTCGTCTTCGCCCCCCGGCTGTTGACCTGGCGGGACATCGAATCGGAGGATTACCCCACCTACGTCCGCAACCTCCGCGCCTTCGGCTGCCCGGAACCCACCGTGCAGGACATCATCGTGGCGGACGTGAACGAGCTTTTCGCCGCGCGCCTCGCCGCCGAGGTGCCCAATCCCCGGCGCGAATGGTGGCGCTCGGAGCCGAGTCCGGAACTGGTGCGGGAAGCGGAGGAGCGACGGGTCGCGCTCGAAGCCGAGCGGCGCGAATTGCTCACCAACTTGCTCGGGGCGGATTGGGAGGCGCGCCACGGCAACTCCCTGCCCGAGCCGGACGCCAATCCCCTGGATGGCGAGTTGCTGGGCGCGATCCCGCCGGACACCCGTCGCCAGGTGCGCGAGATTGAGCGGCGGCACGCCCGCAAGCTCGAAGCCTTGCGGCTCGCCGCCCGGGAACAGGACGGCGCGCCTTCACCCGCCGAGCTGGCCCGTCTCGAACGGGAAACCCGCGCCGAGCTGGCCGTGGTGCTCACGCCCGAGCAGTTGGAGGAATACCAGTTGCGCTACTCCGCCAGCGCCGACCGCCTGCGCGGCCAACTGCGCGGCTTCGAGGCCACGCCCGATGAGTTTCGCGCGCTGTTTCGCGCCCAGGAACAGCTTGCCGCCCGGCTGGAGGACCAGTCCGCGGCCCTGGACGATGCCGAGGTCAAACGCCTGGCCGTCCTGGCCCGCGAGCACGAGGCTGCGCTGGAGCGCGCGCTCGGCCCGGCGCGTTACGCGCATTACCGGTTGTTGCAGGATCCGCTGTTCCAGCAGACCAAGACCTTGGCCGAGCGGGTTGGGGTGGAGCCGGACAAGCTCATCCCGCTGTACCGGGTGAACCAGCTTGTCACCGAGGAGCGCCAGCGGGTCCTGAGTGACACCACGCTCACCCCGGAGGACCGCTCGCGCGAACTGGCCGAGTTGTACACCGAGCACCTGAACAGCCTGCGCCAGCTTGTCGGCGAGGAAGCCTTCCTGCGCCTGCAGGCCGAAGGGCTGCCTTGAACCCGAAAGCTGAAGTTGGCCGTGGCGCGATGCTCCCGCCCGCCCGACTTCGCTGCTGCTGGCGTATCTTTGCGGCCATTTCCTGCCGCTCATCCACCGGCGGCTGAGCGGCGTGCCCGCCACAAGCCTTCCGCCGAATACAACGCCAGCGCCGTCCAGATCAGGCTGAAGCCCAGCGCCCGCGTCCGCCCAAACGGCTCGCCGTACACGAGCACGCCGATCAGCAACTGGCAGCTCGGCGCCAGGTACTGCAACAGGCCGAGCGTGGTGAGACTGACTTTCCGCGCCGCGGCCGCAAACAGCAGCAGCGGCAGCGCGGTCACCACGCCCGTGAACGCGAGCAGCAGCGTCACGCGCGGCCCGGCATGTCCAAACGCCGCCTGCCCGCGCGACTCGTTCCAGAGCAGGAACGCCAGCGCCGGCAGCCACAGCAACGCGGTTTCCAACGTCAGGCCCTGCAGGGCGGGCAGTGGCGCGGTCTTTTTCAGCAACCCGTAGAGCGCGAAACTGCCCGCCAGCAGCAACGCCACCCACGGCAACGCCCCGTGCTGCCAGGTGAGATACGCCACGCCCGCGGCCGCCAGCGCCACGCACAGGCCTTGCAGCCGGCGCAGCCGTTCCCGGAGGAACACCACCGCCAGCGCCACGCTGACCAGCGGATTGATGAAGTAGCCCAGGCTCGTTTCCACGATCCGTCCGGCGTTGACCGCCCAGATGTAGGTCAGCCAGTTTACCGACAGCAGCGCGGCCGCCAGCCCGTAAAGGCGGATTGTCCGCCGCGACCACGCCGCGCGCAGCGAAGACCAGGCCGACCGCAAGGCCACCAGCCCGGCCAGGAACACAAACGACCAGACGATGCGATGCGCGAGGATTTCCGGGGCCGGGACCGACCGCACCGCCTTCCAATAGACCGGCAGGACGCCCCACATTGCGTAGGCGCCCACGGCGAGCCAGACGCCCTGCCGCGTTGACGACATGCGCCGGAGGCTGGCGGCTGCGGCCTCACCGGCAAGTCATTTCAAGCCGACAACCGAGGTTGTCCCAGCGCGGATTCCCATCCGGCTCAACATCGGTTTTTCGGTTCAAGTCCCATCCGCGCCCCAGCTACAAATCGTCTCGCCGCGGCCGGAGCGGTGCGACCGGACTGAGGAGCGCACCCGCTCGGGTGCCCTGGCGGGCACCCCGCCCGTCACCTCCGGCGCGGCGGGGTTGGGGGCACCGCCCGGTGCGATTTGAGCGTGGCGAGCCGGCCGGCGAGGGCGCCGGCCGGAACACGCGCGGGCGCGTGAATTCTCCTTCCTTGACTGAGTTCGTCCCGGTTTAGTGTCGCGCGAGTGCGGCATCCACCCGACGCAACTCCCGGCCTGTAGCGTCGGCCGCCGCGTGCTTGCCAGACCGGACCGGCACGCGTTCACTCGGGCTGTTACCATGAAAACGCTTTGCCTCGGTGTCACACTGCTGGCCGCTGGCCTTTGCAGTCATGCCCAGAACCTCCTGCCCGACCCCGGCTTTGAAGAAGGCCGGCAACAACCCGCCGGCTGGCGTCTGGCCGACGGGGCAGGGGAGTGGGCCAGATCGGAGGCCGCTGGCGCAAGCCGTGTTCTGCGCGCCCGCGGCAACGGCCAGGACCAAAGCGTCTGGCGCACCGAGGCACTGCGTCTCAAGCCCGGCGGGCTGTACGCGCTGCGGTTTCGGGGCCGGCGTCTGCCCGACGCGAGCGGCGGCACGGCGCTCGCTGGCACGAGCCGCGTGAATCGCGATTTCCCGCTCGACGCCGAGTGGCGCGAATACCGCTTCGTCTTCCGCCAGCCGGACGACGTGAAGGACGACTTCATCCGCCTCGGCCAGTGGCACGTGAAGGGCGCGGTCGAGTTCGACGACGCGGAACTGCTGCCGGTGCTGGCGGGCCACCTGCTCATTGCCGGACCGGGCGGCCGCGAAACGCCGCTGGGCGAGGCGGAACAAGTCCGTCAGGGCGTGTATCGGTTCGCGCCCAGCTACGGCTGGGAAGGCGCCGCTTTCCATCGGCCGCTTTGGCGCGGCACCGCCGGCTTCAACTCGGATCGCTGGTTGTTTACTCCGGGCGGCGAACTCAGCTACCGCTTCGCGCTGCCCGGCTGCGCGCAAACCAGCGCCCAGGTCAGCGTGGCGATCAATTACCACGTCGCCGGCTCGTTGCTGGTCGAGGCCAGCCGCGACGGCGAGCAGTGGACGCGGTTGGGCGCGTTCGACGGCCGGAACCGTGGCGGCACGTGCAAGGTCCCGGCGACGTGGCTGCCGGCGAAGGACATTTTCGTCCGGCTGCGCACGCCCGATCCAGGCACAAGCCTGCAAGTCAGCCGGTGCGAGTACGAGGCCCGGCTGGATGCAGCGGCGCTCGAGGCCGAAGGCGAGACGCGGTTCATCGAAGTCACCGGCGGCCGGGCACCGGAACTGATCTCATGGCGGGGCTTTTCCAAACCGGAAGCGGCGGGACAAAGGCGATTCGATTTCACCGTAACGAATCCCGGATCGAAGCCGCTGCGGGTCACCGCCAGCTTGACCGGGCCGGCTGGAGTTGTCCGGACCGGCCGCACGCAGCGCTTTGCCGTCACGCCCGGCGAATCGCGCGAGTGCACGCTGGAGCTGGGCTTGAATGCCGCCGGTGAACCCACGGTGACGGCCGCGTTTCTGGACGGGGAAGATCAGGCCCTGCTAGCCGGGCGCTCGCGGCTTCGGGTCGGTTTCCTGGAGGACAGCAGCTACGGCTACCGCCTGGCCGGAAGCTCCGGGCTGGATTTGTGGTGGTGTGAAAGCGGCTGGAAAGTCGGCCGGGACCGCCCGCCGCCGGTTCGGATAAGAGGCCGGCGCGTTGACCCCGTGAAGCTCAGCGCCGCGCGCGGCGAGTTCGAGGCGGTTCAACTGGTCCTGCGCCCCGCGCAAGGCGGCACGTTGCGCGGCCTGGATTGGGGCGGGTTCCGCGGCGCTGCCGGCAACCCGGCGCCGATCAAAGCTGAAGTCACGGAAGTCGCCTACGTCCACATCACGCACCCCACGGATTCCACCGGCCAGCGCGGCTGGCATCCTGATCCTTTGCCGCCGCTGACGTTGCCGCGAGCCCTCGAACCGGGCGTCAACGTGCCGTTTTGGGTCACGATCCACGTTCCGCGCGGCATCCAAACCGGCGACTACACGGCCGGGTTGACGCTGAAGCTGGACGTGGCCGGCCGCGAAAGGACGCTCCGCGTTCCGTTTGCCGTTTGCGTGTACGACTTCGAGCTGCCGCGCGAGACGCACCTGCGCAGCGCGCTGGGTCTGGGGACCGGCGCGATCAACCAGTACCACAAGCTTGCCAACCGAGCCGACCAGATCGCCGTGTTTGAGAAGTACCTCCAGAACTTCGCCGAGCACCGCATCAGCCCATACTCGTTCTTCGACTACGCGCCGATTGATGTGCGCTTCGTGGGCGAGGGTGCGGACAAGCGCGCGCGCGTGGACTTCGCGGCGTTCGAAGCCGCCGCCTCGCGCTGGCTTGGTACCGGGAGCGCCGACGGCCCCGTCAGCGCCAGCCCGTTCAACACCTTCCAGCTCCCGCTGCGCGGCATGGGGGGCGGCACATTTCACAGCCGGCATCCCGGCGAACTCGAGGGCTGCCCGGAAGGCACGCCCGAACACGCGCGGCTCTTTGCCGATTACCTCGGCCAGGTGGAACGGCGCCTCCGTGAGAGAGGCTGGCTGGACAAGGCCTTCACGTACTGGTTCGACGAGCCGGACCCCAAGGATTACGAGTTCGTCGTCGCCGGCCAGCAACGCATCCGCGCCGCCGCGCCGGGCCTCAAGCGCTTGCTGACCGAGCAGCCGGAGCCGGAACTGATCGGCCACGTGGACATCTGGTGCGGGCTCACGCCGGAATGGACGCCGGAGAAAGTCCGCGCGCGGCGCGCCGCCGGCGAGGAGGTCTGGTGGTACATCTGCACCGCACCCAAGGCGCCGTACGTGACCGAGTTCATTGACCATCCCGGCACGGAACTGCGCCTCTGGCCGTGGCAATCCTGGCAGTACGGCGTCACCGGCATCCTCATCTGGGCGACGATCTACTGGCACAGCCCGGAGGCTTACCCGGATGCGCTGCAGAATCCGTGGGAAGACCCGATGAGCTGGGTGACCAGTTACGGCACGCCCAAGGGCACGCGCTCGCCCTGGGGCAACGGCGACGGCCGCTTCCTGTACCCGCCGCGTCGCGACCCGAACACCGCGACCGCGCCCTGCCTCGACGGCCCGATCAACTCGATCCGCTGGGAGAACCTCCGCGACGGCATGGAGGACTACGAGTACTTCTGGCTGCTGGACCAGGAGGTGAAACGGTTGTCGGAGATGGATGGCGAAAGGTTGAAGGGTGAAGCGGCGGGCCGGACGGAACTGCTGTCGGAGGCGAAGGCGCTGCTGGTCGTGCCGGAGCGCATTTCAAAGGACCTGACGCACTTCACAACCGATCCGCGACCGATGCTCGAACACCGCGACACGGTGGCCCGGATGATTGAGCGGTTGCGGCGGATTCGGTGACGATCGCCTCCCACTGGGGAGCGTCTCACTTTCGTGCCGGTAGCGGGCGGCCGTAGTAGCGCAGGCGACCCCGCCTGGGGCGGTGCCGCAGGCGACACGCCCGCGGGGACCGCAGTCTGCCGATCGCAACCACGAAGGGCCTGGGCTCCGCCGTGCCCCGCGGTTTGGGTTCTTGGTTCCTTGTTCTTGGCCGGAACGATTCCGTTGAGCACGCAAGATTGAAGCGGTTTTGGGGTTCATGCTTTGAGCGAGGCAACTGCATGGCCGTTGGGCGGCGCGGTGAGTTTGCCCAGCATTTCCCGCCACCAGTTTCGGTGGGCTTCGCCGCGCACCGCCAGTTTGAGCGTGGGTTGGCCGCCCGCCCGGCTCCACCCCGCCGCCCGCCCAAAGAGCCGTCAGCGCAGCGTGTTCAATTCGCACTGCCCCAACTGCCCCAGCCGCCGTTGCAAGAGCGCGCACAGGTTGTAAGCCGCAATGGCCAGATGAGGCAGCGCCTCGGTGCCCCAGAAGCTCTGCACGCACAGCCGCTTGATCCCAAACTGTTCCCCCCACTCCTTGATCCGGTTCTCCAGGTCCGCCCGCCCCTGGTAGCGTCGCCACACCCCCAGGGCCTCCACACGGGCGGGCAGGTTGGTGGCCAGGGCTTGAAAGCGGTAGCCCGCCAGTTCCAGCAAGGTCTTGCCCCCGGCCTGCGGGCGCTCGGCCACCCGCGGCCGGATCACGATCAACCGGCGGCCCGGGCGTGCCAGCGGACCAACGTCTGACCGGTGCGCTGGGTGAACACGCCGAGGCGGAGGGACGGGGCGGCGTCTTGGGTGTCCATGACGAGGCGCACCGTCTGGTGCGCCTGCGGTCGAGGCTCCCGAGCTTGTTTTGGTTTCATCCCCCCAAGCCCGCCAGACGGTGCTTATCCTTTCAAACTGAATCGTTCCGGCTTAGTCGAGCCCTGCTATTTCGGTTCGGGGTTCGTGGAAGGCGGATGCCCGATACCGGATGCCGGATGCCAGTCTTCGACTTTCGACCTTCGGATTTCGGATCTCGGCTTTCATCTCGCCCCTCACCCCTTCGCTTCTCGCGCCAGCAGCCAGAGCAGGTCCGCCAGGCGATTCAGGTAAACCATGATCTCCGGGTTGCGAAGCTCGCCGCGTTGGGCGAGTTCGCTCACCTGGCGCTCGGCGCGGCGACACACCACGCGCGCCCAATCCAGCGCCGCCGCGAGCGGACTGTCGCCGGGCATGGCCCAGCCGCGGGGCAACACCAGCCGGCCTTCGATCTCCGCGATCAGCCGATCCAGCCGGGCGGTTTGTTCCGGTGAAACGCGCTGGAAGCCGTCGGCGACGTAACGCGGCAGGTCTTCCACCGCCGTGGCCAGTTCGCCCATGAGGAGCACCAGGTCGTGTTGGAGGTCCAGCAGCGCGGCGCCCAGCCCCTTGGCCGGGGCGAGCGCGCGGGCGAGGCCCAGCGCGGCGTTGAGTTCGTCCACGCCGCCGCAGGCTTCCACGCGGGGATGGTGTTTGGGGACGCGGCGGTTGTACAGCAGGCCGGTCGTGCCGTCGTCGCCGCTGCGGGTGGCAATGCTCATGCGGGTACGGGTTTGAAGCGCCGGGCAGGGTAGCGCGGGAACAGCCGCGCGCCAAGGCGCACCCAGCGGAAAGGCCTGTTGCGGCAGGATGCCGCCTTCAACGGCCGCCAGGTATGGCCGCCACCGCCCTGGCAACCATAAGCCAGTTGACGGTCCACGCCGGCGCCCTATCGTGCCGCCCGCGCCGCCTATGAATGCCAAGCTGCTGCTCAAGACCGTTTTCCTGATCGTGATGCTGCTGTTGCTCGTCCTCATCGGCCTGCACAACAAGCAGACGGTGGGCTTTGTCCTGCCGCCACTCCTCACCCAGCCCGTCCAACTGCCCGCCGCGCTGATGTACTTCGTGTTCTTCGCCGTCGGGTTGCTCACGGGCACCGTGCTCACCGCCGGCGGTGGACGCAAAGGTGGCGGCGGCGCGAAGTCCGGCAAAAGCGACCGCTGAACCGGGACGATTCAGCCGGTCAGCGACAACTGGGAACCACGCCCGCCTCGGGCGTTGCGGGAGGCGCCCCTGCCTCCAGCCGCTCAGCAAACAAACCGCTGGGAAAGACCGATCAGGTTGAGCCGTCCGCGGTTCTCCGCAAGGCAAGGAAAACGGCACGCGCGGCGTGTGCGCTCCCATCTCCAATCCAGTTCCGGCCTCACTCAGCCACCCGGCCGGGCGGCCGGACGCCGCTACCTTCGCGTTTTGTGGCGGAGTCCCCGAGGTCGGCCCGGGCGATTTCCGCCAGCGTCTCCAGCCGGCGCACCACGTCGGGATGCCCGGCGGCGAGGTCGCGGGTTTCGCCGAGGTCGCTTTCCAGGTTGAACAGCGCGCGACCGATCTCGAATTGCGCGTACCGCCCCGGCCGGCCGTCGCGGCCCGGCGGGCTGGGCTTGGGCCAGGTGTGGGGGAAATGCAGCTTCCACGGCCCGCTGCGCACGGCCTGGAGTTCGCGGCCCCAGTAGTAATAAAACGCCTCGTGTGGAGTCCGGGCGCCGGGCGCGCCGCTGAGCAACGGCCAGATATCCCGCCCGTCAATCCGGCGGTCCGCGGGCGGCTCCGCGCCGGCCAGCTTCGCCAGCGTGGGCAGCAGGTCCATCGCGGTCGCCAGCTCGGCGCAGACGCGGCCCCTGGGAATCCGCCCCGGCCAGCGCGCGATGAACGGCACGCGCACGCCGCCCTCGAACACCGTCGCCTTGCCTTCGCGCAGCGGTCCCGCCGACCCGGCGTGGTTGCCGTACAGCAGCCACGGGCCGTTGTCGGAGCTGAAGATCACCAGTGTCCGCCCGTCGAGGCGATGCCGCTGGAGCGCCTGGAGAATCCGGCCCACCGACCAGTCAATCTCCCGGATCACGTCCGCGTACAGGCCGGCCCTGGATTTGCCTTTGAACTTCGCGCTCACAAACAGCGGCACGTGCGGCATCGCGTGCGGCACGTACAGGAAGAACGGACGGTCCCGGTGGCGGGCGATGAAATCTACCGCCCGCTCGGTGTACCACGTGGTCAGTCGCGCCTGGTGCGCCCCAGTGACGGGCCGGATGACCACCCGCTCGCCCTCGATCAGCGGCAGGTCCGGGTAGCCGCGCTTGCGCCGGGCGGCGTCCGGCGGCAGGTCCGCGTAATCGGGATGAAACGGCCACATGTCGTTCGAGTACGGCAGACCGAAATACTCGTCGAAGCCGTGCCGGGTGGGCAGAAAATGCGGCGCGTCGCCCAGGTGCCACTTGCCGAAGATGGCCGTGGCGTAGCCGCGGGTCTTGAGCACCTCGGCCATCGTCCGTTCGTCGGGGTTGACGCCGGTCTTCGCGTTCGGTCCCAGCGCGCTCAACACGCCGATGCGGTTGGGGTAATAGCCGGTAAGCAGCGCCGCACGCGACGCCGAGCAGACGGCCTGCGCGGCGTAAAAGCTGGTGAAGCGTACGCCCTCGGCGGCCAGGCGGTCCAGGTTTGGCGTGCGGTAACCGCGCGCGCCGTAACAGCCCAGGTCGCCGTAACCGAGGTCGTCGGCGAAGATGATGACGACGTTGGGCGGCGCGGCAGGCGCCGGGGCGGCCAGCGCAGCGAGGAAACCCGGCAGGCAGACGGCCAGAAAACGCATCCACACGGACATGGCCCAACCTTTCCCGGCCCGGCCGGGGCTGGCAAGACGCGGGTGCGCGGGCAGCGGGCTCACGAATGAATTGAATGGGCATCTGAGTTTCGTGCAGGCCGTGCTGCCTTTCGGGGTGGCGGCCGGCTTCCAGCCCGGCGGTGGTGCGCTGCGGGCGGCGTTTTCCGTCGAATATTCCGGGCGGCAGGATGCCGCTACCAGATTGCCGGCGGCGGCGGCGCGGCTACCCTTCACCCGCACATGACGCCCGGAAACAGCACTTTCAACAAACACCCCACGCTCACCGCGATTGCGGGCCGGGCCATCCGGCGGTGGCTGCGGCGCGGCTCGTCCTTCCTGGTGACGGCGTTGCTGGCAACGACCGGCTTCGGCTGTGGAATGAAGAATCGTCCCCCCGCGCCCACGGCCGGCGACCCGGCGCTGATCGCATTGCTGGAGCCAATCCACCGCGAGCACGACCTGCCGGCGCTGGCGGCGGCAGTGATGAGCAGCGACGGCTTGCAGGCGCAGGCGGTTGTGGGCGTGCGCAAACGCGGCGCCGGCACGCCCGCCACACTCGACGATCTCTGGCATCTGGGTTCCAACACCAAGGCCATGACCGCCACGCTGGCCGGACGGCTGGTTGAGCGGGGCAAGTTGTCGTGGGACGCCACGCCGGCGGAGGTTTTCCCCGAACTGGCCGGGGATTTTCACCCGGATTTCAGGCCGGTCACGCTGCGCCAACTGCTGGCGCACCGGGCCGGGGTCGCGGTCAATCTGGACTGGGAGAAACTCGCGCGGACGAGCGACGTGCGCGAGCAGCGGCTGGCTGCGGTGAAGCAGGGCCTGGCCGCCCGGCCCGCGCATCCGCCAGGCAGTCGCTACCTGTACTCGAACCTCGGCTACGTGATCGCCGGCGCCATGATCGAGCGCGTGACCGGCCGGTCGTGGGAGGACGCGCTGCGCGCCGAGATTTTCATGCCGCTCGGGATGACCAGCGCCGGGTTTGGCGGCGTGGGCACGCCGGGATCGCTGGACCAGCCCTGGGGCCATCTCAAAGGCGGCCGGCCGGTGGAGACGAACGGTCCGGCGGCGGACAACCCGCCGGTGCTCGGCCCGGCGGGCACGGTGCACGGCGCGCTGGCGGACTGGGCGAAGTTCATCGGCGACCATCTGCGCGGCCTGCGCGGACAGGCCGGGTTGCTCCAAGCGGCCACCTATCGGGAGCTGGCCACGGCGACGGCCGGCGGCGACTACGGCCTGGGCTGGGTGGTGACGCGGCGGGATTGGGCCGGCGGGCTGGCGCTGAACCATTGCGGCTGCAACACGCTGTTCTTTGCCAATGTCTGGCTGGTGCCGGAGCGGGACTTCGCCGTGCTGGTGGTCGCCAATCAAGGCGAAGATGCCTTCGGGGCAACGGATGCGGCGGTGGCCGCCGTGGTGCGGGCGCGCGAGGCGAAGCGGTGAAGTTACGAAGGGATGAGGGACGAGACGAAGTTCGAAGTCCGAAGCCAGGAACCAAGAACAAGCAACCAAGAACCAGAACAGCAGGGCTCGGCGGAGTCTCGCCCCCACTGGCGAATCGGGGACTCAGGAAAAGGAGCCAGCTTCCGGTTTTCATGCATTCCAAACTCAAGACCTCCCGGGCTTCCGTCTGCATTCGGTCTTCCGGCTTCTGAGTTTTTGAGTTTCGGCTGTCGGCCTGGCCGTCCGGTCAAAAGCCGCCACCAGGCCGCCGCGTCTGCAGCCATTCGGCGTGGCGGACCAGTTCGAGAAGCTCCCGCCGGTGCCCGTACGGGTCGGCGTCGAGGCCTTCGCCGGCCAGTTCGAGCACGCCACCCAGCGTGGCCGCGCCTTTGTGCGGCGAGTCGCGCAGGATCAGGCCGAAGGCCGCCACCCCCGCGGCGAATTTGAAGTCGCCCGAGGCCCGCGCGTAAGTCTGGCCGCGGTCCGCGAGCGGGAATTCCAGCAGCCGGCTTTCCGTGCCGGCCGGTTCCTGGTACCGGATTTTCACGGTCAGCAATTCGTCCAGGCCGATGTCCGGCCGTGGCGGGACTGGCGTGGGCTGGTACCTGAGCGGGTCCACGCTCGGCCGGCGTGGGCGGCCGGGAACCGGCGCGATTTCGTAAAGCACGGTGACACTGTGGCCGGCGCCCGGTTCGCCACCATCTTTGCGGTCGTTGTTGAAGTCCTCGGGCCGCAGGGCGCGGTTTTCGTAGCCGAGCAGGCGGTAGCCGCGCACACGCGCCGGGTTGAACTCGACCTGCGCCTTCACGTCCCGGGCCACGGTCACCAGCGTGGCGGTCATCTGCCCGACCAGCACCCGGTGCGCCTCGCCGAGCGTGTCCACGTAGGCGTAGTTGCCGTTGCCGCGGTCGGCCAGCCGCTCGAGGGTCGAATCTTTGTAGTTGCCCGCGCCGAAGCCCAGCACGGACAGGTACACGCCCAACCGCGCGCCGGTCTGGATGAAGCGCTGCAATTCCGCCGGGTCGGTGATGCCGACGTTGAAGTCGCCATCGGTGCAAAGGATCACGCGGTTCACGCCTTCCGGCTGGAAATGCGCGCGCGCCAGCCCGTAGGCGGCCTGAATGCCCGCGCCGCCGTTGGTCGAGCCGCCGGCGCGCAGGTCGTCGAGCGCGGCGAGAATTTCCGCGCGGCAGCGGGCGTGGGATCGCCACTGGCCCACTGCCCGGTTTGGGTGTCATCCATCGGTTGCATGCGACGCTCCTTTCGCAGGAGGTCCAGAGCCCGCCGGCGGCACACCGTGTACAGCCACGGAGCGACACGCTCGCGCAGGCCGGGATCATCTTCACGGCACAACCGCAGGAACACCTCCTGCACAACGTCCCGGGCCTGGTCCAGTTCGCCCAGGAGGTGTTCCACGTAACTCACCAGCGCGGCCTGGTGCTGGTGGAAGGTCTCCCGGACCCAGTCGCCCTCGGTGATGGCGGGCTCGGAGCCGGTCGTCTGGTCGGTTGCCCACATGTCGAGCCGTTCAATTTAACAACGCGCGAGCCGGGACTTTTTTTAGACGATTTTTCCCAAGGCGGTGGCGCTGCGTCCGGCGCGGACTTGCGGAACCGCGCGGGAGGTGTAAGGAAGGCCGCATGCAAGCCACCCGCCGACCGCCAACCGCCGGCTTCACGCTCATCGAGCTGCTCGTGGTCATCGCCATCATCGCCATCCTCGCCGGGATGTTGCTGCCGGCGCTCTCCAAGGCCAAGCAAAAGGCCCAGGCGACCGCCTGCGTGAACAACCTCCGCCAGATGACGCTCGCCACCAAGCTGTACGCGGACGATTTCGACGGGAAGTTCCCGTTCACCTTCCAGGTGCGCGGCAACAATGTCACCCGCCGGGCGTGGTTCAACTTCCTCCAGCCGTACCAGCAGACCACCAACCTGCTGCTCTGCCCGGTGCGCAGCCGCAAGTTCAAGGAGTTCCTGCAAAACTACCCCAGCGATGCCGTGGACAAGGCCATCTCGAACTACGGCATGAACTTCCGCCTCGGCGGCTGCGACTGGCCCGGCATCTGGGACGTGAAAGACTGGCCGCCCGTGCGGGAAACCGCGGTGCGCGTGCCGGGCGCGACCGTGTTCCTGACCGACGCCGGCAGCAAGCCGCTGAACAGCAAGGACCCGCTCCGCTGCGTGACTCCCACCACGCCTGAAAAGCCGGGCTGCTGGATCGTCCACGACCCCGGCAACGACGCGCCCAACACCGGCGGCGTGACCAACGACGATCCCAACTGGGGCGGACCGCATCCGCGGCACGGCGGGCGCAGCGCGATCGCGTTTGTGGACGGCCACATCGAGAGTTTCCAGCCGCGGAAATGGTTCTGGGCCGGCACGCCCTGGCTCAAGCCGGATGTGGGCGGGCAGTAGCCTCCCGGCCTTTCCGCTGGCGGGAATCAGTTGGAATGGGGAACGCGCCCGCACCGCGACCGGAGCGAACGCCGCCGCCGCGTCGCCGATGCCGCCCTCGTTGCGTACGGTCCTTGAGCTACATCAGGTTATCGAGGTCAGTCAGGGCGTAGCCGCAGAACCGCAGCGAATCGGGGTGCGGCCGGACCGCGGACCGGTTCTGGTCATGGCTTTCCCAGCGCGCCAGTGCACAACTTGCGAGCCGGCTGAGGGAAGGTCCAGCGTGAGCCGGCAGCCGGTGGCAGGTTCGCTGAATACCACGCGGCCGCCGGGCCGGCGCCTCCGAGCCGCCGGCAGCGGCGCGAGTCCTAGAGCGTCCGGTACTCGGCCCGCCGGAAGGCGAGGTAACCAATCCCTTGGCCGGGCTCCAGCCGTACGAGCGTTGCATAAGCCGTCGAGGGGCGGACGATGATGTCAGCGATGTGGTCATGGAAGCCGGTTGCCGGGAACTGGCGGGGCCAGGCATCTGAGGAGCGCACCTCGAAAGTGCCCCGAACCCCCGGGCCGGCGACTCCGACCGTCAGGTCCAGCGACACGAGCGCGGTGGTTCCGGGAACCACGTTGCGAAACCAGAACTCGAGGATGCCGTAGCGATAGTCTGGGGCGGCGGGTTGGCCGCTGGGTTCGTACCACTCCAGGCGGTTGACCTCGCACCAGAGCGACCAACTGCGCCCCCACGCGTTGAGATAGGACAGAGGCGCAGACTGATACGGGTGCGCGCGGGGTCAGACGGCGCTCGGCGACGGCAAAGTCCCCGTCGGCGACCAACGCCACGCCCTCGCCGCACCGCCACGTTCCACCGTCCTCCGCTGCCTGTGCCCGGATGGTGACATCTATTACCTCCGTCTCGCCCCGGAGCCAAAAGCCAAACCCATCGTCCTACTCCATGTCCCCGTCTTCTGACCCAGTCCGGTTTTGTTCGCACACCGATTTCCGGTTTCGACCGTTACACGACAAATCGTGGTTTTGGGCTTGCGATGGCGATAGGTGGGAATTAAATGCTACCCGTTATCAAGCTCGAACAACCTTATGATTCGTAAGTTGCTGCTGATCGGCATGGCATGGATGGCCTTGGGGGCCACTGTGCAGTTGCTTGAGGGTGAGGGCGTTCCTTTCCGAGTCCACCCTTTGTCCGAAGCACCGGCGGCACGAGGGCCCGAGAGTGTACAGTATGGCGTAACCCTGCCCACACCGGGCCCCGGTGCGCTCGAACAACGCCTCGCCGGTTGGCTCCGCCGCCAGGTCGAGGGAGTCCGGCCGTCCCGGGCCGCGGGGGCGGCACGCCGCCAAGGGATGTCGTCGCCTTCCTTGCAGGCGTTGGCCGAACTGGAGGCGCGAAGCGGGGGTGTCGTGGAAGTGTCGTTGCGCCGTGAAAACGGGACCCCGGCACAGATCAAGGGCGGCGTGCTCCACGCCCGGTCGGCTTTGGCCCCGATGGGAACCGGCTCCGCGGACCTTCTCACCGCGCGAGGGTTCCTGGACGCCAATCGCGCCCTTCTCCGGCTGGTGGATCCGGACCTCGAGTTGTTGCTGAGTCAGGTGCAAGCGGACCCCCAGGGCGGCAGGGTCTTGCGGTTCACCCAGCGTTATCGCGACCTCGAGGTTTGGCCCGCCGAGTTGGCGGTGCATCTGGACGCCGCCGGCAACGTGGTGCTCCTGAGCGGCGCCTACATCCCCACGCCCGAAGGTGTGGCGACCGCGCCGGTGGTTTCGGCCGGGGAGGCTGTGGATCGGGCCCGGGCGCATCTGGAGGTCCCGGAAGCCGGGGTGGGCGGAGAACCGCGACTGGTGATTTACGGGCCTCTGGCCGACGTGCCCCGGCTGGCCTGGAAGCTGGAGCTGACCGGCGCGATTTATCAGGTTTGGGACTCGGTGGTGGATGCGATCACGGGCGAGGTCCTGCTGGCGGTCAATCGCATCTGCCACGCCGCGGCCACCGGCAGCGGCACCGGGGCCGACGGCCGCACCGTTCCGCTGAACCTCTGGAGGGTCGGCGGCACGTATTATCTCATGGACACCTCCCGGCCGATGTTTGATGCCAGTTCGGCGCCGCCCAACCTGGACAAAAGCCGGGGGGTGATTGCCATCCTCGACGCAAAGAACACGCCGCCGACTTCCAATCCCCAGGGCGTGGATCAGTTGGTGCAGGTCACGTCCAGCGACGCCAACAGCGGCTGGGTGCCGGACGCGGTCAGCGCCGCCTACGGGCTCGGGCAGACCTATGCGTACTTCCTCCAGCGGCACAACCGCAACTCGCTGGACGGGCGGGGAGGCAACATCGTGGGGATCGTGCGCCTGGGAAGGAATTTCCCCAACGCCTTCTGGGATGGCAAAGCCATGTATTTCGGCGACGGCTTCACCCGGTCCGTGGACGTGACCGGGCACGAGTTGACCCACGGCGTGATCAACAACGTGGGGGAGGGGGGCATCCTGGTGTACCACAACCAGCCCGGCGCGCTCAACGAGGCCATGGCCGACATCTTCGGCGAATTGGTTGAGGAATTTGCCCTGGGTGGACCCGACTGGCTGAAGGGCGCGCATCTGCAATTGCCCTCGGGCGCCATCCAGAATTACGCCAACCCCAACCAGATCGACTTCGCCCCCGGACGCCCCAATCCGGCGCGAATGAGCCAGTTCGTCCAGCTGCCGGACACCGCCGAGGGCGACAACGGCGGGGTGCACATCAACAGCAGCATCATCAACCACGCCTTCTACCTGCTGAGCGTCGGCCTCCCCAACGCCATCGGCACCGACAAGGCCGCGCGGATCTTTTACCGGACCCTCACCCAACACCTCCAGAAACAGTCCCAGTTCCTGGACATGCGCCACGGCGCGATTGCATCGGCCGAGGCCCTCTTTGGTGGGGGCGCCCCCGAGGTCCAGGCCACGGCGGCGGCGTTCGATGCGGTTGAAATCTTCGACGCCCCCCAAACCCCGGGTCCCGCCCCCATCCCGGTGGTGCAAGGTCCTGACGCGAGCCTGTCGCTGGCCATGATTTACGACGAATTCTTCGATGAACTGGATGGCCCTTATCTGATCCGACGCGACACCTCGTTGGGCGATGGCCCCAACGGCAAGATCCTGAACACCGTCAAACGCCTCGCGCCCCGGCGCGTCGCCGTGTCGGGCGACGGCGCCTTCGCGGTGTATGTCACCGAGGACTACGATCTGGGCTTCCTGGCCACCGACGGTTCCGAGGTCAACTTGCTGGGTCTGCCGGGCGCCATCCACTCGGTGGCCATGTCACCGGATGGCAGCCGCTACGCCTTTGTCCTCCGGGATGCCCAGGGCAACCCCGCCCCGCGCATCACCGTGTATGATCTGCGCAGCGACACCACCCGCACCATTGACCTCTACGTCCCGCTCCAGGACGGCGAACGGCTCAACGTGGTGCAGTACGCCGATGCCATGGACTTCTTGCCCGACGGCCAGAGCCTGGTTTACGACGCCTACTCGGAGATCCGCACCCAGGACGGCACCCGGCTGGGCAGTTGGACCCTGTTCGCTCTGGACATCAACACGACGACCATCCGCATGTTGATTGACCTGAACGAAGGGGTGGACTTCGGCAACCCCGCCCTCGGGCACGCCCACCCGCATCTGATCACCTTCGAAGTGGTCCCCAAGCAGACCGGCCGCAGCACCATCTACACGGCCAACCTGGTCACCGGCCAGGCCCGCGAGATCTTCACCCTGAACGTGCCCGACGAACTGACCTACCCGGGCTACGCCGGCGACGACTCGGCCCTCATCTTCACCGTGCCCGACCCCGAAACTTGGACCGGTTACTCCCTGGTGCGCCAACCCCTCGCCGCCGATGGCCTCACCCCCACCGGCAATCCCGCCTTCTGGCTCGACGACGCTGCCGTCGGCGTCGTGTACCGCCGCGGCACCTTCGTAAGTTCCAACTCGCCACCCACGGTTCAACTGACCTCTCCCACCCCGGGCCAGACCCTCAACCCCCCGGCAAACCTCCGCCTGGCCGCCACCGCCAGCGACCCGGACGGGGCCGTGGCCCGGTTGGAGTTTTATCAGGGCTCCCAATTGCTGGGTACGGACACCACCCCGCCGTTCGAATTCGCCTGGAACAATGTCCCGGCCGGCCAGTACCGCCTGATCGCCCGCGCCATTGACAACCTGGGTCTGGCCACCGATTCCACCCCGGTCCATGTCGCGGTGGCTGCGCCCGTCACCCGGCCGCGACTGGTCGGCGTCCGCCTCAACCCGGCGGGTCGTCTGGAATTCCGCTTCGAAGGCACCGCCGGCAGCCGGTTCCAGGTCCAGGCATCGGCCGACCTCAAGACGTGGACTCCGGTCGGCGAAGTGGTGATCGGACCGGAGGCGCCACCGTTCACGGATGACGCCCCTCGCAACACCGCACACCGGTTCTACCGGTTGATCCAGTGATCCGCAGCCGACACCCGAGCCACTTGAACCACCGATCACAAGGCCCCGTGAAAGCCCGATTCACCGCGCTGGGCGTGGCCTTGGGTTGTGTGGCCGCCTGCGCCGCCGCTCAGCCCCGCCTCGACATCGCCCGCACCGCGCCCGGCGAACTGACTCTGACCTGGGAGGGCACCGCCCGACTCGAACGGGCCGACCGCATCGAGGGGCCTTGGGAGCACGTGCCGCAAGCCGCCAGCGGCTGGAAGACCGCGGCGGGCGCCAGCCGCCAGTTCTTCCGCCTGCGCGTCCAGTACCCGGTCGAGGTGACCCGCGCCGGCAGCGGTCGGGGGCGGGTGATCTCGGATCCGGGTGGCCTGGATTGCGGGAACACCTGCCTGGCGTGGTTCGACCCCGATACGGTCATCACCCTCACGGCGGAACCGGAAGCCGGCTCCCAGTTCGCCGGGTGGTCAGGCGCCGCCACCGGCAACCAGCCCGCCCGGTTCACGGTCACCGGACCGGTGTCCCTGACGGCTCGCTTCGAACCGGCCCCTCCCCCCACCGGCCTGGTGAACGCCGACTTCGAGGCCGGGCCGGGTGTGGGTTGGGTCGAGTGGCCCGGCCCCCTGGTGGTGCTGGCGTCCTCGTTGGGCATCCAAGCCGCTTCAGGTCAGTATGTGGCGCGCCTGGGGTGGGGACCGGACAACCGCCGCAGCGAGGTCCTGGCCCAGGAGTTCACCCTGCCGGCCACCACGCCGCTTTACCTCGACGCGGCCTATTGGATCTATTCGGAGGAACTCTGCGACGTGGGCTACTACGACCGCTTCCGCGTGTACATCAACGATCAGGTGGTCTCGGAAAACGATCGCCTGTGCCGCTCCGACAACACCGGCGGCTGGGAATGGGCGCGCCTGAACCTGAGCGCTTACGCCGGTCAGCGCGTGGTCCTCGCCTTCGAGATTTTCTCTCACACTGCCGATCCCCTGGCCAGCATCGTGGTCCTCGACGCCCTCCGCCTCCATTCTGGCACCCCCTGAACCGGAAAGCGGTACCCACCCGATCCCTGACCCGGGGTTGCGGCAGGGGTGTGGCTCGCGGCCGCGTGAAGGGTGAGTTCCGGGACGGGGTAACGCCAGCGCTTCGTCGAGACGCGGGACGTGGCGGGTGCGCAAGACCTTCGCCGGGCCTTGCGCTGCGCGCGCCAAAAGGGGTTCAGCACGGCCTTCCGCTGGCCCCGGGCCACCCAGACGATGCGCCCACTCTCCAGGTCAATGACCAGGGTACACCGACAGACACCCGGTGGGCACCGGCTGCAACTGCCAGTGCCGGCGTCCGCGGCCAGTGGACGCCCCGGCTGCCGCAAGCCAGCCAGACCAAGGCGTCGTCGCTGACGTCCAGATGAAGGCGCAGGTCGGCATCGTTCGGCTCGGCGCGTTTGACGGTGTAACCGTCGCCGACGCCAAAGAGTTTGCTTAGGACCAGTTCGCTCATGAACCCCGCAGCCTGTCCAAGCACCCAGGAAAGCGCTGGCACTTGCCGAATGAGCCGCAAAGCCAACGAACGACCGAACCCCGAGAAGCTGCAACTTTTTGGTCCTGCCCCTCCTTCGGCTGGCCCTGTTGCGCCTTGATTTCCGGCGGACGCTGCGATTGCCTTGGCGCCAGCAAAACCTCGAATTCAAACCAAACCACCTATGGGCAAAGTTTATTTCGGCATCAACATGGAATTCGTCCGTCACGCGGACAAGAACTTCGAGTGGGGCGTCGCCAGGGCCGCCGAACTCGGCTACACGCACGTCGAGCCGATGGTTCACTGGGGCCGCGAGCTGCTCAGCGAGGCCGGCTACTTCCACAGCGTCTCGATGCTCGACGACCCGCTGCGCCTGCGCCGCGCCTGCGAAAAAGCCGGCATCAAGATGTCCGGCCTGTCCGCCCACACACCGCTCACCAAGCCGGAGATCGGCGTCGAGTACCTCAAGCAGGCCATCCGCTTCGCCGCCGAGGCGGGCGCGCCGGTCATCAACACCGACGAAGGCCCGAAGCAGCCCTGGACCACCGAGGAGGAGGACTTCACGTTGATGCGTTACACGATCATGGAGGCGGCGAAGGTCGCCGAACCGCGCGGCATCCTGCTCGGCCTCGAGTGCCACCAGCAGTACAGCAAGACGCCGGAGGGCCTCGACCGCATCTACAAGCTCGTGAAAAGTCCGGCCGTGGGCATCAACTACGACACCGGCAACGCCTTCCTGTGTGGCCACGATCCGATCAAGTGGCTCAAGCGCGTGGTCAAGCGCCTGGTCCACCTGCACGCCAAGGACATCTCGGTGGAGCACGGCGCGGCCGAGCGCGGCAAGGTGACCGGCACGCCGGTGGGTTGCGCCTGCGGTGACGGCGTCGTGGACTGGCGGAAGGTCATCGAGATCGTGCGGCGGGACTGCCCGCGCGACATCGTGCTGTCCGTAGAATGCGGCACCATCGAGCAGGCGGAACGGTCGATCAGGCATCTGAAGAGCTTGTCGTAAACCCGGCGCGGCGCCGCCTGCTGCGTTGTTTGCCAGGGCGGGCGGCGAAACCAGCGTTCAGACATGAACACGGTCGTCGAGATTGAAGCTGCCATCGAGAAGCTGCCGCCCCCGGACTTGCCGAAGTTGCCGGCCTGGCGGGACGATTATCGGGCCATGGTCGGAGCTTCCGAAGCGCTGTTCGGTCTTTACGACGCAGAGGAAGCGCAGGCCGAAGACGAAACGCGACGACGTTTGGCTGGCTGATCTGGGTCTGGCAGCAAGGGTTCACCCTGCGCCGGTGCTGGGCGTTGACCACCAGCAGGACGAGCGAGCCGTGGTGACGTTTGTGACCCGCACAACGAGTATTCGCGGGACGGAATACGAAGTTGCCCATCAGGCCTGGCGATGCCCGCAGGCGCTTTCGACGCGCTAGACATCGGAACAGTGAGGCTGGAACGGCGGTTGGAAGTGGGGGACGCGCCGACGCGGGCCCGGGTGGTGGAGGCGGTGCGTGCTTGGCTGGCGTTGTGATTGGTCGCCAGCTCGCGATTCAGGGTAAGCGTGAAGCGGATTGCCCGCGCGACATCGTCCTGTCTGTCGAATGCGGCGCCATCGAGCAGACCAGCAGTCCATCAAGCACTTGAAGAGCCTGGCATGAGGCAGTTCCGCACCGGATCTTGCAGAGCTGCGTTGCCTGGCTAGAGTTGGGTTGTGCCGCGGAAAGTCAGAGAGTTGATCCGCGACCTGCTGCAGGCCGGGTTTTATGAGATTCCTGGTGGCGGGAAGGGATCCCACCGCAAATACGGACATGTCAGGTATCCCGGCGCGGTAACGTTGAGCGGCAATTCTGGTGATGACGCGAAACATTACCAAGAAAAACAGGTCCGACTTGCGATTGAACGTGTCCAGTCATGAAAGCCAGCGACCGCTATTACAAATGGGTTGAGTGGAACGCCAAGGACGGCGTGTACATTGGGAAATGCCCCGACCTTATCACTGGTATCCACGGCGACGACCCCGTGCGGCTTTACGGTGAGCTTTGCGAAGTGGTGGAGGAGGTTATCCATCACCTTCAGTCGGAAGGCCGTCCTCTCCCGCCCGTCCGAACCCGTCCGATGCAGGAAGTGGCGTGATGGGGAGAAGCGGCGCCGCGTTGGCCGGATTCCAGGCAGATTGCCGGTTTAGTTCCCACCCTCCGCCGACGCGTAGTAATCGTACTGCAGCCTCCAGGTGAACTCCGCGCCGGGTTCCACGTTCAGGGCGATGAACGGCTCGATGGAATGCGGCGCGCGGATGGCCCACAAGGCCACGCGTGAGAGGGGACGGTCGGCGGTGATGCGCACGCCCACGCCCGCATCGCGGCTTTCTACACGGACATCGTAGTCCTTCGCGTCGGGACCGAAGCCGGAGATGCGCGTGTACACGCGGTCCTCGCCGGTCAGGGTCTTCTTGAGCAGCAGTTGGTTGCCCCGGACTTCCGCAATGGCCGGATCGAGCGGCGGGTCGGCCTGGATTGGGAACGGCACCGTCAGCACCAGGCCGGGACCGGGCGGCTGGCGGTCAAGGTACAGGAAGTTGTGGTTGTAAACGCTCGACGAGATGGAGCGTCGGCCGGTGTTGCGCAGCGAATGGGCGAGGACCATCTGCGCCTGGTCGCCGGTGAGCGACACGGTCTTGCGGTAGTCGTAGCCGTGGCCGGTCGCGGGATTGGAGACTTCCTGCCGGAATTCGACGGCTCCAGCCTGGCGTGTCACGGTCCACTTGCCGCCGTCCACGATCGGGTACAGCCGATACGGATCGTAAGGCTTGTCATCCGGCCGGCGCAGCACGCCCACGCCGATTTTGATAAACGTCCCGCCGGGCCGGGCGTCGTCGAAGCCGAGCGGCTTGCCGTTTGCCGTGAACTCCTCCACCGGCCCGGTGATCGCGGTGCAAGGCCCGGCCACGATGTCCGCGCCGTCGTAGATGAAGTCGTGAACGTCGCCCGTGCGCTGGAACCAGGGCGGGTAAAACTCGTGCCCGGCGAACTGGAGGCTGCCGACCACGCCGGACCAGTCGAAGCGGGTGCCGCGATAAAAGCCCGCGTGCGCGTCCGGCAGATACAGCTTCACGCGCAGCGGGCGGTTGGCGATTTCGGCAGCGGGCGCGGAATCGGCGGCGAGGCCGACCCCGGTGGCCAGCGGCACGCCCAGGACAAGGCAGGCGGTGGTTTTCATGTGCGCGAGCATGGCCGGGATCGCCGCCGGAAACAAACGTGTTCTGCGCCCGAAGCACCATTGCACCAGCCCCCGGCTTGACCCGCGCCGCGCCAGACCACAGCCTGACGCGGTGAAACCGTTTACCCCCGGGCTGCTGCTGCTGGCCGTCCTGCCTTTGCTGGGCGGCGTCGCGTCGCCGGCGCAGACCCATCCGCCCGCCAATCTCGCGCTGGTCGCCACAGCTTCGACGTCGTTTGTCTCGGGTCACGAAACGATCACCGCGCTCAATGACGGTTCGAGTCCGGCGCACTCGGACGACAAGAGCCGGGGCGCTTGCGGCAACTGGTCGCGCACCGGCACCCAGTGGGTCCAGTACGACTGGCCCCAGACGATCCAGACGGACCGGGTCGAAGTGTACTGGTTCGACGACCAGCGCGGCGTGCGGTTGCCCAGGGCGTGCCGGCTGTTGTACTGGGATGGCAGCGCCTTTGCGCCCGTGAAGAACGTGAGCGGACTGGGCCTCGAGGCGAACCGGTTCAACGTCACCACGTTTCCCGCGATCACGACCACCCGCCTGCGCCTCGAAATGGACGGGCGTGACACCTTCTCGACCGGCCTGCTCGAATGGCGCGTGCTGGATGCCGGCGGCTCCCCCAACTTCGCGCCCGCGGTCAACGGCAAACGCGTCAAGCCACGCCTCGAAGCCGGCTACGCGGTCCTCCACCGCAAGTGGCGGGCGGGCGACCGGATTGAGCTCGAGCTGCCGCTCGCCGTGCAGCGCATCACCGCGAGCGAACAAATCGTGGCGAACCGGAGCCACGTGGTGTTCCGCTTCGGACCGCTGATCTACAACTTCGAAAGCGTGGACCAGAACCTCGACGCCGTGCTGAGCGCGTCCGCGCCGCTGGCCACCGAATGGCGGGGCGGCCTTTTGGGCGGCGTGGTGGTCATCAAAGGCTCGTCAACAGACGGCAAGCCGCTGCTGGCGGTTCCAAACTTCGCCCGGCTCAATCGCGGCGGCCGGTCCATCGTGTGGATTCGTGCGGAGTAGCCCGCTGCGACTGCCGGGCCTGACGCCCTGCCAGGCGATGGCGCTTAATCGTCAATTTTCCATGAAACCCTGGTTTCCTGTTTCCTCGCGGGAGCGTGGCGGCATCTGCGCGCCGCGTTCGAGCTGTCCCGGCTTTGCGGCGCTGAGCGTCGTCGTTCTGGCGGGACCGCTCCTCGCCGCCCCGATCAAGCCGGTGATTCCGCCCGCCGCGCGACCCCTGCCTCTGACCGCCGTGCGACTCACCGGCGGCCCGCTCAAACACGCCCAGGACCTCAACGCGAAGTACCTGCTCGCGCTCGAGCCGGACCGGATGCTCGCCGGCTACCGTCTGCGCGCCGGCTTGGAGCCGAAAGCCCGGAGCTACGGCGGCTGGGATTCGGTCGAAGGCAAGCAACTGACGGGTCACATCACCGGCCATTACCTGTCGGCGGTGAGCCTGATGTACGCCGCCACGGGCGATCCGCGGTTCAAGGAGCGCGCGGACTACATCGTCCAGGAACTGCGGGAAGTCCAGACCCAGCGCGGCACCGGCTATCTGGGCGCCATCACCGACAGCCAGGGCACCGATGGCGAGGTGGTTTTTCAACAAGTGGCGCGGGGCGACATCCGCTCCGGCGGCTTCGACCTGAATGGCATGTGGTCGCCGTGGTACACGCTTCACAAAACCTTCGCCGGGCTGCGCGACGCGTACCGGCACACCGGCAACCCGCTCGCGCTCGAACTGGAGATCCAGTTCGCCGCCTGGACCGAAGGTGTCGTGGCGCCGCTCAGCGACGTCCAGGTCCAGCGGATGCTCAATACCGAGTTCGGCGGCATGAACGAAATCTGCGTGGACCTCCACGCCGACACCGGCGAGCCCCGCTGGCTGGCGCTCAGCTACAAGTTCGAGCACCGCGCGTTCACCGAGCCACTGAAACGCCACCAGGACAACCTCGCCGGCCAGCACGGCAACACGCAGGTCCCGAAGCTGATCGGCTCGCTCGCCCGCTTTGCCTCGGCCGGTGACCCGGGCGACGGCTTGCCCGCGGGCTTTTTCTGGGACCGCGTCGTGCAGCACCACAGCTACGCGACCGGCGGCCACGGCAAGGACGAGTACTTCGCCGAGCCGGACCGGCTGAGCGACCGCGTGGACGGCCGCACGGCCGAGACCTGCAACGTGTACAACATGCTCAAACTGACGCGGAAGCTGTTCGCCCTCCGGCCGGACGCGCATTACGCCGATTTCCACGAGCGCGCCCTGTTCAACCACATCCTTGCCTCGCAGGACCCGCAAGACGGCTGGGCGTGCTACATGGTGCCGGTGGGCCGCGGCGTGCGGCGCGAGTACGAGTGCAACCTGCTCGATGGCGGCTTCACCTGCTGCACCGGCTCGAGCATGGAAAGCCACGCGTTGCACGGCGACGGCCTTTATTACGAATCCGGCGACACACTCTGGGTGAATCTCTACGCGCCGTCAGTCGCCGAGTGGCCCGCCGCCGGCGCGAAGCTCACGCTGGAAACGGACTTCCCCGAAGGCGAATCGGCCGCGGTCAAACTCGCGCTCGCGGCGCCCAGGGAACTCACGCTGGCTCTGCGCCGGCCGTTCTGGGCCGGCGCCAACTTCGCCATCGTCATCAACGGGGAGGCCGTGCCGGCGGAGTTGCTGGGCGAGCCCTGGACGGCAACCGGCGGCCGCCGCGATGCGCCCAAACCCACGCCGACAACAAGCTGGTTCGTCCAACTCCGGCGCACCTGGCAGAGCGGCGACACCGTCATGGTCACCTTTCCCAAACATCTGCGCCTGGAACCGCTGCCGGACAACCCGCGGCGCGTCGCGCTCTTGTGGGGCCCGCTGGTGCTGGCGGGCGACCTCGGTCCGGAAGACGAACCGGACAAGCGCGGCGGTCGCGGAAACACGCTCGACGACGTGCCGGTTTTTGTTTCGGCCGGGCGACCTGTGGCCGACTGGCTCCAGCCGGTGGCCGGCAAACCGGGCTGGTTCCGCACCGTGGGCGTGGGCCGGGACCGCGACGTGGAGTTCACGCCGTTCCACCGGTTGCACCGCCGGACGTACGCGGTGTACTGGGACCTTTTCACCCCGCCGGAATGGGAGCAGCGCGCCGCCGAAATCGCCGCTGCGCGGGAAAAACAGCGGAAGCTCGAAGCCGCCACGGTCGGCTTCGTCCAGCCGGGCGAGATGCAGGCCGAGCGCGACGCCAGCATGCAGGGTGAGGACACTTCGCCCGACCGGGTGATGGGCCGGCCCGGCCGGCGCGGTCGGAAATGGTTTTCGTTCGATCTGCCCGTGGACCCCGCGCACCCGATGGCGCTGGTGGTCACGTACAACCACGACGAGTGGCAGGAACGCACGTTTGAAATCCTGGTGGACGGGACACGCGTGGGCGAGCAGACGATCGAGCGCCGCGGGCCCATGCGCTTCTTCGACGTGGAGTACCCCGTGCCGGCGGAGGTCGTGCACGGCAGGCGGAAGGTTACCGTGAAGTTCCAGGCCACGCGCGGCAACGAAATCGGCTGCGTCTTCGGCCTCCGCATGATCCGCGCGGATGGGGAGCGCTGAGGACGACGAACTGGGTTGGGCAGCGCGCCTTTGGTAACGCGGGCGAGCCGCCCGCAGGTGTGACGCGACGCACCACGCGTTCTGCACCTTGGACGTGGCCGGCACAGAAAAGGGTCGGGACTGTGTCCATCCCGACTTGTTTTCCACGAGGGCGCGGAAAACCGCACGCATGGCGCGTGCGCTCCCCTTCCGACACCGGTTTTCGACTTCAGTTCTCAGCCGAATGGAGGCCGCCGGCTCCAGCGCGGAAGGCGATGTTCATGCGCTCCGGGTCGCCGGGCACGGCGGTGGCGCAATTCCACAGGCAGGCGCCGCAGTACACGCATTTCTCCTGGTCAAAGGCCGGCACTCCGCCCGCGCCCGGCGCGATGGCCTGGCCGCTGCAGGCCTCGATGCAGATCCGCGTACCGCATCGCTCGCACAACTCCGGGTACAGGAAGACCACGTGGTCCGCGTAGCCGGGCGGCGCCTGCACCTTGCCGCCCAGCAGCAGGGCGTCCTGGTGCGACACAAGCAGCCGGCCGTCGTACGGGATGGGCGGCCAGCCCGCTTTGTCCATCAACGCGCCGTGCAGCGAGACGCCCTGCGCCCGGCACTCTTCGCGCAGCCGCGCGATTTCCTCCGGGGCAATGCGCCCGGCGTAATATTCCTCGAGGCTGGGAATGCGTTCCCAAGGCCGGGCCGGCTCGCCGCCCAACGACAGCCGGCCGTTGGTCAGCCCGGCCAGCGCCATGCCGATCAGGCCGCGGACGACGCCCTTCTGGAAACCGTCGCGCGACTTCTCGGCCACGCGCGCCTCTTCCCCGACCCAGCTTGCGCGGCGGCGGCGGACGTAGGTGGCTTCGAGGTTTTGCTTCGTGAATGGCTGGTTGGCCTGAAGCAGTTCGAGCACGGCCTCGGCCAGCTGCGCGCCGCTGGCCCAGGCTTCGTCCACACCCGAGCCGGTGAGCACGTTGGTGGTGCCGCTGCCTTCGCCGATGCGCGCGTAGCCGTCGCCGACGAGGTACGGCTCGCCGCGGCGGCCCGACTCACCGAGTGTCTTGGCGCCCCAGGACCGCATTTTCCCGCCCTTCAGGAAACGCCACAGGTACGGATGCAGCATCCAGTGCTGGAGATAGCGGTAGGCGGTGCGCACCGGGCTGTCGAACCACGAGGGCACGAAGATGCCGAGGGACGCCACCCGCTCCGGATGCACGTACAGGAAGCCGAAAATCTCGGGCTCCGGGTAGCCCAGCGTATGCAGGACCGTGCCCGGCTTGAGCGCCGAGTCTTCGGGCAGGTCCACGACGAACTTCATGCCCACGGCCCAGTCGCGCGTGTGGTGGCCGGGCGGCAGGCCGAAGTGCGCGTCAAGCTGGCGGCCGATCGGTCCCACCGGGCCGTCGCCCACCACCGTGAACGCGGCGTGAACGTCCATGCCGGGAAGGTAGCCGTCGGCCGGCCGGCCGTGCTTGTCCACACCTTGATCGAGCAGGCGCACGCCCACCACGCGGTCGCCTTCGAGCAGCGCCTCGCTGACCGGTGTGCCGGGCCAGATTTGCACTGTGCCGGTGCTTTGCACCTGTGCGCCGACCCATTGCAGGAACTGCCCGAGCGAAAACACGAGCCCGCCCTTTTTGTGCAGAAAGTCCGGCGTCCAGGGCAGCTCCAGCGCCTGATGCGCCACGGGCAGCACGCGTTTCGCGGCGCCGATCAGGGCGTCGCCGGCCTTGAGCGCGGCCGGGCGCCGGCTCGCGCGGTGCGGATCGAGCAGGTAAAGGACGTTCTCCTCGCCGACCGGCGCGGCCATGGGAATGCCGGCGGTGTCCAGGTCGGGAAACGTGGCGCGCAACACCCGCGCGCGCGTCACCACGCCGGACACGCCGAAGCCGATGTCGTCCGCACGCTCGTAGCAGAGCACCTGGAGCGGCAGGCCGGGCGCCACGCGGCTTTCAAAGGCGGGCGTGCCGTCGGCCTTGGTAAGCTGCCGGGACAACGTGGCCAGAAAGCCGGCCGTGGCCGGACCGAAGCCTACGCAGACGATATCCGCGTCCAGGCGCTGGCGTTCGGCGGCGGGTGTCGAGGTGTTCATGGGGGACACGGGCGGCAGGCGAAGGCGGCTCAGGCTCGAACCAGGCGGCGGAGTTCGGTCACGCGCCGGTTGAGGTCGGCGCGGGTGATCTGCGCGGTGCGGCGGACGCCAAAGCCTTCGCAGCAAAACGACGCCACCACGCTGCCGTGCAGCATGGCGGCGCGAAGGTTCGCCGCCAGCCCGCCCTTGACGCTGGCCAGGTAGCCGACCAGCCCGCCCACGAAGGAATCGCCCGCCCCGGTGGGGTCCACCACCCGTTCGAGCGGATACGCCGGGCACAGAAACAGGCCGCCCGGTCCGGACAGAATCGAGCCGTGTTCGCCTTTCTTGACGATCACATATTTGGGGCCGTGCCGGTGAATCTTCCGCGCCGCCATGACCAGATTGTCCTCGCCGGTGAGCTGCCGGGCCTCGCTGTCGTTGAGCATGAACCCGTCCACGCGCCGCAGCAGCCGCAACAGGTCCGGGAGCGCGTTGTTGAGCCAGAGGTCCATCGTGTCCGCCACCACGAAGCGCGGCCGGCGCATCTGGTCGAGCACGTGATGCTGGAGGGCGGGGGCAATGTTCGCCAGCAGCACGAAGGGCGTGTCGCGGTACCGGGCGGGCAGTTCCGGCTGGAAGGTCTCGAACACGCCCAACTCGGTCTTGAGCGTGCGGCGGTGGTTCATGTTCACCTCGTACTCGCCCGCCCAGTGAAAGGTCTTGCCGTCCGCGATCTGGAGGCCTTCCAGGTCAATCCCGTGCCGGCGGTAAAGCTCGAGGTACCGCCGGGGGAAGTCGCAGCCCACCACACCCACCATCCGCACCGGCGCGAAGAAGCTCGCCGCCAGCGCCGCGTGGCTGGCCGAGCCGCCCAACAGGCGCGGCGCCTCCGCGCGGGGTGTTTTGATGGAATCAAGGGCTGTGGAACCGACAACAAGGACGCTCATGCGGTGTTCAAATGCCTGGTGACGCGGAATCGGTGACCGGCTGACGCGGGCTGAGGCCAGCCGCCAACCGCGCTCAGGCTAGACGGCGGCGGAATTCCCGACAAGCCTGCGCCACATCCGGCGCGTTCAGGATGGCGGAAACGACGCAAATGCGCGTGGCCCCGGCGGCGAGCACGTCCGCGAGATTGTCTAGGTTGATGCCGCCGATCGCAAACCAGGGAATCCGCACGTGCGCCGCAGCCCAGCGGACATATTCGAGCGTCACCGGCGGCCGGCCGGGCTTGGTGGGTGTGGCGAAGACCGGGCCGATGGCCACGTAGGCGGCCCCGGCGGCAATGGCCCGCTCCGCCTGGGCCGGGGCGTGCGAGCTCAACCCGATCGCCAGCGACGGGCCGGCGGGGCCAGGCGCGGCCAGGGCGGGCAGTTGCGCGACCTGCGTCCACCCCGCGTCGAAGAAGTCTTCCTGGCCGAGGTGGCAGAGCGGCGCACCGACCCGCCGGGCCACGTCCGGATGGTCGTTGATCACCAGCCACACACCAGCGGCCTGGGTCACGGGCAGGAGCTGTTCCGCCAGCCGCTGCACGGCCGGCGCCGGCAGATCCTTGGCCCGGAGCTGGACGAGGTCCGCGCCGCCGCCGCAAAGCTGGCGGACCACCTCGACGGGCTCACGCCGGCGCAGGTAGGCGGTGTCCACGAAGGTGTAAAGCCGGCATTCGGCAAGCGGGCGCATGGCGGGCGAAACTCTGGCGCGGGCCGGGCCGGCGGGCAAATGGGTTTGCTGCACCGTTGCGGTTGTGTTTGGGGACGGCGACATGCTCAGCGCGTAACCCTTTGTACATCAGGATTGCCAAAGTCCTGGGTCGGGATACGGTCGGCTTGGATGACGGGCGACAATGACTCTTGGCCTGGCAATTCGGTTTCTCCCGATTAATCCAGTGCGTGGTAAGAGATCCGTTCTGCGATGCCCTCATTTCCGACCACGGCCTGCTTCCGCCACACCCGGCTGCGACCAGACCGGGCGGTGATTCAGGATGAATGGATCGTGCGGGCGATTGAGACTCCGATTCGGGAAGAAATTCAATCTGACGGAAGAATACGGAGATGGGCACGGATTCCGAAGTTTGAGAATCGTGTCTTGCGGGTTATCCTGCTACCCGACGCGAAGACGATGCACAATGCCTTCTTGGACCGGGATTTCACGGAGCAGCGTTCATGAAGATCAAGTATTTCGAAGACACGGACACCGCGTTGCTCGAACTAGGCGCGGGCCGCCCGGTGGAAACGCGCGAACTGTCGGAGGACATCTACCTGGATTTGGATGCCCAGGGGCACGTCGTTTCGATCACGGTCGAGCACGCCAGCCAGCGCGGCGACCTTTCTGAGTTCTCCTTCCAGCGGGTGGCGAAAGAACCAACCCCGCCGCTTGAGCCGGCGCATTGACGCGCGCAGTCTGTCTCCCGAGTCCACTCTTCAGACTCCAGCGCCAGCCCCGGCTTCCCGTCAGACCATTCCCGGCGCCACAGGCACCCTCAGTCACGGGCGCATCTCAATTTCATGCTCGCAGTGTAGGAGCCGTAGCGGCACAGGTGCCCTCGCCTGTGGCCGTGCGCGGGCGACCCGCCCGCGAAGACCGCGCTCTGAGGACGCAGTCCCGAAAGGTCAGGGCTCGACGGAGTCTCGCCTCACCACGGCAAGGCCTGACCGGCACAAGAAGGGAAGACAGGACTGGGGTTGCCGCCCGCCGCCCCCAACACATCGACTGCCGGCAGCAAATGCGGTGCATCCACCGTCATTTGCCACCGCCCCATTGCGCAAGCACTGTTGCCTTGGATCATGAAGCGGCTCCGGCATCAGGTAATTTACGACGACGCGTGCGCTTTCTGCGCGCGCCAGATGCGCTGGCTCCGCCGGCTGGACTGGCCGGGCCGGTTCGAATTGGTGCCGCGGTCCAGCCCGGAGGCGCAATTACCCGGCTTGATGCCCGATGCGCTGTTCCAAGCCATTCATTGTGTCACGACCGACGGCCGGGTGTTCCGCGGGGCGCGGTGTCTGCGCTTCGTGGGGCTGCGACTGCCGTTGCTCGCGCCGCTGGCGGCGCTGCTGTGGATTCCCGGCGTGCTGGGACTCGCGGAACGGGTTTACGCCTGGGTCAGCCGGAACCGGCACCGGCTCAGCCGCCGGTCAGGCGCGGGACTGTGTTGCGGTCAGGCTTGCGCGCCCGCCCGGCCGCCCGCCGGGCGGAACTTGGCTTGAGCGCGCCGGGCACAGTCGGGCAACGCTATTGACCCCAAAAACCGAAGTAGGGCAGGCGGGACGCATTGCGCTACGGACACCTTCGGTTCTGGGTTGATAACTTTTTGTGGCTCAGCGGGGTTGACTCCGTGCCCCCGCAGGACGTCGCTGGGAGCGCCGGCTTCCCCTCCGGCAGTTCACCCCTTGGCTGCAACCCGCAACAAGGCTGCCGGCAGTCCCGGTACGCGGCCGGACGCCTTCGGAGTTTCCAGACCGGCGTTCGTGGGGTACGTTCCGCCCGCCGTATGGTGCTCGTCATAGACAATTACGACTCGTTCACCTTCAACCTGGTCCAGTACCTGGGCGAGATGGGCGTGGCGTTGCAGGTGCGTCGCAATGACCAGATCACGCTGCCGGAGATCGAGACACTCCAGCCGGAGCGCATCCTGATCTCGCCCGGACCGTGCTCGCCCCGCGAATCGGGCCTCTCGAACGAGATCATCCGCGGCTGGGCCGGCCGGGTGCCGATCCTCGGCGTCTGTCTCGGCCACCAGTGCATCGGCCATGTATTCGGCGGCAACGTGGTGGTGAACTACCGCATGATGCACGGCAAGACCTCGCCGATCCACCACAACGGCCGCGACCTGTTCGCGGGTCTGCCCAATCCCTTTGCCGCCACGCGCTACCACTCGCTGGTGATCCAGCGCGAGTCGCTGCCCGATTGCCTGGAGATCACCGCCTGGACGGACGAGGACGAAATCATGGGCGTGCGACACAAGACGCTGCCGATCTGGGGTGTCCAGTTCCACCCGGAAAGCATCCTCACCGAAAGCGGCCGGATGATCCTGGCCAACTTCCTCAAACTCGAACGGCAGCCATCCGCCACGTAAGCCGCCGGGGCGCGGTGGTCACGGTCGCGGCCAGCGGGCGGAGGTTTGGAACTCGGCGCGCTCGTCCCTCCGGGAATTCTTTGGAAGGCCGGATTACACGCGGCCCACGAGGTGAGCGCTGGCGGGAAACCGGATGGCACCGGCGTCCGCCTCCGGCTCAGGCGAAGCCCAGTTCCCGTGACACGCCTTGCAGGGCGATGATGACGTGGGTGATGTGCTCGTCGAGCGGCAATTCCAGCAGCGCCGCGCCGCGTTCGATGTCCTCCCGTTTCACGGCGGCGGCGAACGACTTTTGCTTCAGCTTTTTGCGGACGCTGCCGGCGGTCATGCCGGTCAGCCGCTCCGGCCGCACACAGGCCACGGCGGTGATGAAGCCGCACAGTTCGTCCACCGCGAAGAGCGCCTTGCGCAACGGCCGGTCCAGCGGGTACTCGGCCCAGTTCCAGTCGGCATGGGCCAGGATCGCGCCGACGATTTCCTCGTCCACGCCGCGTTCGCGGAGGATGCGCGCGCCTTCGCGGGTGTGCTCCGGCGGATTGGGCCAGCGCTCGTAATCGAAGTCGTGAAGCAGGCCCGCAAGGCCCCAGACCTCGGGGTCGCCGCCAAAGCGCGGCGCGTAATGCCGCAGGGCGGCCTCGACCGCCAGGGCGTGCTTGAGCAGGGACTCGGAGCGGGTGAACTCGGTGAGGAGCTGCCAGGCGTGGTCGCGGGTCATGGCTGTGGCGGGGGCGGGGGTTCCGGCGGAGTGGTGGATTTGGCGGACGGCGGGTGGCGGTGGTGATGTCGCTCGACCGAGCAACTGTCCGAGGCTCAGGTGGCCACGCCGAAGCGGGGCAGCACCCACTTGATGAGCACAAACCAGAGCAGCACGGCGCCGACGAGATAGACAACGTCCATAACTCTGGCGCGAACATGGAGCCTCCCGGCGCGAAACACAACCCCCATCCGGGCCCGCGAAATCTGCCTTTCCTTCCCGGCCGGCTGGGCCTTCAATGCCGCGCATGAAATCGCTGCTTTGCGCCATTCTGGCGACGTCGTTCCTCCTCACCACCACCGCGACCTCCGCGCTGGCCGGCCAGCGCGTGGGCACCGGCAAGTACTTCAAGGGCCCCGTGGGCCTGCAGCTCTACAGCCTGCGCGACGAGTTTAAAAAGGATGTCCGCCGCACGCTGGACCGCGTCCGCGGCTACGGCTTCCGCCACGTGGAACTGGCCGGTACGTACGGCTGGCTGCCGCGGGATTTCCGGGCGGCCTTGCTTGAGCGCGGCCTGGTGCCGGTGGCCGGGCACTTCAGCTACGAGCGCTGGCGCGACGAGCCGGAACTGGTGGTCCGCGACGCGAAGGCGCTGGGGCTCAAGTACGCCGGCTGCGCGTGGATTCCCCACCAGGGTGACTTCGATTACGAGGAGTGCCTCGAGGCGGCGCGCGTGTTCAACCGCGCCGGCGAGATCGCCGCCCTGCAGGGCATCCGCTTCTTCTACCACAACCACGGGTACGAGTTTCAGCCGTTTGCCAGCGGCACGTTGCTGGACGTGCTCTTCACCAAGACCAATCCCAAGTTCGTTGCCTTCGAGATGGACTTGCTCTGGACGGTCCATCCCGGCCAGGACCCGGTGAGGTGGCTGGAAAAGTACCCCAAGCGCTGGGAACTCATGCACCTCAAGGACCTCAAGAAAGGCGTGGTGGGCGACCTCAGCGGCGGCACGGATGTCCGCAACGACGTGGTGCTCGGCACCGGCCAGATGGACTTCCCGGCCATCCTCAAGGCGGCGAAGAAGGCTGGCATCAAGTACTACTTCATTGAGGACGAATCGCCGTGGGCGGTGGATCAGATTCCCCAAAGTCTGCGCTTTCTCGAGCGCGTGGACTGGAACTGACCTGAACCCGGCGCTCAACCGCGCTCCCGCTCCCGCGCCAGCCGGCCCAGCACGGCGGCGGTCACCCGCTCCACGGTCACGCCCTTCATGCAGCGGAAATCAATCGGGCACTCGCGGAGAAAACACGGCGAGCACGGCGCGCCGGAGCGGAGGATTTGGTGACGCGGTTCGCCGGGCAGGCCCGGCCCGGTGAGTTCCGGCGACGTGCTGCCAAAGATCGCCACGACGGGCGTACCCAGGGCCGCGGCCAAGTGCATCGGCCCGGTGTCGTTGGTCAGGAGCAGGTCGCACGCAGCCAGCGCCAGCATCAATTCGCGCAGGCTGGTGCGGCCGGCAAGCATTGCCGCGCCCGGCAGGCTTGACTGAATTGCGGCGGCCAGCGGGCGGTCGTTCGGCCCGCCCAGGATCAGCCAGACGGCGCCGGTCCGCCGGCTGACTTCGCGCGCCACCGCCACAAACCTCGTCGCGGGCCAGCGCTTGGCTGGACCGTACTCAGCGCCGGCGTTCAATCCCAGCCACGGCTTGTCGGCCGGCAGCGTCACCTCGCCGGCCAGCGCCTGCACGCGCGGCCGGGCTTCGGCCAGTTCCGCCGGCGACAGGCACAGGCGCGGCGCCAAAGGCTCAGGACCCGCTCCGAGATGCGCCACCAGGTGGAGGTAATGGAAAATCTGGTGCGCCTCGCGCGGCCGGCTGGGCGCGGGGCGCCCAGCCGGTTCCTGGCCGCCGATCAACCTGCGGATTTCGGCCGGCCAGCGTTTGCGCATGCGAATCCAAACCGGCGGCGGCGTCACCACCTCGCTCAGCAGCCAGCGACGCCACTGGCCCGCAAAGCCCACCCGGCGAGGCACGCGGCCAAACCAGACTTCCCATGCGGATCGCGGCGAGGCCGGAAGCACCAGCCCCAGATCGAAGTTCTCCGCGCGCAGGCGCCGGCCGATGCGCCACGGCGGTTCGCCCGGCGCAAACGTCATCACCGCGTCCACGGCCGGGTGATGGGGCCACAGGTCCGCCAGCTTGGTGGCGGTGAGCAGCGTGACGCGGGCCTGTGGAAAGCGTTCGCGCAAGCGCAGCAAAGCCGGCGTGGTCATGACCGCGTCGCCGAGCCAGTTCACGCCCCGCACGAGGATGTGGCAAGGCGGCGGGGCGGGGGCGGTTTCGGGCTCGGCCGGCATGGGTGTACGCGCTGCGCGTCAAAGAACTTCCGCCGCGGGCGGCGTGACCGCGCTTTCCCGCGCGGCTCCCGGCTCCCGGCCGCGGCGTTTCCAGCGGCGATGCACCCAGAACCAGTTGGCCGGGTCGCGGCGCACCGCGGTTTCATAGGCCTGGTTGACCTCGCGCATGATGTCGGCGACCGGTCGCGGGTGACCGCCGGCATGGGTGGGAATGGCCTCGCTCACCTCGATGTGCCAGCGGGCCGGCGCGGCGCGGTAACAGATCGCGACGTGCAACGGGCATTCGTACCGCAGCGCGAAGACCGCCGGGGCGGCCGAGGTGGAGCACTCGCGCCCGAAGAACGGCACCGCCAGCCCGCGCTCTCCGGCATCCTGATCCGCCAGCAGGCCGAGCATCAACCGCTGGCGGTTCATCGCTTCGCGCAGCGCGCCGGACTCCGAACGCCGCTCGAAGTACAGGCAGCCGGAGCGCGCGCGCAAGTCCTGCAACAGCCGCGTGAGCCCGGGTTGCCGCAAGGCGCGGTACGTGGTGGCCATCTGAAATTCCGGCAGAAACAGGCTCGCCCGCGCGTACAACTCGAAATTGCCGAAGTGCCCGATCGCCACCACCACGCTGCCGCCCGTGGCTTCACTGCCGGCGCGGATGCGCTCCGTGCCGGCGACCGTGAGCACGTTCCGGATGTCCGCCCCGCTCATGGCGGCGGTGCGAACGGCGCAGGCGTAATTCTCGCCCAGCCGGCGGAAGTTTTCCCGCGCGAGCCGGGCCAGCTCGGCGTCCGGCTTTTCCGCGGCGAAGCACGAGCGCAGGTTCTCCAGCGCCACGCGGCGATGGCGGGCGTCCAGCGCCCAGGCCAGCCCTCCGCAGGCGCGGCCCAGCCGGGCGACCCAGTTCAGCGGCAGTGCTTGCAGCCCGGCGAGCAGGCCGCGGGCGAGCAGGACAAGCAGGGCTTCCATGGCGTCAGCGAAAGCAGATTTTCCGGACGCACTCGTGGAAGTCTTTCGCGCCGCGCACGATGTTGATTTCGACGCGCATGAACAGGATGGACAGGTCGCGCCGGTCCAGTTTGGGGAAGCGGACGGCGTCCTTCTGGGTGGTGATGAGCCAGGCGGCCTGGCGCTTGCGGGCGCGGTTGATGGCGTTGAGGACTTCCTGCTGGGTGAAACGGTGGTGGTCGGCGAAACGCTTGGTGGCCACCAGGTCGGCGCCCAGGTTGACCAGGCTTTGCTCGAAGCTTTCGGGCCTGGCGATGCCGCTGAGCGAGGCCACCTTCTGTCCGCGGATCACTTCCAACGGATGCCGCTCGCCGGTGAACATGTCCTCGAAGTACAGCGGCTGGTGGATGCACTCGATGATGCCCGCGCGCGGATTGTGCCGCCGGATGAGCTGGCGGAGCGCGTCGGTGTCACCGGTGGCCTTGGTCAGGAAGATGTCGGTGGCGCGGCTCAGGTGGCTGGGCGGCTCGCGCAACGTGCCGCGGGGCAGAAGCTGGTGGTTGCCAAACGGCTGCTGGCAGTCAATCAGCACGATGTCCCGCCGCCGGCCGGCGAGCTTCCAGTACTGGAAACCGTCGTCGAGCAGCAGGGTGTCGCAGCCGAATTTCTCGATGGCGTACAGCCCGGCCTTGACGCGGTCCTTGTCCACCAGCACGACGACGTCGCGGAGATTCGACGCCAGCATGTACGGCTCGTCGCCGGCGGTCTCCGAGTCCAGCAGCAGCGACTTGCCATCCGAGACCACGCGGGGCGGCGTGCTGTCCTCGCGGAGCAGCAGCTTGTCCAGGAGACGGCGGTGCAGCGGCGACGGCTTCGACCGGTAGCCGCGCGACAGGATGGCGACGTTGCGGCCCTGGTCCTTGAGTTCGCGCGCGAACTTCTCCACCACCGGGGTCTTGCCGGTGCCGCCCACGGTGAGGTTGCCGATGGCGATGACCTGCACGCCGAGCGTCGAGTCGCGCAGGATGCGGAAATCGTACAGCTTGCGCCGGAGCTTGACCGCCAGGGCAAAGGCCTTCGACAGCGCGAACAAGCCGCCCCGCATCAACGCGGCGCGCTTGCCCCGACGCTGTTCGAAGATGACCTCCAGGACGAAGGTTTCGAGGGACTCCGTCCAAGCTCGCAGCTTGGCGCGCATCGGACCGATTCTGCCAAGCGCGCCGGCTCAGGGCAAGCGAGGCGCCGGCCGGGCGGCGAGGCGGGGCGAGATTCCCTCGAGTCCTGATCTTTCGGGGCTGCGGTCGTCTGACTGCGGTTACCGTGGGAGGTGCCCCCGGCACGGCTCCGAGGCGAGGTTGCCTCCCGGGCCACTGCAAGCCCCCACTGCCGGCACGGCCTTCTGCAAAAGCGAACCACCGCGACGGATGCCGGGCACCGGCGTCGCGGCGGTGTTCGATGAAGGCGGATGGATCAGGCGGCTTTGGACCGCTGCCGGAGCCGGCGGTACACGCCGAAGCCCAGCACGCCCAAGCCCGCCAGCAGGCCGATCTGTGCCGGCTCGGGGATGCACTCGTGGGTAAACGACCCGACGATCTGGTAGCCCAGGAAGTCCTCGGTCGAGAAATGAATGCTCACTCGCTCAGGGCAGAACGGAAGCAGGACGGAGGCAGTAATTGGAATCTGAGCTCCTGGAACGCCCGGGAAGGTGCCCACAGGGATATAGACTTGCTGCCCGGTGACATCCAAGTAGTCGAAGGACAGGTGAAGCGGCAGGGCCTGACCTGACGTGTTCAAGGCGACAGCGAACCCTTCAAACGTAAGCAACTTCGGATGAACCGGGTCAAACACGTTGGGGAACCATAACTCCAGGGGACCGGTAGGACCGCCGGCAATCCCATTGATTGGCTCCATGGCCGCAATGGGCGGCGCTTGCGCCAACAGCGAAGTCGCCAAAACTCCCGTCAGGGCGAGGGTGGCTATGAGTTTTTTCATACGGCTGCGTTTTCAGGTTTTGGTTACTCAGTTGTTCATGCCCCCCGGGCTGTACCGGGCCGGCACGCTTGGTTACATACCCCACTATAGCATTAATGCAAGGTATTTTTTTGACAAATGTCTGACCCATCCAACCTGACACGGAAGATCTTGGTGAAAAGCAAGTTGGCTAGTCGGACTCAGCCGGACTGTCGTGGCAAATGGCCGAAGGCTTTGCCTCAATTCGACCCGGAAGCCGAAGTTGGCCGTCGCGCAGCACGTCCCGCCTGCCCAACTTCGGTTTTTGGATTCAACAATCTTGGGCGACGCTTTGCAGGCGGGCTTCGCCGGTAAAAGATCGCCGGACGCCGCACCACTTGGAAGAGCAAAATGCCGCGACGGGTGCCTGGCAGCCAGCGTCGCGGCGGAATTTGGAGCGGTTGAAAGAGGTCAGGCGGCTTTGGACCGCTGCCGGAACCGGCGATACGCGCCCAAGCCCATCATGCCCAGGCCCGCCAGCAGGCCGATCTGTGCCGGCTCGGGGATGCACTGATGCGTGAATTGCCCGACCACCTGATAACCGATGGCGTCCTGGGTGGTGAAGTGGATGCTCACCCGTTCGGGACAGAACGGAATCTCGTATGATTCACTGATCGGGATTATCGTTCCAGCAGGGCCGCTGAACGAGTTGATGGAGATGAAAACCTGCTGCCCGGTCACGTCCAGGTAGTCGAACGCCAGCTCAAGCGGCCGAGCCTGGCCTGTGGGATTCAAAGACCACGCAAATCCTTCGAACTTCACCAGTTTGGGGTGATCCAGATCGAACACATTGGGAAACCACATTTCAAGCGGGGCTTGGGGACCGACCAGCCCCGTGACATCTTCCCTCCCGGCGACTGGCCCGGCCAACAAAGGTGCCGCCAAGGTGCTCGCCACAGCCAACGCAGCCAACAGTCTTTTCATATTTCTGCCCTTTCTCTTTTAGGTTTTGATTTGGTTGTACCCGCAGCCCGGCTTTTGCAACCGAGCGTTACGTTACATACGCTGCTGGAAAATTCCTGCAAGACAATTTTCTGTAAGTGATTTCTGCCATGCCGACGAGAAATACCGTCACACAAAACGTTCCAGGAGGTTGTTCCTGTCGGTGTAGTAAGCTGCACCCCTTCTGCTGCTGCAGCTCGAGCTTCCCTCGAGGTTGTATTCCGGCCTAGGCTTTGCCCGTAGCGGCAGGTTCAAGGCTGGTCGGGAAATCTTGTGGCGGCTTCCCCCATCTTGGTTGCGATCGTCGGCGGCAGCGCGGTAGGCAAAGGCAGGCTGGCTCGCGCGTTGGCGGACGCCCTGCCTGTGCCGGCCAAGCACGTCGAGCTCGACGCGTTTTATCGCGACCTTTCGGCCATGCCGCCCGCACGACAGAACGAGCAGAACTTCGACCGCCCGGCGGCGGTGGACTGGCCGCGGATGAGAACCGTCTTTGACGGGCTACGGGCCGGTCGAACCGTCGAGGTACCCGAGTACGACTTCGCCCAACACACACGCCGGCCAGAAAGCCGCCGACTCGATCCCGCGCCGATGATCCTTTGGGACGGATTGTGGCTGCTGGACTGGTCTTGGTGTGGGCGGCGCTTTGACTTCAGCATCTACGTGGAGTGCGAGCCCGCCGTTTGCTTGGAGCGGCGCCTCCAACGAGACGTTCATGAACGCGGCCGCACACCCGATTCAGTCCGGCAGCAATACCGTTCCCAAGTCCTGCCGATGCAGCGGCGCTTCGTGGAGCCGCAACGTCTGTGGGCCGACGCCGTGGTGCGCTCGCCCTGGGATGCCGGTGCGGTAAACGAGCTTGCCGGCGCGCTGGCCAGACCGGCGGCTGAGTTCGCGCGCACCCGGGATCACGCCTCGTAGGGCGGCGGGAAGCCGGCGGGCCGGTTGTCGAAGTCCTTGGTGATTTTGTACGGCTCGCTGGCGCCGTCTTTCACAAACGGCTTCATCCGGTCGCGCAACGCCCGCATTTCAGCGTCGGACAGTTTCTTGAACGTCCGCGCCGCTGCGAGGGCCGTGTTCAGCCGCTCCATTGTCTCGCAGCCCGTAATGGTGACCGAGACCGGCAGGCTCATGGCGTAGTGCAGGCATTCGATACTGGTGATGACGCCGGTCTTGGGCGCGTTTTGGAAAGCCATCGGTTTCATGCCCACGATGCCGAGGTTTCGCTTCACCGCCTGAGGCAGCACTATTCGCTCGAAGCTCCCGAAATGCGGGTCCAGCACATTCAGCGGCATCTGGAGCGCGTCCCAATCGTACGACTTGGCCAGCATCTTGAGGTGGTAGTCCGGACTCTTGTGGCCGGTGAAGCCGATGAAGCGGGCCTTGCCCTGCTTCTTGGCCAGATCGGCGGCTTCGATGGCGCCGTGCGGCGCGAAAATCCAGTCCGGGTCCTCCTGCCGCTCGATCGAGTGGAACTGCCAGAGGTCCACGTAATCGGTTTGCAAGCGCTGCAGGCTGGTCTCGAGCTCGCGCAGGGCGTTTTTCTTGTCGCGGAAGTTGAACTTGGTCATGAGGAAGACTTGGTCGCGCCGGCCCTTGATGGCCTCGCCCATGCGGATTTCGCTCTGGCCTTCGTTGTAGTCGTTCGAGTTGTCCAGGTAGTTGACCCCGGCATCCAGCGCGGCGCGGATGAGCCGATGGCTCTCCGCCGGGTCCTTTTGAATGCCTATGTGCCAGCCGCCCAAGCCGAGGATGGACACGGACACGCCGGTCTTGCCGAAGGAACGTCGCGCGAGGTCGCCCGCAGCGGCCGGCAAGACGCGCGGACTGCTCAGAATCGCCGCGCTGGAAGCCGCAGCCAGTGTGCCGGGTAGGCTGGTGGTCAGGAACTGTCGTCGGGATCGCTGTGTCATGGGCTACGAATAGCATTTCCCGCGTGCCGGCACAACCGGCGGTTTGGTCTCGCGACGCGGGCAAGACGGCGGCCAGGCCGTCCGCGCCGCTCACGGGCACGGCGGCGAAACACGCCGCCAGCCCGCCAGGTTCGGTGTGAGCGCGTCCCAGAACCGGCCGCCCGGAAAGAGCACCGGCCGCGTGGGTCCGGGCATCTCCGTGAGGTGTTGCACCGAGACGTTCACCCGCGTCGAGACGAGCCCGGGTTCCAGCCGCGACCACGCGCTGCCGTTCCCGCGCGCAACGCCTGTGGCTGCAAGGCCGCCGGCTTGCTCGAAATCGCCGCCCCACGAACAACGCCGGGCCGGTGCCACCATTGAAGATCGCCAGCGTCCACACGTGCGCCACTCGCCCGTCTCCGAACGTGAAGTCGCCTCCGACTTGCCCCAGCGTGCGCCCGACCAGCGGAAGACACCGGCGCGTTTGTGGCCGTAAAACGATCCGGTCGCTGCGAAAAGCGCCGGACCGTTGCCAAGGTCGCCGCCCGCGAACGCGTTCACCTCGCCGCCGCGTTGCTGCGACGGAAATTCCGCCGTGGAAAAGGCCGGGGCGCAGATTTTCCGGAGGACGATGTCCGGCGCAACGAGATTGCTGGAGGCCGGCAACAGCAGGTCGAACACGTAGCCATAAAGCCGCCGGTTTGTCTCGTCGCGCTGGGCGAACACCGCAACGCGCGCGCGCAGCGTGGCGCGCTCCGGCGTTGGCGCGGGCGCAAGCAGAGCCAGCTCGAACGGGTGGTTGCCGTCGGTCGCCACGCGCACGTCGTTCAGGTGGAACTCGACGTTCCGCGCCTGCACGTCGTCGCTGGCCGCCGCCGTCAAACGCAGGTGCTGGCCGGCTTCGACGCGCTGGTTGGCGGCGCTGGTTTGCAGCGTGACCGTGGGCGCAGCGGCCGGCTGAAGCGCAGGATCGTTTCGCGCGTGACGGCGACGCGGGTTTCGCCCGCCGCCGGCGAGGTCTCGACAATCCGCGTCAGGAACGCGCCCGGCGTTTCGCGCAGGTGGAAGGAACGGGTGCCAGTCCCGGCCGAAACAACCTGCGTCGCCAGCACGCCCGTCATGTCCGGCGGTTCCGGGACAAGCAGCCAGTTCACCGGCGGAGTCAGGCTGGAGGTTTCTTCAAGGACGAGATCGGGCGCGTGCGTCCACGTCAGCCGCACCTGCGCGGCGCCGGCGCGTGCGATGTCCAGACGCGGCGGGCTTTGGGCCCACGCGGCGACGCCAGCGACCGCGAGGAGCCCAAGGCAGCGGAGCTGGCGCGCCAGCCCGGCTCCCGCAGCGTGGCCCAAGCATTCATCGCCTCACGTGATGCCGCCGCCACCGCCGCCACCCGGCGGCCTGGGCGGTTGAGGCGGGAACTCCGGCGGCACCATTCCCTGGATCACGAAGGCCTTCCAAACCAGCTTTTGCAGCAGTTTCCAAAGTTCCTCGAGGATCCGCCATTGTTGCTCCGGGGTCGGGAACGGGCCCTGGGCGCGCGCGAAGTCAAACTTCACCTGGAGGGCGCCGAGTTCCTGGCGGATTTCCTGGTCAATGGCTCGTTTGCGTTCCTCGTCGGTCTTGAGGGCGATGAAGGCGTTGAGCTGGGTTTGGAGCAGGCTTTCCGCCTCCTGGTGGAGGACTGCGATGGCGGCGCGTTGCTCAAGCTGGACCGCCGTGAGTTCGAGCACGCTCGATTCGAGCCGGCCCAGCAGCGCGGCGCGCTCCTCGATGGTCTTCGGACCCGCGCCCTGGTCGCAGGGCGGGCACTTGAACGTGCCCACCACAATGTGCCACGCGCCGTTGCCGTCCCGCCATTCAACGTGGGCCCAGATTTTGTGGCACCGGGCCGCGTCCAGGTCCACGTCGAACTTGCCCTGGGCGTTGGTGAAGACGGCGGGATTGGTCTGCTCGCCGTTCGAGAGGTTGATGAGGCGCACCCGCGCGCCTTGAACCAGCACGAAATTACCCTGGCCGGCGTTTTCCTCGACGGTGCCGAAGACGTTGTCGCCCCCGAAGCCGCCGCAATCAATCGTGACCCGGTCACCTCGTTGGTTGGTAAGGGTTGCCATAACGGATATGGGGTTATTCGTTAATTTGTCGCATTCAATTTGGGATTCTAACGTTGATACGATACAACCCGCCGCCGGCCGCGCAAGCGGGAGACTTGGCGGGCTGGCCGCGCGCGCGGCTGTTCAGCCCGAAAGCCGAAGTTGGCCGTAGCGCAGTGCGCCCCGCCCGCCGGGCTTCGGTTTTGAGGGGTTCAGATCCGGGCGGCGTCCACATTCGGGCTCGCCGCCACGGGCTTGGCTGGACAGGCCAGCGTGCCTTCGCAAGACTGGCCGCGCAAAAACTCCATCGCATTAACCATGCGCAAGATTTTCAGTCTCCTCGCCGTCATGGTCCTGGCCGCGCCGGCAAAGCGCGCGGGGGCCGCCGCAGACTTTTACCTGCCCGAGAATCCGCGGTACACGATCGTGGATTCGGTCCTGGACTCGCTGCGGTTCACGCTCGACAAAACGCTGCGCCGCGGCGAGTGCGGGCACCTGGTCTCGATCTCCAGCTTCGTGAACCCGGAAGGTGAGGTGATGGGTTGGCACGATTTCGGCCATCTCGAGGGCCCCGGCTGGGCGGCGAACGCCGTGGGCGGCGCGTGGGAGATTTACCGCTGGGGCGGCTTTCTCGGCCGGCCCGCCTGGCGGTCGAACGCCGTGTCCATCCTCGACCACGTGCTCGACTGCGGCTTTCTCGACGAGCGGACCGGCTTCATCCGCGGCTACCGGATCACCACCAACGGCCAGTTCTGCCTGAACTACAAGCACAACTCGGCCTGGTTCTGCCCCGGCTCGATGGCCAAGGTGGCGTTTCAACTCCTGAGCTTCGCCGACGATTTCCCCAAATCGGACCCGCGCCGCGCCCGGATGCGCGCTCAGGCGGTGAAAACCGCCGCGTGGATTCGCGACCGCGTCGAGCCGGTGCCCAACGGCTGGTTTCCGCGCCGCGTCACGCCGGAGGGCAAGGTGTACCGACCCTCGCCGGACGGCGGGAACGACCCGTTCTGGCAGACCTCCGCCGACAGCCTGTTCATCCTCCAGCTTCAGGCCGCGTTGACCGAGCGCAAGCTGGCCGACTACCGCGAGGCGCTGCGTGACAAGGTGGCGGTCTTCATCCGCGCCGGCGGCATCTTTGGCAGCATCAACCACGACACCTACGACCCGCACGAAAACGTGGCTTACTCGGTCGCCTTCCGGACCCTGTTGCCGGTCGCGCGTCTGCTGAAGGACGGTTCCATCCGTGACTTTGCCTTTCGGACCTGCCTGGCCGGGCTGGACCAGTTCAGGATGGCCGAGGACCGAAACGGCGTGGCCACCCGCGGCTTGCTGTACATGGAGAAATCCTGGGACACCGCGTACCTCTGGGAAAACGCCGAGGCCGCACTGGCGTTCTTCGAGGCCGCCGTGGACACGCGCAGAGAGGATGCCGGGCGCGCCCGACGGTACGAGCGGGACGGCCTCACGATCCTGCGCGCCATAGCCAAGCACCATTATGGCCCGCACGGCTTCCTGACCGAAGGCGTGGACTGGAACGACCACGTGGGCCAGCAGCATCACATCGGCCAGACCAAGTACGGCGCCATCCAGTACACCGAACCGTTTCTGAACAACCAGCACATCGCCGAGCCCACGCTGCTTTACCTCGAACGGCTGGCGACCCGGCGCACGCGGGACGGCCAGCGGCAATGGCTCGACAACGAGGGCAACGTGCTGGTGCAACTGCCCGCGCGGCGACGCTGAACCGCCGGGCGGGTGGCGGCAGCCATCTTGGCTGCCGTTGAGGGCGGCATCTTGCCGCCCGGAACCAGCCTCGGAAACACCGCCAAGCCACACCACCCGCTGCCTGCCGCACCACCACTGCAGATGCTTCCGCTCGAAGTACTGAGATGCGTCCTGAACGGCCGGGCGGGCGGGAAGTAACCGGCCAGTCTTGATGGGGCGAGACTCCGTCGAGCCCTGCAATCTTGGTCCATCCTGGCCGGCTGGGCTCAAGAGGACTCTCGCCCCACCGGGGTCCACTGAGGCATTATGGCGGGAATCGGTTTGCCTTCCCGCGATCGGTAAGGATCATTCCGGTATGGCGACCGCCTCACTGACGCGCCCCAGCTGTCCCAAGCCGCCGCGGCTCTGGACCTACACCGAGTTGCGGGCGGAGTGGCCGGAGACCAACCAGCCGATCGGGCTATGGAACGGAGAAATCGTCACGGCACCTTCACCCAGTCCGGGTCACCGGGACCTGATTTTCAACCTGGCCAGAGCTTTCCCCGCCCTCATGAGCCGGCACGATTGGGGCAGAGTGTGCCTCAGCCCCCTCGACGTGGTGTTGTCCGAGCGGCGCGTGGTGCAGCCCGACCTGGTGTTCGCCGCCCGCGAAAACCTGGGGATTGTCCGCGACTGCATTCGCGATGTGCCGGACCTGACGCTGGAGGTCGTTTCGGAAACCTCCTGGCATAGCGACCGCATCGGGAAGAAGGCGCTTTACGAGCAGTTTGGCGTGAAAGAGTACTGGCTGGTGGACCCAGACGGCCAGACGATTGAAGTCTTCGCGCTCGGTCAAAAACGCGTTCCGCCTGTACTCGAAGGCCACCGCCAGCCAGACCTCCCGCTCGAAGCTGCTGCCCGGCTTTGCCGTTTCGCTGGCCCAACTCAGCCGCTGACGCCGCGCCACGCTATCCGACCCGCCTCGCCAATTCCGCAATCATGCACCATTCCCGCTCCGAAGCCCTGTTCGCCGAGGCGTTGAAGTACATCCCCGGCGGCGTCAACTCGCCCGTGCGCGCCTTCCGCGCCGTGGGCGGCCAGCCGTTCTTTGTGGACCGCGCGGCCGGCGCTCGCGTCTGGACTGTGGACGGCGAAGAGTTGCTCGACTACGTCGGCACGTGGGGCCCAGCCATCCTGGGCCACGCGCATCCCGGCATCACTGCGGCGGTCAAGGCCGCCGCTGACCGGGGCACCAGCTTTGGCATCCCGAACCCGCTCGAGGTCACGATGGCGCGGCGCATCTGTGGCCTGGTGCCGGGCATGCAAAAGGTGCGGATGTGCAACTCCGGCACCGAGGCCTGTATGTCGGCCATCCGGCTCGCCCGCGGCTTCACGCGCCGCGACCTGATCCTCAAGTTCGACGGCTGCTATCACGGCCACGGCGATGCGTTGCTGGTCAAGGCCGGGTCCGGCGCGCTCACGCTGGGCCACCCGGACAGCGCGGGCGTGCCGGCGGATTTCGCCCGGCACACGCTGGTGCTGCCGTTCAACGATCCGGAGGCTCTGAAAGCCGCCTTCGCCGCGCACGGCCCGAACCTGGCTGCGGTCATCCTCGAACTGGTGCCTGCCAACGCCGGCCTGTACCTCCCGCGACCCGGCTTCCTCGAACTGCTCCGCCAGCTTTGCACCGCCCACGGCGCCGTGCTCATCGCCGACGAGGTGATGACCGGCTTCCGGCTCGGACTGAACGGCGCGCAAGGCCGGTTCGGCATCACGCCGGACCTTTCAACCTTCGGCAAAATCATCGGCGGCGGCCTGCCGGTGGGCGCGTTTGGCGGGCGGGCGGACATCATGGACCGCCTGGCGCCATTGGGTCCGGTGTACCAGGCGGGCACGCTCAGCGGCAACCCGCTGGCCCTGGCCGCCGGCCTGGCCGCGCTGGAAGCCCTCGAAAGCGGCGACGCCTACAGCCGGCTGGAAACGCTCGGCCAGCAACTCGAAACCGGCCTCACCACCGCGGCCAAGGCGGCCGGCGTCACCGTGCAATTCCAGCGCATCGGCTCGATGTTCTGCACGTACTTCACCGGCGGGCCGGTCTGGAATCTGGCGGACGCGCTGAAAGCCGACCGCCAGAAGTTCGCGCGATTCTTCCACGGCATGTTGGAGCGCGGCATCTACCTGGCGCCGTCGCAATTCGAGGCTGGCTTCCTCTCCACTGCGCACACGCCGGACGACGTGGAGCGCACCGCGCAAGCCGCGCGGGACGTCTTCAAAACCCTCTAACCCACCATGCGCATCCTCGCTCTCGACCCTGGAACGGTGCGGATCGGCGTCGCGGTCAGCGACGAACTCAAGATGATCGCGTCGCCGCTCGAATACATCCCCGCCGAACCCTTTGCCGGCTTCCTCGACCGCCTCCGGCAGTTGATCCGCGAAAAGGAGGTCGAACTCATCCTGGTGGGCCTGCCGCGCAACATGGACGGCAGTTACGGCCCGGCCGCGCTCAAGGTGCAGGAGTTCGTGGCCGCCTTGCGCGGCGGGATCACCGTCCCGCTCCAGACCTGGGATGAGCGCCTGACCTCGGCCCAAGCCAACCGCCTGCTCGTCCAGGGCCACGTGCGCCGCCGCGAGCGCAAGGAAAAGGTGGACAAGATGGCCGCGGCCATCCTGCTGCAATCCTATCTGGACTCACTGCCCGGCGCCTGAGCAGCCGCAGTGGAGAAAACCACGAATGCAAACCGCGAATGGACGCGAATGGACACGAATTCGCTGAATCGGGTGCGTGCGGCGCTTTTGCGAAGCGAGGCGTTTTCCGATGAATTCGCCAGGCGTCCCGCGCGGGGTGGTTCGGCCCGGTCTTCTTTCGTGTGCATTCGTGTCCCTTCGTGGTTCAACCGACTGAGTCCGTCGCGGCGGCCATGGATGCGCGGAAACTGAAGCTCGTCATCGCGTACGACGGCACGGCCTACGCCGGCTGGCAGGTGCAGAAGATCGGCGCCGGCGTGCAGGAAAAGGTCGAGGCCGCGCTGGCGAAGCTTTTTCCCTCCCGTCCCCGGCTGCACAGCTCCAGCCGCACCGACACCGGCGTCCACGCGCTGGGGCTTGTAGCACACTGCGAGGTGCCCCGGGTCGAGCTCAAGTGGTCGCTGCGCAAACTGGTGCTCGCCCTCAACGCGCATCTGCCCCAGGACGTCCGCGTGCTGGCCGCCAGCCGCGCCCGGCCGGGCTTCCATGCGCGCTTCGACGCCGCGGGCAAGGAGTACCGCTACTTTGTCTGGAACCACCCGGCCATGAACCCGCTGCTGCGCGCGCAAGCGTGGCACGTGCCCCGCAAGTTGGACCTCGCCGCCATGCGGGCCGCCGCGCTGGCGCTCTGCGGACGGCACGACTTCCGCGCCTTCACCGCCAATCCCGGCTACCCCCGCGCCTCCACTGTGCGCACACTGCGGCGCTGCGCGATTCTCCGGCGCGGGCCGCTGCTGATCTTTGTGCTCGAAGGCGACGGCTTCCTGTACAAGATGTGCCGCGGCCTCGTGGGCACGCTGGTGCAGGTGGGCTTGGGCAAGTTTCCCCCCACCGCCCTGGGGAAATTGCTGGCCGGTGGCGATCGCGCCCAAGCCGGCATGACCGCCCCCGCCCACGGGCTGGTGTTGTGGCGAGTGATTTACGGGCGGCGCACCGTCCGCAAGGCCGGCCAGGCAGCCATTGGCGGGGCCGAGGCCGGGATTGAAGGCTGAGCCCGCTGTCCACGCCGATGCATGTGGTGCTCGTCGAACCCGAAATCGCGCCCAACACAGGCAACATCGCCCGCCTCTGCGCCGCCACGAACACCGTGCTGCACTTGGTGGAACCGCTCGGTTTCCGGCTCGACGACGCCCAGCTCCGCCGCGCCGGCATGGATTACTGGCGGCACGTCACGTGGCATCGCTGGCCCGGCTGGACCGCGTTCACGCAAAGCCTGCCGCCGGGCGCCCGCCTGTGGCTGGTGGAGCAAGGCGGCCCGCGGCCGTACTCGGCGGCGCGCTTTGCGCCGGACGATTATCTGGTCTTTGGCCGGGAAACCGCCGGCCTGTCCACGGTACTGCTCGAAGCGCGGCGCGACTTCTGGCTGCGCGTGCCCATGTTCAACCTAGCCGCCCGGTCGCTGAACCTGTCCAACTGCGTGGCGCTGGTGCTCTACGAGGCGCTGCGTCAACAGGGCTTTCCCGGCGAGGTCTGAGGCCGGGCGCGTTCAACGCCCTTCGTGCAATACGGCCGTCAACTCCGCGGGGTCCTGAATCGGCGGGCGGCAGGTGGTGCCCACGCAGATGTAAGCCGTGGCCCGGCCGTCTTTCGCCGGCAGCGTGCAGGCGAACGGCTCGGCCGGCGGCTGATTGCCCAGCACGACCTTGTTCGGGGCGAAAACCCGGTGCGCCGCGACCAGCAGGGCGGCGCGTTCCGCCGCATCGTTCCCGCCCGCGATCACCGCGCGCTGCCGGTCGGCCAGCCGGAAATCCAGCGCGGCGAGCATGGCCGGCATGGCCTGCGGCAGGCGGCGCAGCCGTTCGGCAAAGAGCCGCAGCGTGCCGTCGGCCAGCTCGCGGAACTCCTCGCGGCCGGTGATCTCCGCCAGGCGCAGCAAGGCGAGCGCGGCCACGGAATTGCCGGACGGCTCGGCGCCGTCGTAGTCCTCCTTGACGCGCAGGATCAGGTCGGGCGCGCCGGGGGCGGCCTGCCAGAAGCCGCCATGCTCGGGGTCGTGGAAGCGCGCGCGCAGACCCTCCGCCAGTTGCAGCGCAAACTCAAGATGGCACGGCGCGAGCGTGGCCTCGTAAAGGTCCAGCACGCCGCCGAGCAGGAAGGTGTAGTCGTCAAGCAACTGCGCGGTGTCGCGTTCCCCCTCGCGCCAGCGATGGTACAGCGTGCGGCCTGGCGCGTCCCAAAGGCGCTCTTGAATGAAAGCCAGATTGCGCGCCGCCGCTTCGAGGTAGGCCGGCTCGCCCAGCACCACGCCGGCGCGGGCGAACGCCCCGAGCATCAGCCCGTTCCAGGATGCCAGCACTTTGTCATCGAGATGCGGCCGCACCCGTCGCGCGCGCGCCATGAGCATTTTGGCCTTCGCGGCTTCGAGGAGTTCCGCCTCGGCTGGCGTAAGCCGCGGGTCGGCGACGTGCAGCACGTTCTGGCCGGGCAGCGGGTCGGGGTCGCTGTGATCCACGAAATTCCCGCTTTCGGTGACGCCGAAGTACCGCGTCGCCACGGCGAGTTCGTCCGGCGCGAGCAGCGCCTTCAACTCCGCCAGCGTCCAGCAATAGAACTTGCCCTCTTTGCCCTCGCTGTCTGCGTCTTCGGCCGAGTAAAAACCCCCATCGGGATGCGTCATGTCCCGCAGCACGTAGCGCAGGATGCCGTGGACCACGCCGGCGTAACGCGCTTCACCGCTCACGAGGTGGGCGTCGAGATAGAGCTGGGCAAGCTGGGCGTTGTCATAAAGCATCTTCTCGAAGTGCGGCACCAGCCATTCCGCGTCCACGGAATACCGGGCGAAGCCGCCGCCCAACTGGTCGTGCATGCCGCCCGCGGCCATGCGGTCGCAGGTGTGCACCACCATGCGCCGGGCCTTCTCGTCGCCCGCGCGCCGCGCCCAGCGCAGCAGGAAGGCCGGATGGGCGGGGCGGGGAAATTTGGGCGCGCCGCCGAAGCCGCCGTGCCGCGAATCGTACTCGGCCTTGAGCTGGCCGGCGGCGCGGGCCAGCACGTCCGGCCCGGGCAGCCGGTCGTCCGCCGGTTGCGGGCGGACGAATTGCGCCAGCCGGCGATGGAGGTCGTTGGCCGAGTCCAGCACCTCGCCGCGACGCTCCTGCCAGAGGCGTTGCACCTGCGCCAGCACGTCGAGGAAGCCCGGGCGCCCGCGCTGGCCGCGAGGCGGGAAGTAGGTGCCGCCGAAAAACGGCTTGAGGTCCGGGGTAAGAAACACGTTCAGCGGCCAGCCGCCGCTCCCGGTGGTGGCCTGGACGAAGGTCATGTAAATCTTGTCCACGTCCGGCCGCTCCTCGCGGTCCACCTTGATGTTGACGAAATGGTCGTTGAGGAAGCGCGCCACCTCCGCGTCCTCGAAGGACTCGCGTTCCATGACATGGCACCAGTGACAGGTCGAGTAACCGATGCTCAGGAAGATCGGCTTGTTCTCCGTCCGTGCGCGCGCGAAGGCCTCCTCGCCCCACGGGTGCCAGTCCACCGGATTGTGCTGGTGCTGGAGGAGGTAAGGCGATTTCTCGCGGGCGAGCCGGTTGGTGGTGCTGTGAGTGGCGCGGGTCACGGTGGAATGCCGGGTATTCTGGGCGCCGGAGCCGTCGCGACCAGGCTGGCAGCCAGCCCCGAGGGCCACGACCACCAGCAACAACCAACCCGACCGGTTCCGGAACACGCCGCAAGGTAGCCCCGGTCGCCGGGCGGGCAACCGGTGGCGGGTGCGGCTGAGTTTCCTGCCGGTCCGAGGGGCAGAAAACCGGGGCGGCCGATGCCCGCCGGCGTTGGCCAGCGCCGCACGCCCTGGGCTCCAAGCCTTTTACCACGCCGCCCAACAAGCCCCAACCATCCCGGCGTCGCGAGGCCGACCGCGCCGGTCCTGATGCCTTGCGCGCCCGCCCGCGCCTGCTAGCTTGGAGCGTGAGCGAAGAAACCCGGACCTGTGACACGCCGCCAGCAACCTTGATGGCGACGCCGCCTGCGAACTTGAAGCTTCAGGACAAGCAGAACGAGCGCGATCACCGCGAGCTGCGCATTGACAAGGTGGGCGTTCGCGGCCTGCGCTTCCCCATCGTCATCCGCGACAAGGCGCACAGCACGCAGAACACCGTCGCGACCATCAGCCTGTTCGTGGACCTGCCCAAGGAGTTCAAAGGCACCCACATGAGCCGCTTCATCGAGGTGCTCAACGCTCACGGCAACATCGTCCACGTGGAGAACATCCCGGACATCCTGTACGCGATGCGGAAGAAGCTCCACGCCGAGACCGCGCACCTCGAGATGGAGTTCCCGTTCTTCCTCGAAAAACAGGCGCCGGTGACCGGCATGACCGGTTTGATGGACTACACCGCGCGCTTCGACGCCGCGGCCTGCGGCCGGGAGATTGACTTCGTGCTCACGGTCATCGTGGGCGTCACCACGCTCTGCCCGTGCTCGAAGGCCATCAGCAGGCACGGCGCGCACAACCAGCGCGGCCAGGTGACCGTGCAGGTACGCTCGCGCGAGATTGTCTGGATCGAGGATCTGATCGCGCTGGTGGAAGCCTCCGCCAGCAGCGAACTGTACTCCCTGCTCAAGCGCCCGGATGAAAAGGCCGTGACCGAGCGCGCGTACGAAAACCCGGTCTTCGTCGAAGACCTGGTCCGCAACGTGGCGCAGCGGCTCAACGCGCTGCCGGAGGTCACCTGGTACAAGGTCGAGGCCGAGAACTTCGAGAGCATCCACAACCACAACGCTTACGCCTGCATCGAGAAGGGCTGAAGCGCGGCTTCGGCCGGCGAGGCGGGATTCCCCGGTGGGGGCGAGACCCGGGCGGGCACTGCGGTTCCGGTTCTTGGTTACTTGTTCTTGGTTCTTGTTCTTGGTTCTTGGTTCGCGGAAGGCGGATGCCGGATGCCAGATGCCAGCTTTCGACTTTCGGACTTCGAACTTCGGATTTCACGTCCCCCAGCCGCGCCGCTGGCTGGCGCCGCCACGGCCGACCGGCTCTTGCCCGAAGCTGAAACGTCGCCGCGCGGGGCTTGATGGGCGCAGGGCGGCTGCGTACAAGTCCGCCGGCCGCCACGTCCGTCCGCGCGTCGCCATGCAGTATCTGGACCTTTCCCTGCCCACCCCGGCGGAGAACCTCGCCGCCGACGAGGCGTTGTGGGAGGCCGCGGAGGAGGGCGGCGCCGAGGTGCTGCGGTTCTGGGAATCCGCCGCGCCGTTCGTGGTGGTGGGCTACGCGAACCGCGCGGCCACCGAAGTGGACCTGGCGGCCTGCCAGGCGCGCGGCGTGCCGGTGCTGCGGCGGGCGACCGGCGGCGGCACGGTGGTGCAGGGGCCGGGCTGCCTGAACTACACGCTGGTGTTGCGCATCGCCGGGCACACGGCCGCAGCCAGCATCACCCGGACGAACCTGTGGATACTGAACCGCCACGCGGCCGCGCTGACCACGGTCCTCGGCCTGCCGGTCCGCCGGCGCGGCGACACCGACCTGGCCGTGGGCGACCGGAAGTTCTCCGGCAACGCGCAGCGGCGCGGACGCCAGGCCATCCTGTTCCACGGCACGCTGCTGCTGGCTTTCGACCTCGCACTGGTGCCGGCCTTGCTGCCCAGGCCATCGCGCGAGCCGGACTACCGCGCGGGTCGGAGCCACGCCGAGTTTTTGATGAACCTCAGCGCGCCGGCGGCGGTGGTGAAGTCGGCGTTGCGCGAAGCCTGGAGCGCCCGCGAACCGGCGGCTCAATGGCCGGGTGCGCGGACGGCTGAACTGGCGGCAGGCAAATACAGCCGGCCGGAGTGGAATTTCCGGTTTTGAGGACAAGCGGCTGCCACGTTGCGGCCGTCCGTCTCAAACTCCGATCTGCCCGCGGATGGCCTCGGCGAGGCGGTCGCTCCACTGGTCCACGGTTTCCTGGCTGCGGGCCTCGACGAGCACCCGGGCCTTGGGCTCGGTGCCCGAGTAGCGCACGAAAACCCGGCCGCCTTCCGGCGCCACGGCGGCCTCGGCTTCGGCTTGAAGCGCGGCAAAGCCGTCGAGTTGCCCGAACGGCACCTTCTCGCGCACGCGCACGTTCACCAGCTTCTGCGGGAAACGCGTCCAGCACAACCGGAGCTGGGACAGCAGCGCGTCCTTCGCCTTCATGATGCGCAGGACCTGCAGGGCGGCGATGAGGCCGTCGCCGGTGGTGGCGAACTCGCGGAAGATGAGGTGCCCGCTTTGCTCGCCGCCGACCATGAAGCCGTGGCGGAGCATCTCATCAATGACGTACTTGTCGCCCACGGCGGTCCGCACCAGGCGGCCGCCGGCGGCCTGGATGGCGACGTCGAGCCCGGCGTTGCTCATAACGGTGCTGACCAGTGTCTTTTCCGGGAGCGTGCCCTGGCCCAGCATCTCCAGCCCGCAGATGGCCAGGATGTCGTCGCCGTCCACAAGGTTGCCCTGCTCGTCGCAAAGCTGCACGCGGTCGGCGTCGCCGTCGTGGGCGATGCCGAGTTGGGCGCGGTGTTCGAGCACGTGGCGGCACATCTGTTCGGGGTGCATGGCTCCGCAGTCCTTGTTGATGTTCGTGCCGTCGGGCTGGTTGCCGTACACGATCACCTCGGCGCCGAGTTCGCGCAGGACGCTGGGCGTGGTCTTGTAGCTGGAGCCGTGGGCGCAATCCACCACGATGCGCAGCCCCTCGAGGTTCATGCGCTTGGGGAAACTCGCCTTGGCGTACTCGATGTACCGGCCGATGGCGTCGTCCACGCGAAGCGCCTTGCCCACCTCACTGGCCACGGGGCGCACGTGGTTGATGGCGCCGCTGAAGACCAGTTCCTCGATGCGCGCCTCGACGTTGTCATCGAGCTTGTAGCCGTCCGCCCGGAAGAACTTGATGCCGTTGTCATCGTACGGATTGTGCGAGGCGGTGATGACGATGCCGGCGTCCGCCCGCAGGCTGCGGGTCACATAGGCGACGCCCGGCGTGGGCAGCGGCCCGATGAAGATCACGTCCACGCCCATGGACAGGATGCCCGAGGACAGGGCGTTTTCGATCATGTAGCCGGAAAGCCGGGTGTCCTTGCCGATGACGATCTTGTGCCGGCCCAGGCCGCGGGCGTGGCTGGTGAGAGTCTTGAAGACATGGGCGGCGGCGCGGCCGAGCTTGAGGGCGGTCTCGGCGGTCACGGGTTCGATGTTGGCCGTGCCGCGCACGCCGTCGGTGCCGAAAATGCGGTTGGGAGTGCTCATGGGATCAAGTCTCCGGAGGTCGGGAAATGGGTTCGACGCGGACTTGCATCGGCGTCAGGGAAACCACGGTCAAGCCCGGCGGCACGTGGACTTCGATGTCCGCGCGGGGCGGCACGGGGCCGGGACCGGTCAGGTTCACGAAAACCTGCAGATCGTCCGGCTCGAGCGCCTCGACCACCCGCGCCGGGCCGCGCACGGTCACCCGCGCGGTGGGCGGCTCGACGCGGAAGGCCCGGCCGGCGTCCGGCCGCATCAGGATCGTGATGGGGACGGAGTCAAAGGCGCGGCGCCGCTCGGGCCGCTGGCGTTCGGCGGTGTTGTAATGGACCAGCAGCCACACCAGCGTGGCCAGCAGCACGGAGACCAGCTTCCAGCCCGGATTGGCGACCAGATGGCGGTACCACTTCATGGCGCGTCAGGAGGTTCGCGGCGCGCGCCGGCGCTGCCCGAGCGTCCGCACCAGATCCAGCCAGGACCGCGGGCGGGGCTGGTTGACCAGCACGCCGGTGAGGAAGGCGCGCAGGTTCTCGAGCGTCACGTTGCGCACCAGTTCGCCGCGGTACGCGTAGGAAACCGCGCCGGTCTCCTCGGACACCACCACCACCACGGCGTCGGTCTCCTCGCTCAAACCGATGGCCGCCCGGTGGCGGGTGCCGAGTGTCTTGCTCAAATCCTGCCGCGTGCTCAGCGGGAAGATGCAGGCCGCGTGCGTGATGCGGTCGCCGCGCAGGATGACGCCGCCGTCGTGGATGGCGTTGTTCGGGAAGAAAATGGTCTCGAGCATCTCCGGCGTGGCCTCGCAGTCCACCACAATGCCGGATTCCACCACGTCATGCACCGGGACGGTCTGCTCGAGGGCGAGCAACATGCCGATGCGCACGTCCGCCAGCCGCTCGGCCGTCTGCACGATCACCTCGATGTTTTCCCGCTGCTCGCGCGCGCTCACGAAGAAGGGCAGGTTCCCCAGCCGGGCCAGCATCCGGCGCAGCTCCGGCTGGAACAGGACGATGACGATGATCGCCAGCGAGGGGAACAGCGCGAGCAACAGGAGCTTGAGCACCTGCAAATCCAGCAGGGTGGTGACCAGCGTGAGCGTCAGCAGCAGGATGAGGAAGCCGCTGACGGCGGCGGCGGCGCGCGTGCCCCGGATGAAGGTGATCACGTAGTGGATCCCCACGGAAAGGAGGGCGATCTCCACCAGCGTCCGCCAGTTCGTTTGCAGCCAGTTCAACATCCGCCACGCGCCTTCAGCGCCTCGATTGTCCGGACCACCTGCCGGGTGGCCGCCACGTCGTGGGTGCGCACAATCTGCGCGCCCCGGATCACCGCCCACGCCGCGCAGGCCAGCGAGCCGGGCAACCGCTCGAGCACGTCCGCGCCAAGCAATTGCCCCAGGAACGACTTCCGCGAGGCCCCAAGCAGAATCGGCCGGTTGAATCGTCTAAAGGATTCCAACGTGGCGAGCAACCGCAAATTGTGTTCCAGCGTCTTGCCGAAGCCGATGCCCACGTCCAGTGCCACCTGCTCCGGCCGCACGCCCGCCGCCGCCAGCCGCGCCAGTTGCTTCTCGAAGAACAGCCCCACCTCGGCCGTCACCTCCGCGTATCGGGGCGCCTCCTGCATCGTCCGCGGCGTGCCCTGCATGTGCATGCACACGTAGCCCGCGCCGGAAGCCGCGACCAGCGCGGCCATTTCCGGGTCCTCGCGGTTGGCGCCGATGTCGTTGACGATACTGGCTCCCGCCGCCAGCGCCGCGCGCGCCACGCCGGGCTTCTGGGTGTCAATCGAAAGCGCCACGGCGGTGCGGCTGGCCAGGGCTTCGATCACCGGCAGGACACGGCCCAACTCCTCGGCTTCGCTGACCGGTTCCGCCCCCGGACGGGAGGATTCGCCGCCGATGTCCAGGATGTCCGCGCCTTCGCGGGCGAGTTCGACGGCGTGCTCCACAGCCGCCTGGGGATTCAGGTAACGCCCGCCATCGAAGAAGGAATCCGGCGTCACGTTCACCACCCCCATCAGGAGGGTGGGGCGCGGAAACACCCAGTTGTGCCGGCCGGCCTGCCAGTTCATAGTCGCGAGTTGCCGCGCTTTCCGAATCCGCCCGCCCGTGCGGGGCACCGGGCCGGAAAAGCGACGGTGCGCACTTATCCTCGCACCGCGGGCCGGCTGTCAACGCGGCGTCGTTGAAAATCACGGTCGCCACGACGCGGATAGGTCTTTGCGGGGCGGGTTCCGGCAAGGTGGGGCGAGGCTTATTCCAAGGTTCGTGGTTCATGGAAGGCGGATTACGGATGCCAGATACCGGATACCGGATGCCGGCCCTCGACTTTGGACCGTGGACTTTGAACTTGGGACTTGGACCTTCGGATTTCGGATTTTGATCGTCCCTCGCCTCCACGGTTGCAAAGTCCGGCGGGCGTGCTAAACGCACGGGCTTACGGATCGAGTTTATGCCCACGTACCATTACGTTTGCTGCAAGTGCGGTCACGAGTTCGAGCACTTCCAGTCCATGACGGCCGCGCCCCTGCGACATTGCCTCAAGGAGCTTTGCGCCCGCCAGCCCTGGGGCAGGGGACGCGTGAAGCGCCAGTTGGGCGGCGGCGCCGGACTGCTGTTCAAGGGCAGCGGGTTTTACATCACCGACTACCGCAGCGAGGGCTACACCCAGGCCGCCAGGAAGGAGGCCGAGAGCATGGCGCCCAAGAAAGACGGCGCGCCCAAGACGGAAACCAAGCCCGCGCCGGCCGCCAGCGGCGGCAGCGCCACGAAGAACGGCGGCAAGTCGGGCTAGACCTGAATTTCCCATGCCTGCCGGCTGCCTGCACCGCGTGGTGGGGCGGCGCTTTGGCCTGTGCGCCCTGGCCGCCGCCGTGATCTTGGGCTGTGCGCTGCCGGCGACCCAGGCCGCCGTGGCGGTGCACAGCCGCTCGGGGCAGTTCATCGTTCACAGTCCGGACCCCACGCCGCCGAGCCTCGCGCGCGTGGGCCCACCGAACACCAACAGCGTCCTGACCCTGTACCCCGATCCGCTGGCGGTTTCCTGCGAGCGCATCAAGGCCGCGGTGCTGGCCGAGCTGGGATTGCCGGACCGCTGGCAGGGCAAGGTGCATGTCACGATTGATCCGCGCGCCCCGCCGGAGACCTTCCCGACCGCCGTGGCGCGCCGGTACGGTGACGGCTGGCATTACTCGCTGCGTCTGCCCCGCGAGATCGAGGGCGCAGCGGTGGTTCGCGGGGTGGTGCACGCGGTCTTGCTTGATCTGGCCAATGGCTCGCCCGGCCCCAACCTGCCCGAGGTGCCGCTGTGGCTGGTCGAGGCGCTCACCGGGCAGGTGCTGTCGCGGGTGGGCGCCGACCCGCTCGCGCGGCCGAACCAGGTCACCGGCAAATACGGCAACGCCCTGGGCCAGTTGGTGGCCACGTTGAGCGAACGCGGCCTGGCCGAGGAGGACCGGCGGGTGCTGAACCTGGCGCGCGCGCACGGGCTGCTCACCTTCGAGGAAATCAGCCTGCCGACTCCGGAGCGGCTGTCCGGCCCCGCGCTGGAGCATTACCGGGCTTGCTGTCAGATTCTGTTTGTCGCGCTGCGGAATCTCCCGCACGGCAGCCAGCGGCTGGCCGCCTTGCTGGCCCGGCTGCCGCGCTATCTGAACTGGCAGACGGCGTTCCTGGATGTTTACGCGCCGGTTTTTCCGCGCCTGCTCGACCTCGAGAAATGGTGGGCGCTCACGGCGCAGCGCCTGGGAGCGACCGCCGGAGAATTCACCTTGCCCGCCCGGCTCGGGGTCGCCTGGCTCGAGGACCTGGTGATCGTGGATGTCGTGGTGCGCACGGCGCGCAACGCCCCGCCGCAACGGCGGCGGCTCAGCCTCCAGCAAATCCTGACCGAATGGGATTATCCGAATCAGCGCGCCATTTTCATGCAGCGCAGCCAGGCGTTGCGGAGGCTGGCGGCTTCCATGCCGGGCGACGTGCGGGCGCTGGTCGAAGGCTACGCCAGCGTGCTCGAAAACTACCTGGCCGGACGGGACCGGCTGCGGTACCAGCCGGGCTTGCGCGGTCAAGGCCCGGCTTTACTGGCGAACTTGGTGGCCAACACCGTCGCCCGCCTGGCTGCCTTGGATGCCCGCCGACGCGAGCTGTCCCCGCCGCCTGCCCAGCCGGCGTTGAAAACCGCGACGCCAACTTCGCCGACCGGGTCTGTCACCGCCTCAGAAGCCGCCGGGAACGGGAATGCGAACTGAGCGCGGATTGCCAGGCTGGGGCAATCATCCCCGGCGCGGCAGCTTGGGCGCCTCACTCAACCGGCAACGCGCGCGTGGCTGGCTTTGCCGGCCATGCAACCCATTAACCTCTCACTCAGTTAACCGCCTTTGGCCGCTGCTATTCGAATTCCAGCCGGACGAACTTCACCTCGTACGGCTGGAGTGTCAGCGACCGGATGTCCGGCTGCACGACGTCTTCCAGCACGTTCACCTCGGCCACGCGGCGCAGTCGCCGGGCCGTGCGGACATCCGCCTCGCCAAGCGTCACGGACCGGCCTTCCGTCTCGCGCAAGTGCAACACCACGCCCTGGCCTGCGCGCGCGGGCCGGGCTTCGACGACCAGCACGTTGGCCGGCTCCAGACCCAGAGCGCTGGCGGCGGTGCGATCCGGCGCCGCCGCGCCCGGCTGGGGCGGAAACACGCGGGTCACCAGCGGCACGCGCGAGCTCCAGCCAAAGCGCGTGGCCGCGCCGCAGCCGACGTCCGCGGTCGAGGTGAGGTAGTAGTACCAGCGGAACTCGCCGGACTGCTCGGTGCGGAAGTTGGTGAACCAGTAGTTGTTCATCACCCACGAATACACGTGCGGCCGTTCCACGCGTGTGACCGGCTGCCATTTGCCCAGGTTGAAGTCGCCCAATTGGACCAGCGGCGCCTGCTCGCTGCCGAGGATGATCTGGCCCACGTCGCCGCGGAGGGCGAGGAAGCTTTGCAGCGTCTGCCAGTCCGAGGAAGAGCCGGGAATCTGGTCGTCGCCCGGCGTGACCAGCCCGCCTTGCGCCTCGTAAAGCATGCGCCCGCCGGGCATCTGAAACGGCAGCGCCACGTACACCGCCTCCGGCGTGGGCACCGGCAGCTTGCGCAGGCTGAAGTGCAGTTCCAGCCGCTTCTCCGTGTCGTACAGCCGGAATTCGGCGCGCAGGCCACGGTTGGTGGCCGCGCCGTCGAGGTCCGCGGCAAACAGCAGGCTCCGCCACACCGGACCGTTGGCGCCGGGCCGCACCTCGACGTTGCGAACCGACGAGCGTTGGAAGACGTCCGGCTTCATTTCGCGGTTGGCGGGCATGGTTTCGTAAACGCACTGGCCCAGGGCCCACGACGCCTGCGGGTCCACAAGTTCGCGACCCGCCTCCTTGTCCACCAGACTCGCGATGCCGCCCTTGGCCGGGTCCACCGTCAGTTTGTAGAAGGCGTTTTCCAACACCGTTCCGGGCGGGGCCGCCGGCGGGGTCGGGCGCGGTTCGGCGCCGCTTTGCAGGCGAAGCAGCTTGAAGCCGAACGCCGGCACGTCGCGCACCCACACGGCCCAGTAAGTGCCTTCGGCGCGCCGCTCCATGGCCTGCGCCAGCAGGGTTTCGGCGCCGTCGAGAATCTTGAACTCGCGGTCCGGCGGGAGGATTTCGTGGTCAATGAACACCCGCACCAGGCCGGAGCGCGGCCAGTTCAGCGTGTTGAACACGGCCAGGGTCGGTACCTCGGCGCGCGGGATGAATTCCTGCGCCAGGCCCAGCGCCTCCTCGCGGAGCAGGTGGGCCGCCATCACGGCGGACCAGACGTACGAGGCCTTCTGACCCCATTGCACCTGGGTGTTTTCGGCCAGCGGGTCGCTGATGCTTTCCGCCGCGCCGTACGTGTGCTCGTGGTAGAACAACAGGTCGTCTTGGACGGCGGCGGCGCGCTGGAGGGTGTCCGGGCGGATCGGCGCGCCGGCCGCGGCGGCCATCGCCAGCAGGGTGTGGTTGATCTGCATGGCCGTCTCCGTCTCGCGCGCGGCGGCGGTTTCGCGCGCGGCGGAGCCGAAGCCATCGGTCCACCAGTCCGGCCAGGCCTGGCGATGCACCGCGAGTTCCGACGCGTGTTCCTTTTCGACCCAGCCGAGAAATTCCTGCGCGGTGGAAAGCCGGAGCTTGGGCGACACGAACTGCTCGTTCCACGCCCTGACGAGGTCGCACGCCGCGGTGGATGGCGGCGAATTGTCCGTGAAGTAGCCGGAAAACTGCACGCCCACGCGGTCGAACGGGTAGCCGCGCTGTTCCAGCCCGCGCAGGTATTTGTCCACGCCGGGCCGGACCTTGGCGAGGTTGCCGGTTTCCAAGCCCCAGAAATTCGCGGTCATGTAATGGTCGGAGCGGTAGGCGAGGACGCGCTTGCCCGACGGCGACTCCCACCAGAAGCAGGTCGGTTTGTCGAAGGGCAGGATCGAGCGGGTCTGGTTGATGCCCATGCTGAGGTAGCGGATGCCCAGGCCGTGGAAGTAGTCCGGCAGACACCAGCCGGCGCCGTTGACATCGTTTTGCATGGCCGTGCGGACCGGCGCGCCCAGCGACTCGTTCAGCTCGCGCAAGGGCCGCACCAGCGCCGCCAACGCCGGTTCCGGGGCGATCTCCGACATGTTCAGCAACAGGCCGCAGACCTCGAGGCGGCCTTCGCGGACGCGCCGCTTGAGCCGCTCGATCTGGCGCGCCGGCCGGCCGCGCAGGTACTCGCGCACCGCCCAGGAGGTCTCGCATGTCCAGCGGAATTTCGCGTCGTCAGGGTGGCCGTCGGTCAGGTCGCAGTAATCGAGCGCGTAGTCAATGTAGCGCAGGTGCTCGGGCAGAATCTCGATCTGCGGCCGCGTGTAGCCGATGTCCGTGTGCGTGTGCTGGGTGAGATAGACGGTCCAGCGGCGCGGCGGCGCGACCTCGAAGGGGCCGAACGCGCGCTTCCAGTCTCCGACCGCGAGTTCCACGGAAACCCGGAGGGGTTTGGCGAACGCCGGCACTTCGATCGCAACGTCTTGAGTCCCGGCGGCGAGTTTTTCCACAGTCTGGCTGCGCGGCTCGCTCAAGGCGGGCGAACTCAGCCGCAACGTGAGATTGGTGGCGCCGCCTGAATCCAGTGTCGCCACGAGCGCGTGCACCTCGCCTTGGGCGCCGGCGCGAATCAACGGTGAGGCGTGGAGCGTGACGTTCTTGATGTCCGGGCCGGCCGGTTGGGCGCGGATATCCGGCGGAGCGCCGATCAATCCGGCCGCGAGCAGTGCGATCAAAAGACTCCGTGAACGTTGGCGGGGCAGGGCAGGCTTCATGCCCGCATGGTTTGCCCGACCGCCCTTCTAGGCAAGGCTCAACTGTGTGAGCCGGGGACGAGCGCATCTCAATTTCGTGCCGGCAGCGAGCGCCCGTGGTGGCCCGGGCGACCTACCTGGGGCCGTGCCGCGGCGGGCGACCCGCCCGGCGGATCGATGGTCGAAGGTCGAAAGTCGAAGGTCGAAGACCAGAACAACGAACCAAGAACCAAGAACCTCAAATAGCAGGGCTCGACGGAGGCTCGCCCCACCGTTTCAAGGCCGGACTGGTACAGGATTGTGATGCGCCTCCAGCAACCCGAGTTTGATTGCCGCCATTCGGTATGGTGCTGGTAGCGGCGCTTGCATGGCGGTTTGTCCCAGACCGGGACAGTCCCGCCCGCGCCGATCAGCCCTGGAAGCCAGCCACGATGCCTAGCTCAGAGTTACTCGGCTGGGAACGCAAACACCGTCACGCTGCATGGCGCCACGGTGAGGGTGTCACCGGCGTTTGCCGGTTGCTCTTCAATGACCACGCGGGGCGGTTGGTCGGGGTCGTTGAACGCCCGGGGATCGTTGCCGGCGATCTGCCAGCGCCTGCCGGGGCCTTTCAACTTCGCGCCCTGCAAGGCGAGCGGGATTTTCTGCTCGCTCAACGTGGCGTTCACCACGCCGATGGTCAGCGTCTGGCGGTCCTTGCTCCAGGCGGCCTGGGCGTCAATCAAGCCCTCGGTCTTCGTTGCCACCGGCAGTTCGCCGAAGTGATGCCGGTAGAGCTTGAGCGCCAGGCCGGTGGTCTCGAAAGCCGCGTTGCGCCGGCTCACCTTGACCGCGCCGATCACGTTCACCGTCTGCGCGTAAAACGCCGAGTGAATGAGGTCGCTCTGCCGTGCGTACTCGTGCACGCCCGCGGCGATGCCGAGGGCGTCCTTGAGGAAGTAACGCGTGCCCAGTTCGCCGAAGACGTGCGGGCCGTACCAGTAGTTCCACTCGGTCATGGCGATGCGGATGTCCTTGCCCTTGAGGTTCGGCAGGTCGGCGCGGGCCTTGCGGTGGAAGTCGGCCTTCGCGCGGATGTTGTCCGGAATCTGGCGGATATGCGCCATCAAGCCCGGCCGCTCCTGGCAGTAGAAGTGCTCGGCGATGGCGTCCATGTGGTCGGCGCAGTTCTTCAGCAGGCCGGTGCTCCACGGACCGGCGTTGCCCGACGAGATGCTGAAGATGGCCGGGTCCACCTCGCGCATCTTGTCCACGACCCAGTTCTGCTTGAGGATGTAATGCTCGAGAGACATGTAACCAAGCTGCCACCGCCCCCACATCTCGTTGCCGATGCCCCAGTACTTCACGCCGAAGGGCTTCGGCGCACCGTTCTTCGCGCGGCGCGCCCCCCAAAGGGTGTCCGTCGAGCCGTTGCAGTACTCGAGCTGGGCCGCGGCGGAATAGGCGTCGCCAAAGCCGGTGTTCACCGTGATCCAGGGCTCGGCGCCGACCAGTTGGCAGAAGCGGATGAACTCGTGCATGCCAAAGTCGTTGTGCTCGACGCCGGTCCAGGCGGGGTTCGTGCGCGGCGGGCGGCGGTCGCGGTCGCCAATGCCGTCGCGCCAGTCATAGCCGCTGACAAAGTTGCCGCCGGGCCAGCGGTAGATCGGGGCGGCGAGGTCCTTCAACAAGGCCAGCGTGTCGGCCCGGAGGCCCTCGACGTTGTCCGCCGGCATGAGGGAGGCCGTGCCCACCAGCACCGCCCCGCAATCCGCCATCAATTCGACCCACGCCTTGTCAGTGGTCTGGGGAGCCGTAAACTCGAAGGGATACCGCCGGTAATCGCCTTCCCCGACCTCGATGGTTACCGAATCCCGCGTGCCCTGTTCATCGCCCCAGGACAGCTTCACGCCGGTGGGAGGCACGACGCCGGGATCGGCTTTGAGCCAGACGTAACCCGTGTAGGTCTTGCCCGCGGTGACGCCGAGATCGAGCTGGCGGAACCCGCTGCCCGCCACAACGCGCGGTGTGTGCCGGCCCACGAACGGCCGGTTCGTGCTCAACGTTACGCCGGCGGCGTCGCCTACGATCTGCCACGGCGAGGCGCCCACCACCGGGTAGGCCGTGTCTTTGAGCGAGGTGTACGGGGCGTAGTTCGCGGTGATGGGGTGGTAAAACTTCCGGTCTTCGAGCATCTCGGCCCAGATGCCGCCGTAGATGCACCGGCCCAGGTGCTCGATGAACTGGCTGTAAACGTTGGACGAGAGCGGCGCGCCCACCTGGCCGGCGTCAATCGTGATGCGTGGCGCCGGCGGCTCGCGCTGGGCGAGCTTCTCGAGGCTGACGTCGTCGAACCACGCCCGGCCCGTGGCCTGGCCCCAGCCGCCGAACAGGCAGTTCAACTGCACGCTGGTGAGGTCGCCCGAGTCGAACTCCGTCTCCACGCGCGTCCAATCCTTCGTGTCGGTCACGGCCGGCGTGGCCACACCCTGGAGGTTGTGCAGATTAAACAGCGCGCCGCTTCCGCCGCTCACCAGCTGGACGTTCTCGGTCTTGATCCAGCCGGACAGCCGGTACTGCGCGAACGGCTCGACCGGCACGTTTGCGGTCCAACTGATGTCCGCGCCGCGCTCGGACGCCAGCTCCACGCTCCGGCTGCCGGTGCGGCCCACGTTGGCGTGGCTGAACGTGCCGGTGCCGCCCCAGGTCTCGGTGCGCCAGCCGCGCGGGCGCCGGCCTTCCGCCTGCTCGAAGGACGGGTTGGGCACGGGATTCTGGGCGAGCGTGGTCGCGGCGAAGACCAGCAGGGCAAAGGCGGTCGGTGCGTGGCGAATGGACGTGTGCATGGCGGAATTGGAGCCCGTTTCCGAAGCGCGGGTCAAGCCGGGTGTGCTGACGGGCGCGGGTCGGGCGCATCTCACCCTTATGCTGGCAGCAGCACCTTCCGGGGCAGCACCGGCTTCTAGCCCGGTGGTGAGGCAAGCCTCCGTCGAGCCCCGCCCAATTGCGGAAAGCGGGTCGCCCGCGGCACGACCCCAGGTAGGTCGCCCCTCGCTGAGGGGCGACGGGTCCGGCCCCTGAGCCAGGGGCCGGCTACCGGATGCCCAATCCCCGCCCACTGCCTACCACTACTTTTTGAGTTTCTGAGTTTGGGCTTTCTCGCCGGGTCCACCGGGCGGGTCGCCCGCGGCATGGCCCCAGGCGGGCTTGCTTGGGCCACTACGGGCGCTCGCTGCCGGCAGGAAATGAGACGCGCCTCGCAGCTCAACGGCAGTCATGACGCGGCCACCCCGGCTCGCGCGTGGGCGGGAACGCGCTACACTCGCGCCGTGCAAGCTTGGTCAACACGGACCGGGCCTTCGGACTCGAAGGCTTCGCGAGGCATTTTCCAGACACCCGACGCAATGCGCGGACTCAGACGCGGCCGCCGGTCGGCGCTGTTTCGCGGCCTGGCCGGCGCGCTGGCCCTGGCCGTCGCCGACCCGGCTTGGGCCGCGGCGGGCCGGAACTGGGACACCTACCTGGGAGACGCGGAAAGCTCACAGTATTCCACGTTGCGCCAGATCAACACCCGCAACGTCCACCGCCTGCAAATGGCCTGGGTGTACCGCAGCGGCGACGCCCGCACGAACAACCTTTCCCAAATCCAGTGCAACCCGCTGGTCGTGGACGGCGTGTTGTACGGGACTTCGCCGCAGTTGAAGCTCTTCGCCCTGGACGCCGCCACCGGCCGGGAGTTGTGGCGCTTTGATCCGTTTGCCGGCGGCGGGGCCAACAGCGCGTTGGGCGTCAACCGCGGCGTAGTCTTCTGGCGCGACGGCGCGGACCGCCGCGTGCTCTTCACGGCCGACCACTTCCTGTACGCGCTGGACGCGGGGTCCGGCCGGCTCATCGAATCCTTCGGCCTGGACGGGCGGGTGGACATCAAGGACGGGCTGGGGCGCGACGTGAGCAAGCTCTCGGTGCTGGCGAACACGCCGGGCGCGGTGTTCGAGAACCTGCTGTTCCTGCCGATGCGTCTGGGCGAAGGCCCGGCTCCCGCCGCGCCCGGCCACATCCGCGCCTATGATATCCGCTCCGGCCGGCTGGTCTGGCGCTTCCACACCATTCCGCATCCCGGCGAGCCGGGTCACGAGACCTGGCCGCCGGACGCCTGGCGGTACATCGGCGGCGCCAATTGCTGGGCCGGCATGGCGGTGGACCGGCGGCGCGGCATCGTGTACGTGCCCACCGGGTCGGCGGCCTTCGATTTCTGGGGTGGCAACCGGCACGGCGAAAACCTCTACGCGAACTGCCTGCTCGCGCTGGACGCCCGCACCGGCCGGCGGCTCTGGCATTTCCAGTTTGTGCGCCACGATCTCTGGGACCGCGACCTGCCCGCGCCGCCGAACCTGCTCACCGTCATGCACCGCGGCCGGCGGGTGGACGCCGTGGCGCAGGTGACCAAGTCCGGCCACGTTTTCGTCTTCGACCGCGTGACGGGCGAGCCGTTGTTTCCCATCGAGGAACGGCTCGTGCCGCCGAGCGATTTGCAGGGCGAAGCCGCCTGGCCCACGCAACCTTTTCCCGTCAAGCCCGCGCCCTTTGCGCGCCAGGTCTTCACGTACGACGAGATCACGGACCGCTCGCCCGCCGCGCGCCGCGCCGTGCTGGACCGCTTCGTCAAGTTGCGCCCGCACACGCCCTTCCTGCCGCCCAGCCGCGAGGGCACGGTCATTTTCCCGGGCTTCGACGGCGGGGCGGAGTGGGGCGGCGCGGCGGCGGACCCGGACGGCGCGTTGTACGTCAACGCCAACGAAATGGCCTGGGTCATCAACATGGTCGAGACCGCCCGGGAAACCCCCGGCCTGCCGGCCAGCGGCCGCGCGTTGTACACGCAGATTTGCGTCGCCTGCCACGGCCTGAACCGCGAAGGCAACGTCGCCCAGAACGTCCCCACGCTGACGGGCGTTGCCCAGCGGCTGAAGCGCGAAGACGTCGTGAACCTGCTCGAGACCGGCAAGGGCGTGATGCCGTCATTTGCGTTTTTGTCCGCGGGGCAAAAAGCGGCGCTCGCCGACTACGTGCTGGCGCCGGAATCCGCGCCGGACCCGCGCAACGAGCCGGCCGCCAGCGCGCCGGAAACAGGCGGCGACGCGCTGGGTGTCATTCCGTACACGATCACCGGCTATAACCGGTGGTTCGACCCCGACGGCTATCCGGCAGTGAAACCGCCGTGGGGCACGTTGAACGCGATTGACCTGAATACCGGCGAGTACCGCTGGCGCGTGCCGCTGGGCGAATTTCCCGAACTGACCGCCCGGGGCATCCCGCCCACCGGCGCGGAGAATTACGGCGGCCCGGTGGTGACCGCCGGCGGGCTGGTGTTCATCGCAGCCACGAAAGACGAGAAGTTCCGCGCGTTCGACAAGCGGACCGGCCGGCTGCTCTGGGAAACCAAGCTGCCGGCGGGCGGTTATGCCACGCCCGCCACGTACGAAATCGGGGGCCGCCAGTACGTGGTGATCGCGTGCGGCGGCGGCAAGATGGGCACCAAATCGGGCGACGCCTACGTGGCGTTTGCGCTGCCGCGATGACTCGTCGTGATGAACGGCCTGGAAAGAGAGCGATGACACGGCCTGGCTGCTGGACACGCCCGGCGTTCACACTGATCGAATTGCTGGTGGTCATCGCCATCATCGCTGTGCTGGCCGGGCTGTTGTTGCCGGCGCTCAGCGGCGCGAAACACAAGGCCGGCGTGACCGCCTGCAGCGCAAACCTCCGCCAGATGGCCGTGGCCTGGGAACTTTACCTTGGCGATCACGCGGACCGCTTTCCCGACCGCCGCGATTTGAAGGCGTCGCTGCCCGGCGGCTACAAACCGTGGACCACCTGGCCGCGGTCCGACCCCCGCGCGGGCTGGGCGGCGGCCACGCTCAGCAATGAACTCGCGGCGGCGGAGGTCTGGCAGTGTCCGGCCACGCGGCGACCCGACTGGGCCGGCGTGACCGCCGTGTGGCAGGCGGCTTCCGGCGCTTCGAACGCGACGCGGACGAGCTACTGGATGTGGCGCTTCGACCGCCTGGACGAGCCGGTGGCGGCGGACAACTTCTGGGGCAAGACGCGCGCGCAGGCGGTGACGGATCTGGCGGCGGCGAACAACCCGCAGGTCGGTGCGGTGAGCGGGCCGGTGGACGTGGAGTTCGTCACGGACGTTTACTTTCCGGCCACCGCGCCGGGCATGGAGGAGTCGCTGGCCGGCCGCGCGCCCCACGCCCGGGGTCGCAACCGCCTTTACCTCGACGGCCATGCCGCCTGGTGGCGGGACACGCGGCTGCGGTGAATTGAAACGGAGTGGGTGAACCACGGATGGCGCGGCTGGGCACGGATGGTTGGTTGTCCTTCGACGTTCGACCACCCCGGTGGGGCGAGACTCCGTCGAGCCCAGCCGAAACTCAGAAACTCAAAAATTTGGAACGCCGGAAGGCGGGAAACCGGTCCATTCCTGAATTCCTGAGTTCCAAATTCCTTGAATGGGTGCTTGGTCCTTGGTCCTCGCTTCTCGACCCTCAATCCTCGATCCTCGGTTGGTTGTCCTTCGACGTTCGACTCTCGACCTTCGACCTTCCGGGGGGGGCGAGACGCAGTCGAGCCGCTTGCCCCACGATACGGGGCCGAACTCACCGTTCAGGCTGTGGGAGAACATCCGCTCGCTGATCCGGGCGGCGGTGGAGACCGTTGCCGAACAGGCGGCCAGAAAAGCGATTTACCGCTAAAACCGAAGTCGGGCAGGCGGGACGCGCTGCGCCACGGCCAACTTCGGCTTTGGGGTTTACGCCCCGCCGCCCCCAAATCCCAGCCCGCCCAGCAGCAGCAAGGCCCCGGGGGCGGGTCCGGGTCGCGCAGGCGCAAGTTTGCGCCGCGATGAAGCAGGCCGCGTCGCCGAGGGCTTTGAGCGCGGCCTTCTTGGCGGCGGCGTCACCGGTGCGGCGCAATTGCCGCGGCGCGAGGGCGTCAATCTGATCCGTGAGCGCGGTGAAGGCGGCGACCGCCTCGCGGAAGGGTTCGAAGGCCGTCCAGAGCGGACGGTTGCGGTTGAGAACGGATTGAATGGCCGCGTACGTGGCGGCCTTGCGGAGTTGTGGGGATGTCCTGCGCCTGTGACCGAGGCAAAAGCAATGCCGCCAGCCTCGTGAGACGGCTTAAACAAGCCATCAGCCGTCATCCAGACAGCGTGAGGCGTCATCCCGGCTCATTCGAGCGCCATCCTGGCGCACGAAAGCGTCATCCGGGTACATGCGGCGATCAATTTGGCACAGGGAGGGGGCGTAAACGGGTTTGCAGACCTTGCTATTGCTCACCGAGGCCATTTTTTGAAGGTTCAAGCGGTCAAATATCGTCAGCGAGACGTAAAGAATGGTGAACGAGATGGGTAATATTATGGACGAGGATTCCAAATACATTGGCCACGCCATTGCTCCGGAGCCCGAAACTGGCCGCAGCATGGCGCGTCCCGTCTGTCCAACTTCGGTTTTCGGGTTCAAAGCAAGGCTAGAGCGTTTTCAACAAAACTGTGGCCGCTTCTGACAGCGTTTTCGGAGCGCGGCGTTCACGCCGCTTCCACGCCCGTCTGCCTGAGCACGGTGAAGCAGGCTGAAGCCCGCGCTCCACACGCAGCCACAGCTTTAATTAAACCGCTCTAACCACCCTCCCGGCCACGCGGGCTGGAAGGGCGATGCTGGGAACTCAAGCTGTGTCTTGCGCGCGCGATGCCGCCTACTGCCCGGCCTTCTTCCGGGCCTGATCGGCGATGTTGCGCGCGCGGCGGGCGAGTTCGGTGTTGGGCACCGTCGCTGCCACCTTGCCCAACGGTTCAATCAAGGCCTTCGCCGCCGAGGCGGAGATTTCACCGCGGACCAGCCGGTCGGCAATTGCCACTACCGCCGCGCCGGCCTCGGTGCGGGTGCTGGTGTCGTCCAGGTACGGCACGGCCATGGCCAGGGCCTCGGGCGACGGGATCTGGCCCAGCGCGCCCAGCAACAGGTTCTTGTCCTCGGTGCGCTGGATGAGGCTGCTGGCGTGGCGGCACATTTCGAGCCGCTGGTCAGCGGGGAGGTCGGAGTTGCCGGCCAGGGTCAGATAACCGCCCAGCGCGAGGCGGCGATCGGTTTCGCGGCCCGCCTTGGTGGCCAGTTCCAGCAGGGCCGGGGCGGCATCGGCGGTTTTCCAGGAACTCAAGGCCCGCAGCGCGGCGCCACGCACCTCTTCGTTGGAATCCTCAGCCGCGGCGCGCACCGCCTTCAGCGCGCCCGGCCCGCCAATCGCGGCCAGCACGTTCAGCAGCGCCGCCTTGGCGAGCGGCTGGGCTTTGGTGAGCGCCGCCGCCACCTTCGATCCGACGGTCGCGGCGTCCTGCCCCCGGCCGGCGAGGGCGATCAACGCCTGTTCGCCCGCGGCGATGGCGCCCTCGTCTCCGGCGGCCAGCAACAGGTCCACCACCGGCGCGATTTCCGCCTCGGTGCCGAGTTCGCCAATCTGCCGGAGCGCCGCCACGCGCACGGCGGGCTCGCCTGTCCGGGCCGCGACCAGCAGGGTGGGGACGCTGCCGGCCATGCGACGGCGGCCGACGAGTTCGAGGCCGGCCATCTGCGCCGGCGTGGAATTGCCGGCCAGCAGCTTGAGCACCGCGTCATCCGCCGCCTGGCCGGGCTGGCTGGCGAGCCCTTCGCGGGCGGCCTGGGCGATCTCGCGGTCGCCGTCGTTCACGAACTTGAGAAAGGTCGGCACGCTTTCCTCCGAACCGACCATGGCCAGGGCCTTGAGGGCGGCGAGTTGAACCGGCTTCGGGCCCTTGCCGGCCGCGGCGGTCAACGCCGGCAGCGCGGCCGTGTCGCCGCGCTGTCCCAGCGCGCCGGCGACCACGACCTGGTGATCAGGGCTCGCCAGGCCGGGCAGGGCTTCGGCCAGCGCCTGGGTGACGGGCGTGCCGGGCATGTCGAAGGAAGTCTGCACGGCCGCCGCAAACAGGATGTAGTCCGGGCTGCGGAGCACTTCGCGCAGCAAAGGAACGCCTTCCGCGCCACGCGCCAGCAGGGCACCGCGCAAGGCGGACGACCGCACGTGGTGCGGGAGGTCGGTGTCACTGTGGTGATCGTAAAGCTCGAGGGCCTGTTCGGTCCGGCCCTGGGCAAGCAGGGCTTCCACGGCCCGGCCAATGCCTTCGACGAAGTCCGGGAAGTCTTCTGGCGCGGCGCTGGCGATGCCGTTCATCAACGCTTCAAGCGCGGCGGGCGTGCCCAGCCGGCCCAACGCGCGGGCTGCCGCCTGCACGACTTCGTGGTCGGCGTCCCAGAGAAGTTTGGCGATCGGCTCCACCGCTTGAACGTCCTTGCGAACGCTCAGCGAACCGATCACGCCCACCAGCAGCCGGCCTTTGAGCTTGCCGAGCTGGGCGCGCAAGGCGTCGGACACCGCCGGGTCGGGCATGGTCTCGAGGGCGTACCGCGCCATGTGATGCAGTTCGGGATTGGCCAGCAGGCCCACGAGCACCGGCACGGCGTCCGGGCCGCCGATGACGGCCAGTTCGCGACAGGCGTCGGCCCTGGCCTTGCGCGGCGCATCGCTTTGCAGGGTGGCGAGGTGTTTTTCCGCGGGCTGGGTCAGCAGGGGCGTCGGGCCCTGGGCCAGCGCGGACAGGGTGAACAAACAGGCCGCAGCGAGCGCGGGGAGGAAATATTTCGAGGTCATGGTCAAGCTCCAGGTGTTGAGGTGGCGGCGGGCCGGTTCAAAAGATGTATGGTTCACGCATGGCGCGGGAACGGAGGCGGTCGGCCTCCGGGTCGTTCACGAACTCCTCCTTCACGGGGTCGTACTTGAGGTCGCGTTTGAGCCACATGCAGATGTTGGCGGCGTGGACCGTGGACATCGAGCGGTGCATCACCTCCTCGTTGGCCACGCATTTGCGGCGGGATTTCACGCAATCGAAGAAGTCCCGCACGTGGCTCATCGGCCGCTGGGTGCGCGCCTGGTAATCGCGCACGATCTTGTTGAAGTCCGCCAGCAGCTTCGGGTCGGACACGGCCGGCCGCGAGTAGCCGTCGCCGGCCTCGACCCAGCCCTCGGTGCCCACGAAGCGCATCGCGCACGAGCCGTGGAACCAGCCCTCGCGGTGCAGGATCATCTTCGTGCCATCGGCGAAGACCGTGACCATGCCGTCGCCGGTGGGGTTGTCCACGTACTGGTACTCGACCGGGGAGGTGTCGAGCTTGTTCAGGCCGGCTTGGGCCTGGGCGAAGGTGTGGGCGCCCCACTCGCCGATGCAACTGGTGTGGAAATCGTAAAAGCCTCGCCAGCCGCCGCGCACGTAGGCGGAGTTGTACGGCCGCCACGGACACGGCCCCAGCCACTGGTCCCAGTCCATTTCGGACTTGGGCGGCTCGGGCTCGGCGGGCAGCCAGTCGTGGCGCATCGCGGCGGCGTCCCACGGCGCGATGTGGGCGTGGGCGGTATGGACCTTGCCCAGCCGGCCGCTCTTCGCCATCTCGAAGCAGAAAACGAAGTTCGCCTCGCTCAGCCGCTGGACGCCGGTCTGGTACACGCGGTTGTAGCGGCGGGCGGTTTCCACCACGGCCTGACCCTCGGCGATGGTCATCGAGGACGGCTTCTCGGAGTACACGTCCTTGCCCGCGCGCATGGCCAGCACGGCCATGTAAGCGTGCAGGCGGTCGCCGGTGGTGCTGAGCACCGCGTCAATGTCCGGCCGCGCGGCCAGGAATTCGCGGGTGTCCGCGTAAATCTGGCAGTCGGTGTTGCCGTAGCGGTTGTCCACCATCTTCTTGGTGGCCTCGCGGCGCTGACGGTTGGGGTCGCATGTGGCCACGAAGATCACGTCCGGCTCGCCCATCATCCAGTTGAGCACGCCGGAGCCGCGTCCGCCGATGCCGATGCCCCCGAGCACGATCTTTTCGCTGGGAGGCACGGCGCCGTTGCGGCCCAGCACGGAGGCCGGGAGGACCAGCGGCAGCGCGGCGGCGGAGCCGGCCACGGCGGCGCGTTGCAGGAACTGTCGGCGGCTCAGGGCCGGCACGGATTGCGCCCCGGACACACGCCGGGCGCGGGAGTTCAAGGACAAGGGGTGCGTTGACATGGCGACACTCTAACGGCGCGGCCCCGGCGGTGAAGTGAAATCCTCGGCGGGTTAGCGTCGGACGCATCTCACTTCTTGCGCCGGTTCGGCCTGGACGGGGGGCGAGAGTCCGTCGAGCCCTGACCCTTCGGGGCTGCGGTCTGACGACAACGGTCCCTGCGGATGTGGCCGCCCGCGCCCCGAGCCAACCGCAACCGCAGCGAGTTGCTCTGCGCGCCGGCAAGTGATCCGCGTCTCCGCCGGCCATTGACGCCCGCGCGGGCTTGCGTTGAAACTCGGTCCACGGTCATGACCACCGCCAACAAGATCACCATCACCCGCATCCTGCTGGTACCGGTGTTCGTGGTGGCGTTGCTCCATTACTTGGACAGCGGCCAGGAGTGGTCCCGCTGGACCGCCCTGGCGGTGTTTCTGCTGGCCGCCATCGGCGACGGCGTGGACGGTTTCGTGGCCCGCCGGTTCAGCCAGAAGACCGACATGGGCGCGGTGCTTGACCCCGTGGCCGACAAGCTCCTGCTGGTGCTCGGCCTGGTGATCCTGACCCTCAACACCAGCCCGCGGCTGGACCGCATCCCGCTGTGGCTGGCCAGCACCGTGCTGGGCCGCGACGTGATGCTCCTGCTGCTGGGGGTGCTGGTTTATTACCTCGTCGGCCACGCCACCGTCCGGCCGCACGTGACCGGCAAGGTGGCCACCGTGCTGCAAATGGCCTGCGTGGTCTGGGCGTTGCTCAAAGGCCCGGCAAGCTGGCTGTTCTGGCTGGCCGTCGCCGCCACGGCCTTCACCGCGTTGTCGGGTCTGATCTACCTGGGCGAAGCCGTGATCATGATCCGTCGCCGACCGCCGCCGGCGGCGGGAGCGTCCAAGGTCTGAATGCGAGAGCCGATGTTGGTCAGGCGGGAAGCGCCGCGCTGCGGCCAAGTTCGGTTCTCGGGCTGAACACCCGCCGGCTTACGCGCCGGCCACCGGCGAAAACTCATCCGCGTGGTAGCTGCTGCGCACCAACGGACCGCTGGCCACGTGAACAAAACCCAGCTCCCGCGCCAGCCGGCCGTAGGCCGCAAAGCGTTCCGGCGGCACGAACTCCACCACCGGCAGATGTTCCCGCGTGGGCTGGAGGTACTGGCCCAGCGTGAGCAGGTCGCACCCCGCGCCGCGCAAATCCCGCAGCGCCTGCTCCACCTCCGCGGGTGTCTCGCCCAGGCCCAGCATCAGACCGGACTTGGTGTGCAGCCCGGGCGCGCCGCGCCGCCGCGCCCCGGCCAGCAGCGACAGCGAGCGGTCGTAAGTCGCGCGGTGCCGCACGGCCGGCGTGAGGCGCCGCACGGTCTCGAGGTTGTGGTTGAAGATGTGCGGCCGCGCGGCCAGCACGCGGTCCAGCGCCTCGTCCCGGTCGTTGAAATCCGGCGTGAGCACCTCGATCACGATGCCGGGGTTGAGGGCGCGCACCGCCTCGATGGTCGCCTGGAAATGCGCCGCCCCGCCGTCCGGCAGGTCATCGCGCGCCACGGCGGTGATGACGACGTGCCGCAACCGCATCCGGCGGGCGGCCTCGGCCACGCGCCGCGGCTCGTCGGCCTCCAGCGGCAGCGGCCGGGCGGTGGTGACCGCGCAGAACCGGCAGGCACGCGTGCAGCGGTCGCCGCCGATCATGAACGTGGCTGTGCCGCGGCTCCAGCACTCCCAATGGTTCGGGCACTTCGCGCTTTCGCAGACGGTGTGGAGCCGCAGTTCGTCCAGCAGCGAACGCGTGCGCGCGAAGCCCTCGGACGTGGGCAGCTTCAGGCGCAGCCAGTCGGGCAGGCGCGGGCGTGCGGACGCCGCGGCCGGGGGCTGGGTCAGGATTGCTTCCGCCATGTCGCGGCGCGAAAGCTAGCCAGGTTCCGGCCCCATGCCAAGCGGCCCGGGGGCATCTGTCGCGACGGATTTCGACCCAGCGGAACGGGGCTCGGCTCAGGTACCCGGCGCCGACGCAGCGGCGCCCTGCCAGCCGGGCTGTGGCTCCTTGTCCCACTGCGCCGCGCTCCAAAGCGGCTGGCCTGGCGTCCGGGTATTCCGCGCAAGCTGGTCGTGGCCGCGCTCAGAGCGTGTTTGAAAACTCCCGAACCGACGAATTCGCCAGCTCCCTCTTCTTGGGTGGCAGAAATGTGATGAAATCGTGAAGAAAGGCCTTGACATGGGTGGGGTGAGGCGGCGGCCACACTCGCGGCCAAGCCGCCACTCGAGCGGTGAAAACTGCTCTCTACGATACCGACCTCACGGACGCCCAGTGGGCCTACATTCAACCCCTGCTGCCCAAGCCCAATAAGCTGGGCCGCCCTCCCCTCGATCGGCGGGTCATCCTCAATGCCGTCCTCTATGTGCTCAAGGGGGGCATTCCCTGGCGGCTGCCCCCCAAGTGCTTCCCGCCCTGGCAGACCGTCTACGCCGTGTTCCGCAAGTGGGCGCGGGAGCACGTCTGGGCGGCCGTGCAGGACGCGCTCCGGGTCTGCGTGCGCCGAGCCGACGGCCGCAACGATCAGCCCAGCGCCGCGAAGAGTTCCCCCACTTCCCAAGGGAGATGGGCGGGGGGCACGGACCGGGAACATGGTTGACAGTTT
>CAZMOZ010000011.1:0-63744 GCA_964568145.1 uncultured Verrucomicrobiota bacterium
CTCATTTCCGTGTACGGCTTGGACGGCCGGGTGACCGCGTCCGAGACCTTGTTCATGTACTCCTGGGTGGGGAACTCGGCGCGGAGTTTCTTCTCGTCGTCCGGGTACATGAACAACTCATACTCGTTCCAGGTGACCTCGAACTTGCCGATCCAGAACGGCGAAATCTTGATCTTGCGCCGGGGGCCTTCGTCCGGCTTACGGCCGGGCTCGGTGTCCGGGCTGCCGATCTCGAACTCGCCGCCCGGCACGGGGATCATCACGTACGTGACCTGCGTGCCGGGGATGGTGTTCGTGTACGGCTTCATGTCGGTGGGCGACTTGAGGGACTCCTGCTCCATCGTGGCGAGGATGCGCTTCCAGATCTCGGGCACAGTGGCGTCGTCGTTGTCGGCCATGGATCCGATCTTGCCGTAAGGCCCGGTGGTGTAGGTGCCGTCCGCCCAGATGTACGTCTGCTGGTGCGTGGTGAACTTCGAGTAGTCCGGCGCCTCGAGGATCAAAAACGCCTTCTCGAGCGGCACGGCGCCAAGGAACAGGTCGCCCGCCTTCGGCGCCAGCGACTGCGCCGAAACCGGCGCCTGCACCGCGTCGAACGTGAACACCTCCGCGCCGTCGCCCTTGCCGAAGATCACCAGCAATCGGTCCGCCTGCCCGCCCGGCACCGGCACGGCCAGCTTGACAGGCTTGCCGAGGTCAAATTCCTCCGGTGTGTCCAGCGTGGCGGAATCGGCCGACGCGCTTTGGACCGCCGCCACGCGCAACATGGTCCCGCCCGGCTGGTAAAACAGCACCTCCGCCTCCGGCCGGCCGCGGAAATGGCCCACCGCGTAGGCGGTGTCCTTGGGCAGGCCGTCGAGCCGCGCCACGATCTGCGGCTCCGGGCCGGAGAAATCCGCCGCCACCCAGGCGCTGTCCACGTCGTTCACCAGCATACCCGCAGCCCATTCCGAACCGCCGGTCTTGAGAACCACCCGGTTGAGCCGGACCGGCTGGCGATCCAGCGTGGTTTCGGTGATCACCTCCGCGCTGCCAAGCTGGCCGGTCGCGTTGCGGAACAGCGTGGCCTTGAACGGGTCGGGGTCGTTGTAGATGCTGACCACCATGAGGTCGTGCCAGGGCGTGTTGCCGTCGCCGCCAATTTCGAGCGCCAGCACCGCGTGCGGCCCGAGCGATTCGATGGGCAGCGGCACCGGCTGGCTAGACTGCCCGGGATTGGGCGCCTCGACGGCCATCGCCTGGTTGGCGTCGGCGGCGGCCACGGCCAGGGCATCCCGGCGCGCGTCAAACAAGCGTCCCACCGTGACGCCGGTCAGGTCTTTTGTGCCGCTGAGCCGGTTGTTGATCCAGTTGAAGGTGCCGTCGGCCTGCGCGTATCCGATGCGGTACTTGCCGCTGGCGCGGTCCACCACCAGCACGTCCGTCCGTCCGTCGCCGTCGAAGTCGCCGTTGCCGAAGTATTCGCGCTCGGTTTCATGGACAAAGCCGGCGAGGACAGAACCGGCCACGGCAACCGTCAAAAACGAGGTTAATCCCAGCCGGTCAATCAGTTTCAAGGGCATCATAGAAGCGTTTTGTCGCGCGGGACTGTTTCTGCCGCGGTCCAAATTGTCAATCCGACGGCCCGGCCGGCTGACGATATTCAGCCGCGGGTCTTTGGATCACCGGTTGCGCCAGCCGGAATTACAGGGCAACGACCGGCGGCATGGGCGGCGGCGGCCGGGCAGCGCGCCTCGAAGTGCAGGCTAGCGCGTTTTCAATACAACTGTGGCCGCTTGCGACAGCGCTTCCGCCGCGCGGCGTTCACGCCGCTTCCCCGCCCGTCTGCCCGCGCACGGTGAAGCGGGCTGAAGCCCGCGCGCCCCGCGCGGCCACAGCTTTAGTTAAACCGCTCCATGCTGCCGGCGGGAACCAAGACGCGCTGGTCGGTAACGCCGGACACTTGGGGCAAGTAAAGCCGGACTCCACTCCGGCCCGAACTCACAGCCACTTGCCGTGCAGTGCGGGCGGCTCGTAGGACTCCAGATAGGCAAAGGCCGCCGCCGGGTCCGCTGCCACGTGATAAAGCCGCGCGTGGTCCGGGCGGGCGAACCGGTGCACGAACAGGCGGTCGAACGTGGCCAGCAGCGGCGCAAAGAAGTCCGCGGTGTTCAGCAGCACCACCGGCTTGGCGTGCCGCCGCAGTTGCTTGAGCGTGATGACCTCCAGGGTCTCTTCGAGCGTCCCGAAGCCGCCCGGCAGGGCGATGAACGCGTCCGCCCGTTCCTCCATCACCGCCTTGCGCTCGCGCAAACCGTCCGTCACCACGATCTCGTCCGCGGTCTTGTACAGCAGTTCCTGGGTCTTCAGGTAGTGCGGGATGACCGCCACCACGCGCCCGCCGCCGGCATGGACCGCCCGCGCCACCGTGCCCATCAAGCCCACCTTGCCGCCGCCATAGACCAGCGTCAGCCCGCGCGCGGCGAGCATCCGTCCCAGCTCGGTGGCGGCGGCGAAGAACGGGGCGGCCACGGCATTGCTCGAGGCGGCGAACACGCAGACGTTGTGCAGGGCAGCCATGCCGGGGCTCAAGCCTCGCCGCGCAGGTCCGCGAGCGTGACCTCGGCGATGCGCTCGCGGATCAGGTCGGCCCCGCGCAGCTTGTCCGGCGGGAAGCTGTGCGCCACGGCCACGCAGCGCATGCCGGCCGCGCGGGCGGCCTGGACGCCGTTGACCGCGTCTTCCACCACCGCGCAAGCGGCCGGCGGCAGGCCCAGCTTGCGCGCCGCGGCCAGGAAAATGTCGGGCGCGGGTTTCTTGTCGATCACGTCCTCGGCGCTCACCACCGCGTCCCACCCGGCGGGCGGCAGCCCGATCTGCCGCAGGTTCGCCTCGATTTTGACCAGGTCCGCGCTCGACGCCACGGCCACGCGCAGCCCGGCCCCGCGGCATTGCCGCACCAGTTCGACCGCGCCCGGAAAGGCGTGGAGCTGCCGGGGCACCAGGTCCAGGTAGATTTCGTAAGTGCGCCGCTTGGCGGCCTCGAGGTCCAGGGCCACGCCGTACTGTTCCGCCACGCCGCCGATGTAGCGGTTCTCGCCCGTGCCGATGAAGGGGTGGAAGTCGGCCGGCTGCACGATCACGCCGCGCTCGCGAAACATGGCGATGGCGGCCGCGTTGATCAGCGGCTCGGAATCGGTGAGCACGCCATCCATGTCGAAGACGACGGCGCGGATGCCGGGGGCGGCGTGCATGGAGCGGAGCGTCGGGAATCCGGCCGGCAAGTCAAGCGACGCGCACGATCAGCGAAACGCCTCGCCATGCTGGCGCAGCCAGCGGCGCGCCGGGGCGAAGTCCGGGCACACCGCCGCCACCAGCCGCCAGAACCGCGCCGAGTGGTTCATCTCCCGCAGGTGCGTCAGCTCGTGCCAGATCACGTAATCCCGCACCGCCGGCGGCATCTGGACCAGCCGCCAGTTCAGCGAAACCGTGCCGCGCCGCGAGCACGAGCCCCAGCGCGAACGCTGGTCGCGCACCGTCACCCGCCGCACCGGGAGCTGCTGCGTGGCCGCCAGCTCGAAGACGCGCGCCGGCAGCTCGCGCCGCGCCAGCCCGCGCAGGTGCCGCTCCACCGCCGGCCGCAGGTCGCCGGCCGGGTCGAGCACCCGCAGCGCCTCCCCGGCGAAGGTCACTGCCGGCGCCGCCTCGCCGTTCGTCACGCTCAAAACGACCCACTCGCCACGGAACAGGATCGTGCCGCCTGCCCGCCAGCGGCGGTCGCGGACGGGTTGCGCGGCGAGCCGCGTCAACTGGCGTTCCAGCCAGCCGGTGTGCCGCGCGGCAAATGCGCGCGCGGCCCGCAGGGAACCGCGGCGCGGGATGGTGACCCGCGCGGCGCCGTCGGGTCGCAGGCGCAGCACGTAGCGCCGCGCCCGGGGATGGCGGACGTACTCGACCGGCAGGTCGCGCCCCGCCACGCGGAGACACTCCGGCGCGCCGGCCGCCGGCCGCCGGGGCGGGTCGAACCGAAACTCCTGTTGCACGCGCGGCATTGAAGCCACGGCTGACGGCGGGGGAAAGCCCGCTTTGCGACGCGCGGTAACACGAATGCCCAGCTTTCCTCAAACACAGATCAAACTGGAACGTCAGGCAAAACAGGGACGATCCTAGAATAGCCATCTGGAATACCCTGCACGACGGCGAAATTACTGTCGCTGAGTGGGAAGACAGCGTGTTGGCGCTCTTTGTAAACATTCCCTATCTACGCGTGCGCCTAAAGCCGCTTGGCGATTCATTCTCACTGCGCCTTTCCGGACTGCGGTTGATTGAGTACTCCGACTACGAAAACAAGATCAAGACTTCCTCCTTGGCCGACACCGCCGTGAACGGGATCGAGATTCTTTCCACCGAGTCCAAGGGCATGCCGGTCAAGATCGAAACCACGATGGGAATTCTAACGCTTGATTTCGACAGCCTGGAGATTCGGCTCGATACGGGTCAAATCGTAGCGTACGAAACCGTTTTAGCTGCCTGTGAAGCGTACTGGGACGAATGGTCGGCCAGCGTGAACCAAATGCAGACAATGCCCGGCAAGACATCTGAGTCAGGTTGACTGGCTGATTTCGTGTGGGGTGCTGCCCAACACGTGCGGTGATGCCAAACACCATCGTCAAACCTCGGTTTTCCGTCTCAGGCTGCGTTCCTCGATCGGTGGCGGACTCGACAGCCCCGGCGGCTTGGCTGACTATCACGCCTCATGTTGCCAACCACGGTGCCCGTGCAACGGCTGGTCTCGCTGCCGCCGGCGATGGCGGCACTGTTTGAAGAACTCGAGGGCCGCCCGCGCCCGGACTGGTTCGCCGCCGGCGATCCGCCGGACGCCAAGCTCGGCTCCGGCGGCGGCACCGCGCACCTGCTGGTCGAAGCCTGGCGCGCCACCGGCGGCGGCGCGGACTTCGACACCTGGCTCGCGCGGTCGCGCAAGCTCATCATTCACGGCGCGGGCGAAAGCCGCCGCCTGCCCGCCTACGCCGCGGTGGGCAAGCCCTTGCTGCCCGTGCCGGTGCTGCGCTGGTCGCGCGGCCAGCGGCTGAACCAGACGTTGCTGGACCTGCAACTGCCGCTGGGCGAGCGCGTCTGCGAGCACGCGCCGGCCGGCGCGCGCGTGATGATCGCCAGCGGCGACGTGCTGCTGCGGTGCGGTCGCGACCTGCCCGCGTTGCCGGCGGTGGACGTGCTTGGCTTCGGCGTGCGGGTCACGCCCGAGCGCGCTGCGCAACACGGAGTGTTTTTCCTGTCGCGCGCCAAGCCGGGCGAGCTGGCGTTCTTTCTCCAGAAACCCCCGCCCGCCCGCGTCCGCGAACTGGCGGCGGACCACCCGTTTCTCGTGGACAGCGGTCTGTGGCTGCTCAGCGCGCGCGCGGTGGCGCTCTTGATGCGGCGCTGCGGCTGGGACGCCCGGGCCGGCGCTTTTGCCGGCGGCCGGGCGCGCCGTTATGAGCTTTACGATGAATTCGGCCTCTCGCTGGGCCGCTCGCCCGCGGTGCGCGACGCGGAGATCGAGGCGCTCAGCGCGGCGGTGGTGGCGTTGCCACGGGCGGAGTTCCATCACCTGGGCACCAGCCGGCAGATCATCGAAACGGTTTCCGCGCTGCAAAACCTCGAGCTCGACGAGTCCCAGCTCGGCCTGGTGGGCGCCAAACGTTCGCCCGACCAGCACGTCCAGAACGCGCGGTTCCGCGCCCCGCTGCGCCTGGACCGCAACCACACGCTCTGGATCGAGAACAGCGTCGTCCCGGCCGCGTGGCAACTGGCGCACGACCACGTGCTGACCGGCGTCCCGGACAACGCCTGGGACCTCCGGCTCGAGCCGGGGGTGTGCCTGGACTTCGTGCCCGTGACCGGCGGCGGCCTGGGCTTGCGCGCGTACGCCTTGGACGACACGTTCCGCGGGCCGGTGGACGCCGCGGACACACTCTGGTTGGGCCGCCCGGCGCGGGACTGGCTGGCGGCGCGCGGTCTGGATCCGGCCGGGGCGGGGCTGGCGGCCGGGCAGGACATTTTCGACGCGTCCTTGTTTCCAGTTCTGGGCGAAAACGAACTGGACCCGCGGTTTCTTGAATGGCTGTTCACCGCACGGCCGGCGCCCGCGCCGCACTGGACGCAACGCTGGTTGAACGCCCGGCGGCTTTCGGCACGGCAGCTCACCGCGGCGGCGGATCTCCGGCGGCTTTACGCGCGGCGCGCGGCCAACCGGGCCGCCATCTTGCGCCCGCTGCTCGAGAACGCGCGGCGGAGCGTCTTCCCCAAACTCGACCTCGAATCCACCGCCCGCCTGTACGCCGAGGCCGGGCTGGACCTGCCGCCGCTGGTCGCAGCGGTCGAAGGCGCCGCCGGCTTGGAGGGCCTGGCGGCGGTGCATGAACACATGTTCCGCAGCGCGGTGCTGCGCCGGCATGGCGATGCGGGCTGGGAGGAGGAAGAACGGCAGGCGTTCGCCCGGTTGCGGGCGTTGATCGTGGCCGAAGCGGAGACCACCCCGGTGGCGCCGCGCTGCGCGGTGTTCGAGGATCAGATCGTCTGGGGGCGCAGCCCGGTGCGGCTCGATCTGGCCGGCGGGTGGACCGACACGCCGCCGTACTGTCTCGAACACGGCGGGCGGGTGGTGAACCTCGCGGCGAACCTGAACGGCCAGCCGCCGGTGCAGGTCTTTGCCCGGCTCGCGCCCGCACCCGAGCTGGTCCTGCGGTCCATTGACCTCGGCGCGGAACAAAGGGTGCGCACGTTCGAGGAGCTGGACACTTTTGCCCGGCCCGGCGACGAGTTTGCCGTGGCCAAGGCGGCGCTGGCGCTGGCGGGCTTTCTGCCGCGTTTTCATGCCGGCGCGCCGTTTGCGACGTTGCGGGAGCAGTTGCGGGCGCTGGGCGGCGGGCTGGAGCTGTCGTTCCTGGCCGCGGTGCCCAAAGGCTCCGGCCTGGGCACCAGCAGCATCCTCGCGGCCACGGTGCTGGCCACGCTGAGCGACTTCTGCGGGCTGGGCTGGGATCGCACCGTGCTGTTCAGCCGCACGCTGGCGCTGGAGCAACTGCTCACCACCGGCGGCGGCTGGCAGGATCAGGCGGGCGCCCTGTATCGCGGCGTGAAGTTGATCGAAACCACGCCGGGGCCCGGCCAGCGGCCGGTCCTGCGCTGGCTGCCGGATCACCTGCTGGCCGAGGCCTGCGCGCAGCGCGTGGCGCTGTTGTACTACACCGGCATCACGCGCGTGGCCAAAGGCATTCTCCAGGAAATCGTGCGCGGCATCTTCCTCAACTCGCCCCGGCACCTCGCCGTCGTCGAGGAAATCGGCGCCAACGCGGGCGCGACCTTCGAGGCCATCCAGCGCGCGAGCTACGAGGCACTGGCCGCGGCGGTGCGGCGGAGCTGGCAACTGAACCAGCAGTTGGACGCCGGGACCAATCCGCCCGAAGTAGCCGCCATCCTGGCGCGGGTGGACGACTACCTCGCCGCCTGCAAGCTGCTCGGCGCCGGTGGCGGCGGCTATCTGCTCATGCTGGCAAAGGACGCCAAGGCCGCCCGCCGCGCGCGGGAGGCGCTGGAAAGCCGCCCGCCCAATCCGCGCGCGCGCTTCGTGGACTTCAGCCTTTCAGACACCGGGCTCCAGGTCACGCGGAGCTGAGCGCTGGAGCCGGGGGGCGCATCTCACTTTTTGTGCCGGTTCGGCCTTGACTGGTGGGGCGAGACTCCGTTGAGCCCTGAACTTGTGGAATTGCGGTTGTCAGACCGCAGTGTCCGCGGGCGGGTCAGCCGCGGCACGGTCCCCGGCGAGGTCGCCTGGGCCACTACGGTTCGTCCGCTGAGGGCATGAAATTGAGATGCGCCCTTGAGCCGGCGCGCCAACGCTTTGGGCTTTGTTTCCCCGGCGCGCGCGCTTTAATCGCCCGCATGCAGGCACGACGCGCCCACGTCCGGCGCGAAACCAGCGAAACGCGCATCCGGGTGGACCTGAACCTCGATGGCCGGGGGCGGGCCGACGTCGCCACCGGCCTGCCGTTCCTCGACCACATGCTCACGTTGTTCGCCAGGCACGCGGTGGTGGACTTGAAGCTTCGCTGCCGGGGCGACCTCGAGGTGGACGCGCATCACACGGTGGAGGACTGCGGCATCGCGCTGGGCCAGGCGGTTCGACAGGCACTGGGCGACAAGAAAGGCATCCGGCGGTACGGGACCGGGTTCGATCCGCAGAACCCGTTCACCGGCGAAGCCTACGTGCCGATGGACGAATGCCTGGCGCGGTGCGTGGTGGATTTCAGCGGGCGTCCCTACCTGGTGTGGCGCGGCCTGGACAAGTTGGCTTACAAGGTCCTGCCGGGGGAGCGACGGCAGGACGCGGCCACGGCCTTCCGGTTCGGGCTGGCGCGCGAGTTCTTCCAGGGCTTCACCAACGAGGCCCGCTGCAACCTGCACCTCGAGTTGCTGTACGGCGACGAGCCGCACCATGTGGTGGAGGCGCTCTTCAAGGCCTTTGCCCGCGCCGTGGACCACGCCTGCCAGCGGGACCCGCGCATCGCCGGCGAACTGCCCAGCACCAAAGGCCGGCTATGAGCCGCGTTATCAGTGGAAACCAGGTTTCGGCCGGCGGGCTCGTCCGCGCCGGGACCCGCGCCGGTTTTCAGGTTGAATAGGTGGCGGCCGGCACCCCGTCGAACCGATGGCGCGCGCGCCCGATTATCCCAACGCGAGCGACGAAACCCTGGTACGCCAGGCGCAACGGGGCGACACGCTGGCGTTTGAGGAGCTGGTGGCCCGGCATCGGGACAAGGTGTACTCCCGGGCCTTCAGCATGATGCGCAACGAGAACGACGCGCTGGAGCTGTCGCAGGAAGCGTGGATCAAGGCCTGGCAGCGGCTGGAGCAGTTTCAGGGCGACTCCAGCTTCGCCACCTGGATCACCCGCATCGTGATCAACATCTGCCTGGACGCGATGCGCCGCCAGAAACGGCTGCGTGCCGAGTCCATGGACCAGTTGGCCGAGGAAAGCGGCGGGGTGGAACGGCTGCTGCCGCCGGTGCAGGTGGACATGCTGGCCGGGCTGGACCGCGAGGAACTGCGCGCGCGGATTGACGAGGGTCTCCGCCAGCTTTCGGAGGCGCATCGCACGGTGCTGATCTTGCATGAATTTGAAGGCTTGGAATACAAAGAATGCGCCAAACGGATGGGCTGCTCGATCGGCACCATCATGTCGCGGTTGTTCTACGCGCGGCGCCGGCTGGCCGCGTTGCTGGCCGGGTTGAAGGAAGAACGCAAACCATGAATCACGAAAGCCAGTTGAAGTTGCAGGCGTGGCTGGACGGCGAACTGTCCCCGGCCGACGTCCGGGACGTGCTGCGCCGCGTGGAGCGGGACGCGGAGTCCGCCGCCCTGGCCCGGGAACTCAAGCTGACGCGCCAGTGGCTGGCCGCCGGCGAGCCGAAACGGCCCGTGCCCGAGACCCGGGAATTCTACTGGTCGCAGATCGCCCGGCGCCTCGCGCCGCGCGACGTGGCGGCGGAACTGGCGCTGCGTCCCAGCCGGATCCTGGCCCGTTGGTGGAGATGGCTGGCGGCGGCGACCGCGGTCTGCGTGCTCGCCGCCGTGTGGCTGGTGCCGCGGCTGACGCCGCCGTCCAGCGCCGCGGCACACCCCGCCGAGGTCGAGACCCCGACGGACGAGCTCGGCTCCTTCACCTTTCACTCGGACAGCGAGCAGATGACCGTGGTGTGGGTGAACAGCTATTGACCCGGACCCCTAGCCCGCCATGATCCGCCCCCACATTGCATGAATGGTGTCGTTCACCCGAACTGCTGCAGGTGCCGCTGGTGGCTGGCGGCCGGACTCGTGCTTGCGCTGGCGCTCGCCGCGCCGGCGGTCCGGGCCATGGACTTGAAGCTCCGCGGCCAGCTCATCTGGGGCACGAACGACCCCAAGCCCAAGGACGGCGATTGCACGGACGTGGACAGCGCGCTCAAAGCCCGTCTGTCCCGGGTGTTCAAGTGGCAGAACTATTTTCAGATCAAGGCGCTTGACATCCTCGTGCCGCCCGGCGACGCCAAGCGGGTGCGCATGAGCGACAAATGCGAGCTCGAGCTCAAGCTGGTGGACGACTTCACCCTCGAGGTGAAGCTGTTCGGCGAGGGCAAGCTGGTGAAAACCGTGCGCCAGTCCGTCCAGACCTTGCGCCAGGGCGAGTTGTCCATCCTCGCCGGCGACTCGAAGGACAGGTTCGGCGACGCCTGGTTCGTGGTCCTTTCCCTGCCCAAGCGCTAGCCGCCCGCACCGCCGCGAAACCTGCGGCCTACCCCCGCCTTCTTCCGGCCGGCCACGAGGCCGGCCTTTGCGCTTGTTTGAGGGGGCGTTTCTGCTACGACGGCGCGGATGAACGTGCCGCCGCGCTTCCGCCTGGGCGTCCTGGGCTCGGGCAAGGGGTCCAACTTCGTCGCCGTTGCCGACGCTTGTGCCGCCGGCCAGTTGCCGGCCGAAGTCGCCCTGGTGTTGAGCGACGTGCCGGACGCCGGGATCCTGGACCGCGCCCGCGAGCGCGGCATCCCGGCCGAGTACCTCCCGCCGGGCCGGTTTCGCGCCAAGCTCGACGACGAGGCGGAGGCGGCGTACATCGCGGCCCTGCGGGCGGCGCGGGTGGACCTGGTGGTGCTGGCCGGCTTCATGCGCATCCTCAAAGCGCCGCTGCTTCGCGCCTTTCCGCTCAAGATCGTCAACATCCACCCGTCCTTGCTGCCGTCGTTTCCCGGTCTCGAAGCCTGGAAACAAGCCCTCGACTACGGCGTGAAGATCACCGGCGTCACGGTGCACCTGGTGGACGACGGGATTGACACCGGCCCGATCGTCGCCCAGGTCGCGGTGCCGGTGGAAGACAACGACACGCCCGAGACGCTGCACGCGCGGATTCAACAGACCGAGCACGCGCTCTACCCAGCCGCCATCGCCCGGATACTCGCGGGGGAACTCAGGACTGAAGGGCGGCGGACCCGGCGCGTGTCTCCGTCCACACCGCCGCCACCGCCGGCTGGCTGAACTCGGTCGGAATGATGCGGTGGAAGCGGGTGCGCTCGCCGGTTGAACAGCCTCGGGTCCGCCTCAAACTCCCGGCTGGTCCAGCGCCGCCAGCGCAGCGGCCGGCACGGTGGCGAGTTCCGCCGGACTCGTGACGGTGGTCCGCAGGTCGCACAGCAGGCCGTCTTCGAGGCCGTAAATCCAGCCATGCACGGCCAGCGGCTGCCCGCGGTTCCAGGCGTCGCCCACCACCGGCGTCTGACACACGTGGCCAACCTGTTCGAGCACGTTCAACTCGCACAGGCGCCGGAACCGCGCCTCGTCGTCGGGCAGGCCCGCCAGCCAGTCCTGGTGCTTCGCGCGGACCTGCTGCACGTGCCGCAGCCAGAGGTCGGCCAGGCCCACGCGCTCGGCGCGCAACGCCGCCCGCACGCCGCTGCAGCCGTAATGCCCGCACACGATCACGTGCTTCACGCCCAGCACGTCCACCGCGAACTGGAGCACGGACAGGCAGTTGAGATCGGTGGGCACCACCACGTTGGCGATGTTGCGGTGGACGAACAGTTCGCCGGGCAGCAGGCCGACGATTTCGTTCGCGGGCACGCGGCTGTCGGCGCAGCCGATCCACAGGTATTCCGGGGCCTGCTGGCGGGCCAGGCGCGGAAAGAAATCCGGGCGTTGGGCGCGCATCTGCGCGGCCCACGCGCGGTTGTTGGCAAACAGGTGATCCAGCGTTTTCATGCGCGTCAGGCGGTCCGGTGGCGGTGCGGCCAGTGTGCGCCCATGCCGGCCGGCCGTCAAAACTTCATGCTGACGGGCGGGCCGGTGAAGCGAAGCACGTCGCGGAAGTTGTCCCCGCCGGTGAGGAACATCCGCAGCCGCTCAGAGCCCGGCCGCGGCCGGCGTCAAGGCGACGTTACCCAGCGCCGGCGTGGATGACAGGAGGCTTTTTCGGAAAGGCCCCTGACCTCGGCTACATGTGCGGCCGGCTGCTCCTGCATCTGTAGCAGACGACCATGAAACCGGCGGTTAAAAATCTCGGACGCGGAGTGGGAGGTCATGAATCTGGTCAGGGGTCCCTGTCTTCCGACTTTCCCAATTCTCTGAGTTTCTGGGTTTCCGCTTTGGTTTCCGGCTTTGGATGGGCGATTGGCGATTGGCTGGTTCGAGATGCCGTCCGGCCGGTCTGCCCGCGCTTCGGTTTCAGATCCCAGATTCCAGATTTCAGATTCCGGCCCTCCGGCCTTCCAAATCATCTGAGTTTCTGAATTTCGGCTTCGGTTTCCGACCCGGCTTGCCGAATTCCGCGCTCGCCACGGCCGGACTGCCTGCGCCAAGCTCGCTCCACCGCATGAACACCGAAGAGCTTTACCAGCAGCGCCTCAACCGTTACGTCGCCGCGATGCGCAACGAGCAGCCGGACCGCGTGCCGATCCGCCCCTTCGTCGCCGAGTTCACCGCCACCTACACCGGCATGACCTGCCAGGAAGTTGTCCACGACTACAACCGCGCGTTCGAGGCGGCGGTGCGCTGCGCCAAGGACTTCGATTGGGACGCCGTGGTGCCCAACATGGTCTATGTCTGGACCGGCCTGACGCAGGCGATGAACCTCCGCTACTACGGCATCCCCGGCATCGGCATCCCGGCGGACAAGGGCTTCAACTACATCGAACCGCCGGAGGACCAGGCGTGGATGCGCGAGGATGAGTACGATCACCTCATCGCCGACCCCACCGGCTTTTTGTACGAAGTGTGGTTCCCGCGCGTCTGCGCGGACGCCGTCAAGCCCGGCGCGCCGAACACGTACCGGAACAATCTCGCGTTCGTAAAGGGCGGCATGGCGATGCTGCAATATTTCTACGCGTTCGGACCGCAGATCGCGCGGCTGCGGAGCGAGTGCGGCACGGCCTCGGCCATCGCGGGCATCTTCAAAGCGCCGTTCGACATCATCGCGGACAAGCTGCGTGGCTACGTGGGCCTGACGCTGGACATGCACACGCAGCCGGCCAAGGTGCTCAAGGCCTGCGAAGCGCTCATGCCGCACCTCGTCAACGTGGGCCTCACCACCGCCGACCCGCTCAAGCAGGTGCCGATCGGCTTCTGGATGCACCGCGGCTGCGTGCCGTTCATCAACCCGCGGCAGTTCGACTCCCACTACTGGCCCACGCTCAAGCCGTGCATCGAGGAGTTCTGGAAGCACGGCCACCAGACGCTGTTCTACGGCGAGGGCAAATGGCGGCATCACTTCGACGCCTTCCGCGAACTGCCGGACCGCAGCATCGTGTACCACTGCGACCAGGACGACCTCTTCGAGGTGCACCGCAAACTGCACGACAAGTTCGCGCTCAGCGGCGGCATTCCGAACGTGCTGCTGAGCTTCGGCCAGCCGGCGGAGGTGCGCGACTTCGTGAAGCGCGTGCTGGCCGAGGTGGGGCGTGACGGCGGGTACATCCTCGACGCCGGCGCCATCATGCAGGACGACACGCGCGTGGAGAACATGCGCGCGCTGACCGAGGCGGGGCGGGAGTTTGGCGCGTACGACAGTCCGGGCTACACCGTCACGCCGCCGGACCAGACGTGGAGCGCGCAGCCGACCGCGGAGGATTTGCGCCGGCCGGGCCTGGCGAACCCGGCGCCGACGCTCAAACCGCCCGGCACCTGCCTGCCGTGGGCGGAGAAGGTCAAGGAACTGCCGCCGATCACGGGCGACGCGGAGCTGGTCCGGCGGGTCTGGGAACAGACCGACGCGCTGGGCAACGTGTTCATCTGGCAGTGCCTGCTGAGCTTTTGAGGCGCGGCAAGCCGGAATCGAAACTCAGGAAATTGGGAAGGCCGGAAGGCAGGAAGCGGAAATCCAAAAAAACGAAATCCGGAGCGACTCAAACCCGGCTGGATGGCGCTCGGAAATCGTCAATCGTCAATCCAAGATTGGGGACTCGCGGTTTCGGACTTCGGACTTCCGTCTGATCCTCACGCCTTCCACCCGTGGTTCTCGCGCACCTGGATCATGGCGGCGAGGATGTCGTTCCAGGTCTGCTGCTGCATCATGACCGCGTTCGGGAACATGCAGCCGTCCCAGCAGATGTGCTTGAACTTCTTTGTCACCTTTCCGGCGTCGTCGCGCAGCCAGTAGCCGGCGTCGCGGGCGATGTTCAGCTTGCCGTTGGGGTCGGTGGCCATGCAGTGCTTGCCGGTCTTTTCGTGCTCGCCGGAGCCTTTCACCGTGGCGTCGTTCTGGGCCACGTGGAAGTCAATCGTCCACGGGCGCAGCGCGGCGGTGAGCTTCTTCATGGCCTTGTGGAACACGTCCGGTTCCCAGTTGAACTTCGCCGGCGCCAGCCGGTGTTCCGGCGCATTCACGCCCAGCACGTACAGGAGCGTGTGCGCCATGTCCGCCTGGAAACCGAGGTGGCGCGGCTGGTTCACGCCCTCGAGCACCTGGAGCATGTACTTCCAGGAATGCATGCCGCCCCAGCACACCTCGCCCTCGGCCGCCAGCCGCTCGCCGTGATCCTTGGCCACTTTCGCGGCCTCCTTGAAGGTGGCGATGATTTTCTTCGTGTTGCCCTTGGGGTCCTGGTCCCAGTCGGTCACGCTGCACGCGGAGTCAATCCGCACCACGCCGTACGGCCGGATGCCGAGTTCACGGAAGGTCCTGGCGATGCGACAGCCTTTCCGCACCTGCCCGACGAACTTCTTCCGGTCCTCCTCGCCGCCCATTGCGGAGCCGCCGCCTGTGGGCGGCCAGATCGGCGCCACGACGGAGCCGACGACCAGGCCCTTGGCCGCGATCTTGCCGGCGATGCGCTTCAGGTCGTCGTCGCTGGAGTCAATATGGATGTGCGGCTCGTAGAGGAAGATGTCCACGCCGTCGAACTTGACGCCGTTGACCTCGGCCCGCGCCGTGAGGTCGAGCATGGTGTCGAGGTCAATGCACGGCTCGGCGCCGGGACTGCCCTTGCCGACGAGGCCGGGCCACATGGCGTTGTGGAGTTTGGGGAAGTTGTTCTGGGTGTTCATGGTTTGCGCGTTGGCCGATTGTGCCCGCGCGCCGCGCCGGCGTCCAGCCGGGACGCGAGCGCGACACGTTTGTTCAACTGGAATGGCCGGCAAGCTAACAAGGTCCGCCCGCGCCGCAACCGGAAAGTCGGCGGAACCGGCGGGCGCGGGGAAGGCGCGGTGGGCGAAGAACCCGGACGGAGAAGACTGGCGGAGAGGGGGGGATTCGAACCCCCGGTACGGCTTTTGACCGTACAACGGTTTAGCAAACCGCCGCCTTCAGCCACTCGGCCACCTCTCCCGCCTGGAGCGGGTGGTGGGAATCGAACCCACGTGACCAGCTTGGAAGGCTGGAGCTCTACCATTGAGCTACACCCGCAACCCCCCGCAGCCTATCGCCCGGCCCCCGCCTGTCAACCGCCGGCCGCGCCGGATTTTCCCCGTTGACGCCTCCGCCCCCGCCCAACCTAATTCCCGCGCGTGCCACCGCTGATGACTCGTTTTCCGCTCCGCGCCGGACCGTTCCCGCCCGCGCCGCGCGCCTTCCCCACGTGAGAATACCCTCGCTCCTGGTCATCTTCCTCACGGTCTTCATTGACCTGGTCGGCTTCGGCATCGTGCTGCCGTTGCTGCCGCGCTACAGCGAACGCTTCGGCGCGCAGGGTTGGGTCATCGGCGCCATCATCGCGTCGTTCTCGGTCATGCAACTGCTCCTCGCCCCGTGGTGGGGGCGGCTGTCCGACCGCATCGGCCGGCGCCCGGTGCTGCTGGTGAGCAACGCCGGGTCTGCCGTGGCCTACGCGTTGTTTGCGCTGGCTGCCTGGCCAGCGCTGGCGCCCGGCACCGCCCTGGCCGTGCTGCTGGCGTCGCGGGTCTTTGCCGGCGCCTGCGGCGCGAACATCGCGGTGGCCTCCGCCTACATCGCCGACATCACGCCGGCGGAGAAGCGCTCGAAAGGCATGGGCCTCATCGGCGTGGCCTTCGGGCTGGGCTTCATCCTGGGCCCGGCGCTGGGCGCCTTCAGCGCGCGGGCGTTCGGCCTGGCCGGACCGGGCTGGGTCGCGGCCGGGCTGTGCGCCGCGAACTTCGTCCTCGCCTGGTTCATCCTCGCGGAAAGCCGCGCGCCGGGCGCGGCACCCGCGAAGCCGCGTCCCCGCTTGGGCCAGATCGCGCACACGCTGCGGCTGCCGCGCGTGGGCGTGCTGGTGGGTTTGTATTTCCTCGCCACATTCTGCTTCGCCGTCTTTGAAACCACGTTACCGCTGCTGCTGGGCTCGCCCGGATTTCACCCGGACGATTTCATCCAGCCGCACGCCTTCGCCCGCCGGCTGGCGGCCCCGGCCGACCCGGTCGCCACCGCCCTCAGCGCGAAGCTGCCGGCGGATTTCCGCGCGCAACTGGCGCGGGCCGATCAACTCCCGCCCACCCGGCTGCGCCGCCTGCTTTACGAGCAGTTCAACCAGCTCCTCGGCCGGCAACCGCTGCTGACCGGCCCGGAGTTGAACGATCTCAAATCCTCCGGCGAAACCCTCAAAATGCTCGCCGCCGCGCCGGCCGGTGGCGACGCCTTGCGCCGGCTCAACCGCCGCCTGCTCGAAGAAGCCTTCCCCGCCGAAATCCGGCGCCAGCCGTTTTACTTCGACGAAGGCCGGCTGGGGCTGATCTTCGCGTATTGCGGACTGGTGTCGGCGTTCATCCAGGGCGGCGTGATCGGGCGGCTGGTGAAGCGCTTCGGCGAACCGCGGGTCATCGTGACCAGCCTCGTCGTGTTCGCCGCGAGCATGGCCTGGCTGCCGTACGCGAACGGCGTGGACACGCTGCTGGTCGTGCTGGGCCTGGTGTCCATCGGTTCCGGGCTGAACCGCGCGCCCACGCTGGGGCTGGTCTCGATCTTTTCGCCGGCCGACGAACAGGGCGCGAGCCTAGGCGTGGCGCAGAGCGCGGGCACGCTGGCGCGCATCGTCGGGCCGGTGCTGGCCACCACGCTCTACGCGGAACAGCCGCACTCGCCGTATTTCCTGGCGGCGGGCCTGGCGCTGGCGGCGGCCCTGCTGGCCTGGATGAAGCTGCCCAAGACCGTGCCGCACGCGGTGAAGGAATGAAGCGGAAGCCGGATGCCAGATGCCGGATACTGGTTACTGGCTTCGGGCTTTGGACATTTCTGACCCCTGACTCCTGACTTCTGCCTCCTGCCCCGCCTTCCCCGTTGCCAAGCCCGGTCCGATGGGCTCTTTTTGCAGCGTGGGTGTCGTCCGCAAACATCGCTGGCGCCGGGGCGGGCGCTTGCTGCTCGCGCTGGCGCTGGGCGCGGCCGGGGTGTGGTGGCAGACGCACCGCACCCGGCTGGAGGACCGCGCCCGCGAGGCGGACAGCCCCAGCGCGCGCGCGCGGCTCCAGTTCGATGCCCGGGCCGCCTGGCTCGAAGCCCGCGAGGCGCGCGCCGCCGCCACCGTCTGGGCCCCGGAAAAACTGGCCCAGGCCTGCGCCCACACGTTCGATGATTTCTGGGACGCGCTGAACGCCGCCAGCGACAAGTTCGCCGTGGCGGCCCGGTTTCCGTTCAACGAACTCCAGCCCGGCCGCTGGCTCGAACCGCAACGCCTGCCGCACGGCATCGAGCTCACCGAATCCGCCGGGCCGGGCGGGACGTTGTCGCCGGCCGCGTGGCGACGCTGGTTGCGCGGGCAGGAACGCGCCGGCTGGCGGCTGACGCAGGTCGAGTTCCGTCACCTCAAGTTTCAGACGAACGCCGCCGGCCAGCCCCGGCACAGCACGTTCTACTTTTCCGCCCACCTGACCAACGCCGCCGCGCCGCGCCGCGCGGAATTGGTGGGCGACCTGATGGTGGATTGGCTGGGCGCGCCCGCTGGCGCTCAACCCGCCCGCGTGGCCCGCGTGGACGCCAGCCGGCTCACGCTCAAGACACGGACCGGCGAACCGCCGTTCGAGCCGGCGCTCAACGAGGAACTCGAACCGCCGGAACGCCGGTTCCCGGTTGATCCGCTGCTGGTGCGCGACCTGGACGGCGACGGCTTCGCGGAAATCGCCCTGCCGACCGTGAACCGGCTTTACCGCTGCGTTGCGCCGTGGCGGTACGAGGCCGGACCGTTGTGCGCCGAGCCGCCCGGCCCGCTGTTCACCGCCATCCTCGAGGACTTCGATGGCGATGGCGCTGCGGATCTGCTGGTCGTCAACGCCACGGGGCTGCTGTTGTTTGCCGGGGGTGCCGCGACGTCAGGCATCCTGCCTGACATGGAGGGTGGTATCCTGCCGCCCGAAGACGAGCTCGCCGGGCAGGCTTCAGTGCGCAGTGCCGACCCGGTTCCGCCGGGCTGGAAGCCTGCCGTTGCCGCCTCACAGCCGACCGCGCCTTTCCACCATCCCCCGCGACCAGTCTGGACCGCCGACCAGCCGCTCAAGAATCCGATGGCCTTGACCTGCGGCGATGTGGACGGCGACGGCGACCTGGACGTGTTCTTCGCCCAGTATCGCGTGCCCACGCTGGGGGCGGTGCTCAAGCCGGCTTACCACGACGCGAACGACGGCTTCCCCGCGTACCTGCTGCTCAACGACGGCCGCGGGCGGTTCAGCGACGTGACCGACGCGTCCGGCCTGGCGCCCAAGCGTTGGCGGCGGACTTACAGCGCGTCGTTCGCGGACTTGGACGCGGACGGCCACCTCGATTTGCTGGTGGTGAGCGACTTCGCCGGCGCCGAGGCGTACCGCAACGACGGCCGCGGGCGCTTCACCGAGGTCACCGCCGAGTGGCTGGGCGACGCCAAGGGCTTCGGCATGGCGCACACGTTCGCAGATTTCAACGCCGACGGCCGGCTGGACTTCCTGATGATCGGCATGCCCTCGCCCACTGTGGACCGGCTGGAGCACTTGGGCCTCACCCGGCCGGGCGAGGCGGAAGACCCGGCCATGCGCAAGCGGATGGCCTGCGGCAACCGCCTGTTCCTGGCGCGGCCGGAAGGCGGCTTCGCGCAACCGCCGCTGAACGATCCGCTGGCCCGCAGCGGCTGGTCCTGGGGCGCCGCGGCGGCGGACTTCGACCGCGACGGCTGGCCGGACGTGTACATCGCCAACGGCCACCAGAGCACGCGCTCGGTGCGCGAGTACGAGCCGGAGTTCTGGCTGCACGACCTGTACGTGGACGACACCATCGAGGGCACCATCGCCGGCGCGTACCTGTTCCGGAAGTTCGACCGCACCCGTGGCCAGGGCTGGTCTTACGGCGGCTACGAAAAGAACCGGCTTTACCTGAACCGGGACGGGGCGGGGTTTGTCGAAGTGGCCCATTTGTTCGGCGCGGCCCTCGAGGAGGATTCGCGCAACGTGGTCGCGGAAGACCTGGACGGCAACGGCGCGCCGGACTTGCTAGTGACGACCTTCGAGGTCTGGCCGCGCGAACACCAGACCCTGCGGGTGTACCGCAACCGGCTGGTCGAGCGGGGCAACTGGATCGGCTTCCAGCGCGGCGCGCCGCGCGCGGGCGCCCTGCCGGTGGGCGCGCGAATCCGGCTCAGCGCAGCCGGGAAGGCCTATGCCCAGCAAGTGGTGACCGGCGACTCGCACCGGTCACAGCACAGCGGGCGGGTTCATTTCGGACTGGGCGGGGCGACGGTTGTGGACCGCGTGGAAATCCGCTGGCCCGACGGACAGATGACGGTTTTGGACCAGCCGCCGATCAACCACTGGCACGCGCTTTGCCCGCCCGCGAAGGCTGCGGATGGCCGTTGAGGCTGAAGCGGGATTGGGGAGCGCAGGGGGTGCCTGCCGGCCGGCTGGCAGGCGGAAAACGGCCCGCAGGGCCCGGGCGCTCCCGAAAGATTCAACGGATCGCCTCTCGGCGAGAGGCGACCTGCCCGCGTGGATAACCCGCCCACGATGCATCGCCGACCGGGTCTGCCGGGCTGGAAGCCCGGCTTACTGGCAGACAGGGATGCCTGCCGCTACACGAAAGGCAAAGCGCCCGGCGTGACCGGGCGCTTCGGCTCCGTTGCGTTCAGCGGGAATCTCGCCATCCGTTGCCCGACTTCAACGTCCCCACGGGATGTACTGGGTGCGTTCGCGGTACCAGGCGAAGTCCAGCCGGCCTTTGGCGTCGAACGGTCGCACGCCAAAGGAGTATTTCACCGGATAGACCGAAGTGGCGCTTTGCCACTTCTTGACCTCGGCGTGGCCGTCGGCAAATGAGAATCCGCAGGCACCGTTGTGGTACGAAGCCGGCAGGTCGCCCCACTGGGAGGCGTTGATGTCCACGATGAAGAACCCGTCGTTGATCGAGTCCGGGTGCTCGTCCAGCGTCAGCCAGGTCATGGAAGGCTGGGGCACGTCCGAGGTGCGGATGAACTGGCGGTAGGCGCCGCTGGCGTACCAGCTCTGGCCGCGGGCGGTGTAGTCGTTGGGGTCGTTGTTCGAGCGGCCGAACAGGGCATTCATCGAGTTGCTGCGCAGCCGCTGAGTCCAGCCCTTCGCCTTTTGCTGGGGGCTGACGAACTTGTCGGCCGGGCATTTGTAGATGCCCAGGGCGTTGGCGGTGTATTGAGCCAGGACACCGTTATAGACCCACTCGACGTTGGTGACGCTCTGGGCGTCAATCGAGTTGTCCGCCGCCCAGGTCATGACGTTGTTGACCCAGTTGTTAAACCGCCGGGAGGTAATGGCTTCCTGGGTGCCGGGGATGGTGAAGTTGTTGGGGTAACGTTCTTGGTAGTCGCCGGTGTAGAGGTGCACGGCCAGGACCAGTTGTTTGTTGTTGCTGATGCAGGCGATACCCGTGGCCTTGGCCTTGGCCCGGCCCAGGGCCGGCAGGAGCATACCCGCCAGGATGGCGATGATGGCAATGACGACGAGCAACTCGATGAGGGTGAACCCCCGCTTCGAGCCCCGCCTTGGAGTCGTTAACGTTTTCATGTTGGTAGGATCATTGCCGCGAAATATGGCGCGCCCCGCGCCGGGCGCAAGAGCAAGCTGAGGTACCCGGCCGCGTCCGGCCTGTGCGTTTGGCGGCACACCCGGCGCGAGGCGAAATCCGAAAGCTGAGCCGGCTGAGCCGAAACTCAGAAACTCAGATAAGAAATTTGGAAAGCCGGAAGGCAGGAACCGAAGACCCGATTCCGGCGTGGTGTGACTCGCTCAAAGGGTCGGGGTTCCTGGTTCTTAGTCTGGTAACTGAACACTGAAGACTGTGGACTTGGGACTTTGGGCTTGGGACTGTTTCCTGAGCTCCTGAGTTCCAAATTCATTTCCACACGCCGCGGTCATGCCAAAGTTCGGCTGGCTGGTTTCCGCCAGGGTTTGCTAGGCTGTGCGCGTTGATTTGTTCGATCCAGTGGCCATGAAAAATCTGCTTAACCTGCTCGCCTCCGGCTTGCTGGCCGCAACCTTGACCGCGTGCCGCACCGCCCAGCCGGCCTGCCCGCTTTGCGCGGGTGCCGCCACTAAAACCGAATCCACCACCACCGCTGAATCCGCCGCCACCACCTCTAGCACCGGCCAGACGCAGGTGTTCGAGGTACGGGGCGTCGTCCGTGAAATCCGGTCCGAAGGCCGGGTGGCGGTGATCAAGCACGAGGAAATCCCCGGTTACATGGCGGCGATGACGATGCCGTTCGACGTGAAGGACCCGCGGGAGGTGGCCGGCGTGGTGCCCGGCGACACCGTGCAGTTCCGCATGACCGTCACCAACACCGACGGCTGGATTGACTGGATCCGGGTCACGGCCAAAGGTGTGCCGGAGGACGCCAGGCCGGCGGTGAGCGAAGTGCGCGTGGTGCGCGAGGTCGAGACGCTGGCGGAGGGCGACCTGCTGCCGGATTACCCGTTCGTGACCGAGACGCGGCGGCCCATCCGGTTGAGCGAGTTCAAGGGCCAGGTGCTCGGGCTGACGTTCATCTACACGCGCTGCCCGTACCCGACCTTCTGCCCGCGGCAGTCGCGGCAATTCGTCGAGGCCACGCAGCGGCTGAGGGAGCTGCTGCCCGGCCCCGGCAAGCGCTGGCATCTGCTGGCGCTGTCCTTCGACCCGGCCTACGACACGCCGGCGGTGCTGCATCGGTACGCGCGGCAGGTCGGCGCCGACCCGGCGTGGCTGAACTTCTGCACGGGCGAGATGATCGAGATTGATGCGATCACCGAGCAGTTCGGCATGTTCTTCGCGCGCGACGGCGAGGGCTTCAGCCACAACGTGCGCACCGTGGTGGTGGACGCGGACGGGCGCATCCGGCGGATTTTCGTGGGCACGGAATGGACCACGGAGGAATTCGTGGCCGAGATGGTGAAGGCCGCGGCCCAAGGCGGTTAAACTGATTAAATAGTTGACTCGTTAAATGAGTTGACGGGCAACACCACGTGGATTCGCCGGCCATGGAACTCATTTAACCCTTCACCCATTCACCCCTTCAACCACCCTGGAGCCACACCCGGCCCCCGGTGTGTTCACTTGGGGTTCCGCCAAACACCCCGGCCCCGTCCCGGCGCTCAGAGCGGCTCGCGTCCGGCGAACCCGGCGTCCAGGTCGTGCCAGTACTCGACCTCCGGCTCGCCTTCCTGCCAGCACAGGAACACCTCCTTGCCGCCGACGATGGCGGGGAAATCCACCAGGCCGCGCTCGAGGTCCTGGAGCTGAATCTGCCGCCGCGCGAATTCACGCAGCACGTTTTGCGCGGCCGCCAGCGTGCGCAGAAAGCCGTTCACCCGCTCGCCGCCGGCATCCCGACCCTGATCGAGGATCTTCTGCACGCCGCGCTGCTGTTGTTCGAGCACGGGCTGGAGCAGGCGCAGCTTGGTGAGCCAGCCGCGGATGTCCGGCAGAAGCGTGCGGGCCTCCTCGCGGGAATAATGGCGGGTGTAGCGCAGCTCCATGTCAACGCGCCTCCGGCGGCGGACTGGCCTGGAGTTTCTTTTGCACGGCCGGGTTGGCCTCCACCGCCAGCGACTTCTCCCAGGCCTCGCGAGCCTCGGCGTGGCGGCCCAGCGCGTCGTAGATGTCGCCCAGGTGGTCCAGCAGGGTGGCGTCCGGCTGCGGCATGAGTTTGAGCGCGCGCAACTGCGGCTCGAGCGCCTGCTCCGGCTTGCCCTGCTTGAAGAGCACCCACGCCAGGCTGTCGAGGTACGCGGCGTTGTCCGGCTCGTGCTTGAGCGCCTTCTGGATGAACACGAGCGCCTCGTCGAGGTTCATGCCGCGTTCGGCCCACATGTAGCCGAGGTAGTTCAGCGCCTCGGCATGGTCCGGATTCAAATCGAGGCATTTGCGCATCGCGGCCTCGGCCTCCTCGAAGCGGCCGGAGCGCTCGTAGGCGGCGCCAAGCTGGAAGTAAAAGAAGTCGTTGAGCCGCGCCGGCTCGCTCACGCGGGCGTGCAGCTCGGCGGCTTCGTAATGCTTGAGGGCTTCGGCGTAGTTGCGCTGCGCCGCCAGTGTGAGCCCGCTGTAAAGCTCGAGCAGAAAGCCCGGACGAAACCGGCCGCGCGCCTGCTCCAGGATTTCCCACGCCTCGGCGGGCTTGCGCAGACTGAGCTTCACCCCGGCGAGGTCGTAGTACACCGGCTCCATGTCGGGATTGAGCAGCAGGGCCTTCTCAAAGTTGCGCTCGGCGTCGGCGTACTTCTTCTCCTCGATGCACAGCGCGCCCAGCAGCGCGTACACCTGCGGGTTGGCCGGGTCGTCCTGGGTGATCGCCTCGAGCTGGCGGCTGGCGCTGGCGGGGTCGCCGGAGCGCACATAAAGCTGGAAGAGCTGTTCGCGCAGCGCCAGGCGTTGGCGGGGGTTGTCGGGGGGGTGCTCGCGCAGCAGCGTCTCGTAAAGCGCGGTGGCGCGTTGCGCCTCGCCCAGCGCCCGGTAGCCCTCGGCCATGCGCTCGCACACGGCGGCCCCGGTGGGGTTCAGGCGCGCCGCGCGGTCCAGCAGCGCCAGCGCCCGCGGCTTGGCGACCTCCGCCGGCAACAACCGCTGGCGGCTGGCCGCGATGTGAAAGCCCGCGAGGTCCACCAGAAACCCGGCGCCGGGCTGGGGCTGCGCGGCGCCTTCGTCCAAAACGGCCAGGGCTTCGTTGGTCTGCTTGTTTTGGAGGTAGAGCGTGGCCAGTCCGTGGTAGCCGAGGATGGATTGCGGCTCGCGCCGGATCGCCTCGCGATAGGCGGTGATGGCGGCCGGGGCGTTGGTGGCCTGGGCCTGCGCCGCGCCCAGCCAGCCGAACACCGGGGCGGAGGCGCCGGGCTGGCGCGCCGCCTCGCTCAGAATCTCCACCGCCGTTAGCGGGTCGCGGTTGCGGAGATGACGTTGGGCCAGGTCCAGCGCCAGTTGTTCGTGCGCGGGGTCCGCCCGAACGGCCGCGCGGAAACTGGCTTCCGCCTCCGCCGCTTCGGCCCGGAGGTCGTGTACGACGCCGGCGGCGTAACGCGCGTGAGCCTCGACCCGCCGGTCCAGATCGCGGTCCGGCGCGCGCGCGGTCCGGGTCTTGGCGGGCGGGCTGGTGGCTTCGTTCGGGCGTTGCCGGGCGCAACCCGTCGCGAGGGCGAGGGCCGTGAGCAGCAGCCAGCCCGGCGGTCCGACCGAACGCACAAATGGGAGAATGCCCGCCATAGGAGCAACGCGAGCGCAGCCCGCCTCGCGGAGGCTGCGCTCCAACGCGTGAGGACCGGCGCGGCGCGGCAGATTACTTCTGCCAGGTGCGCTTCTTGTGCCGGTGCTGGCGGAGTTTCTTCCGCCGCTTGTGTTTGTTGATCTTCGCTTTCCGGCGCTTTTTCAGGGAACCCATAGGTTTATGTCGCGGCTCAATATACCACCTTGTTCAAAGGATACTCAATAATTCCTTCCGCCCCGGCCGCCTTCAGCCGCGGGATCAGGTCCCGGACGATGTGCTCGTCAATGATGGTTTCGACGGCCACCCAGCCGGGCTGGCTGAGGCGGGAGATGGTGGGGTTGCGCAAGGCCGGAAGCGTGGTCAGCAGCCGGTCGAGGTGCTGCTCGGCGACGTTCATCTTGAGGCCCACCTTGGCCTCGGCCTCGAGGGCGCCGCGCAACAGCATGGCGAGCCGCTCGATCTTCTCGCGTTTCCAGGCGTCCCGCCAGGCCTCGTGGTTGGCCACCAGGCGGGGGGTGGAGGTCAGCAGCGTGTCCACAATCCGCAGCTTGTTCGCGCGCAGTGAGGAGCCGGTCTCGGTCACCTCGACGATCGCGTCCACCAGCTCGTGGGCCTTGACCTCGGTGGCGCCCCACGAGAACTCGACCGCGGCCTTCACGCCGTGCTTGCGGAGGTAGCGCTTGGTGAGGTTGACCACCTCGGTCGCGATGCGCCGGCCCTCGAGGTCCTTCACGGATTTGACCGGGGAAGTCTCCGGCACGCACAGCACCCAGCGGGTGGGCTGGCGGGACACCTTGCTGAAGATGAACTCGCCGACCTCGTGGACTTTGGAGCCGTTTTCCAGAATCCAGTCGTGCCCCGTGATGCCCGCGTCGAGGTAGCCATGCTCGACGTACCGGCTGATCTCCTGGGCGCGGATGAGCCGGATTTCCAGCTCCTCATCGTCCACGTACGGGATGTACGAGCGGCTGCTGACGCTGATGTTGAAGCCGGCCTTGGCCATCTTCTCCAAGGTGGCTTCCTGCAGGCTGCCTTTGGGCAGCCCCAGTCGCAACACGGGCTTTTGCGGGGTTTTCTTCATGCGTTTCGGTCGCGCGGCGATGCCAGCGCGGCGGCCGGAACACCGGCCCCGGACCTTCCGCCGCGAAGCCCGAAGATGCTCCAAGTCCGGCGCGGCGGCGCAAGCTTCTTCTGCGCGCGGACGGCGGGGGGCAATCTCAACTTCGTGCAAACCGCGCCGCCCGCCGGGGTGCTTGGCAGCCGGCCCCTGTCTCAGGGGGCCGAACCCGTCGCCCCTCAGCGAGGGGCGACCTACCCCGCCGGCGGGAAGCCGCGCTCCGTCGAGCCCTGCCTTTCGGGGATGCGGTCGTCAAACCGCAGCCTCCGCGGACGAGTCGTCCGCCCCACCGTTCACGGCCGGGCGCCGCGTCGCCAGCGGGGGCGCGCGGTTGCCGCCAGGTGTTCAATTGACGCCTCGCAGCCTCCCCGGCACGCTCCGCGTTCAATGAAACGACGCCAGGTTTTCAGGTGGTCCGCTTTCTTGTCTCTCATGGTGTGGACGACGCTTCTGCCCCCGGCCATCGCCGCGGACCAAGCGCCGGTGTGGATTTCCCGACCCGTGACCAACGCGGTGGTGGGCCAGCCGTATGAGTACTTCCTGCACGCCACCGACCCGGACGGCGAGGCGGTGGATTACCTCCCGGTCACGACGCCAGCTTGGCTGGGCATTGCAGACGCGCCGGAGCCGCGCATCTACACCGTGGCCGGCTCGCTGGAGCGCGGTAGCGGCAAGCCCGCCCTGCAAGTCCAACTGGCCTCACCCAGCACCGGCGTGTACGACGCGGCCGGCAACCTCTTTGTCGCGGACATTGACAACCATCGCGTCTGGAAGCTCGCCCCCGACGGCACCATGACCGTGATCGCCGGCACCGGCGAGCCCGGCTACGGCGGCGACGGCGGCTCGGCCCTCCGCGCGCGGCTGGCCAGCCCGATTGGCGTGACCGTGGACAACCAGGGCAACGTCTTCATCGCGGACCGGGACAACCACCGCGTGCGGCGCGTGTCCAGCACGGGCCTCATCCTCACCGTGGCCGGCACCGGCGAACCGGGCTTTTCGGGCGATGGTGGTCCGGCGCAGGCCGCGCGGCTGAATACGCCTTGCGCCGTCGCGTGGTCGCCGGCCGGCCGGCTGTACATCGCGGACACCGAGAACCACCGTGTCCGGGAAATCAGTCCAACCGGCTTTATCTCCACCTTCGCCGGCACGGGCGACACCGCCTTCAACGGCGACGGCATTCCCGCCGTGACCGCCTCGCTCCAGGCCCCGTCCGGTCTCGTGGTTCCGCCCCCCAGCCAGGGATTGCTGCTGATCGCGGACACCGCCCACAACCGTGTGCGGCGGGTGACGCCATCGGGGCTGATCGAGACCGTGGCGGGCAACGGCACGGCCGGCTTCGCCGGCGACAACGGCCCGGCCACCCAGGCCCGCCTCGACAACCCACGCGGCCTGGCCGCCTCGACCGCGGGCGTCTGGATCGCGGACACGCGCAACAACCGTGTCCGCCGCGTGGCGCCGGACGGCACCATTGCCACTGTGGCCGGCATCGGCCGTTATGGATTCCGGGGCGACGGCGGCCCCGCCAAGGAGGCGTGGATGGTCCTGGCCTTGGGCGTGGCACTCACACCGGCGGACACCTTCCTGGTCTTCGACACGTACAACGCGCGGCTGCGCGAGGTGAATGCCGCGGGCATCATTCAAACCGTGGCGGGCACCGGCACGCCAACTTCGACTGGCGACGGCGGGCCGGCAACGGCCGCCATGTTCAACCAACCGCGGGGCGTTGCGGCCGGTCCGGGCGGCGTGATTTACGTGGCGGACAGCCTCAGCCACAAGGTGCGGCAGGTCAGCCCCGACGGCACGGTCACCACCGTGGCTGGCACGGGCGTCGGTGGCTACGGCGGCGACGGCGGAGCCGGCGTTGAAGCCCAGCTTTTCAACCCGGCCGGCCTGGCGGTGGACACCGCCGGCAATCTGTACATCGCCGACCAGGGCAACCATCGCATCCGCCGGCTGTCGCCCGATGGCACCATCGCGCGGTTTGCCGGCACGGGCGAGCCCGGCTACGACGGGAGCGGCGGGCTGGCCATCTTGGCGAAATTGCGTGACCCGTACGGGCTGGCGTTTGACGCGGCGGGCAACCTGTACGTCGCCGAACTGGGCAACCACCGCGTCCGCCGCATCGGCACGGATGGGATCATTCACGACGTGGCGGGCACCGGCGAAAGCGGCTTCAGCGGCGACGGCGGCGCGGCGATGCAGGCCCGGCTGAATCACCCGCAAGGCGTGGCCGTGGACGCGGCGGGCCATCTGTACATCGCGGACAGCGACAACCACCGCATTCGCAGGGTCGGCGCCGACGGCAAGATCAGCACCATCGCGGGCACCGGCGTCGCCGGCTTCAGCGGGGATGGCGCGGCGGCGACCGCGGCCCGCTTGAACCATCCGGAGGGCATCGCGGTGGGCGCCGACGGCAGCCTGTTGATCGCGGATTACTGGAACCACCGCATCCGCCAGGTGCTGCCCAACGGCCGGATTGCGACGGTCATTGGCTCGGGCAGCGCCGGACCGGCTGGTGGCGGCTACTCCGGAGACGGCGGCCCGCCCGCGCTGGCCACAATGCTGCATCCGACCGACGTGAAGCTTGCCGCCAACGGCGATTGGCTCACGGTGGAATCCCGGATGGGCGTCGTGCGCCGGGTGTTTCAACGCGGCAAGGTGCTGCGCGGCACTCCCGCCGCCGATGCCGCCGGCTCGCGCGACGTGGCCTTGCGGGCCGTCGCGGGCAGCCTGGCCGCGACGCAAACCTTCGCGCTCGTGGTGGAGGCGCCGCCAGCGATCACGCTCCAGCCGCGTCCCCAAGCGGTGCTGACAGGCTCGGCGGCGATCTTCACGGTGGCGGCTTCCGGGACCCAGCCGCTGAGCTACCAGTGGCTGCGCAACGGCGCCGCGCTCGCGGACTTCGGCCGGATCAGCGGCACCGCCACGCCGCAGTTGAGCGTCGCGGACGCGCGGATGGACGACGCCGGCACGTACTCGGTCTTGATTTTGAACAACGCCGGCCGCGTGCTCAGCGCCGCGGCCCAGCTAACCGTCAACCCCGCCGAGCCCCCGGTCTTCACCGTGCAACCGGAATCGCGCCAGGTGCTGGCCGGGACGACGGTGATCCTGGCCGGCGGCGCCTTCGGGTCGTTGCCGATCAGTTACCGGTGGTATCGGGACGGCCTGGCGCTGGCGGACAGCGAGCGCATCAACGGAACCGCCACTCCGGAACTGCGCATCGCCGCCTTCACGGCGGCGGACGCGGGTGCTTACACGCTGGTCGCGACGAACGCCGGAGGCTCCGCCACGAGCAATCCCGCCATGCTCACACTGGACCCGCGCCAGGTGCCGGTCATCACCGCGGAGCCGCAGGCCCAGAGGATCGAGGCGGGCGGCATGGTGCAATTCACGGTGACGGCCGCCGGCACCCCGCCGCTGGGTTATCAGTGGAAGCGCAACGGCGTTCCCCTCGCCAACTCGGGCCGCTATTCCGGCGTGAACAGCGCCACGTTCACCATCACCGGGGCGCGTGCCAGCGACCAGGGCGATTACACCGTCACGGTGGCCAATGCGGTGGGCAGCGCCACGAGCGCGCCCGCGGCGCTCACGGTCGAGCAACCGACCATGCCCACGCTGGCCCAGGCGGGCCTGCGACACGGCCGGATCGTACTGCTGGTGAGCGGGCCGGCGGGCCGGCGGTGCGAAATTGAGTCCGCGCCGGATTTCGTTTCCTGGAGCAAGCTCACCGAAGTGACGCTCACGGCCACGCCGGTCGAAGTAACCGATGCGGTGACGGGCCAGGCGCGGTTTTATCGCGCGCTGATCCGGTAAGCCCGAAAACCGAGGTTGGCCGTAGCGCAGCGCGTCCCGCCTGGCCAACTTCGGTTTGCGGGTCAAGACTTCCGGAGTTGTCCGCGATTGGCGGCCGCCCGAGATGCTGCCGCACCGCAGGCGGTTTGCTTTCGGACCGGGGAACAACTTTCCTTGCGGTTCAATTCCTCGTTCTTGCGCTTCTTGCGCCTTTCTGCGGCCCATCACCCCCGGCTGTTGGCTTCATCGCCCCAGCAGCAGCGCGGCGGCGCCGACCACACCCGCGTCGTTGCCCAGTTCCGCGCGCACGATCTCCACGTCGGCGGGGGTGAACTGCGTGGCACGCGCCACGCGGGCGTTCATGGCCGCGGCCAGCAGGTCAAAATGCTCCCCGGCGATGCCGCCACCCAGGATCAGCCGCCGCGGCAGCAAGGTGTGGAAGATCGTCCACGCGGCGGCGGCGGACGCGGCCAGGGCACGATCCAAGACGGCGCGGGCGTTGGCTGCGCCGTTGCGGGCGGCAGCGAACACGGCGCGGGCATCGGTGAAGCCGAAGGGCTGGCCGGCGGCGGCAATGGCGCTGCCGCTGGCCAGTGACTCCAGACAGCCCCGGCTGCCGCAGTAGCATTCCGGGCCATTGGATGCGACCACGAGATGGCCCAGCTCGGGATGTTCGCCGCCCGCGCCGCGATAGATTTCGCCACGCACGATGGCCGCGCCGCCCACGCCGGTGCCGAAGGTGAGCATGACCACCGGATCGAAACCCCGGCCCGCGCCGGCAAAACACTCGCCCACCGCGGCGGCGTCGGCGTCGTTTTCGAGCCGCACCGGCAGGCCAAACCGCGCGCGCAGCGGGGTGAGGATGTCGCACCGGTTCCAGCCGGTCAGTGTGTAGGGGTTGTTGATCAGGCCGCGGGCGGGGTCCACCGGCCCCGCGCAACCGAGACCGATCCCGCGCAACTCCGCCGGTCGCCAGCCGGCTTGGGCGCATACGGCGGCGACGGCCTCGCCCAGGCGCGTCACCGCCAGGTCGAATCCGCGTTCCGCCTCGGTGGGCAGCGTGGCGCGCGCGCGAATGGCGCCGGAGCCGTCCACGGCCGCCACCGCCATCTTCGTACCGCCGATGTCAATGCCGACGGCCCTGGCCGCCGGGTCGGGGGTCTTCATGGCAATTTCACCAGGGCGGCCGCCCAGTGGCCGGCGCCGGGCGCCTGCAAGTTCACCCGGTCGCCGCCGGCAATTTCGTCGCTTGGACCCCAGTCGCCGGTGGTGATGTTGACCCAGCGCAGTCGAAACCGGCCGGCGTGGCCGCGCAAATCCAGTCCCACCGCGCCGCCGTCCGGGAAATACAGCGCGTACAGGGCGCCGGGTTTGGCGCTCAGGTAAGCCTCGTTCGGTTCGTGCTCGCGCAGGAGTTGCGGCGCCGGCTCCATTTCCCAGAAGCGGCACAGCGAAGCGAGCCGGCGCGCGGCGCGCACCCCCGCCGCGGCTTCCGCGGAAAAGCCGAGCCCGGAATCCGGCCGGTGAAAGCGCACCGCCGCCGCGCCGCCAATCAGGTGCCGCCACCAGCGTTCGACGCCGTCGCGCGTTGTGCCGTAACGGCCGGTGTCCGCGCCGTAGGTCTTGACCGTGTTGATCGGTCGTGGCCGTGGCGCCAGGTACTCGCGCACCCACTGGAAGTTGTCCCAGTGCGTCTGGCCTTTCTGGTGGTTGTTCTGCGAGACGTCCGCGAAGTCGTACAACTCCGGGTGGTCGAGCGTGTGGCGGTGCTGCGGGGCGCGCAGGTTCCAGTCATCCCACATCTCGGTGAGGAACACGTCCACGCCGGCGGCCCGCGCGCGGGCGCGGATGTGCTCCGCCCAGAACGCCCCCCAGGCCGGCTCGGCGGCGGTCTCGTTGTCCATGCAGTAAAGCACGTGCGGGTACGGCAGCGCGTGGCGGAGCATCTCGTCCACGAAGCGCTGTTGGTGCGCAAAGACCACGGCGTTGTGGCGCTGGCGGGGCGTGGTGAAGAAAAACGGCTGCTTGTTCGCACCGGGGTGGTCGGGGTAGCGCGGCTCGAAGCCGGATTCCGCGAAGGTATAGTTGACGTTGTTCGCCGGATTGTACGGATGCTTCTCCCAGTTCTCGCGCGAGTAGTCGAAGCGGTCCCAGACCTCGATCTGCACGATGATGTCGCGCTCGAAGGTCCAGCGCAGCAGGTCGGTGAACCGCCGCCAGTACTCGGGGTTCCAGCGCGTGAGGTCGTACTTGCCGTCCTCGCGCCGGGCAAACGGATAGACCTCGAAGCCCTTGTCCGGGCGGTCGCTCATGGTGTTGCGGATGTAATTCGCGCCGGCGGCCCGCATCTCGTCGAGATGCTCCTTCAGGTCCGGAATCTGGAAGAGATTGTCGTCCTTCGAGCCGCCCAGCAGCAGCACCGGCTGGCCGCGATACTGCCAGTAGCGCGGATTCGCGACGTACGGGCGGATGCGCTCGGCGTTGGGGAGCTTTGCGGCGAATTCGCCGGCGAGGCCGGCGACCGCGAAAATGGCCGCGGCCAACGGACTGAGAAAAGCAGGCTTCACGCGGCCGTTGTGCCGCCGGGCGGAAGCTGAGTCAAGGCCGCGGGCCATTGCTGCTGCACAGCGCGGCAAAATGTCTGTGGCAGAAATCCGAACCGGGGTCCGAAGTCCCAAGTTCAAAGCTCAAAGCTCCAAGCCCAGGTCTTGAGGACCAAACGACGTTCCGCATGCCGCTGCCGGTGGGGAAAAGTCGAAAGTCGAAGGCCGGCATCTGGCATCTGGCATCGCCTTCTCCACACCTCGCACTCCAATTGCGGGACTCGACGGGAGTGGCGCCCCCCGCTGAGGAGATGCGATTTCCGCTTATTCCCGCACCTCGACCGTGCCGAGACGGTAAAAGCCGTCCGCGTCCAGCAAGTCTTTCCGCAGCGCGAGGCGAACGTCGCGTCCGGCGGCTTCGGCGCGCAGTTTGAAGCCCAGCGTGTACGCGCCCGGCTTCAGGTCCGCAGGCGCCCGCACCGGGTGACGCTCGGTGAACAGCCCGGCGGGCGCGGGCAGCCAGCGGCGGTTGCCGGCGTCGAGGTCGAAGTCGGCGGTCTGGGCGCCGTGGAGCCGGAGCTTGAGCCGGTACGGCTGGTACGCCGGCGCCACGCCGCGGTTTTCCCAGACGAACTCGAGCGCGGCGGCGCGGCCCGGCCGCCATTCCCGCGGCAGCCGCGCTTCATGCGGGAAATACCAATAGCCGCAGCGGTTGAGCAGTTCGCCGGTCAACTCGGGGTTGTCCGCCAGCCACTCGTGCGCGTATCCGTGGTAGCCAAGGTAGGTGGCGCGGAGCAGGCCCAGCGCGCCGCGGAAATAGTCCGGCCCGGTTCTGCCCCGGCCATGCTTCGCCAGCGAGGACCCCGGCCGCCCATCCCAGTTGCCCAGCCGCTTCACGTGGCCGTAATGCTCCAGTTCCAGAACGGTCGGCGTCTTCAGGTACGCGTCCGCGAAAAACTCCGGGCTGCGCACCGTGAATGTCTCGCTGGTGCCGGCGATGTACCCGTCCACCAGGATGCTGTCGTCGCGATAGCTGATGCCGTGGGCCAACACGTACTGGTGCAAAGCCTGGCGCTCCGCGGGATTGCCCAGCGCGTACACAAAGTCGTCGGTCACGATCAACTGCGACCGCTTGAAATGCTTCAGGTGCAGGTCCACGTGGGTCTGGCGCGCGGCGAAGCCGACCTCGGCGCGGCTGCCCGCCCAACTGTGGCCTTCGCCCCAGTCGCCGATGCTGCCGATGTCCACATAGCGCAACCAGGGCCGGCCGTCGTAGCGCGCGGCAAAGGCGGCGAGGAAGCGGTCCAGCTTCGCGAGGAAAATCGGATCGTCGAACTTCGGTTCCCACGGACCTTCCGGGCCGGTGGCCTTGCCCATCAGGAAATGGCCGCCTTGCGCGCCGGCCTCCCTCACCCAGCGCGGCGTGGCGAACTGCTGCTCGGTGCGGTCGGTGCTGGTCTCGCGGCAACTGATGCGGAACGCGATGCCCAGGCCGTGCGCGGTCCACTTCTCGATGATCCGGTCAATCACCTCCCAGTGGAACTCGCCTTCGCGCGGCTCGAGATACGACCACGCCAGCCGGATATAGACATGGTCCATGCCGGGAAACTCAAGCAGGTCGGCGTCGCGCGCGATGCGGTACTTGTCCGGGTGGTTGTCCGGGAAATGGTGGTACCAGCCCTTGTGCGGGTTCCCCAGCGGCGTGCGGTCGTCCCAATGCGGGCGCAGGTCAACGACGAACGGGGGATTCGCGGGATCATCGGCCGCGCGCATGGCAACTGTCGCCGCGCAAACCAGCGCCAGGGCAAGCCTCAGAACCTGGCTGGAAAGAAGCGGTGGGAATGAGGTGCGCATTCCGTCTGGGTGCGTTGATGAGCGCCTCGTCCAACTCACCTGCTTGGCTGATTCCGTCGAAGCGGATGGATCGGCTCCGGGCGGACATTTCGACCGGCGGACTCGCGGGGTGTTCACGGCGGCGTTGTGCCATCGCGCCGGCGTTGAATCAAGGTTGCCCTGGCAGGGAGGCCTGGCGGTTTCTGGAAGTTGGGCGCGAACCCGGGTGGCCGAAGGTCGAAGGCCGATGCTGCGGGCTGTGAACCAGGAACAACCAACCAAGAACCAAGGACCAAGAACCAAGAACCGGACCAAGGACCGACTTCGCATTCCAAGAAGTTCCCGGAGGAGCGAGCGCCGCGAGTCCCAACCCGGTCAGTGCCGGCGCAGGCCGCGCAGCCAGTCCAGCCAGGCCTCGAGGCCCTCGCCGGTGCGGGCGGAAAGCTCGAACACCCGGGCCTGCGGCGCCACGGCCCGCAAGTTCCGGCGCAACGCCTCGCGGTCGCATCCGGCCGCCGCCGCCAGATCGGTCTTGGTCACGATCACCACGTGGGCGGCGCGGAACATGGGCGGGTACTTGAGCGGCTTGTCCTCGCCTTCCGTCACCGACAGCAGCACCACGCGCGCGCTTTCGCCGAGGTCAAAATCCGCCGGGCAGACCAGGTTCCCGACGTTCTCGATGATGAGCAGTTCGCGGCTGGCCAGGTCCAATTGCTCCAGGCCGCGCGCGACCATTTCGGCATCGAGATGGCAGACCGTGCCGGTGGTGATCTGGACCACCGGCGCGCCGGCCGCGCGGATGCGCTCGGCGTCGCGGGCGGTCGCCAGGTCGCCGACGATGACCGCCGCGGGCAGGTCGCGCTCGAGGGCGGCGACGGTCTTTTCGATCAAGGTCGTCTTGCCCGCGCCGGGCGAGGCCAGGACATTCAGCGCGAGCAGGCCCTTCGCTTGGAGGAACCCGCGGTTGCGCTCCGCCAGTCGGTCGTTGCGGGCGAGGATGGGCTGGTGCAGGTCAATGGTCTGGGGCCTCTGCGCGGGCGCGTGGGTGTGGTGATGGCCGGCGCCGTGCGCGTGCGGGTGGTTGTGCGTGGTGCCGTCCGCGTGGGTGTGCGTGTGCGCGTGGCCGGCGTCGCCGTGCGGGTGGTCGTGGTCGTACTCGTGACCCAGCCCATGCGCATGCGGATGGCTGTGGCGGGTGCCGTCGGCATGGACATGCTCGTGGGCGTGCTCGACGTGTTCGTGGTCGGTGTCGCCCACCAGATCCACCGGGCTGGCCGGCGGCGCCTGCAAGGGCTGCACACCGAACCGCTCGACTTTGCCGCAACCGCATTCTGCGCACATGGCTCGTGAATCCGACTTCGTTTTTCGGGAACGGCAACTTAGCAGGCGACACGCCTCGCGCCAGCCACAAAACGGTGGAGGCCCTAGTGGCACAGGCGACCCCGCCTGCGGCCGGGCCGCGGGCGATCCGTTCGCGGTTGCTTTGAGTTTGAAAACTCGCGGGGCGCAATCTGGCGGCCGGTTGCTGGCGGGAACGACCAGGTTGGACGTTCCATCCGCCCGCAGTCGCCGCCGCGGACTTGGACGTCCGCGCCCCAATGATTGCAGGGCTCGCCGGAGTCTCGCCCCCACCGGCGCGGCCTGCGGCCGCGAAGCCCGAAAACCGAAATCCGAGATCCACCAACCACCAACCAAGTGCCAAGTGCCAAGTACCGAGTACCAAATCGACAGGCTCGTGGCGCCTGCCCCCTCGAGGTTTCCCGTCGCTTCGCCCGGCAGCGACCGCGTCCGGGGGCGCACTTGACGCTTCGGCCGTTTTCCCTTCCACTCGCCGGCCCATGACGGACACCGCCCAACCGCCCGCCCAGCCCGGACGGCGCCCCAACCTGCTCCGCCGGTTGTACGACTGGACCGTCGGCTGGGCCGAGCGGCCGGGCAGCACTTGGGCGCTGTTCGGCATCGCGTTCGTCGAGTCGTCGGTCTTCCCGGTGCCGCCGGACGTGCTGCTGCTGGCGCTGAGCGTGGGCGCGCCGCGGCGCGCGCTGTGGTTCGCGACGGTGTGCGCGATCGGCTCGGTGCTGGGCGGGATGCTGGGCTACTTGATCGGCTACGCCGCCTGGGAGGTGGCGCGGGACTTCTTCATCCCGCACATCTTCTCGCAGGCGACCTTCGACCAAGTAGGCCGGCTGTACCAGGGCAACGCCTTTGTGGCCATCCTCACGGCGGCGTTCACGCCCATCCCGTACAAGGTGTTCACCGTGGCGGCCGGCGTGTTTCACGTGAGCTTTCCCACGCTGGTGCTGGCCTCCGCCCTCGGGCGCTCGGTGCGGTTCTTCCTTGTGGCCGGCGCCATCTACGTGTTTGGCGCGCAGGTGAAGGGGCTGATCGAAAAGTACTTTGACTGGCTGGCCTGGGCGCTGCTGGCCCTGGGCGTGGGCGGGTTCCTGGCGGTGAAGTACATGCACTGAGGCCGGGGCGGGGCCATGGTCCGGGCGGTTAAAGGGGTGAATGGTTAAATGAGTTGCCCGGGCACGCCTGGCCCGCCTGGCAGTCTCCTCTCCAACCGATTCCCGGCCTTGGGTTGCCAGATCAAGCGAGCAGTTCGGCCGGCGCCACCTGGATGAGCCCGGCCAGCTCGTGCGGGATGCGCGTCGCGGTGAAGCCGCCGTCCGCGTTTTTCGCCACGCACACCACGGTCAACGTGCCCCGCGCCGCCTCGCGCGGCGGCGTGGCGCTGAGGTTGGTGAACTTGATGAGGTAGCTCAGCGACTTGGGCTTCTTTTCGCGCACCAGCAGGTGCAGTTCCACCACGTCCTCGAAGCGCAGCGGCGACTGGTACTCACAGGCGGCGGCCACGCGCGGGAAGCCCAGCGGCGGCCGGTGGTGCCGCAGCATCACCGAGTGGCCCAACGAGCGGAAGAACGCGTGCTCCACTGACTCCATGTAGCGGAAGAAATTCGAGAAATGGACGATGCCCGCGGCGTCCGTCTCGGAGAACTCGACGCGGCGGTGCAGGCGGAACTCGTAAGCCATGCGCCGACTCTGCCGCAGCCGCGCCGGAAAGCAAAGCGCCCGCGCCAAAGTCACCCCGGCGCGGGCGTGAAGCCGCTTCGTGAACGTGCGTCAGTGCCGGCAACAGCCGCCCACCGGCGCGGGCTCCGCTGCGGCGGACGCGGGTCCGGCCTGCCGGGCCAGTCGTGCGCGCAAGGCGCCCAGAGACGCCAGGCCCACCACCGTGTCCACCACGCGGCCGTTTTGGAAGAGCAGCAGCGTGGGCACGCCGGTGATCTGGTAACGGTTGGCCAGCTCCGGCGCCTCGTCCACATCCACCTTCACAAACTTGATCCGCCCGGCGAACTCGCCGGCCAGTTGGTCCAGCACGGGCGCCAGCATCCGGCACGGCCCGCACCAGGTGGCGTGGAAATCCACCAGCGCCGGCAGGTCCGATTGCAGCACTGTCGCCGCAAAATCCCGTTCCGTCAGTTCCGTCATGTTCGTTCCTTTCCTTTCAGCAGCCGGGGTTCAACGGGCGACACGCGGGTCGCCTGTCCCACCGCGAACCCCGGTCTTCGGATTCGTTCAACTGCCCGAACCGAGCCGCGGGACGGCGGAAAGTTACAACGGCGGTCTCGCCACCGGCCGCGTTGAACCCGATAACCGGCGTTGAGCCGAAGGGGAATCCGGCGTCACGGGCAACTTCGGTTCTCGGGCTCACCGCTGGCGCGGCTCCGGCGCGGCGCGGAAGGTGCGGGGCGCGTTCGTTCCGGACGGGGCGGGCGGCGCGGTGTTGGTCTCGCCCAGCTTGGGCATGGTGGCGGGGTCGGCGGTAAACTGCCGGGGCTCGCGCAGCCAGGGAATCGTGCCGCCGGTCATGACGTGCCGCACGAGCAGCAGCACGACCACCACCGCCAGCCCGAGGGCGAGGCGCAGGCGCGTGCGTTTTCGGGTGTCGCCGGCCGGGTCGGCCGCCGCCGGGCCGGCCACCGCGGCGCTCGCGGCCTCCGCGCCGGCCGGTTCTGTTTGCGCCAGCACCCGTTCCCAGTCCACACCGGCAACCGGATCGAAGGTGAATTCGTAAAACAGGCCGTTGCAGCTTTGCCGGCCGCAAAAGCCTTGCGCGAGGCGGTGCAGCTTGGGGCTGGTCTCGGGGCCGGGCGCCTGGCTGGCGGCCAGGGCCAGCACATCCTCGCCGAAGAGCCGGAGCTGGCATTGCGGGCAGGTGGCGTGGACGCCGGCGCGCAACGCGGCCAGGGCTTCGATGCCGGGGGTCTGGCGCAACGCAGCGACCAGCGCCCGCGCGAAGCCGGCGATGCCGCGCAGGTCCACTTGGCGGGTGAGAGGAGCGGAGTCAGACATGGGGAAGTGTTGGTTCAGCGCACCGGTTCATACCACATCCAATCCGTCGTGGGCTCGTACGGGTAAAGCGGGTTGACCGTGAGCGCGCGGGTGAAGTTGTGCACCGCCGCATGGCCGTCCACGAACAGGATGGGCGAGATGAAACGGCCGCCCGCCAGCGCGGGGTCCGGGAATTCGTACCGTCCCGCGTGGCGATGCCACTGGTACCAGAAGAGCACGCCGTCGTTGCGCGCGTAAAGCCGGGCGGGCGGCTCATGCAGCAGGATGTGCCGGACGGGCTGGGAGACGTAGGATTCGGGCTTGCCGGCGAGGTCTTCCGCGGGATCGGCCGGCGGGGTGCGGAAGCCGCCACCCTGCGGCACCGTGAGGCTGCCGGCGTTGTAATGGTAGCTGGAGCCCAGCGCCTCGTAGTTGGACGGCACGAGGCCCAGCGCGGGCTGGCCCTTGTCCCGGCCGCACCGGTACACCGGCGAGGGCGAGACGTAGGCGTTGAGCGGCCGGGCGTTGGCCGAGGCGGACCAGGTGGACAGCGGAAACACCGGATCGTGTCCGCCCAAGGCGAACTGGAGGTCCTTGGCCACCCACGTGTTGGGCGAGGTGGGATGCGGTTCCCAGACCGTTTTGGGCGGGAAGCGCGAGTCGTGGTCGTCCCGGTACAACTGGAGCCCCAGGCCGAGCTGGCGGAGGTTGCTCACGCAGTTGATCTGCCGGGCCTGTTCCTTGGCGCCACTCAGGCCGGGCAGCAACATGCTGGCGAGGATCGAAATGATGGCGATGACCACCAGCAATTCGATGAGGGTGAAGCCGGCCGGGAACGGGGGGTCCGGGCGGCGGCTCGGGTCTGGCCCGGAACTCCTTGCGTCGCGTGCGTTCATGTTTATGGGGGCCGCAAGGGCATTAGTCGCCCCGCGCGCCCCGCACGTCAAGATTTAGCATGGTTCGTGCCGGCTGTGGGGCGCATCTCAATTTCTTGCCGGCAGCGGCGGACTGTAGTGGCCCAGGCGACCGCGCCCGGGCTGTGCCGCGGGGGGCGGCCTGCGGCCGCGAAGTCCGAAGTCCGAAATCCGAAATGGAAGCGAAGCTCGCCGAAGATGCCCGAGCCGCAGTCCGCATTTGTCAGCAGGGCTTGACGGAATCTCGCCCCACCCCTCAAGGCCGGAGCGGCAGAGAACCAAGAGGTGCCCTGCAATCCCCCGCCTGGCAAGTCCCGCTTGACCGGCCCGCGCCCAGCCGCGACAACTGCGCGCACCAACCTCCGCCACCGCCTGAGCCATGAAACGATTGCTGCGCGCGCTGCTTTGGGTCGGGATTTCCGTGCTCGGCGCCGGCGCTTACGCCGCCATCGCCTTCAAGCGCGGCGAGGCGCTGAATTCCGCGTACCTCCTCGTCGCGGCACTGTGCACCTTCGCCATCGGCTTCCGGTTTTACTCGAAGTGGGTCGCCGCCCGGGTGCTGGTGCTGGACCCGCGCCGCGCCCCGCCGGCCGAGGTTCACGACGACGGCAAGGACTTCGTGAAGACGAATCCGTGGATCGTCTTCGGCCATCATTTCGCCGCGATCTCGGGGCCGGGACCGCTGGTCGGGCCGGTGCTGGCGGCGCAGTTCGGCTACCTGCCGGGGACGCTGTGGATCCTGATCGGCTGCGTGCTGGGCGGCGCGGTGCAGGATTTCGTGATCCTGTTTGCCTCGATGCGGCGGGACGGCAAGTCGCTTGGCCAGATGGTCAAGGAGGAGTTGAACACCACCGCCGGCTACATCGCGCTGGTGGCGATCCTGTCCATCATGCTCATCCTGCTGGCGGTGCTGGCGCTGGTGGTGGTGAAGGCCCTGGCCGAAAGCCCGTGGGGCGTGTTCACGGTGGGCGCCACGATCCCGATCGCGATGTTCATGGGCAGCTACATGCGCTTCCTGCGGATCGGCAGGGTGCTCGAAGCCTCGGCCATCGGCGTCGTGCTCCTGCTGCTGGCGGTCTGGGGCGGGCAGTACGTGTACACGCACCCGGAGTTGAAGGCGGTGTTCAAGCTCAAGGAAGAGCCACTGGCCTGGGCGATCATCGGGTACGGCCTGGCGGCGAGCGTGCTGCCGGTGTGGCTGCTCCTGGCGCCGCGCGATTACCTGAGCACGTTCATGAAGCTGGGCACCATCGGCCTGCTGGCGTTGGGCTGCTTCCTGGTGCTGCCGGACCTCCAGATGCCGGCGCTGACCCAATTCGTGGACGGCTCGGGGCTGGTGTTCGCCGGGAAGCTGTTTCCGTTTTGCTTCATCACCATCGCCTGCGGCGCGATCTCGGGCTTTCACACGCTGATCTCGAGCGGCACCACGCCCAAGCTGATCACGCGCGAGCACTACGCCCGGCCCATCGGGTACGGCGCGATGTGCCTCGAGTCGCTGGTCGCCATCATGGCGATGGTCGCCGCCTGCACGCTCGAGCCCGGCGTGTACCTGAGCATGAACATCAAGGGCGCCGGCGCCACGCCCGAGGCGCGCGCGGCCGCGACGGTCGAGCAGGTGAACGCCACCGGCTTCGCGCACGTGACCGTGGAACAGATGGAGACGCTGGCGAAGGAGATGGGCGAGGACACGTTGTTCGGCCGGACCGGCGGCGCGGCGACGCTGGCGGTGGGCATGGCCATGATCTTCCACAAGGCTGTCGGCGAGCGTTGGATGGACCTGTGGTACCACTTCGCGATCATGTTTGAGGCGCTGTTCATCCTCACCACGCTCGATGCCGGCACGCGCGTGGGCCGGTACATCCTCCAGGATTTTCTGGGCAACCTCTGGAAACCGCTCGGCGAGACACGCCGCCTCGGCGCCAACCTCGTCGCCAGCCTGCTGATGGTGAGCGGCTGGGGCTACTTCCTGATCCAGGGCGTGCGCGACCCGCTGGGCGGCATCAACTCGCTCTGGCCGTTGTTCGGCATCGCCAACCAGATGCTCGCCGCCATCGCGCTGTGCCTGGCCACGACAATCATCTTGAAGATGCAATTGGCGAAGACGGATGCCCCAACTGGAAATCCGAAATCCGAAATCCGAAATCTGAAAACCAGGAGCCACGAACCAAACACAACGAACCAGGAACAACGAACCGGGAACAACGAACCCATTCCGCATTCCGCATTCCGCATTCCGCGTTCGACTGGCCGGCCGTGGCTGGCACTGGTGACGCTCGTGCCGCTCGCGTGGCTTGTGGCGGTGACGGGCACGGCGGCCATCCAGAAGATCGCGCATCCCGACCCGCGCATCGGCTTTCTCGCGGCGGCGAAGGATTTCGGGTCGAAGGCCGCCACGCTGGAGGCGACGCGGTCCACGCTGGCCGGCGAGGCGCTCGCCAAGGCGGATGTCGAGCTGAAGCGGCTGCGCACGCTCCGGTTCAACAACCAACTCGACGCGGCGGTCGCCGCCAGTTTCATGGCGCTGCTGGCGATCATTCTGTTGCTGAGCGTGCGCGAGTGGATTCTGCTGCTAGCGCGCAAGAAGCTGGCCGAGTTGCGCGAAACGCCGCCGACCTGGCTCTCCGATTACGCGCTGGCCGAGGCGAAGCCGCTGCATTTCTTCGGACTCTTCACGCTGGCCGTGGCGCTGGCCAGGGAATTGAGCGGCGAGGCTGAGTTCGAGCGTGCGCAACAACTCGCGGCGCAGTGCGAGTGCGCGGATCACCTCGCCGGCCCGGCGGCCAAGGGCCGGCTGTTCGTCGCCGTCACGAACGAGCGGTATCGCTCGATCCGGCGGTGCTGCTGACGCGCGGCGGCGGCGCCTTGAGCTTCAAATAAATCCAGGTTTCCAGCGGCCGGAGCGGCTCCAGCCAGCGGTAAAACGGCGAGTACACCAGCCGCAACCGCAGCACCGAGAGGAACATCACCAGCGACGAGCGCAACAGGCTTTGCGTGACCTTCGAGCCGAGCTTGTCGGTCCATTCGATGGGCGCTTCGAGGATGCGGAAGCCGCGCCGCTTGAGCGCGTAGAGCAGGTTCACGTCGAAGGCGAGGTCGGCGATCTGGAGCGCGTCGTGCACGGCCTCGACGGCGGCGCGGTGCAGGACCTTCGCCGGGCACTGGGTGTCCTGAAAATCGAGCCGGAGCAGCAGCCGCACGATGAAGTTGAAGGCGCGGCTGAAAAAGCGGCGCAGCCACGGCTGGCTTTGGTGCAGCACCGCGCCGGGCAGCCAGCGCGAGCCGATGACGCAGTCCGCCCGCGGCGCCAGCGAGACGAGTTTGAGAAAGGCCGCCGGGCCGGTCGCGCCGTCGGCGTCCACGTAGCCGATGAGGTCCGCCTCCGGCGCGAGCTTGAGGCCCTCGATGAGCGCGCCGCCCTTGCCGATGCGCTCGGGGAAATTCAGGTGCGTCACTTCCGGGAACACGGCGGCCACCTGCCGGACCACGCCCTCGGTGTTGTCCCGGCAGCCGTTCAAGACCACCACGATGCGCGACCGCTCCGGGTAATGCCGCCGGAAGTGCTCCGCGAACTCGCGCAGCACCGGCCCGATGCGCTGCTCCTCGTTGTGGGCCGGGATGAGCAGCAGCAGGCTGGGAACGGTCTCGGCCATGCCTCAGCTTGGCCGCGCGCGGCCGGGAATGCAACGGCGGGCGGCTCCGGCGCGAAGCCCGGCGCGCCGCTCAACCGTGCTTCAGGTACGGCAGCTTCCAGGGCTTGCGGTAAGCCACGGTGACGAGCCGGTTCGCATCCTTGTCGCCCACCACCTGTTCACGCGCGGGGTCCCAGATGATGCGCCGGCCGGTGCGCAAGGCAATGTTGCCCAGATGCGCGACGGTCGAAACGTGGTGGCCGACTTCGAGGTTCTCGACCGGCGGCCGCCGGGACTTCACGCAGTCGAGAAAGTTGCGGACGTGCGCGGGCCGCGGGTCCGGGCCGCCGGGGAGTTTCTTCGGTTCAAGCTCGTCCTTGCCGGGCTCGCGCAGGATTTCCCAGCCGCTGTCGTTGATGACCAGCGTGCCTTCGGTGCCCACGAACGCCATGCCCCACGGCCGGTTGTACAGGCCGAGCCCGATGCCGACCTTGTGTTCCCACACCAGCGTGTAGCCGGGGAACTCATAGACGGTCATCTGTGTGTCGGGCGTTTCCGAATTGTCGTCGAGCACGTATTTGCCGCCGCTGGACATGACGGCGCGCGGCGGCGCGTCGCCCATGCCCCACAGCAACACCTGGATCAAATGCACGCCCCAATCGGTCATGAGCCCACCGGCGTAGTCCCAGAACCAGCGGAAGTTAAAGTGGAACCGGTTTGGGTTGAACGGCCGCCTGGGCGCGGGCCCCAGCCACAGCTCGTAATCCACAGTGGGCGGCGGCGCGGCATCCGGCGGGTTGCCGATCGGCTTGATCCAGTCCAGGTAAGCCCAAGCGCGAACGAGGCCCACCTTGCCCAGCTTCCCGGAACGCACGAAATCCGTCGCCTGGCGGTAGGTCGGGCTGCTGAGGCGTTGGGCGCCCATCTGGCAGACGCGCTGGTGGCGCCGCGCCGCTTCGATCATCGCCCGGCCTTCGGCGATGGTGAGCGCGAGCGGCTTCTCGACGTACACGTCCTTGCCGGCCTGGCAGGCCAGGACGGTCGGCAGCGCGTGCCAGTGATCGGGCGTGGCCACGATCACAGCGTCCATGTCCTGGCGCTCGAGTACGCGGCGGAAGTCGCGGACCGCGTCCGGGCGACGACCGCGCTTTTCCTCGACCATTGTGGCGGCACCAGCGGTCTGATGGTCGTCTGGGTCGCAGACGATCGGGCATTCAACCTCGGGATTCAGGAAGAAAGTGGCGAGATCGCCCTTGCCCATGCCGCCGCAGCCGATGAGGCCGACGCGTATCTTGTCCGCGGCGCTGGCGGCCTGGGCGGAATGCGGGATGACCAGGCGCCCCCAAAACGGGGCTGTGGCCAGCAAACCGGAGCGGGCCAGAAATGTCCGGCGGGAGCAGGCGTTCAGTGGTTTCATTGACGGCACTTTGCCTGACTCCGCCGCCACCGGCGACAACCAAATCCCGCGGATCGGCTGGTCTGGCGCGGGGCAGGGGTGTTTGGGGGGGGCCGCCGCTGAAACCGGCCCGGATTCAAGTGTTTGCCGCGCCAAGAATTTCCAGAATATGCGGTTGACAACCTGTTCCGGGCAAATACACTGCGTTCACATCAGTACGGCAAATTGGCAATCAACCGAGTGCGGAGTCAATTATGAGCAAACACATCCGATTTTTCCCCGGTGTCCTGGCCCTGAGCGCTCTGGCCTTCAGTTTCTCAGTTTTGGCGGGTGCCGGCTCGGCGCGAGTGGACGCGGTCCGCGCCGGGGCCGCGCAATACAGCACGGACGGCGTGACGTGGAATGAGGTCAAGAAGGGCGTCGTGCTCAATCCCGGCGCCAGCATCAAAACCGATACGCTCGGCGTCGTGGACCTATATCTGGGCAAGAACGGCCCGTTCGTCCGGGTCACACCAGACACCACGCTGGCGCTGACCACCCTGAACGTGGAAAGCGGCGCGGGTGAGTCCATCATCACCACCGAACTGGGGCTGCGCGCGGGCAAGATTCAAGGGGTGGTCCGCAAGATGTCCGCCGCCTCGAAGTACGAGGTGATGACGCCGGTGGGCGCGGTGGGAATCCGGGGCACCAAGTACCAGGTTTCGGCGCGCGGTGAATTCTCGGTGCTGGAAGGCAACGGCTACGTCAAATACAACGCGCCGGGCACCTCGACTCCCACCGACTTCCAAGTGCGGCCGGGCTACACCTTCGAGCCGACCCTCAACAACAACAAGGGCGGCTTGATCGAGTCGCTGCCCAGCATCAACGAGGAAATCACCCTGGCGGCGGGCCAGTTTGGCGGCGGTGTGGGTGGGGCGGAAGTCGCGAGCAAGCCCGGCTACTCGGCCGAGCCGACTTGGGCGCTGGAAAAGCGCGAGTTTGAACCGCCGGGGCAGTGGGGTCGAATCCAGCCGTTCGTCCTGCCGCCGGTGTTCAATCCGACCACGCCGATCACGCCGGGCGGGTTTGAGGACAACGACGAAGGCGGCGAGTAGAACGTCCTTTCTCAACTGAGTTTCAGGCAAACCCGGGGCAGGTGACTGCCCCGGGTTTGCGTTGATGGCCAGCCAGTCCACCGCCCTTGCGGCATTCTCCCATCGCCCGCTCCATTCATGCGAACGGTTATCTATCCAGGCAGTTTTGATCCCGTGACCAACGGCCATCTGGACGTGGTGCAACGCGCGGCGCGGCTGTTTGACCGGGTGATCGTGGCAGTGGCCCAGAACGACAGCAAGCAACCGTTGTTCACCCTCGAGGAGCGCCGCGAACTGGTGGACCACGCCACGCGCCAGATTCCCAATGTCGAGACGGACAGCTTCACCGGCCTGCTGATTGACTACGCGCGCGCGCGCCGCGCCAACGCCATCATCCGCGGCCTGCGGGCGGTGTCCGATTTTGAGTTCGAGTTCCAGCTCGCCCTGATCAACCGGCGCATGAACGAAGCCATCGAGACGATCTTCGTCATGCCCAAGGACACGTACACGTTCCTGAGTTCCCGGATCGTGAAGGAAATCTGCCGGCTGGGCGGGGACGTGAGCGCTTTTGTGCCCGGACACGTGCATACGGCCCTGGAGCGCAAGTTTGGCCGTCGCCCGGCCCGGGCGAAACGCGCCGCCCGCCACTGAGCCGGCGCCGTCTGGGCCCCACCTGGTTTTCGCCGTGCCTGTCCTGCTCAATCTGACCCAGCTTGCCAGCGAGGTGCTCACCTTGGAGGGCACCCTGCCGGCCGCGGAACTGGACTGGGGCGGCCCGGATGATCTGGTCGCGGTGGGCGGGCCGCTGTTCTACCACTTCACGGCCCGCAAACAGGGCGTCGCGCTTCTGCTTCACGGGATCCTCGCCGTCGAGCTGGACTGCCTGTGCGCGCGGTGCCTGAAGTCATTCCGGCAGCGCCTGGAACTTTCCCCGTGGTCGGCCGAACTGGCCCTGACCGGAGAGGAGGCCCTGCCGGTTGTCGGCGAGGTCGTGGACTTGACGCCCCGTCTGCGGGAAGATACGGTGCTTGCCCTGCCGCAGCACCCCTTGTGCGAGCCTGAATGCGGCGGCCTGCCTTCACCGCCGCAGTCGGGCGGCGGGCAATCAGGTGCGACACCGGCGGGAGGGGAGTCGGCGTGGTCAGTACTGGACCGATTGAAGTTTTAGCTCTGGAGAGTTTATGGGTGTACCAAAACGCAAACCATCACACAGCCGGCAGCGCCAGCGGCGGGCTTACAACAGCGTGTTGAAGCTGCCCCAGCTCAGCACCTGCCCGCAATGCGCGGCGCCGTACATCCTGCACCGCGCCTGCCCGGCCTGCGGCTTCTACCGCGGGCGCCAAGTGTTGAGCGTCGAAGCCGGCGGATAACCCCGTCCAGCCTTGATTTGCGCCGCGCGCGGGGGTCGCCCTCCCGCGCCGGTTGTTTATGCGCATCGCGGTGGACGTCATGGGTGCTGACCACGGCTGCGGGGTCGTGGTGGAAGGCGCGCGCCTGGCACTCAAGCATCACCCTGCCATCACGAAGCTGTTCCTGGTCGGCGACCAGGCCGCCATCAAGGCCGCCTGGGGAGCGCACACCCCGCCCGACCCGCGCGTCGAAATTGTCCACACGACCGAGGTGCTCACCATGGAGGACAAACCCGTCCTCGCGGTCCGGCGCAAGAAGGACAGCTCGATCGTGCGGGCGGTGGAACTGCTCAAGGATCGCCAGGCCGAGGCGCTGATTTCCCCGGGCAACACTGGCGGGGTGGTGACCGCCGCCACCATCAAGCTGCGGCCGCTGGCCGGCATCGAGCGCCCGGCGATCATCGCGGTGATCCCGGCGCCGGTGAACGACTTCATCCTCGTGGACGCCGGCGCCAACGTGGAATGTCGCCCCCATCACCTCGCCCAGTTCGCCATCATGGGCAGCGTGTACTCGCGGGAGATTCTGGGCTATGCCCGTCCGCGCGTCGGGCTGCTCAGCGTGGGGACCGAGGACATCAAGGGCAACGACCTGACGCAGGAGACCTTCAAACTGTGCAAGCAGCTTGCCCTGAATTTCATCGGCAACGTCGAGGGGCACGACCTGTTCGAAAACGGCGTGGACGTGGTGGTCTGCGACGGCTTCGTGGGCAACGTGGTGCTCAAGACCTGCGAGAGCCTGGCCACCAGCATGTTCAAGTGGCTGCGCAAGGAGCTGAGCCGGAGCGCCAAGCGGCAGTTGGGCGCGTTGCTGGCCAAGGGCGCCTTCCGCAGCATCAAACAGCGCGTGGACCCGGAGATGCACGGCGGGGCGCCGCTGCTGGGATTGAACGGCAACGTCATCATCTCCCACGGCTCCTCCCGCGAGCGCGCCATCATGAACGCCATCGGCCAGGCCGTGCGCGCCGTGCAACACAAGATCAACCAGCACATCACCGAGGAGGTCTCGGCGGCCGCTCAGGTCCTGAAGGCCGCCGCCAACGCCGTCCCCGCCCTTTCATGACCGCCAGTTCCGGGAAATCCTTCAAGAATCCGCGCGCCCGCCACAGTTACCTCGGCCGCGCCTGTTCCATCACCTCCGTCGGCGCGTACGCCCCCGCCCGCGTGCTCACCAACGGCGATCTGGAGAAGATGGTGGCCACGTCGGATGAATGGATTCTCACCCGCACCGGCATCCGCGAACGCCGCATGGCGGCCCCGGACGAGGCCACGTCCGACCTCGCCGCGAAGGCCGCGCTCAAGGCCCTGGCCAGCGGCGGCATCGCCCCGGAGCAGGTGGACCTCATCATCACCGCCACCGTCACGCCGGACATGCCCTTCCCGTCCACCGCGTGTCTGGTCCAGGAGAAGATCGGCGCGCGGCGCGCCGCGGCCTTTGACATCGAGGCCGCCTGCTCCGGATTCATCTACGCGCTCGAGGTCGGGCAGCAGTTCGTCATGACGCGCACGTACGAGACGGTGCTGGTGATCGGCGCGGAAAAGCTCACCAGCATCGTGGACTGGACCGACCGCAACACCTGCGTGTTGTTCGGAGACGGCGCCGGCGCCGCCATCCTTCAGCACCGGCCCGGCGCCCACGGCCTGCTGACCACCTGTCTGGGGGCCGATGGCAGCAAGGGCAACGTGCTCTGCGTGCCCGGCGGGGGCAGCCGCGTGCCGGCCTCGGTGGAGTCGGTGAACCGCCGGCGGCACTTCATCCAAATGGACGGCCGGGAGACGTTCAAGAACGCCGTCCAGGCCATGCACGCTGCGGCCCAGGAAGCCCTGGCCCGCTGCGACCTCGACATCTCGCGCATCGCGTGCGTAATTCCGCACCAGGCCAACCGCCGTATCATTGACGCGGTGGCCGAACGCTTGGACGCGCGGCCGGAACAGCTCTTCGTGAATCTCGACCGCTACGGCAACACCTCCGCCGCGTCCGTGGCCCTGGCGCTGGACGAGGCGGTGGCCACGGGCCGGATCCGCCGTGGCGACCTCATCCTGCTGGTCGTGTTCGGCGCGGGCTTCACCTGGGGCGCGGCCATCATTGAATGGTGAAGCGTCGGGCGCATCTCCATTCCTTGCCGCCAGCGAGCGCCCGCACAGGCCCGGGCGACCTCGCCTGGGGCTTGCCGCGGGCGACCCGCACGCGGGGACTGTGGTCTGCCGACCGCTGCCCCGAAAAGCAGGGCTCGACGGAGTCTCGCCCCACCCCGTCAAGGCCGGAGCTGCGTAGAAGCGAGATGCGCCCCGAAGCGTCGCATCATTGACGCGCATATTGACTGTGGTAGCTTCCTCCCGAGACTTATGACGAGCAGCAAACTGGACACTTCCGACCCGTTCTCCGCCGGCGACCCGGCGCCCGCCCATTCCCCGCTGGTTCTTTCCGAATCCGAGGTGGTGGTCCGGCGCAACGGCCTGGAATTCCTGTCGCCGCAGCCCCTGCCCCTGTGGTCGGAGGTGGGCGTGGATCTGCACTCGCCGGGCGCGGCGCAGCCGCTGCGCGGGAACGGCGTGGTGGTGGACTGCGCGGGCAGCCGCCATTCCGGGTACGTCATCTCCCTCCTGCTGCTGGATCTTTCGACCCAGGCCCAGCAACACCTCGAGCGACTGGCCCGGGCCACCGCCTCCTGAAGCGTTTTCGCCGGGTTCATCATGGAAATCTTTCAACGGATTCTGCAGACCGCTGTGGACGGCGGCGCCTCGGACGTTCACATCAAGGCCGGCGGACCGGTCATCTTCCGCATCAACCGCCAGTTGCTGGCCATCGAGGCGCCCACGCCCACCCTGGAATGGGTGAACAAGATCGTGGCGGCCATCGTCCCGAGGCACGCCAAGACCCGGCTCGAGGAGGACCGCGAGGTGGACTTCTCGTACGCAGCGACCGGCATCGGCCGTTTCCGCACGAACGTCTTCCAACAAAAGGGCGAGTGGTGCCTGGCCATGCGCTACGTGAAGGTCAAGGTGCCCAGCTTCGAGGAACTCGGCCTGCTGCCCGTCCTGAAGTCCCTCGCCGAATCGCCCCGCGGCATCGTGCTCATCTCCGGCTCCACCGGCTGCGGCAAGTCCACCACGCTGGCGGCGATGGTCGAGCACATCAACGCCAACTTCAAAAAGCACATCATCACCCTCGAGGACCCCATCGAATACGTCTTCGACGACAACCAATGCGTCATCGAGCAGCGCGAGATCGGCCTGGACTCGCTCTCGTTCGACATGGGCCTCAAACACATCCTCCGCCAGGACCCGGACATCATCATGATCGGCGAGATGCGCGACGCCACCAGCTTCATGGCCGCCATCAATGCCGCCGACACCGGCCACCTCGTGCTATCCACGCTGCACACCACCAACGCCTCTCAGTCCGTCGGCCGCATCCTGGACTTCTTCAAACCCGACGAGCGCGACCAGGTGCGCCGCCAGCTTGCCGCCACGATGCGCGCGGTGGTCTGCCAGCGCATGGTCAACCGGGTGGGCGGCGGCATGACCCCGGCGCTCGAGATCATGATCAACACCCCCACGGTGCGGAAGCTCATCGAGGAAAACCGCCTCGAGAAGCTCCCCGCGGCCATTGAGGTGGGCGTGGACGACGGCATGCAAACCTTCAACCAGGCGCTGTTCAACCTGGTCAAGCAGGGCAAGGTCACGGAGAAGGAAGCGCTGGCCAAGGCCACCAACCCGCAGGCCCTCGAGATGAACTTCAAGGGCATCTTCCTCGACGAGGCCCGGCGCATCCTCACCTGAGCTCCGCCGGCCGCGAAACGTCCGGCCGCCGCGTCAGCCGCGCATTGCCGCTTCGATGGCCTCGGCTTCGATCGGGATGTCCGCCATCAGGTCCACCGGGCCGTCGCGGGTCACCAGCACCGTGTTTTCGAGCCGGACGCCGAAGCCTTCCTCGGGCAGGTACAGCGCCGGCTCCACCGTGAGCACCCAGCCCGGCGCGATCGGCTCGTGCATGAAGCCCACGTCATGCACGTCCAGGCCGATCACGTGCCCCAAGCCGTGCATGAAATACTTCTTCACCGCCGGGCTGTCCGGCCTTTGCGCCCGCACGTCGCGCGGCTTGAGCAGGTCCAGCCGCAGGCATTCCTCCGTGAGCAGCGCCTCCGCCTCCTTCTGCCAGTCCCGGTGCAGCTTGCCCGGGACGGCGGCGCGGATCATGGCCCGCAAGGTGCTCAGCACGGCGTGGTACACCTGCTTCTGCCGGCGCGTGTAACGGCCGCCCACCGGCAGCGTGCGGGTGAGGTCGGAGTTGTAGTTCGCGTAGCTGGCGGCGGCGTCGAGCAGCAGGACGTCGCCCTTGCGGCAGGTCTGGTCGTTGCGGTTGTAGTGCAGCACGCAGGAGTTGGCGCCCGCGGCGATGATCGGCGGGTAGGCGAACTTGCCCCGCCCGCGCGTGAACTCGTGCGCCAGCTCGGCCTCGACCTCGCATTCGGTCACCCCCGGCCGGACGAACCGGAGCACCCGCGCAAAGCCCCGCGCCGTGAGCGCGCAAGCCCGCCGGATCAGCTCCACCTCGGCGTCGGACTTCACCACCCGCAACCGGTGCATCACCCGCGCCAGGCGCTGGTAGTCGTGGAGCGGGTAGCGCCGCTGCAGCTCCCGGACAAACCGCGCGTCGCGCGTCTCCACCTCGATCACCGCGCGCTTGTGCTCGTTCGAGTTCAGGTACACGTGCTCGACCTCGCACATGAGCTTGTGCAGCTCCGCCGGCAGGTCGGACAACCAGCGAACCTGCTGGACGCCCGAGATGGCGGCCGCCTCCTCCTGACTGAGTTTGTGCCCCTCCCAGGTTTTGAGATGCTCGCTCGGCTGCCGGATGAACAGCATCTCCCGCTGCTTCTCGTCAAACGCGTCCGGCGCGAGCAGCAGCACCGTCTCCTCCTGCTCGACGCCGGTGAGGTAGAACAGGTCCGAATTCGGCTGCGGCGGCAGCGTGCCGTCGGCGTTGGTGGGCAGGACGTCATTGGCGTTCACCGCCGCCAGGGAATTGTGGAGCAGCAGTTTCTCCAGCCGCCGGCGGTTCTCCACGAAGAGCTCGGGCTTGATGGGAGCGTGGCGCATGGGGCGCGATGTTGCCGGGGCCGGCAAGCGGCGCGCAAGCGCGAAGGCCCGGCCGTTAAGCCGCCGGGCGCATCGCGATTTCCTGCAGGCGTATCGCCAGCCGGAATGGCGGCCGGCTTCCAGCCGGCCGTGGAGCCGGGCCTCCAGCCCGGTGGACCCGGCGAGAAAGCCCAAACTCAGAAACTCAGAAAGGAGGTGGCGGGCAGTGGCTGGGATCCGGCATCTGGTACCCGGCCCCTGGCCCAAGGGCCGGACCCGTCGCCCCTCAGCGAGGGGCGACCTACCTCCGCTGACGGGAAGCCCCACTCCCCTTTTACTCAAGCGCACGCCCCCGGAACTTCCGGCTGTTTCCACCGGCTGCAAAAAAGTGTGATGCGCCCGGAGCCGCTCCTGCAAGGCGCTTGTCACGCCGGACGCCGGGGGTATCATCACCTAACATGAAAGCGAGGCATGTGCTGCCCGTCGTGCTGATGTTCGTGTTCGCGCTGACGCGCATCCCGGGGCTGATGCCCCACAACTTCAGCGCCGTGTACGGGCTGTTGTTCTGCGCCGGCGTGTACCTGGCCGGCGGCATGGCCTGGTGGCTGCCGCTGAGCGTGATGGCGGTGACGGATCTGCTGCTGAACGGGTACTACGGCGCGCCGCTGCTCGCGCCGGAGATGCTGGGCACGTACGGGGCCTACATGGCGCTGATCCTGCTCGGCCGCCGCTTCTCGCCATGCGCGCCGTTCCTGGGTCTGTTGGGTGGCGGGCTGCTCGGCGCGGTGCTGTTTTACCTCGTGACCAACACCTTTGCCTGGCTCTTCGACCCGCATTACCTCAAAACGCTTGGCGGCTGGATTCAGGCGCTGACCGTCGGCCGGCCGGAGTTTCCGCACACCTGGCAGTTCTTCCTCAACACGCTCCTGAGCGGCGGGCTGTTCACCGGCCTGTTCGCCGGGGCCATGAAGTTGACCGAAGCCCGCGAACCGCGGGAGGAACCGGCGGCCGAACCGGGCGAGGACGCCGAGCCCGCCGCGTCCGAGCCCGAGGAAGCCAAGGCTTGAAGCCGGTCGGCGCGGCCGCCCGAACCCGGCCTGACCACCCGCATGGGACGCAGTCCCCGCACCCAAAGCCCATGCCTCGCGTCGGCCTCATTTCCGACACCCACGGCCACCTCGATCCACAGGTGCTGGGGCATTTTGCCGGTGTGGACCACATCGTCCACGCGGGCGACATCGGCTGGCCCAGCGTGCTGCTCGAACTGGAGGCGCTCGCGCCGGTCACGGCGGTGAGCGGCAACACGGACACCCACCCCACGTGGCGCGAGACCGAACTGGTGCACCTGGACGACCGCCTCTTGCTGGTCCACCACATCGTCGAGCCGCGGCGGCTGAAGCCCGACCTGCAGCGGCGGATTCTGCGGGAGCGGCCGGACGTGGTGGTCTTCGGCCACACGCACGCGACCTTCTGCGAGGTGATTGAGGGCGTGATGTACGTGAACCCCGGATCCGCCGGCCGGGCGCGGTTTGGCCAGCCGCGCACGGTCGCGGTGCTGCAATGGGAAACCGGCGCGACGGAACTGGACGTGGAGTTCATCGAACTCGGGCGCTGAGACGAAACTGCTGCCGTTGCCTCATGGCGGCGGCCATCCTTGGCCGCCGTAGCAGGCGGCATCCTGCCCGCCCGGAAGTTCCGGGAGCGCCTGCGTAAAATTGGGAGCGCGGCTTCCCGCCAGCAAGAGTGGATCGCCCCTCGCTGAGGGCGACGGGTCCGGCCCCTGAGCCAGGAGCCGGCTGCCAGATGCCGGATCCCAGCCACCGCCCGCCACCTCCTTTCTGAGTTTCTGAGTTTGGGCTTTCTCGCCGGGTCCACCGGGCTGGAAGCCCGGCTCCACGGCCGGCCGGAAGCCGGCCGCTACCCCACAGCGATCCTGCCTGCACGAAATTGAGAAGCGCCCCATGACGGCAGTCACCGCACACCCGGCTTGACCGCCGGGCCGAGCCGGCCTAGTGCTGAAGCCGACACCGATGCACACCGCCAACCAGCCCGCCGCCCCCGCCGTCCCTGGCCGTTCCCGTCTGAGCCGACGCCGCTTTTTGCAGCGCGGCGGCGCGGTGGCGGCCGCGCTGGCGGTGCCGTCGGGGGTGCTGGCTTCCGTGCTGGGAAACGCGGGCCAGCCCGGGGCCAACGACCGCATTGGCGTCGGCTTGATCGGTGTGGGCGCGATGGGCCGGGGTCATCTGCGCCGACTGGCCGGCGACCCTGGCGTGCAACTGCTCGGGGTCTGCGAGGTGGACCGCGCGCGGCTCGATCCGGCACGGGACACGGTGGACCAGATGCACGCGGCGGCCCGGGGCGGGGGCAGTTACCCGGGTTGCGCCGCGTACACGGATTACCGCGAGTTGCTGGCGCGCGCGGATGTGGACGCCGTGGTGATCGCCACGCCGGACCACTGGCACGCGCTCCAGGCGGTGGACGCGGCCAAGGCGGGCAAGGACGTGTACTGCGAGAAGCCGATCTCGGTCACGATCGAGGAAGGCCGGCGCGTAGTGGACACGGTGCGCCGGTACGGCCGGGTGTTCCAGACCGGCACGCAGTACCGCTCGATCCCGACCATCCGCGCGGTGGTGCAGTTCATCCGTCAGGGCGGGCTGGGCCGGGTGAAGCACGTTTTCACCCAACTGCACACCCTGGCCGGCTGGCTGGGCAGCCCGCGCTGCCAGCCGTATCGCAACGTGCTGAATCCCGAGGTGACCGGCCGAAGCTACCCGCCGCTGGATTTCGCCCTGCCCGCCGAGCCGGTGCCGGACGGGCTGGACTGGGAACTCTGGGTGGGGCCCGCGCCGTGGCGGCCGTACAACCGGCTTTACCACGAAAACCCCTCGCCCGGCGTGGTGCCCTGGGCCTTCAGCGCCGCGTTTGGCGTGACCTCGAACACTTGGTTCCTGTCTCACGCGGCGGATGTCATCCAGTTTGCCCTGGGCGTGGAAACCAGCGGGCCGGTCGAGATTGTTCATCCGGATGCGGGCGCGTTTCCGACGTTGACGATGCGTTACGCGGGCGGCGCGTTGCTGCACTTCATCCAGGACTGGCCGCAGGTGAAGTCGCTCTACCCCGGCGTGGTGCCGGACGACGCCCGGCTGGCGGGGATGTTCGGCGGCGTGTTCGTGGGCGAGCGCGGCTGGATCACGGCGTTGTCCGGCGGCGGGCCGGTGGAAGGCGGGCCGGCCAGGCTGCTCGAGGAAATGCGGCTCATGACGCGCGAGGTGAACATCGGCGCCAACGACCACCACGCGAACTGGCTCCAGTGCCTGCGCTCGCGCCAGGCGCCGTCCTGCCCGGAGGAGCTAGGCCACCGCACCGCCACGCTCGGCCACCTCACCAACCTCGCGTTCTGGACCGGGCAGTCGCTGCGCTGGAATCCCGACACCGAGGAGTTCGCGGGCTGCGACGCCGCCAACCGCTTGCGCGCCCGCGCCCCGCGACCGCCGTGGCGATTTTGAAGCCGGGCGGTTACCCAAGGCTGGCTCAATCGGAGAGCGCCGGCTGGCGTTTGCTCACGCCACTGCGTGCCGCTGGGGAAGTCCCGCCGGGGTGCGGCGCAGACTTTCCGGCGAGGCAACTCATTTAACGACTCACCCATTTTAACCCGATAACCGAAGTTGGCCGTAGCGCAGTGCGTTCCGCCTGGCCAACTTCGGTTTTCGGGTTTGACCGCGAATGGCCGCGCCCTCGCGCCCGGCCCGGCCTGAGTTGACCCGGATTGGTCCGGATTGAAACAGCAAACCCGGCCTTCCACCCTTGCCAGCCGGGGCGCGCTTGCCCACACTGCCGACTTTACAAAGCGAAAAACAGCCATCCGCGACTGGTCATGAGCAACGAAGCGATTCTGGAACTGGAGGGCCAACGTTACCCCCTGCCCACGGTGGTCGGCACCGAGAACGAGAAGGCGGTGGTGATCAGCACGCTGCGCGACACGACCGGCTACATCACCTTGGACGACGGTTATGCCAACACCGGCTCCTGCCAGAGCCGCATCACGTTCATTGACGGCGAGAAAGGCATCCTCCGCTACCGGGGCATTCCGATCGAAGAGCTGGCGGAGAAATCCACGTTCATCGAGACGGCCTACCTGCTGATCTACGGCGAGCTGCCCAACCACGCCCAGTTGCGGCGGTTCTCCGACTTGCTCACCCAGAACGAGAACCTGCACGAGGACATGAAGCACCACTTCGAGGGCTTCCCCGCCACGGCGCACCCGATGGCCATCCTCTCGGCGATGATCAACGCGAGCAGTTGCTTCTATCCCGGGCTCATGGGCCGGGTCAACAAGGAGCGCTTCGACATCCATGCCGCGCGGCTGCTCTCGCAGGTACGTACCATCGCGGCGTTCTCATACCGCAAGTCGCGCGGGCTGCCGATCATCTATCCCAAACCGGTATACAAATACACGGCCAACTTCCTGCACATGATGTTCTCCGAGCCGTACCAGGACTTCGAACTCAAGCCGGAGGTGGTCAAGGCGCTGGACCTGATCTTCCTGCTGCACGCCGACCACGAGCAGAACTGCTCCACCGCCACGGTGCGGATGGTGGCCTCCAGCCAGGCCAACCTGTTCGCCTGCGCCGCGGCGGGCGTGTGCGCGCTGTGGGGGCCGCTCCACGGCGGCGCCAACCAGGCGGTAATCGAGATGCTCGAGGAAATCCACGAGTCCGGCGACGACGGGTCGCGCTTCATCGCCGCCGCCAAGGACAAGCACAGCGGGCACCGGCTCATGGGCTTCGGCCACCGCGTGTACAAGAACTACGATCCGCGCGCCAAGATCATCAAGGTCGCCTGCGATCGCCTGCTGAACATCTTGAAGATCAGCGACCCGCTGCTCGACATCGCCAAGAAGCTTGAGGAGGCCGCCCTGGGCGACGACTACTTCGTCTCGCGCAAGCTGTATCCCAACGTGGACTTCTACAGCGGCATCATCATGCGCGCGTTGAACATCCCGGTGGAGATGTTCACCGTCATCTTCGCCATCGGCCGCATGCCGGGGTGGATTGCCAACTTCAAGGAAATCCTCGACGACCCGAAGAGCCGCATCTACCGGCCGCGGCAGATTTACCAGGGTCCCACCCTGCGATCTTACGTGCCGATTGACCAGCGGGGATAACCAGACGTCTCGGAGGATCACCCCGGAACGGGCGCGTGGGCTGCGGAACGGTAATCGGTCACCCGTCCAACGGAGTTGAGGTGCGGGCGGGAGGCGGGAGGCGTCTTCGGGGCTCAAATGGCCTGCGGTCACCCGCAGACCAGTATTAAGAAATGGCCCCCCATCCGTCCAACGGCAGAACTCAACGCCGCAGAAAGAGGTCCGGCGTGGACGGATCAGGACGGTAACGAGCCTTCAGGTAGTTCGCGAGTTCAAGCTGCTTGACGCGCCATTCCGACAGCCAAATCAGCTCGGGACGATACCGCTCCAGCCACTGGGGTGCCTGCGCCGGGGTAAGCTGACCGGACCAGAGCCGCTTGGCGGGAATCACCGCCAGCTCGGGCGGAATCGGCAATCCCGCCCAAAACGCGCTCAACCGGTCCTCGGTAAAGACCCAGCGCACCCCGCTCGCCCGCGCGCGCAGGGCCGCCACCCGTGATTCCTCCTGCGCCCTTGGCGCCCGCCGCAGACGGCCCAGCTCCCACCCAATCTTCTCCACGCCGAACGCGACCGACGTGGCCAGGGCCAGCGAACACGCCACCCAGCCGCTCCCAAACCGGAGCCAGGCCCGCCGGGAAACCCCCGGAAAAACCCGCCACAGCGCCCGAAAACCCTCTGCCAATCCGACCGCCCCCAGCCAAGCCAGCGGAATCGCCAGGTGCAGCCGGTAGTACGGCCAGTAGGGCCGGTGCTGCCAGTGGACCAGCAGCACCGTGACCAACAGCGCCGCCGGAAAGACCAGGTCTCGGCGACGTTTCCACACCAGCAATCCCAAGCCCAACGCCGCCGGCGCCAGCAGTGCCAGCTCCTCCTTCAGCAGCGTGGCGGGGTCGAAAACAAGTTTCCATTGCGCGGCTCCGGCGAGTGTGGCCGCCGAAAAGTGCGCGGCCCCAAAGACCGCCCACGCGCCGGGACGATAAAACAACAACGTCACCAAGCCAAACACACCCGCCGCGCTGCCCAGCCAGATCCATACCACCTTCCACCCCTCCCGCACCCGACTCTCAGCCGCCAGTGGTTCTGTTCGGGTCCGCAGTGCTCGGTCCCCGGTCAGGAAATCGGCCGCCAGGGCCGGCAGCACCAGTGCGGCCGTCAGTTTCACCTGCAGCGCGCAAGCCAGCAGCGTTCCGGACAACACCAGCCAGCCGCGCTTCGCGCCCCGCTCTGACCGGCTCCACGCCCACACCGCCGCCAGCCCCAGCGCGAATGCCGGCAGTTCGAGCATCACCGACACACTCAACTCCAGGAACCCGGAGGCGGAAGCCAGCAATCCCACCGCTACCAGGCCGGCCACACGGTTGGACCCGCGCCGGGCCAGCACGTACAGCGCCGCCACCAGCACCACCGCAAAAGCCACGCTCAAAAACCGCCCCACGCCGGCCGAAGGCCCGAACAGCCGGAACAGCAACGCCAGCAGTTCGGTGTGCAGCGGCGGCTGGTCGTTCCAGAAATCGCCGTACAAAGGATGGCCCCGGCTGACCAGCAGCGCCTTCATCAGCTCAAACCCTTCGTCCATGCCGAACTGAAACGCCGACCGCCATGGCGTCAGGATCAGGAGCGCCAGCCCGAAGCCCAGCGGCACCGCCCGGTCCAGCCAGGGCGCCGCGCGCGCCGCAGTCAGCCGGCCCAGCGATAGTTGAGGAAGCGCCATAACAGCAGGCCGTGCAGGCCAAGGCACACCAGCAGAAAGCCCAACCCCGGCCCTTTCCATCGCGGCACGGTGAAGAAACCGGCCAGGCCGAGAAACACCGGAAAGGCGCACGCTTCAAAGCGCACGAAGGAGGTGAAGGTCCCGCTCATCGCCGGCAGCACCCCCAGCATGAGGCTCCAGGCCAGCAGGTCCTTGCCCAGGCGCCACTGCACCGGCAGGCTGTACAGCAGCAGCAGGAACCCGAGCCGGTCCAGCAACGAACCGCGATAGGCGTGCCAGGCGCTCACCTCGAAAAAGCCCGCCACGAACTTCGGCAGGTCCCCCAAGTTGGCCACCGCATGCACTCCCCAGAACCGCTGCGCCTCCACTCCGGCCCAGGGATCGCCCGTCCAGTGCGCCATCAACCCCAAGTAACCTCCCCAGCCCGCCAGCGGCGCCAGTAGCAGCGTCCACGGGAGAGGCCCGGAGCCCGAGGGTCGGAGGCCGGTACGTTCGGCGGCCAACGTCAGTGGCGTCCCGCCGGAGGGGGCGTCGGATTTCGGATTTCGGATTTCCGATATCGGGTCACCCGGTTGGGAAGTCTTCTTTCTGCCCGGCCTTAATCCAGCCACCAGGCGCCGCAGCCGCGCCCCCCACGCGTGCTCCTGCGCGATGTGCCAGGCAAGGGGCAACACCGCAAACACCCCCACCCCGCGCACCAGCGGGGCCAGCGCGGCTGCCACCCACGCCACCGCATGGCGCCGCTGCTCCAAGGCCCACCACAGGCCCATGAGCAGGAGAAAAAACAACGACTCGCTGTACACGAATTGAAAGAACAGCGCGCCCGGGAAAACCACCAGCAGCGCGAGCGCGGCATCCGCCACCCGCTCGCCCCACCGCCGCGCCGCCACCCGGTGAAACAGCAGCCAGCCCGCCAACGAGCACAGGTTGGCCAGCACCAGGCCGGTCGCCAAGTGGCTCAACCCGGTCAGCGCCGCCCCCGCCCGGATCACCAGCGGCCAGAGCGGGTAAAAGGCAATGGACCGCGCCTCGGCCGGGTAACCGGCTGCGCTCAAGTACAGATAATGTTCCGCGTCCCAGGTGGTGAAGTGCCGTTCCCATTCTCCCCGCGGTGCCGGCGGCCAGCCGGCCGGAAACCAACCCTTGAAGATCTGCGCCGCGCGCTCGGTGTCGAAGTCCGTCCACAGCCCGACCATCGCCGCCACCACCATCCAGTAGGCGGCTTTCACCCCCACCAGCGCGGCGAGCACCCGTCGCCAACGGCCGGTCGAGCACGAGGTGGGCCGGGTTTCGTTCACCGCGTCTCGCGAGGGTCGGCTCCCTCATGCACCCCGCAGTTGCCAGAGTCCAAAGCCCCGGCCACGTCCGGAGATGTTTTCACGCTTCCCGCTTGCGCCGGCGGCGCCGGGATGCTGCGCCACCCAAACTTCAGGTTCATGCCGAAATTCCACAGGCTCACCACCACGATGGCAATGAAGTTGGCCAGGTACACGTTCAGTCCCAGCCCGGCCACCTGCGCCTGCAACAACAGCACGCCCCACCCGATGCCCGCCAGGCAGATCAGATGGAATTTGCCCAGCCGCCCCAGCCGCCCGCGCCAGCCGTCCGTGCCGCCCGCCAGGCCGCGAAACGTCCACAGCTCGTTCCACACAAAATTGTTCACCAGGGCCGCCTCCGCCGCCAGCACCTTGCTCAGCGTCAGATTCCATCCCAGCATCCGCGGGTCGGCCAGGAGCCAGAGCATCGCCATGTCCACCCCCATGCCGCTGGCCCCCACCACGCAAAACCGCACATACCGGGCCCCCAAGACCGACCACGAGGTCCGGACCGATGGAACCGAAGGGGGTGACATGCGCCGATCAGGTTTGACTGAATGAGCCAAAAAAACAACCTCCAACCCCCACGCTCGGCGCCTGTCCCGAGCCCGGCAAGGTGGTGGAGGCGCGCTCTTGGAATCGAGCCGCGCCGGCGGGCCTGGTCCGGAGTCACCTGCGCGGCCCGGTGGACCCACGCCGCCTCCCGCCGTCGCTACGGCGAGCCTTCCTCGGAACTGGACTTCCGCTACTCCCCGCCGCCGCCCGGCCGCCAGGTGGCGTGCTCCTGGAGCCAGAGGATGTCCCGGTTGCCCGGCATCCGCGCGTCGTCCCGCGGTGGGTCCAACGTCCGCCCATCCTGCCACCGCCGCCGTTCCACATGCCCGTCGGCAAAGGTCAGGTTCGCCCCGTTCCGGTGCCGCACCCCGGGCTTGTCCCGCAACACCCAGGCCGCCGGCTGGCGGGCGTCGAAATCCCATTGCAGCGCGAAACTCCCGTCGTTGATCGTCTCCACCCGTTCGTCCACAAACGTCACCATCGCCGCCGGCCCCGGCCGGATGATTTCCCCCAGCTTGCGGTAGGTGGTCGCCACCGGACTCTCCACCGGACTGCCCAGAAAACAGTTCAGCGACACCGTCCGCACCCGGGGCAGCCGGCTGGCGCCCACCGCCACCAGCCCCCGCGCCGCCGGGCACTGCCACAGGCTCGCCTCCCCGCCCAGGTAGGGCGCCAGCAGGCTCCGGCGCAGGTAGAGCGTGTTGGTGCAGTCCGGCCCCGGCAGCCCCAGCCAGCCCTCGACCCACTTGCGGCCGAGCGCCTCTTGGCGGCCGTCGGCGTTGGGCGGCAGCCGGTCCTCGTGGTCCTGCGCGTACAACTGCAGCGCCAGGGCAAACTGCCGCAGATTGGAAGCGCAAGTGCTCGTGCGCGCCCGTTCTTTGGCCGCCCCCAGCGCCGGCAACAACAGCCCCGCCAGCACGCCGATCACCGCCAGCACCACCAGCAGCTCGATCAGGGTGAAGGCCTCCTTGATTTGGAGGTTCGTACGGTGGCAACGGCACTTTTTCATTCAGCGCCACATTCGGCCGCTACCAGCAACAGGACCGCACGCCAAAACGTCTTGGATCGAAGGACCAGAAGCCCGTTGAAGCAGAACCACAGAGACCGTTTGCCCGCGATGCGGTATCCAACGCCCTTCAAGAGGTAATCCGGCAATCTTGGTACAGATCCGCGCAGGTCCAGCAGGACCATCTGCAGATGGTACCGTCCGCGTTTTCACAGGAACAGGTGGTGGTGCCATTGTACACACAGACACGTTGTTCGCTCGTGGGTTCGCAATTGGGAAACGTGTATTTGCGGCAGGAACAGCTCGACGGCGCACCTGGGGGTCTGGAGTCCTGGGTGTGAGTGTCGCAGTACGAGCAGTCCGAAACGGCCCAGGCGATCTGAACCCAGGCGATGGCAAGCACGGCGACCAATGTCCCCAAAGGCGCCCAGCTTTTCGCCCTGGCAGTGCCGGACTCTTTCGTGCTGGGTTGGGTGTGTCGTTTCATGGTGTGGGATGGGTTTTGCGGTTGTTTCTTTATGAGTTGTAACGTTTGACCAAATACCAAACTGCCGGGGCAGCCAGCAGCGGCCCAAAAATCCAAGGCCAGACCTGGGAAACGCGGGTTTGCTGCTTTCGCGCCTTCTCGGAATGCACCTGTGCCTCGTAGGCTCGCATGCTGCGGACGGCTTCCACTGGCGGCACCACCGAGTCGGTGGTGAAATAGCCAACGATCGGCAACGGCACCGGGTCCTGGTTGAAGCGCTCGTCCTTGATGTCCAGCTTTCCTTGAAACTGTGGCTTGCCGATCACCGCCGCTTCCGGCACGAACAGTTCTTCCACGATCCACTCACTGACCGTCAAGAGCCGGCCCTTGGGCTCGAAATGCGATTGGTACAACTGGAACACAAACCGTTTGGGCCACGTTTGGCCCCCCAAACGCTGCCATTCTTCCACCCGAAACAATTCATTGGTCAGGGTGCGGTTCCGGGGATCAAACGTGATCAGCGATTCCGGTACGTGCGGGGGTGGCGGAGCGCGCTTCAGGACGCCGGGGACGATGAGGGGACCGCGCCGTTGTGTGCGGTCCAGGTCGAAGAGTTTTTCCATGCGACCGCCGGTCCAAGCCTCCAAGTAGGGCAGCGAAGCAAAAGCCAGCCAGGGCGGCAGCAGATTACCTGCTTTCGGGATAGGGTTGAAACGGAGTTCCATCGTGGCGTCGTTCAGGGGGCGTACCGGGGTGTTGGTGTCCCCGCGCGGTTGTTTGGTCTTTGGATCAATCACCATCTGGGGAACCAGATGATCCGGCGACCAGATCAACAGGGTATGTCCCAGTTCACCGTCGTAATGGAATTCTTGCGCATCAATATCGGAATGGGGGCCTGTCTTGGAAAAACCGGCGAGGCGGGCCGAGACGCGCTGGCCATCGGTGACGATATCAAAGCGCAGGTGTTCTTGTTGGTTACGCTCCAAAAATGAAAACTTCGCCTGCCCCCGCGCCCCGATGCGCCAGGCAGGGCTTGCAGGGGAACTGCCCAATGCCGCATCACGAGAAGCCGCCAGCAGAGACAACCCACCTATCGCACCGACCACCGAGAAGGTCGCCACCCGGTTGGTTACCGCGCGCCCAAGGCGCAAGTCGGCTTTCCCTTTTATCCCGGTCATGGAGCCAAGGCGCAAACGACGAATGGCTCCTGCACCCATGGCGAAAAGCGATGCCAGCAACCCCCGATCCGCCCAGACCTCGAAATTGGGCAGCTTGTCAAACAAGTGCCCCAAGCACCCACAATGCCCTTGAAACCCCATGGCCCACAGCCCCAGCCGGTACGTGGCGAAGACAGCGACTACCCACAGAATCAACCCCGGCGCCCAACGGGCCTCCCAGTGCCGGAACAGGGCCGCAGCCACCCCCAGTTCGAGTGCCGCCGCCAGGAACAGCATCTGCCGCACGCTCAGCCACGGCAGCAGCGGATCGGCCGCTCCCAGCATCCGGCTCTCCTGCAGGACGCTCGCCAGCTTGACCCCGCCGGTCAGCCCCAGAAAAACCGCCACTCCGGGGACAAACAGCCGCCGGAACCGTCGCGGGCCCGCGGTTACCCCCGGCGATGCGCCAAAGGCCGGGGCAGGCAGGCTTGGAGCAGTCAGGGCAGCGGCGCTCCGCCCCAAGGGGAAATCCCGCGACTGATTTTCGTCCTGGTCCATCATTCCAACTCGTCATTCAGTTCCCCCACTCCTGACAGAGTGAACAGAGTGAACAGAGTGAACAGAGTGAACAGAGTGAACAGAGTGAACAGAGTGAA
>CAZMOZ010000011.1:63844-157350 GCA_964568145.1 uncultured Verrucomicrobiota bacterium
CAGTATCCAAGCTGCCCATCGTGTCAACAGAAAAATTTCCACTACCGGCGCCCGGGGCAGCTTGCATTTTTGCCCCTGAAGCGCTTGGGCGCCACGCGGTATGCGGTGGCCCTCCGGCCGCCCGGGACAGGCCCGGCGGGTCGCCGGGTCGGAGCACGGCGGGCGCCGCGCCACTCTCCAGCCTGCAGCCGCTGGCAAGATGCCGGCCGCGACGGCTCGGCGGGCCGTCGCCCACCCGGCGGGAAACCAGCCGCAACCGCGTCGCCACCACGGCAAGAAATTGGAATGCGCTCTCCAACCCTGGCTGCCTCTGTGACCTGGCTGTAACCTCCCTGCTGGTGAAGCAGTCTGAGTGGCCCGTGAACGAACCGGCAACCGCCGCCCCGCTCGTCCGCCCGCGCGCCGTGCCAAGCCCCTGGCTGGCCGCCGCCCAAGCCGCCTGGCTGGTCCTGGCCGGCGCCAGCCAGACGGGAACGGCCGCGCCCGTCCGGGCGGCCTCCTTGCCGTCCGACCCCGCCGGGTTGTTCAACCTCACCAACGTCTGGACCGTGCTTCTGCGCTTCACCCGGGAAGAATGGGAGGCCTTGGAGCCCGCGAGCGGCCCCGGTCCTTTTCCTTTTGGCGGCCCGCCCGGCCGTGGCGCTCAAGCGCCTGCGGGCGCCCGGCCCGGAGGATTCGGCGGAGTTCCCGGTGGCGGACCACCGGGCGGACCGGGCGGCTTTGGTCCCGGCCTGTTTCTGACGCCGGCGTGGCTCCGGGCCGGCGATACGGATGGCGACGGCCGCCTGGCGCAGAAGGAATTTCAGTCGCTGGCCGAGAAGTGGTTCACCAACTGGGATACCAACAAAACCGGCCGGCTCGACTTGGAGCAGGTGCGCGCCGGCTTGCATCGCGACCTGGGCGGCGGTCCGCCGGATATCCGGCCTTTCGGCGGGGGACCGGGTGGACAAGGCGGGCCGGGCAGACCGGGCGGTCGCGGTCCGGGCATGAACCTCCAGGGTCGCGAGGGCCAGCGCAACGGCCTGGCGGCGGCGCTGGGCATTGACTTTCCGACCGTGCGCGCGGAGCTGGAGTTTGAAGGCCGGCTCTTCCCCGCCGTGTCCGTTCGCTACAAGGGCAACGGCACATTTCTGCAATCCCGCGGCTCGCTGAAGCGCTCGTTCAAGGCGGACCTGAACGACGTTTTCCAACGCCAGAATCTCGCCGGCGTCTCGAAGTTGAACCTGCACAATTGCGTGACCGACGCCAGTTGGATGAACGAGGTGCTCTCGCACCGCCTGTTCCGCGACGCCGGCGTGCCCGCGCCCCGCACCGCGTACGCGCGCGTGTTCCTGACCGTGCCGGGCGAGCACGACCGCCAGTTCATCGGGCTTTACTCGCTGGTGGAAAACGTGGACCGCGACTTCGCCCTGGACCGCTTCGGCACGCGCAAAGGCGCGCTGTTCAAGCCGGTCACGCGCCAGGTGTTCGAGGACCTCGGCGACGACTGGGCGGCTTACCGGCAGACCTACGATTCGAAGACGCCGGTTTCGGACGAGGAAACACGGCGCGTGATCGCCTTCTGCAAACTCGTCTCGCACGCGGACGACCGGCGGTTTGCGGCGGAACTGGGCGACTACCTTGACCTGGACGAGTTCGCGCGGTTCATGGCCGTCACGGTCTGGCTCAGCACCCTGGACAGCATCCTGGGGCCGGGCCAGAACTTCCTGGTCCACCTCCACCCTGTGACGCGGCGCTTTCAGTTCATTCCCTGGGACCTCGACCATTCCTTCGGCCAGTTCCCGCTGATTGGCTCGCAGGAGCAGCGCGAAAACCTCAGCCTCCAGCGTCCCTGGCAGGGTCAGCAACGTTTCCTGGAACGGGTGTTCGCCGTGCCGGCCTTTCAGGAGCTTTACCGCGCGCGGCTGGCCGAGTTCAACCGCACGATCTGCCAGCCGGAACGCCTCGTGAAACAGGTGGACGAACTCGCCGCGGCGCTGCGGGCGGCCGTGGCCGAGGAATCCGCGGAGAAACTCGCGCGCTTTGACCAGGTGGTGGCCGGGCAGGCGGGCGGTCCGCCGGGCGGCGGCGCCAGCCTGGCTGGCCTGGACCGCGCGCCTGGCCGCGCGCAGAACCCGGGCGGCTTTGGCATGGCGCCCAAACCCATCAAGGGCTTCGTGACCGCGCGCTGGAAATCGGTGGAAGACCAGCTTGCCGGCCGCTCGGCCGGCCAGACCTTGGGCGAGGGCTTCGGACCCGCCAGGCCCGGTGGTCCCGGTGGGCCGGGCGGGCCCGGCGGCTTTGGGCCGGGGTTGTTCATCGGGCCGGCGTTTCTGACGGCGCTGGACGCCGACCGCGACGGCGGCCTGGCGCGCGCGGAGATGACGCAAGGCTTCGAACGCTGGTTTGCCGCGTGGGACGCCGACAAGAACGGCTCGCTCGACGACACCGAGGTACGGGACGGTTTGAACCAGGCGCTGGCCACACCGCCGCCCGGCGCGGGCGGTCCGTTCGCGCCCGGCCTCCGGCCGGAGCCCCGGACAACGCCAGTGGAAACCCATGACGGGCAGCACAGGCTTTTCCGCAACTGATTCAGCCGCGTTTGCGAACCGGCGTTGACCGCCCGACCTTGCTTTCCAGATACAACCCAGAAACCTGAACATGCAACTCGACCAACTCCTCAAGAACCTGCAATTGACCAGCCCCGACACCTCGACCCTGCCGGCCTTTGCGTTGAACCTCGTGCTGGCGGCCGTGCTCGCCACCGTGCTCGGCCAGGCGTACATCCACTTCGGCCAGTCGCTGTCCAACCGGCGGATGTTCGCGCGGAACTTTCTCCTGCTCACGCTCACCACCACGCTGGTCATCAGCATCGTGAAATCCTCGCTCACGTTGTCGCTGGGGCTGGTGGGCGCGCTTTCCATCGTCCGGTTCCGCGCCGCGATCAAGGAGCCCGAGGAACTGGCGTACCTGTTCCTCGCCATCGGCATCGGGCTTGGGCTGGGCGCCGGCCAGCCGCTGATCACGGCCGTGGCCCTGGTGCTGATCCTGGGGCTGATCGCCATCCGTTATTACGCCCGGCCGAAGACGGACACGCCCAATCTGTACGTCACGGTCACGGCTCCGGGCGCGCCGCAGCTTACCGCCAACTCCATTCTTGGCGCGCTCACCGGCGCGGGCGCCACCGCCACCTTGAAGCGTTTCGACGAAAGCCCCGAGCAGATCGAGGCCGCCTTCCAGGTCAGCTTCCGCCACGTGGGCGCGATGGAGGACGCCGCCCGGCGGCTGCGCGAACTGGCCTCGGGCGTGCGCATCAGTTGGCTCGAAGAACGCGGCCTCGGCGTCTAAGTTCCCCCAACGACATGACCGACGGCCTGCCCAACCTGCGCTTCGAACGCAAATTCCTGCCCGCCGACCGCGACGCCGGGCAGGTGCTTGCCCGCGTCCGCCGGCACCCGGCCTTGTTCCGCGAGGCCTACCCGGCGCGGATGATCAACAACCTGTACTTCGACTCGGCGGACCTGCGGAGTTACCACGAGCACGTGCGCGGCGTCGGCAACCGGGTCAAGACCCGCATCCGCTGGTACGGCCCGCCGCGCGGCGCGATCGCCCGGCCGGTGCTCGAACGCAAGCTCAAGCGCGGTCTGGTCAGCGGCAAGACCGGCCATCTGCTGCCGCCGCTGGCGCTCAACGGTTGTCTGCCGCGACGCGAACTCGCCGAAGCCCTGGCCGCCCCGGACCTGCCCGAGATGCTGCGCTGGCAGTTGCGCGGCCTCTCACCGGTGATCGTGAACCGCTATCGGCGCCGTTACTTCGTCAGCGCCAACGGCCGCCTGCGACTGACCGTGGACACGGACCTAGAGTTCTTCGACGCGCGTGGCGCGACGGCCGGACTGACGCCGTTGCCGGTAAAAGCGCCGCGGGTCATCCTCGAGTTGAAGTACGCACCCGAACACGCCGCGGAAGCCGCCGACGCGGCCAGCGCGCTGCCTTTCCGCCTGACCCGCTGTTCCAAATACGTGCTCGGCGTCGAGCACCTGCCCGCCACCTGACCGTCCCGGCGCTTGCTAGACCCGGCGACTCAGTATTGCGTCGTGGACTCGATCTCCGTGATCGGCTCGACGAACTGGTCGCTGGTCAGTTCTATCTGAAACCGGCTGTCGCCGGCCGCCTCGGCCCGCACCACCACCCGCCAGGTCGCGGTGGCTTTCGGCTCCAGCACCGGCAGCGGCTCGGTGATCAACCTGCGGCTGGACGCCGCCTCCACGGTCAAGGCGGTCTCGCCCTCGCCCGAGACGAAGGACTGGCTGTCGTGCAGCAGGCAGACCAGCCGGATGTTCGTGCCGGGCGCGGAGCCCTGGTTGGTCACGCGGATTGCGTAAGTGACTTCCTCGCCCACCTGGACGGGGTCGGCCAGATCCACCGCCTCGACGAGAATGGCTGGGATGCCGGCGATCCGTGTGGAGCAGCCGGCCGTCACCGCCGGGGCGCAGGCGCCTTGCGCGGTCGCGGAAAACGCCAGCACGCCCGGCGTTCGCTGGCGAAATACCGCGCAGCGCTTCTCCGTGTCGCCCGGCGCCAGCTCCGGCAGAGTCCACGTGACGCGGCCGTCGGCCAGCACGCCGCCGTCGGCGGCGCTTTCCAGGGTGCTTCCCTCCGGGACCGGCAACGCCAGCTTCACCTGCGTGTCCGGCGCGTCACCCGTGTTGGCAACCGCCAGGCAGACTTCCACCAGCCGGCCCGCGAGCGTTTCCAGCGGCGCGCCGCAATCCACCGCGAGCATCGGCGCGCGGACTTGCGTGACGGCTTGGGCGTCGTCGCCCACGTCTTCCGCCGCGACGGCCCGCGCGGTGTTGGTGTAACTGCCGGCGGCGGCCGCCCGGACTTTGAAGCGGAACCGGCGTCCTTCGCCGAGCGGCAGCGAACCCGCCTCCAATTCGAGCCGCTCACGGCCGTCCTCGGTTGCCAGCCCGGCCGGCAGCGGATTGGACACCCGCACTTGCGTCAACGGCAAGGCGCCGGTGTTGAACACCGCCAGTTCGATCTCAAACGGCGCGCACACGCTGGCCTCCGCCGGCAGGTTCTGGGTGAGGCGCAAGTTCGCGCGCGGCAGCGGGCCGAGGTCTTCCACGTAAAAGTTGCTGCATGGCCGGGGCGTGACGCAACGCCACCGCCGGTCCCGGGAAACGAACTCGAAGGCGTAGGCCTCGACCGGTTCCTTGCCGGCCCAGAGCACGTCGCGCAACGCCACCGGCTTGCCGCTCTTACGCGAAGACATGAACGGCATGCGCGTGCCGGGCGGCAGACGCAGTTCGGTAACGGGCGCGTTGCTGGCCGCCCGCCGCAGATCTTCCACCGCGCCGGACCAGCCGGCCTGCCGCAGGATCGCCACCACATCCGCCCGGAACTTTTCGCCGGTGAGCAGCTCGCGCAGTTGTTCCACGCGGGTGAGCGGCGCGGCGAAGCGGGTGGCCGGATTGCCCAGGTGGGTGGCGCAATGCTGCTGGGCGTGCAACGCGGCGGCGGTGAGGAGGCTCGCTGCAAGGAAAAGGCCGACTGGGAGCCGGAAGCAGTCGGACACCACGAGGCTGGGGTTGCGGGTCATAACTGGAACTCCCGCCTTCCCGGCGTCTCCGCGGGCGCCGGAATGACGGATTCGCCGTTCCTGCGGCCGAGCCTACGCCGACCCTCCGGTGCCGCAAGAGGGGAGTCAGTGCTAGTCTTGCGGTGGGGCGAGCCTCTGCCGAGCCCTGCAAATTGGGGTTCGGGGTGCGAGGTGCGGGGAAGACGGATTGCGGACTGAGGATTGGGTTCGTGGTCGCGGGTCACTGAATACTGATTACTGGTTACTGGAAGGCGGATGCCGGATACCAGAAGCGGGAAGCGAGGATTGAGAATTGAGGATGCTCGCTTCTCGCTTCTCGCTTCGCACTTCGGCTCTCGCGACTGTTGACTTGGGACTTTGAACTTGGGACTTGGGACTTGGGACTTCAAACGTCGGCCTTGCCTCAGCGAGGCGGGATTCAGCCGAAAGTCTCGCTCAGACAGCGGTTGCTTCATGACTCGTGGTGCCGCCGCGTCTCGCCCGCAAGCGCCGCCACGCCGCCTTCACCCGCCAGCCGCTGCGCGCCAGAGCCGCCCGGGCCGTTTCGGCCGGGACGCCGGTCAGTGTTTGCACGATGCGCACCGCGCGGTCGCGTAATTTGGCGTTCGTCGGCCGCACGTCCACCATCAGGTTTTCCACCACCTTGCCCAGCCGGACCATGGCCAGCGTGGAAATGATGTTGAGCAGCAGCTTCGTCGCCGTGCCGGCTTTGAGGCGGGTCGAGCCGGTGAGGACCTCCGGCCCGACGCACGGCGCCAGCACCAGGTCCGGCCGCGTGCCGCGCGCGAAGCGCAGGCGCGGGTTGAAGCAGATGAGCGCCGTGCGCGCGCCGGCCCGCCGCGCCGCGTGCAGCGCGCCCCAGACAAACGGCGTGCGTCCGCTTGCGGCGAGGCCCACCACGAAGTCGCGCGCGCTCACGCCGCGGAACCGCACCGCCCGCGCGCCCGCCGCCGCGTCGTCTTCCGCGCCTTCACTCGACTGCCACAGCGCGGGGTGTCCGCCGGCGATGATGCCCTGCACCGTCTCGGGCCCAACGCTGAAGGTGGGCGGGCATTCGCTGGCGTCCAGCATGCCCAGCCGCCCGCTCGTGCCGGCGCCGACGTAGATCAACCGGCCGCCACGGCGCAGGCTGGCGACCGCCAGCCGCACGGCGCGTTCAATACCCGTCCGCGCGGCCCGCAACGCCCGCGGCAGCCGCGCATCCTCACGGAGCATGAGTTCAACCGCCGCCCGCAGCGGCAGGCGATCCAGTTGGCGCGAGCGTGGATTCCGCTCTTCGGTGGGCGACAGGCCGGTTGCTTCGGGGATGCGAAAGGTCTGCTGGCTTGAGCCATCAGGGTCGGCTTGGTCAACCGGCGGTGGAGTGGCTGAACCCGAAAACCGGAGTTCGGCGGGCGAGGTCGCCAGCGCCTCTACGAACTCCGGCTTTCGGGGAGAAAGCGTCTTGGGCCCCGCCGGCTCCGCCAGCCAGGCGCGGGCAAGTGTCACCGCGCCCCAGGCGCCTTCGCGTTCGAGCGGACGAACGCGGGCCGCGGGGCGTTCCCGGCACAAATCCCGTCGCACAAGCGCGGCGAACCGCGGCTGGTTCGCGAGCAAGCCGCCGGTCAGGATGAACTCCACCACCCGCCCCGGCCCGGCCAGTCGCGCCGCGCACTGAACGGCGTCGCGTGCCAGCGCAGCCGCCGCGTCGCGCATCACCGTGGCGGCCAGCCGGTCGCCCGCCGCGGCGGCGGCGCAGACTTCCACCGCGAGCGCGGCGACGTCGGCCTTGCTGGCGGCGTGCAGCCAGGTCACCAAGTCGTTGGGTTCGTTCAACGCCAGCGCCCGCAGCAGGCGCGCGCCGAGCCGCGGCCAGTCGCCGGTGCGGTCGTAAGCCGCCAGCGTCGCCCGCAGCGCGGTGAGCGCGACGTCATAACCGCTGCCGCGGTCGCCCAACAAGTGCCCCCAGCCGCCGACCTTGATGTCCAGCCCGGCACGATTCCGGCCGAAGCAGCATGAGCCCGTGCCGCTGATGACCACGACGCGCGCGGCGGCGCGGTTGTCCAGTTCTCCCGCGGCGGCAAACGCGGTGTCGAGGTCGTTGCCCGCCCAGCACGGCACGCGCGGCCAGGCCCGTAGCGCGGCGTCGCGGATGCGCCGGCGGTCGGATTCCTCGCGGGCGCCCGCCATGCCGATGCCCACCGCGACCGGGCGGGGCAGTTGCGCGGCCAGTTCCGCCAGGTGCCGGCGCAGTTGCGCGTCGTCGAGCAGGCGGAGATTGGCTGGACCGCTTTCCATCCGGCGAACCACGCGGCTGGTGGTGTCTACGGCCAGGGCCACGGTGCGGGTGCCGCCGGCTTCAATGCCGATCACCCGCGGGGGGGTGGCCGGTTCAACGCGGGGAGTTGCCATGCGCTTGACGCCAAGCTGCGGGCGCGGTTGCGGGCCGTCAATCGCACAGGCGCCAACATCGCGAAGCATCTGCTGTCTGTGCGCGACTTTCGGCCGAGTCCCGCCTCGCTGCGGCGAGGCCGACGTTTGAAGTCCCAAGCCCCAAGTTCCAAGCCCAAGCTCAAAGTTCAAAGCCCCAAGTCAACGGCCGTGAGAGCCGAAGTGCGAAGCGAGAAGCGAGCATCCTCAATTCTCAATCCTCGCTCCCCGCTTCTGGTAACCGGCATCCGCCTTCCAGTAACCAGTATGCAGTATCCTGTGGCCAGTGACCACGAACCACGAACAAAGAACCACGAACCATCAAAGCCAGCTCGCCCCATCGCTCTTCGACCGCCCAACTTTGTATCGCGTTTGGCCGACGGCCTGGCGAAAGTGAGCCTTTCTGGAACTCATGGACGGCGCGCAGTCATACCCCGGCCCGGTGGTGAACTCCAGCGTGGTTGCTGGCGGAGAGGCGGCCTTGGAGTCCGGCCAGGTCGGGCGGTTTGTGCGGGCATTTGGCTGGGCGGCGTTCTGGCAGGTCCTCGGCAAGCTGATCGGCGTGGTGGGCCTTTCCTACGCCTTTCGGTGCCTGGGTCCGGACAATGTGGGCGTGTCCGGCACCGTGCTGGCTACGGTGATGTTTGCCCAGGTGGTGCTGGACTTCGGGCTGGAGATCGTGGCGGTGCGAAACGTGGCCGCCGGCACGGTGAAGCTGGCGGAGATCACGCCCGCGTTGTTCACGCTCCGCGTGCTGCTGGCGGCGGGCGCGCTGGTGATGTGCACCGTCGCGCTCCTGGTGTGGCCGTTGCCGGCCACGCTGCGCTGGGTGTGGTGGTTCGGCGCGCTGCACCTGGCGTTTCTGACCGTGGGGTTCAGTTGGTTCTACCAGGCGACCGAGCGGATGCCGTGGTTCTCGCTGGCGCAGAACGCGACGACGGTGGCGACGAGCGTGGTGTTCCTCGTGGCCTTCCGGCCCGGCCAGATGATTGGCAGCGACCTGGTCGTGACCCTGGCCTTGAACGCGGTGATGACCGCCGGCGTGTGGTGGTGGATTCACCGCCGTGTGGGCCGGGGTCTCTTCCGCCCGGCCGCGCTGCCCCTGGCCCTGCGCCTGTTCCGGGAGGCCCGGCCCACCTGGGTGTTCAACCTGCTTTACACCGGCCTGATCAATATGAATCTGCCGTTGTGCACAGTGTATCTGGGCGACCGCGAGGCCGGCTACTTCCGGTCCGCCGCGATGCTGGTGGCGGCCTTGCAGGTGTTCCTGAGTTACTTCGCGCTCATGCTGAATCCACGGATCGTTCGCTGGCGGGCGGCCGAACCGGGCGTGCTGCAACGCCGGCTGCTGGCGCTCACCGCGGGGCTGGTGCTGGCCAGCGGGGGGTGTCTGGCCGCGGTCTGGGCGCTGCGGGAACCCGTGATCCTGCTGCTCTGGGGACGAGAATTCCTGCCGGCGACGAAGGTGCTGCCGCAGCTTCTCGCGGCCAAGTTCCTGGCCATCGCCAGCGGCTTGCTCGTCTGGGGTCTCTTTGCCAGCTACCGCGAGTGGCTGGCGGTGGGCTGCGTGGCGCCCACCTTCGCGCTCGCGCTCGCGCTGAACCTGTGGCTGATCCCCCGCCACGGCATTGCCGCCGCCGCCTGGCTGAATTTCGGCGCGGAGTTGTTTCTGCTCGCGTTGAGCTTCTGGACGTTGAACCGGGTCGCCCGCGCCCGCGCCCGTCCGCGCGCCGCATGAAGAACCCGCTCGCCAACCTCCGCGTCGCGGTCCGCACGTGGAACGCCCTGCGCCGCCGTCGGCCGGGCTTGTTCCGGTTGCGTGACGCGGCGATGCAGTTTCACCGCGTGGTGCTGCCGGCGCGCCTTGCCCACCGCGCCGCCGCCCGCGCGCTGGCCCGGCACGCGCGGATCACCGCCGAGGGCGACGCCTGGCGCGTGCGCCTGCCCGGCCACGACGGCCTGGAATTCCTCTGGCCGACGCCGCCGGACCCGAACCTGTGGTTCCTGATCGAGCAGGAACTCACGCCGCGCAACCCGCACCATTACACCACCCCGCCGGTGCAACTCGCGCCGGACAGTTGCGTGCTGGACGTCGGCGCCTGTGAGGGCCTTTTTGCCTTTCGCGCGCTGCGGCAGGGCCTGGCGGGAAAGGTCGTCGCCTTCGAGCCATCCCCCGCGATGCAGGGGCTGCTGCAACGCAGCGCTGCGGCCAACGGCGTGGCCGACCGCCTGCGCGTCGAGCCGCTCGCCGTGGGCGCGCAGGCCGGCACGGTGCGCTTCGAGCCCGCGCCCGGCGCCGAGGCCGGCCGGATTGACGCCGCCAACCCCGCCGGCCAGGAGGTGCCCTGCACGCGGCTGGACGACTATTGCCGCGCGCACGGGCTCTCGCTGACCGCGCGGGACTTGATCAAGATTGACGCGGAAGGCGCGGACTTTGACGTGCTGCGCGGCGCGGAGGAATTGATCCGCAGCGCGGCGCCGCAGATTGCCGTGACCACGTACCATTGCGACGCGCACGCTGCGGACATCGTGGAGTGGCTGCGCCGCACGCAACCGCGCTACCGGCTCCGCCTGAAGGGATTTGCCTTCTGGACGCCGCGCCCACGGCCCTTGCTGCTCCAGGCTTCGACGTTGCCCTGAACCCGGCCCCGCCGTGCGCGTGTTGATCGTCAAGCTGAGTTCGCTGGGCGACGTGATCCACACGCTGCCCGCGCTCACCGCCTTGCGCCGCCACTGGCCGGACGCGCACCTGACCTGGCTGGTGGAGCCGGCCGCTGCCGAAATCCTCCACGGCCACCCCGCCCTGAATCGCGTGCTGGTCCTGCCCCGGCGCGCGTGGGCGGACCTGCTGCGGCGCGGGCGCCTGTTGCGCGCCGCCCGGCAGGTGAGGCAATTCCTGCGCGAACTGCGCGCCACGTCCTACGACCTGGTCCTGGATTTTCAGGGCCTGGCCAAGAGCGCTGTCTGGGTGGCCGCCGCGCGCGCCGCCGCCAAACTGGGCCCCGGCCCGGGCCGCCGGCGCAACGAGCTGGCCTGGCTGGCCTACGACCGCCGCGCGCCGTTGCCCGACCCCGGCGCACACGCGGTCGAACGCAACCTGGCCCTGTTGGACGCGCTGGGCGTGCCGCGCGGCCTGGTGCAGTACGACCTGCCCGCCACGCCCGAGGCCGAGCAGACGGCGGCCGCACTGCTGGCCGGCACGGGACTCGCGGCCGGCGCGGCCTTTGTCACCGCCTGTCCGCAAACCCGCTGGCCCACCAAGAACTGGACCGCGAGCGGTTTTGCCGCCGTGGCCGACACGCTGGCCGGGCGCGGGTTGCCGGTGGTGTTCACCGGCGCTGCCGAAGACCGCGCGGCGTTGGACGAAATCGCCGCCGCCATGCGCACGCTGATGCGCCGGTTGGATGGCCGCACGCCCTTGCCGGTGCTGGCCGCGGTGTTTCGCCGCGCCCGCGCGGTGCTGGCCACCGATACCGGCCCGCTGCACCTGGCCGTGGCCGTGGGCACGCCAGTGGTGGCGCTGTTCGGCCCGACCGACCCGGGCTACACCGGGCCGTACGGGCCGGGGCACCTCGTGTTGCGCTGCGCCGTGCCGTGCAGCCCGTGCTTCCAGCGGACCTGCCAGACGCGCGTGGTCGAGCCGCACGCCTGCATGAGGCGCCTGGATGCTGCAGCCGTGGTGGAAGCCGTCGTACACCTGGTCGCGCGGGAAAAGCCGGAGCGTTCTGAGAATTAGCCGGTGCAGGGGAAATCCCCGGCTGGCGGGTTTGCGGACGGTGAACTCCGGACCGGCGTTCTCGGTTAAGGGCCTTCATGCGGATGCCTCGAACCCCGAACTCAACGTCTTGACGCCAACCTCGTTGTCCGCTAGCTTAATAAGGTCATGAACCCGCACCACGCCCAACCGCTTCGTCGCCTGAGCCTTCAGCAGCGGCGCGTGCTCGAGGGCGCCGCTTTGGGGCTAACCGACAAACAAATCGCCGAGCGTTTGGGCCTGAGCGTCCATACGGTGGACAGTCACTGGCGGCACATCCGCCACAAGCTGGGCGCATCCAATCGAGCCGCGGCCGTTGCTGCCTGGTTGACCGGAGGAAGACCTGCGGGGGGGGGGCATAGGGTGTCTGGGTTTCCAAGCCGATGGACTCATCCCTTGGGCGCCGGACGCGGGACATCAGGTACCACGGAAAAACGTGACTTGAGGTTTTTGAGTCCCCACGGTTGTTTATTGATCAATCCGCCATGAGTAGCGAGCAAGCAATCACCCGCTCGGGGCCGATCAAGTACCTGCGCAGAGCATTGCGAGACGGAGCGGGTTGGCAACGGTTTCACAGGTGCGGCGCACAGCTCGGCGACGCTTTTAATGGCGGCGGACTCGCCTGCGGAAGCGAAGCCGGCCCGACACGGGGCGTCGTGCATCAGGGGTTGGTCTTGTGGACAGTGTGGGCCTTGGTCACGACGACGCTCCCAAGCACTGCCGAACCTGAGCAGTCCTCACGGCGCACCCCGGCCCACATGCCGGAGCCGGCTTCCGACATGGATTAAGTCGAGGCCTTTAAGTCATTCCTGGCCTCGCCACTTCGGGTGCGGTACATCCGCTACTTGGAGGACCCGAGCTATTTCAGGGTTAATGGCAAACCCGTTACATACCCGGTTGAGTTCGAGGCGGCGATTCAAGAAGACACCTTCTACGTCAAGGAATTGACCAACCTGTGGAACCCGACTTCGCCCCCAGCCCGGCACAAGTGGAGATTGTTGGCGCTTCGCAAACGCACTTCTGGCGCTTAGTAGGACTGGACCTCATCTTGGCGGACAAAAACCCTGAAGTGAGCGGTACCAACGCCGCGCCCCGGATTCACGCGGTGGCCACACGCCGGCTCTTGGAAAGTTTTTTAAGCTTGGGCATTTCAGGGATGGATCGCGACACGCTGGAGTGGACCGGCCAGTGGGAATTCCGAGCCAACGGCCGGCAAAACGGCAGCACGATTCTGGGCCGGTTGGTCCCGCCGGATGACGGGCGGGTAAAGGAACTGGTTTATGTGTATCAAGCCCCCCAGGTCGCAACCACCATCCGGGTCCGTTATGCCTATCTCAGAACCAACCTGCCTCCTTGGATGCCAAGCCATATTGTACGGGAAATCCCCCTCAAGAAAGGCGGCTTAGAGTACACTACGAACGAAATCTTGGAATGCAGCCTGGGAGTGGAGGATTTACCGGCGGCGGGATACACTCCGGGCCGTTTTCTTCCTCCCGGCACCGCTTGGACCAACCTCACCGTCATGGTGTTTACCAACAATGTTGGGTGGGTCCACAGAGGCGGCCAAATCTACCGGACCGTGCTCCCCACCGAGGCGTGGCGAATACACCCCTCCAAGCACAAATGGGTGCGTCTGGGATTCTTTGTAATTGTGGCAACGGTGGCGTTTTTTCACTACTGTCCGGTTAAACCTGAACCAACATTGATTTCGTCTCGATACAACGGGCCTGAACCAGTGGTCATGGCTTTTTTCGATTTCATTTTCCAACGGCTCCTTCGCACGGTTTTCCTCCGCTCAACCGCGGAGAAAGCCCAGCATGAACGAAGGCCGCACCGTGTTCGCCCAACTCATGGACGAACTGCCCCCATACGAATTCGACAAGTGCGTCCGCCGCTACGGCGGCAATCATCGGGTGCGCGCGCTGCCCACGTACGAGCAGTTCCTGGTCATGGCCTTCGCCCCGTTGACCTATCGCGAGAGCTTGCGCGACATCACGACCTGTCTCGGGGCCGTCGGTCCCAAGCTCTATCACAGCGGCATCCGCCAACCGGTGGCCCGCAGCACGCTGGCCGATGCCAACGAAAAGCGCGACTGGCGCATCTTCGCCGACTTCGCCCACGTCCTGATCGAACAGGCCTCGGCTCTCTATGCCGACGAACCCTTCGGTGTCGAACTCCAGCCGGCCGCCTATGCCTTGGACTCCACGACGATCGATCTCTGTCTCTCGCTCTTTGCGTGGGCCAAGTTCCGCCGCCACAAGGCCGCCATCAAACGGCATACGCTGCGGACCTTGCGCGGCAACTTCCCCACCGTGGTCATTCTCACGCCAGGCAAGGTTCACGATGTGAACATGCTCGACGACCTCAGTTACGAGGCGGGCTCGTTCTACATCATGGATCGCGGCTATCTGGACTTCGCCCGCCGGCATCGGCTGCACTCCCGTTCGGCTTTCTTCGTCACACGGGCCAAACACAACTTCCGTTTCCAGCGCCGCTACTCGCGCCCGGTGGACAAGTCCACGGGCTTGCGCTTCGATCAAACCGTCATCCTGACGGGGTTCTATGCCCGGCGCGCCTATCCCGATCCGCTGCGCCGCATCGGCTTTCGCGATCCGCAGACCGGCAAGGCGCTGGTGTTTCTCACCAACAACTTCACCGAACCGGCCCTGACCATCGCGCAACTCTACCGCTGCCGGTGGCGCATCGAACTGTTCTTCAAATGGATCAAACAACATCTTCGGATCAAAGCGTTCTACGGCAACTCGGACAACGCCGTGCGCGTCCAGGTCTGGATCGCGATCAGCGTCTACCTGCTGGTCGCCCTCCTCAAGAAGCGCCTGCGGCTCCCGGCCAGCCTCTACACGATTCTACCGATTTTCAGCCTCACCCTTTTCGAGAAAACGCCCATTTTACAGGCGCTTTCTCAAACACCACCACCATCGATTATGCCTGACCTCAACCATCAGCCCGATTTACCGGGGTTTTAAACCGGACAGTAGTGGCGTTTTTTTGCTTCTGGTTCTACGCCCGGAACCGGCAAGCACACAAACCATCGGGCGGCATTGCTGGAAACCTCCACCACATTTAGGCCGACCTAACCCTGCAAGCATCACGAAAACCCGTGACTCGACGTAGCTCACAGGCAAGCAATAAAGAACATTCATGTATGGCGAAATCGGATCCATCGCCCCGAGATCGCCAGCCTGCCCTGGCGAGTCGAGGGACGTCAGCCGCGCCCTGGGTTGGCAGGCGGTGGCTTGTTACCATGCTGATTTCCAGCTTTGCGCTGGCCGTGGATACCTTCGCTGACCCAGTCGGGTTGGACTTGCAGGGGTGGTTCAAGGAAGCGCCGCGCATCCGCGAATTGGTCGCTCGCCGGACGCAATCCGACGGCAAGGTCAAGTATCTGCTGCTGGTGGCTGATGGGCCCAATTACGTGGTCAAGATGGCCCCGTCCGAGAAACTTTTGCGCGCCCGGGTCCTCACCCGGGAGGTGGACGCGGTCGGCCGTTGTGAAGACGAGTTCTGGACCGCGTCACGGCATTTTTCCGAACTGCGGTTTGTCCGGACACGGGATTTGAGTTCGAAGGAGACCAACTACGCCAAGTTCACCCTGGGTCTGAACCATGGCGTGGCGCGGCTGGGTCTGGCCTTTCTCCGCCTCGGCAGCGAACCCTTGCAGCAAGAGACCGATTTCCGAGTGACGCCCGCGGGGTTCGAATCTTCCAATGAACAACTTCTCAATAAGGTCACGATCGAACGCGTCGAGCGTTCCGGCGACCGCCTCAGGTATGAGCTCAGTGGGAGTTGGACCGGCGATATCATCGGGGGCGGCGTGAGCAGGTTCCTTGTTCGGGGAGAGTTGGAACCCTCCAGTTTGATCCCCGTCACGTTCAGCATTTTCGATCCCAAAAGTCCCGCCAATCCCTTGGTGTGCAAGGTGGAACGCGTCTCGTTGAAACTGAGCGATTCCCCCATCCCATTATCGCACTTCAGGCCCGAACCTTACGTGCTGGAGGGCTTTCACTCGGTCATGCAGATCCGGGATGGGAAACTCGTCATGTTTCCGGCAGGCCACCCTTCTTGGAGAAAAGTCGTGATTCTGGGATGGGTTTTGCCCTACTGGGTGGTCAAATGGGGTGTCATCGCTTTGATCGCGGCGGCCACGGTGGTCGCCGCGATCCTCGTCCGAAAGACCAAAACAACAGCACCAAGGAAACCAGCATGAATGCAATGAGATGTTGGCGAAACGCGCTCGCCGTCGTGGCGGGAGCAAATCTGGCAACGATCGCAGCGGCCGAACTGGCATGCTATCAAATTAACGAGACGCAGGAGTGCGAGCAAGTTCCTGCCAATGATCCGTTAGAATGCGAAAAGACCGACTGGATCCGATTCGGACCGGACTGGGAAAGTTATGTGGCTCGGAAAACCCTGCTGCTCACCCCGGGTTCATCTGGTAAGACATGCGAGACCCGCAAATGCCGGCGGGTTTATCGTTTGGTCAAAGTAGGGCAGGAGGACCAATTGTGCTACAGCGAGGGCTACGGTGTAAATCGGAGCTTTATCAAGAAGGACTGTGTGGTGGGGAGTGGCGGCGGCGACACCTAAGCCTGAGTGGTGGCCTTGCTCCCGGTGATTCGTACGGCCGCGGGATGTGGCTCACCCGCGCGAGGGGTGGCGTCCGTCGTGTTGTTTGCAACGGCCGCTCTGAAGCTCGCTAGTCTGGCCGCGCAGCGGACGTTCTTTCAGTCGCCCGATCCGGTGCTGGAAATTCCAACGGGAATTGTCCTGGCTTTGGCGGCTGTGGCCGAGTTGACGGTTGCCACGGTTCAGGCCTCCCGCCGGTTCAGCGACCACACAGCGGGAGTGGCCCTGTTGTGGTTCACGGCTTCACGTCCAGCGAGCCGTGCCCTTGCCTCGGCTACTGGCCGAAGCTGCTCTTCCAGGGCACTCAGGCCACGAACGTCGTAACGGTCGGTCTGCTGGCCCTGCTGGGTGGTGCGGGCCTGTACCTCGTCCTGAATGCGCGGCGAAACTCGCCATAGCGTCGTTGCGGAAGCGGCGGCGTTCCTGTCGCAGGCGGGTCAGCCGTCCTGGCGGAAGCCGGTGGTGGGCGCCGTGGCGGCTTTGCTCCTCCTGGCATGGCACGAGGCGACGGGCGCGTTCGCCTGTTTCTCGAACGCCGGCGATGAGTGGATGGAGGTCAACAAGGCGATCGCCGTGGCCCGGGGCCATCGGCTGTACCGCGAGATTTGGAACGACCAACCACCGCTCTACACGGTGGCTTTGAGCGGTCTGGCGCGCGGCGTGGGCACGAACATGGAGTGGTTCCGGCGCGCAACCTTCGTCTTTGCCGGAACGCTTTTGGTCGTGGTCTGTGGCGTGGGCGCGGTCTTGGGGCTCTCCCGGGGAGAACTGGCCTGCGCCGCCGGATTTTTGACCGCCACTCCCCTGTTTCTCCCGTCCTCGGCATCCACCACCCTCGAAATCCCTGCGTTGTCGGTGGGCATGGTTGGCGCTTGGTTTCTGCTACTGGGTGTGAGCCGCCAGTCACGGCTGCTCGCGGCGCTCGGGGGCGGCGGGCTGGGGATGGCGGTCATGATCAAGTTGACCTCGTTCAGCGTCATGCCCGTGGTGGGTGGATTGGCAACCGTTGGACTCCTTTCTTTCGGAGGGCGGCAGTCCTGGCGGGTGCTTGGGGTCGCCCTGCTCGTCTTCGCGGCGACCACCGCAGCGGTTTGGCACGTGTGCAGCGGTGGAGCACCGTGGCGGCACTTGCTGGGCACTCATTTCACTGCCTATCCGCTGCTCGATGCCGAAGCCCGGGTGGCTTACCGCTTCCGCTGGAACTGGTTTTCCTGGCAGCCGCTCTTCAGCCTGGCCGCCGTCGGAGGGCTGTTGAGTCTGGCGCGATCACCCCGCCGTTGGACGGCCGTCGTGCTCGGGCTGTGGGTTGCCGCCGTGGCATGGGTATTCGCAATTCACTTCCCGTGGTGGTACTATTACTCGTTGCATCTGTACGTGCCTCTGGCCTTGCTGGCAGGAGTCGGGCTTGGGCAGGGAATCCGGTGGAGCGTGGCCGCCCGACCGGGTGCCTGGCTGCAGACCGGTGGCAGGCTTTTGGCGGCGGCATTTGCAGTCGCGTGCATCTGGGGATGGGGTGAAGCATTCGCAACCGAGATGCGTCGTGTCCGAACCGTCGGTCGTTGGCCGGACAACCCGATCGTCCGATGTGTTCGGGAACAGATCGCTGCTGACCACCACCACTGGCCCATCATGCTGCAGTTGGTGCCGGGACCGTATGCGGTGTACTGCGGTCTCGAGCCCTTGTCGTGGTATGCGGTGCTGCCCAAAAAACGACATTGGGTTGGCGAACTTGACGACGAGGAACTGGCGGCGCAAATCCGGGCGCAAACAGCGCAGGTGCTGTTCGCCCCGACGCTCGACCTGTCTCCGACGGTCCTGGCCGAGGCGCTCCAGTCACACTACCGGCAGATCTGCGCGAGCGAGGAGGTGACTGTATGGGTGCCGCGAGCAAAGTAAGTCCCGGGCGCGACTCTGCGCTAACCGGATTCCACCCGGGCAGTGGTTCCGGCTCGGAGAAACGGCCGGACTCGGGCAGGGCGTTCACCTTGATCGAACTTTTGGTCGTGATCGCAGTGATCGCGCTTTTGCTCGGCTTGCTGCTACCCGCCCTGACGCGCAGCAAGGCAGAGGCCCGGAAGGCGCAGTGTCTTTCCCAACTACGTCAGGTCGCGCTGGCGATCGAACTGTACGCCTCGGACAACGAGCAGCGGTTCCCCTTGAACTACGACGGCCTGGCGGGACGGGAACTAGTGCCTAACTGGGCCTATGGCAACATGGCGGACCCGGCGGACCGCCGCGATGCGGACTCGCTGGCAGACCCCGCGCGCACCTTGTTGGCACCGTACCTGAAGGACCCCCGGCTGTTCAAATGCCCGGCCGATCGGACCGATGCGGTGCGAAGCCTGTCGCTGAACTGCCGGGTGAACCCGGTGCGGTTGAACGCCGAACCGCGCTGGCTTTGGGGCGCAGGCACCAATTATCCGACCTTCCGGCGCTCGCAGGACATGACCTCGCCCAGCCTCACGTTCACCGTCCTGGACGAAGAAGAGGCGATGACTAACGACGGCTATTTCGCCGTGGACCTGAGCAATACCGGGGACCCCTACGGCGAAGGCACGCCGGTGCCGCTGACGATCATGGACTTCCCGGCGCGGCGCCACGTCCGGGGCGTCACCGTGGCCTTTGGTGACGGTCATGTGGAATGGGTCCGCTGGCGGGATGCCTTGATCCACGCGCAAACCCGCTATCCGGGCTTGCGCGTCAATCCGGCCAGTTTCGATGGCCGGTGGCTGCACGACCATGCGATCGGACAGAGCGTCAGCTTCCGGTAAGCCGTGTCCAACCGGGCCGAAGAACCGGACGTATCTCTTCAGCCCTGACTTTGCTTGCGGAACCCGGTATGCCCAACGTTGTCCCGAATCTCGTGTGCCCGCCGCGGCTGCGGCAGTTCGTCAAGTTCTGCCTGGTGGGCGGCAGCGGCATGGTGGTGGACATGGGGGTGTTGTATCTGCTGGCGGTCTGGCTGGGCTGGAACCTCGCGCTCAGCAAGGTGTGCGCGGCGGAGGCCGCCCTGCTCAACAACCTTATCTGGAACGAGGTGTGGACGTTTCGTGCCACGAGACCGGGTGAGGGGACAGGCGCGGGACTCCTGCTTCGGTTGTGGCGGTTTCATGTCATTTGCGGCGCCGGCATCGGGCTGGCCGTGCTGTGACTGCTTCTCTTTCGCGCCGGCTTCGGCTTCACCTTGTACGTGGCCAACCTGCTGGCCATTGGCTTGGTGACACTCTGGAACTTCGGCCTGAACGCCCGCTTCAATTCGCATGGGCGCTGGACGGCGCGCCGGCCGCGGTCAACGCGGCGGAAGTGAAGCAGGCGCGTGGATTGACGTGCCCATCTGACTGCCGCGGCTGCAGCCGGCCGGTGAGTCGGTCATCCTGCACGGTGTAAGGCGGCGGCCAGCGCCGACGCTACCGACGAGGCGCGGACATTCACGTCCGCGGGTAAGTCGTCTCTCGCCGCGAGGCGACGCCAGCCGGACTTTGAGCCCAAGGCCGGCCATCTCATGCCGCGGCGGCAGGACATTGCCCGCGCTGGCAGGCAAGATGCCTGACGCTACAGCCCGAAGGGCTGCCGCCACCGCCCGCCCCCAAACCGAACCGCGCCCTGGGGCAACCCCCGGCCGCGCTTGCTGACCCCCGTCGCGGCTGCTACCAACAGGCTTTGCGGAGATGACCTTGACGGCCCACAACGCGACTCCCGAGCCGGCGCGCAACCAGGTCTTTCGCGTCCGCGGCCTGACCAAGGTGTACGGCACGGGCGCGGCGGCAGTCCATGCCCTGGCGGGGGTGGACCTCGATTTGCACGCCGGGGAACTGGTGGTGCTGCTCGGGCCTTCGGGTAGCGGCAAGACCACCCTGCTCAACAACCTGGGCGGCCTGGACGTGCCAACCAGCGGCGAGTTGTGGTACCGCGACCTCGATCTCACCGCGGCGGACGAAGACACGCTCACGCGGTACCGGCGCGACGCGGTGGGCTTCATCTTCCAGTTCTACAATCTGATCCCCAGCCTGACGGCGCGGGAGAACGTGGCGTTGATCACCGAGATCGCGCGCGACCCGATGGAGCCCGAGGACGCGCTGCATCTGGTCAATCTCGGCGGCCGGCTGGACCACTTCCCCGCCCAGCTTTCCGGCGGCGAGCAGCAGCGCGTGGCCATCGCCCGCGCCATCGCCAAGCGGCCGCGAGTGCTGCTGTGCGACGAACCCACCGGGGCGCTGGACGTGAAGACCGGCATCGTCGTGCTGGAGGTCATCGAGCGGGTCAACCGCGAGCTGGGCACCCTCACCGTCGTCATCACCCACAACGTCATCATGGCAGACATGGCGGACCGCGTGATCCACCTCTCGGACGGCCGGGTGCACCACGTCCGCGAGAATGCGCGGCGCGCGCCGGCCAGCAGCCTGAACTGGTGATGCTCTCCCACCTCGACCGCAAACTGGCGCGCGACCTGAGCCGCTTGAAAGGCCAGGCGGTCGCGGTGTCGCTGGTCATGGCCTGCGGCCTGGCGATGATGGTCATGGCGCGGAGCCTCATTTACTCGCTCGACAGCATCCGCGCCGAGTACTACCAGGCGCACCGCTTCGCCGAGGTGTTCGCCCAGCTCAAGCGCGCGCCAGACGCGGTGGCCGACCGCCTGCGCGCGCTGCCCGGCGTGGCGACGGTGCAGGCCGGCATTTCGATGCAGGTCACGCTGGACATCGCCGGGCTCGACGAGCCGGCCAGCGGGCTGGTGCGCTCGCTGCCGGACTTCGGCGAGCCGGTGCTCAACCGCCTGTTCCTGCGGCGCGGCGACTGGCTCACCCCCGGCCGGCGCGGCGAGGCGCTGGTGGGCGAGGCGTTCGCCCTGGCCAACCAACTGCAGCCCGGCGACACCGTCACGATGCTGCTCAACGGCCGGCGGCAGACGCTGCGCATCGCCGGCATCGTGCTTTCGCCGGAATTCATCTTCGAATCCCGGCCCGGCGCGGCGCTGCCGGACAACCGGACCTACGGCATCTTCTGGATGCCTTACGCCGGGGTGGCGGCGGCGTTCGACCTCGACGGGGCGTTCAACTTCGTCTCGCTCACGCTCGAACCCGGCGCGGCCGAGAAGCCGGTCATCGCCGCCGTGGACCGCCTGCTCGAACCGTACGGCGGGCGCGGCGCGTACGGCCGGGCCGACCACCCCTCGCACATCCGCGTGTCGGATGAAATCCGCGTGCTGCGCGCGCTGTCGGTGGGGTTTCCGGTGGTGTTCCTGAGCGTGGCGGCGTTCATGACGAACGCGGTGCTGTCGCGCCTGTTGAATCTCCAGCGCGAACAGATCGCCATCCTCAAGTCCTTCGGCTTCGCCAACCGCCAGATCGCGCTGCACTACCTCAAGTTCGCCTTCGTGATGGTGGCGGCCGGCACGGTGCTGGGCGGGCTGGCCGGCAGCGCCCTCGGCCACCACCTGGTGCGGCTGTACACGATCTTCTTCCGGTTTCCCGCGCTCGAATTCCGGCTGGACGAGTCCGCGCTGGCTCTGGCGCTGCTGGTGAGCGCCGGGGCGGCCACGCTCGGCGTGTTGGGCGCGGTGCGGCGCGCCGCCCGCCTGCCCCCCGCCGAGGCCATGCGGCCGGAGCCGCCGGCCGACTACCGGCCCGCGCTGGTCGAGCGCACCGGCATCGCGCACTGGCTTTCGCACACCTTCCGCATCGCGGTGCGCAACCTCGAGCGCCGCCCGATGCAGGCGGTGTTCACCGTCGCCGGCCTGGCGCTCGCCACCGGCATTTTGATCGTGCCGAACGCCTTTCGCGACGCCGTGGCCTACGTGCTCGATTACCAGTGGGACACGCTGCAACGCCAGGACCTCAGCGTGGGCCTGGTCGAGCCCGCGCACGAATCCGTGACGCACCTGTTCCGCCGGCTGCCCGGCGTGAAGACGATGGAGCCGTTTCGCGCGGCCTTCGTGCGGCTGCGGCATGGCCACCGGCAGCGCCAGCTTCCCTTGCAGGGGCAGTTGCCTGCCGCGCTGCACAACCGCGTGATCGGCGCGGACCACCGCCGCATCGTCCTGCCCCCGCACGGCGTGGTGCTCTCGGCCAAGCTCGCCGAGGTGCTCGACGCCCGTGTGGGCGATCTGCTCGTCATCGAGGTGCTCGAAGGCCGCCGGCCCACGGTGGTGGTACCGCTGGTCGGCACCGCCGAGGACCTGGCCGGCGTGGCGGCGTACATGGACCTGCGCGCGCTCAACCGCCTGCTGGGCGAGGGCGACCTCGTGAGCGGCGCGAGCTTCTGCGTGGACCCGAACCGCCAGGCCGACTTCCTCCGGGCCTTGAAGGACATTCCGCGCGTGAGCTGGGTGGCGATCAAGAACTCGCTGCGCGAAAACTTCCGCACCACCACCGCCGCCAGCATCGGCCTGTTCCAGAAGATATATCTGGTGCTGGCGGTCATCGTGTCGTTCGGCGTGGTGTACAACAACGCCCGCATCTCCCTGGCCGAGCGCGCCCGCGAACTGGCCACGCTGCGGGTGATCGGCTTCTCCCGGCGCGAAGTGGGCGGCGTGCTGCTCACCGAGTTGAGCCTGCTGGCGGCCATCGCCCTGCCCATCGGCCTGGCGATCGGCACCGGCTTCGCCACGGCCATCATCAACGCCGTGAACACCGAGACCGTGCGCGTGCCGGTGATCGTCACCTCCGCGAACTACGCCTTCGCCGCGCTCGCCGTCCTGGTCGCCTCCGCCGGGTCCGCCGTGCTGGTGCTGCGGCGGCTCAATCAGATCAACCTCGTCAGCGCGCTCAAGGCCCCCGAATAAAGCCCGCCGCCCGCCATGAATCCCAACCCCGCCCCCGCCCCGCCCGCCGCCCGCCCGCGCGCCAACGCCGCCCGGCGCCATTCCCGCCGCTGGTTGCCGTGGCTGGCGCTGGCGCTGTTGCTCGCCCTCATCGTCGCGGGCTTCTGGCCCAAGCCGGTGCTGGTCGAGACCGCCACCGTCGCGGTGGGCCCGCTGCGGGCCGTCATCACCGAGGAGGGCCGGACCCGCATCAAGCACCGCTACCTCGTCTCCGCGCCGGTCAGCGGCCAGCTCCGCCGCCTGACCCTCGATCCGGGCGACGACGTCTGCGCCGGCGAAACGGTCGTGGCCGTGATCGAGCCGCTCCCGCCCGCGCTGCTCGACGCCCGCAGCCGCCAGCTCGCCGCCGCCCGCCGCGACGCCGCGGCCGAGCAGGTCGAGCGCGCCCGCGCCGCGCGCCGCTACGCCACCAGTGAACTGCAGCGGTTCGAGAAGCTGTTCGCCGACGGCACGGTGTCCATCCAGGAACTCGAGGTCGCCCAATGGCGGGCCGAGGCGGCGACCCGCGAACTCGGCGTGGCCGAAGGCGCCTTGCGCGAAGCCGAGGCCGCCCTGGCCGAGTTCGACACTGCGGCCGGCAATCCCGCCGCGCCCCGCGCCGTCACCGAGGTCAAGGCCCCGGCCGGCGGCCGGGTCTTGCGCGTGTTCGACCACAGCGCCCGCGTCGTCACCGCCGGCACACCGTTGCTGGAGATCGGCGACCCGGCCGAACTCGAGGTGCTCGTCGAGGTGTTGTCGCGCGACGGCGCGGCGCTCCAGCCGGGCACGCCGGTCGAGCTCGGCCAATGGGGCGGCACCAACGCGCTGCAGGCGCGCGTGCGCCTGGTCGAGCCCGCCGCCTTCACCAAGGTCTCCGCGCTCGGCGTCGAGGAACAGCGCGTGAACGTCATCGCCGACCTCGTCAGCCCGCCCGAGGAACGGCGCGGTTTGGGCGACGGCTTCCGCGTCGAGGCGCGCATCGTGGTGTGGGAGGCGGCGCAGGTGGTGAAGGTGCCCGCCGGCGCGCTGTTCCGGCGGGGCGCGGACTGGGCGGCGTTCGTCGTGGTCGAAGGCCGGGCGCGGCTGCGGCGCGTGAAGGTGGGACAGTCGGGCGGCGGCGAAATGCAGATTCTGGACGGCCTTCAGCTCGGCGAGGGGGTGATTCTGCATCCCGGCGACCGCATTCGCGACGGCCAGCGGGTGAGGCCGACGAGCTTCTAGCCTGGACGGTTCTGTTGAGGCTGGGAAGCACACGCGCCCGCGCGTGTCCCGACCGGCGCCCTCGCCGGTCGGCTCTCCGCGCTTGATTTGCGCCAGGCGGTGCTCGAATGCGTGAAACCCGCCGCACAGGAAGTGGCGGGCGAGGCGCCCGCCACAGCGCCCAGGGCGGGCGCGCTCCCCAGCCCAAACGAGACGCTCCGGCTGGGGACCGGTAACCGGTGGCGGCTGGCCTCCTGCCAGCGGGGCGCCGGCTGCCCGGCGTTCAAGGGTCGCGCGAAGTCCTCGAAGACGGCGAATGGATTCGCCTTCGCTTCCTTCGCGGCCTTCGCGCGACACCGCCCACCAGGGCTCAGCCGAAACTCAGAAACCCAGAAAACGCGGCGTGGCCAGGCGCCCGCTCCGCCCGCGCCAGTTCCACAAACTCCCGCGCCAGGCGCACCGTCGCCCCGCCTCGCCCCGCCGCCCCGGGGCCCGCAAAACGCCAGAAACCGGCTCACACTCAGCCGGTAGCTCTCCCGCATACGGGGCGAGAGCGATTGATCCGCGGCCAGCCGCCGGGCCGGCCAGTCCGGGAACCTCAGGGCTTTGCCGGCCGGATTGGGAGGCGGAAAACTCATGTCGCGCAAAGACCTACTCAGTTTGCCTTTGCCCGTTCCGCCAGACAAGCCCGCAATGCACCCGGCGCTGTCTTCACGCAGAAAAGCCGCGTAAAATCAAGCTTGCCGCGCTCAGTCGCGCCAGCTTCAATCTTTCTCGTGAATCAACCCTTCCAGTTGACCATCAAGCCACGGGTTTGGCTCAATCTATACTGTTCGACGACCAAGAACCGAGACCTCTGAAAAACTTGGTTTTGGGCCTCACGGGCATTCAATTTTCAAGGAATTCGATGTTTCGGTTCGTGAATTGGGAGTTTTTCAGAGGTCTCGAACCATCTCAGCCGCGACAAAAGGAAACACCTCAGCCTATGAACGATAAGAAGAATGAAATCTACTCTGCGATTGTTGTTGCGGCGCTGCTCATCGGCACCGCGACCGGAAGTGCGATTATCATGTTGATTATGTCCGCAGTAGCCCTATCCGTCGGCGTCGTCTTCTTCAGGCCCCACGGTGGCCCGGCAGTGCGTGTGATGATCGTGGCGGCTGTTACCGCGATCATTGTTGCATTAGTGACCGGCTATGTCCTTCGAAGATAGGTTTATGGAACCCAGCAGCGCAACGGATAGGCTTGCACGCGCCGCGTCGTCGTTCGCAGAGGGGCAGCCGATGATTTGTGTCATTAGATTGTCGTCGCCGAACAAAATCACTGGAGCGAACAGCCGCTCCGCTTCACCGCTCGGCGCCGGGCGGATGTTCGAGAGCGCCTCGTGCGCTCCACCGTCCCTGTCGGCGGCTGTCGCTCAGTTTTGACGTTCGGCGTATGCTTACACGGTCTGCAGGTGTGTTGACGCATGAGCAAGAATATCGAGTTATTCCGGGCGATCATCGAGCGCGGCTTCAATCAGGGCGACCTGTCCGTGGCGGACGAGGTTTGCGCGCCGCGTTTGGCTGAGCACGAGTACCTCGCAGCCGCGCACTTACCGGGGCCAGAGATTCTGAAGAGCCAGATCCGAGAGGCGCGGGCTGCGCTCGACGACTTCAGCCTGAGCATCGAGGACATGGTGGAGGATGGCGACAAGGTGTGGGCGCGGATGGTGGGCCGGGGCCTCAACCCCCGCACGCGCACCCAGGTGACGATGACTGTCATCGACATCTGCCGCTTCGTGGACGGTCGGCTGGTCGAACACTGGGGTGTGCCAGACCGCTTCGCGCTCCTCCACCAACTCGGGATAGTGCCCGTGCCAGCCAGGGAGTAGCACGCCCGACCGGCTGCCGGACGGTTTGGGTGATTCCTCAGCGACTCTTGCGGCCTGGCCGGGCGTTTCCGGGGGGCGGTTGCTGAGCTTGGTCGGCCGAATTGCGCGTTTTTCTTGGCTGACCCCCGAGGCGATACGCAGTCGCACGGACTGAAGTTCGGGGCGACATCGATCTTCGTAGAAGATGTTGTGGCAACGCTGGACTTCTATCTCCGAGCGTTTGGTTTGGAGCGCCAGTTTTACGATCCGGATTACGAGTTTGGGGAGTTGGAGACCGGGGGGCCGCCCATCGCCTTCGGCTCCCACCGGCTTGGTGACCGGCTCATGCCAGACACGTATTTGCGGCCTGAAGGCGGGCAGTCATCTGGTGTGGAGATCGCCTTCTTCACCCCGGATGTGCCTGCTGCTTTCGCCCGAGCGGTCGCGGCAGGGGCCGTCCCACTCGCAGCGCCCAGAGTGATGCCTTGGGGCCAAACTGTCGCGTATGTCCGCAGTGTTGAGGGGACGATTGTCGGCCTAGCTACACCGATGCCTGAATGACGCGAGAGAATGAAGACCCCGCCGAACAAGGTCACTGGAGCGAACCGCCGCCCCGCTTCTCCGTTCAACGCTGGGCCGCAGTTCGAAGGTGCCTGGTGCGCTCGACCCTCCCTGTCGGCGGCGGTCGCTCAGTTCTGTCGTTAGGCCGGGCGGAATCTTGCCCCAAGCGGTCAGGGCGTGGCGAGGCAAAGGGAACCTGGCCGGCTCAGCCCGCGCTTGCCTGGGTCACAAGAAGCTGCCGGCCTGACAGTTCCAAACGTCAAATCCGAAAATCCAAATGGGGCTGCGCACCACTTTCCTCCTCCGTGTGAGCCTGGCGGCGCAGCCAGCCAGGCCGGCTCCTTAGGCCCCCAGCATCAGCCGGCCGCACCCCAGCGGGGTGCCGGTAGATCAGCCTAGGGTTAGCGAGCCGGGCCCCGCCGGGGAGCGCCACCCTGGGCCGAAGGCCCCACCCCTGCAGGGTGGACGGCTTGCGTCGCGCGCGGCCGGCGTGGCTTGCCGCGAGGCGAGGCACGGGGGAGTAGAAGTACCTGGTCCGAGATCGAAGTTGAGCCGGATGGAATCCGGCGATACGGACTACTTCGGCGTTCGGATTGAACCCGCAAACTGAAATTGCGCCGGATTGGGAATCAGGCGCTACGGCCAACGTCGGTTTCCCGGGTTGAACCGGAGCGACGGTTTCCAGCCCGGCAGACGCGCGCTCGCCACACGCAGTTTTCCGGCCTCTGGGCCAGAGGCCGGCTACCCTTCCTCGGGCGTTACCCAGCTACACCTTCCAAGGCCCGCGTTTCTCGTTGTCCAGCCACGTGTTGGCCTCGGCGTCGCCGAGGAATTGCTCCTTCGCCGGGTCCCAGCGCAGTTTGCGGCCGTGCCAGTAGGCCAGGTTGCCGAGGTGGCAGACGGTGACCGAGCGCGCGCCCACCTCGACGTCGCAGATGGGCCGCTGGCGGCTGCGGACGCAGTCCACGAAGTCCTTGTAGTGGTTGTTGCTGCGGTAAAGCTGGACCGGCAGGGCGTCAAACTTCTCGTTCATCAGGCCCTCCGGTTCGGCCTGGAAGCGGCCGCGGTCCACGCAGACCCTGCCCTTGGTGCCGACGAAGACGACGCCGAAGTTGTAGCCCTGGAGGCCGCCGTGGTACATGACCACGCCGTTGGCGTACTTGAAGGTGAGCCGCTTCACGTCGTCGCCGTTGGGCGGGATGATCTCCACGGGGCCGCTTTCGTCCATGCCCAGGCCCCACTGGGCGATGTCGAAGTGGTGGGCGCCCCAGTCGGTCATGCCGCCGCCGGAGTACTCGCGGTAGTTGCGCCAGTTGGGGAAGTGGTCGTGCACGCCGCGCGGGCTGAGGATGGAGTTGTACGGGCGCGCCGGCGCGGGGCCGAGCCAGAAATCCCAGTCCAGCCCCGGCTCCAGCGGCTCCTCGGGCAGGTCGCACCATTTGCTGGGTCCGCCGACGGAGACGTACACCTCCTTCACCTCGCCGATGGCGCCGTTGCGGACGAGCGTGCAGCCCTTCCAGAACGCGCTGTCCGAGCGCTGCATCGAGCCGGTCTGGAAGACGCGCTGGTTTTCGCGGACGGCGTTGGCCATGGCGCGCGCCTCGTGGATGGTGAGCGACAGCGGTTTCTCGCAGTAAATGTCCTTGCCGGCCCGGGCGGCGGCGACCACCGGGTACGCATGCCAGTGGTCGGGCGTGGAGATCACCACGGCGTCAATGTCCTTGCGGGCGATGAGCTCGCGGAAGTCCTTGTACTCGGCGCAGCCCTTGAAGGCTTGGTCCTGCTTGGTGGTGTAGAAGTCCTCGACCAGTTTCTGGTGGTGCCGGCGGCGGGTGGTGTCCACGTCGTTCACGGCCACGACCTGCACGTTGCCGTGGGGCAGGAAGCTCTGCAGGAGGTGCCGGCCCTGCTTGCCCACGCCGATGAAGCCGAGCGTGAGGCGGGCATTGGGCGCGGCGTCGCCCGCAGCGGACCAGACCCGGCCGGGCAGCAGGAACGGCGCGGCGGCGGCGGTGAGCGCACCGCCCAGGAAACGACGGCGCGAGAAGGGTTGCGAAGTGCTCATACGTTTATGGTCGTTCAGACGGCGCGGGCGGCGGGGTCATTCAAGGCCTGGCGGTGGGGCGATGGAACCCAAAAGGGACTCGAACCATGAATGGACACGAAGGGCCACGAATGAAGCCGGGGCGGCGAAGTCGCGGTTGAAGGCGGTTGAATGGGTGAATGGTTAAATGAGTTACACGGTCGGAGACTTGCGGGACGGAAGGAATGCCCTGCGAACGGGCGGGCAACATTGGCTTCGTGCTTCGGAAGAATCTGCCGGCCAGCGCATCCAGCCCCGCACCTGACTTGCTTTCTCCGGATTCGTGTCCCTTGGCGTTCATTCGTGGTTTCCCATCAGCCGCCCGGCTACGCCCGCTCGAAGCGGATTTCGCGCACCGGGATGGCGCCGGCCTTGACCTCGAGGAACGGCTTGCCCCGGCGCACGCCCACCGTGCCGTAGCCGCCGGCCGCGGCGAGGAAGGCCCGGAAGTCGCCCCGGACCCGCGGTTGCAGGTACAGCACCTGTTCCACCGCGTCGTACCGCGCGCCGGTCAACCCTTGCAGCAAGGCGTAGCTGGCCATGGCCCGCGCGTACCAGTGCCCGCATTCGTATTCGTTGAAGGGATTTCGCACCCGGCCGTCGTAGCGGGCGCGGCAAACGCGCACGATCTCGAGACCGCGTTCCACCTCGCCCAGCAACAACAGGTGCGCGGCCACCTGGTATTCGATGCCGGTCCACACCTCGTCCGAGTAAACGAACGGCAGGGAAAGCTGCCCGCCCTTGGGCCAGGAGCACAGCAGCAGGCCGCCTTCGGCCCCGCAGGCGTAAGCCGGCCGCTGCGGATTGGCGTGCGCCGTCAGGTCGTGCTTGAGGTTGTAGCGGTGCACGGCGCGCAGATGGCTGGCGACCTTCCTCCGGTCCACGAACTCGGCCGCGCCGCACACCAGCGCCAGCCAGCAGCCCAGCACGCCGTCGGACAGGCAGCCGGTGCCGTACTGGTATTTCGGGCCCTCCTGTTCGAGCAGGGCCCGCGCCTCCGGCGAGTACCCGCCCACCATGCTTTGCATCTTCGTCGGGTCGGCGGCCTTGAGGTTCTTCCACTCGATTTTCTGGATGAAGTACTCGCCGTCCCACAGCTCGGTCTCCATGCGCTTCACGCCCCGGGCGAGGAGTTCCTCGTAACCCGACACGTCGTCGCCCAGCGCGCGGCCCATGAGTGTCGCGGCCTGGAGCGCGCCCAGGTAAAAACTGGTGCACATGCCGTCCGGCCCCCAGAACTCTATGTCATAGGTGTTGTGGTGTGGCTCGCGCAGCCAGCCCTCGCGGTCCGGGTCCCAGCTTGCGATGCAGTAATCCAAGCTTTGCCGCACGCGCGGCCAGAGCCGGCGCAGCCATTCGGTGTCGCCGCTGATCCGCCAGTCGCGATGGACCTTGAGGATGCCGCCAAGCTGGCCGTCCGCCGCGGCGTGGAAATCGGGCTCGAGCGGCCGGATCGGCAATGCCGCGCGGAAGGTCTGGTGCCCGCGCGGGTCCTGCGACGGCCCGAACTCGGTCTCGCGCAAGGTGCGTTCCAACGCGGGAAACAGGTGCGGGATGGCCTGGGCGTAATTCCAGACGTGCGTGCAGGAACCGTGGCAGCAGCCGGAGTTGTCGCTGCAGCCCTCCCAGGCCCAGAGCCGGCCGTCGGCCTGGCGCAACACAGTGGGCGATTTGAGGATCGTGAGGTTTGCGCCCACCGCGTCCAGCACCTCGGGCGGCAGCGTCGAGTCGTGGAAGCAGTCGCTGAAGCGCCGCGAGTTCGCCCGCAGTCGCTCGTACTGCTCGCGCCAGTGCGCGGCCACGGCCTCGACGTTGGCGAAGCGGCCGGCGTACCAAGGCTTGTACGTGCCCTCGACCTTGGGCGCGTCCTTGGCGTCCTTGCCGATCCGCAGGTTCGTCGTGCCGACGTACCACGCGAGCCGCAAGACGAGGGTCTTCGACTGCCCCGGCGCGAGCGTGAACGGCACGAACAGCGTCGCGCCCGGCGCCGGCCCGCCTTCCGTCACGGGCGGGCGGTCAAAGCACCGGCCCTGCGCGATGTCGCGCCACGCCATCGTCAAGCTGTCCCACCAACCGCCCCGGAACCACGCGTGGTTCACCTTCACCGCCGGATCGTCCACCGCCACGACGAAGGCGCCTTCCTCCCACGCCCGGTCGTTGGCCGCGGCGCCCCAGAGCTGGAACCCACCCGGCGCCGGCTTGATCGCCTGCGGGTTGTTGCCCACGGCCATGAAGTTCTTCGCCGACCACGAGAACACCGCCTCGCGCGGCCGCGACGTGCGGTTGGTGAAGCGGTACTCGAGCGCGCAGACCGGCAGGCTGGCGGAGTCCGCGTCGCCCGGCTCGAACGGGCTCCAGCCGGTGATCGTCACCGTCAGCGGCACGTCGCGGTCCTCGAGCGTGACCGTGCCGAACGGGAAGCGCGCCCGGAACCGCGCCACGCGGAACCGCGGCAGCCCGAAGGCCGTGCCCGCCGCGCCGTTGCCGGTGCCCTGCTGGCCGAACTTCTTCCAGTCCGGCACCGGCCCTTCCAGCACGCGCGCCGCGTGGGCCGCGCCGCCCGCGCCCTTCACGCACAGCGCGGCGAAGGTGACCGGCTCGTTGAACACCTGCGGCTGGTGGCGCAGCGAGAAGTGCGAGAGCGCGCCCGTGCCCTCCAGGCAGATCATCCCCGCGCCCATGCCGCCCATCGGGAACGCCACGCGGTTGAGCCGTTCACCCTGGTATTCGGGCAGCGATTTCGCCCGGGAACGGCCGCGCGCCGAGCCGCGCGCGGGTGACGTGGACGCGGCTTCGGCGGACGCGCCGACGCCGAGCGCGGCCGCGCCGACGGCGGAAATTTTCAGGAACTCCCGGCGGGGCAGGGCAGCGGGAAGCGGGGTTTCGGGGTTCATGGGAGTGCGGTTCATCGGGGTTGGGGAGCGGGGATTAGGATTAAGCGCGAGCGATTCAGGAAGTGATCGGTTCGAAGATGATGTCCACGAGGAGGTCGGCGGCGATGCGTTCGAGTTCCGCGCGCAAGGCGGCCACGTCGCATTGCTCCGGCAACTGGAGCTTGGCCCGCGCCTTGAACAGCGTCTCGCCGGACATGGGCGCGCTGACGCATTCGGTGGCCAGCTCCTCGACGTTCACGCCCCGCGCGGCCAGCACCGCGGCGACCTGCCGCACGATGCCGGGGCGGTCCTGGCCAACCAGCTCGATCTGCGCCAGCGCCGGCGACGCCGGGCGGGCGGGCGGCGCGTCCTCGTACACCGCCACGGCCAGGCCTTCGGCCGCCAGCGCGCGGAGTGCCTCGGTCAAGGCGGGCCGCCGGTGCGTGGTGGTGAAGATGCGCACGATGCCGGCGAACTGCCCGCCCAGCCGGCACATGCGGGACTCGAGCCAGTTGCCGTCGTGGCGCGCGACCAGGTCGGCCACCTTCTCGACGATGCCGGGTCGGTCCGCGCCCACGACCGTGAGCACCAGTGGGATTTGCATGGGCTTCTGGTAAGCGGCCGGCCGGCGGCTGGCAAGCGGTTTGGCGGGGAGGTCAGAAGGAGTCAGAAATCAGGAGTCAGAAGTCGGTATCCGGTGTTCAGTGTCCAGCCTCCGGCATCTGGCCTCCGCCCTTTCGCCTCACGCCGCCACTCACGCCGCGCGCAAGGCCGCCGCGTGCTCGACCACCTTGGCCACGGCATCCGCGACGAGTCGCACCTGCGCCGCGTCGGCCAGCAACGCCGTGTGGGCGATCCAGACCGTGTCGCGGCACACCTGCTCGCACACCGGGCAGTGGACGCGGGTGTAGTCCACGCCCTTGCCGGCGAGCGGCGCCGTGATGCCGTGCGCCGGTCCGCGATGGGCGTTCTGGAAGACGCCGTTGCGGTACAGCGGCCGGTACCAGCCTTTCGAGGCGGGCACGCCCTCGGCGCACAGCGCTTCGAGAAAGCGGTCGCGCGACAGCCCCAGCGCCGGCTCGTCCACGCGGAAGATGTACATGTGGTGGCTGCGCCGGGTCATGCGCGGTTCGCCCGGCAGCAGGCGGAGGCCCGGGATGCCCGCCAACGCGCGGTCCAGCACAGCGGCGTTCGCCTCGCGGCGGGCCATCTGTTCCGGCAGGCGCCCGAGCTGGGCCAGCAGGATGGCGGCCTGGAACTCCGTCAGGCGCAGGTTCGACCCCAGGTAATCGTGGTCGTACCACGCGCCGTCCTTGCGCCGGCCGCAATGCGTGAAGCTGCGGCACAAGTCCGCCAGCGCCTCGTCGTCGGTGACCAGGGCGCCGCCTTCGCCGGCGGTGATGTTTTTGGAAACCTGGAAGCTGAAGGTGCCGGCCTGGCCGAGCGTGCCCGCGCCGCGCCCGCGCCACTGGCTGCCCCAGGCGTGGGCGGCGTCCTCCAGCACGCGCAACCCGCGCCGCGCCGCCAGCTCGTTCAAGCGGTCCATGTCCGCCATCCGCCCGCCGACATGCACCGGGATGACCGCCCGCGTGCGCGGCGTCAACTTCCGCTCCACGTCGGCGGGATCGAGGTTCAACGTGTCCGGCTCGATGTCGGCGAAGACCGGGATGGCGCCGACGGTGACCACGGCGCTGGCGGTGGCCACGAACGAGTACGGCGGCACGATGACTTCGTCGCCTTCCACGACTCCGAGCGCGCGCAGGCCCATCTCGAGGGCGGTCGTGCCGTTGGTGCAGGTGACCGCGAAGCGCGCGCCTTGAAAGGCCGCGTAAGCCGCCTCGAACTCGCGCACGCGCGCGCCAAACCACCACTGGCCGGACGCGAGCACGGCGTGGAGAAGCTGGCGCTCGCGGTCGTCGAAGACCGGCCAGGCCGGCCAGGGCTGCGGGCAGACGGGCGGGCCGCCGAGCAGGGCGGGGGCGGACGCGGTGGTCATGGTGGCGGGAATGTCAGCCGAAGCCGGCGGGCAAGACAACCGCGGAATGGGTGGGCGAACCCGGCGCGGCCTGCGGCCGCGAAATCCGAAGTCCGATGCTGCGGCCGCCGACGCCGAACTCCCCCGTTGCGGGCGGGCCGGGGCTTCCGCATCATCCGCGGCTTTATGTCGCGCCGACAGTATCCGTTCCACTTGATCGAGCCGAAGTGGCAGGGCCGCTGGGACGCCACGCAGGAGTTCCGGGCCTTCAACCCCGGCGAGCCGGTGCCGGCCGGGCATCCGTTCGGCGCGCGGCACGGGCTGGCCGGCCGGACCCCGGGCGCGGCGGAGCTGCCGCCCAAGTTCTACATCCTGGACATGTTTCCGTACCCATCCGGCGCCGGGCTGCACGTGGGCCATCCGGAGGGCTACACCGCCACCGACATCCTGGCCCGCTACTGGCGCGCGCGCGGCCGGCACGTGCTGCACCCGATGGGCTGGGACGCCTTCGGGCTGCCGGCGGAGCAATACGCCGTGAAGACCGGCCAGCACCCGCGCCTGACGACCGAGGCGAACATCGCGACGTTCAAGCGCCAGATCAAAAGCCTGGGCTTCAGCTACGACTGGTCGCGCGAAATCGCCACCACCGATCCCGAGTACTTCCGGTGGACGCAGTGGATCTTCCTCCAGCTTTACCATTCATGGTTCAACCCCGAGACCAACAAGGCTGAACCCATCAACACGCTGAAATACCCGCCTGAACTGGAACCCCCGCCTCTCGCCCGCTCCCCCAGCGGAGGTGACGTTGGCCGGGGGCCGGGTGAGGGGGCGGCCGGAGCCGGCACAGCGGTCAACGACGCTGAACTGGAAGCCCGCCGCCGCGCCTACCGCGATTCCAGGCGTCTGGCTTACGTGAGCGAAGCGCCGGTGTGGTGGTGTCCCGCGCTGGGCACCGTGCTGGCCAACGAGGAGGTCATTGACGGCCGGAGCGAGGTGGGCGGCTTTCCGGTCGTCCGCAAGCCGATGCGCCAGTGGGTGCTCCGCATCACCGCCTACGCCGAGCGGTTGCTCCAGGACCTCGACACCATCGAGTGGAGCGATTCGCTCAAGGAAATGCAGCGGAACTGGATTGGGCGCAGCGAGGGAGCTGAAGTGGATTTTGCGATCGCGGATGCCGGATGCCGGATGCCAGGCACCGGACGCCAGATGCCGGACACCGGAACCGGGGCGCCGGAATCCGGAATCCAGAATCCGGCATCCTCGGAGAGAATCCGGGTCTTCACCACGCGGCCGGACACGTTGTTTGGCGCCACGTACATGGTGTTGGCGCCGGAGCACCGGTTGGTGGATCAGATCACCACGCCGGATCAGCGCGCCGCGGTGGCGGCCTACAAGGCCGAAGTCGCCAGGAAGTCCGATCTCGAACGCACCGAACTGGCGAAGGAAAAGACCGGCGTCTTCACCGGCGCGTACGCCATCAACCCGGCCACCGGCGGGCGCATCCCGATCTGGATCGCCGACTACGTGCTGGCGAGCTACGGCACCGGCGCGATCATGGCCGTGCCGGCGCACGACACGCGCGACCTGGAGTTCGCCACGCAGTTCCACCTGCCCATCGTGCAGGTCGTCCAACCGCCCGATCCCCAGACCGACTGGCGCGGTTTCGTGGGCGACGGCACGGCGGTCAACTCGGCCAACGCCGGGGTTTCGCTCGACGGCCTGCCCACGCCCGAGGCCAAGCGGAAGATCACCGCCTGGCTGGAGGCGAAGGGCCTGGGCAAAAAGACCGTGAACTACAAGCTGCGTGACTGGCTCTTCAGCCGGCAGCGGTACTGGGGCGAGCCGTTCCCGGTCGTCTGGAAGCGCGACGCCGCCGGGCATCTTTACCACGAGGCGCTGCCGGAAAGCGCGCTGCCCGTGCTGCCGCCACCGCTGGACGATTACAAGCCCACGCCCGATGGCCAGCCGCCGCTCGCCCGCGCGAAGGGCTGGGTGAACCTGCCCGACGGCTCGGCGCGCGAGACCAACACCATGCCGCAATGGGCCGGCAGTTGCTGGTACTACCTGCGCTATCTCGACGCGCAAAACGCCCAGACGTTTGTGGGTCGTGAGGCGGAGCGGTATTGGATGGGCGTCTCAAATTCGAAACCCGAAATCCGAAATCCGAAGACCGAGGACTGCAGGCCACAGTCATCCGTTGTCCGTCATCCGTCGCCCGCCTCCAGTCCGCAGGCCTCCTCGGGCCTTGCGCCTCGGGCCTCGGCCCTCGAAGCCTCGAAACCCGGCGTTGATTTGTACGTCGGCGGCACGGAGCACGCCGTGCTACACCTGCTTTACGCCCGCTTCTGGCACAAGGTGCTGTTCGACCTCGGCCACGTCTCGACGCCCGAGCCGTTCTTCCGGCTCGTCAACCAAGGCCTCGTCCTCGGCGAGGACGGCCAGAAGATGTCCAAGAGCCGCGGCAACGTCGTCAACCCCGATGACATCCTCAAGGAATACGGCGCCGACGCGTTCCGCCTGTACGAGATGTTCATGGGCCCGCTCCAAGACACCAAACCGTGGAGCACCAAGGGCGTCGAAGGCGTGTACCGCTTTCTGGGCCGGGTCTGGCGCCTGTTCGTGGACGAACACAGCGAGACGGCGTTCGAGCAGGCCGAGACGACCGCCGGCCCGGCGCCCGATCCCGCCCTGCTCGAGCTCATCCGGCTGAGCCCCGCCGTGCAGGACGTGGCGCCGACGCCGGAGCAGTTGAAGACTCTGCACGCCTGCATCAAGAAGGTCACCGAAGACCTGGAGGCACTGCGCTTCAACACGGCCATCTCCGCCATGATGGTTTTCGTGAACGAGGCGACCGCCTGGTCCGTCCGGCCGGTGGCGGTGCTGCGACCGTTTCTCCAGCTTCTCGCCCCGTTCGCGCCGCACCTGGCGGAGGAACTTTGGGACAGACTGTCCGCGGTCCACAGTCCCGAGTCCCCAGTCCAGGGCCCGCCCCGGACCGCGGACCGCGAGCCCCGCACCCCGCACCCCGCGCTCCGCACCTCCCTGACCTACACCCCCTGGCCCCCCCACGACCCCGCCCTGCTGGTCGAGTCCACGAACGAGATTCCGGTGCAGGTGAACGGCAAGCTGCGCGACCGGATCGTGGTGCCGGCGGACGTCTCGCAGGCCGACCTGGAGCGGGCCGCGCTCGCCGCGCCCAAGGTCCGGCCGTTCCTGGCCGGCAAGGCGGTGAAAAAGATCATCGTGGTGCCCAAGAAACTGGTGAACGTGGTGGCGGCGTGAGCCGGGACGGGCGTACGACCGGGCTCACTTCATCATCACAGGCTCCGCGATGCGCCGCCGACATCGTGGGCAGGTCACCGGGGCGGGCGTGGTCTGACTCAGATTCATCTCGTGCAGCCGCGCAGCCCGTTCGGGGAAACACGCCCGGCATTCGGCGAATCGCTCGAGGTCCCACAGATCGGCGAAAACGCGTCCGCGGCGCAAGCTCAGGCCGCGTTCGAGCGCCGCTTCCAGCGTGGCCAGCCGCGGCGGCGCGAATTGGCCGCGCGCGGCCAGCGCCTCCAGCGCGCCGTTGCCGCCGCGCGTTGGGACCAGGCTCACCGCGCTCGCGCCGCAGTCGAACGCGAATTCCACGGAGCGGTTGGCCCAGCGCAGCGCGGCGGCTTCGTCCAGGAACGGCGGCTTCACGAGCACGAACACGCGCAGCGCGATGTCGTGACGGCGCAGGAAGTCTGCCGCGCACGCAAACTGGCCGAGGCTCATTCGCTTGTTCAGTTTCGCCAGCACTTGGGGATGGACCGTCTCCAGCCCCATCGCCACCTCGAGTTTCCGGAAGGGCCGCTCCGTTCGCGTCCGACGGGATGCCTGCTCCGCCAGCAAGCCGCGGAAGCGCACGGCGGTTTCGCCGACGAGCGCCGGATGACATTCCACGATCACGCGTTCAAAGCCCGCCCCCCGAGCCGCTATGGCCGCGTGGTCCGCCGGCGGAATTGCCTTCGGATCGAAGAAGCTGCCGGCGTTGTAGAGCTTGAGCTGGCGCAGGGGAGGTCCCTCCCGCAGCCGCGCCAGCGCGTGGTCAATCTGCGCCGGGATCACGCCGGGCTGGAGCGTCTCCGTGAGCGTGTGCTGCCACAGGTCGCACATCAGGCAGCGCCACGGACACTCGCGGTTGGTGAGAAAGATGGTGGCGACCGCCGTGATCTCGCCGTTCTCCGCCCGCTCCTGTTCCCGGAAAAAGGCGTAAGGTCGGCGCGCATCCACCGGCGCGCGCGGCCCGCGCCGCTTCAGAATCCAGTGCGTCCGTGCGCCCTGTGCACGGGGATAGGCGTCCAAGCGTTTGGAGCCGGAAACCACGGCCGCAGCAATTCAGGAATAGAGGGCGAGAAACTGGCTGCGCAACTCGGCCTCCCGTTCCGGCACGCGCTGGCGCAATTCGGCGGGGCGCAGCGCGCCGTGTTGAAAGCGGCGTTTCGGGAACACCGGCATGTCCAGGCCCGTGATGGCCTTGACGCCGCGCGACACAATCTCGCCTTTCAGCGCGTACAGCTTCTCGACCGACATCCCGGTTAACTCGATGAACGGAATCCCTTCCGCGATCTCGATCACGTTCGGGCGCGTGAAGGGGCTGAAGCTCTCGAACCTGTGATGCCGCGTGGCCGCGTAGGTGCGGGTGTAGCTCCGGCTCAGGCCGCCGCTGTAGGTGAGCGAGTGCTTGAACTTCCCCACGCCCCAGCCTTCCTGGTAGAGCATCAGGTTGTTTACCACGCTGCGGATGGTCAGCTCGGGATTCTCTTCAATAGGGTAGTCCTTCAGGTTCTCGTCGCCGCCGTCGCCGTCAATGAGATACCTCCATCGCGGGTAGCGGGCGCGTATGCCGCGGCACAGGGCCAGCACCATGGAGGCCGCCTCCACGTCGAGCGGCTTGTAGTCCTCCACCACGCGGATGGTCTCGGCCACGTCGAGGCTGGAGAGGTCCGCCTCAATCGGCTCCAGGAAGAGGCCGAGTCCGAGCCGCTCCAGGAACTCGCCGGCTTGGTGCAAATCCGGCCCGTCGCCGAAGCTCAACGTGAACGCCTTGAGCCGAGACGGATTCAGTCCCAGTTTGCGCAGGACGTGGTAGGTGGTGAGGAACACCGCGCCGCTGTCAACGCCGCCAGAGAAGCACGCACCCACCGGCTCGCGCTCCTGCACGCTGCGGAGCCACTTGGCGATTTCGTCCGCCAATGCGCCAATGTAGGCGCGCCCGATTTCGTCCAGGTCGGTCGAGAGCCGGTTCCGCGCCGGCGTGAAGAAGCGCGTGTAGCTGGGTGCCGGGTCAGGACAGCCGATCAACTGCAGTTCCACGACGTGGTGCGCCGGCACCATGCGCGTGTAACTGGGATGGAACTGACCGTCCAGCCCCTCGGACTTGAGCCACGCGAAGATGGCGTCCATCCGGTCGGCCACAATGAGCGCCGGACCGTCCTCGCGTTTGGCGAGGAAGTAGCGCATGGGCCGGTCCAGGGAGCGGGCCATGCGCACGGTCTGGCCGTGGCGGGCGAGCAGGGCGAAGGAGCCTTCGATCGCGCGCACCGCCTCGGGCGGGCCGTGCAGGATGCGCCGGCGGGCTTCTTCAACGGTGAGGTTGAGGAGGTGGTTGTTGGCGGGATCGAGCAGATTAACAATGCGTTCGATGTAAGCGTTCATGGTTGTGAGATGCGCGGGGAATTTAGGGCGGCGCACGGCGAGATCAAACAAAGAAGCCCGGCGAGTTGCGTGAGTTCGGGCCGGATCAGGGTTGCGCGCCGGCCGGCACGGACCCGCGGTCCAAAACCGCCCGCTTGGCGAAGAACTTCTGGTAGATGAACGACACCACCATCAGGACCACGGCCAGGCCGATCAGCGAACCGATGCGGTACAAGCCGCCCAGCCGCCAGAGATCGTGGAGGAACAGCTTCACGATGGTCGCCACCAGCAGGCCCATGCCCGCGTAACGCGCGCCGCGCCGGCCGGTCTTGAAGCCGACCGCCAGCAGCAGGAACGCGTACAAGCCCCAGGCGAGGGAGTACGTCATGTCCTGCCCGAAGCTCGCGTTAAACTGGAACGTCAGGCTGGTGCCGGTGGAGAACCAGTCGGCGATCTCGATGTTGAGGAGCAGGAACCCCAGGACGCCGCCCAGCGTGTACAGGAGCGGCGGCGCCTGGACGCCCCGGACCCGGTCGCGCGGCAGCGCGAGCAGGCGCGCGCCCGCCAGCAGGCAAGCGGTCACGATGCCGTAGCTGTACAGGAACCAGTTGAAGATGCGCGTCTCGCTGCGCGGGTGGTAGTCGAACACGGCCGGGTTCAACGCCAGCCGCGCGAACGCCACGAGCAGCAACGCCACGCCCACGGCGCGCAGGCCCGGATGCGGCACGCGGTGGAACAGCCACAGCAGCGCCGCGCCTTCGAGCGCCCAGGCCACGGTGAGCCATTGCTTGTCGAGCTGGATCGGGAAGATCAGCGTGATGAAGAACAGCGTGCTGCCGCCAAACCACGCCAGCAGCCGCAGGCGGTTGGAATCCCCGGCGGGCCAGCCCCGCGCAACCACCGCCAGCGCGACGGCCATCGGCACCGCGAACGCCGCCGGCAGCAGGCCCATCACGTCGTTTGGCCAAGCGAGCTTCACCGCCCGGTACACCAGGAAGAAGTGCAGCGGCCCGGCGAGCGCCGAGGTCGCCCACGGCAGGATGCGTTGCGTGAACGCCGTCCGGAACAGGAACGGGAATCCCGCGAACAGCACGGTGAAGCCGACGTTCCAGGCCACCGTGACGCCCGCCGTCTCCCGCGTGAACCGCGCGCCGTGCCAGACGTATTCCAGCGCGAGCACGCACGCCAGCGCCACCGGCGCGAGGATGTCGAGGCCGGGTTTCCGCGCCAGCACCAGCAGCAGCACGACCAGCAGCAGCGCCAGGCCAAAGACCGGCGTGGGATTGACCAGCGGCAGACGCGCCACGGCCATGACGAGCAGCAGAAACGGCAGGACGGCGGAGAACGCCGGCACCTGGGCGAGCACGGCGGTTCGGTCGCCCTTGAGATTCAGCCAGCCGGCGGCGGCCGACTTGGAAATGTCGCCGCCCGCGGCGGCTTCCAGTTTTGCCAGAATCCGTTCGCCGAAGCCCAGGCCGACGATGAAGAAGAACACGGCAAAGCCGCCGGCGACGATCAACAACTCCGGCAACGTCACCAGCGTCGCCGGCGCGCCCGCCAGCCAGACCGCGGTGACGACGACGGTCAACACCACCATCGCCAGCACGCCCAGCGCGGCGCCGGTGAGCAAGGCGAGGCCGATCGCCAGCACGTCCACGAGCAGCACCACCGGCCACACCAGCCACGGCACCGCGAGTTCCTGCAACATCGGCATCATGACCAGCAACAACGCCAGCGGCGGGAACAGATGCCCGATCCACAGCGGCGCGGCGCCGGGCCGGACGCGTTGCAGCACGATCGGGAACAACGTGTGCAGCACGGCGAAGCCAAGGTAGCCGGCGAGCGCCCAGTTCAGCAGCTCCGGCGTCAGCCGGGCGGCGGTCCACGCCGCGAGCACGAGAAACGCCGCCGCTCCGGCGGCCGGATGCGCCAGCGCGTAACGCGGTTCGCGCCAGGCCAGCGCCAGCAGCGGGAGTTCCGCGACCAGAAGAAAGGCGAAGATCACGCCCGGCCGCGCCGCGAGGTCGGCGAGGTTCAGCAGCCAGAACGTGAAGGCAAAGGTCACGAACGGCAGCGCCGCCGCCGGGCCGGACACGTAGTCGTTCGACTGGCCGGAGCGCTTCGCCCATTCCACCGCGGCGAGGAACAGCGCGTTGAACACGCCAAAGATCGCCAGCGCGATGAACACCTTTTCCACGGTGAAGAACTTCGCCGCCCAGCCGACCTGCATCACCACGTTGCCCAGCGCCGCCAGCGCCACGAGGAAATGCCAGCGCCGCTTGAGCGCCACGGCCACGAGGCCGGCGTCGAGGAGGGCGATGTAGCCGAAGAGTCCGAGCGGATTGTCCACGCCGGTCGAGAGCAACGGCGGCGTGAGGAAGCCGCCGAGCAACCCGAGGATCGCCACCACCATCGCCGGCAGGCGCACGGCCAGCAAAAACGCCGCGGCGGTCACCAGCACCATCAGCGCGAAGGAGGTCGCGTTGCCGATGAGCCGGTAGTAGGCGTGCGCGGCGAAGCTCACGGCGTACAGGATGACGACACCGGTGCCGCACAAGGCGTGCGCGGTGACCGCGTATTCCTTGCGCCGCAGCAGCACGCCGCCAACCAGCAGGCCCAGGCCGACCAGGTAGCCGCTGGCCACGCGGGTCGTCGGCGAAATCCAGCCCTGGTCGAACGAGTACTTCACAAAGAACGCGACGGCGAGAAACAGCGCGAACCCGCCGATCCACGCGAACAGTTTCACGCCCATGAACTGCTCCCAATTGATCGCCGGCCTGGACGGCGGCGCGGTCTTCTCCGGGGCAAACCGGACCGCGGGCGCCGGTTCCCGGGCCGCGCAGGCCGCCACGCCCAAAGCCGTTGGCGCCGCGGCATACGCCGGGGCGGTCACGGGCGGCGTGACCTTTGGCGGCGGCGAAACCGGCGGTGGCGTGGGCGGCGAAACCGGCGGCGTCACGGGCGGCGCCGGAGCCGCGGCCCCAAGCGGCGCTGCCGGTTCAGCGACCCGGCGGGCGGCGAGGAGTCCTTCCACCGCGGCCGGCGCGGTTGCGCGGGGCGCGGTCGTCTCCGTGCGTTCCCGGGCCGCCGGTTCCACCTTCGCCTTCAAACGGGCCAGATCATCTTCGAGCCGGCGGACCCGTCCGCGCAGGACGCTGATGGCAATCGGGGCGTAAAGGATCAAGCCCAGCAAAGCCAGGGGGATCAGAATGAGAAAGGCGTCCATGATCGTCAGGCGTTGAGGTTGGGCGGCATTGGTTTTCCGGCCATCACGCGGCGAACGTAACCGGTTGCCCCGCCACGGACTAATCGAAAAACCCGGGGTGCGGATTCAGGCCGTCAATGACCGCGCCCTTTCGGCGCGTGACGCGAAGCGAGCAGAAACGAGCGGGTGGCGGAAATTCGCGAAGCGCACGTGATGGCGGGTGTTGGCGCCAGCCCAAACACAGCGTCCAGCGAAGTCCACTTCGGTCTCGAAAGGCGAAGGCGCGACAGGCACCTTGCCCGGCATGTCAGCCAGCGGGCAACGGCGTCGTTGCGGCACACACCGGCTTTTCCCGGTGTTCCCCGGCCCGTGCCGTTCCGCAACTGATTTCGCAGAGTCAAGAGACGTGTCATGCGCCGCACCGCCGTCCTGAACATCGCGGGCCTCAGCGAGGCTTTGATCGGCGAGCACACGCCGCACCTGCGGCGGTTCCGCGACGCGGGGTCGTTCGCGCGCATCGCCCCGGCGTTTCCGGCGGTGACCGGCACCGCGCAATCCAATTACCTCACCGGCCGGCCACCGCGCGATCACGGCATCGTGGGCAACGGCTGGTATCATCGCGAACTCGCGGAGGTGCATTTCTGGAAGCAATCCAACCACCTCGTGACCGCGCCCAAGCTCTGGGAGGACCTGCGCGCGCGCGCGCCATCCTTCACCTGCGCGAAGCTGTTTTGGTGGTTCAACATGTACTCGAGCGCGGACTACTCGATCACCCCGCGGCCGATGTACCCCGCCGATGGCCGGAAGGTGTTCGACATCTACACCCGGCCGGCCCGGATACGTCACGATATCCAGCGCGACCTCGGGCCGTTTCCCTTCGCCACGTTCTGGGGACCGGCGGCGGGCGTGAACTTGCCGCCAGGCGCGGCGGATGCGGCCACGCGCTGGATCGCCGAATCGGCGAAGTGGATCGAGGAAAAGTACCGGCCCACGCTGAACCTCGTGTACCTGCCGCACCTGGACTACAACCTCCAGCGCCGCGGCCCGTTCGCCCCCCACCCCGCACCTCGTACCCCGCACCTCGAGCCCGAATCTTCGACTTCCGGCCTCCGGCAACCGGCGGCCACGATCCTTCCCGACCTCGGCGCCATTGACGCCGTTGCGGGCGATCTCATCGCCTACTTCGAGCAGCGGGGCGTGCAGGTGGTCATCCTGTCCGAGTACGGCCTCACGAACGTGGACCGGCCGATCCATCTGAACCGGCTGTTCCGCCGGCAGGGCTGGCTGGCCGTGCGCGAGGAACTCGGCCGCGAGCTGTTGGACGCCGGGGCCAGCGAAGTCTTCGCCGTGGCGGATCATCAAGTCGCCCACATCTACCTGAACAACCCGAAGCTCGCCGGCGTGGTGCGCGACTTCGTGGAACTCGAGCCGGGCGCCCGCGCGCTCGGACCCGCGGAAAAGGCGGCCGCGGGCATTGACCACCCGCGCGCGGGCGACCTCATCGCCGTGGCGCCGGAGAACGCGTGGTTCACCTATTACTACTGGCTGGACGACGCGGTGGCGCCGGACTTCGCGCGCACGGTGGACATCCACCGCAAGCCCGGCTACGACCCGGTCGAGCTGTTCACCGACCCCGCGTTCTCGCCGCTGGCGCTCAAGGCCAGAGTCGCGTGGCGGCTGCTGCAAAAGCGCCTCGGCTTCCGGATGCTCATGGACGTGATCCCGCTCGACGCCACGCTGGTGAAGGGCTCGCACGGTGCCCGGCCGACGCGTGAGGCCGACTGGCCGGTGCTGCTGACGGCCTGGCCCGGCGAACTGCCGACGGGGCCGGCGGAGTCCACGGAGGTTTACTGGATTCTGCGGCGCCTGATCGCCACGGGCGGCTGAGCGCGGGGAAATCCAAAGCGCCGTGGGTTCGTGTTTGCGTAAGACCGCACCCGTCGCCCGATCCGGCCTTGACGGGGTGGGGCGTGACTCTGTCGAGCCCCGGCTTCCCATTGCGGAATGCGGAACCTGCGGCGCGGGCATCTTCGGCGAGCTTCGCTTCCACCTCGGATTTCGGACTTCGCGGCCGGGGGCCGCGCCGCCCGCGGCACGGCCCCCGGCGAGGTCGCCTGGGCCACTCCGGCCCGCCCGCCGCCCGCACGAAACCGCGATGCGCCCCTCAATGTCGGGGGTTGGATTTTCGATTCGCCGCGGGGCTGGCCGCGTGCTAGAAGCCTTGCCGTGCGGCAATGCCTGTCCATCCTCCCGGTGCTGCGGACCGCCGCGCTGCTGGCCGGCCTGCTCGCGGCCGGCGCCGGCTGTTCGATCAAGAAGTTCGCCGTGAACAAGGTGGGCGACGCGCTGGCCGGGGGCGGCACGACCTTCGCCAGCGACGACGACCCGGAGCTGATCCGCGCCGCGGTGCCGTTCAGCCTGAAGCTCATGGAGAGCCTGCTGGCGGAAAGCCCGCGGCACAAGGGCCTGCTCTTCGCCACGGCCAGCGGCTTCACCCAGTACGCCTACGCCTTCGTCCAGATGGACGCCGATGAACTGGAGGATAGCGACCTGGCGGCCGCCACGGCGCTGCGCGCGCGCGCGCGGCGCCTTTACCTGCGCGCCCGCGACTACGGCCTGCGCGGGCTCGAAGCGCGCCACCGCGGCTTCCGCGCCACGCTGCAAACCAATCCTCCGGCCGCGGTGAAGCTGGCCCGCGCCCGGGACGTGCCGTTGCTGTACTGGACCGCGGCGTCGTGGGGCGCGGCGATCGCGCTGTCCAAGGACAACCCAGACCGCGTGGCCGAGATTCCCCAGATGGAGGCGCTGATGGACCGCGCCTTCGCGCTCGAGCCGGACTGGGGCGAGGGGGCGATCCACACCTTTCTCATCACATACGAGATGGCGCGGCAGGGGGCGCCCGGCGACCCGGCCGGGCGCGCGCGCCGGCATTTCGAGCGGGCGGTGGCGCTGAGCGGCGGCAGACAGGCAGCGCCGTACGTTTCGTTCGCGGAGGCGGTGTGCGCGCAAACGCAGGATCTGAAGCAGTTCGACGCCCTCCTGGCGCAGGCGCTGGCGATTGACGCGGACGCCTTCCCGGATCAACGGCTGGTGAATCTGGTGATGCAGCGCCGGGCGCGCTGGCTCGCCGCCAAGCGCGAAGACCTGTTCCTCATTCCTGAACCCTCGCCCGCCCAGTGATGCCCAAGCCGCCATGAGCAACCACCGTTTGCCCTTCGGTCCGGGAAGCGAAATTTCGCGGCCCAAAGCGCCCGCCGCGCGCTTAACTTCGTATCGTGGATCCGCCACGCGCTGGCTGGGATTGCTGCTGGCGGGTCTGACCTTTCTTGCGTTGCCGGCGCGCGCCATCGAGCGCGTGAAGCTGGCCACGCTGGCGCCCACCGGCAGTTCCTTCCACAAAAGCCTGCTCAACCTGCGCGAGGCCTGGCGCAAGGCCTCGAACGGCAACGTGGACCTGGTGATCTACGCCGACGGCAAGCTGGGCGCCGAAACCGACACGGTGGGTTTGATGGGCGTGAACTCGATCCAGGCCGCGATGCTGACCGGCGTGGGCCTGTCGGAGATCGAGCCCGGCGTGGCGGGCTTGCAGACGCTGCCGATGGGTTTCCACGATCTGGCCGAGGTGGATTACGTGGGCGCGAAGCTCCAGCCCAAGCTTGAGGCCCGGCTGGAGGCGAAGGGCTTCGTCGTGCTGTTCTGGTCGGACGCGGGCTGGGTGCGGTTTTTCAGCAAGAGACCGATCCAGCGGCCGGACGACCTGAAGAAGCTCAAGCTGTTCTCGTGGTCGGGCAGCGCGGACCAGTTGGAGATCTACCGTTCGGCAGGCTTTCAGCCGGTGTCGCTGGAGACGGCGGACATCCTGCCCGGCTTCCAGACCGGCCTGATCGAGGCGGCGCCGCTGCCGCCGGTCTTCGCCCTCGCCTCGCAGGTGGACACGCGCGCCCCGCACATGCTCGACCTGAACTGGGCGCCGCTGGTCGGGGCGTGCGTCATCCGCAAAGCCACCTGGGACAAACTGCCGGCCAACGCCCGCGAGGAGATGCGCAAGGCCGCGCAGCAGGCCGGCCGGGAGATCAAGGACAACGGCCGCCGGGAATCGGACGACGCCGTGAAGGCCATGCAGAAGCGCGGGCTCACCGTGACGCCCGTGACGCCGGCGATCGAGGCCGAATGGCGCGCCGCCGCCGAGGCCGCGTACCCGAAAATCCGGGGCAAGATCGTCCCGGCGGACATTTTCGACGAGGCTCTGCAACTGATCCGCGAGTACCGCGCCCAGCATCGCGGGGTTCACCAAAGGCGGATACCGCGCCCCCTCTCCCTTGGGAGAGGGTTGGGGTGAGGGCAAAGGCGGTGTTGCTCTTGTCCGGGTCATGCCATTTACCGAACTCTTGGCGCCGCGAACTACCGAGTTCATGTCTCGCGCGGAATGCTTGAGTCTTGTTCCCCCTCACCCTGGCCCTCTCCCCTCGGGAGAGGGAACCGCCAGCACGGCTTCGGGGGCTTCGGAAGTACGTCCTGCCAGCCCCGTCGCGGGTTTTCTCCGTGGACGGAAATTTCGTGCCGTTTCGCGGTGACCGTTTTCCGCCGGCCGGCTCAGCCGTAGCGGCCCTCGATGTACTCGGCGGTTTGCGGGTGCTGCGGATTCAGGAAGAGATCCTCGGTACGGCGGTGTTCCACCACGCGGCCCAGCAGCATGAAGACGCATTCGTCGCTGGCCCGGCGGGCCTGGGCCATGTTGTGGGTGACCACCAGCAGCGTGTAGCGGTCCTTCAGGGAAAGCATCAGCTCCTCGATGGCGCGAGTGCCGTTGACGTCGAGCGCGGAGCAGGGTTCGTCCATCAGGATGACCTGCGGCTTGAGGGGCAACAGGCGGGCGAGGCAGAGCTTCTGCTGCTGTTCAAGCTGGAGCCGCGTGGCCGGGGTGCCCAGCCGGTCCTTGAGATCGTTCCACAGGCCGACCTCGCGCAAGGCCTGCTCGACGGCGGCGTCCAGCATCGCGCGGTTGAGGTCGCGGCGGCGGTGATGCACGCGCAGGCCGAAGACCACATTTTCGTACACGGAAAGCGGCAGCGGGTTCGGCCGCTGGAACACCATGCCCACCGCCTTGCGCAACTCGATCAGCGACACGCCGGGGTCGTAGATGTTCCGGCCCAGCACGCGGATTTCGCCCTCGGTGGTGACGTAGCCGTAGCGCTCGTTCACCCGGTTGAAGCACCGCAGCAGCGTGGTCTTGCCGCAGCCGGACGGCCCGATCAGCGCGGTGATGTGCCCGGCGCGGATGTTGACCGACACCTCGATCAGCGCCTGGAACCGGCCGTACCAGAGGTTCAACCCGCGGGTGGTGATGCTGTGGGCGGCGGGGTCCATCGCGGGTTCAGCCAAACAGGCCGTGGGTGTACTCGTAGGTCCGCCGGTCGCGCGGCTGCTCGCCGAAGATCACCTCGCTGCGGTCCAGTTCCACGATGTCGCCGTTCCACAGGAACATCGTGCGGTCCGCCAGCCGGCGGGCCTGCTGGACGAGGTTGGTCACGAGCACGATGATCATCCGGCTGCGCAGGCTCTGGAGCACCTCCTCGATGCGCATGGTGGTGACCGGGTCAATGGCGATGGAAAACTCGTCCAGGCAGAGGATCTCCGGCTCGTGGGAGAGCGCGCGGGCGATGGTGAGGCGCTGCTGCTGCCCGCCGGAGAGCCGCGTGCCCAGTGTGTGCAGGCGGTCCTTCACCTCGTCCCAGAGCGCGGCCTGGCGGAGGCATTGCTCGACGCGGGCGTCCAGATCGGCGCGATCGCGGATGCCCGCGCAGCGCGGGGCGAAGGCGACGTTGTCGTAAATGGACAGCGGCAGGCCCACGGGCAGCGGGGCCACCATGCCGATCTTGCGCCGCAGCGCGTGGACGTCCGCCACGCGGGCCACGTCCTGGCCGTCCACTCGCACGCGGCCGCTCTGGACGGCGTGGGGGGTGAATTCGAGCGTGCGGTTGAGGCAGCGCAGCAGCGAGGTCTTGCCCGACTGCGCGGGGCCGATGACGCCGAAAATCTCGTTGGGCGCGACGTCGAAGGAAATGCCGTGCAACACCTCCCGGTAGCCGTAGCTGACGCGGAGGTTTTCCACGACGATCCTGGCGGGCGAGGTCACCATTTTTTCCGGGCCCGGAGGCGGGAGCGCACCCAGATGGACGTGGCGTTCACGGCCAGCACGGCCGCGAGCAGCACCACGGCGATGGCGTACGGCAGGGCTTCGGGGGCGTGGGTGACCTGGGTGGTGACCGTGTACAGGTGCATCGAAAGCGCCATGCACTGGTCCGTGAGCGAGTAGGCGAAGGGGTCGCCGGCGGCGATCTTTTTGTAGAACACCGCGCCGGTGAACATGATGGGGGCGGTCTCCCCGGCGGTGCGCGAGACCTGGAGGATCACGCCGGTGAGGATGCCGCTGATCGCGTTGGGCAGCACCACGCGCCAGATGGTCTGCCAGCGGGACGCGCCGACGTTCCAGCAGGCCTCGCGGAAGGACAGCGGCACCGCCGCCAGCGCCTCCTTGGTGCTCGCGATGATCACCGGCAGCGTCATGATGGCCAGCGTCAACGACGCGGCCAGGATCGAGCGTCCCAGCCCGGCAAACAGCACGAACGCCCCGAGACCGAACAAGGCGTGCACGATGCTGGGCACGCCGGCGAGGTTCACCACCGCCAGGTGGATGAGGCGCGTGAGCCAGTTGTCGCGCGCGTATTCGTTCAGGTAGATGGCGCTGAGCACGCCGACCGGCGCGGCCACCAGCAGGGCGATCACCACCAGGTACAGCGTCCCCAGCAGGGCCGACCAGATGCCGCCTTCGCGCATGCCGTTCGTCGGGTTGGTGGTGAGGAAACTCCAGGACAGCAGCGGCGCGCCCTTGATGGCGAGGTACGCGAGGATGGCCAGCAGCGGCAGGACCAGCGCCAGCGCCATGCCGCCCAGCACGACCTGGGCGAGGCGTTCCTGGCGCGCCTTGCGCCGGACCAGCGGGGTGGGACTGAACGGCGGCGGGTTCATCCCCGGGGCTTGCGCACGCCGCGCACCGCAAGGTCCGCGAGCAGGTTCACAATGAAGGTGATCGTGAAAAGCATCACGCCGATCAGGAACAGCATCCGGTAGTGATCCGAACCCACCGCGGTCTCGCCCAGTTCCGCGGCGATGGTGGCGGTGAGGGTGCGGATGGGGTCAAAGATGCCGTGCGGAATGCTGTTGGCGTGGCCGGTGGCCATCAGCACGGCCATGGTCTCCCCGATGGCGCGGCCCACGCCCAGCAGCACCGCGGCGAGCAGACCGTTGCTGGCCGCCGGGAGCAGGACGCGGTGCACCGTCTGCCAGCGCGTGGCGCCCAGGGCCAGGGCCGCCTCGCGGTAGGAATCCGGCACCGCCTTGAGAGCGTCCTCGCCGATGCTCACGATGATGGGCACGCTCATGAGCGCCAGCAGGCAGGCGGCGTTGAAGAGGTTCAAGCCCACCGGCGCCGGCAGGTAGGTCTGGATGAGATGGTTCGTCACGCTCAGGCCGATGAAGCCCCACACGATGCTCGGGATGGCCGCCAGCAGTTCGATCACCACCTTGAGCGCCTCCTTGAGCCGGCCGGTGCAGAACTCGGACACGAACACCGCCGCCCCCAGCCCGAACGGCACCGCCAGCAGCATGGCCAGCGCGGTCACGCTCAACGTGCCCACGATCATGGCGCCGACGCCGTAACGGACGTTGGCGCGGGAAGTGGGGTACCATTCCGGACTGAACAGCACCTGCGCCCAGTCTAGCTTGGGAATCAGCGGCGCGCCTTCGCGGAGCACGAACAGAAAAATGCCGAAGACGAAGAGGATGGCGCTGAAGCCGCACAGGCGGATCAACCCTTCCATGCCGCGCTCGGCCAGGACGTGCAGGACCGGGCGCGAGCGGGTCGGTAGGGGTGGAAGCGGTCCGCTCATGGCGCCGCCTCCGGGGTTTTCAGCGGGATGTAGCCCGTGAGTTCCACAATCTTCTGCCCGGCTGGTGAGAACACCCAGTCCAGGTACCGCCGCACGTGCTCAACCGGCTCACCCGGCGTGTACATGAACATGGGCCGGGCGATGGGGTAGCTCTGGTCCAGCGTCGTGGTCACCGAGGGCAACACTCCCCGCTGTCCGCGCCGGCGCGCGACGCGGAGCATCTTGACCTGGTCGGTCTGGTAGCCCAGGCCGCTGTAGCCGATGGCCGCCGGGGTGCGGGAGACCAGCTCGACCACGTCCTTCGAGCCGTTCATGTCCAGCGAGCCGAGCTTGAAATCCGTATTCTTGCCGCAGACCACGTCGCGAAAGTAGTGGTACGTGCCGGAGTTGTTCTGGCGGCTGACGCGGATGATCCGGTCGGTGCGCGCACCGGGGATGGACGGCACGCCCAGTTGCGACCAGCGGTCCAACGGGCCGCCCTCGGCGTAGATGTCGTGCAGGGCCTCGAGGCTGATTTCCTCGAGGGGGTTGTTGCGGTGCACGTAAACCGAGAGCGCGTCGAAGCCCACCAAGAACTCGCGCGGTTCCTGCCCGCTGCGCTCAGTGATGCGCGTCTTTTCCTCGGGCTCGATCCGGCGGCTGGAGTTGGCAATGTCCGCGGTGCCGTTGAGCAGCGCCGCGATGCCCAGCCCCGAGCCGCCGCCGGAGACTTCCACCGATACTTCCGGGGCCACCTGCGCGTACTCCTCGGCCCAGGCCTGGGCCAGGTTCACCATCGTGTCCGAGCCGATGTTCTGGATGACCTTGACCGCGCGCGAAGCATCGCTGGCCGGGCGCGAACAGCCGGTCGCACCGCCGGCCAGCGCCAGCGCGACGACGGCGCCAGCCACGGCCAGCCGGTGAAGTGTGGACCGCGTCGCTGCCATGGCCCGGTCAGTCCGTCGCCTCTCCTTGAATCGCCTCCACCAGGGCGTGCAGATGCTCCTCGAGCACCCGGCAGGTGGTTTCGCAGGCGGACCGGACGGCCGCCGGCGGGCCGGAAACGCGGGCCGGGTCTTCCACGGGCCAGTCCAGGAAGATGATCTTGCGCGGCTGCGGCGGGAAAAGCCGTTTCACCTCCGGGTCGAGCGCGACCACCACGTGGTAGCGGTCGAGTTCGGGAACCTGCGTCAGCGACTTCGGGCTTTTGCGGGCCGGGTCCAGCCCTCTTTCGCGCAGGAAGGCCAGCACGGCGTCCGGCGCGGGCCGCGGCTCCAGGCCGGCGCTGGTGAAGACGAAATGCGGCTGGCGCAGCGACTCCGCGAGGGCCTCGGCGAGGAGGCTCGCCCCCGCGTTGTGGCGGTCGAGGAACAGGATGCGGTACACGCCGGCGTCGGGGTGCTTCGCAAATTCGCCCGTGCACAGGTAAAGGGTCTCGGCGCAGATGTTCCGCGCCTGATCGCTCACCCGTTCCAGCCGCCGGGTGATGAGCAGGCAGGGGTCCAGGGCCTCGAACGGAAGCTGGTTGTCCTTGTACATCTGGACCAGGTCGCGGCGCAGTTGCGCCTTGAGCACGTCCACGGTGTCCTCGGTCGGGATGGTGCGCAGCGCCAGGTCCGCGTCGGCGCTCAGGTAGGCGCGGATGGCGTCCCGCAGCATGGGCACGGCCGCGTCGGCGATCTCGGCAAACCGCGCCAGCGGCAGCGTCACGTCCAAGGCGCTGAGCTTGGCGGCCTGGTGGGCCACGCTTTCGGCGTAGTCGCCCACGCGCTCCAGCTCGCTGCTGACCTTCAAGGCCGTGTAGGCAAAGCGCAGCGGTGCCGCCACCGGCTGCTGGCGCACCAGAAATTCCAGGCACAGCCGGTCCACCTCCTTCTCCAGCTCGTCAATGCCCTGGTCGCGGATGATCACCGCGTAGGCAAGCTGGCGGTTGCGCTCCCGCAGCGCCGTCATCCCGTCCCGCAAGGCGCGCTCGGCCAGGGCCGCCATCTTCGCAACCGTGGTGCGGATGCGATCGAGGTCGCGCTGGACCGACGTCTCGTAATGCGTCGGGGTCGTGCCCGCCGGCGCGGGGTGAGAAGGCTCGTCATTCATGCCGTGGCTCGCCGCCGGCCCGGTCGGGTCCCGCACGGCGAGGCGGCGAGTTCACCACAAGGCGTGGGTCAAGACAACCAAACACACGGCGCGGGTGGCATTGGCGCCTCCAGCCGCCGAGCGCACAAACCGCCGGGAATGGCGGTTCGGGTTTGGACGTTGGGGTGTTCCGCGAGGCGCGGGAAACCGCGCCCGAGGCGGGCACGATCCCCCAATTCTGCTTCGGTCTCCAAGTTCAACGGCCTCGCCAGGGGGGATCACCGGCGCGTGCGGACGGCCTGCCGGCCCGCGCCTGCACCAATCCATTTTGCCACCCACGTTCCGGAAAAACCCTGAATCGTTCCGGTTGGAACGGAAACCAAAGCATGGCTGCCCGATCGCGTTCCTTGGTGTTCCTTCATGGTCTTCTCCCCCCTGTCTCCAGTTCACGCGTTCAGCCGCCAGATGCTGAAGTTGAGCGCGGCGGCGAAGGCCAGCCACGCCAGGTACGGCGCCAGCAGCCACGCGGCTGGTTTCGAGACGCGTGCGAACAGCCGTAGCGTGACCGCCACCGCCACCGCAAGCAGCAGGATTTCCGCAAAGGCCAGCCCGGGCCGGTGCCAGCCGAAGAAAATCCAGGACCAAAGCCCGTTCAGCCCAAGCTGCGCCAGGTACGCGCCCAGCGGCAACGCCTGGTGCGCGAACCCGCCGTGATGCCAGACCAGCCACGCCGCAAACGCCATCATCACGTACAACGCGGTCCACACCGGGCCGAACAGCCAGCCCGGCGGGGTCCAGGCCGGCTTGCGCAAGGCGGCATACCACTCGCCCGGCGCGGGCAGGCTGGCCAGCACCGCCACGCTGAAGGTGAGCAGCATCCATAGACCAAGCCCGACCACGGATCGGACCGGATGGAAGGGCGGCCCAAACGCCCGTTCGAATGTTGCCTGCATGTCAGACGATACGCAGACCTCAACGGCCCGCAAACGGCAGCAGCGTCGCCGCCAGCCAGGTCACGAGCAGTCCGGCCACGCTGTTCACGGTGGCGATGACCGTCCAGGTCTTGAGCGTCTCCTGTTCGGTGAAGCCGCTCAGCCGGCCCACGACCCAGAACCCGCTGTCGTTCATCCAGGAGCAGATCATTGCGCCGAAGCCGATGGCCAGGAAAATGTAGATCGGATGGTACGGCAGGCCGGCCGCCATCAACGGAAAGACCATCGCCGAGGTGGTGAGCATGGCCACAGTGGCCGAGCCTTGCGCGACGCGGATCACGGCGGCCACGAGCCAGGCCAACAGGATCAGGTTCACGTCCCGGCCCTCGGCCGCGGTTTTGATGGCCTCGCCCACGCCGGCGTTCTTGAGCATCAGGCCAAACGCGCCGCCGGCGCTGGTGATGAGGATGATGACGCCGGCCGTCTCGAGCGGCGGGCCGATCAGTTCGCACACCCGGGCCATGTTCAGACCGCGCTGGCGCATCAGCACGGCGATGGCAATCACCGTGCCGATCAGCAGCGCCACATTGCGGTTGCCCAGGAACTCCACCCAGCGCGCCACGCCGGCGAAACCGTCCGCCCCGCCGCACAACGCCAGCAGCCACGGGAAGGTGTCGGGCTGCTTGCGTGCGGCGTCAAAGAGCGACGCCAGCGAGATCAGGAAGATCGGCAGGATGACCGGCGTGATGGACCAGGTGAAGCCGGGCAGCTCGCGCTCGTCCTGCTGGATGATCCGTTGCAGGTCGGCCAGCGGCGCGCCGGCGGTTTCGCGCAGCGGAATCTGCAGCCGGCGGTTCAACCACTGCGACACCCCCCAGCCCGCCGCGGCCGGCACGATGCCCACGACCACGCCGACCAGGATCGAAAGCCCCAGGTCCACCTGCAGCGCCTCCGCCATCGCCAGCGGCCCCGGATGCGGCGCGCACAGCGAATGGGTCACGATGCCCGCGGTGCAGATCGCCATCACGTAGAGGAGGAAGTTCCGGCCGGTGCGCAGCGCCAGCGCCCGCGCCAGCGGCAGCAGCAGCATGAAAAACGTGTCGAAGAAGATCGGGATCGAAATGATGTAGCCGCTGAGAAAGATCGCCGTGCCCGCGCGCCGTTCGCCGAACACCGCCAGAAACCGCCGCACCACCTTGTCCGCCGCGCCGCTTTCCATCAGACACACACCGATGACTGACGCCAGCGCGATCACGAGGGCGATCTTGCCCGCGGTGGCCCCGAACTCTGACGCGGTCAGTTCCACCGCCTGCACCCAATGGCTTCGGCCGGCTCCGCCCGGCAGGGTGTGGGCGAGCCAGCCCGCCGCAAAGGCCGCCAGCACCAGCGCCAGGAACGCGTGCAGGCGCACCCGCGTGATGAGGAAGACGATCAGTCCCACGCTGATTGCGAGCACCACAAAAGGCCACCACCACCGGGCGGTGAGGGCGGCGGCGAGCATTCCGTTCATGGCGGCGTCTCCGGGCTACTTGACGATGCGGGCGATCTCCTTGAAAGCCGGCGCCTCCGCGGTGCGCAACAGCTCGAACAGCGCCATCTCCACGCCGCTTTCCCGCGCACCGGCCTGGCGCATCCGGTCCAGGCCCAGCCGGCGGTTTGCGGCGGTGCGCGACGAGACCGCGTCCGCCACGACCCCGACATCGTAACCCGCGGCCAGCAGGTCCACCGCCGTCTGGTACACGCAAACGTGTGACTCGATCCCGGCGAGCAACGCCTGCCGGCGCCCGGTGGCCGCGAGCCGGTCCCGGAACTCGGCGCTGCCCCAGGCGCTGAAGCACGTCTTGGCGATAGGCTGCTGCCCGGTCAGCAGGTTGGCCACCTCGGGGATTGTCGGGCCCAGGCCTTGCGGGTACTGCTCAAGCCAGAGCACCGGCAGGCCCAGCGCCCGCACGCCTTTCAGCAGGCGTTGGAGGTTGTCGAACAACGCCTCGCGCTCATGCATGAGCTGGGCCAGCTTGCCCTGGACGTCAATCAGCACCAGCACGGTCTGGTCGGGGGTGAGCAGGTTGGATGGCATGGTGAGTTCGCGGCGGTTCTGGTAGCGCAAACGCCCCGGCTTGTCGCGTCTTTTCCGTCCGGTGCGATCCCGGGGAGTGGCCCAGTTCCGGCCAGCACCGGGCTGGACCTGGTGGCGCCGGCGAGCCGCCGGCATCCGTCCCGCGGGCTGCCTGCCCATAGCCGCCGCCGGCGTGGACGTCCGCGCCCCTGATCTGTCTCAGCCGCCCGGTTTCCGCGCTTGCCAGACCGGCCGGGCACGATAGCGTGTCAACCATGACGTCACCCGCACTTGACGCCAATCATCACGATCGCATCGCCGCTCTCGGTGGCCGCGTCCTCGCCGGCGGCGAGCTGACCCGCGACGAGGCGCTCTGGCTGCTGAACCTGAAATCCTCGGCCGACGTCTTCGATCTGCTGAGCTGGGCCAACCGCGTCCGCGAGCGGTTCAAGGGCAACAAGGTCCATCTGTGCTCAATTGTGAACGCCAAGGCCGGCGGCTGCCCGGAGGACTGCAAGTTCTGCGCGCAGTCCGCATTCTACCAGACCGACGCCCCGCGCTATGGCTTTGTGGACCCGGAACCGGTGCGGCAGGCCGCCGAGGAAGCGCACCGCAACGGCGTGACCGGGCTGGGCCTGGTGGCGGCGTGGCGGGGCCTCGAGGAAGGCCCGATGCTGGACGAGGTGTGCGCGCGCTTCCGGGAGCTGACGGCGCAGGGCAAGGTGCGCCCCGACGCCTCGCTGGGCATCATCAAGAGCCAGCGCGTGGCCGGCCGCCTGGCCGAGGCGGGCGTGCGCTGCTACAATCACAACCTCGAGACCTCGCGCCGTTTCTTCCCGAACCAGTGCTCGACCCACACATACGACGACCGGCTCCAGACCATCCGGCTGTTGAAGAACGCCGGCATCAAGATTTGCTCCGGCGGCATCATCGGGCTGGGCGAAACCCGCGAAGACCGCGTGGACCTGATGTTCGCGCTCAAGGAGGTCAACCCGGACTTCGTGCCGGTCAACTTCCTGAATCCCATTCCCGGCACGCCGTTCGCCAACCGGCCGCGGGTGCCGCCGTTGGAAGCGCTGCAAACCCTCGCCGTCTTCCGCCTCGTGCTGCCGCGGCAGGAAATCATGGTGGCGGGCGGCCGCGTGGTGAACCTGCGGGACCTGCAGAGCCTGATCTTCATGGCCGGCGCCAGCGCGTTGATGGTGGGCAATTACCTGACCACGCTGAATCAGCCGGTGGAAAAGGACCTCCAGATGATCCGCGACCTGGGACTCGACCCGGCTTGGAAAGGCATCCCGGATGCCGAGCCGCCGCCCGCGCCGGCCAGACAGCCGTTGCCAACGGCGGAACTGGCCACGGCGCGCTGAAGGCCGGCCGGTTTCCAAAGCCGCGTTGGGCGACCAGGCTCAACCACGGCACACCCGCGGCGCTGACGGCCCCGCAAATGTAACAATCCAGGATTTGCCCGCAGCGCGGCCGCGCGGGTAGGCTGCCCGCGTTTCACAGCCAGCCCTTCGCCCGCATGAAACCGGAACGCCTTGCGCGCCGATGGCGGCGCCGCCACCTCAAGCTGCTGTCCGAACTTCGCCAGCTGCACGCCGAGTGCCGCCGGCGGGGCGACGCGGAGCAGGTCCACGAATTGCGCGTGACCTTGCGGCGACTGCGGCTTTCAGTGCGGCTGGGCAAGGCGTTGTTTGACGCCGCGCCTCTCGGGCAATGGCGGGCCTGGGCGGGCCGGATTTCCCGCGCCACCAGTCCGGTGCGTGATCTGGACATCGCGGTGGAATGGCTGCTCGCCAGCAAGGCCGGTCCCGCCCTGGTCACGGAGTGCCAGACGCTGCGCGACCGGCTCTGGCGCCGCTGCCAGCGGCACCTCCTGGCCCTTCCCGGTCCGGTGCTGAACCGGCTGGCGCAACCTCCCCAAGACGGGACCAAGACGGCGGCGCGCGCGCTGGCCGGGCGGTTTCGCAAGCTGGAGGAGCGGTACCGGGACCACCTTCGCCAGCAGTTGCCACGCTTCTTTGAACTCAGTGAGGAGGACCGGCACGACTTCCGGCGCACGGTGCGCTGGTGGCGGTACCTGCGCGAGCTGGCCGTCGCCCGCAAGAAGCTGCCGAAGGACCCCGTCTGCCGGCGCCTGCTCCCGGCCCAGGAATCGCTGGGCGAGCTGCAAAACCTCGCGTTGGCGCAGGCCATCTTGCAGCGGCTGACTCCGTCACCCGAGCGGGAAGAACTCCGGGCGCTCCTGGCCCGCCAGCAACAGGCCCAGTTGGACGCCGCGCGTCAGACGCTCAAGGCCCTGAAGGCCGTGCTCCACTGACGGAAGACCGCTTGGGTGCGGGCTTCGGCGGGCTATTCCGCCTGGGAAGACGCGCCCGCGGCCCCGGTCGGCTCGAGGAGTTGCGCGAACGGGTTGTTGACGAATCCGGCCGGCGCGGCGGCTGCGGAAGCGTTGTTGCCGGGCAATGCGCCGGGCGAGTTGTCACGCGGCGCCGTTTTGGAAGCTTCCGACGATGCCGCACCAGCGCCAGCCTCGCCCTTGGGCGGACGGGCGCGCTTGGCCCGCGGGAGCGGATTGATCATCACGCTCATGCCCCGGCCCACCACCTTCGGCTGCTCGATGGCCTGGCCGTACGGCGCGACGTCCTTGATGAACTTTTCGACGATCTGGAGCCCCAGTTCTTGATGGCGCATCTCCCGGCCCCGGAAGCGTAGCGTCAGTTTCACCTTGATGTCGTCGCACAGAAACTCCACCGCGCGTTCGAGCTTCACGCCGAAGTCGTGTGGGTCAATCACCGGCCGGAGCTGGATTTCTTTGACCCGGTTCGAGTGCTGATGCTTCTTGGACTCCTTCTCCTTCTTGGCCTGCTCGTACTGGTACTTGCCGAAGTCCACGATGCGGCAGACCGGCGGCGTGGCGTTGGGCGCGACCTCCACCAGATCCATGCCCGCGTTGCGGGCCATCACGATGGCCTCGGCCAGGGACAGGATGCCGATCTGGCGGCCATCCGAGGCGATGACCCGGACCTCGCGGGCGCGGATCTTGCCGTTGATGCGAACCGAGGGACCAGCCGAAGCGCGGGACGAGTATGGGCGGCTCACGACGCCCTCCTCCAAGGAAGGTTATTCATGCGCTGACGAAGCTCTGACAAGTAGGGACATCACAGTCCTGTGAAGACTTATGCGAGCCCGCGTGCGCCAATGCAAGCGAAAAGACCGGCGCGCGGCGCGGCGGTGGATGGCGCCGCAGCCGCGGTGCTCACGGGCTCTTCGCTGGCGGATTTGCGGCCGCCGGGGCGGGAGGGGTGGGTTGGAGAAATTTGTTCGCCCATGCGAGGAAGTGCTTCATGTTCGAGCAGTCCTCGTGGCCGCCGTCGTGCTGGCGCCAGGCGAGCTGGCCCTCGAGCAGGCCCGTGTTGACCGGAGGTTTTTGCGCGGTGCGGTAATCCTCCGTCACCCCCAGGTCGCGCGCGCCCAGCAGCCGGAACACCGGGCCGGCGGCGACGGCGGCCATGAAACTGCCCTGTTGATCGAGCCAGAGCGCGTCGCCCTTTTCCGGGATGCCGTAGCTGATGAACGTCAGCCGCGGCGCGCACAGGGCGATGAGTTGATGCGCGTCCACCGGGAGGTCGCCGGCGTTTTTGCCGCCCAAGGTGGCTTCCGCCGCGCCGTATTTCAGGAAGTTGCCGGCCATCCAGTGGTACTCGCCGGAGCCGGTCAGATTCTCGACGGCTTCGCCGAAGTTCCGGCGATGCAGCTTGGCGCCGCCCGCCCCTGAGGAGCCGATCAGCCCCATCGCGAAACGCGGCTCGAACGCCAGCGCCACCAGCGCGGCCTTGCCGTAGCGCGACACGCCCTCGATGCCCACCTTCCGCGCGTCCACGGTCGGATCGGTTTCCAGGCAGTCCAGGGCCCGCGCGGCGCCCCAGGCCCACGCGCGGAGGGCGCCCCAGTCGTCCGGCTTACGGCGCTGGCCCCGGTTGCAGAGGCCGATGATGCCCTGGGTCAGGCCCGCGCCGCTGTCCGCCTGAATGCTGGCGGGCTTGAGAATGGCGTAGCCCCAGCCGGCGGCGATCAACTGCTCAGTCGAGGGCGGGTCGGCGAACGCGACGTTGCCGAAGCCGCGAAAGTGGTTGGTTGGTTCCGGCTCGCCGGGACGCCGGGGAAATCCGCCGCCGCCGAAGCCGCCGAACATCATCAACACCGGCACCGGGCGGGGTGCGTTCAACGGCGTGACGAGCGTCATCTGGATGTTCACCTCGATGGCCGGGCAGGCGGAATTGTCCACGCGGCCGACAAGCTGCCGGGCCTTGACGGGAATGCCGCCGACGACACGGTCCACGGCTTGCGACACGAGGGTCCAGGCCACCTTGGGCACATTCCTGGGCACGCGGCCAAAGACTTCGCGCTCGAAGTCCTCGACGATTTCCGGGCGGCGCTCTTTCCACCAAAGGTCGGCGGTCGTGACCTTGCGCCCGTCCTTCATGGTGAGCGGGTCGGGCAGATCGGGGAAGGGGTTGGCTTTGGCGGGGTCGTAGTTGGCCGCGTTGGTGGCGCCGGGCTGGCCGCTGGGGCCGGGCCGGAGGCGTTTGATGCCCAACTGCTCCATCATGTTCCGGTGATCCTGCTGCGTGGTCCAGTTCACAGGCGCGGGGACCGTGCTGGCGGCCGCGTCGGCGGCGGGCGAGGTCTGCCCGTGCAGGCCGGCGGCGGCCACCGCCAGCAGGAGGCCGACCACGAGTTGGCGGAGCGTGCAGCTCAAGGAGTGACGAAGGTGTGGCATGGAGCGAGCTTGGCGCAAGGGCCGGCTACGGGAAAGGATTCGTTCGGGAACGGGCCGCACGGGGGCGCATCTCACTTTTTGTGCAGCCGGTGGAAACGGCCGAAAGTTCCTGGGGCATGCGCCTGAGTAAAAGGGGAGCAAGGCTTTCCGCCCGCGGGGGTAGGTCGCCCCTCGCTGAGGGGCGACGGGTTCCGGCTGTTGAGCCGGTGTCAGCTACCAGTTGTCGAATCCCGCCCCCTGTTTTGGTACGAGGTTCGGGGTGCGAGGCGCGGGGTTCTGGCCCTTGGTTCTTGCTTTTCGGCTTCGGCTTTCGACCTTCGGACTTCGGACTTCGCTTCGGAGCCAAGACTCCAGCGAGCCCTGACCTTCAATTGCGGAATGCGAAATGCAGACTGCGGAATTGGTGCGAGGTTCGGCTTTCGTGGTACAGGGAATGCGGATGCCGGCCTTCGACCTTCCAAATGGAGCGCGGACGTCCACGTCCGCGTCCCCGCGGGCGGGTCGCCCGCGGCGCGGCCCCGGCAAGGTCGTCTGGGCCACTACGGCCCGCCCGCTGCCTGCACGAAATTGAGATGCGCCCCGGCGCCTCTGGCCTTTGCAGCCGGGCTGGCCGCGGCTAGGCTGCGGGCGCGATGCAACCGGCCAGTGAATACCTGCGGCAATGCCAGACGCTCCTCGAGGCGGTCGCCGCGCAGCTCCCCGCCATCGGACAGGCGGCGGACTGGTTTGCCGCCACGATCCGGGCCGGTGGCATGGTGCACTTGTTCGGCTCGGGCCACAGCCGCATCCTGGTCGAGGAGATGTGGCCGCGCTACGGCTCCTTTCCCGGCTTCAACCCGATCGTCGAGCTCTCGTTGAGCTTCCACAACCTGGTTGTCGGCCCCAACGGCCAGCGTCAGGCTATGTTCCTCGAAAACGTGTCCGGCCTCGCGGAGCGGATTTTGCGCAACTTCGACATCCAGCGCGCGGACACCGCGCTGGTGATCTCATCGAGCGGCTGTAACGTGGTGCCGGTGGAGATGGCAGAGGGCTTCCAGCGCCGCGGCGTGAAGGTCGTGGCCATCGTCTCCCGTCGCCACGCCGAGGCCAGCCACAGCCAGCGGGCCGACGGCCGGAAGCTGCCGGACTTCGCCGATCAGGTGCTGGACACCGGCGCGCCGGTGGGCGACGCGATGGTGCGCGTGCCCGGCCTGGACCTGCCGGTGGCGCCCGGCTCGACCGTGGGCGGGTGCATGTTGATCAACGCCCTCAAGGCCGAGGTGGCGGCGCGGCTCACCGCCGCCGGCCAGCCGCCCAAGGTGCTGACCGCCGGGGCGGTGGTGGGCGGCGCGCGCGCCAGCGAGTTGTTCGAGGCGGCATATGACGAGCACGCCCGGCGGCTCGCCCGGCTGTACCAGAACCTCGGCGCCTGATTTGCCATGACCCAGGTCCTGTCCGTCGAATGCGCCGACCGTCCCGGTCTGGTGCATGGCATCACCGGCGTGCTGTTCCGCCACGGCGTGAACGTGGTGGGCAACCATGAGTTCGTGGACCGCGAGGCGCAGCGGTTTTACATGCGCACGGAATTCGACGGCGAGGTGGACGCGCCGGTGATGGTGAACGAAATCCGCGCGCTGTTGCCGGCCGAGGCGCTGTTGCGGCTTTCCCGGCTCGAGCCCAAGCGCGTGGTGGTGCTGGCCAGCCGCGAGCATCATTGCCTGGGCGACATCCTCATCCGGCACGCCTACGGCGAGATCAACGCCCGCCTGCTCGCGGTGGTCGGCAACCACGCCACGCTGGCGCCGCTGACCGCCCGGTTCGACCTGCCGTTCCATCACGTGGACGCCGCAGGCCTGAGCCGCGAGTCCCACGAGGCGGCGGTGCTCGAGGTGCTGGAGCGCTACGAGCCGGAGTTTCTGGTGCTGGCCAAGTACATGCGCATCCTGAGCCCGGCGTTTGTGGCGCGGTACCCGAAGCGCATCATCAACATCCACCACTCGTTCCTGCCCGCCTTCGTCGGCGCCCGGCCGTACCACCAGGCCTTCGAGCGCGGTGTGAAGGTCATCGGCGCCACGGCGCATTTCGTGACCGAGCAGCTTGACGAAGGCCCCATCATCGTCCAGCAGGTCATCCCCGTGGACCACACCCACACGGCGGAAGACCTGCGGCGCGCCGGGCGCGACATCGAGCAACTGGTGCTGGCCCGCGCCTTGAAGCTGGTCTTCGAGGACCGCGTGTTTCTTTGCGGCCGGCGCACCGTCATCTTCGACTGACCATGGAAACCTGCCCTCTGCGCGCCACGGTGATCGGCAGCTACCCGTTTCCGGGCTGGCTTGAATTCGCCTCCCAACACCTCGACCGCTTCGGCCCGGAGGACATGGCCGAACTCCAGGACGACGCCGTGATCTGCGCGTTGCACGACCAGTTTGCCGCCGGCCTGGACGTGGTCACGGACGGCGAGCAGACGCGGCTCGACTTCAACCTGAGCTTTTACGGGTACCTGGAGGGGCTCGAGCTGGAATCCGCGCCACCGCGGCGGTTCGGGCCGCCGGCGCATGACCAGCGCGGCAAACACCGGGTGGTGGCGCCGCTGGCGGCTCCGCGTGGCTTGGGCGCGGTCGAAGAATTCCAGCGGCTCCAACGGCTGGCCTCGGCCCCCGGCCTCTGGCCTCCGGCCTCCGGCATCACGCTCAAAGCCAGCGTGCCAGGCCCGTACACCTTGTCCGGCCGGCTGGTGCCGAATCCGGACCTGGGCTGCCCGGACCGGTGGGCGCTCACGGAGGCGCTGGCGCCGCTGGTGCGGAAGGAGCTCGAGGACCTCGTGACCGCCGGCTGCCGCGAGATCAGCGTGGATGAGCCGAGCATGAGCTGCTACGCGCACCGCGAAGACCCGCGCCGCTTCGTGGACATCTTCAACCGCACCGTCGGGACCGTCACCGGCCGCGCGCGTGTCTGCACCCACCTGTGCTTCGGCAACTACAAGGCGCGCGCGGTGGCGCCGCGCCAGCTTGCGCCGCTGTTTCCGGCCTTTCTCGACTTCAAGTGCGACGAAATGCACGTCGAGATGGCCAGCCGCGAGTTTGCCGAACTCGAATTGATCGGCCGCATCGCCGAACGCTGCGACGTCGCGGTCGGCATCGTGGACGTGAAGAGCTACTACGTGGAGACGCCAGAGGACATCGCCCGCCGCGTGCGGCGGTGCCTGGAGTTCGCGCCGGCGGAGCGGCTGGTGTTCGCCCCGGATTGCGGGTTGAGCCAGACCGCGCGCTGGGCAGCGCGGCGCAAGCTGGCCAACCTGGTCGCCGGCGTGAAGCAGGTGCGCCGGGAACGCGGTTTGCAGTGACGGCTCGACGGCCCGGCCGGCAGAAGTAGTTTGGTCAGCATGAGCACGGCGGAAAAATACAACAGCGTGTCCGAGGCCGGATATCTGGCCGCGGAAGAGACCAGCTTGGAGCGTCACGAACTGGTCAGCGGCGTGATGTATGCGATGGCCGGCGAGACGACGATCCATAACGAGATCACGCAGAACCTGTTGTCGGCCGTTCGCGAGCACGTCCACGGCCGTGGCTGCCACGTCTTCGTCCGCACCGTGAAGCTGCGCCTGCCCGTCGCCTCGACCTTTTACTATCCCGACCTGAAGGTGACGTGCGACCCGCGCGACACCGACCCGCGCTTTATCCAGCACCCGCGGCTGATCATCGAGGTGCTGTCCGAGCACACCCAGCAGACCGACCGCCGGGAAAAGCTCTTCGCCTACCTCCAGATTCCAACCTTGGAGGAATACGTCCTGGTGTCGTCGCTGGCGCGGGAAGTCGTCGTCCATCGCCGCGCGGCCGGTTGGACGTCGCAACCACTCCCGCCGGAGGCGGCGGCGCCGACGCTGGAATCTCTCGGCCTTACAATCCCGCTGACCCGGATTTACGCCGACGTGGAGCTCTGAGCTTGCACCCTGGCCTGGAAACACTGCGTCGGGTGGTGCCCGCGAAGCGTGAAGAGACGCGCATCCGACCTGAAGCCTGTCGTCACATCGCGAGCGACCGGATCGAGTCAATGAACCCGTAGCCGCTCCGAACCGACCAGATGCCCCGCGAGGCGCCGCCATGAAACTCCTGCTGGCCATTCTCGGCGTGCTCGCGCGCAAGGCGGTGATGGTGACGCTGCTGGCGGTGGCGCTGGTGCTGACCGCCTTCGTCTGGAACTGGGCGCGGGAACAAACCCAGCTTGCGCGGCGGATCGAGGAAGCCCGCGCCCGGGTCAACAGTTCCTGGCAGGACTGGCGTTCCCGCAAGGCGGAGTCGCTGGACCTCGAAGCCCGGTTGCTCCGCCTCCAGGCCGGGGAACCCCCGTGGTACAACCCGGTGGACCGCCTGCAATGGCGCGCCCGTGTCGCGGCTGCGGAAGCCGCGGTGGAAGCCGCCCGCGCCGCGCGCGACCAGGCCCACGCGGCGTGGCAGGAAGCGGCAGGCGAGTTGAGTCGGGTCGAGCAACGGGTGGACAAGACGTGGACTGGCTTGCTCGCGGCGGCACGGCGCACCGGCTGGCAGTTGCTGGCCATCATCGTCCTAGTGCTCGCCGGGCCGCTGGTGTGGAAAGCCGTCTGGTATTACGGGCTCGCCACCCTGGCTTCGCATCGGCCACCCGCCCAAATCCTCCCCGCGGACGCGCCCGGCCGGCTCAGCGCCGGGGCGGCGGGCAAGAACGTGGAAGTGCCGGTGACGCCGAACCGTCCGCTGGTCGCCCGCATGGACTGGGTGCAGCAGTATTCGCCGGCGCTCAGCAAGCGCACCCGGTTTCTGTTCGAGTGGCGCTCGCCGTTCACCAGCTTCGCGGCGGGTCTGGCCGAAATGACCGAATTGACCGTGCGCGCTCCGGCGGCTTCAGGAACAGTCGGCCTGGCCGCCGGCGATGATCCGAACGCCTACCTTCTCGCGTTGAAGCTCGAGCAACACCCGGGCGTGGTGCTGAAGCCGGGCGCGGTGGTGGCCGTGGCCGGGACGATCTCGCTGCGGCCGCGCTGGCGCCTGAACAGCCTTCATCACTGGATCGCCGGGCGCGTGCGGCACATCCTGTTTTGCGGCACCGGCACCGTTTATGTGACCGGCACGGGCGGTGTCGAGGTGTGCGCCGCAGAGCATTCCGTGGTGGTCGAGGAGGCGCTGGTGTTGGGCTACGACAGCCGCGCGGCGTTTGCCACGGTGCGCACGGAGACGTTCTGGCCTTATTTTCGCGGCAAGACCTCGCTGTTTGATTACCGGTTCGAGGGCGGCCACCTGGCGATCCGGCAGACCAGCGCTCCGGCCGCCGCCCGCCGCGGCAACCCGTTTGTCCGCACCGTGGACGCCCTGCTCAACGGCATCGGCAAACTGCTGGGCTTTTAGCCGGTGGTGATACAGATCAAAATCTGTTGACAATATGGTTTGAGTACCATATTTTCGCCACATGAAGATGACCATGTACATTGACGACGCCTTGCTCGAAAAAGCGATGGCACTGGCGGGCATCGAGAGCAAGACCGCCGCTGTGGATATGGCCCTGCGCGAGTTTGTCCGCCGCGGGGCCTTGGTCAAGGAACTCACCACCGGCTTGGACCTCAGCCCCGCCGAGCTCAAGGAAGTGTTCGATCCCGGTTACGATCTCGAAGCCCTGAGGCTGGCCGAAACCCCGGCGTCGTATGGTCGCAAATCCCGTGCTCGTAGATAGCAGCTACTACATCGGTCTGGCGCGCGAGGGGCGTGATCCGCTGCGCGCGCTGGCCGTGGTGGGTGCCCAGCGCGACGTGGCCACCTGCGGGGTGGTGCGCTGCGAGGTCGCGCGGGGCATCAAGGTGGAAGCGGTGCTCGAGCGATTCCGTCGGGCTTGGGATGTGATGATGTACGTGCCGACCGACAACCGCCTGTGGCTCGAGGTGGAACGAACGCTCTGGGAACTGGACCGTCAGGGTGTATGCCTGCCGTTGACCGACGTGGTGATCGCCTGCTGTGCCCGGCGCATTCAAGCCTTGGTGCTCACCTTCGACACGCACTTCCAGGCGATTCCAGGCATCCGGGCCGTGCGGGAGATCGTGTGAAACGGTGGCTCCATGTTTTTGACGACCCGCGTGAACATTCGCGACGAACCGCAGGCTTGTCCGGCTTTCCGGCGGTTTTGCGAATATGCCCGGTCAAAAGGCGGTGACCGACAGCGGCTGCTCGACAAGGAGTTGCGGCCCCACCAGGAGACCATCAACAAATCATGATTCGCCCCGCCCTCCAAGACGACGCCTTCCTCGCCGACGTGGCCGCCGCCCGCTCGGACACGGACCGCCTGCACGTCTGGTGGCTGGGGCAAAGCGGCTTCCTGATTCAATGGGCCGGGCGTTGCCTCCTGCTTGATCCGTACCTTTCCGATTCGCTCACCCGGAAATACGCCGGCACCGACAAGCCGCATGTCCGCATGTCCGAGCGCGTGATCGCGCCCGAACGCCTCGACTTCGTGGACGTGGTCACCTCGACCCACAACCACACCGACCACCTCGATCCGGACACCTTGCGGCCGCTGGCCCGGGCCAACGTGGGCCTGCGTCTGGTCTGCGCCCGGGCCAATCTCGCCGAGGCGCTCAGCCGCTCCGGCCTCGACCCGGCGCAGGTGGTCAGCCTCGACCCCGACGAGGCCCCGCGCGCGGTGGACATCGGCGTCTTCAAGCTCCATGCCGTGCCGGCCGCGCATGAGGCGATCGAACGCGACGCGGCCGGGCGGTACCGCTTTATTGGCTTCGTCGCGCAGGCCGGGCCGTTCACGATCTACCACAGCGGCGACACGGTGCTTTACGAGGGCCAGGCCGAACGGCTGCGGCCGTTTCGCGCGGACCTGGCGTTGCTGCCCATCAACGGTCGCGCGCCCGATCGGCGGGTGGCGGGAAACCTGTGGGGCCGCGAAGCCGCGCAACTGGCGAAGGACATCGGCGCCGGCCTCGTGGTGCCGTGCCATTACGACCTGTTCACGTTCAATACGGCCACGCCGGATGAATTCGCGGCCGAGTGCCGGCGGCTGGATCAACCGTTCCGCGTGCTCCAGCAAGGCGAACGCTTGAGTCTGGCCGCGCGCGGCTGAGCCCGGCAAACCGATCAAGCGGGCGAACCCGGCCGCGTGTGAGACCGTGCCCCGTTTCCGCCGCGGCCGACCAACTGGCTCCGGCTTTGCGCACATGCGGCGTTGTCGGCCGGCATCGGCTCAGGCAACCTCCGCTCCGAATGCACAACCCGCCGCCGCAGAAACTCGAATGGCTCGTCTGGACCGGCCTGGGTCTGGTCATGGGCCTGGTGCTGGGCGCCTTTGCTTACGCGCGCTTGGGTCCGGCGCGCGTGGCCGAGCCGCCCCTGCCCGTCCTGAGCCAGGTGACCGGTTTCAGCCTGACCAACCAGTTCGAGGAAGTCGTCACCGCCGAGGCGCTGCGCGGCCGGCCCTGGCTGGGCGAAATCATCTTCACCCGCTGCCCCGGGCCGTGCGTGCGCATGACCCGCAACCTGGCGGAACTCCAGAACCGCTTGCCGCGCGACGCGGACCTGCGCTTCGTCACGCTCACCGCCGACCCGGCCTACGACACCCCCGCGGTGTTGCGCGCTTACGCGGAGCGTTTCGGCGCCGACTCGAACCGCTGGCATTTCCTGACCGGGCCGCAGGTGCGGCTTTACGAACTGGCCACGAAGCAACTGCTGCTCGCCGTGGCGGAGAATCCCGATCCGGCAAACGCGCCGCCCGACGAACTGTTCATCCACAGCACGCGGATGGTGCTGGTGGACGCCGCGGGGCGCGTGCGCGCCGCCTACGACGGCGAATCGCCCGCCGCGCAAGACCAGGTGCTGGAGGATTTGCGGCGGCTGGCCGCGGAGCCGCGTTGACCCGCGAAGACACCCGGCATGAATGTCTCCGACCTGCCCGCGCTGAACGCCGCCTTGAACAGCACCAGCACGCTGCTGCTGGTGGTCGGGTACGTGTTCATCCGGCGCCAGCGGCCCGTCGCCCACCGCAACTGCATGCTGGCGGCCTGCGCGACGTCGCTGGCCTTTCTGGTTTCCTACCTGGTGTACCACTACCACGTCGGGCACACCCGGTTCGTGGAACCGGCGTGGTTTCGCCCGATCTACCTGGCGATCCTGTTCACGCACTTGGTGCTGGCCATCGCCATCGTGCCGCTGGTGCTGCTGACGCTGGCGCGGGCGTTGCGCGGGAACTTCGAGCGGCACCGCGCGGTGGCGCGCTGGACCTGGCCATTGTGGATCTACGTCAGCGTGACCGGCGTGCTGATTTACTGGCTGCTGTACCACCAGTTTCCGCAACGGTGACCCGCCGCCGCGCGGGACCGGCTTCACGACTCAAAAGACGGCGAGCGCGTCCAAGACCGCCTTTGTGCGCGGGATTTCGTGGGTGCGGAACAGGTCGGTTTTGCCCAGCGCCGCGAGCACAGCAAAGAACGGCTCCGCGCAGCGCACCTCCTCCGCGAAGTACTCGAAGGCGTGCGGCAGCGCGTGGCAGACCGGGCAGCCCAGCCGGCGCAGGCGGAAGGTGTTCAGAAAGACGCGCATCTGGTGGCGCACGCGCGTGGCGCTGTCCTGCAGGTTCCGGTAATAGAAGCCCAGCCCCGGGTCCACGAAGATTTTTTCGACGCCGCAGCGGTTGGCGGCTTCGATCTGGCGGGCAAAGAAGTCGTGCATCAGTGCGGTCGGGTCGGCGCCTAAATCGAAGTCGCCTACCTCGCGGACGTTCACGCCCTGCACGTAACAGATGATCACCGCCGCGTCGTGGGCCGCGACCAGGCGGTAGATTTCGGCGCTGCCCGCGGTGCCGGTGAGGTTCAACACCGCCGCGCCAGCTTCCAGGCAGGCCCGGGCCACCGCGGGTCGGTACGTCTCGACCGACACCGCGACGCCGGCAGCCGCCAGTTCCCTGACCACCGGCAGCAGCTTGCTGCTCTGGCCGGCGTCGTCCACGCGCGCGGCGTGGGCCAGTGAGGATTCGGCCCCGAGGTCCACAATGTCCGCGCCCTGCGCCACGAGCACCCGGCCGCGGCGGACGGCGCGTTCGGTGGTGAGGCAGACGCTCTCGCGGTACCAGGAATCAGCGGAAAGATTCACCACGCCCATGAGCGCCGGGCGCGAGTTGAAGGCGAGTCGGCGGCCGGCAACCGCGAATTCCTTCACTTGCGCGGCCGCGGCGTCGTGGTGGGCGTCCAGCAAGCGGGCAAGGTGCTCCAGAGTCAGCATGGGGGGAGAATGAGTCCGTGCGGCGAAAAGCCAATCCACGAAACTGGCGCGCCCGCCGCGAGTCGAACGCGGGACCGTCTGCTTAGAAGGCAGATGCTCTATCCAACTGAGCTACGGGCGCACTAATGCGGGCCGGGCTTGGAGGCCATCGCACCCAAGCCGTGGATGCCACCGGCGAACTGGCTCCAATCCGTGCCATCCGGGGCGGATTATGCGCGGGGGCGCGCCTGCGGCAAGCTCCCCGTCCAAGGCTTCAGGCAAATAGTCCCTTGACAATCACCCCAAGCAGGGCGAGTGATACCATGACCCGAATTGAATCCCGTACACAAAACACATGCGACGTAAACAATCAGCCAGGAGACCCCCATGACCGCGCAAGAACTGAGACTCGATTACTTCAAATTCTACGACGTGGAGAACCGGGATGCGCAAGGCGACCTGCTGCTCCGCGGGCAGTTCGACCGCCGCCCCATGAAGATGCGGCTGCGGTTGCTGGACTTCTTCGGCAATCCGGTGTCGAAGAACGGCGAACCCCTCTATGACAAGCACGCCCATCTGGCCTGGTACCGGGGCATCCAGCCGCCGGAGCCCATGCGGCGGGTGCTGCTGGAGAACCAGTTTGGCAAATTCGACATCCGCACCGGGACGGGCTACGGGCTGCTGGTGCCGACCCAGAAGCTCGTGCGGGGCAGCGTGTTTCCGGAGCAGCTCGACCATTACAAGGTGTACCGGCTGGTGGACGTGGAACAGGTACCCAACGCGGTCCTCAAATTGCGGGACCAGTTCGGCGCCGAGGAGGTGAAGCTCCGCTGGCCGCTCTTCTTCGCCGTGCCAGTGATGAAGCGCCACGGCACGAAGACCTACCCCATCCGCAATGACCGGGCGCACCTGCTGATCTTCCTGATCACTGCCCGCGACCTGAAGAAGAGCATCAAACTGCGGAACCAGTTTGGCAGCGGCGTCCCCGTCCGCGTGGTGCGGAGCCTGATGCTCGCTGTGCCCAGCCTCAAACGGGAGTGGAAGCAGGTCTGAGACTCGGCGGAAGCACCCACCAACGCCGCAGACGACGTTGAGTCGTTTGCGGCGTGCTCGGATGGCAAGCTGCGGGGCGCGCGCGGCGCAAAGTTGACAGAGCCTGACTGGTTTACCGGTGTCTGACGTGACGGCTACGGAACCGGCATTGACGCTCCGCCCAGTCCCGCCTCATGCTGCGCGCGTGAAAACTCCCGCGCTTGTGCTCGCGTTCGCCGCGTTCAGCTTGCTCTGCTCGTTCTCCGTAGCCGCCGCTTCCGGCCCGCGGTTCTACGGCGACCCGCCGGACGACCACCATCCTTGGGCCGTGCATGACGGCAACCGTCCCCAGCCGCCGCGCGTGATCCCGGGCACCTTCAGCCACTCCGACCAAGCGGGACAGCCGCCGTCCGACGCGATCATCCTCTTCGACGGCACGGACCTTTCCAAATGGCAGGGCGAGAAAGGCGCGCCCGCGAAGTGGCTGGTGAAGGAAGGTTACATGGAGGTGCTGCCCGGCTCGGGCGAAATCCGCACCAAGGAGCAGTTTGGCGACTGCCAGTTGCACATCGAGTGGGCCGCGCCGGCCAAGGTCGAGGGCGACGGCCAGGGCCGTGGCAACAGCGGCGTGTTCCTCATGGGCCGGCTGGAAATCCAGGTGCTCGATTCGTACAACAACGTCACGTACGCGGACGGCCACGCCGGCGCCTATTACGGCGTGAATCCGCCGCTGTGCCTGCCGCTGAACCCGCCCGGCCAGTTCCAAGTTTATGACATCGTCTTCCGCCGGCCAATTTACCGCGACGGCAAGGTGGTGGATCCCGGTTACGTCACCGTTTTCCTGAACGGGGTGCTGGTGCAGGATCACACACCCCTGGAAGGCGCGGGCGGGCACATGGGCCGCTCCAAGTCCGGTCCCTTCCCGGAGAAAGGCCCGCTCTCGTTGCAGGATCACGGCAATCCCACCCGTTTCCGCAACATCTGGTACCGGCCGCTCCCGCCGCGCCCGGCCGATGGCGGCACCGACGGCTGGCTCTTGACCGACGCCGCCCTGGCCAAACGCCAGGAAATCGCCGCCTCGATCCGCGCGGACGCCGCCACGCTGAAGAACGCCGACAATCCCGTGCCGGAAATGCTGCGGCTCTTTGAGTCGCTGGTGTACGCCGCCGACGCCACAGCCCGGCAGCGCGCCACTGAACTGGCCACGGCTTACCTCGCCGGCCTCAAGACGCTGCCGGCCGAGAAGCTCACCGCGAAGCGCGACGAGGTGCGGTACCTGAACGACGTGTTCAGATACCTGGCCCGGCACAAGATCGTGCCGCAGGACTTCGCGCCCAAAGCCGCGCTCGAGCAGTTGATCCGTGAACACGGCTGGGACAAGAAGCGGCCGTAACCGAGCCGGCGGATAATCGCCCGGCATCGCGGACCGATCCGCCGGTAAAGCCCAGCGCGAACCCCCGCACAACTTTCTGTTCCGCACGGAACAGGCATTGAGACCCGTGCGAAAAGTCGGCGACGGCTTGTCTGGCGGCCCGGCGGTCGGGTCGCGAACTACGGCGTTTTCACCGGCGGGCTGGTGTCCGCCGCCTCGGCGACCTTGGGATCAGTGCTCAGGATGGCGATGTCGGCCAGCGCGGCCGTCGCTCCGGGGGTCGGGGCGCGGCGCAGCGCAATCACGGCGGCCATCCGCGAGTGAGCGTCCTCCGATTGCAGCGCGATCGTCTTGAGCTCGGGAATCGCCACGGTGTCGAAGAACTCCACCACCGTCGGGGACGGATTGTCACGGCAGGCCTGCCCCAGGAAATCCAGTCCGCTGAGGCGCACGTCGGTCCGGGTTTCCTGCTGCACCAGGGGAATGACCGCGGTGGGGTCGAACGGCTCCTGATTGCCCAGCGCCTGATACAGCCGGCAGCGAACCGCCGGATCAGGCTCGGCTCGCAGGTGCGTGACCAGCAGTTCGCCGGCCCGGCCTGATTCCAGCGTGGTGCTCAGCGCCCACGCGGCGCTGGCGCGCACTTCCGGATCGGCGTCGCGCAGAAATTCGAGCAGCAACGGCGAGCTGTCTCCCTCCGCATGGCCCAGCGCTTCCACGGCGGCGGAGCGCAAGCTGCCCGGCAAGTCCGGGGTCGCCAGGTATTGGCGGAAAAACTCCTGGATTTCGCCTATCGGCCGCCGGCCCAGCCCTTCCAGGACGGCTGGCGCCAGGGCGTCATCACGCAACTGCCAGGCCGCGTTGGTCAGGGCCGCGAAAGCCTGGGGTTGGTTGACAAGATCGCCCAGCGCGAGCGCCGCGGCCGTGCGCACGCTTTCCGGGCGGTCGTCGCTGTACACCAGCGTCGTCAGCACGTGCGCCGCCTCCGCGCCGCCCGCCAGCGCCCAGCCCCGCACCGCGCCTTGCGCCACGCTTTCGTCGGCATCGGACACCAGGGTCGTCAGAAGCAGCCGCGCTTCCGGCAGTGGCGACTCGCCCAACCCTTCGGCGATGGCCGTGCGGAGCGAGGGTGACCCGGTGATCAGCGCTTGCTTCACGGCCGCCAGCGCGCTGGCCGAACCCAGACGGGCCAGCATCCGGCCCGCCTCGCAGCGGATCCGCAGGTCCAGATTGGGGTCGGCCAGGCGGGCGATGAGTTCCGCCTCGGAAACCACCCGCGGCCGGAGCAGTTCCTGAATCGCGGCCACGGCGGTGGCGCCGTCAACCGGGCTGCCCGGCGCCGGCAGGCTTCCGGCCTGGGTGGGCGGGGTGGACATGGACTCATCCGGCTGAGGCGTGACGAGGGCTTGGCTGGTGGTGTCGCGCTCGTCCGCGGCGGCCGGCGGCCGGGCCACCTTGAACCAGATCGCCATCCCGGTGACGCTGAGCAACAGCAGGACCACCGCGGCCGTGTACTTGACCGTCATTGTGTCCCGGTTTCGGCAGGCCGGGCGAACAGCTTTGGCTGACCACTGCCTTGACGGATCAGGTTCCATCGTGGGAACTGCAAGCGTGGACTGGATGCCTCACGAGGCCGGGACGTTGGCGGGCAACCGCCGGCATCTCGCCGCCGGTCGCCAATTCGCTGAGAACTGGTCGGCCCGCGAGCTTCAACGCTTGAAGCTTTGCCCCAGGACCTTGCCGCTGAGTTTTGATTTCGCGGGTTCGATCACGCCACCGGTGGCCTTGCCCGTGACTTCGACTTTTGCGCCGCTCCGGTCAGTGGCTGCCAGCTTCAGTTTGGTTTCGTCGCGCTTCGGCGTGTACGTGCCGGTGACTTTGAAGCCGGTGCTGAACTGGCGTCCGTTCGACAACGACACAGTACCCGTGCCCGTGATGCGGTTCTTTGAATCGGTGGCCAGGGTAAGCACCGGAATCAGCCGCGCCGGACCCCCGTCCTGCGGCTCGAAGTAGCTGCGCTCGTTCATGCTCCCGCATTCCTTCTTGCGCTCGACCGTGACGCAGGCTTTGGCCTTCGCCGACCCGATGAAATCCCCGCTCGGCGGATCAAAGGCGCCGCTGAAGTTGGCCTCGACGGTGACCGGGAAGGTCATGCCGCCACCACTGGCGGTTCCGCTCCCTTTGATGACCAGACTCAGGCGCGGGGTCTTGTTGTTGCCGGAAATGGAGCCGGTGCAGGTCAGTGGTACGCGAACGGTGATGCCCATTTCGCGGCCGTGAGCCAGGCCGGTTCCGGTGATCTTCCCGGCCAGGTCGCAGGCCAGGGTCAAATCCAGCGAAAGATCGCTGAGCGATTCGGAGTAGTCGCCGCTGGGATCAATCAGTGTCAGGTCGGCCGGCACTGAGATGCTGGATGCGCCTTTCGGCGCCTCCGCGCGAACGGATGAAAGACGTACAGCCCCGGCCAGGACGGCCAGGCAAAGCGTCAGAATTTTCGCAGGAGTTTTCATGATGCAATTGGTCCTTTGGGTTAGAAGGAATAGAGATCACTGTCCCACCGGCTGTCAACCGGTTTCTTGCCTGGTTTTCGAGCCGCGCGCAGTTCCGACGGCAGGCAAAGGACCGGGCGGGAACGGGGGCGCAACCCATCTCGCCCCGGCATGGACTGGCCGGGGGCGCTCCGAGCGAACCGGCAGGCTGACCTTGTTGGTTTCGGCTTGCGCCCGAAGCTACTTGATCGCCTTGAGGGCTTCCTCGGCGCGCTTGCGCGTGGCCTCGTTGCGGGTCTTGCCGGCCACGGCTTGCAGCACCGCGCGACGCTGGTCCTTTGCGACGCCGGGAAGGTCGCGGGCGGCCAGGCTCACCTGCGCGGAGAGCGCCTCCTCGGCGACCGCCGTATCCGCGGCGAGCGTCTGGAGCAATTCCAGCGATGCCGCCGTGCGCTGCGCGCCCAGCACGCCGATGGCCGCCTGCTTTTCCTCGGGCCATTGCGCCGCGGGCAGCAACTCCTTGATCCGCTCCACCCGCGCCGAATCCTGCAGGCGTTTGTCCGCCTGGAGGTACTGCAAGTACCCGCGGAAGCCCAGCACCTGGTGCGAGCGCTTGGCGCCGGACTTCACCAGCGCCAGCAACGGCTCCGCCACCGCCACGTCGTCGGGCCAGTTGTTCGGCCAGGTGGACAATGCGCGCACGGCCTCGTCCTGAACCGATTCCGACGCGTCGCGCGTGGCCGCCACCACGGCCGCCAGGGCTTCCGTCCCGCCCACGCTCGCCAGGGCGTGAATGCCAATGACCCGCACGGCCGGTTCGGCATGACGCACCAGCGGCGATAACTGCGGGACCCCTCGCGCGCCCACGCGGCTGACAACGTCGAGCAGGGCGCCCTCGAGTTCGTCGCGCCGGGCCGGGTCGGCCTCCCGTTGAACCAGGCGCGTCAGTTCGGCCGCCTCGTTTTCACCACCCAGTGCGCCCACGGCCTGAAGGCCGGCGCGGCGGATTTCTGGTTGCGGGTCTTGCACCGCACCCAAAAGCGCCGGCAGGGCGGCTTTGATGCGGCGCTGGCCGCAAAGCTCCATCAACACCACGCGTTCCGCGCCGGTGGCCCGACCGAGCCGCTCGGTCAACGCGGCGTCCACGCCCTCGGCGTGCAGACGTTGGAGGCTTTGCCGGGCCGCCCGGGCCAACTCGCGGTCAGTTGCCACCGCGGGCTCGAGCAGCACGAGCACGCTGGCGGCGTCGCCCACGTCGGCTAGCACCTGCACCGCCGCCAGGCGCAGTGCGGGCGCTTCCGCGCGCGCGGCCTGCATCACGGCGGGCCGGACGGCGGGGTCGTGACGGTCGGCCAGGGCCAGGAGCAAGAGTGGTTGCCGCGCCGCCGGGAGGGATTCCAGCGTGCGGATCAACCCCAAGGTGACGTTCTCGCCGGGCAGTTCGCGGGCCACGCGCAGGCCCAGGGCAAAGGCGCCCTTGTCCTCGGCGCGGAGTTGTTCGAGCAACAGCGGCAGGCCCCCGGCTTCGCGGGCGAGAATGGCGCCGCGGGTGGCCTCGAGGCGTTGCTGGGGCGGCAACTGCGCGGCGCGCACGGCGTCGTACAAAGCCAGGGCGGCGGCGGTCTTGCCGGCGGCGCGCAGGTGGTCGGCCGCGCGCACGCAACCTTCGCCCAACGCGGCACGCATCGCCGGCGGCGCGTCCGCCAGGCGCGCTTGCAGCGCGGTGGCGGCGGCTTCGGCGCCGATCCGGCCCAGGGCCACGGCGGCGGCCGAGGCGACCTCGGCATCCGCGTCCTTGAGTTTGGGGATGAGCGCGGGCACGGCCTGGGCGTCGCGACGCAGGCCGAGGGAATTGATGACGCCGACCAGAAGCCTGCCTTGCAGCCGGCCGATGGCTTCGCGCAAGGCGGCGTCGGCCGCCGGGTCGGGAATGGCCTCGAGTGCGATGCGCGCCCAGGCGGCCAGTTCGGCGTTTTCCAGCAAAGGCGCGAGCGCCGGCACCGCCTCCCGCGTGCCGTGGATGGCCAGGTGCCGGCAGGCCATCGCCTTTTCGGCCGGCGCGGCCCCGGACTGGAGCACGGCGATGAACTGGCGTTCCTTCGGCGCGTCGCCAGCGGTCGTTTCGGCGGCGAAAGCCGGGCGGTTCGCGGCGAAGAAGGCCACAGCGGCGAGACCCAGTGCGTTCAACGGGATCAAGGATCGGTGAAGCATCATAAAATCGTTCCGGTTCAGGTGGGTGGTTTTGCCTGGCGGCCGGTTTAGATGCGCCACGGTTCGCGCAGGGCCTCGCCGCGCAGACGATTGGCCTCGGCGTCGCCGATGAACTCGTTCTTCACCGGGTCGTACCGGAGCTTGCGTTCAAGCAGCAGCGCGATGTTGGCGGCGTGGCAGGTGATGTGCGACCAGCAGGCCACCTCGGCGTTGGCGCGGGGCTGACCGCGGGTCTTCACGCAGTCCAGGAAGTCGCGCACGTGGAAGTCGGCCGGGTAGCCGCCGATCTTCGCGCCCCTGCCCACCAGCAGGGCCTCCGAACTCGCGACGAGATCGCCGTTGTCCGCAGTCTCGACCCAGCCGGTGTCGCCTTCGAAGCGCACCGGGCATGAGCCCAGCGGCAGCCAGCCGTCGTCGCGCATCACCAGTTTCACGCCTCTGGCGTAACGGGCGTGCAGGCGGTTGCCGGCCGGCTCGTACTCGACCGGCGCGGTGTTGTCCGCGTCCGCCGCCCACTGGCAGAGGTCCACGCAATGCGAGCCCCATTCGAGCACGCCGCCACCGCCGATTGCGCCCACGAAGCCACCGCCTTTTTCAAAGTGGAAAGCGTTGAGCAGTTTCCGGTTGAACGGCCGCCAGGCCGCCGGGCCTAGGTAAAGATCCCAGTCCACCTCCTCCTGGGGCGGCTCGGGCTCCGCCGGGTACCAGCCGCTCATCTGGGTCTTCAAGCCCGCCGGCTGGGCATGCACGGTCTGGAGCCGGCCCAGCCGGCCGCTGCGGGCGAGTTCCACGGCGAAGGCGAAGTTCGGCAGGCTGCGGCGCTGCGTGCCGGCCTGGAAGACGCGCGCGGTGCGGCGGAAGGTGTCGGCCAGGGCGAGGCTCTCCACGATGTTCTTCGTGCAGGGCTTCTCGCAGTACACGTCCTTGCCCGCGTTGGCCGCCAGCGTCGAGGCGGCCGCGTGCCAGTTCGGCCCCGTGGCGATCAGCACCGCGTCAATGTCCTCGCGGGCGAGCAACTCGCGCAGGTCGCGGTACATGACGCAATCCGAGTTGCCGTACTTCGCGTCCGCCATCCGTTTCGCCGCCTGGCGTCGCGCGGCCTGCACGTCCGCCACGGCGACGAACCGCACGTCCGGCTCCTGGAGGAAACAGCCCAGCACATACGACCCGCGGCCGCCGATGCCGATGCCGCCCAGCACAATCCGTTCGCTGGGCGCCACCGCGCCTTCCCGGCCCAGGACGGCGGCGGGGATGAGTTGCGGGAGGGCGAGCACGGCGCCCGCGCGCGCGGCGGCGCGCAGAAAGGCGCGGCGGTTCAAGGCATTTGAGCCGGTGCGCGGCTGGCCAACTGGAGTGTTCACGTTGTTCATGTGTGCGGGCCGACGAGGTGAAAATATCTTGCGCGCCGATTCTACCGAGCCCCGCGCGCCGTCGTCACGATGAATTCAGAGCGCGGACGTTCATGCGGCGCATCTCACTTTTGTGCATCCGTGGAAACGGCCTGATGCCGCCGGGACAGCTCGCCCCTCGCTGAGGGGCGACGGGTCCGGCCCCTGAGCCAGCGGCCGGCTACCAAGCCCCCGGCGGGCGATCCCGCCTGGACGTAACCGAGATGCGCCCAGGTTTATGTTTGCGGCTCACGTCCGCGGCCAGTGGCTGAACTCCAGCGCCCGAACCCGCCGACTTTGAACTTGGGGCTTTGAACTTGGAACTCAAGCCAGCCTGGGCTTGCAGAGCTCGTCCCTCCGAGACTGCGGCGCATCTCCGAGTGCGGCCTGCCGAGTTTAGGCTTCAAGCGGCCTGCCCGCGCCGCCATCCTGCCGGGGTGCTGCTATCCGCAAGGGAAATTGAATCTGCCGTCCGTCGCGCGTTGGCCGAGGACATCGGCCGGGGCGACGCCACCACGCTGGCGCTGGTGCCCGCCCGCGCCCGCGCCCGCGCCCGGATGGTCGCCCGCGCGCCGCTGACCGTGGCGGGGCTGGACTTCGCGGAGGCCGCCTTCCGGGCGCTGGCCCCGGCGGTGCAGATCGAACGGCTGGCGCGCGACGGCGAGGCGGTGCCGGCGGGCACCACCTTGCTGCGCCTGGCCGGACCCGCGCGGGCGCTGCTCACGGCGGAGCGCGCGGCGCTCAACTTCGTCCAGCGCCTGTCGGGCGTGGCCACGCTCACCGCACGGTTTGTCGCGGCGGTGGCCGGCACGAAGGCGCGCATCCTCGACACGCGCAAGACCACGCCGGGCTGGCGGCGCTTCGAGAAGTACGCGGTGACCTGCGGCGGCGGCCAGAACCACCGCGTCGGCCTGTTCGACCAGATTCTCATCAAGGACAACCACCTCGTCGCGTTGCGCGACCGTCAGCCGAATCCGATCGCCTGGGCGGTGCGCCACGCGCGGGCCGCTTTTCCCGCGCTCGCGGTCGAGGTCGAAGCCGACACGCTGGCGCAGGTGCGGCAGGCGGTCGCGGCCGGCGCGGATTGCGTCCTGCTGGACAACATGCCGCCCGCCCGCCTCCGCCAGGCCGTGCGGCTCGTGGCCGGGCGGGCGCGGACCGAGGCCAGCGGCGGGGTCACGCTGGAGAACGTGCGCGCGCTGGCCGGGACGGGCGTGGACTTCATCTCCGTGGGCGCGCTCACGCACTCCGCGCCGGCGGTGGACATCGCGCTGGACTTCGAGTGGCGCGAGCGCTGAACCCGGGTCAAGGCCGTGACGCGTGACGCCATCATCTTGAGCGCCCTGCGCAAAGCCCGCGACGGCGCGGTGTCGGGCGAGGAGCTGGCCCGCCGGCTCGGCATCAGCCGGGCGGCCGTCTGGGCGCACATCCAGGATTTGCGCGCGGTCGGCTACGACATCCACGCCAATCCGCACCAGGGTTATCGCCTGCTCGGCGCGCCGGACCTGCTGCACGGCGACGACCTGCTCGCGCGGCTGGGCGCGGGCCATCGCATCGGCCGGGACATCCGGGTGTTCCGGGAAACCACCTCCACCAGTGACATCGTGGAAAGGCTGGCGCGGGACGGCGTGGCCGAGGGGGTGGTTGTGTTCGCGGAAGCCCAGACTGCGGGTCGTGGCCGGCTGGGGCGCCCATGGACCTCGCCCGACGGCAAGGGGCTCTGGTTTTCCGTGCTGCTGCGGCCGGCGTTGCGACCGCCGGAGACCACGCGCCTCACCGTGACCGCCGCCGTGGCCGTGGCGCGGGCGGTGCGCGCGCAGACCGGCCTGGCGCCGGAGGTCAAATGGCCGAACGACCTGTTGCTGGGCGGACGCAAGTTCGGCGGCATTCTCACGGAAATGAGCGGCGAGCAGGATCGTGTCCGGTACGTGGTGCTGGGCATCGGGCTGGACGTGAATCTCACCACCGCCGACCTGCCGGGCGAGTTGCGCCGCCTGGCCACCTCGCTGCGCCTCGAGCTGGGCCGGCCGGTGCCGCGCGCCGAGCTGGCGGTGGCGATCTTGCGCGAACTCGACACCGCGTACCAGCGCGCGCTGGGCGGGCAGTTCGAGGCCATCGCCGATGAATGGGAGGCGCTGTGCACCACCATCGGCCGCGCCATCGAGGTGGCGCTGGGCCCGCGGCGGATTCGCGGCCGCGCCGAGGCGCTCGACACCGACGGCGCGTTGCTGCTCCGCACCGAACACGGCCGGCTCGAACGCATCACCGGCGGCGATGTGACCGTGGTTTCCTGAACCGGCGCCATGCTGCTGCTCCTGGACATCGGCAACACGCACACGCACGGCGGCCTGGCGAACGCGCGCGGAGGGCTGCGCCGCTTCGAGCTGCCCACCACCGCCTGGGCGGATGGCCAGGAGCCCGCCGCCTTGCGCCGGGCGGTGGGGAGGGCGCCGGTGACCGCGGCCGCGATTTGCAGCGTGGTTCCCGCCGCCACCCAACGGGCGGCGCTGGCGGTGCGCCGGCGCTGGCGCGTCGAGCCGTTGCTGCTCACCCACCGCACTGTGCGCGGCGTAGGCATTGATTATCCCCGGCCGGCGACCATCGGCCCCGACCGGCTGGCCAACGCGGTCGCCGCCCGCCAGCGCTTCGGCGCGCCGGTGATCGTCATTGATTTCGGCACGGCGGTGACGTTCGACGTGGTCAACACCCGCGGCGACTACGTCGGCGGCGTCATCGCGCCCGGGCTTTCCGCCATGACGGAGTACCTCCACGAAAAGACGGCCTTGCTGCCGCGCATCCGCATCCGCGACACGCGGGCGGTGATCGGGCGGAACACCCGGGAAGCGATGCTGGTGGGCGCCGTGCACGGGTACCGCGGCATGATCCGGGAGTTGCTCGGCGAACTGCGGCGCGAACTGGGCGCGGCGTCGCTGCCGGTGGTGGCCACGGGCGGTTACGCCGATCTGCTGGCCCGCCAGGTGCCGGAGATCGTCGCAGTGGTGCCGGGACTCACGCTCGATGGCTTGCGGCGGGTGTGGCTGGCCCACCACGCGGCGCCAGCGGCCGCGGCCTGTCCATGAACCCGGCGCGCCAGATCCGGAACATCGCGCTCATCGGCTTCATGGGCAGCGGCAAATCCAGTGTCGGCCACATGCTGGCCCGCCGGCTGAAGTTCGTGCTGGTGGACACGGACCATTTGATCGAGCAGCAGGCCGGCCGCAACATCGCTGAGATCTTTGCCCGCGAAGGCGAGGCGGCTTTTCGCGAACTGGAGCGGCGCGCGATTGAAGAACTCGCCGGTCGCGAGCGGCTCGTCATCGCCACCGGCGGCGGCGTGGGCGCGCGTCCAGAACTGCTGGCCAGCCTCAAGCGGCACGCGCTGGTGGTCTGGCTGTGGGCCTCGCCGGAAACGCTGTGGGAACGGGTGCGCCACCAGACGCACCGGCCGCTGCTGCAGGTGCCCGACCCGCCGGCCCGCATCCGCGAACTGCTGGCCGTGCGCGAGCCCGTGTACCGGCAGGCCGACGTGCTGATCAACGCCGAGTCGCGGCCGTTGCGACAGGTGGCCGCGCAGGTGGCGGACGAATTCCGCCGCGCCACCCGCGCCGGCGCGCACAGATGAGCCCGAAGACCGCCATTGAAGGGCCAGGAGAAAGCGCAAAAGGCGCAACTTGGCGGCGCGACGATCAGATCCGGAGCGCGCCAAGGCTCCCCCGCACCCGGACTTCGTCCACCCTCTCCCTCGGCGGAGAAAGGAGGCGGGGTGAGCGAACCGCAGGCAAATTTGCGCGCAGATTGAGCCCAGGCCGAAGTTGCCGGTCTGGGTGGATTCATCTGCCCCGTGTGTGGCGGCTTTCCGGGTTTCCGGTTCATCGCTTTTGCGCCTCTTGCGCCTTTTTGCAGCCGTCTCACCCGCGGAGTTTAGGATGAAAGCCGCCCTCCAGGCGCGCGCCGCCGAACTGGGTTTCGACGTGTGCCGGATCACCAACACCGCGCTGCCGGCCTCGGCCGGCCGGTTTGCCGCCTGGCTCGCGGCCGGTCACCACGGCGAGATGGCCTATCTTGCCCGCCAGGCCCCCAAACGCGCCGACCCGCAGCTCGTCCTGTCCGGCGCGCGCAGCGTGATCTGCCTCGCGGCGAGTTACCACGATCCGCGACCTCAGTCCGCACCGGAGCCCGGCCGCGGCGTGGTGGCGCGGTACGCGCGGTTCACCGACTACCACGACGTGCTGACGGAGAAACTGCGGGTGCTGGCGGACTTCGTGGACTCTCTCGGCGGCCCGGGCACGCAGTCGCGGTGGTACGTGGACACCGGGCCGGTACTCGAGCGCGACCTGGCCGGACGCGCCGGCGTGGGCTTCATCGGCAAACACACGAACCTCATCAGCCGCGGCCTGGGCAACTGGTTTTTCCTGGCCGAAATCCTCACCACGCTCGAACTCGAGCCCGACCCGCCGGAGCGGAACCGGTGCGGCACCTGCACCCGCTGTCTGGCCGCCTGCCCGACCGGGGCAATCCGCGCGCCCTTCGTGCTCGACGCGCGGCGGTGCATCTCCTACCTGACCATCGAGCTCAAGGGACCGATCCCGGCGGAACTGCGGCCGGCGATCGGCCGCCGCATTTTCGGCTGCGACGACTGCCTCGAGGCGTGCCCGTGGAACCGCTTCGCCCGTGAAGGCCGCCTATTGCGCGGACACGCGCGCGCCGACCTCGCCACGCCGGAGCTGGTGGAACTGCTGGGACTGGACGACGCCGCGTTCAAGGCGCGGTTCGCGGGCACGCCGTTGATGCGCGCCCGGCGCCGCGGCCTGCTGCGCAACGTGTGCGTGGCGCTGGGCAACGCGGGCGATCCGCGCGCCCTCCCGGCCCTGGCCCGCGCCGCCGCCGATCCCGAGCCGCTGATCGCTGAACATGCCCGGTGGGCTTGGGAGCGGCTGAGCGTCCACACGGCGGCGGCCGCATCCGGCTGAGCCCACAACGCGAAGCTCGTAGCGGCGCAAGCGCCCCCGCCGGCGGTTCGCGATTAAGAATCCGGTGGAAGGGCACGGCTGCGGGAAGGTCGGCGTTTCCCTTCCCCTCACCCCGGGGGAGAGGGAGGCGCGCTTTTCCGTCTTCGGTGAAAACCCGCGACGGGGCGGGCATGACGCGCTCCCGAAGCACCCAAAGCCGCGCTGACGGTTCCCTCTCCCTGAGGCAGAGGGTCCGGGCGAGGGGGGAACAAGGCTCGACCCGAAAACCGAAGTTCGCGGTAGCGCAGTGCGTCCCGCCGGCCCAACTTCGGTTTCCGGGCTGAATCGCTCCGCTTCAGGCGCTGCGGGCGGCCAGCGCATCGCACCGGCGCGCCAGCTCAAAATCCTTCGCGGTCAGGCCGTCGGCGTCGTGCGTGGTGAGGATGAGCGTGACCTTGTTCCACCGGATGTCCATGTCCGGATGATGCCCGGCCTTTTCCGCCGCGCGCGCCACGGCGTTGACGAATCTCATCGCGGCCACGAAGTCGCGGAACTCGAAGGTGCGCCGGATGGCGTTGCGGGCCCGGGTCCACGCCGGCGCGGTGGCCAGGCGGGCTTTGATCTCGGCCGAACTGAGCGCATTCATGGTGCTGGTCACGGCGGGCGCGGCGCCGGCCGGTCCGCCGTTCACGCGACAACGTGTCGCGGGTCAGGGCGCTGTCAACTCGGCGAGCTTCCGCGCCACGGCGCCGCCATCGAGCAACGCCTCCGCCCCGACCCAGCCGTCGTAAAGCGACGCCGCCCGGCCGGCGACGTACAGCGCCCCCGCCGCGTTCAGCAGCACCGCGTCGCGCCGCGGCCCGCGGTCCTGCCCGGCGAGCACGGCGCGCAGCAGCGCGGCGTTGTGCGCGCTCTCCCCGCCTTGCAGGTCCTCGAGGCGCGCGGCCTGCAGCGGAAAGTCGCGCGGGTTGAGCCGGCTCACCTGGACCGGGCCGGTTTCGTGGAAGTCGGCCAGCACTGTCCCGCCCAGGCTGGAGATTTCGTCGAGGCAGACCGGCCGGCCGTCGGCGTGGACGCCGACTTCGCCGCAGACGACCAGGCCGCGGCGCACGCCGAGACGTTGCAGCACGCGGGCGAACGGTTCGCACCATTCCGGCGCCGGCACGCCGAGCAACTGGAAATCCGGCCGGGCGGGGTTGAGCAGCGGGCCGAGCAGGTTGAAAAGCGTGCGCTGGCCGCGCTCGGCGCAGAGCTTGCGGGCCGGGGCGATGGCGCGGAAGGCCGGGTGGTAGCGCGGCGCCAGCAGAAAGACGAAGCCACGGTCGCGCAGCACCCGTGCGGCCTCGTCGGGCGGCAGCTCGGTGGGCACGCCCAGCGCCGCCAGCACGTCCGCGCTGCCGGCCTTTGAGGTGATGGCGCGGTTGCCGTGCTTGGCCACGGGCACGCCGGCCGCCGCCGCGACCAGCGCCGCCGCGGTGGAGAGGTTGATCGTGCCCAGGCGGTCGCCGCCGGTGCCCACCACGTCCAGCACGCCGCCCGCGCGAGACTCCGCGGCCACCTGCACCGGCACGGCGCGCTCGCGCAACCCGGCGGCAAAGCCGTAAATCTCCCCGGCCGTCTCGCCTTTCGCGGCGAGCGCGGTGAGGAAGGCGGCCTTGACCTCGGCCGGCAGGGTCTCGTCGGTGAGCGCGGCCAGCGCCGGGGCGATGTCGCCCGGCGCCAGCTCAATCCCGCGGCCGAGTTGGGCGGTCAACTGTTCGAGCATGGCCGGGGCAGGGTGGCGGGCCGCCGGCGCGCGGACAAGCGCAACCGGCGGCGTTTCCCCGTTGAGCGGCGGCGCGGCCGCCGGTTAGCCTGCGTCCCATGAACGTTCTCGTCACCGGCGGCGCCGGCTACATCGGCGCGGCCTGCGTGGAGCAACTGTGCGACGCGGGCCACGCGGTCACCGTGCTCGACAACCTGAGCGAAGGCCATCGGGGCGCGGTGGATCCACGGGCGCGGTTCGTCCAGCTTTGCCTGCGCGAGCGCGAGGCGGTGCGGCGCGCGGTGCGGGAGTCCGGCGCGGAGGCCGTGCTCCATTTCGCGGCCAGCGGGCTGGTGGGCGAGTCCATGGCCAATCCGTCCAAGTATTTTCGCAACAACGTCGCGAACGGCCTGAACCTGCTCGACGCCGCAATCGAGGCGCGGGTACGCAAGTTCGTCTTCAGCTCCACCTGCGCCACGTACGGTCCGCCCGACCGCGTGCCCATGACCGAGGACCTGCCGCAGCGGCCGATCAACCCGTACGGCGAGTCGAAGCTGATGTTCGAGAAGCTGCTGCACTGGTACCACCGGCTGCACGGGCTGGAGTTCGTGGCGTTCCGCTACTTCAACGCCGCCGGCGCCACCGCCCGGTGCGGCGAGCATCACCGCGTGGAGACGCACCTGATCCCGAACGTGCTCAAGGTGGCGCTGGGCCAGGCGCCGCATTGCGAGATCTACGGCGCCGACTACCCGACGCCCGACGGCACGTGCATCCGCGATTACATCCACATCAGCGATCTGGCGGACGCGCACATCCGCGCGCTGCGCCCGGGCGTGACCGGTTTTTACAACCTGGGCAACGGCGCCGGCTATTCGGTGCGCGAGGTGGTGCGGATGTGCGAAACGGTCAGCGGCGCGCGCATCCCGGCGCTGGAAAAACCGCGCCGGCCGGGCGACCCGCCGCGGCTGGTGGCCTCGGCGGAGCGGGCGATGCGGGACCTGGGCTGGCAGCCGCGCTTCCCCGGCCTGCGGGAAATCGTGGCCAGCGCCTGGGCGTGGCACCAGGCCCACCCGCAAGGGTACGCGGATTAGCCCGGCTGCGAGGAAGACATTCCGCTCTTTCAAACACCAACCAACTGAAAGCCGCGGGAACGCGTTCAGCGCGCGGAGATGAACTCATCCACGGACACACCGGCCTGCCGAAGCGCGCCCGCAAGCGTACCGACCTTAACCTCGCGATGATTCGGCCCCACGCAGCCAGCCGCGCCGCGTCGAAGGACGATGTGGCTGTCCCGCTGCCGGGCGACCTGAAAACCGAGCCGCTGCAACGCGCGCACGATTTCCGCGCCCGACAGGCGGGGGAGTTTAGGCAGGGGCCGCCACTTCGAAGGTTGTCACCAGTGGCTGGCCGGCCGGTTTGACCGGGAACTCCTCCAGATATAGTTCCGTGGCTTCGCGCAGGTTGTTGATGGCCTCCGCCACCGTCTCACCTTGAGTCGTGGTGCCGGTTCGGGATTGAGGGCGACGAAACCGCCTTCCTCGGCGGGTATCAAGACTGCGGTGAGCACCATGGACGTAATCTGTGGAAACCCGGTCCCGTGTCAAGCGGGGCGCCGGCAGCTCTAACCCGCCTTCACAAACAGCCGCCCGGGCAGTTGCCGGACCAGGCGTTTCATTTCGAGACCGAGCAGGACCGCCGAGACGGTCGAGGCCGGCAGGCCGCTGCGGCGGATCACGTCGTCCATCGGCAGTTCCTCGTTGCCCAGCAACGCCAGCACCTGCTGTTCATGCTCGGAGAGCGTCAACGCGGGCAGGCTGCCGGCGCCGGCCGGTTCCGCCGGGCGGTTCGTGGCGGGGAACAGGTACTCGAACTCGCTGAGCACGTCCTCCGCGCTTTCACACAGCTTGGCGCCTTTCTTGATCAGGTCGTGGCAGCCCTTGCTCTGCGGCGAGTCAATCCGACCCGGCACCGCGAAGACCTGCCGGCCGTGGTCCACCGCCATGCCCGCCGTGATGAGCGCGCCGCTGCCGAGGTCGGCCTCGACCACCACCGTGCCGAGCGTCATGCCGGCCACGATGCGGTTGCGGATGGGAAAGGACTGCTTGTCCGCGGGCCGGTTGAAGGGGAACTGGGTCAGCAGCGCGCCGTGGGCGGCGATGCGCTCGAACAGCTCGGCGTTCTCCGGCGGGAAGACCTGGTTGATGCCCGTGCCCAGGACGGCGACGGTCCGGCCCTTCGCGGCGAGCGCGCCCTGATGCGCCGCGGTGTCAATGCCGCGCGCGCCGCCGCTGACCACCGTGACGCCGCAATAGGCCAGTTGGTAGGCCAGGCGGCGGGCGCTCGCGAGGCCGTAATGCGTGGTGCGGCGCGAGCCCACCATGGCCACGGCGTTCTTGTCGCGCGGCAGCAGCGCGCCCTTCACATACAGCACGATCGGCGGGTCGTAAATCTGGCGCAGCAACTCCGGGTAGGCCTCGTCGGCTTGGATTAAGACCTGACAGCCGAAGTCGCGGATGCGCTGGAGCTCGGCCGCGAGGTCCACGGTCTTCTCCCAGCCGGCGATGGCCTCGGCGGTCTCCTCGCCGACGCCGCGCACGCGCAGCAACGCCGTCTTGGACGCCGCGAGGATGGCCGGGGCGTCGCCGAAGTGTTCGAGGAGCTGGCGGAGGCGCACCGGCCCGACGTGATCCACCATGTTCAAGGCCACCAGGGCTTCGCGCGCGTCCATGCGCGTGGCATAGCCGAGCGCGGAATCTCCGACAAGGAGCTTCCGCGGCGGCGTTTTCTGCCAGCCGATGGCCGCCAAGCCGAAACTCAGAAACTCCAATAACTCGGACCACAGGAAGGCAGAACGTGAAATCCGAAAACCGAAATCCGAAATCTGAAGCCCGAATCCGAAGCCGGCGAAGTGTGCCTCCCGCAAGGGTACGTGGACTGTGGACTGAAAACTGAAGACTGAAGACTGAAGACTGAAAACCACTCGGTCTTTGAAGCTGGGGCGCGGACGTTCACTCCGCAGCGGCCGCGCGCCTCGCCGTGGCCGGCTTCTCCGTGACAGCGGCCGGCCGGCTCTGGCATAACCACCCGCCATGCATGATTTCCGCCACGTCCGGGGCGCGTTGCACTGCGAGGGATTGAGCGTCGAGGCGTTGGCCCGGCGCTTCGGCACGCCCTTGTTTGTGTACTCGCGCCGCACGCTGGAAGGCCGCTTCCGCGAACTCACCGCCGCGCTCGCCCCGCTGGACCCGCTGGTCTGCTACGCCGCCAAGGCCAACTCGAACCTCGCCGTCCTCGGCACCTTCGCCCGGCTGGGCGCGGGCTTCGACGTGGTCAGCGCCGGCGAACTCGAGCGGGTGATCGCCGGCGGCGGCGATCCGGCGAAATGCGTCTTCGCCGGTGTGGCCAAGACCGCGGCGGAGATCGAGCTCGCGCTGCGCCGGGGCATCTATTGCTTCAACGCCGAGAGCGAGCCCGAACTGGCGCGCATCAACGCGATCGCCGGCCGGCTGCGTCTCCGCGCTCCCGTGGCCGTGCGCGTGAACCCGAACGTGGACGCCCGCACACACGCCAAGATCACCACCGGCACCTATGAAAACAAATTCGGCATCGCGTTCGAGGACGTGCCGGGCGTGTACGCGCGCGCGGCGAAGTTGCCGCACCTGTGGCTGCGCGGCGTGCAGATGCACATCGGCTCGCAGTTGACCACCGTGGCGCCGTTCCGGCAGGCGGTGGAACGGGTGGCGCCGCTGGCGCGCGAACTGGCCTCGCGGCACGGCCTCGAGTTCTTCAGCATCGGCGGCGGCCTGGGCATCGTGTACGACCCCGCGCTGGCCAGCGGTTCTCCAGCCTGGTGGCGCTCGGCCGCCGGCCGCCGGTTCATCACCCCCGATCGGTACGCGGACGCGCTGGTGCCCCTCCTGCGTCCGCTGGGCCTGAAAATCCTGCTCGAGCCCGGCCGGTTCCTGGTCGGCAACGCCGGCATCCTCGTCACGCGCGTCGAGTACGTGAAGCAGACCGGCCGCAAGCGCTTCGTGATCGTGGACGCGGCCATGAACGACCTGGTCCGGCCGGCGTTTTACGACGCCTACCACGAGATCGTCCCGGTCCGGCGCAAAGCCGGCGCGCCGGTGCGCTGCGACGTGGTGGGCGGCGTCTGCGAGTCCGGCGATTACTTCGCCAAGGACCGCCCGCTGCCGCCGGTGCGGGAAGGCGATCTGCTGGCGCTGTTGAGCGCCGGCGCGTACGGCTCGGTGATGGGCTCGAACTACAACAGCCGGCCGTTTGCGGCCGAGGTGCTGGTGAACAGCCGCCAGGCCGCGCTGGCGCGCGCGCGCCAGCCTGTGCCGGACATCTGGCACGGCGAACGCCTCGCGCCGTGGCAGCGATGAACGACTCGCCACCCGGTCCGCCGGGCGGGTGGCGTCCGGACCAGTTGCCCTCGCCTCGCGGGATGTGTAAGCTGCGCGTTCTTGATCTGAACGCGATCCGATGAGCACAAGCAACGCGACGCCAGTTGACACGACAGCAACGCCGCCGGCCCCACCAGCCGGATCGGCGGACACGCCCGCCCAGCCCGCAGCCGCCGCGACCCAGCCGGAGGCGGCCGAGCCGCTGGCCATTCCCCAGACGCTGACCCCCGAGCAGGCCGAGGCGCTCACCTCCAAGGCCGCCAAGGCGGACGAGTACTGGGACCGCTACGTGCGCGCCGTGGCCGAACTGGACAACTACCGCAAACGCGCCGCCCGCGAGCGCGCGGAGGCCGTGCAGCACGCGAACGAAGGACTGGTTCGCAAGCTCCTGCCGGTGCTCGACAATTTCGAAGCTGCCCTCGCGGCCGCCGTTCCCGGCACCACCTGCGAGAACTTCAAGACCGGCGTGGCCATGATCCACAGCCAGCTCCGGCAGGCGCTGGCCGAGGCGGGCGTCGAGGAAATCAACGCCGCCGGCCAGGCCTTCGACCCGAACCTGCACGAGGCCGTCGCGCAGCTCGAGTCCGCCGAGGTCCCCGAAGGCCACGTGTTGCAGCAGGTGCGCAAGGGCTACCGGCTGCACGCGCGGCTGTTGCGGCCGGCCAGCGTGGTGGTGGCCCAGCCCCGCCCCCCATCCGCCTGATTTCGGACGCTCATGGCCAAGCGCGATTATTACGAAGTCCTCGGCGTCGGCCGCGACGCCAGCCCGGAGGACCTCAAGAAGGCCTACCGCAAGCTGGCCGTGAAGCTGCACCCGGACAAGAACCCGGGTGACAAGGCGGCGGAGGAGAAGTTCAAGGAGTTGGGCGAGGCCTACGAGGTCCTCAGCGACCCCGACCGGCGGGCCGCCTACGATCAGTACGGCCACGCGGCCTTCGATCCGCGCGCCCGCTCCGGCGCGGGACGGCCTGGCGGGTTCGGCGGATTCCACGATCCGTTCGACATTTTCCGCGAAGTCTTCGGCGGCGGCGGGGCCGGCATTTTCGACGAACTTTTCGGCGGGCAGGCGCGCCGCGATCCCGGCGGCGTCGAACGCGGGGCCGATCTGCGCTACGACCTCGAAATCACGTTCGAGGAGGCGGTCAAGGGCTGCGAGAAGACCATCACGCTCACCAAGCCGGCGCCATGCGAGGCCTGCCACGGCTCCGGTGCCGAGGCCGGCTCCGGCCGGAAAACCTGTCCGGCCTGCGGCGGCCGCGGCAGCGTGGAACAGGTGCTGGGCGGGTTCATGCGGGTGCGCCAGACCTGCCCGCGTTGCGGCGGCGTGGGCCGCGTGGTCGAGCGCGCCTGCCGCGCCTGCCAGGGCACCGGCCAGCGCGAGAAGACCTCGCAGGTCACCGTCCGCATCCCGCCCGGCGTGGACACCGGCACGCGGCTGCGCTCCAGCGGCAACGGCGAACCCGGCCGTCGCGGCGGCCCGCCGGGCGACCTGTACGTGATCCTGCACGTGCAGCCGCACGACATCTTCCAGCGCGACGGCGACGATCTGCTGTGCGAGGTGCCCATCAGTTTCACCCAGGCGGCCCTGGGCGCGGAACTCGAGGTGCCCACCCTCGATGGGGCGTCCTTGATCCGCATCCCGCCCGGCACCCAGTCCGGCACGGTTTTCCGCCTCAAAGGCAAGGGCGTCCGCAACGTGCAGGGCTACGGCCACGGCGACCTGCACGTGCGGGTCACCGTCGAGGTGCCCACCCGCCTGAGCAGCGAACAGAAGCTGAAGCTCGAGGAGTTCGCCGCCCTGTGCGACGCCAACACCAACCCGCGCAGCAAGAGCTTCTGGGAACGGGCGCGCGACCTGTTCCGCTGACCCGCGCCGGCCGGCCGGGCAACGCATGCACCGCTTTTACCTGCCGCCGCCGCTCTGCCAGGGCGACCGCCTGGAATTGTCCGGCCCGGAGGCCCACCACGCCCTGCACGTGCTCCGGCTCGCCGCCGGCGATCCCGTCACGGTGCTGGACGGCGCGGGAGGCGTGCTGGACTGCGAAGTCGCGGCCGCCGGCCGCCGCGCGGTCACACTCGCCGTGCGCCGCCGCGAGCAACGCCCCCTGCCGGCGCTGGCGGTGACGCTTTTCCAGGCCGTGGCCAAAACCCGCGCGATGGAATGGATCGTGCAAAAGGCCACCGAACTGGGCGCGCGCCGGCTGGTGCCGGTGCTCACCGAACGGTCGGTGCCGCGGTTTTCGGCCGACGACACGGAGCACAAGGCCGCCCGCTGGCGCGAAATCGCCATCGAGGCCCTGAAGCAATGCGGCACGCCGTGGCTGCCGGAAATCCTCGCGCCCGCGCCGCTGGCGGCAGTGCTGGAAACCGGCCGGGCCTTTGAACTCGCCCTGGTCGCCGCGCTCGCACCCGGCGCCGGGCACCCGCGGCGAACGCTCGAGGAATTTCGCGCCCGTCACAGCGGGCCGGCAGAGGTCGCGGTGTGGGTCGGACCCGAAGGCGATTTCACCCCCGCCGAATTGGCGGCCATCCTGGGCACCGGCGCGCGCGCGGTCACGCTGGGTTCACTGGTGTTGCGCTGCGACACCGCAGCGGCGTACTGCCTCTCGGTGCTGAACTACGAGTTGCTGTCCGCCTGAGCCGGACGGTGCCGGCCGGGATGGCTTCGCGCGAACAGGACCTCGTTGCTGGTGTGGCAGCGCCCCTGTGTGCGGTGGGCGGGGCGCCCACCGCTGCGCCCGGGGCGGGCGCGCTCCCCTTCATCCCACCGGAGCCGGCGGGCGGCCGCCGCGGGCCTGGGCTTCGAGCCATTCGCAAGCCACCGGCAGCACCTGGCTCCAGTGAAACGTCTTTGCCCGTTCCCACGCCGCCACGCGGTAGCGTTGGTAGCGGGCCGGGTCGCGCAGCAGATCTTCGAGGGCGCCGGCCAGCGACTCGGGCGTTTCCGCCGCGCTCACCACGCCGGTCTGGTCGTGCAACGTGGATTCCGTGAGCCCGGGCACGGGATACACCACGGCGGGCGTGCCGAGCGCGTTGGCTTCGATCACGTTCAATCCCCAGCCTTCGCGCAGCGAGGTGTGCAGCAGCAGGTGCGCCGCGCGCAGCCGCGCGTCCTTCTCCGCCTCGGGCAGCGGGCCGGTGAACTCGACCGGCCAGCGCCCCGCCACCTCCGCCGCCAGGGCGTGCAACTTGGCCTCGTCCACGCCGCCGCCCACGACCGTGAGCCGCGCGTCCACGCCGCGTTCCCGCAGCCGGGCGTAGGCGCGGATGGCGTGGTCAATCCGCTTGTTCGGCGCCAGCCGGGACACCGCGATCAGCCGCACCGGCGGGGTCAACGGCTTTTCCGGCAGCACCGGCAGCGCGCGCGTGTCCACGCCGTACGGGATCAACCGCACGCGTCGCACGCCGTGGCGTTCGAGCTGCGCCTTCGTGCTGGCGGAGGCGGTCCAGAACGGCACGTGACGGTACAGCCAGTGCGTCCAGCGTTCCTGGTGGCGGCCGACGGCGGCGGTGAGCGGCCGGTAAAAGGCGTTCCAGATCGGGCCGAGCACCTCGTGGATGTAGGCCACGCAATGCGTGCCGCACCACCAGGGCGCAAACCACGGCAGGCCGTGGTGCTGGTCCACCACCAGGTCGAACCGCGGCTGCCGGCGATACCACCGCCGGGCGGCGAGAATGGCCGAGCCCTTGCCGCCGCCGCGGACCACCTTGAGCCCGCGCAATTCCTCCTCCGCCGGCGCGCCTTCGAACGCGAAGGCGAACCAGTACACCTCGTGTCCGCGTTCCCGCAGCGCGGCCAGGTAACCTTCCGTGACGCGCTCCGCCCCGCCGGCCAGCGGGTTTTTCGGATCGCGCCAGTTGAGCATCAGGAATCGCATCCCAGGGCCGGCCGGGGGGCCGGAAGGCGTGGCTTATCCCCATTCGCCGCGCGGCTGACAATGCGAAAAGCGGCGGCGCGCGGCGGGGGAGCAACTCAGCTTCCTGCCGGCTGCGAACGCTCGTAGTGGCCCGGGCGTCCTCGCCTGGGGCCGTGCCGCGGGCGCCCCGCCCGCGGGGACCGCGCTCTGCCGAACGCAGCCACGAAAGGCAGGGCTCGACGGAGTCTCGCCCCGCCACTTCAAGGCCGGACCTGCACAAGACTGAAATGCGCCCTGGCGCCGGCGCCCGGCAAACACCTTGCCTGAGCCCGCGACCGGCCTAGTATGCGCGGGCACGGCGGGCGCGCGCGGCGCCGCGGGTCCGCCTCCCAGACATCATGGTCCGCTCCTCGGCATTCACAACACAGGGCCGCCTTCACACGAAGGACATCGAGGCCTTTCTGATCCCGACGCTCCTGT